>NZ_QGTS01000013.1 GCF_003182475.1 Mangrovibacter plantisponsor
CTCTTTAAGACTTGATAATTTTTAGCGTCTTTCGACGTTAAGATATCAGTGCTTATGAGTGCCCACACAGATTGTCTGATAAATTGTTAAAGAGCGTTGCCACCGTATTTCCGGGTGGCGCGGGCTGCGTATATTACGCTTTCCCGCTGCAGAGTCAAGCATTTATTTTCACTTAACTTTGCCTGACAGGCCAGTTTGTTTGCCGTTGTGCCGTGTCAGTGGAGGCGCATTATAGGGCCTAATCTGAAGCTGGCAAGCCCTGTTTTGCAAAAATTTTATCAACCGTTGTTTTTTTACTCAATTGGAGATAAAAGCGGCAATACTTCAAGCTTTTGGAACCCATAACGAGATAAAACGGGCATTAAACAAGCAGTTTCCGGCGTGAGTGCCATACAGTAAGCAATATTCTCATCCGTTGACTTAGCATCTGGCGCTTCATGCTCTAATAGCCAGGCGGTTCTTCTTGCTATTGCCGCACCAGAATCAATCAAACGCGTACCTTCCGGTAATACCTGGGCCAGCTCTTCTTGTAACAAAGGGAAATGAGTACACCCGAGCACAACGGTGTCTGGCGGCTCAGCCATTTTTAACCACGGGCGCAAGATATGGCGCAGTTCATCAAGGGATACGGGTTGGCCATGTAATTTATGTTCAGCCAGTTCAACCAGTTCGGCAGACCCCAGCATTTCAATACGGCATTCATGAGCAAAACGGTCAATCAGTTCACGCGTATACGCCCTGCGGACGGTCCCACGGGTTGCCAGTAGGCCCACAACCCCGTTTGCTGTCAGGCGCGCGGCTGGCTTAATAGCAGGAACCACTCCCACTACGGGGAAAGCGAATTTTTCACGTAATGCGGGCAGAGAAACAGTACTTGCGGTATTGCACGCAATAACAGTCAGGGCAAGCGGAGTGCGTTTCTGGACGGCAGTAACAATGCTGACGACACGCTCAACGACAAACTCCTCACTTTTTTCACCGTAAGGGAAAGCGACGTTATCGAAAGCGTAGATGTAATGGAGATCCGGTAGAAGATGCCGGATCTCATCATAAACAGATAACCCACCGACCCCGGAATCAAAAACAAGGACGGTGGGTCTTGCATCAGAAGGTGTAGCTGCCAGACAAGTAGTACTCTCGTCCTGCAGTTTGGTAGCCATAAGCTGTCTCGTAATTTTTATCGAACAGGTTTGCTATTTTACCACGAACTGTCAGATGGGAGGTCACTGGATACGATGCAGCAATATCAACCGTGCTATAACTCGGCAAAATTTGTTGTGACGGATTGTAATCGGACGAATTATTGTCATAACGTTTTCCATAGTATTGCCATGATACATCCATACCTACATCAAACATCGTCCAGTCCAACTGGTATTTAGCCTGCCGTTTAGCACGACGAGCAAGAACCTCACCATTCTGGTCATTACGAGGGTCCATATACTGCAGCGTTACACGGTGGGTAAAAATGCCAGTATCAACACTGCCCGTCCATTCAATGCCTTTTATTGTTGCCGAATCAATATTGGCATAGGCACCGTCATAGGTTACCGGGTCAGTGTAATAGGTAATGAGGTTACGAATTTCTTCACGATATGCTGACAAACGCCAGTCAACAGGCCCACTTAACCCTTCCAGGCCAAACTCCCACTGGCGAGATTCTTCAGGTTTGAGGTCAGGGTTCGCAGCAATGCCAAAACGAGTCGATCCAAACTCTTGGCCAAGCGAAGGAGCCAGGAACGCAGTACCATAAGAAACAGATGCACGATACCCGTCAACGAATTCCCACCCTAATGCACTTTGCCAGGTGCTATGCCAGCCAAGCTGCTCATCATGATCGCTACGCCCGGATGCCTCGAGAGTAAAATCACCAACCTGCTGCTGTCCGGTCAGGTAGATACCGGTGTTATCTCGCTTATAAGTGTCAGAAACCGTGGTATCTGAAGAACGCAGGCGCTGTTGTTGCCAGTCAACGCCAGCACTCACCGAACCGTGTCCAACAACAATATTATTTCCCCATTGAATATTGCGTTGCTCTATTTGGTCCAGAGAGGTGCCATCGTTATAGCGCCCATAAATACTGCTGTAATTGTAATCTTTTTCTTTCTGATAGCTGGCAATAAGTTGCGAGGAGTATATCCCTGAGTTGAAGTGCATCCCTGCATCAAAAGAGCGGCTATAAAGCTGTTCTTCATCCGCACTGTATGCCGCACTATATGGCGCACTACCTAAATCGTAATCGGTGTTATTGCTATAGCCATATCCACGAATAAAACCATCAAGATTCTCGTTGAACTGGTGCTGTAAGCCGCCCCAGAAAGATTTACTACGCCAGCCATCACGGTCATTATCATGAGACCAGGTTGAGCCAGGCTGCACATTAAAGCCTTTAGTACTCTGATATGAGCCAGCAAGTGTAGCGACTGTATTATCAAAACGTTGGCGCCAGGCACCATCATACTGCTGAAAACCTTTTGACCCCGTCCCTACATTAATTTGAGATTTCGCATTGTCATCCTGGGTAATAATATTAATTACCCCACCAATTGCACCAGAGCCATAAACCGATGACCGTGGCCCACGGATATATTCAACACGTTGAACCAGAGATAGTGGAATTTGGTTGAAATCAACAGTATTTGAAATTCCTGGGCGAGCTACCGGAACACCATCAATCAAAACCAGAACATGGCTGGCACTGGTCCCCCGAATATACATAGAGGACGTTTGCCCCATACCACCATATTGAGCGATATCCACACCGGGTAAGCGACGCATCACATCATTCAGTGTTTTCGCCTGCCATTTATTAATTTCTTCTCTTGTAATGACTTCAGTCGGTGCCAGCACACTACTCACAGGCTGCTGAAAACGGCTGGCCGTTACGACCATGGTATTGGATTGATTGTCTTGCGACCAGGCAGAAAAAGCCGTGACAGAAGCGGCTGTCAGCAGCGAGAGTTTTTTTATCATCATTAAAATAAGCATCCGGAGATTCTTAAGGATGCCGCAGGCTCACTCCATAGCACGCGATGAGTGATCAATTGCGACGTGTATCCGGCAGGTCTTCGGGCTTAATGGTTTTACATGGATGAAAACTTCCCACCTGAATTCTGTTTAATGCAGAAAATAAGCAGTGTTTGCGATAAACGCCATCATCCAACCAACTATTACCGCTGCGCGTCAGCTCCAGATTTACACTGGATTCCCTTTTAACTCACGGAGGCCGGAAAATGCATGCTACATTCGCCCTATATAGATGTCCAGACTTCCGAAAATTGAATTTGATAATAACGGGGCTGGACAATACGCCACCATTCCCTACAATCCCCCGCGTAATTTCTTATTCAGGACAGCAGGTATGACCCCCGAACATCTCCCGACAGAACAGTATGACGCTCAACTGGCTGAAAAAGTGTCTCGCCTTAAAGCGATGATGGCCGCTTTTGCAGCGCCGGATGTAGAGGTGTTTCGCTCGCCGGTCAGCCACTACCGCATGCGGGCCGAATTCCGGGTCTGGCATGAAGGTGATGATCTTTATCATATTATTTTCGACCAACAAACCCGCCAGCGCATCCGGGTAGACAGTTTTCCGGCAGCAAGCGAGCTGATTAATGCACTGATGGTTGCTGTACTGGATGCCGTGCGCGCTCAACCCGTGCTGCGCAAGAAGTTATTTCAACTGGACTACTTATCCACACTGAGTGGTCAGGCAGTTGTCTCTTTACTGTATCACCGTGCGCTGGATGACGAGTGGCGTGCTGCGGCAACGCAACTGCGCGATACTCTGCGAGCACAGGGTTTCAATGTGCATCTGATTGGGCGGGCAACAAAAACAAAAATCATGCTCGACCAGGACTTTGTGGATGAAACGCTGCCTGTGGCCGGGAAACCAATGGTTTACCGCCAGGTGGAAAATAGCTTCACCCAGCCAAATGCAGCCATGAACATTCAAATGCTGGAATGGGCACTGAACGTGACTCAGGGCGCGACCGGGGATTTACTGGAGCTTTATTGCGGTAACGGGAATTTTTCACTGGCGCTGGCACGTAACTTCGACCGGGTACTCGCAACCGAAATCGCCAAGCCGTCGGTTGCGGCTGCACAGTACAACATTGCGGCAAACCATATCGATAATGTACAAATTATCCGGATGTCTGCAGAAGAATTTACCCAGGCCATGCAAGGTGCCCGGGCATTTAACCGCCTGGAAGGTATTGATTTACAAAGCTATCAGTGTAATACCATTTTTGTCGATCCGCCGCGTAGCGGATTAGATGATGAAACACTGAAAATGGTGCAGACTTACCCGCAGGTTTTGTATATTTCCTGCAACCCGGAAACCTTATGCAATAACCTGCAAACCCTTTCCCAAACGCACCACATTTCACGCCTGGCACTGTTTGATCAGTTCCCTTATACCCATCATATGGAATGTGGCGTATTGCTCCGCAAAAAATAAGCACACCAACAAAAAAGGCGCATCAGCGCCTTTTTTATTACCTGAAGCAGGTTATTAGCTGTTTTCGCTGCGCGCACGCAGTTTGTAAAAAATCCAAAACAGCAACACAACAGACAGCACTGATGGCAGGAAATTAGAACCAATTGACGGGTATTCAGCACGCACTACTGCACTGTATACCAACACGCCCAGGATAAAGCAGGCGGCGGCAATCCCCGGTAACCCTTCAGGCATAGTACGATTTTGGTAACGTTGATGCAGGCAATACACCGCCAGCACCAGAGATATTATGGGAAACAGGGAAAATGGTACAATTGAACTAAACAGCGCTGAACACGCGCCATTAATGGACAAACCGGCGATGAGCGCCAGTAGCAGAGTCGCTTTTTCTTGACCAGGTTGTTTCATTGCTCGTCCTTCACTCCTCGGAATGTTGTGCCATCTTTTCTTGTTCGCGGCGATACCAGTAGTAAGCCCCTTTAGAAATCATACGCAACTGTAACACCAGGCGCTCTTCAAGCTGCCGCCGTTGGTCTATATCGACATCCAGAGCTTCAGCACCCGCACTGAACACAATCGTGACCATTGCTTCTGCCTGTGCCTCTGTAAATGACCGCGGCATACGATTTTCGAGTTCTAAATAATCCGCAAGTTCCGCAATAAAATGTTGGATCTCGCGGGCAACCGCTGCCCTGAACGCAGCAGAAGTTCCCGAACGTTCGCGGAGAAGAAGGCGGAATGCATTGGGGTTGTTGCCGATAAACTCCATAAAGGTGGATACCGATGTCCGAATAACACTCCCACCACGGGCAATACGTTGCCTGGCCTGCCGCATCAACTGACGCAGCATAAGGCCACTCTCGTCAACCATCGTCAGCCCCAGTTCATCAACATCACGAAAATGCCGATAAAACGACGTGGGCGCAATACCAGCTTCACGTGCAACTTCACGTAAACTCAGGCTGGCAAAACTACGCTCAGCACTCAACTGGCTGAATGCAGCCTCGATTAACGAACGGCGAGTACGTTCTTTTTGTTGCGCTCTTACACCCATCATGGTCGCCTGAATCCTTCTACTCCTTGTGGCACTATACCAGAGAATCGAACCTGCTGACTTGTCCAGGATTGTGACTGATTGTTTATATGGGCAATATTACGTCAGAATAAAATTCACCCAATCTATATTGGGTTATTGTCCCATGAATGTTACTATCATGTTGCTCTAATGTATAAAAATAGGTAAGCCTTACCATGCCACATTCCTACGATTATGACGTAATAGTAATTGGGTCCGGCCCTGGCGGCGAAGGTGCTGCAATGGGTCTGGTGAAACAAGGGGCCAGAGTCGCCGTCGTTGAGCGATATCATAATGTCGGCGGTGGATGTACCCACTGGGGCACCATCCCGTCGAAAGCGCTCCGTCACGCAGTCAGCCGTATTATCGAATTCAACCAAAACCCACTGTATAGCGACCACTCCCGACTTCTGCGCTCATCCTTCGCTGATATACTGAACCACACTGAAAATGTTATTAGCCAACAAACCAGCATGCGCCAGGGGTTCTACGAACGTAACCACTGTGAAATTCACCAGGGTAATGCGTCGTTTGTCGATGAGCATACACTTGAGCTTGAATATCATGACGGTACCATCGAGCAGATAACAACAGAAAAATTTGTTATTGCCTGTGGTTCCCGGCCTTATCGCCCACAGGATGTTGATTTCTCCCATCCGCGAATCTACGACAGTGACTCCATCCTCAATCTGCACCATGAGCCGAAGCATGTCATTATTTATGGCGCGGGTGTGATTGGTTGTGAATATGCCTCAATTTTCCGGGGAATGAACGTCAAGGTTGACCTGATCAACACCCGTGACAGGTTGCTGGCATTTCTGGATCAGGAGATGTCAGATTCGCTTTCTTATCACTTCTGGAATAGTGGTGTTGTTATTCGCCACAACGAAGAGTACGAGCGAATTGAAGGTGTTGATGATGGTGTGATTGTCCACCTTAAATCCGGTAAGAAAGTCAAAGCCGATTGCCTGCTGTATGCCAACGGGCGCACGGGTAACACTGATTCACTGGCGATTGAGAATGTTGGGTTAGAAGCGGACAGCAGAGGGTTGCTGAAAGTAAACAGTATGTACCAAACTGCACAACCCCATATTTACGCAGTGGGGGATGTGATTGGTTACCCAAGCCTTGCATCTGCTGCCTATGACCAGGGGCGTATCGCGGCTCAGGCTATTATTAAAGGTGAAGCATCCGCACACCTGGTTGAAGATATCCCAACGGGAATTTATACCATTCCGGAAATCAGTTCGGTAGGTAAAACAGAACAACAGCTAACAGCAATGAAAGTGCCGTATGAAGTGGGCCGGGCACAGTTTAAACACCTGGCACGGGCGCAAATTGTTGGGATGAATGTTGGCACCCTGAAGATTCTCTTTCACCGCGAAACGAAAGAAATCCTGGGGATACACTGTTTTGGAGAGCGTGCCGCAGAGATTATTCATATCGGCCAGGCAATCATGGAACAGAAAGGTGGTGGTAACACGATAGAGTACTTTGTTAACACCACCTTTAACTACCCGACCATGGCAGAAGCTTACCGGGTAGCAGCGCTGAACGGCTTAAACCGCCTGTTTTAGCGCACTGTCGAAGTGACCAGCCATCTGTTTACGGATGGCTTCCGCCAGCTGTTCATAACGGCTGCGCAGCGGTGAGCCGGGGCGATATACCAGGCCAATTGTCCTGCGAGGTTCAGGTTTATAGCACGGCAGATAAACCACGCCATCACGGCGTTTTTCGTGAGGAACCGCGAGGGCTGGCAGTAATGTAATACCGCTGCCAGCCGCAACCATATTACGCAGGGTTTCAAGACTGGTTGCCCGGAAGTGCGTATCTTCATCGGCACCGGCTTCAAAACAGAACCCCATTGCCTGGTCACGCAGGCAATGCCCGTCTTCCAGCATCAACAATTTCTCGCCAGACAAATCGGACATCGGTACACGGTCACGATCAGCCCATGGGTGCCCTTCATAAATGGCCAGCAGCATCGGCTCATCGAACAGTGGAACTTCAATAAAAGCTTCACTTTCCTTCACTAACGCAAGGATAGCGCAGTCCAGTTTTCCACTATCAAGTTGCGCAAGCAACTGATGGGTTTGGGCCTCATGCAGGTACATTTCCAGTTTTGGAAAAGCCTGGTGAAGCGCCGGAATAATGTGGGGCAGGAGGTATGGCCCTACAGTAGGTATCAGGCCGATATGCAATGGCCCTGACATTGTCTCTCCCTGCTGGCTTGCCATTTCCTTGAGCACTTTCACTTCACGCAATACCGTGCGGGCCTGGTCCACCAGCAGCAAGCCTGCCTGAGTGAATAAGACTTTACGGCTGGTACGCTCCAGCAACATCACACCCAGTTCATCTTCCAGCTTACGAATTTGCCCACTTAACGTAGGCTGGCTGACATGGCAGGCATCGGCAGCACGACGAAAATGGCGGTGTTCGGCTAACGCGACTAGATATTCCAGATCACGAATGTTCATTCATCTCCCTCCGGGGCCACGATAGCCCTTGGCGATAGATAGAATAGCAATCAGCGATTATCCCTATCAAGCATCTTTTGCCATAATGCCTCTCACAGCAGCAAAGCACGTGAAATGACCCTCACTTATTGCTGCGACCAGAGATTCTCTCTGACATGAAAAAGCCAACGTGAACGTTTAGCGGACAGTAATGTCCGCTTTTTTTTGCCTGTTTAACACACACCGGTTCCTGGTTTGGTTCGGGGCACAAAAAAGCCCGACCAAAGCCGGGCGCTAAAGGAGCAAACAAAGATTAAACTAAACGCTGTTTCGCTTCTGCAATTGCCAGTGAGACCTGTGCGGGAGAAACACCGCCTTTGGCTGCACGTTTATCCAGGCAAGATTGCAGAGATAAAATGGGGTAGACATCCTCACCAATAGTGGCACTGAATTTTTGTAATTCCACCAGTGGTAAGGCTTCCAGCGCTTTACCCTGACGAATGGCTTCAACCACCGCTTCACCTACAATGTGGTGAGCTTCACGGAATGGCACACCTTTCGCAACCAGGTAATCAGCCAACTCTGTCGCATTCGCATAACCCTGCTCTGCTGCTTCCTGGCAACGCGGGCGTTTCACCTGAATGCCGTCCAGTACCAGCGCCGCCATATGCAGGCAATCCAGCCAGGTATCCAGTGCGTCAAACAGGCCTTCTTTGTCTTCCTGCATGTCTTTGTTGTAGGCCAGCGGTAACCCCTTCAGGGTCATCATCATGCCGGTCAATGCACCCTGAACACGGCCACACTTGCCACGAATCAGCTCCAGTGCATCCGGGTTCTTTTTCTGCGGCATCAACGAAGAACCGGAAGTAACACGGTCAGACAGTTCAACAAAACCAGCTTCGCCAGTATTAAAGAAGATAAGGTCTTCAGCGAAACGCGACAAATGCACCATGCCAATAGATGCGCCAGACAGCAACTCCAGCACATGGTCACGGTCGGAAACGCTGTCGAGACTGTTGCGTGTTGCACTGGCAAAGCCAAGCCACCCGGCCAGTTGTTCGCGATCAATCTCATAAGCAGTACCGGCCAGTGCACCACATCCCAGCGGGCTGACGTCAAGGCGCTTTAATGCATCCTGCAGGCGGCTTTCATCACGCGCCAGCATTTCGACATAAGCCAGGCACCAGTGGGCGAACGTAACAGGTTGGGCACGTTGCAAATGGGTATAACCCGGCATAACGGCATCCTGATTAGCTTCAGCCGTTTCTACCAGCGCTTTTTGCAGTTCACGGCTGGCACTGAGCAGATAAGTAATCTGGGATTTACACCAGAGTTTTAAATCAGTTGCGACCTGGTCATTACGGCTACGCCCGGTGTGAAGTTTTTTACCCAGTTGGCCTACTTTCTCGATAAGTTTGCCTTCCACCCAGCTGTGAATATCTTCAGCATCACTGGTCAGGATTGCTTCCGGCGACGCCTGAACTTCTTCCAGAAGAACGTTGAGTGCGGCTTCCAGTTGCAGTTGTTCATCTGCAGTCAGCACACCAACAGTGACCAACGCTTTAGACCAGGCGACAGAACCCACAATATCCTGCTCAGCCAGCCGATAATCAAAGCGTAATGAGTCGTTAAACTGCTTAAACCGTTGATCTGCTGCCTGAGTAAAACGCCCGCCCCAAAGTGCCATAATCCGCTCCGTAATACATGAATCCTGTTTAAAAAAGGCCCCCATATTGCCCGTGTCTACGCAACATGGGGGATAAAACTAAAAACTTATTTCTTCTGTTCGTTCAGCGCACGAATACGTGAAGACAGGGAGAACAAGCGAATGAAGCCGCCAGCATGGCTGTGGTCGTAAACTTCATCTTCACCGAAAGTCGCGAACTCTTCGCTGTACAGGCTGTTGGGTGATTTTTTCTGAATAGCAGTTACCCGGCCTTTATACAGTTCCAGTACCACTTCACCATTCACTTCACCTGCCAGGGATTCTGCAGCTGCCTGCAAAGACTGGCGCAGCGGTGCAAACCAACGGCCGTCATAAACCACGTAGGACATTTCCAGGCCAACCTGTTCACGCCATTTGAAGCTGTCACGGTCCAGTACCAGCTGCTCAACAGCACGCAATGCAGCCATCATAATGGTGCCCCCTGGGGTTTCGTAGCAACCACGAGATTTAATACCCACCAGGCGGTTTTCCACGATATCAACACGGCCAACGCCATGTTTAGAACCCAGAACATTCAGTGCTTCCAGGCATTTGAACGGGCTCATTGCTTCACCGTTCACGGCAACCACTTTACCGTGCTCAACAGTAATGGTGACTTGCTCAGCGGCATCCGGCGCTTCTTTCGGGTCAACAGTCCATACCCAGCAATCTTTATTCGGTGCATTCCACGGGCTTTCCAGCACACCGCCTTCAGTAGAGATATGCCAGGCGTTTTCATCACGGCTGTAAATTTTTTCCAGAGAAGCAGTTGTCGGGATGTCGCGCTCTTTCAGGTATGCCAGCAATGCTTCACGGGAACGCAGATCCCATTCACGCCATGGAGCAATGACTTTGAGGCCAGGAGCCAGGGCAGCCCATGCAGACTCAAAACGAACCTGGTCATTACCTTTACCAGTTGCGCCGTGAGCCAGTGCATCCGCACCCACTTTTTTCGCCACATCCACCAGCGCTTTAGCGATCAGCGGACGAGCCA
Source organism: Mangrovibacter plantisponsor (assembly GCF_003182475.1). Lineage (GTDB taxonomy): Bacteria > Pseudomonadota > Gammaproteobacteria > Enterobacterales > Enterobacteriaceae > Mangrovibacter > Mangrovibacter plantisponsor. The sequence continues at coordinate 10,693 of NZ_QGTS01000013.1, forward strand.
TGGAAGTACCCAGCAAGTAGCTGCCTTCGTACAGCGCACCGGTTTGCAGTACCGGATAAACATAATCACGAATAAATTCTTCACGCAGATCCACAACGTGGCATTCAATCGCTCCGGAACGCAGCGCTTTTTGTTCAACCCCTTTCAGATCATCACGATCCTGCCCAATATCCACTACGCAGGCGACAACTTCGCAGCCCTGATAGTTTTCTTTCAGCCAGGGAATGATAGCGGAGGTATCCAGACCACCGGAGTAGGCGAGAACAACTTTTTTGATGCCGTGATTTTGCATTTTCTTTTCCTTCAAGAGCGCATTAGGCCTGACCCTGCAGACCATATGGAGTCGTTAAACGTGTAGTGCGTTACGCAATGATACGGGTACCAATCGCAACACCATTGAATAGCGAGGGTAATTGCTCCGCATGGCGCCATGAGGCGATATCTACCGGGCGTCCAAGTGTACGCGCAGCATCCAGTGCAGCATTAACTTTCACAATCATCCCATCGGTAATGATGCCCTGAGCAATCAGTTGCTCCGCTTTTTCAGCTGTCATTTCAGCAATACGCTGGCCTTTACCATCCAGGATACCACTCACATCTGACAACAGGATTAAATCAGCACCCAGAGTTGCAGCCAGAGCCGTGGCAGCCTGGTCTGCGTTCACATTCATCAGCAGGCCATCTTCTGTTATGCCAATAGAACTGACTACCGGGAGAAACCCACCGGCTAACAGTGAGTTCAGCAAACGATCAGAGCCCGGTTTTGCCAGGCCAACATGGCCCAGAGACTCATCCAACTGAGTGACGGTAACACTGCCACCATCCGCAAGGCACAGCCCTACAGCATCAATATGGTGCTTCTGAGCCCAGGCGAGCAATGTTTTATTTGCCGTACCAGCCAGAGCCCCGGTGATAATGTCTATCTGGTCTGCTGGTGTAACCCGCAGACCATTTTTTTTCTGTACGGGCAGGGCAAGTTTCTTCATTAATTCATCAACCAGACACCCGCCACCATGGACGATAACCAGAGGGCGCTGGTGAGACTCACGGTACGTAACCAGTGCAGCAAACAGGCGTTCCAGCGCTTCTTCACTATCCAGCAGAACACCGCCTAACTTAATAATTAATGGATTCATCATCTCACCTGATTGCTTTAAATAAGAGCCTGAGTCTCTGTAAAACCGAACCGAATATTTGCGCACTGCATCGCCTGAGCAGCTGCACCTTTGAGCAGGTTATCTTCCGTGGCGACAACAATCAGATGCTGCCCCTGTACGGCAAAACCGATATCACAGAATGGTAAGCCAACAACATTCTTCAGTGCAGGCATACCTTTTTCATAAAGACGAACCAACGGCTTATCACCATAAGCCTGTTGGTACACCGCCGCAATTTGCTGCTGAGTGACTCCATCCTGCAAACGGCAGGTGATGGTTTCCAGAATGCCGCGTGGGAAGTTCCCCAGATGCGGGGTGAAAATAATATCAGCGCCAAGATGCGATGCGATTTCAGGCTGGTGCCGGTGGGTGAACACACCGTACGGCTGCAGGCTGACTTCACAGAAACTGTTAGACAGTGACGCTTTACGCCCGGCACCGCTCACACCACTGGTAGCATTGATAACCGGCCACTGAGTGAGATCCAGCAGGCCATTATCAATCAACGGTTTCAGCGCCAGTTGTGCGGCTGTTGGGTAACAACCCGGAACAGCAATTAAATCAGCCTGCTTAATTTTGTCTGCCTGCCATTCGGCAAGGCCATAAACGGCGCTGTCGAGCAAATCTGGGTGCTGGTGAGTAAAACCGTAATACTGGGTATAGAACTCAGCATTATTAACCCGGTATGCACCGGATAAATCAAACACGACACAACCCGCAGCAAGAAACTGCGGAGCCAAGTCATGGCTGACTTCGTGGGCAGTGGCAAGGAAAACGACATCAACACCCTGTGTAAATTCGCTAATATCAGACATAGGCTGAAGCGGCAAATCCACAATCCCTTTCAGTTGAGGGTGAAGACTTGAAAGTAATTTTCCTGCATCTGAACTTTGCGCAGACACTGTCAATGCGGTTATGTTCATATGAGGATGGCGATTCACATAGGAAGCAAGCTCTGCGCCGGTATAACCGCTGGCACCTACAATCAGCGTATTCAACATTGGGGTTGTATACCTTCTTTCCGTCATTTTTAACCTGGCTTCGGACTCTGCCGGAACCGCGTATTACTGGTTTACTCTTTGCCCTGTAACAGCAGAGCAAGAAAAGATTCATTTTTGAGCAATGTTAATGTATTTTTATTCATTAATTTTGCATGATTATCTATACTATTGTGACCCAGGACATGTCAACAGTGAAGATGAAATTACCGCCTTTTATCGAGATATATCGAGCGTTGATAGCAACGCCATCTATCAGTGCAACCGAAAGTTCACTGGATCAAAGTAATGCTTCTTTAATCAATTTGCTTGCAGGCTGGTTTGGCGACCTCGGGTTCCAGGTTGAAGTCCAGCCAGTCCCTGGTACACGTAATAAGTTTAATATGCTTGCCCGTATCGGCCAGGGTGCTGGCGGGTTGCTGCTTGCCGGGCATACCGACACCGTGCCATTTGACGACGGGCGCTGGACTCGCGACCCGTTTTCATTAACTGAACACGACAATAAACTTTACGGGCTGGGCACAGCAGATATGAAAGGCTTCTTTGCCTTCATTCTTGATGCACTACGTGATATCGATGTCACCCGCCTGACCAAACCGCTCTACATTTTGGCGACCGCCGATGAAGAGACCTCCATGGCCGGTGCTCGCTATTTTGCAGAAAATACACAAATCCGCCCGGATTGCGCCATCATTGGCGAGCCTACCTCATTGCAACCGGTGCGTGCACACAAAGGCCATATGTCCAGCGCCATCCGGATCACCGGGCAATCAGGACATTCCAGCGATCCCGCCCGGGGCATTAACGCCATTGAACTGATGCACGATGCAATTGGCCATATCATGGCGTTGCGTGACGACCTGAAATCCCGCTTCCACCATGATGCGTTCACCATTCCATATCCAACACTTAACCTGGGCCATATTCACGGCGGTGATGCATCCAACCGTATTTGTGCCTGCTGTGAATTGCATATGGATATTCGCCCGTTACCTGGCATGACACTGGATGATTTAAATGGCTTGCTGCAAGAGGCCTTATCTCCCGTCAGCAACCTGTGGCCTGGCCGTCTGGATATTTCCGAACTACATCCGCCAATTCCCGGTTACGAATGCCCGGTGAACCATGAACTGGTCGCAGTGGTGGAAACACTGCTCAACACACCAACAGAAGTCGTTAACTACTGTACCGAAGCGCCGTTTATCCAAACCTTGTGCCCTACTCTGGTGCTCGGCCCTGGCTCCATTAACCAGGCGCATCAACCGGACGAATACCTGGAAACACGGTTTATCAAACCCACACAAGAACTGATAACCCAGGTTATTCATCATTTTTGTTGGCATTAAATCAGTGGTAAGACCAATTCACTCTTTTGTATCAGGCAAAAGAGTGAATTAGTAATATTTAACATTTTCGCGCGAAAATAATCGGTATTTCCGCGTGAAAGTGCTGGAAATCAGTGTAATTCCATAAGAATTACTTATCGGGAGCCAGCAATATTAAATTTCATAAATTCACCAAATTTACGTGTTTGCTGAAGCGATTTCGCAGCAATTGACGAATGGAAACTAACGTGGCTTTATAAAAGGCGGTGTTTAACCCGCCAGGGTGAAAATCAATTGCATTTAGATGGGGTGTCTGGGGTCATATGAACGAACAATATTCCGCTTTGCGAAGTAATGTCAGTATGCTCGGCAAATTGCTCGGGGATACCATCAAGGATGTTTTGGGAGAACACATTCTTGATCGTGTAGAAACAATCCGTAAATTGTCGAAGTCTTCCCGCGCTGGCAACGACGCAAATCGGCAGGAGTTACTGAATACTTTACAGAACCTGTCTAAAGATGAGCTACTTCCAGTAGCACGCGCCTTTAGTCAGTTTCTGAACCTTGCCAACACAGCAGAACAATTTCACAGCATTTCAGCCAATGGTGAATCAGCGAATAGCCCTGAAATTATTGCAAAAACAATTAAAAAGCTAAAAGCACAACCCAATTTAACTGAAGCTGCGATAAAAGAATCATTAGAATCTCTGTCACTAGAATTAGTGTTAACCGCGCACCCGACAGAAATTACTCGCCGGACACTTATTCATAAAATGGTGGAAGTGAATAATTGTCTTAAACAACTGGATCACAGTGATATTCCGGAATATGAACGTAATCAGATAATGCGCCGTCTGCGCCAGCTAATTGCCCAGTCATGGCATACCGATGAAATTCGTAAACACCGCCCGTCCCCGGTTGATGAAGCTAAATGGGGCTTTGCTGTTGTTGAAAACAGCTTGTGGGATGGCGTGCCTGGCTATTTGCGTGAACTGAATGAACAGTTGGAAGAGCATCTTAACTACAAGTTACCTGTTGATTTCGTTCCGGTACGCTTCACTTCGTGGATGGGTGGCGACCGCGATGGCAACCCAAACGTTACCGCCGACATTACTCGCCATGTTTTATTGCTCAGCCGCTGGAAGGCTACTGACCTGTTCCTGAAAGATATACAGGTACTTATCTCTGAGCTTTCAATGGCAGATGCCACACCTGAACTGCTTAAACTGGCCGGTGATGAACATAGCGAAGAACCTTATCGCCATATCCTTAAAGGGTTACGCAGCCAGTTAATGGCTACACAGACCTGGCTGGAAGCCCGGCTGAAAGGCCAGAAATTGCCGCGCCCACAAGGCTTGCTGACGCAAAACGAACAATTGTGGGATCCGTTGTATGCCTGCTACCAGTCACTGCACGCTTGTGGCATGGGTATTATTGCTAATGGTGAGTTGCTGGACACGCTGCGCCGCATCAAATGCTTCGGTGTACCGCTGGTTCGTATCGATATTCGTCAGGAAAGTACCCGCCATTCAGATGCCATGGGTGAAATCACTCGTTATCTGGGCCTTGGCGACTATGAAAGCTGGTCAGAAGCAGACAAACAGGCATTCTTAATTCGCGAACTGAATTCCAAACGCCCGTTACTGCCTCGCCAGTGGCAGCCAAGCGAAGACACGCGCGAAGTGCTGGAAACCTGCAAAGTCATTGCCGAAGCGCCGCGTGGTTCTATCGCCGCTTATGTTATTTCCATGGCGAAAACGCCGTCTGATGTCCTGGCCGTACATTTACTGTTGAAAGAAGCGGGTATCGAATTCGCGCTACCAGTCGCACCGCTGTTTGAAACACTGGATGACCTGAATAATGCCAACGATGTGATGACTCAGTTACTAAACATTGACTGGTATCGTGGGTTTATTCAGGGCAAACAAATGGTGATGATCGGCTATTCCGATTCAGCCAAAGATGCCGGTGTTATGGCCGCTTCATGGGCACAATATCAGGCACAGGATGCGTTGATTAAAACCTGTGAAAAAGCAGGCATTGCATTAACACTGTTCCATGGCCGCGGTGGTTCAATTGGCCGTGGCGGCGCACCAGCTCATGCGGCTTTGCTGTCTCAACCGCCAGGCAGCCTGAAAGGTGGCCTGCGTGTTACCGAACAGGGCGAAATGATTCGCTTCAAATATGGTGTGCCTGAAGTCACTATCAGCAGTCTGTCGCTCTATACCGGGGCAATTCTGGAAGCCAACCTGTTGCCGCCGCCGGAACCGAAAGCCAACTGGCGCAACATTATGGACGAGCTGTCCGTGCTTTCCTGCAATATGTACCGGGGTTATGTGCGCGAGAACAAAGACTTTGTTCCGTATTTCCGCTCCGCAACACCTGAGCTGGAACTGGGGAAATTGCCACTGGGTTCACGCCCGGCAAAACGCCGCCCGAACGGTGGTGTGGAATCCCTGCGTGCCATTCCGTGGATTTTTGCCTGGACACAAAACCGTTTAATGCTGCCGGCATGGTTAGGCGCGGGCGCTGCACTACAGAAAATTGTGGATGACGGGAAACAGGACCAGTTAGAAAGCATGTGCCGCGACTGGCCATTCTTCTCCACACGCCTTGGCATGCTGGAGATGGTGTTTGCGAAAGCCGACTTGTGGCTGGCCGAGTACTACGACCAGCGTCTGGTGAAACCAGAACTCTGGCCTCTGGGCCAGGAGCTGCGCAAGCAACTGGAAGCAGACATCAAGCTGGTGCTGGCTATCGCCAATGATTCCCATCTGATGGCTGACTTGCCATGGATTGCGGAATCTATCACTCTGCGTAATATCTACACTGACCCACTGAATGTTCTGCAGGCTGAGCTGTTGCACCGCTCACGCCAGGCCGATGCCGAGGGCAGTGAACCTGACCCGCGTATCGAGCAGGCACTGATGGTAACAATTGCCGGGGTTGCCGCCGGGATGCGTAACACAGGCTAACTGTTTGAATACATAGCCGCTCAGCTTTGCACTGGCGGGTAAAACAAAAACCCGGGAGCATGCTTCCGGGTTTTTTATTCCTGCAATTTACCGCCTTCAGCGCAATATTTTCCTGTTTCTGCCGCAGTAAACTGCTCATTAGCGCACTCCCATCGCACTTATCGTTGGAGGTTTATCATGGACAGTATTACGGCATCACCCGGTAAATATATTCAGGGCCAGCATATTCTCAGCCGCGCCGGGCAATACCTGAAACCACTTGGGCAGCACTTTCTAGTGCTCGCAGACAGCTTTGTCGCCGATCTGGTGGAAGAGAAGCTGCGCCGTACCTGTGAAGAGCATCAAATTGATGTGGAATTCGCACTCTTTGGTGGCGAGTGTTCACAATCCGAAATTGACCAACTATGCATACTGGCACAAAGAGCAGATTGCGATGCAATTCTGGGCATTGGTGGCGGGAAAACGCTTGATACAGCAAAGGCTGTGGCTTGCCTGATGAAAAGCCCCATGGTCATTGCGCCAACAGTGGCATCCAGTGACGCCCCTTGCAGTGCGCTGTCTGTTATCTACTGTGAGGATGGTTCTCTCGACCGTTACCTGCCATTACCACATAACCCGGATCTGGTGCTGGCAGACAGTGCAATTATTGCCGGAGCTCCACCACGGTTACTGGCTGCAGGCATTGGAGATGCCTTGTCCACCTGGTTTGAAGCCCGCGCCTGTGCAAAAAGCGGCGCGGTGACCAGTGCCGGAGGCTTGCCTGGCAGAGCCGCTCTGGCACTGGCTGAACTGTGTTACCACACGCTCCTTGAATCGGGTGTTACTGCTGTCTCAGATGCACAACAACACAACGTCACCACAGCGCTGGAACGCGTTATTGAAGCCAATATTTACCTGAGTGGTATTGGGTTTGAGAGTGGTGGTCTGGCAGCGGCACATGCTGTGCATAACGGGCTAACAACCCTGCCGGATACGCAAAAAACGCTGCATGGCGAAAAAGTCGCGTTTGGTACACGGGTGCAGTTGATACTCGAAGATGCGCCACAGGAAGAACAGGCAGCGGTACTGAACCTGTGTCGCAACGTAGGTTTGCCCGTCACCTTAAGTGAATTAGGTATTACACAAGGGGTTGAGGAAAAAGCCCGCCAGGTTGCACAGGCCAGTTGCCAGCCAGACAACCCAATGCACAATATGCCAGGCAAGATAACACCACAACAGGTGTTCGACGCCATTTTACTGGCAGATGAACTGGGCCGTATGCAGCCCGCATCATCATAACTTCGGCGCTTTCGCAGGCCAGGGGGCTTATGCGCCACCTGGCATGACATCAGTACAAATTAGATAATTAGATCGCCGGGCGTACACCCAGAGTGTGGCAAATGGCATAACTCATTTCAGCACGGTTCAGTGTGTAGAAGTGGAAATCTTTCACCCCTTCCCGGCTTAAAATTTTCACCATATCCATAGCAATGCTGGCGCCCACCAGCTTACGGGTTTCCGGGTCATCATCCAGCCCGTCGAACATTGTCGCCATCCATTGTGGGACACGCACATTCGTCATTGTGGCGAATTTCTGCAGTTGCTTGTAGTTACTGACAGGTAAAATGCCCGGCACAATTTCAACATCAATGCCGGCAGCCGCGCAGCGGTCGCGAAAACGCAGGTAATTTTCCACATCGAAGAAAAATTGGGTAATAGCCCGGTTAGCGCCTGCGTCAATTTTCCGTTTCAGGTTAATTAAATCTGCCTGAGCACTCTTCGCTTCCGGATGCACTTCCGGATAAGCGGCAACAGAAATATCAAAATCCGCAACGTCTTTCAGTAACGCCACCAGGTCAGCGGCGTACATATCCGGTTTCCCGCTGCCAGGCGGCAGATCACCACGCAGCGCGACAATCTGGCGAATCCCGTTATCCCAGTAATCCTGAGCAATGGATTTGAGTTCGTCGCGAGTGGCATCAATGCAGGTTAAATGTGGTGCAGCCACCAGCCCGGTGCGCTCTTTAATATCTTTAATAATGCTGTGAGTACGGTCGCGCTCACCAGAGTTAGCACCGTAAGTAACAGAGACAAATTTAGGGCGCAGGCTGCTCAGCCGGTCGATAGAGTTCCAGAGCGTTTGCTCCATTTCACTGGTTCGTGGCGGAAAAAACTCAAACGAGACATTAATGTGCCCCTGAACCTCAGCCAGGCTCTGATTCAAAGCATCTCGCTGGTTGGCGTGAAAGAAACTCATACCTTACCTCATCACTCTTATCGCTGTTCTGTTATTTATTTACATCTATACGTTTAGACGTCCAGATGTAAAAATGAAGGAAAAGCCTCGCCTCGTCAACTGAAAAATTCTTGTGTGGCAGGAATAATTATCAGCCAACGTGAAAAAATTTCATGGATAAGTGATGATTTTTATACGCAGAAGGTGATGGCATACCGCCTTCAGGCCATCAGGCCCGAATAGCGGTATGAAATAGCAGGATTTAAAGCAGTTTTGCCAGTCGATTGATATCAGACTGAATGGCACCAGCAGTAACATCCCGCCCGGCACCCGGCCCGCGAATCACCAGGGGGTTATCCCGATACCAGCGGCTTTCAATGGCAAACACGTTGTCACAGGGCAGCAAGGAAGCTAACGGATGCTCCTGGCGTACCGCTTCCACACCAACCCGGGCTTTACCATTGGCATCAAAACGCGCGACATAGCGCAATACCAGCCCCATCTCTTGCGCAGCTTCCAGCCGTTGCAACATTTGCTCATTCAGTGCGTCGCCATTTTCGAAGAAATAGTCAACAGAACCAGATTCACAACCAACCGGAACCAGTGATTCTACCCGCACCTGTTCAGGTTCGATGTCGTACCCGGCCTCACGGGCCAAAATCACCAATTTGCGCATGACATCCTGCCCGGAGAGATCTACCCGCGGATCAGGTTCAGTCAGCCCCTGCTGCCAGGCCTGATCCACCAGATCGGTGAAAGGCACTGTGCCGTCAAATTGCAAAAACAACCAGGAAAGTGTTCCGGAGAAAATCCCACTGATCGCAAGGATCGAGTCACCACTGTCTCGCAAGTCGCGCACCGTATGGTTTACGGGTAAACCCGCACCCACAGTTGCGTTGTATAACCAGTGGCGCCCTGTTTTCGCAAACGCATCGCGAATCAGGCGGAATTTATCGCTGGAACTGGCTCCTGCCAGTTTATTCGCACTAATGACATGGAAACCGTGGCTGGCAAAATCCAGATACTGATCAGCCAGTTGTTCACTGGCAGTTACATCCAGCACCACCAGGTCATCGTACGGGTGAGCTCGCATCCACAGGAACAGCGCTTCTTCATCCAGCTCTACCGCTTCATCATTGAAGAAAGCCAGTGCCCGGCTGGCATCGAGCCCATCATAGCTCAACAAACTACGGCGGCTGTCCACCACCCCGGCCAGAATAAATTCAAACCCTGTCCGGGCGGATAATGATTCCTGCTCACGGGCAAATAATTCCAGCCAGCGAGAACCAATATTGCCTTTTCCAAACAGTACCAGACCAATACGCTTCTCGGCGCGGAACAAAGACTGGTGCAGCCCCTGAATCAGGTGTTCAGTTGGCCCGCTACGGAGTACCGCAACCAGGCTGATACCTTCATCGGATTGCCAAATAAACTCGACCGGCTGGTCTTTTAGCTGCTGCCAGAAACGATGGCTGTGCAGAGGATTACGGCACACACCAGCCCCTACCATTGCAACCAAAGCCAGCCCTTCACGCAGCACCAGTTCACCTTGCGGCGCAATATCCTGTAATTGCTGCCAGGCACTGTTCACCACTTCCGAGGTATAGCACAATTGCAACAGATGGCGGTCAGGATGCACGCCAATAGCAAGAGGGCGAAGTTGAGCGCGTTTCAGCACCGTATCCACCTCTTTTTGCGCCTGGCGGAAATCTTGTTCCGGTGCCAACTGGAGCTCAATCAAACACACGTCGTCGTGACTGGTCACAATACGAGCCCCAGTCCCGGAGGCTAATACGCGTTCAATACGCGTTGAGCCTTGCTCTGGGTTATAGCTACAACGCAACTGCAGGTCGATATCGCTGCCGGATACAGGCTGAAGGGTACGGGTATGCAGCACTGGAGCGGCAAGGCGAGCCAGTTCACTGGCTTCATCCAGGCGCAATAACGGCAGCAGGCAGGCATCACTCACCTTACGCGGATCTGCGCTATAAACACCAGCCACATCACTCCAGATAGTGACGCGGGAAACCCCTGCCAGCGCACCAATTTGCGTCGCAGAATAGTCAGAGCCATTGCGGCCCAGCAACACCGTTTCTCCGGCGTTGTTACGGCAAATAAAGCCGGTTACCACAATACGCTTGCCAGGATGCTGGACCAGGAGTTGTTGTAACAACGGATAAGACAGGCCTTCATTTACCTGAGGCTGTGCCGCACGTTCTGCCCGCATAAAATCGCGGGCGTCCAGCCAGGCTGCTTCCATCCCTTGCAACCTGAGGACCTCAGACATCAACCGGGCTGACCAAACTTCACCATGCCCGACAACTTCGGCATAAATGGCATCAGTGATTGTGCTGTCCAGTAATACAGCCAGGCGCTCCAGGTCATGAACAAAATCGGCAATCAGCCCATCAGCAATCTCAGCAGGCAATAACCCACTAATCAGTTCGGTCTGATAGCGGCGCAGCGCTTGCTGCACCTGGTGAGCAGAGAGCCGGTCAGTCTGGCTCAGTTTCAGCCAGCTAATCAGTTGGTTGGTTGTGCTGCCAGCGGCAGATACCACCACTAAATCGCCTGGGCAGGAATACTCTTCCAAAATTGTGGCCACCCGCAAGTAGCACTTCACATCGGCAAGACTGCTCCCGCCAAACTTATGTAACTGGCGGCCTGCGCCCCCTGCTGGTGCAGTAACACTCATACTTACCCCTCAGATGCAGCCCGGAATCCATTTTCCAGGTCAGCAATTAGATCGTCACCATCTTCTATTCCGGTTGAGATACGTAGCAACGTCTCAGAAATACCGGCAGCCGCACGCGCTTCTGCTGACATTCCGGCATGGGTCATCGTCGCGGCATGGGAAATTAAGCTTTCAACCCCACCCAAAGATTCCGCCAGTGTAAAGAGAGAGAGCCCTTTGAGGAAGCGGCGTAATGTTTGTTCGTCACCATCCAGTTCAAAACTGAGCATCGCACCAAACCCTTTTTGCTGGCGTACAGCAATATCATGCCCTGGGTTTTCAGGAAGTGATGGGTGATAAAGACGCTTAACCAGGGGCTGTTTTTTCAGATAGTCCACAATGGCAAGTGCATTGCGTTGAGCGAGTTCAACTCGCGGTGCCAGGGTACGAATCCCACGTAGCAGCAAATAGCTGTCAAAAGCGCTTCCTGTTACCCCGATATTGTTTGCCCACCAGGCAAGCTCTGTCGCCATATCGGCATCTTTGGCAATCACGGCGCCCGCTACGACATCAGAATGCCCGTTAAGGTATTTGGTGCAGGAATGAACCACCAGGTCCGCGCCCAAAGCCAGCGGGTTTTGCAACGCGGGGCTCAGGAAAGTGTTATCAACAACAGTGATTGCACCGGCAGCTTTTGCCGCCTGGCAAATTTTTGCGATGTCCACGACACGCAGTAAAGGGTTGCTCGGGCTTTCTATCAGCACCAGTTTGGGGTTCTGTGCCAGAGCCGATTCCAGTGCAGCTTCATCATTCTGGTCAACAAACTGTACACGGTAGCAACCACGTTTCGCCATGCTGTCGAATAACCGGTAGCTGCCGCCATAACAATCATGGGGCGCAACTAACAGGTCGCCGGGGTTCAGGAAAATAGCCGTCAACAAATGAATGGCAGACATGCCCGTATTCGTCATAACTGCACCGGCACCACCTTCCAGTTCAGCCAGTGTACGCTGGACAACATCGCGCGTTGGGTTGCCACGGCGAGAATAGTCATGCTCGCGTGGTGAATTGAAATCAGTGAAGTTATAAGTCGTGGAGAGATGAATCGGCGGCACAACACAACCGTACTGTTCATCATTGTTTAATCCGCTACGTACAGCAATTGTGGCTTGTTTGCGTGTCATGGTGAGTATCCCTGGCTGACACCTGAACCGGCAGGCGCGTAATACAGTAATCAGAAGACAGCCAACAGAGTAAACAGAGTTAACATAGACGTCAATACATCTGGACATCTAAACTTCTTTGCGTATAGATTGAGCAGAGCGCCAATAACCGTTAAACTTATACGCTTAAGATCCGCAACACAGCAACGCTGTCTAAAAACGTGCGAATCTGTGTACGGTAAAAATTTACTTTAATGGTCAGTTCCCGCAAGGGGTTGGGCCTTTTTTAATGACTGAGAGGACTAAAGGTATCTCATGGCTGAATGGAGCGGCGAATATATCAGCCCATACGCTGAGCACGGTAAGAAGAGTGAACAAGTAAAGAAAATTACGGTTTCCATTCCTCTGAAAGTGTTAAAGATCCTCACTGACGAACGTACTCGTCGCCAGGTAAATAACCTGCGCCACGCAACGAACAGTGAATTGCTGTGTGAAGCATTTCTCCACGCATTTACCGGGCAGCCGTTACCAGACGACGATGACCTGCGTAAAGAGCGAAGTGATGAAATTCCGGAACATGCAAAAGTAATTATGCGTGAGCTGGGAATAGACCCGGATACATGGGAATATTAATCCGGTGCAGCGTTATCATCAGATAACAGATGCAAAAAAGGCGCCTCTCGGCGCCTTTTTTGTGGCTGGCAAAATCTTACTTGCTGCCCGGAATGCTGAAACGTTTGTTGAAACGTTCAACACGACCGCCGGTATCAACAACACGTTGTTTACCAGTGAAGAACGGGTGGCATTTACCACATACGTCCAGGTTCAGGTCGTGACCCACGGTAGAATGGGTTTTGATGACGTTACCGCAAGAACAAGTTGCAGTAATTTCTACATAATTCGGGTGAATATCTTTTTTCATGGAAAACCTCAGGTCTAAGGCCGCGTCGCTCTTCCAGCCCTAACGCCAGACACCACGCGAAGTTGATAGTAATGTTTTTGAGTGCGAAATTGCACATCAAAGGCGGCGAATCATACAGAAATTAACCAGGGTATGCAAACTGATCCGCACACAACCGCAGCCACAGTGTACACTAGGCTGCCTTTTTTTGCTTTGGAAGCGCTGATGCCCGTTGCCCACGTTGCTTTGCCCGTTCCGCTAAACCGCACTTTTGACTATGCCGTACCTGAAAATATGGTGCTGATAGCAGGCTGCCGAGTCACCGTGCCTTTCGGAACGCAAAAACGCACAGGTATTGTGGTCAGTATTGATGACTCCAGCGAACTCCCTCTGGCAGACCTGAAAACTGTGCAAGAAGCACTGGACAGCGCACCGCTTTACTCAGCATCTTTATGGCGTTTACTCCAGTGGGCCGCTAACTACTACCACCACCCGATTGGTGAAGTGCTGTTCCACGCCTTACCCATTCCATTACGCCAGGGTAAACCTGCTCTGTTGTCGCCGCAAAGTTACTGGTTTGCTACCGAACAAGGCATGGCAACGGACCTGAATGGGTTAAAACGTGCGCCAAAGCAACAGCAAGCGCTGGCGGCTCTTCGCCAGGGCCCGGTGCTGCGCCAACAAACGACAGAACTTGACCTGAACGATTCCGCTCTCCAGTCATTGCGCCGTAAAGGGCTGTGTGACATTCGCCAGGAAGAGCCAGCAAGTTCGCCATGGCAAAACACATTCACACTTGCTCAGGAGCGCCTGCGGTTGAATACCGAGCAGGCAATGGCGGTTGGGGCAATTCACGGTGACGATGACCATTTTACTGCCTGGCTACTGGCGGGTATAACCGGCTCCGGGAAGACAGAAGTCTACCTGAGCGTGCTGGAAAACGTGTTGGCACGAGGTAAACAGGCGCTGGTACTGGTGCCAGAGATTGGGCTTACACCACAAACCATCGCCCGTTTTCGCGAACGATTTAATGCTCCGGTAGATGTGCTGCATTCAGGGCTGAATGACAGTGAGCGGTTAGCCACGTGGATCAAAGCCAGCCGGGGTGACTCCGCGATTGTGATTGGTACGCGTTCAGCGTTGTTTACCCCATTTCGCAACCTGGGCGTTATCGTTATTGATGAAGAGCATGACAGCTCCTATAAGCAACAGGAAGGTTGGCGTTACCACGCCCGTGATCTTGCCGTGTGGCGTGCTCACAGTGAAGACATTCCCATTGTGCTTGGGTCTGCCACGCCTTCGCTGGAAACGCTGTATAACGTCCAGCAACGCAAATATCGCCAACTTAAACTGACCCGGCGGGCAGGAAATGCTCGCCCGGCAATGCAACACGTTCTGGATCTGAAAGGCCAGTCACTTCAGGCTGGTTTATCTCCGGCACTGATTAACCGCATGCGCCAGCACCTTGAAGCGGATAACCAGGTGATTTTATTCCTGAACCGGCGCGGATATGCACCGGCTTTGCTGTGCCATGATTGTGGCTGGATTGCTGAATGCCAGCGGTGTGATCACTATTACACCGTTCATCAACGTCAGCGGCACCTGCGCTGCCACCATTGCGACAGCCAGAGGCCGATTCCTCACCAATGCCCGGGGTGTGGTTCAACCCACCTGGTACCCGTCGGCACGGGTACAGAACAACTGGAAGAAAGCCTTGCCCCATTTTTTCCTTCAGTACCCATTTCCCGTATTGACCGTGACACAACCAGCCGTAAAGGCGCACTGGAAAAACACCTTGAGGCGGTTCACCGTGGAGGGAAGAGGATCCTGATTGGTACCCAAATGCTGGCTAAAGGGCACCACTTTCCCGATGTCACCCTGGTCGCCTTGCTGGATGTCGATGGTGCATTATTTTCAGCTGATTTCCGCGCCGCAGAGCGCTTCGCTCAACTGTACACTCAGGTATCAGGGCGAGCCGGGCGGGCTGGCAAACAAGGCGAAGTTATTTTACAAACTCACCATCCCGACCATCCCTTACTACAAATTTTGCTCGCAAAAGGTTATGACGCATTTGCCAGCCAGGCGCTGGCTGAGCGGCAAAAAGTCATGTTGCCCCCCTGGAGCAGCCATGTGCTTATTCGCGCTGAAGACCACAACAACCAGCATGCTCCGGTCTTCTTACAGCAATTGCGCAACCTGCTTCAGGCGAGCCCGGCGGCAGACCAACAACTGTGGTTGCTCGGCCCGGTTCCGGCTCTGCAACCCAAACGTGGTGGTCGATTCCGCTGGCAACTCTTGCTGCAACACCCTTCACGCGCCCGTCTTCAACAAGTATTGGCAACTGCACTGGTTCTGGTTAACACCCTGCCTGGGGCGAAAAAAGTAAAATGGATGCTGGACGTCGATCCGATTGAAGGATAATTCGCCAGAAGAATGCGAGGATGCTCTGAAAAACAACACAGATCACACTTCAAATGAAAGAGTTGTAACAACTTGCTGCGATTATCTGATAAAAATGTGAACAGCATCAGATAAAATGCATCATTTGCGGTTTCGGACGAGGAGAGCACGTTGAAGGCGAACAAAAAAGTCGTGGCCCCCACGATGAAAGATGTGGCAGAAAAAGCAGAAGTGTCCACAGCAACAGTCTCTCGCGCATTAATGAACCCCGAGAAAGTTTCGCAGGCAACACGCACTCGGGTTGAACAGGCCGCTATTGAGCTGGGCTATCTGCCGCATGCTCTGAACCGCAGTGCCAAACGCAACGACTCCCGCACCCTGCTGGTCATTGTGCCGGATATTTGCGATCCCTTTTTCAGTGAAATTCTGCGCGGTATCGAAACCACTGCGGCACAGCATGGCTACCTGGTGTTAATTGGCGACTGCGCCCACCAAAACCAGCAAGAAAAAAACTTTATTGACCTCATCATCAGTAAACAAATCGATGGCATGCTACTGCTCGGCTCCCAACTGCCTTTCGATGCCAGCCGCGAAGAGCAACGCAACCTGCCGCCAATGGTGATGGCGAACGAATTCGCACCTGAGCTGGAACTACCAACAGTTCACATCGACAACCTGACTGCGGCTTTTAATGCTGTCGCCTGGTTGTTACAGCAAGGTCATACTCATATTGCCTGTATTGCCGGCCCCGAAGAGATGCCGCTCTCACACTACCGCTTGCAAGGGTATATTCAGGCCCTGAGGCGCAATGGCATCACGGTAGACTCAAACTATATTGTACGCGGCGATTTTAGCTATGAAGCCGGCGCGAGTGCGCTTGAGCAATTGCAACGCCTGCCTGTTCCGCCCACCGCCATATTTTGCCACAGTGATGTCATGGCGCTGGGTGCACTTTCATGGGCAAAACGCCACGGCCTGCGCGTACCACAGGACCTGTCTATTATGGGTTTCGACGATATTGCATTATCACGCTTTTGCGACCCGCCACTCACCACCATGGCGCAGCCCCGCTTCAAGATTGGCGAGGAAGCGATGCTGCTGCTTCTGGAACAGTTGAATGGGAACACCATCAGCCCGGGCTCCCGTTTGCTTGACTGCGATCTGGTCATCAGGGAATCGACTGGTCCGGCAAAAACAGGGATTTAACGCTTTCGGAATCCTTAATCTGGTCAAACTCCCGCCCCTTAAGTAACATGGCGGACTGATAAATACGATATTCACAGCGAAACGATAGTGGCACAACGAGATTACGTACGTCGTGGGCAATCGACGCCGGCACGGCGGAAAAAAGGAAATTCCCGCAAAAAGCAGGCTCAGGGGTCTGCACTCTCTCCAGTGATGGTTGCCGTTGCGGCTGCTGTTCTGGTGGCTTTTGTTGGCGGGCTTTACTTTATTACCCATCATAAAAAAGAAGAAAGCGAGGCGCGAAGCGGGCAAAGCATTCCTGGCAATGGTCTGCCGCCGAAGCCCGAAGAACGGTGGCGCTATATTAAAGAGTTGGAAAATCGCCAGCCAGGCATCCGCACGCCTACAGAACCCTCTTCAGGAGGGGAAATTAAGAATGCTGATCAGCTAACCAATGAGCAACGCCAGTTACTGGAGCAAATGCAGGCAGATATGCGCCAGCAGCCTACACAACTGAGTGAAGTGCCCTGGAATGAACAAACGCCAGAACAACGCCAGCAAACATTGCAGCGTCAACGCCAGGCCGCCGCGGCACAACAACAGGCACAGCCTTCGGGTGCGTCATCCCGCGCGGCGGCGACTCAGTCTCAGCCTTCAACAACGCGTAATACACAAACTTATTCGCACTCTTCCCCTGTGCGGGCACCCACATCAGCCTCACCTTATGAAGACCTGATGCAAACGCCTGCGCATACATCCCAAAGGGAACAGACGCGGAGTACCACTGCAACCCGAACCGAACAGCCTGCGCCTGTCACACAGGTACAGGAACCGGCCAAAACTGCAGAGAAAAAAGATGAGCGTCGCTGGATGATACAATGTGGCTCATTCCGCGGGTCAGACCAGGCCGAAACTGTGCGTGCGCAGTTAGCATTTGAAGGTTTTTCTTCACATATTACCGTGAATAATGGCTGGAACCGGGTAGTCATTGGCCCGTTGAAAGGGAAAGATAATGCTGACTCTACTATCAGCAGGTTGAAGATTTCCGGCCACACAAACTGCATCCGTATCGCATCCGGGGGTTGAAACCCCCAATTTTCCCCCCATCTATAATTTCATTCTCTTCCGGGCATTTTTTGGTGAGCTGTAGTACTGGCAGCAAATAGTACAGGCAAACCCGGCCCGGAATACCCTCATTCAGCTATCCACAAGGGGTCTGCTCGTGACAACAATAGTAAGTGTACGCCGCAACGGCCATGTAGTAATCGGTGGCGATGGTCAGGCCACGCTGGGCAATACCGTAATGAAAGGTAACGTCAAAAAAGTACGTCGCCTCTACAATGACAAAGTCATTGCGGGTTTTGCTGGCGGAACAGCAGATGCCTTTACCTTGTTTGAACTGTTCGAACGCAAACTGGAAATGCACCAGGGTCACCTGGTCAAAGCCGCGGTTGAACTGGCCAAAGACTGGCGTACTGACCGTATGCTGCGCCGCCTGGAAGCGCTACTGGCTGTAGCGGATGAAAATGCCTCACTCATCATTAGTGGCAATGGCGACGTTATCCAGCCCGAAAATGACCTGATTGCGATTGGTTCTGGTGGCCCTTATGCCCAGGCCGCTGCTCGTGCATTACTGGAAAACACAGAGTTAGGCGCACGCGATATTGTCGAAAAAGCGTTGGGTATTGCAGGTGATATCTGTATTTACACCAACAGTTTCCAGACCATTGAAGAATTACCGTCAAAAGTTTAAGGACTGCCCATGTCTGAAATGACCCCACGCGAAATTGTCAGCGAACTCGACAAACACATTATTGGTCAGGACGCAGCAAAACGTTCTGTCGCTATTGCGCTGCGTAACCGCTGGCGCCGTATGCAGCTTGATGAAGAGCTGCGCCATGAAGTGACACCAAAAAATATCCTGATGATCGGGCCAACAGGTGTCGGTAAAACTGAAATAGCCCGCCGCCTGGCAAAACTGGCTAATGCGCCGTTCATCAAAGTGGAAGCAACCAAATTCACCGAAGTGGGCTATGTTGGTAAGGAAGTAGATTCCATTATCCGCGATCTGACCGATGCCGCCGTGAAAATGGTTCGTATGCAGTCCATTGAAAAAAACCGTTATCGTGCAGAAGAAATGGCAGAAGAACGGGTTCTGGATGCGCTGATCCCACCGGCAAAAAATAACTGGGGCCAGTCTGAAGCTCCCCAGGAACCCTCTGCTGCGCGCCAGGCGTTTCGCAAGAAACTGCGTGAAGGCCAGTTGGACGATAAAGAAATAGAAATCAACCTTGCGGCCGCACCTATGGGTGTTGAAATCATGGCTCCTCCAGGTATGGAAGAAATGACCAGCCAGCTTCAGTCCATGTTCCAGAATCTGGGTGGGCAGAAACAAAAGCCGCGTAAGCTGAAAATCAAAGATGCGATGAAGCTCCTGGTGGAAGAAGAAGCCGCAAAACTGGTGAATCCGGAAGAACTGAAGCAGGACGCAATTGATGCCGTTGAGCAGCATGGCATCGTGTTTATCGATGAGATCGATAAGATTTGTAAGCGTGGTAATGCTTCTGGGCCGGATGTGTCCCGCGAAGGCGTACAACGCGATTTGCTGCCTCTGGTTGAAGGTTGTACGGTATCCACGAAGCATGGGATGGTGAAAACAGACCATATTCTGTTTATTGCTTCTGGTGCATTCCAGGTTGCCAGCCCGTCAGACCTTATTCCAGAACTGCAAGGCCGCTTGCCTATTCGCGTAGAGTTGCAGGCACTGACCACTGAGGATTTTGAGCGGATCCTGACAGAACCGAACGCGTCCGTCACTGTACAGTACAAAGCGCTGATGGCAACCGAAGGGGTTGATATTGCCTTCACTGACGACGGTATTCGCCGCATTGCTCAGGCTGCATGGCAGGTCAATGAAACCACTGAAAACATTGGTGCCCGCCGTTTGCACACTGTGCTGGAACGCCTGATGGAAGATATTTCGTTTGATGCCAGCGAGATTGGTGGTGAAACCATCACTATTGATGCCGCCTATGTCAGCAAGCACCTTGATGAACTGGTGGCAGACGAAGACCTGAGCCGGTTTATTCTGTAATCACCTGGCACCCGCGGGTATCACGACACCAATGGGTAACACTCTTTCAGGTTAGGCCATGTACCGTGTACAATTCGGTTCCGAGCCTAATCCTGTTCATTTCAATGGGGGCATCGCGCCCCCATTTTTATTGTTGGCGATAAAACATGACTGATGCCCAACCTGTGAGTGTTGCCCGCGCGTGGTTTGAAAGCCTGCGTCCTCGTACACTGCCCCTGGCGTTTATTTCTATTGTTGTGGGGAGCGTTCTGGCCTGGTGGCAACATACTTTTGATCCGCTTGTTGCGGCGCTGGCTTTGTTAACCGCCGGGTTATTACAAATTCTTTCAAATTTAGCCAATGATTATGGCGATGCACTTAAAGGCAGTGATAAGCCAGGCCGTATAGGGCCATTGCGGGGTATGCAAAAAGGCCTGATCAGTGTGCCTCAAATGAAAGTTGCCCTGATTATCACCGTTACACTAACCTGCCTGTCTGGCCTGGCCCTGGTGCTGGTCGCCTGCCATACCCTGTCTGACTTGTTTGGTTTTCTCTTGCTGGGCGTGCTGGCTATTATCGCCGCGATTACCTATACCGTTGGCAATAAACCTTATGGTTACATGGGCCTTGGTGACATATCAGTACTGATTTTCTTTGGCTGGCTGAGTGTTGTGGGAGCCTGGTATTTACAAACTCACCAACTGGCAGTTTCTATCTTCATTCCTGCGACTGCAACCGGGTTGTTAGCAACAGCGGTACTGAATATCAATAACCTGCGAGATTTAGACAGCGACAGGGAGAATGGTAAAAACACGCTCGCTGTGCGCCTTGGGCCGTATAACGCCCGCCGTTACCATGTCATGTTGCTTATCGGTGCTCTGTTATGCTTTGCCTTGTTTAATTTATTTTGGCTGAAGCAAGTATGGGGATGGTTGTTTGTGCTCTCGGCTCCATTACTGCTGCGCCAGTGCCGTTATATTCTGCGGGAAACCAACCCGGTAGCAATACGCCCAATGCTTGAAAAAACAGTGAAAGCAGCCTTGCTGACCAATATCTTGTTCATTGCAGGCATCATCATCAGCCAATGGGGCGGATAACTGACCCACATCAACGCATCCTGCGGTTTTTTAAGGACAATACGCAACAGGCTGAAAATTACTCATTACAGCAGGACATCGCCAGACATTAAGCGATATACTGAAAACTACCAGCGGCAACTAAGTGTTAATCCTATGAAATACGATACTTCAGAGTTGTGCGATATCTACCACGAAGATGTTAATGTCGTCGAACCGTTGTTTTCTAACTTCGGTGGGCGTCACTCCTTTGGTGGACAGGTCATCACAGTAAAATGTTTCGAGGACAACGGGTTGCTGTATGAGCTTCTCGAAGAAAATGGCCGTGGGCGTATCCTGGTTGTGGATGGCGGTGGCTCAGTACGTCGTGCACTGTTCGACGCCGATCTGGCTCGCCTGGCTATGCAAAACGAATGGGAAGGCATTGTTATATACGGTGCTGTACGCCAGGTGGATGATCTGGAAGAAATGGATATTGGTATTCAGGCTATTGCCGCGATTCCTGTGGGTGCCGCGGGAGAAGGTACCGGCGAGAGTGATATCCGGGTCAACTTTGGTGGTGTAACGTTCTTTTCAGGCGACCACCTCTACGCAGATAACACTGGCATTATTCTTTCTGAAGAACCTCTGGATATCGAATAGGCGTACTATTGGGCGCAGACATCACTGCGCCCAAAAGGCCTCGCCTGGGGAAATTAAACCTCTTCCATTTTTCCCAACAGTGCCTGTAAACGCTCTTGCCAGACACCCTGCTGCTCTTTCAGTTGGTTATTTTCCTGCTCCAGCGCTCCGCGGTTTTCCTGTGCAAGCTGTACTTCCTGCGCCAGGTTGTTGTTCTTTTCTTTCAGCTCTTCGATTTCCATCTGCAACAGCGTGATGGTATCAATAGCCTGTTGTACTTTGGCTTCCAGTTTTTCAAACACTTCAAATGACATTGTCATACCTCTCCTGAATTACAAAGGCGCTGATGGATGACTATCCTGTCCCGCTTCGGCGACGCCTTAATGATATACGTTACATCACGCAAGACTTCGATTGTAAGAAGCCTGACAGCCCCTGTCCAGCGAGATACCGGGCTGTTTGCGGATTGCAACACTTTTCAGCATTTGCTGAACCTCACACGCCACTGTTCAGCCCAATTGTTAATATATCCGTTAAAAAAATGAGGTATTTCTTATCACGCCCGATAATTATCCAGCTCAACAGTCTGGTCTGCGCAGCGCGAAAACGCTCATTTTCTTGACGACGCACACAAAAATCACTTTCGATATTTCTCGTTTTTGCTCGTTAACGATAAATTAACAGTATGTCTACACGACATGGCGGGTTATTGGCTTACCCGTACAAACAATAATCATTAATTTACCTTCAGGACCCGATTATGAGTCAAACTTCAACCTTAAAAGGTCAGTGCATCGCCGAATTTATTGGTACCGGGTTGTTGATTTTCTTCGGTGTTGGCTGTGTTGCCGCTTTAGTTGTCGCAGGCGCAACATTTGGCCAGTGGGAAATCAGTATCATCTGGGGTTTGGGGGTGGCTATGGCCATCTATCTGACCGCAGGCGTATCCGGCGCACACCTCAACCCGGCAGTCACTCTTGCATTGTGGCTGTTTGCGAACTTCGAAGGGCGAAAAGTTGTGCCCTTCATCTGCTCACAGTTTCTCGGTGCCTTCTGCGCCGCAGCTCTGGTTTACGGGCTTTATTACAACCTGTTTATTGATTACGAGCTAACTCACCATATTGTTCGCGGAACACCAGAAAGCCTGCAACTGGCAGGTATTTTCTCTACTTACCCAAATCCCCATATCAACTTCTACCAGGCTTTTGCTGTTGAGATGGTAATTACCGCCATTCTTATGGGCGTCATTATGGCACTGACCGATGATGGTAACGGGATCCCGCGCGGCCCGCTCGCACCGCTGTTAATTGGCCTGCTCATTGCGGTTATTGGTGCGTCGATGGGGCCATTAACCGGATTTGCCATGAACCCGGCACGTGACCTTGGCCCGAAGACATTCGCCTGGCTGGCTGGCTGGGGAGACATCGCCTTCACTGGCGGGCGTAACATCCCTTACTTCCTTGTTCCGGCTTTTGGCCCTGTGGCTGGTGCCATTCTGGGAGCATTTGGCTACCAGAAATTAATCGCCCACCATTTACCTGGTAAAAAACCTGTTGTAGAAACATCAAATTCATCATCGCCTGCGGTGGCGCAACAAAAAGCCTCGCTGTAATTCGACTTAAGGACACACATTTATGACCACAGAGAAAAAATACATCGTCGCACTGGACCAGGGCACCACCAGTTCCCGGGCCGTGGTAATGGATCACGATGCAAACATCGTCAGTGTCTCCCAACGCGAGTTTCAGCAAATCTACCCCAAAGCGGGTTGGGTTGAACACGACCCGATGGAGATCTGGGCATCACAAAGTTCCACTCTGGTGGAAGTGCTTGCCAAAGCAGACATTCGTTCAGACCAGGTAGCCGCGATAGGGATTACCAACCAGCGTGAAACGGCTATTGTCTGGGAACGCGAAACCGGCAAACCTATTTACAATGCTATTGTCTGGCAGTGCCGCCGTACCGCTGAAATTTGCGAACAACTTAAGCGCGATGGCATGGAAGAATATGTGCGCCACACGACAGGCCTGGTCATCGACCCCTATTTCTCCGGCACCAAAGTGAAATGGATCCTCGACCACGTTGAAGGCTCGCGGGAACGCGCCCGTCGTGGGGAGTTATTATTCGGTACCGTTGATACCTGGCTTATCTGGAAAATGACTCAGGGCCGGGTGCATGTCACCGATTATACCAACGCCTCCCGTACCATGCTGTTCAACATCCACACGCTGGAATGGGACGACCGCATGCTGGAAGCACTGGATATTCCTCGGGAAATGTTGCCGCAAGTACGTAAATCCTCTGAAGTCTATGGCCAAACCAACATTGGGGGGAAAGGCGGGACACGTATTCCTATTGCCGGGATTGCAGGTGACCAGCAGGCTGCCTTGTTTGGGCAGTTGTGTGTAAAAGAAGGGATGGCGAAAAACACCTATGGCACTGGCTGCTTTATGCTGATGAACACAGGCAAGCAGGCCGTCACCTCCAGCCATGGGTTGCTCACCACCATTGCCTGCGGACCAACTGGCGAAGTGAATTACGCGCTGGAAGGGGCGGTCTTTATGGGTGGGGCATCAATTCAGTGGTTGCGGGATGAAATGAAACTCATCAGTGATGCAACGGACTCTGAATACTTTGCCACTAAAGTCAAAGACACCAACGGCGTGTATGTTGTACCAGCATTTACCGGGCTCGGCGCCCCTTACTGGGACCCTTATGCACGTGGTGCAATCTTCGGTTTGACTCGCGGTGTCAATGCCAACCACATCATTCGTGCCACCCTGGAATCTATTGCTTACCAGACACGCGACGTACTTGAAGCCATGCAGGCCGATGCCGGTGTACGGCTCCACGCTCTGCGGGTTGATGGTGGGGCTGTCGCCAACAACTTCCTGATGCAATTCCAGTCGGATATTTTGGGTACCCCGGTTGAGCGCCCTGAGGTCCGGGAAGTCACAGCGCTGGGTGCCGCATACCTGGCGGGCCTGGCGGTGGGCTACTGGCAAAATCTGGATGAGCTGAAAGAAAAAGCGGTTATTGAGAAAGAATTCCGCCCGGGTATTGAAACTACCGAACGGAATTACCGCTATGCAGGCTGGAAAAAAGCGGTTAAACGCGCTCTCGCCTGGGAAGAGCATGAAGAGATGTAACTGACTGATAAAATATTTAAAAGCCACATCTGATGTGGCTTTTTCATTTTAATCATCCCCCTGCAAAGCAAAGGGGTTTTACCCCCCTCTTTCCCCACTGTGCTACACTCCGTCGCAATTCTTCCGTTGTGGATTTGCTATGAAACGAGAACTTGCTATCGAATTTTCCCGTGTAACTGAAGCTGCAGCACTTGCTGGCTATAAGTGGCTTGGGCGGGGAGATAAAAATGCCGCAGACGGCGCGGCGGTGAATGCCATGCGCATCATGCTCAATCAGGTCGATATTGACGGGCAAATTGTTATTGGCGAAGGGGAAATTGATGAAGCCCCTATGCTGTATATCGGTGAAAAAGTGGGGACCGGTAAAGGCGACGCAGTGGATATAGCTGTTGACCCCATTGAAGGCACCAGAATGACTGCGATGGGCCAGGCCAATGCACTGGCTGTACTGGCAGTTGGCGATAAAGACTGTTTTCTGAATGCACCCGATATGTATATGGAAAAACTGATAGTGGGCCCGGATGCCAAAGGTGCTATCGACCTCAACCTGCCACTCAGCGAAAACCTGCGCAATATCGCTTATGCAATGGCAAAACCATTGAGTGAACTCACCGTCACTATCCTGGCAAAACCCCGCCATGAGAAAGCCATTGAGGAAATGCAAAAGCTGGGAGTGCGCGTTTTCGCCATTCCTGATGGTGATGTGGCAGCCTCTATTCTGACATGCATGCCGGATAGCGAGGTTGATGTCCTGTATGGTATTGGCGGTGCACCAGAAGGTGTGGTGTCTGCAGCTGTCATTCGTGCTCTGGATGGTGATATGCAGGGCCGGTTAGTCGCCCGCCATCATGTGAAAGGCGATACCCCTGAAAACCGCTCACTGGGCGAAAAAGAATTACAACGTTGCCAGGAAATGGGCATTGAAGCTGGCAAAGTGCTGGCACTCAGCGAAATGGCCAAAAGTGATAACGTGATTTTCTCGGCAACCGGCATTACCAAAGGTGACTTACTCGATGGTATTTCCCGTAAAGGAAATATGGCGACGACAGAAACCCTGCTTATTCGTGGTAAATCACGCACAATTCGCCGTATCCAGTCCATTCACTACCTCGATCGCAAAGATTCGGGTGTACAGGTGTATATTGTGTAACCGTTTGTCTTCTTGAGCTTTCCAGCCCTTTTGGGCTGGAAATGTTACGCAGACCTGGCGAAGATTAATTAAACATCATCACAGGAGTGCATTATGGCTGACTGGGTTACCGGCAACGTTATCAACATCAATCACTGGACAGAGACACTGTTCAGCCTGACACTCAACGCCCCTGTCGCGCCTTTCACCGCCGGGCAATTTGCCAAACTAAGCCTGGAAATTGACGGTGAGCGCGTCCAGCGAGCGTATTCTTATGTCAATGCACCAGCTAACCCAAATCTTGAGTTTTATCTGGTGACCGTTCCGGGCGGTAAACTAAGCCCACACCTGAGCGCCCTGAAACCTGGCGATCCGGTACAAGTTACCGCATCCGCTGCGGGCTTTTTTGTGCTGGATGAAGTTCCTGATTGCCAGACGCTCTGGATGCTGGCAACAGGTACGGCTGTCGGGCCCTATTTATCTATACTGCAGCAAGGTGATGACCTCGAACGCTTCGAACATATCGTCCTGGTTCATGCCGTACGCCATGCCGCTGACTTAAGTTACCTGCCATTAATGCTCTCGCTCCAGCAACAGCTGGGCGACAAGCTGCGCATTCAAACCGTAGTCAGCCGGGAGACCACCACGGGGGCACTCACCGGGCGGATACCTGCATTGATAGAAAGTGGCGCATTAGAAGCTGCGACAGGGCTGGCTCTGGACCCCACCACCAGCCATGTGATGTTGTGTGGCAACCCGGACATGGTTAGAGACACACAGGCACTGCTTAAAGAAACCCGTGGTATGGCAAAACACTTGCGCCGCCGCCCGGGGCACATGACGGCGGAACATTATTGGTAATTAACGGTATTTAACTTCCTGCGTTGTTTTACCGTATTTATTTTCTCCCTGGGTGCCTAAAAACGCGCCCAGGTCGAGGAGCATCATCACCATAATCAGAGTGGGTATAAAGCGCCCGACGGCCCAAACCCAAATGCCGCCCAGCACACTCCAGTTCCCCGCCAGCAACATCCAGGCAAGAATCATTAAAAACGCCCAGGCCCCCGATTTGCCACGGTCATGCAACCGCTTCACTACAACGGCTGAAGTCGGCCACAGCAGGCAAACCAGAATAAATGCCGCGGTTTGTGTGTTGAGCATTTGATTACCGGCAAGTGTAAACAGCAGCGACATAGCCACTGCCCACGCAACAATCCAGACCCAGAAATCACGGCGGCCAATACGCCCCCGAAAAGAAAACAACCAAAGCTGTATGGTCATAAATGTACCCTGCTTATCATAATGCGGATAGTTTACCCTGGGTGGAGCTGTTTTTGACAAGCGCACAGGATATCGTTTTAATCGTTTCACCAATCTCAGGGGAGTGAGAATGAATGAAATACTTGTTAACCGCGCTTGCAGCACTCACATTATTGACTTGTGCGGCCTACGGCAAAGCGGAACAAGGAGAAACCAAAGCGCCTGTCGCTGCGTACCTGCTACCCGGTGCGCCGGTGTTCGATATCTCGATTTCCGATTTCCGAGAACGTTTCAATCACGAAAACCCCACATTACAACTCAATGAATTTCGTGCCATTGAGGTCAACGACCCGAAAGTTTTATTACTGCGTGCTGCAACAAAAATTAATGAGAATCTCTATGCATCGGCAGCGCTTGAGCGGGCAACGCTCAAAATCAAAAGCATCCAGATAACCTGGTTACCGATTCAGGGGCCAGAACAGGCGAACGCGCGGGCAAAAGCGCTGGCCTGGATGAAAGCGTTAATCAATCATTTCAACCCTAACTATTCGGCACAGCAAAGTGCAGATCTGCTCACTAAATTGCTGTCTGCCGGGAAAAACAAAAGCTATTACGCTCAAACCGAAGGAGCGTTACGCTATGTTGTGGCAGATGACGGTGAAAAAGGGCTAACTTTCGCTGTTGAACCGGTTAAGCTGGCGCTATCTGAAGCGCTTGAAAACAGCAATCAATGATAAAAAGCAAAGCCTTTCGAGCTGTGAATCTCTATACTGTGTTACAGACCCGCTGCCTGCCATGGCAGCACTATTTTTATTTCTTACCACCTGGAGAATAAGATGCGACATCCCTTAGTGATGGGTAACTGGAAACTCAACGGCAGCACACACATGGTTCACGAGCTGGTGACTAACCTGCGTAAGGAATTATCCAGCGTTGTGGGTTGTGGTGTTGCGATTGCCCCTCCAATGATGTACCTCGACCTGGCAAAACAGACTGCAGCAGGCAGCCATATTCACCTGGGCGCGCAAAATGTTGACCTGAACCTGTCTGGCGCATTCACTGGCGAAACTTCCGCTGCAATGCTGAAAGATGTGGGTGCAAAATATATTATTATTGGTCACTCCGAACGCCGTACCTACCATGCTGAATCCGATGAACTCATCGCTAAAAAATTCGCGGTCCTGAAAGAACAAGGCCTGATCCCGGTTCTTTGCATCGGTGAAACTGAAGCAGAAAACGAAGCAGGTAAAACTGAAGAAGTTTGTTCCCGCCAGATTGATGCCGTGCTGAATACTCTTGGTGCTCAAGCTTTTGAAGGTGCAGTTATCGCTTATGAACCTGTGTGGGCGATTGGCACTGGTAAATCTGCCACCCCGGCACAGGCTCAGGCTGTTCACAAATTCATTCGTGATCACATTGCAAAAGCTGATGCGGCAATTGCTGAACAAGTTATCATCCAGTACGGCGGCTCCGTTAATGCGGCCAACGCAGCTGAACTGTTTGGCCAGCCGGATATCGACGGTGCATTGGTTGGTGGTGCTTCACTGAAAGCAGATGCCTTCGCAACTATCGTTAAAGCAGCAGCAGAAGCGAAAAATGCCTGATAAGCATTAATCGCCCTGCGGTTAAGGCCCTGTAGCATGCACTACGTTGTGGTGTCTGTTCAGGGCTTTTGTGTTTCTGGCGCAGTCAAAATTGCACAGGTATGATCCTGCAACACTTCTGCTGATGCCGGATTGCCGTGCAATAAATCACGCTCTGTTGCCAGTGCCAGCAGTTTACCGCTCTTCAGTGCCACCAGCGCCAGGCTGAAATGCCCCATCTGTTTTGCTGCTCCACCAACCTGCTGCGCAAAGTTAATAAACAGACTTTGGTTTTGCAGCTCTTCAGGGGTTAATGTCCGTGCCAGCCACTCTTCACCGGCCAGATTATCCGGGAATGGCTGCCATTGCGCCCCAACGGCATACTGAAATTTATCAATGGCTTGGCGAATATCATTGCGCAGGCAGGAGATATGAATATGTAACTGGTTCTGTGTTCTGCCAGTGGGTGAATTTATTGCCAATGAAATCGCAGTATCCGGTATGGGCGCCCCTCGTTTTTCTGCCATCACACCACGTTCATGCCAGGCGTCCCAGAAAAAATTAGGCGTTGTGGGGGAAAGCAGTTCAGGGCTTTCAATGCCTGTTATACGTTCAACTGGCATGAGCAAAAATTGCAGCGGGCCATTGAGATCCTTCAATAGCACATAGCCTTGTTGCAGGTTTACTTCCTTACAAGGTGCCGGATTGTGATTCTTCTGCTCACCCGGTACGCATTTTTCACTGACAATGCGCCACAGGGCCCCGGCCTTCCACTCTCGTTCATGCCAGTACCAACCTCCTGCTGCACCAGCTACAACTAACACTACGAGAAATAACCCTAAATACTTTTTGCGATGACGGACCATCATTGTGCTCCTGAACGTAAAAAGACGATGACCTGACAGCCATCGTCCTGTTTTTTATCTCAAATCACAATGACAGTTTTGTTAACAATCACCGCTGGCTGATCTGGTCAAATGTACCACCGCTGGCAAAATGTATTTTCTGTGCCTGAGCCCAGCCGCCAAATTTTTCATCAATAGTGAAAAGTTTCAACTCAGGAAACTGTGCACTGAACTGTTTAGCCACTTCCGGGTCTCGGGGGCGGTAAAAGTTACGGGCAACAATCTCCTGCCCTTCATGGGAGTAGAGATGTTGCAAATATGCCTGGGCGATATCGCGCGTGCCTTTTTTATCCACCACTTTATCGACAACCGACACCGTCGGTTCAGCCAGAATCGATTCACTTGGCGTCACTATTTCAAACTGCCCGTGTCCCAGCGTCTTCTCCGCCAGTAGTGCTTCGTTCTCCCAGGCAATTAACACATCGCCAATTCCCCGTTCAACAAAGGTGTTCGTTGCACCTCGCGCCCCGGAATCAAGCACTTCAACATTATGATATAGCGCCTTAACAAATGCCTGAGCCTTCTCCTGAGAACCATTATTGTTATCCAGCGCATAGCCCCAGGCAGCCAGGTAATTCCAGCGTGCACCACCAGAGCTTTTTGGATTCGGAGTAATCACCGAGACGCCTGGTTTAACCAGATCATTCCAGTCATGAATATTTTTCGGGTTGCCCTTGCGCACCAAAAAAACAATGGTTGAAGTATAAGGCGCTGAATTATCTGGTAACCGTTTGATCCAGTCTTTAGCAATGCGCCCACGCGCAGCAATCGCGTCAATATCCCCTGCCAGAGCCAGCGTCGCTACATCGGCATCTATTCCATTAATAATTGACGTTGCCTGTTTACCTGAACCGCCATGAGACTGGCGAATAATCACATTGTCGCCCGTTTTCTCTTTCCACCAGGCACTGAACGCTTTGTTATATTGCTCATAGAGTTCACGCGTTGGGTCGTAAGACACATTTAATAATTGGATGTCTTTAGCCATTACACTGGCAGAAGCCAGCAGCAAAACCACACCAGGAAGCCACTTTTTCATAACGGGTTCTCTTATCAGGTCGAATGGTGTCAGCCTGCCAGAAAATTTCACGCTAATTAAAGAATTAAAAAAAATTGGCTATAACTATAAGGAATAATTAAAGAGATAAAAAAGCCGGAGAGACGCTCCGGCTTGTTGTGGGTGGGCTGTCAGTACAATTTCTTCGCGCAGTTCAGCCAGTCGCCCTTGAATGGGCGTTTCATATTTTCAATGGCGTCGATAATATCGTGGTGTACCAGTTTTTCATTCTGTGTACCCACACAACGGCCACCGTATCCCTGCAGCAGCAGTTCAATAGCATAAGAGCCCATACGAGAAGCCAGAATACGGTCGTAAGGCACCGGAGAACCACCACGCTGAATATGGCCCAACACGGTAGAACGTGTTTCACGGCCTGTTTCAGTTTCAATGTATTTGGATAATTCATTCACATCGCAAATGTGCTCAGTAATCGCAACAATCGCGTGTTTCTTACCTTTGGCGATACCGGCTTTAATTTCGGAAACCAGATCTTCGCGGTTAAACTCAACTTCCGGCAGCACAATAAATTCACACCCGCCGGCAATGGCAGCAGCCAAAGTCAGATCACCACAATAACGCCCCATTACTTCAACAATAGAGATACGCTGGTGAGATGACGAAGTATCACGCAGGCGGTCAATAGCTTCAACAACGGTGCTCAGTGCTGTGAAATAACCGATAGTGTAATCCGTACCAGCCACATCGTTATCAATAGTGCCAGGCAGACCAATACATGGGAAGCCCATTTCAGTCAGGCGTTTTGCCCCCATATAGGAACCATCCCCACCGATCACGACCAGTGCATCAATGCCACGTTTTTTCATGTTATCAATTGCGACACTGCGAACATGCTCTTCACGGAACTCAGGGAAACGCGCGGAACCCAGGAATGTCCCACCGCGGTTAATCATATCGGACACACTATAACGGTCCAGGTTAATCATACGGTCTTCATACAAACCCAGATAGCCATCATAAATCCCACAAACTTCCAGACCTTCTGTCAATGCGGCACGCACAACTCCACGAATCGCTGCGTTCATGCCCGGTGCGTCACCACCGCTTGTCAAAACACCGATTTTTTTAATCATGACTACCTCTGAACTTTGAATGCAAAAATGAATACTGTTGCCAGAACCGCCTGCGGATAAACTGGGGTTACTACGCTTACCGCAATAGTATATCAACCGGTTCTTGCTGAATTGATTCAGGTCAGGCCAAATGATGGTTATTTATACTGAAAATGGCGACCTGGCTCACTTTTTTACACCTCTCCATTAACGCTCGAAATGTCCCTGTAATTCCAGCGGCACTACCGAACAAGGATCCTGATGAATAATGACATCTGCGCCAGGAAAGTGGTCACGAATTGCCTGTTCCACCGCTTCAGCAATTCGATGTGATTCCACCAATGGCAAATCGTCGTCCATTTCCAGATGCAATTGAATAAAACGAGTCGGCCCTGACTGCCTTGTCCGCAGATCATGGGTCCCTTTTACTTCAGGCCATTGACCAGCGATGCGAATAATTTCCTGATGGTCACTTTCCGGCAGGGCTCTGTCCAGCAAAGACTGAACGGCTTCATACCCCATACGTAAAGCGTTATATAAAATATAAATGCCAATACCTAAAGCGAAGAGTGAATCTGCACGGTGCCATCCATACCATGACAGGCCCAGCGCAACCAGGATGGCTCCATTCATCATAACATCAGACTGATAATGAAGCATATCTGCCCTGACAGCCTGGCTACCGGTTCTGCGGACCACCCAACGCTGGAATGTCACCAAAATGATAGTACTTATTAATGCCAGAACGGTGACAATCACACCGACACCTGCATCACGCATCGGCTCTGGTTGTGCAATGTGTTGAATTGCCGAGAGAAATAAAAATAATGCCGAGCCTGAAATAAACATACTCTGTGCAAGAGCTGCCAGAGACTCGGCTTTACCATGCCCAAATGTATGTTCATCATCTGCTGGCTGAAGGGAATAGCGAACTACCAACAGGTTCGTTAAGGATGCAGCAATATCGACCAGTGAATCGACTAACGATGCCAGAATGCTCATTGATCCTGTTAACCACCAGGCAACTATTTTAATGCATAACAGTATGCAAGCAGTTGTCGTTGCAGCTAAAGCCGCACCGCTAACAAGACGGCCATAATTTTGATTCATAACACCTCCAGGAAGCCTGGATGCCAGTATAATCAATCTGAGTGTTTTTAAAGGCAAAAAAAAGCCCCGCCGGTTGGCGGGGTAAGACAGGGATGGTGTCTATGGCAAGGAAAACAGGGTTCATCACTGGTTACTACGATTACTGCTATAAAACTCTTCAGAAGACACATTCTGTCGCTCTGCAATTTCGCGCAAAGCGTTCATTCGTTTATTGTGCTTCTCTTGCAAAAGCGCTTTCTGCTCAGACGTTAACAGGCTGTACATCTGGTGCTGTACCCGGGCCATCTCGACCTGGCGCTCCACCTGTTCTTGTGCCATCTTTTCTGCCTGAGTACGAACAGCACTTTCATCAAACTGATTTTCTGTGACCAGCTTATGCATGGTCTCAATTTCATTCAGGTTTACAGGCGGTAAACTGTGTCTCGCCCTTTGCATTAAATCTCGCATCTGCTGTCGCTGTTGTTCGGTTAAACTAATACCATCGAACATGTGACTTTCAATATTGAAACGTGATGCGTTATTCGTTTGCTGGTGCCAGTTATCTGCAAAAAATGTTTCATCGGCATGGCTGGTACTGCTGATAAAAACAAGCGCTGATGCCAGAGAAACTGCGATAACTTTGCACATTACATGCTCCTGAATCCTTATGCTCCGTGAGTCGACGTTATGCAGTCTACGATTAACGCTGCAAACATGCGTCAGGGGGTGTAAAACAACGTAAAGTCATGGATTAGCCGTGCTGGATGACGTAATTTCTGCCTCGGAGGTATTTAAACAATGAATAAGATACTGTTAGTTGACGATGACCGAGAGCTTACATCCCTGTTAAAGGAATTGCTCGACATGGAAGGTTTCAATGTATTGGTAGCTCATGATGGGGATCAGGCTCTCAGCCTCCTTGATGACAGCATCGATCTTTTGTTGCTTGATATCATGATGCCCAAGAAAAATGGCATAGATACACTGAAAGAACTCCGGCAAACATACCAAACCCCTGTCATCATGCTGACAGCACGTGGTAGTGAACTGGATCGTGTTCTGGGGCTGGAACTGGGGGCAGATGATTACCTGCCAAAACCTTTTAATGACCGGGAACTGGTTGCCCGTATTCGCGCAATTTTACGTCGCTCACACTGGAGTGAGCAGCAACAAAGCAACGACAACGGCACACCAACACTGGAAGTTGACTCACTGAGCCTGAACCCAGGGCGCCAGGAAGCCAGCTTTGATGGGCAAACGCTGGAACTGACCGGTACAGAGTTTACGTTGCTGTATTTGTTGGCTCAGCACCTTGGGCAGGTTGTCTCCCGCGAACATTTAAGCCAGGAAGTGTTAGGTAAGCGGCTGACCCCTTTTGACCGGGCAATTGATATGCATATATCCAACTTGCGCCGTAAATTGCCAGAACGTAAAGATGGGCACCCCTGGTTTAAAACATTACGTGGCCGTGGGTATCTGATGGTGTCCGCTTCATGATAGGCAGCCTTACCGCCCGTATTTTTGCTATCTTCTGGCTTACGCTCGCTTTGGTGCTGATGCTGGTGTTGATGTTACCCAAACTCGACTCCAGGCAAATGACCGAGCTGCTCCAAAGTGAGCAACGCCAGGGCATGATGATAGAGCAACATGTTGAAGCGGAACTGGCTAATGACCCACCGAACGATTTGATGTGGTGGCGGCGTCTGTTTCGTGCCATCGATAAATGGGCACCACCAGGCCAACGCTTATTGCTGGTCACCAGTGAAGGCCGGGTTATTGGTGCCCAACGCAATGAAATGCAAATTATCCGTAACTTTATCGGTCAGTCGGATAACGCAGCACACCCACAGAAGAAAAAATATGGCCGGGTTGAGCTGGTCGGCCCTTTTGCCGTTCGTGACGGCGAAGACATGTACCAGCTGTACTTAATTCGTCCGGCAAGCAGCTCTCAGTCTGATTTTATTAATTTATTGTTCGACAGGCCGTTACTGTTGCTCATTGTCACAATGTTAGTCAGTTCTCCGCTCTTGCTATGGCTGGCATGGAGCCTGGCGCGCCCTGCACGCCAGCTTAAACTGGCTGCGGATGAAGTGGCCCATGGGGATCTTCGCCAACATCCTGAGCTCGAATCAGGCCCCCAGGAGTTTCTGGCTGCCGGTTCAAGCTTCAACAAAATGGTCACTGCACTCGAAAGGGTGATGACCTCACAGCAGAGGCTACTATCTGATATTTCCCATGAACTGCGTACACCGTTGACTCGCCTTCAACTGGGTACCGCTCTGTTGCGGCGGCGAGCTGGTGAAAGCAAAGAGCTGGAGCGTATTGAAATGGAAGCCCAGCGCCTGGACAGCATGATTAATGACCTGCTGGTCATGTCGCGTAATCAGCAAAAAAATGCGCTGGTTAGTGAAACGATGAAGGCTAACCAAATCTGGAGCGAAGTGCTGGACAACGCGGCATTTGAAGCAGAACAGATGGGCAAGTCACTGGAAGTCACCTATCCGCCAGGTCCATGGCTGCTTTATGGCAACCCTAATGCGCTGGAAAGTGCGCTGGAAAATATTGTGCGCAACGCGCTGCGTTATTCGCATACCCATATCGCAGTAAATTTCTCGGTTGATAACCAGGGGATTACTGTCACTGTGGATGACGATGGCCCAGGCGTCAGCCCGGAAGACCGGGAGCATATTTTCAGGCCATTTTATCGCACAGATGAAGCCCGGGACCGGGAGTCTGGTGGTACAGGGTTGGGGCTGGCTATTGTTGACAGCGCCATTCAGCAGCACAGGGGCTGGGTTAAAGCCGATGACAGCCCGTTAGGCGGGTTACGCTTAGTGTTGTGGTTACCGCTTTATCATCGTACAAGCTGAGGCCTTCACGGGCCTCTCGTTTTACTGCACGGTTAAATTTGCTATTCTTGCGCCCCTGACCAGGGGGTTGTTGTATGTTGAATATTGTTTTGTTTGAGCCCGAGATCCCACCGAATACCGGGAATATTATTCGCCTGTGTGCCAATACAGGTTTCCGTCTGCATATCATTGAACCCATGGGTTTTACATGGGATGACAAGCGCCTGCGCAGAGCCGGGCTGGACTACCATGAGTTTACGGCGGTTATACGCCACCATGACTACGCGGCTTTCCTTGAAAAAGAACAGCCTGGACGGCTTTTCGCACTCACCACAAAAGGTACCCCTGCACACAGCGCAGTGGCATATCAGCAAGGTGATTATTTGATGTTTGGCCCGGAAACACGCGGCCTGCCAGCATCTATCCTGGATACCTTTCCTGCCGAACAGAAAATTCGTATTCCCATGGTTGCTGACAGCCGGAGTATGAACCTGTCGAATTCGGTTGCAGTGGTAGTTTATGAAGCCTGGCGCCAACTGGGTTACGATGGCGCAGCACCACGCCGTTAAATGCCATCTCCATCTTCAAAACCGTGATTCAGGGCATTAAAGAGCTGGTCCATATCCATTGATGGCTTCTCGCTATCGGGCTTACCGACTACACGAGCCGGCACCCCCGCTGCGGTGGTATGTGCAGCAACGGACTGTAGCACAACGGAACCAGCTCCAATTTTTGCTCCCCGCCCCACTTCAATGTTGCCGAGAATTTTTGCTCCCGCGCCAATCATAACGCCTTCACGAATCTTCGGATGGCGATCACCGCTGGTTTTACCTGTCCCGCCCAGCGTCACTGACTGGAGGATAGACACATCGTCTTCCACCACAGCCGTTTCACCGATCACAATCCCCGTTGCGTGATCCAGCATGATCCCACGGCCTATGCGGGCAGCGGGGTGAATATCCACCTGAAAAGTCACTGATACCTGGTTTTGCAGAAAAATCGCCAGAGCTTGCCGCCCCTGGCCCCACAACCAGTGGCCAATACGATAAGCCTGTAATGCGTGAAAGCCTTTCAGATATAACAATGGCGTTGAATACTTATCTACCGCCGGGTCGCGTGTTCGCACAGCCTGAATATCACAGGCCGCGGAAGCTATCATTTCAGGATCGGCAGAGTAAGCTTCCTCCACCACTTCACGAATGGCAATCGCTGGCATAATGGCTGAAGAGAGTTTATTCGCCAGCATATAACTGAGCGCACTACCCAAATTTTCGTGTTTAAGTAATGTCGCATGATAGAAACTCGCCAGCATCGGCTCACAATCGGCCAATGCCCGGGCTTCGGCTTTAATGTTATTCCAAACCAGGTCAAGTTCTTCACACGGCATTGCTTTCTCCAGACAGAAATAAGAAACCGGCGACATAGACATATGCCACCGGTTTTAATCATAAACACGCGTTCCGTCAGTGACTGCTTTCATCCTTGCGCGCCCGACCAAGAAGTGTCAGCGCGGCATCCCGGGCATCTTTATTACAGTATAATACCTGATAAATTTGCTCAGTTATTGGCATTTCTACACCATAACGTTGTGCCAGAGCCCGAACCTCTTTGGTATTTCGGTACCCCTCGACAACCTGGCCAATTTTATCCTGGGCAGACTGCACATCAGCCCCCTGGCCCAGCATCATACCGAAGCGCCGGTTACGAGACTGGTTGTCAGTACAAGTCAGGACTAAGTCACCTAACCCGGCCATTCCCATGAAGGTCGTTGGGTCTGCACCCAAAGCGGACCCCAGACGCGACATCTCTGCCAGCCCACGGGTAATCAACGCGGTTCTGGCATTAGCACCAAAACCAATTCCATCAGACATCCCGGCACCAATAGCAATCACATTCTTCACCGCTCCGCCCAACTGCACCCCAATAAAATCTGGGTTGCTGTACACACGGAAGCTTTTCCCGCAATGCAACAGATGCTGCAGGTCAGCCGCAAACTTGTCATCTGTGGCCGCCAGCGCAATGGCCGTTGGCAAGCCAGCCGCCAGTTCTTTAGCAAAGGTTGGGCCTGACAATACTGCCAGTGGGATAGTGTCACCCAGCTCATCCCTTGCAACATCCTGCAGCAAACGCCCGGTCTCTGCTTCAAGGCCTTTTGTGGCCCAAACGACACGAGCATCGGGGCGTAGCAATGGTTTAAGCTGGCGCAGAACATCACCAAAAACATGGCTTGGCACTACAACCAGAACATCACGGCTGGCAGCAAGTGCTTTTGCCAGAGAGCTTTCTGGATGGAGCGTGTCAGGGAATGCGACGTCAGGAAGGAATGCGGCATTGCATCGCTCTGCCGCAAGTGTGGCGATATGGGCGGGATCATGCCCCCATAAAACCACATGGTGGCCATTACGTGCGACGGTAATGGCCAGTGCTGTGCCATAAGAACCGGCACCAATCACTGTCATGGAGGCATTCATTGTCATCAGGCGTCCTGATGTTCTTCCGTACCTTCACCTGACTGCTGCTGCAGGTAATTCATAAACAGCGCGTCAAAGTTTACCGGAGCCAGGTTCAACTGAGGGAACGTACCACGGGAAACCAGGCTGGTAATGCATTCGCGAGCATACGGGAACAGAATGTTAGGGCAATAAGCACCCAGGCAATGCGCCAGTTGTGTGCCCTCAATGCCGCCAACAGTAAAAATACCGCCCTGCTGAACTTCACACAGGAAAGCTGTTTCTTCTTCTACTGTAGCCGTCACAGTGACACGCAAAACCACTTCGTACACATCATCAGCTAACTGACTGGATGCTGTATCCAGATCGAGTTTTACTTCTGGCTGCCAGTCTTTCTGAAAAATGTGTGGTGCATGGGGCGCTTCGAAAGAAATATCCTTGGTGTAAACGCGCTGAATCTGAAAAGACATTTCAGTATTATTTTGTTCTGACATGTGTCAACCCTTAACGTTTTGTCCTTAATCTCATTAATGGACAGCTAAAAAATTAGTTTAACAGGGGATCAAGTCCACCACGTGCGTCCAGCGCATACAAGTCGTCACAGCCACCGATGTGCTGTTCATCAATAAAAATCTGCGGAACTGTACGGCGCCCACTACGTTCCATCATCTGGGCGCGCAGCCCATCATCTCTGTCAATGATGATTTCGTTGAAAGAGACACCTTTACTGCTCAGCAGTGCTTTAGCTCGTGAGCAGTAAGGACAGGTTGTTGTGGTATAGATATCAATATTGGCCATCACAACTCCTCATTTACCGGTTATTTACCGCGTACCAGAGGCAAATTCTCACCACTCCAGCCCGCAATACCTTCTTTCAATACGGTCACTTGTTCGAAACCCGCTTTACTCAGTGCACCAGCCAGTTCCTGTGAAGACATACCGTTGGCGTCAACTACAATGATGGGTTTGTTTTTATGTTTTTCAAGCTCGCCCACATTGCCGGCTTTGATTTCGTTAGGCAGCACGTTGATTGCATTGGCAATATGCCCTTTACGGAAATCATCACGCTGGCGCACATCCACGACCACCGCATCTTCTTTGTTAATCAACCGTGTTGCTTCACCACGTGAAATCACTTTCACTTTAGAGGCAAGGCCTTTGAAAGTAGTAACCAGCACAGCCAGTAATAAGCCAACCCAGGCGATACTCAGCACCGGATGACGGCTAACAAATTGCATAATCTCTTGCATGGGGGGTTGTAACTCCCGAATCAGTGAAAAAACCAGGAAAGGAGTATACCTGCGCGTTGTTCTAAATACAGCCAAAGAGCATCAGGTTATGCATTTTCTGCTGCAAGTGGTGAAAAAAAACATCAACCCACCCGAGATATGTGAGCTGGCCCCACGCTTTCTTTGATCTTCCGGGGCTATTTACTGGGGCCAGCTGTAGTAAAATTACGCAAAAGAATTGTGTCTTTTACGTAAGAGGTTGTTGCAATGTCGGTTTCTAAAAAACCTATGGTTCTGGTTATTCTTGATGGTTATGGCTACCGTGAAGATAAACAGGATAATGCCATTCTGAATGCTAAAACCCCGGTAATGGATAGTTTGTGGGCACAACGTCCACACACTTTGATTGACGCCTCAGGCCTTGAAGTTGGCCTGCCTGACCGCCAAATGGGTAACTCCGAAGTCGGTCACGTTAATCTGGGCGCGGGTCGTATCGTTTACCAGGATTTAACGCGTCTTGATGTTGAAATCAAAGAACGTACTTTCTTTGAAAACCCAGTATTAACTGCCGCAGTTGACAAAGCTGTTGCTGCAAATAAAGCCGTTCACATTATGGGCCTGATGTCTCCTGGTGGTGTGCACAGTCATGAAGACCACATCATGGCAATGGTGGAACTGGCGGCTGAGCGTGGCGCAACAGCCATTTATCTGCACGCATTCCTTGATGGCCGCGACACCCCGCCACGTAGCGCTGAAGCGACACTGAAACGTTTCGAAGATAAGTTCGCGACTCTGGGTAAGGGCCGTATCGCGTCTCTGATTGGCCGTTATTACGCCATGGACCGTGATAACCGCTGGGATCGTGTTGAACTGGCTTATGACCTGATGACTCAGGCTCAGGGCGAATTCCAGGCAGACAGCGCGGTTGCCGGCTTGCAGGCTGCTTATGCCCGTGATGAAAACGATGAGTTTGTTAAACCAACAGTTATTCGCGCGGCGGGTGAAGCCGACGCAGCAATGCAGGATGGCGATACTTTAGTTTTCAT
This sequence comes from Mangrovibacter plantisponsor, assembly GCF_003182475.1. Lineage (GTDB taxonomy): Bacteria > Pseudomonadota > Gammaproteobacteria > Enterobacterales > Enterobacteriaceae > Mangrovibacter > Mangrovibacter plantisponsor. The sequence continues at coordinate 51,275 of NZ_QGTS01000013.1, forward strand.
GAACTTCCGCGCAGACCGTGCTCGTCAAATTACTCGCGCATTCGTCAATTCTGACTTTGATGGTTTCTCCCGTAAAAAAGTGGTGAACTTCAGCGAATTCGTCATGCTGACAGAATATGCCGCAGACATTAAAACCGCCTGTGCATACCCACCAGCCTCACTGGCTAATACCTTTGGCGAGTGGATGGCGAAAAACAATAAAACTCAGTTACGTATTTCTGAAACCGAAAAATATGCTCATGTCACTTTCTTCTTTAACGGTGGTGTTGAAGAGCCGTTCCCGGGGGAAGATCGCGTACTGGTGAATTCTCCGAAAGTTGCGACTTACGACCTGCAGCCAGAAATGAGTTCAGCAGAACTTACCAGCAAGCTGGTCGCTGCAATCACCAGCGGGAAATACGACACCATTATCTGTAACTATCCTAATGGCGATATGGTAGGTCACACTGGCGTCTTTGAAGCCGCAGTGACTGCAGTCGAAACGCTGGACAAGTGTGTTGAGCAAGTAGTTAAAGCCGTAGAATCTGTTGGTGGTCAATTACTTATCACCGCGGACCATGGTAATGCAGAACAAATGCGTGACCCGTCTACCGGCCAGGCACATACTGCTCATACCAACCTGCCTGTACCACTGATTTATGTTGGCAATAACGCAACAAAAGCAGTAGATGGCGGAAAACTGTCTGATATCGCGCCCACCATGCTGAACCTGATGGGCATGGAAATCCCACAAGAGATGACTGGCAAGCCGCTGTTCATCGTGAAATAATCGCTCCCCATGAGGGGAAAAGCGATTTTTTCAATAACCTGTGTCTCATTGAAGCCTCACCGCTCAGCTTTGAAACACATCTTTTACGCCAGCGTGATAAGCGCTGGCGTATTGTTGCGCCCGTTATCTGCACTGGCAGATGACAAGCAACAGCTCCAGTCTATCCAGCAAGATATTGCCGCGAAAGAGCGTGCTGTGCGCCAGCAAATGCAGCAGCGTACAGAGCTCCTGGCTCAGCTCAAAAAACAAGAGCAGGCCATTGCGGCTGCCAGTAAAAAACTCCATGAGACGCAATCGACACTCGCCACGCTGGATAAGCAAATCGCAGATATGAGTGCCTCAATCGCTCGCCTCGAAAAGCAAAAAGCGATGCAGGAGCGTAACCTGGCAGCACAGCTGGATGCGGCCTTTCGCCAGGGTAAACATTCAGGTCTGGAAATGTTACTCGATGGAGAGCAAGGCCAGCGGAATGAGCGCCTGCAGGCCTATTTTGGCTATCTGAATCAGGCTCGGCAGGAAACAATCGAGCAATTAAAACAAACCCGTGCCGAAGTCGCTGTACAACGCAGCCAATTAGAAGATAAGCAAACTGAGCAACAAACTCTGCTCTATGAGCAGAAAGCACAACAAGAAAAGCTGGAAGCCGCGCGAGATGAACGGCAAAAAACTCTGCGAGGTTTAGAAGGATCTATCCAGGCAGGCCAGCAGCAACTTAACGAAATGCGCCAAAACGAGGCCCGCCTGCGTAACAGCATCGCCCAGGCTGCCGCTGCCGCAAAAGCCCGGGCAGATAAAGAAGCCCGTGAAGCGCAGAAAATTCGCGATCGTGAACAGAGTGCCGCCAAAAAAGGCACCACATACAAACCAACACCCAGCGAACGGGAATTAATGGCAAGAACCGGTGGTTTAGGGGCTCCACGTGGCCAGGCATACTGGCCAGTGCGTGGGCCAATACTTCATCGGTATGGCGAACAACTGCAAGGTGAGTTACGGTGGAAGGGCATTGTCATTGGTGCCAGTGAAGGTACCGAGGTCAAAGCTATCGCGGATGGACGGGTAATCCTTGCTGACTGGCTTCAGGGTTATGGCCTTGTTGTCGTTGTCGACCACGGGAAAGGTGATATGAGCCTGTACGGATACAACCAAAGTGCGCTGGTCAGTGTCGGCGCACAAGTCCGGGCAGGGCAACCAATCGCACTGGTGGGCAGCAGTGGAGGCCAGGGTCGCCCCTCTCTCTATTTCGAAATTCGCCGCCAGGGTCAGGCGGTCAATCCACAACCGTGGTTGGGAAGATAAGTTTTGCTTCAGTTTCGTCAACTCGCGCTTGCCGCATCTACACTGCTACTTTGCAGCACCTCCGTTATGGCTGGTCGCCTCGCTATCGTTATTGATGACTTTGGCTACCGCCCACATACAGAAAACCAGGTTATTGCCTTACCCGCCCCCATATCTGTCGCTGTGTTACCCAATGCACCCCATGCCAGGGAAATGGCAACTAAAGCTCACGATGCCGGGCATGAGGTGCTGATACATTTGCCCATGGCACCCATTAGTAAACAGCCCTTAGAGGTTGATACACTGCGACCAGAAATGAGCAGTGCAGAAATTGACCGCATTGTACGTGATGCCGTCGACAAAGTGCCTTATGCCGTTGGGCTTAATAACCATATGGGTAGCGCAATGACCTCAAGCCTGTTTGGCATGCAAAAAGTAATGCAGGCGCTGAACAGCTATAACCTCTATTTTTTGGATAGCATGACCATTGGCAACAGCCAGTCAATGCGCGCGGCGACGGGTACACATGTCAGGGTCATTAAGCGCAATGTGTTTCTTGATGATACTCAGAATGAAGCAGATATTCGTTACCAGTTTAACCGCGCAATTAAGCTTGCACGCCATAATGGCTATGCCATAGCGATTGGGCACCCGCACCCAACCACCGTCAAAGTACTGCAGCAGATGGTCTATAACTTGCCACCGGATATTACGTTAGTCCGGCCGAGTAGCCTGCTTAATGAGCCGCAGGTTGGAAATTCGGAACTAAATAAGAGACCGTCGAATGATATCACTCAATCTTTACATACTCCATTTAATGGTTTAAAGCAATGTATAACTATGCAAAAACCAAAACCTGTTTATTTAAACCGTTTTTTTAGTGTGATGGAAGAAAGTATTCATGAGAGTACATTGGTAAATTACTTTTTTCATCAATGGCGAGGCTGGAAATGATAAAGGCCTGCCGTAGGCAGGCTTTTATTATTTTCTCAAAAATGAAAGATAAAGCCGAAACAAAAACCACATCTTACGAGTACTGTTAGCGCCTCTTATAAGATCGATAAAGTGGATGTTCTTGAGAAATTGAGATCTTGCATAAGACTTATCCTTAGTCTTCTTACGATACATACCAAAAAAGTGACGTGCTTCTTCTACTGCATGAATCAAAAGTGCTCGTCTCACTTCAGTATACTTGGGTTCATTTGCCCAAGAAATCAGCTGACTTATTACACCAACATAGCTAAGGGTTCGTGAATCGAAATATTTTTTACTGTGGGTAATTGAATTTTTATTATCACAATACACATAATCTGGCTTATTAGAAATATAAAAACGGCCATTACCAAGCGCCAGTTCAGTAGTCCATAAAATATCTTTATGGCTACTCCCCAGTTGAAAAGTCAGCTGCAACTGGTTTATATAATCTGATCTGACAATTTGTAACCATAAATAATGGGGCCACTCACGAACACAGACAACATGGTTAATCCAGTTGAATCCATTTATCGTCTCGTTGTAGAGTTGATGATGATGAATAGTGTTACTGTAATCATCTTCTCTTCGCGAGTTTCGCCAACCATTAGCAAAGTAGACATCCACATTATGGTAAGTAGCCTGGTGAAAACGCTCCACGATCATATCATCAGTGAAATCATCATCAGCATCCAGTAAAATAAGCCACTCACCGCGACGAACAGCAATGCCTGTGTTACGAGCAGCGTAAACACCTTGATTTTCCTGATGTATTACAATTAAGCGTGGATCGTTAAAGGATTGCAAGATTTCTACAGTGTTGTCTGTTGACCCATCATTAACAATAATGACTTCAAGATTTACTCTTCTTTCCCGTAGAATTTTTTCTATCATTGCTCTTAAAGGGTCACCACCATTATAAACAGGAATGACGACACTTACATCTATCTTCGACGTGCTCATCTAACCTTCCATCGCCTTTTGCTAAGGCTGGAAGTATAAGGTAAATCTACAGATAAAAGAAACCAGGCTCCGGACAGAGCCTGGAAAAATAAAAAATCATTCCCAGTTCAGCACAACTTTACCAGACTGGCCGGAGCGCATAGCGTCAAACCCTTTCTGGAAATCATCAATACTAAACTGGTGGGTAATAATGGGGGACAAATCCAGCCCGGACTGAATCAGAGCCGCCATTTTATACCAAGTTTCAAACATCTCACGCCCGTAGATGCCTTTAATAAACAGCCCTTTAAAAATAACTTTACTCCAGTCTATTGCCATCTCTGCAGGCGGAATACCTAACATGGCAACTCGCCCGCCATGATTCATGGTCTCCAGCATTGAACGAAAGGCAGGCGGTGCACCAGACATCTCCAGGCCCACATCAAAACCTTCGGTCATCCCTAACTCAGCCATGACACTTGCGAGGTTTTCATTAGCAACATTAACAGCCCGAGTAACACCCATCTTACGAGCTAAATCCAGGCGATATTCATTGACATCAGTGATAACGACATTACGGGCACCAACATGTTTCGCCACAGCTGCAGCCATAATGCCTATTGGGCCAGCACCGGAAACCAGTACATCTTCACCCACCAGGTCGAAAGACAGGGCAGTGTGCACAGCATTACCAAAGGGGTCAAAAATTGCTGCCAGCTCATCAGGAATATTGTCCGGGATCTTAAACGCATTGAATGCCGGAATGACCAGATATTCAGCGAAACACCCTGGTCGATTTACCCCCACACCAATGGTATTACGACATAAATGAGTACGCCCGGCACGGCAGTTACGGCAATAACCACAAGTAATGTGCCCCTCACCGGAAACCCTGTCACCCGGTTTAAAGCCCTTTACTTCTTGCCCAACTTTAACAACTTCACCCACATATTCGTGCCCAACCACCATCGGCACCGGGATAGTCTTTTGTGACCAGTCATCCCAGTTATAAATATGTACATCGGTACCACAAATCGCCGTTTTCCGGATTTTAATCAGGAGATCGTTATGCCCCATTTCAGGTTCAGGCACATCGGTCATCCAGATCCCTTCTTCTGCCTTCAATTTTGATAATGCTTTCATCACAAAACCCTCAGGCTATAACGCCCAGTTGTTTGCCAATTCGAATAAAGGCATCAACCGCACGCTCAATTTGTGCTGTTGTATGTGCCGCAGACATTTGAGTACGAATACGCGCCTGACCTTTCGGTACCACCGGATAGAAGAAACCAGTTACATAAATACCCTCTTTCTGTAACTCACGGGCAAAGTTCTGAGCGATAACCGCATCTCCCAGCATAACCGGAATAATGGCATGATCGGCCCCAGCCAGGGTAAACCCTGCTGCAGTCATTTTCTCCCGGAATAAACGGGCATTGGCCCACAGTTGCGCACGCAGGCTACCGCCGTCTTCCAGCATTTCCAGTACCTTGATGGAGGCAGCAACAATGGACGGAGCCAGTGAGTTAGAGAACAGGTAAGGACGGGAACGCTGGCGTAACCACTCAACCACTTCTTTACGCGCTGCGGTGTAACCACCAGAAGCGCCACCAAGTGCCTTACCCAGCGTACCGGTAATGATATCCACACGCCCCATGACATCGCAGTATTCGTGGGTTCCCCGCCCGTTGTCACCGACAAAACCAACAGCATGAGAGTCGTCAACCATTACCAGAGCGTCATACTGGTCTGCCAGGTCACAAATGCCTTTCAAATTAGCGATGACCCCATCCATTGAGAACACGCCATCAGTGGCAATCAGTATATGGCGGGAACCGCCATCGCGAGCCTGTTTCAGGCAGCTTTCCAGCTCGGCAAGGTTGTTATTGGCATAACGGAAACGCTGCGCTTTACACAAACGCACTCCATCAATGATAGAGGCATGATTCAGAGCATCAGAAATAATTGCATCTTCCGGCCCTAACAAGGTTTCGAACAACCCACCATTCGCATCAAAGCAGGAGGAATAGAGAATGGCATCTTCCATTCCGAGGAATGAAGCCAGCTTCTTCTCAAGTTGCTTGTGGCTGTCTTGTGTACCACAAATGAAACGTACGGACGCCATACCAAAGCCATGGGTATCCATCCCACATTTTGCTGCTTCAACTAATGCCGGGTGATTAGCTAAACCAAGATAATTGTTTGCACAAAAGTTAATGACCTTGCTACCACCCGCCAGGGTGATATCAGCCTGCTGCGCGGAAGTGATAATACGCTCTTCTTTAAATAAGCCTTCTGTACGTGCCGCTTCCAGATTCGCCGCTAACTGTTGGTAAAAATCCCCTCGCATCACCATTCTCCAGAGATGAAAAAATTTGGCATATATTACCGAAACCTTGCACTTTAAACGAGATGACACAACAGTGTTTACGCACTTTGCAGCATAAATCACGTCTTAATGAAAACCGGAATTACTGCCAGTTGAAAAATGGAAACCACCGCGCAAACAGCAAACTAAACGCAATATATGCGCATAATAGAAGGACACAGACTGATGTAATGATATGATTAGCGCAATTTGCGTGGGCGTGTAGAGCAGCCCCACTTCAAAACAGGTAAAGGTTACGCATATGATTATTGTCACTGGTGGCGCCGGTTTTATCGGCAGCAATATTGTTAAGGCTCTGAACGATAAGGGCTATCGCGACATCTTAGTGGTAGATAACCTGAAAGATGGTACGAAATTCGCCAACCTGGTGGATTTGGATATTGCCGATTATATGGACAAAGAAGACTTCCTTATCCAAATCATGGCCGGGGAAGAATTTGGCGAAGTAGAAGCAGTATTCCATGAAGGTGCCTGCTCATCCACCACCGAGTGGGATGGCAAGTACATGATGGATAACAACTATCAGTACTCCAAAGAACTACTTCACTACTGCCTGGAACGTGAAATCCCCTTCCTTTACGCTTCATCCGCAGCAACCTATGGTGGCCGCACATCTGATTTCATTGAGTCACGTGAATATGAACAGCCACTGAATGTCTACGGCTACTCTAAGTTTCTGTTTGACGAGTATGTTCGCCAGATTCTGCCTGAAGCTGATTCGCAAATCGTGGGGTTCCGTTACTTCAATGTTTACGGTCCACGTGAAAGCCACAAAGGCAGTATGGCAAGCGTGGCCTTCCACCTGAACACACAGCTGAACAAGGGTGAAAACCCGAAACTGTTTGAAGGTAGCGACAATTTCCGTCGTGACTTTATCTATGTTGGCGATGTTGCCGCGGTTAACTTGTGGTTCTGGGAAAATGGCGTTTCTGGCATTTTCAACTGTGGCACAGGCCGGGCAGAATCATTCCAGGCGGTTGCCGATGCAACTCTGGCATGGCACAAACAAGGCAGCATTGAATACATTCCGTTCCCGGACAAACTTAAAGGCCGTTACCAGGCGTTTACGCAGGCCGATCTGTCCAACCTGCGCGCGGCGGGTTATGACAAACCCTTTAAGACTGTCGCGGAAGGGGTAACCGAATATATGGCCTGGTTAAACCGCCAGGCATAATGGTTATCAAGGCATGAAAATTTTGGTAACAGGCCCATCCTGGGTCGGCGATATGATGATGTCGCAAAGCCTTTACCGCACTTTGAAGGCTCGCTACCCGCAGGCCGTGATCGATGTGATGGCACCAGCATGGTGCCGTCCGCTTTTATCACGCATGCCCGAGGTAAATGAGGCAATTCCCATGCCTCTTGGTCATGGTGCTCTGGAGATTGGCGAACGCCGAAAATTGGGTTTAAGTCTGCGAAATAAACGCTATGACCGCGCTTATGTGCTGCCTAATTCGTTTAAATCCGCGTTAGTGCCATTCTTTGCCAACATTCCTCAGCGTACTGGGTGGCGCGGAGAAATGCGTTACGGCTTACTGAATGATATCCGTCCCCTGGATAAACAAGCATGGCCGCTCATGGTGCAACGCTATGTTGCGCTGGCTTATGAAAAAAATGCCATGCATTCAGCACAGGATCTGCCTCATCCCTTGTTATGGCCACAACTTCAGGTCAATGACGGTGAAAAAGCCCAGGTAAAGGCACAATTTAATCTGGAAGATGGCCGCCCGGTCGTTGGTTTTTGCCCGGGGGCTGAATTTGGCCCGGCCAAACGTTGGCCACATTATCACTATGCTACCCTGGCCGGTAAACTTATCGATGAAGGCAAGCAGGTTGTGTTGTTCGGTTCCGTCAAAGACAACGAAGCCGGGCAACAGATTCAGGCCGCGCTGACTGATACACAACGCCAGTATTGCCGTAACCTCGCAGGTGAAACAGCTCTGGAACAAGCTGTTGTGTTACTGGCAGGCTGTGAATCTGTTGTCACTAACGATTCAGGTTTAATGCATGTTGCAGCCGCCCTTAATCGCCCCCTGGTCGCATTGTATGGCCCCAGCAGCCCGGATTTCACCCCGCCGTTATCTCACAAAGCGCGGGTTATAAGGTTGATTTCCGGCTACCACAAAGTGCGTAAAGGTGAAGGTGAACAGGGGTATCACCAGAGTCTGATAGATATTACGCCCGAACGTGTGCTGGTTGAATTAAACGATTTACTCAAGGAACAGGAAGACTAAATGCAGGTATTGATTGTCAAGACATCCTCAATGGGCGATGTGCTCCATACATTACCTGCACTGACAGATGCCTGCGACGCAATACCGGGTATTCGTTTTGACTGGGTGGTAGAAGAAGGTTTCGCCCAAATTCCTGGCTGGCATACCAGTGTGAATCGGGTTATTCCTGTGGCAATCCGCCGCTGGCGTAAAGCCTGGTTTTCATCTGCTGTTACTGCAGAGCGCCATGCATTTCGTAACCAAATCCAGTCTGTTCAATATGATGCAGTTATTGATGCCCAGGGGCTTCTAAAGAGTGCCGCACTGGTTACCCGCCTTGCCCAGGGCCCCAGGCATGGGATGGACTGGCGCAGCGCTCGTGAACCCCTGGCCTGCCTGTTTTACCAGCACCGCCATACCATTGCCCGCCAGCAACACGCGGTGGAAAGAACACGTGAGTTGTTTGCTAAAAGCCTTAACTATGAGAAACCACATCACCAGGGCGACTACGCAATAGCACAGCACTTTTCGAACAAGAAGAACACACAACCCTACGCTATTTTCCTTCATGCCACGACTCGGGATGATAAACACTGGCCAGAAGACTGTTGGCGCGAGCTTATCAGCATGTTCGCCAATAAGGGACTTCGTATCAAACTGCCTTGGGGAGCACCACATGAAGAAGCCAGGGCTAAAAGACTTGCAGAACAATTTGAGTATGTTGACGTTCTCCCACGGATGAGCCTTCATGATGTTGCACAACAGCTCGCAGGGGCAAATTTTGTCGTCTCTGTAGACACAGGATTGAGTCATATGGCTGCGGCTCTGAACAAACCGAACATCACACTTTACGGACCTACAGATCCGGGGTTAATTGGCGGATATGGTCAGAATCAAGTAATCTGTCGCCCTACCAACAGCAAGTCATTAAATGACTTATCCGCCAAAGATGTATTCATTCAGCTGAATGAATACGGCATGTTTTAAAAATGTCAAGTTAGGTACTCTTATGGCAGAGTTTAAACGAATTCTTGTAACCAAACTGAGGCATCATGGTGATGTTCTCCTCACATCCCCTATATTTACTACACTACGCCGTTATTATCCTGACGCGCAAATAGATGTTGTTGTCTACGCCGAAACTGCAGATATGCTAACCCTGCACCCAGCAATTGATAATGTGTTAGTTATTGATCGCAAATGGAAAAATCTTGGTGTGTGGCAACATTTAAAAAAAGAGTTAGGGCTAATTCGCCATATAAAAAATCAGCATTATGACTTGCTTATACACCTGACCGAGAGTATGAGAGGTTTTTGGTTTGCCCAACTAGGTAAAATCCCCATGGGGGTAACCTTCGAAAACAATAATCGTAAAAACCTCTTCTTTTGGTGTAAGAAATTCCAAAAGCAAGTCAAACGTATTCATCTTCGTCATACAGTTGAATGTCATTTAGATACGCTCCGGGCTTTGGGAATACAACCTGCAATAGAGGAACGTAGACTAATATTAATTGCTGGTGATTCTGCAGAAAAAGGGATAAAAGATAAACTTTATGCTGCCGGGTGGCAAAACCAACCATATGTTGTAGTACATCCTACCTCACGCTGGATGTTTAAATGCTGGAATACGAAAGACGTTGCTGCAGTGATGGAATATCTTAACTCTCAAGGTAAAACCGTTGTATTAAGTGCAGCGCCTGCAGAAGAAGAAATGAAAATGGTGAAGGAGCTCCGTACCATAGTGAAAACTCCTTTTCTGGACTTGTCTGGCACAATGTCTCTTAAGGAGTTGTCTGCATTAATACAACATGCAGAGATGTTGTTCGGCGTCGACTCTGTTCCTATGCATATCGCCGCAGCCATGCAGACTCCAGTGGTAGCACTATTTGGTCCAACAGGAGATAAGGAGTGGGGGCCATGGATGGTTAAAAGTGAGATCGTAACTTCCCATAACCACCCTTGCCGCCCTTGCGGGCAAGCAGGCTGTGCTAATAGCCATATTTGTGACTGCTTGGTACATCTCCCCAAGAGCCAAGTGATTGAGGCAATTAATACTATTCAGGTTCGTCAATGAAACTTGCCATTATCAGACAGAAATATCGCCATGACGGTGGAGCTGAACGTTTTGTTTCGAGAGCATTAAGTGCCCTAAGCGATAAAAGCGATTTGAATATCAGTATCATTACCCGCCAATGGGAAACAGATATTAACCCCACTTATAATGTCATTACTTGTGATCCACCGGCTAAAAACCGTCTGCAACGTGAGATTAATTTTGCCCGTGAAGCACAGCGCTATTTTGTCTCATTCGATATAGTTCAAAGCCATGAGCGCATACCGGGTTGTACAATTTATCGTGCTGGAGATGGCGTACATAAGGAATGGCTAAACATTCGTTCGCGTACAATGAATCCACTGCAGAAATTAGCGCAGGCATTCTCTCGTTTCCACCGTTATCAATTACGGCAAGAGAAAGCAATGTTTGAACATCCATCATTAGAAAAAGTGATATGTAATTCATTTATGGTTAAAGAGGAAATTATAAAGCATTTCACCATTGCTCCCGAAAAAATACATGTCATTTACAACTGTATTGATACTAATATATGGAATCCATCACTCAGCGCCCTGCATCGCAGGCCTATGCGCGAACGCTATTCTATTCCTTTACAGGCAACACTTATGTTGTTTGTAGGCTCAGGCTTTGAGCGTAAAGGGTTAGATGTTGCAATACACGCAATTGCTAATCACCCTAACGTATGGCTATTAGTGGTAGGTAATGATCGCAAATCGTCCCACTATAAAAAAATAGCTCAGGCTCTGGGATGTGAGCAGCGCCTGGTCTTCGTTGGTGTGCAAAAAGAAACTGCCCCATTTTATGCAATGGCTGATGCTTTAATTCAACCGACACGGTATGATCCTTTTCCTAATACAATTCTGGAAGCTATGGCTTGTGGGTTACCTGTTTTGACTTCAGATAAATGTGGAGGAAAAGAGTTTATTGATATTGGAATAAATGGGTATGTCTTCGATGCACTAGATTGGTGTTCTTTCTCTGGAGCTATCGCTCAGTTACAAAATGACTTCGACTACAATGTTGCCTCTCAAATCTCTTTTAACAAGGTGGTCAATTTAACAGATCATTATATTTCGAATGAACTTTATAACTTATATCATTTCTTAATAGAGAAAAAACAAAATGATATTTGATGCATTTTACAACAAAAAAGTTACAAAAAACCTTCCATTATATTTAGTAGGCGCATTTATCATGCTGAGCTTTGCCGGAGATTTGACCAGATTCAAGAATCTCTCGGTTATATTAATGGCAGCCACCACAATTTACTTTTTGTTCCATAATTATCGTACTGCTTTAGCTCCGTTTAAAAGCACACTATCTTTATGTCTCTTAATTTTTATTTTAACACTTTTTTATTCACTGCTAATTTCTACTGACCCACAACTCAGTATTGAGAACTTCAATAAACCCATACTAAATGGATTATTACTTTTTTCATTCCTAATCCCTGTTGTTCTTCATAAAAATACCGCCGTACAAATAGCAATAATGATACTATTATCAGTTGCTATGGGACTGCTTATTACCTACACCAGGGACCTTTTGATTTACATTGATGATTATCAGAATGGAATCATCCCCTTCACTGCAAGGACACATCGCAATCTTTCTGACAGCTATGTGTTTTGCTTCCCAGTTATTCTTTGTCTTTGGAAAATTTATAAAAAAAACAGTCTGATACACTGGGGCGTGTTACTTTTCACCTCAATTATAACCATAGTTTTTATGCTAGGGACTTTCGCAAGAGGTGCATGGCTTGCAGCATTGGTGATGAGTGCGATCATTTTCATCATTAATAAAGAAAAAGCACTTGCTCTATTGGGTATATCCACATTAATTTGTGGTGCTGCAATACTTCTATCTTATAAAAATGCACATGAATATCCACTAACGAGAAAAATGGAACAAACATCCAGCAGTAATCGCTATAGTGGAGGTACACAAGGAAGCGCACTGGAGCTAATTTTACAAAATCCTATCAAAGGATACGGTTTTGGTAATGACCTGTTTAATCAAATATATAACAGTCAAGTCAAGAATCGCCCTGATTGGATTTATAAAAAATCACTTGGTCCACACAATATCTTTTTATCTATTTGGTTTGCAGCGGGAATAGCAGGCCTGGTTGCACTAATACTGCTAACAATTATTACGATTAACTATGCTTTCAAAGCATTCATTGCCAGCAAAGATAATGTAATTACAGCACAGGCCATACTGTTTTTAATGGTATCATTTATAGGTTGGGTTATTGTTCGTGGGTCTTTTGAAAATGTCTATTTGAATGAAATTGGTATTTATTTTGGATTGCTCATTGCATTAACATTCAGAGTCTCATTAGAAAAAACAAGGAAAACAATATAATGAATACAACTTAACATTCATAAGATATTATATCCTATAGTCGTTACGGTGACTCACCCTAACGACTGGTGTACAATGCGTAAAAAGATAATGTCAGGTCCGCGTATGCTGCCCAGAAAAATTCTTGTCATAAATGTAGCTCGCTTTGGCGACACATTATTAATTACACCTGTATTAAAGGCGTTAAAAGAACACTGGCCGATGGCTACACTGGATGTGTTCGCGCACAAAAAAACAGCATCAATTATCGAAAACCTACCTTGGGTAAACCAGATAACTCCTTTTTCCAAGAAAAAGGCAATGTGGCTAAAATACTTTTCGCCCAAACAGTATGATCTGGCACTGGTGTATGGTAACGATGATGCACTTGTTGACTATGCCCGACGTGTTTCTACACTAACCGTATCCTTTTCAAACAATCCAGGCAATGATGCCTGGTGTACTGTTGCACCACCAAAACAGCTAATTCCTGCACAACAGGAACGAGCCCTATTGGCTCAAGCTGTTGGTGTGAATATTACAGACTGGCATCTTGCTTATTGCGTAACAGAACAAGAGCGTAATTTTGCACACCGCTTTCTGACCAGGCATAATCTGCAGAATAAACGTTTAGTTGGCTTTCAACTACAAAGCTTTCCCGCTAAGGCCTATCGCGACTGGCCAGTTTCATCGTTTAAGGCGATAGCATATCGCCTACTAGAGCATTACCCTGAGAGCCACATACTCTTATTAGGCGGAGTGGATGGCAAAAGCACAGCAGATGCTCTGGCCTCTGAACTAGGGTCTCGGGTTACATCTTTTGCAGGCGTATTAAGTATGAGACAAAATGCAGCTGTAATGAGCCACCTTTCGCTGTATCTCGGAGTGGATACTGGACCAACTCATCTGGCTGGCGCTCTCGGTATACCTATGGTTGCCATGTACCATGCTTTTCACCCTGGACGCTATCTGGCTCCACAGCAGCACGCTGAGCTGATTGTTATTGAACATCCAGTTAAGTATGCTGATGCCAGTCGCGAAGAACCTATGTCAAAAATTGATGTTGATACGGTCTGGAATGCGGTCAATACCCTGCTTTCAAAATGTCCTGAAATAAAGGTTAGCGAATGAAGATTGGCTTTGTTGATGTGACCATCACCACCTCTTATGGCGGTATCCAAACAGCTGTATGGGAACTTGCGAAAGCGTTGGCAAATTTGGGTCATGAAATCTTCCTCTACGGCGGTGCAGGAGATATTCGCCACGATATTAAGAATTACCAGATTACCGTCCGTACATTCCCTTATACACCCAGAGAGAAGGTGGTTAATATCGGACGTCGATTTCAGAGAATAGTTGAACGACTTTCCATGGCCACTCATGCAAGAAAAACGATCGCCGAAGATGACCTGGACTGGCTAATTCTTACCAAACCTTTCGATTTTTTCTGGCCTCTCCTAATACCAGGGTCATGTAAAACTCGCTTTTGTTATATGAGTGGTGGTACTAGCTTCTTTAAACTTGACCGTTGGTTAAGTAAACGTATTGATGCATGGGTCAGTTGTAGTGAATTTAATGCCTGGCAAATTCAGCATCACTTTAAGCATTTCCCACATGTGATCTACAACGGTGTAGATATAAATAAATTTACCCCTGACTCAGGGAATGTACGCCAGAAACTTAATATTAATGATGATCATTTTTTGCTGGTTTTTGCCGGGCGACTGGTTGGTTGGAAAGGCCTTTCATACGTATTAAAGTCACTGGCGCTTATACAGGATGAGCGAGTACGTTTTCTAATTATCGGCAGTGGAGAAGAGCGAGAAAATCTACAAGTCCAATCCCAAATGCTGGGAGTAGACAAACAGGTCATATTTCATGACCCAATAGAGCACTCATCTCTGCCTGCTTTTTATAGCAGCGGAGATGCTGGTATCTTTCCTAGTACAGGAGATGAAGCTTTCGGAATCACAATTGCTGAAGCAATGGCCTGCGGGCTTCCAGTAATAGGTAGCTATATTGGTGGTATTCCTGAAGTTATTGGTAACGAAGGTTCTGCGGGATTGTTGGTATCCCCCGGACATCCAGAAGCAATTGCCAACGCCATCCGTCTGTTAATGGGCGATAGAGAAAAACGTTGTTTAATGGGGCATAACGCTCGCCAACGTATCACAAATCTCTACACATGGCAGCATTCGGCACAACGCTTACTATCGGTGCTAAAAAAATGATCAGATTGGCCTACATCGACCCATATGCAGTACCAGATACCCGTGTTGCTTCGCTCCAAATTTTGCAAAATGTGGATGCTTTTGCGCGCCATGATATGCAGGTATTTCTGGTAACACCAACCAGCCATACTTCAGCAGAAAGTCTGCTTGGCCGCTCTGTATCGAAAGGCGTCATTTTCTCACCACTGGACGACCCTCGTGGAAAATGGTACTTCCCTTTTAATACCCAAAAAATATTCTTTCTAAGGGCATTTCGATGGTTGAAACATAATCCTGTAGATGTGATATACACTCGTAACCTTAAAACAGCCCGTTTTTTTCTCAGCAAAAATTTGGGAATTCCTGTCATCTTTGAAAGCCATGAAATCTTTGCCCAAAGTTTCAAAGAGTCACATGATCTTAGCCATGTGAAGAATCAGCGCAAATACGAAGCACTGCTAAAAAATGAGCGTTTTGTCTACCAAAACTCGGCGGCGATAGTTGTCCTGACCTCGTTCCTTGAAGAGGATATTCGTCGCAATTATAACGTTAGCACACCTTGCATTATAAGCCCTGATGGTGTGGATAGCTTAGCAGTAGACGCAGTGCCCACACCAGCCACTTCGCCTTCGCCATCGCCCTGTTCTATATTTTACTTGGGGAGTCTGCATCCATGGAAAGGTATCCCCACGGCAATTAGTGCAATGCGCCACGTCACTGGTGCGACGTTAACTATAGCTGGTGGAAATGAGGAACAAATAGCTACTCTTTCCACGTTAGCACTACAGGAAGGCGTGGCAGATAAAATCCATTTTCTTGGTTATGTGAACCCACTTAATCGTTTTCAGGAAATATCTCGCCATGATATTTGTATTTTACCGCTCACTAAAACCAGTATTGCAAGTCGTTATACTTCACCACTCAAGTTATTTGAGTATATGGCAATGGGTAAAACGATTGTAATCTCAGACTTACCATCAATTCGCGAAGTAGTGGATGAATCAAGCGTCTTTTTCGCTGAAAGTGAAAACAGTGATGTCCTGGGTCGTGTACTACAACATGTCGTAGATAATCGTGACGATACCAAAAAACGTGCAGATACAGCACTGCTGCTATCGAAAAACTTTACCTGGGATCACCGAGCACAACAGATATCCCGTACTGTTCATCATTTACTACTAAAAAATTGAAATGGAAAAATCGCTGATTTTTACTGTCCCTCCAATCCATTCAGTTCCACCGAGTCATGCAGCAGCAGTAGAGTGGTGGGTTTATAACGTCGCCAGCAGGCTGTCTATTCCGACAGAAATTGTTTGTATCCGTAAAGGTGAGTTAAAACAAGAAAATGTTACATCTCATTGCTCAATTTTTCGGATTGGTATGGGGCGTGTCTACAAGCGTATTTTTCAAAAATGGACTCGCCTGGACCCTTATTCTTATGCATGGCGACTAGCACGCCGGGCACGAGGCATTCGCTTCGGTGATCAAAAGTTGATAATACATAACTCCATCCATCTGTATAGTGCTGCTGCACGTTACTACCCGGAAAAAGATATGATTCTGCATATGCACAATATGCAGGACACAGCCAGACTCACAAGTTCAGTAAAAATTATTACACCCAGCAATTTTCTTGCGAACTGGTACAGAGAAAAAATTCCTGGTGCAAATGTCAAAGTTGTCCCTAACGGTATTGATATAGACTTGTACACAGGCTGCGAACGATGGTCTCGAGGACAATTAGGGCTGTCTGAAACAGACACAGTTATTCTTTATGCGGGAAGATTATCACCAGAAAAAGGACCGTTGGAACTGATGCAAGCGATACATCGATTGAATCAGTCTGGGTCGCAATTAAAACTGGTTATCATCGGGGATCCCCAGGCAAATAACAGCGGTCCACGAGCTGAATATCAAAAAAAGATACGAGAAATGGCTCAAACTATGAATACTAGTTGTATTCTGGTAGGAAGTGTTGCACCAGCAGAAATGCATAAAGTTTATGCAATAGGTGACCTGACCGTAGTCCCTTCCCGCTTTGAAGAACCTTTCTGCATGGTGGCGCTGGAATCGATGGCATCTGGCACTCCGGTATTAGTCAGCCCTCGTGGTGGAATATCCGAATTCGTTATTGATGGCAGAACTGGTTTCATGCTTCGGGAACCTCTGTCTGCAGCCTCAATAGGGGAAGATATTCTGGCAACACTGAAGCGGGGAGACCTGCAAGCTATTGCTCAATATTCACGTGAGGAAGTACTGTCAGGCTACGGCTGGCAGACGATAGCCGACAAATACAGAGTAGTTTTGCAAGAGTGGCAGTAATCCATTACGGTCTTACCGGAAAAGATATAGCTTTAACCAGGGTAAATGCTTAGAATTTGCCCCGGCAATAAATGAAAAACCGGATATTAGTTTGGAATTACTATATACCTTTCTACTCTACCTTATTCAGCCATTTGTTTGGTTAAGGCTTCTGCTACGCAGCCGTAAAGCCCCGGCTTACCGGAAGCGCTGGGCCGAACGCTATGGTTTTTGCAGTGGGAAAGTCGCCCCAGAAGGTATCCTGCTGCATTCAGTTTCCGTGGGTGAGACACTGGCAGCCATTCCGCTGGTGCGTGCCCTGCGCCACCGTTACCCGGCTTTACCCATTACCGTTACCACCATGACGCCAACCGGGTCTGAACGGGTTATGTCTGCATTTGGCAAAGATGTTCACCATGTGTACCTGCCTTATGACTTACCCGGTTCAATGAGCCGCTTCCTGGATACAGTTCGCCCCAGGCTGGTCATTGTGATGGAAACAGAGTTGTGGCCGAATATGATTGCTGCCCTGCACACACGCAAAATTCCGTTGGTTGTGGCTAATGCCCGTATGTCGGAACGGTCAGCTAAAGGCTATGGCAAACTTGGTGGTTTTATTCGCAGAGTGCTCGGTAAAATTACCCTGATAGCGGCACAGAACGACGAAGATGGTAACCGTTTTTTGGAGCTTGGCCTCAAACGCAGCCATCTTGCCATTACTGGTAGCCTGAAATTCGATATTTCCGTCACACCAGAACTGGCTGCCAGAGCAGTCACACTACGCCGCCAGTGGGCGCCACGCCGCCAGGTATGGATAGCAACCAGCACTCACGATGGCGAAGAACAAATTATTCTGGAAGCGCACCGTCAATTACTGGCCAGTTTCCCGGACCTGTTGTTAATCCTGGTTCCTCGTCACCCGGAACGTTTCCGCGATGCCGAAGAAATGGCGCAAAAAGCCGGGTTCAGTTACACACTCCGCAGCACTGGTGAGATCCCGTCAGGCAGCACTCAGGTCGTGATTGGTGACACTATGGGCGAATTAATGCTGCTCTATGGCATTGCTGACCTTGCCTTCGTTGGGGGTAGCCTGGTGGAGCGCGGCGGCCATAACCCGCTGGAGCCCGCTGCACATGCAATTCCAGTGCTGATGGGGCCACATACCTTTAACTTCAAGGATATTTGCGCCAGGTTACAGCAGGCAGATGGTCTGATAACCGTTACTGATGCTGCATCACTGGTCAAAACTGTCTCCGGGTTGCTGAACGACGAAGACTATCGCCTGTGGTATGGCCGTCATGCCGTTGAAGTGCTGTATCAAAACCAGGGTGCATTACAGCGCCTGTTGCAACTTCTTCAACCCTATCTGCCTCAACGGAGCCACTAATGGCATACCGGTTATCCGTTGTTATGATTGCCCGTAATGCGGCTGATACGCTGGAAGAGTGCCTGAAATCAGTAGACTGGGCTGATGAAGTGATTCTGCTGGATTCAGGCAGTACCGACGACACCATGGCAATTGCCTCAGCGCATGGAGCTGGTGTGTACTCATCCCCGGACTGGCAAGGTTTTGGTATCCAGCGCCAGCGCGCCCAAAGCTATGCCACGGGCGACTATATTTTGATGATCGATACCGATGAGCGCGTTACCCCAGAATTAAAATCTGCTATTCAGTCAGTACTGAGCACTCCCCCCGGCAATACAGTTTACGCCATCAACCGGCGTAACTTGTTTTTGGGGCGTTTTATGCGCCATAGTGGATGGTATCCAGACCGTGTAACTCGCCTGTATGCCAGGGAGAAGTACCAGTACAACAGCAACCAGGTACATGAGTCACTGGATGCCCCCGGTGCGCCACAAACCCGGTTGCAGGGTGATTTTATCCACCTCACCTGCCGCGACCTGAGTGTCTTTCAGACCAAACAACTGCAGTACGCCACCGCCTGGGCCCATGAACGGCATCAACAAGGCAAGCAAACCTCGGTCATCAGTATTTTCACTCATACAATTGGGGCGTTTGTGAAGACGTTACTGTTGCGGGGAGGTGTACTGGATGGGAAGCAGGGCTGGATACTGGCGGTTGTTAACGCACAATATACCTTTAACAAGTATGCTGAATTATGGGCCCTTAACCACGGTTACATGGAAAAACAGCCATGAGTGTACGCGCGATATACCCCGGCACATTTGACCCAATAACCAATGGTCATATCGACATTATTACCCGGGCATCCAGGATGTTCGACACCTTGATCCTGGCTATTGCCGCAAGCCCCAGTAAAAAACCGTTATTTTCACTGGCTGAACGTGAAGCACTGGCAAAAGACGCTACCGCTCATTTGCCGAATGTTCAGGTAATGGGGTTCAGTGAGTTAATGGCGGAGTTCGCCCGCCAACAAAATGCTCAGGTCCTGGTGAGGGGCGTTCGCGCCGTAGCTGATTTCGAATATGAAATGCAGCTCGCTCATATGAACAGCCACCTGATGCCAGGGCTTGAAAGCATTTTCCTGATGCCATCGCGTGACTGGTCTTTTATCTCTTCAACACTGGTCAAAGAAGTGGCGAGGCATCATGGCGATGTCAGTGCTTTTCTGCCTCCCAATGTGCATCAGGCATTGTTAGCAAAGATAAACACTAACAATAACCCGGCTCCCTGAGGGCTTAATGCTGGCAACACGGGCACCAAAATGTTGTACGTTGCCCGTGTTTACCACTTTTAATCACTGCCCCGCACTGGCGGCATAATTCCCCTGCACGGCCATAAACCTGTAATTCCTGAGCAAAATACCCGGGCTTACCGTCCGTTTGCAGGAAGTCGCGCAGTGTTGTTCCGCCCTGCTCAATTGAGTGAGCCAGTACCGCTTTAATTGCCTGAGTCAGGCGTTTCGCATCATCTGGCGATAACGAATGCGCCACCCTGTCCGGGTGTATCCCCGCCGCAAAGAGTGACTCACTGGCATAGATATTCCCCACCCCCACCACAAGCTTGTTGTCCATCAACCAGGGTTTTACCGCGATTTTTTTACTCCGGCTCTTCTGATACAGGTATTCGGCATTAAACGCCTCTGTGAGCGGCTCAGGCCCTAAATGTGCTAATACAGGGTGCCCTTCCAACTCTGTAGCCCATAACCACGCGCCAAACCGGCGGGGGTCGGTATAACGCAGGCACTTACCGTTAGATAAGATGACATCAACGTGGTCATGTTTTTCTGGTGGCGCATCCTGCGGCAAGACACGCAAGCTGCCAGACATACCAAGGTGAATGATTATCCAGCCCGTAGGGAGTTCCAGCAGCAGGTACTTCGCCCTGCGCTGCACACTCAGTACAGGCACATCACTCAGGCGATAGATTTCATCAGAAACAGGCCAGCGCAGGCGCCCATTGCGAACTTCGACAAACTGAATCGTCGCGCCCACTAAATGGGGCTCAATTCCACGGCGGCTGGTTTCAACCTCAGGTAATTCGGGCATGGCATCCTCTTTGCTCTTTCAGCCTTACCTTGTTGCAGCAAGACCTGGTCACAAACGCATCTGGCAAACAGATTCTAACGTGTCAGCCAGCACCATGATGATATGGGGATTGAAGGCGGGAAATTCCAGGCATAAAAAAACGGCCCCGAAGGACCGTTTCTCACAAAGCCACTAAAATTATTTAATTTTAGCTTCTTTGTATACAACGTGCTTACGAACAACCGGATCGTATTTGTTCAATTCCAGTTTTTCGGGTTTAGTACGTTTGTTCTTCGTGGTGGTATAGAAATGACCAGTACCAGCAGAAGAAACCAGCTTGATCTTCTCGCGAACACCTTTAGCCATGATTTAATTCCTCTTAGTACTTCTCGCCACGGGCACGCAGATCAGACAGAACTGATTCGATGCCTTTTTTATCAATTACACGCATACCTTTAGCAGATACACGCAGGGTTACAAAACGCTTTTCGCTCTCTACCCAAAAGCGGTGAGAGTGCAGGTTCGGCAGAAAACGGCGTTTAGTCGCGTTCAGTGCGTGTGAACGGTTGTTACCGGTCACCGGACGCTTGCCAGTAACTTGGCAGACTCGGGACATGTCTATTCTCCAAAAATCAAATTAGCTCGAGCTTCGTAAAGGGTATCGGCAGCCTCGTCAGGCCTGTACTGGCCTGGTCTTCCGGTTCAATGTGAACTCGTGATGCCAGGCCCAATCGCCAAACCCGAGATTCTCAAAGGTGGCGTAGTATACGCTGACTCAGGGATGTGCTCAAGTCCCGAACAAATAAAGATCCCGGAGGATCGCGTAAATTGCCCTAAATCCACCCTCTTTCTGCGAAAGAAACGGTCTCTCCACGCCCAATAACCAGATGGTCAAGCACACGAATATCCATAAATTGGCAGCTTTCTACCAACCTTTGGGTGATTAACTGGTCAGCGCGGCTGGGTTCGGCCCGGCCCGATGGGTGATTATGAGCGAAAATAACACTCGCTGCATTAAGTTTAATGGCCTGGCGCACCACTTCGCGCGGATAAACCTCAACATGGGTGAGTGTTCCGGAAAACATTCGCTGGTGTTCAATCACTCTGTTATGGTTATCCAAAAACAACACCATAAAAATTTCCCGTTCCTCTGATGCCAGCTCATTTTGTAAAAACTGCCTGACAACATGAGGATTATTCAGCGTATCCATTTCCGCAAGAGCGGATGCGTGAAAGCGGCAGGCCAGCTCAGTAATCGCATTCAGTTCAGCATATTTCGCCACCCCAATACCGCCTACCTTGCGGATTTGAGCCAAATCCGCGCTTAATAAAGCCCTGAGAGAACCAAAATGAAACAGTAACTGGTGTGCCAGCGTCAGCACATGAACACCACGCTTGCCGGTACGTAAAAATAATGCCAGAAGTTCTACATCCGTCAGCACTTTCGCACCATATTTCATGAGTTTCTCCCGCGGGGGAAGCCCTGCCACATTCTCCATCACGCCTCCTGTTGCCACGCCTGCACGTCAAACAGGTGACACAATGCCACCAGCATCTCTTCCTGGCGAATGGCCAACACGCTGGCTGCGAGCCTGTACGCAGAGAATCAAGGGCATCGAAACCCCGTTTGCATGATTTGTGGTAACATGCCGCATCTTGTTTTCATACAGACGGGAACATCACCATGGGCTTGTCCGGTAAAAAAATTGTCCTGGGTATTAGCGGCGGCATTGCTGCCTATAAAACCCCTGAACTGGTACGCAGGTTGCGCGATCATGGCGCAGAAGTGCGTGTTGTTATGACCGAAGCGGCAAAAGCGTTCATCACCCCACTAACTCTGCAGGCCGTATCCGGGCACCCGGTATCAGAAAGCCTGCTGGATACTGCAGCAGAAGCAGCAATGGGGCATATTGAGCTGGGCAAGTGGGCAGACCTGGTGATTCTGGCTCCGGCCACGGCTGATTTAATTGCCCGGGTGACTGCCGGCATGGCAAATGACCTGGTCAGCACAATGTGCCTGGCGACACCTGCCACCGTTGCCGTCGTCCCGGCCATGAACCAGCAGATGTTCCGCGCCACCGCCACCCAACAAAATATTGAACGCCTGGCCGAACGTGGGTTACTTATTTGGGGCCCGGACAGTGGTAGCCAGGCCTGTGGCGATGTAGGGCCAGGCAGAATGCTCGACCCACTGGTAATAGTTGAAATGGCAGAGCAACATTTCGGCCACAGCCAGGACCTGAAAGATCTGAATATCATGATAACAGCAGGCCCAACACGTGAACCCCTGGATCCCGTCAGGTATATTACCAATCACAGTTCAGGGAAAATGGGTTTTGCTCTGGCTGCTGCTGCGGCAAAAAGAGGGGCCAATGTCACTCTGGTCAGCGGGCCTGTGTCACTCCCCACTCCACAAGGCGTACTGCGTGTTGACGTAACAACGGCGCTGGAAATGAATGCGATTGTGCAGCAATCCGTACAAAAGCAGGCAATTTTCATTGGCTGTGCCGCCGTCGCCGATTTCCGTGCCGAACAAATCGCTGCGGAGAAAATAAAAAAACAAAGCGATGAAGACGGGTTGATCATAAAAATGGTAAAAAACCCGGATATCATTGCAGGCGTGGCCGGGTTAACAGAAAACCGCCCTTATGTTGTCGGGTTTGCTGCCGAAACAAGTAATGTGGAAGAATATGCCCGGCAAAAACAAACCCGCAAACACCTGGATTTAATCTGCGCAAATGACGTTTCTGTAGCAGGCCAGGGGTTTAATAGTGATATGAATGCATTGCACCTCTTCTGGCAAGATGGGGATAAAGCGCTGGCGTTAACCAGCAAAACCCAGCTTGGTCAATTGTTACTGGACGAGATCATTACCCGTTATGATGAAAAAAATCGACGTTAAGATTCTGGACCCGCGTGTTGGCCAGCAATTTCCCTTGCCAACTTACGCCACCTCTGGCTCCGCCGGGCTCGATCTGCGCGCCTGTCTTGATGAGGCTTTCGACCTCGCCCCCGGGCAAACCACACTGGTGCCGACCGGGCTGGCTATCCATATTGCAGACCCTTCACTGGCGGCGGTAATTTTACCGCGCTCAGGGCTTGGCCATAAACACGGTGTTGTGCTGGGCAACCTGGTTGGCCTGATTGATTCCGATTATCAGGGGCAGTTAATGGTATCGGTATGGAACCGTGGGCAAACCACTTTTACTGTCGAACCCGGTGAGCGCCTGGCACAAATGGTTTTTGTACCGGTCGTACAGGCTGAATTTAATGTTGTTGAAGATTTTGCCGCTACGGATCGTGGAGAAGGCGGTTTCGGCCATTCTGGCCGCCAATAATAATCCAGGGACAGCCCCGCCAGACATCAGTAATTCGATGATGGCCCCGCAGGTAAATCAGCCTGCGGGTCAGGGTTAATGTGTGGGCATTACCTGGTCATTGCTTATTTCAGGGGTATTTTAGAACATGGCAGAAAAACAAACGGCGAAAAGGAATCGTCGCGACGAAATACTGCAGGCGCTGGCCCAAATGCTTGAATCAAGTGATGGCAGCCAACGTATTACCACAGCAAAACTGGCTGCCACGGTGGGTGTCTCTGAAGCCGCACTTTACCGCCATTTTCCCAGCAAAACGCGCATGTTCGATAGCCTTATCGAATTTATCGAAGACAGCCTTATCACACGTATCAACCTGATATTGAAAGATGAAAAGGATACCACTGCGCGTTTAAGGCTGATTGTGCTGCTTATTTTGGGGTTTGGCGAACGCAACCCAGGGTTAACCCGCATTCTTACTGGCCATGCATTAATGTTTGAACAGGACCGGTTACAGGGGCGTATTAATCAATTATTTGAGCGTATTGAAGCCCAACTGCGCCAGGTAATGCGTGAACGGAAAATGCGTGAAGGCGAAAGCTACACAGTGGACGAAACGCTGTTAGCCAGCCAGTTACTGGCGTTTTGCGAAGGTATGCTGTCACGCTTTGTACGCAGCGAATTTCGCTACCACCCAACTGATGATTTTGAAGCCCGCTGGCCGCTACTGGCCGCTCAGCTGAACTAAAAAAAGGGCCTGAAGGCCCTTTTTTACTGGTGAGGTTTACACACCGTATTGTTCGCGATACTCACGAACCGACGCCAGGTGCTGAGCCATTTCTGGTTTTTCTTCCAGCCAACTGATGACGTCTTTCAGGGTAATAATGGAAATGACTTTGCAGTGGTAATCGCGCTCCACTTCCTGAATCGCGGAAATATCACTGCGCCCACGTTCCTGGCGGTCCAGTGATATCAGTACCCCGGCAAGAGATGCACCATTCGCCTGGATAATCTCCATCGATTCACGAATAGCTGTACCTGCCGTAATCACATCATCCACCAGCATTACCCGGCCTTGCAGCGGGCTGCCAACCAGGTTACCCCCTTCACCATGGTCTTTTGCTTCTTTACGGTTAAAGCAGTAAGGCACATCCCGCTCATGGTGCTCCGCCAGTGCAACAGCGGTTGTTGTCGCAATGGGGATCCCTTTATAAGCCGGGCCAAACAGCAGGTCAAAATCAATCCCGGAGTCCACCAGCGCTTCGGCATAGAAACGCCCCAAAAGTGCCAGATCACGCCCGGTATTAAACAGCCCCGCATTGAAGAAATAGGGGCTGATACGCCCGGATTTCAGGGTAAACTCACCAAACTTCAATACCTGCTTGTTAAGCGCAAATTCAATAAACTGGCGCTGATACGGTTTCATGGATTCGCTCCTTACTGTGGCAATTCTGTTCACGCACGGGTGGCCTGGACATCACTGCCACAATGCGCCAACCCGCGGGCAAAAAAAAGGCGACTCACAGGCCGCCTGAAAATTAATTTTCTAACGCCGCCTTCTGCGACGCGATGATAGATTCGATACCCCCACGAGCCAAAGCCAGCAACGTGAGAAGCTCTTCATGGCTGAACGGCTCGCCTTCAGCAGTGCCCTGCACTTCAATCATGCGCCCGTCTTCCATCATGACCACGTTCATGTCAGTTTCGGCAGCGGAATCTTCCACATACTCCAGGTCACAAACTGCTTCACCATTCACGATACCTACCGATACCGCGGCAACCATCCCTTTCATTGGGTTAGCTTTCAGTTTGCCGTTTGCCACCATCGTGTTCAGGGCATCAGCCAGTGCCACACAGGCACCAGAAATAGAGGCAGTGCGTGTTCCACCATCAGCCTGCAGGACATCGCAGTCCAGCGTGATGGTGTATTCACCCAGCGCTTTCAGGTCTATTGCGGCACGCAATGCACGGGCGATAAGGCGCTGGATTTCCATAGTGCGCCCACCCTGCTTGCCCTTGGCTGCTTCACGCGCGTTACGGGTGTGAGTGGCACGCGGCAACATACCGTATTCTGCGGTTACCCAACCCTGGCCCTGGCCTTTCAGAAAGCGGGGGACGCCTTCTTCTACCGTGGCGGTACACAGTACTTTGGTATCGCCAAACGCCACCAGAACAGAGCCTTCGGCGTGTTTGGTGTAATGGCGAGTAAGAGTGACGGGGCGTACTTGTGTGTTACTACGGCCTGCTGGACGCATGAGTCTTCTCCGGTCAGAAACGAATGTGGCTGCGCATTATACGGACTTCGCGACCTTATTCCTATCCTGATGGGAGCATGCTGGCTATAATCCCCTCATCCATTTATAAAATTGGTTACTGATATGATCCGTAGCATGACCGCCTACGCCCGGCGTGAAATTAAAGGCAACTGGGGCTCAGCCTCCTGGGAACTGCGCTCAGTCAACCAGCGCTACCTCGAAACCTACCTGCGCCTCCCTGAACAATTTCGCAGTCTTGAACCCGTAGTGCGCGAACGTATTCGTGCACGCCTGACCCGCGGCAAAATCGAATGCACCCTGCGTTTTGAGCCAGACAGCCACGCTCAAAGTGAGCTGATTCTCAATGAGGAACTGGCAAAACAGCTGGTACAGGCCGGCAACTGGGTAAAAATGCAGAGTGATGAAGGTGAAATCAACCCACTGGATATTCTGCGCTGGCCAGGCGTGATGTCTGCCAAAGAGCAGGATCTTGATGCCATTACCAGTGAAATCATGGGTGGGCTGGAATCCGCACTGGATGACTTTATCGTTGCCCGTGAAACCGAAGGCCTGGCGCTTAAAGCATTAATTGAGCAACGCCTGGAAGGTGTCAGCACGGAAGTCAGCAAAGTGCGTGCGCAAATGCCGGATATCCTGAAATGGCAGCGTGAACGCCTGGTGAGCAAACTGGATGAGGCGTCTGTTCAGTTAGAAAACAACCGTCTTGAACAGGAACTGGTTCTGATGGCACAGCGGATTGATGTAGCTGAAGAGCTGGATCGCCTGGATGCCCACGTTAAAGAAACCTACAACATCCTGAAGAAGAAAGAAGCGGTTGGCCGCCGGCTGGACTTTATGATGCAGGAATTCAACCGTGAGTCGAATACGCTGGCATCAAAATCTATCAATGCCGAAGTGACCAACTCAGCCATTGAGCTGAAAGTGTTGATCGAGCAAATGCGCGAGCAGATTCAGAATATTGAATGATGTTTGTTGGAAGTCAACAACTGACATAAAACGATTAAAAATCAAATTATTATGTAGATTTGAAGATCATAAAATCCAAAGCTATCCTGTCTTGTTTGGGTAGTTATGGGTAGTAGATTGGGGAGTATTTTCTCGCTATAGTTTGCAGAGTGAGACTGTACTCCCCAATTTTTTTGAGGCTGAAAAGTGGGCAAGTTGCATGATAAAACCGTCAAGAAACTGATCAAGGAAAAACCTTCAGTCCGGCATGCCGATGGTGATGGACTATATCTGATGACCCCCAAGCGCGGCGATGCCTACTGGATGTTGCGCTATACCACCGCGGCCACAAAACTCCGGCGTGAATACACCATAGGCAAGGTAGTTGACTGGTCACTCGCCGATGCCCGGGATGAAGCGGCCAAGCTGAGGTTGGCGATCAAGCGAGAGGGAGCCGATCCGGTTCAGGAAAGACAAAAGGTCAACGGTAATCCCTTCAAGACCCTGAATGATCTGTATGCCGACTATTACCAGCTACGGCAACGGGAAATTGCTACACACGAGAAAGAACGCAGCCTTTACGAACGCGAGATTGCCTGGCGCATTGGCAAAGTCGAGTTGGAGAAGATAAGGCCTCTCGATGTCAGTGAGATCCTGCGCGACATCGCAAACGGCTATGGCGACAAACCGCCGAGGCCAACCATTTCCAACGACGTTATGCGCATGCTCAAGCGCATCTTTGATCACGGCATGAAGTTGGACGTAACCCAGTTCAACCCAGCCAGTCCGTTCCGTCCCAGGGATGCCGACGGGGAGGAACAAGCCGCTAACTACCCAATGACCGAATCCGAAGTGATTGAGTTCTTCACCAAGCTCAGAGCGATCCCGGCACAGTTCAGCCGCGAAAACTACTTAGCATGTGCCCTGCTGATAGCCACCTGTACCAGAAAAATGGAGCTTTTGGCCGCTCCATGGCACGAGTTTGACTTGACGAATCGGCTGTGGCACCTCCCCAAAGAGCGCACCAAGAAACGCCGTGCTATCGATATCCCACTCAGTGAACCGGCACTGTCATGGCTGGAAGAATTAAAGATCCGCAGTTGTGGCAGTGACTGGGTGTTCCCGGCCAGGCGGATAAGCAGGCAGGCTCGCACTCCCCACGTGTGTGAGAACACCCTGAACCATGCGCTGAAAAAGTTGTTTGAGCAGGGCTTCTTCTCGTTTGATAAGCGCCGGGTCCATGATTTGCGCGGTACCGCCAGAACTATGCTCGGTAAGATGGGGGTTGACGACAGCCTTGCCAAGCGTTGCCTGAATCAGCAAGCTGGAAATAGGGTCGATGAGATCTACAACCGGCATGCCTATTTTGAAGAGCGCAAAGAAGCACATACCAAGCTCGGTGAGTGGCTGGCCCCTTTTGTTAATGGCAGTGAGACAAATAAGATTGTCGATTTTGATGCGGTTTGCAAATCATAATTTTCACGGTATTAATTGGCGTGAAATGACAAATATACAAACTGCCAGAAGCAGATTGGTTTGATAAATTCCTAAATCACGTCAATAATTGACGTATATTTTATTGTTTACAAACCACCCTGAGGCTAGCCATGCTCAATACTGAAGCCAGACAGCAGCTGCAGAAGGTGCTGCCCTTGGATATGGTAGCCACCAAATCATGGCTGGAGGCACAAGGGCTCAACTTGCACTTTCTGGACAATGCTGTGCGCAACCAGACCCTGATCCCTCTTGCAGCAGGTGTTTACTCCAGGCAGGAAGCAAGGCTCTCCTGGAAAGGCATCGTTGCCTCTTTGCAGCGCATGTCCGATGCCCCCATCCATGTCGGAGGCTTAACCGCGTTAGAGCTTGAAGGCCTCGGTCATTACCTGTCCAAGGGAAGCAAACCAAGGGTTCAGCTCTATTCCGATGCTGCGCTCCCCAAGTGGCTGGACAGAATCAAGATCCCAGCGCAGATTGAGTGGCACGGTACGCGCCGCCTGTGGCCTGAGACGCTGATGCAAGACGACAAGTATCTCCGGCAAGACACTTGGCAGGCATCACTCCCCCCACTCCGCTATTCCTGTCCAGAGAAAGCCATTCTGGAACTCTTGGCAGCGATGCCCAAGACCATCAGCTTTGAACATGCTGACCAGCTTATGCAGGGACTTCACAACCTCTCACCACGCAAGTTGGATGCCTTGCTGAAAGCCTGTTGCAGCATCAAGGCGAAGCGGCTCTTTCTCTGGTTGGCAGGAAGGCACCAACACGCCTGGCTCAAGCACCTGAAACCTGATTGTTATGAGTTGGGAACCGGTAAGCGACTGATCGCCAAGGGCGGCAGGTTGGAGCCAACCTGGCAAATCACTGTACCGAAGGAGATGTAAAGCACATGGATAGACAAAGCCATTACTACCGACAAGTCCAGCTATTGCTGCAGCTCATTCCCTTCGTTGCCCGGCATGACTGTTTCGCCCTTAAAGGTGGAACGGCTATCAATTTGTTCGTTCGTGACTTTCCCCGGCTCTCGGTCGATATCGATCTGGTTTTTCTACCCATGATGGAGCGGAATGAGGCCCTGAAGACCATCAAGGACAATCTTGGAGCACTGGCCTCGACCATCATGGTCAGTCTCGAAAATACCAAGGTTATCCGTTCGTTTCAGGATAAAGCGGATGCCCTGCGTCTACTGGTGGAGCGTGATGCCGTTCAAATCAAAATTGAACTCTCACCCGTACTGCGCGGCACGGTTTACGAGCCCAGGGTCATGCCGGTCAGTGAAGCCGTTGAAGAAGAGTTTGGCTTTGCCGAAATGGCCGTGGTGAGCTTCTCGGATTTGTATGCAGGCAAAATCTGCGCAGCGCTAGACCGCCAACATCCAAGGGATCTTTTCGACATCAAACAGTTACTCGATAGAGAGGGGATAACCGAGCAACTACGTAAGGCATTGCTGGTATATATTATTAGCCACCCCCGCCCTATTGCCGAGCTGCTAAACCCCCATTTCAAGGACATTACCGGTTTGTATGAGGGGGAGTTTAGCAACATGGCCGAACAGGAAATTCCTCTGGCCGATCTGGAAGCCGCACGAGAACAACTCGTTAGGATCATCAATACATCCCTGACACCACAGGAGCGAGAATTTCTGCTCTCATTCAAGAACTACACACCGAATTGGACCCAGCTCGGATTGGCCGGCATAGACCAGTTACCTGCCGTCCGCTGGAAACTGCAAAATCTGGCCAGGATGAAACCCGAAAAACATGCGGAGGCTTACGCCCGGCTCAAAGACTTGCTGGGAATGTGAAAATCCCCGGCTCTCGAAGGGGCCGGGGAACTTGTCTTGTTTAGGCGACTTTTCTCTGCTCTATCCACCACAGCAGATCCGAAAGCCGCCAGGCTACACAATGAGCACTCAGTTTGACTCGTTTGGGGACTAAGCCTTGTCTCTCCATAGACCACCACTGAGTGCGGCTGACGCCGGTGATCGCCCTGCGATCATGCTCTCTGACCAGTCTTTCACACTGGCCTGACTGACTGAGTACTTGAGCACGGACATCTTCAGTGGGTAATACGAAGGTTTGTTCATTCATTACGTTTTCCTCCGGAGATTGAATGGGAAAAGTGGGAAACTGGGAAATTAGTCATCAAGTTCCAGCTCCTGTATTCCGGCATAGATGCGTTCAGGCCACAGTGCGAAAAAACGATGGGACTTACCTTGGATCATGAGTTTTAGCGTTGCCCGCTCAGGCTCGTTGGTTGCAAGCCATCCCCGCTGGAGCATCGGCATCACCTCACGCATGTACTGGCCAGGCATGTCCAGCTGCCGCAGAAACTGTTTCTTATCGATCAGCCATTGCCGCTCACCATCAAGCTCTCGGATGTAGCCCAGCAAAGAAGTGGCATTTTGATGACCGAGTGGTTGCAGAGCCTTCTCCCATTTCGGCAGCAAAACTTTTAAGCGGGACAGAACTTGGTGTTCCTCAGAGTTCATCACATGACCCCGAGCAGCCAGCCACTGCATCCAAACCTGCTTCACTGAATCGACGGACTCTTCCTCATCCCAGGGCACCAGGTAATTTCTAGAAGCAAGAGAAAGTACCGTTGCAACCAGTGCAAAGCGCTGCAGCACGCGAATTACCTGCGATGACATATTGCTGGTTCGCCACTGATCAACCAACCGCTGGATCTCAGACTTGGCGTAGTGGGCAAGCTCATCCGTCGATGTCAGCAGGTTCATCCATTCGGGGAACAGGCTCCCGTGATACCGGCTGGTCTGCAGCTTCAAATGATCGACAAACAGTTGCGGACACTGAAAGCGATGCAACGCATCAAAAGTGCCAAATCGACCAAAAACAGGTATTTCGACCAAACGGATCTGTTGACCGGCCTTAGGCCGCTTCCCAAGCGATTGAAAAACTTCTGACAGCCAAACTTCACCGCTGCTCAACGCCAATGTCCGCCAGTGAGAAGGTCTGGCGAGTGCTCCGCTTTCCGTTGCCCGCAGCTTACTGGTACCCGCGACTATATGGTAAACAGCAATATCGACGTCCTCTGGCCGTGCCAGGCCAATTTCATCCAGTGCGAGTAACATGTCATGCTGCTCGGCGGCCACCGCCGCCAAGCCATTCGCCGTGGAAATCCAGCTGCGAACGAAAGATCTATCGCTGTAAACCGATGCCGCCAATTCAAGTAGCGATGTCTTCCCGGAGGAGGAAGGCCCGACCAAATGAAAAATACCGTTCTCCACGGCGGCTGGATGTAGCAGCGGCGCGGATAGCGCCACGCCCACCACAAACACCATCAACGGATTTCCGGTACATAGAGCGCCCACCTGTGATTGCCACTGCGCCAAAGTGCCGGCGCATTTCAGCATCGAGTCGTTCAGTTGACCGGCGTAGTAATAAGGTTCAGCGTTTGTACCAACGGACCAATCCTGAGTGACATAAACACTGTCATGCCACCCCGTAGTATCGACACAAATTCCTGAAGGGGCTTTCAGAATCTCTTGCAGCAAATAGCGCTGCAAACGCGACCAGCTTTGTGGATAGGGCTCTAACCAATAGCCCGAATCAATCAGGGCATCACGTACCTGGCGTGACTGATCACCATGTAATACCCGGTTGAATACTATGTCCTGTAGCAAAACACTATCCATGTTGCGCCACTGGATTAACGCACCAAAACCATGTTTACGGGTATTTCGCCGAGTTCTGGCTACAACCCTTATCCACCCGCCAACAATCTGCCAATCGCCCTTTTCAAGGCATTCCAGATGTGCATCAGTTAGACGAAACTCCATTATCGCTTCCTATTACAACTCTGCCATCCAGCGACGAACATCCACCGCTCTGAAACGTACAGCCTTGCCCATTGGATTAGGCTTGATGGGCTGAGGAAACTTGCCAGCTTTGACATAACGGCGCAAAGTTGGCTGGGATAGTTTGGTTAGTGAACACACTTCTTCATACGTGAGTAGATTGTTCAGTGATGCGATATTCATATGTTGGTATCTCCCATAACATCTTGATTTGTCATGAGCGATCATACCGTTCACCGAGTACAATCCTCGTCGCTGGAATTGTCCATTTTGGGCACATTGAGCGATATTTATCGGTGCTGCAAATACAGGAATGAGAACAAAGAATTAAAACTATCAACTCACAAACCAGAATGTAACAAATTGAATTTTAATGACTAAACCCAAACCGTTACATGTCACGCTATTCATTCGTGACATGTAACGCCAGAATTTTTATTCTAAACACTCACAGAACTGTTCAGAATATTCATGGAGAGCGCTATGGCTAAAACACTGAAACAAATGCTGGAAGAACAGCCTGAGCATGTTGTCGCGGCTGCGGCAGAAAAGGCATCATTGATACTGGCAGAGCTGGATAAGAAAAAGCAGCTCGAAGAGGGAGGGAAAATGGATGGCAGTGATCAAAGCTAATCGTCGGTAAAGGTTCGGAAGTCATCATCATAGCTTCCCAAAAGCCATCGTCTCTGATGCCGACGCTTCGCAGACCTTTCCTGCGCAATGCTATGCCGCTGCTTGAACATCCACACGATAATAACCGAAATACCCAGGGCCAATGCCGCAGTCCATTTAAAGCACAGTAGAGCGATCCAAAAGAGCACCATGAGCCTGGGAAGGCGCATATACCAGCAAAGCACACGCCACAACCACACTACCAAAGGCAAACAGATCAACAACCAGACGAAGTTGGTGTTGCCATAGGCCGCCAATCCTGTGACAAAGAGCAGCATCAAGAGAATATTGCCTAGGAATTTCATCGTCGGGGACTCTCCCGAAAAAATTTCACATGTGAAAGTCAGCACGTTTAAAGACAGGCTACCACGGCACAGGAAAATGCAAGCTCTAATCAGCTTAGTTACGTGGTTTTTGATCATCTTCAGACATAGTTTGGTTCGCTTTATAGCTATATAGGCACCAGGCGAACACTGCAGTGAAAAACAGCCAGAGCCCGAACATTCCCCATTCAAAGGCATTCATGATTACCCTCCTGCTAGCGGTATAGAATTCATCATGGATCCAGATCCACGAAATCACAACAACCAATTGAAAGTTATTAACTTTGTTCTGAAAGAACATTTTTAGTGGAAAACGTATTGGCCCACATTCCACACTGGAAAAAAGCTGGCTATTCCTAGCCAATGCCTACCCATTAACTTTC
Source organism: Mangrovibacter plantisponsor (assembly GCF_003182475.1). Taxonomy (GTDB): domain Bacteria; phylum Pseudomonadota; class Gammaproteobacteria; order Enterobacterales; family Enterobacteriaceae; genus Mangrovibacter; species Mangrovibacter plantisponsor. Next base: position 85,446 of record NZ_QGTS01000013.1, read on the forward strand.
CACATAACTATCTATCTGGAATCTTGGCGCTCAAATTCCACATACGTGGAAACAAAGTTCGAAATCACAGGTTGGAATAAACCCACCGATGCGCCTATCTATCTGGAATCTTGGTGCCAGCATTCCCCTCTGGACTATTACGACTGATATTCCAGAACCTAGATGGAACCTGAGGCGTATGGAACGTTGGCGGATAAATTCCTATCTATCTGGAATTTCAGAGAAGGCAATCGGACTTTCGCGATTACAGCTCACCAAATCACAAATTCGAAGCCTAAGCCCGACGCAATATATGTGGATCATCAAAAACCCATCGAAAAACTACCTCTCAGTCATTATCACTAACGAACACAGGGCAATGACACCCATACTCCATCCAAAAGCGATCTGTTGGTGGCTTTTTGAATGCTGAATCGAGCTGACCGATGACTTAGGGTGTTTTTTGATTGCCCACTATTGGCCGATACTCCGGATTAAAACAGATGAATGGGTACCTATGCGGCATTAAGCGGGTGAAACCAATAGAGGCTCAATGAGTAGTAGCGTATACTCGACAACCAATAGCAATGGTGATAACCACCTCAGCCCCAAATGTCATGGCAGGCCCCACCTATGAGGAGCAAGTAATGTCCGAGATGGATGATCGCTGGTTATCGGTCGATGAGATCAGCCAGTACCTGGGTGTCAGCAGTGACACCGTTTATCGCTGGATTGATAAGCAGGGCATGCCCGCCCACCGCATGGGACGTCTTTGGAAGTTTAAGAAAGATGAAGTTGATGAGTGGGTCAAGGGTGGCGGCGCGGCGGACAGGAGCAAGATGAATGAGCAGGAAGAATAGAAATGACAATTCAGTCGATCTGAATAGAATCCTCCCTGGGAGGCTATCAAGCCCCATGAAAACCACTAGTCCACGACTTCGAAGGGTTGGTAATGGGGCCCTATGGTTAGAATAGTGCAGACAAAGCAAACCATGGAAAGCTGCAGAGGCGACACCTTTGACGGTTGGCCTGCCCGTACCCTGCTGGAGGCGGGCGACATTCCCATTGCCCAAATCGCCGAGCTTGCCCTGCGTGAAGGTCAGAGCTCAAATCCTTTGTACCGGGTCCACCGCTGGTTTGCACGCCGAGTGGGCTCTCAGTTCCGTTCGATCATCACCGCGCTGACCCTTCCCCCTGACAAGACCGACGCCTTTTGGGATACCTATCTCGGAAAGACCTCCGTGCATGGCGCCGTCGTTCTCGATCCCTTCATCGGCGGCGGGACAAGTTTGGTGGAGTCCATGCGCTGCAACGCCCGGGTGATTGGTTTTGATATCGACCCGGTCGCGACCTTTATTACCCGATTTGAATTGGCCGCCTCCCTAATGGAGGATCACTATCCGGAAATCGAGCAGATCTGCAATGAGATCGCCCAACTCATTATGCCGTTGCATCGAACTATGGTGGACGGTGTCGAACGGGATGTTCTTCATCATTTCTGGGTCCAGGTGAAGCAGTGCTCGAATTGCCAGAACGACGTAGAGCTCCATCCCCATTTCCAACTGGCCTACTCCAAAGAGAAGGGCCTGCAGTGGGTATTCTGCAAGGACTGTCATGCGGTCCACGAATTGCCGATTGAACGCAAGGTGCTGCACTGCTCTTGCGGCAAGCGCACCACTATCAGCGTGGGCACGCACGGCAACGGGATCATGACTTGCCCGACCTGCAAGCACACACAAAAGATCGCAGCGGACGACCTTGACGGTGCCGAACGTCCCGCTTGGAGACTCTTTGCCCAGGAGTATCTGGTCGGAACCGGCAAGAACTGCACTAGGCATTTCAAGCGTGTCGAAGAGGCGGACAAGGCATTGTACGACCGAGCCACCCGTAAGCTGCGGATGATCGGGGGTGGCTTGCTTGTGCCGGCGAGAAGCATTCCCCGCGAGGGGCGTTCGGATGGACGACCTCTGATCCACGGGATTCGGCATTACGCAGACTTTTTCAATGACCGGCAGAAGCTCCACCTGCACCTTCTCGGTTCGGCCATTGGCCGAGTGGAAAGCGATGAGGCGCGGCGCTGCCTTGAGTTGGCCTTCAGTGAGCATCTCACCACGAACTGCATGTACACGGCCTATGCGTTTGGCTATCGCAGAACGAGCCCAATGTTCTCCATTCACTCATACCGGCACATCACTCGTCCGGTTGAGCTGAACCCTTGGCAGGATGGCGTTGGACGGGGGACGTTCATCAACACAGTCCGGAAAATATCAAAGGCAATTGCCTTTGCCAAAGCGCCCGAGGAGCTGCATCCGGAAGGCACCAGAGTCGCTTATGAAGATGATTTCGAGCGCGAACAAGCCTGCCTTGGCTCTGTCGATGATGTATTGAGCGGCAGCGCCACGGCGGCTATTGAAACCCAGTCTTCCGAGGAACTCCATTTACTACCGGATGGCTCAGTGGATCTCGTGCTGACCGATCCGCCGTATTTCGACAATCTGAGCTACTCGGAACTCTCGGACTTCTATTTGGCCTGGCATCAGGCTTTGAGAATCGCACCGTCCCCGTATGACGATAACGTCACTTCGGCTCCGATACTGCAGAACCTGGCCATCACGCGACGGTCCGACGAAGCCATCAAGGGATACCAGGAACGGCTTCAGCAGATTTTCATGGAATGCAATCGAGTGCTTAAGCCGGATGGGATCTGCGTGTTCACCTACCATCATAAACTCGCATCGGCGTGGGATGCTCTCGGCACGGCTCTACTTCATTCGGGACTCTCGGTAACCAAGGTGCTGCCCATGCGTGGCGAAGGCCAAGGAGGCCTTCACACTTACGATGGCACCATCAAGTGGGACGCGGTGCTGGTCTGTCGCAAGAAGAAAGGCGTCATCAAGAGGGGCGTTCCGGTCATCAGCGAAACCGCCTTCAAAGACGCTGTCTTGGAGGCGGAATCTCACTTTGAGACCTTGTCCGCCCATAAACGGATCGGCTTCAAAATACCTGATTTCACAAATTTGGCTCGGGCGTTGGTCGTCAGTAGAGGTTTCTTAGGCGAGGCGGATACCAGCACACGACCGATGTCGGATGCATTGAAGAACATACCAACCCCGGGAGAGTTGTGATGGCGAAACTCGATAAAGGAACGCTTGCCCTAACATTCAAATTCGATTGTGACCGGTTTCTCCGGTTTCGACTGGCCAGTGATGCTGAAAGGGACTCACTTGGGATCTCTGCCGAAACCTACAAACGCCCTGGTATTGAACTTATCAAAGCAGCCGGGCGGCGTTGGGAAGCCGACAAATACCAGGATCTGATCGACACCTCGGATGATGGGAAAGTTGTGTTCCTTCTCGAGGACAAGGTCGATGATCTTCTGGGACGGAAGCCCTTCAAGAAAATCCAGAACCTTTTTGACATCCTCCGGCAACAGGAGCCACCCCAGGCAATTATCGAGGCGGAGTTCACGGTTCCCACAAACATCACTCCCGGCCTTCAAAAGGCATACGACGATTTCGGTCTCGACCAGGTAAGAGTGCGCCCGGACATCCTTTGGATACATCCAGGTGGTACTGGTGCGCCGCTGATTGGCAATGGGACTGTGCCTGAATACGAAATCCATATCATTGATGTGAAAATGGCTGCGGAGCCATCCCTGCGGCACTTCACGGAAGTGACCTACTACGCTCTGGCATTGGCCACAGCCATCCAGCAAGAAGGTCTTGGCGGCAGATATGCCGTTTCGGCGGAAGGCACCATCTGGCCAGGAAGCCATGACATCAATGCGTTCAGGAATCTGGTCCAGCTTTATCAGGCCAAGGGAGCCGCAGATCCTGTTTCCAAGGCCCTCAGCGAAACGTTGATTCGGGTTCCGTATGAGGTCTATGAAGTCCACGTGAAGCAGTTTTTCGAGGATCGTCTTCTCAGGGTTCTGCAGACCGACATGGAGGATGCCAGTTGGCATGTCGGTCCCAAGTGCCAGCTTTGCGACTACGTTCGCTATTGCCGAGATAAGGCATCTGAATGCGATCATCTTTCCCGGCTGGCCTGGCTCAATCAAGGGCAGGCGGAACTTCTCCGTTCAAATGGCATTACCACTACGGCGGGACTGACTGAAGCCGTGACTACCGCCGATGATCGGTGGCAATCCGTTATCGACTCCAGCCACCAGTTGCGGGCGGATGGGCCAGCGCTGGCAACTCGCGCCCGTTCCTTGACCGAGGGGGCACCCTTGCCGGTCGATGGACGGCGCAGCGCCATGATCCCCGCGTGGACTGACCAAAGCATCTTTATCACGATTCATTTCGACCCGGGCTCTGGTATCTCCTTTGCCCTGGGCGCGGCGCGGCTCTATTTCCCGCACGGCCGCAAGCCGGGCGATCCTCCGGTGACGGACGAAAAGATTTTCATCGTTGACCGTGTCGATGCGATGAACCCGGAAACGGAGCGCGAGAGGCTGAAGGAATTTGCGACCGTGGTTTCTGAGTGGTTAGATGAGGTGTCAACCGTCAATACAGGTCTACCCGCCCGTGACCGGCTATCTTCCCATATCTTCTTCTGGGACATGCTGGAGATGCGACAGCTCAAGCGCATGTTCGAGCGTCATATGCAGAACCCTGACGTGATCGAACTGATCGAGATACTTACCCGATTCTTCCCACCGGACAGCCTGTTGCCCGATCCGGATGCTTTCAAGTCCCAGCCTGGGACAATCGTCAAGGAAGTCCTGCGAATGCTCGTTGGGCTGCCGGTTGCCCACGATTACTCCCTGTTTGATGCAGCGAACAGTTTCTTCCCAAATGTTCGGGAGGATGGAACCCCGTATAAATTCGATCTGCCTTTTGGGTTCGCTACCCCAATGAGCGATCAGATCCCCTTCGAACGTGCCTATGAGCTGTGGCAGGACAAAATTTTCGTCCGCCATTTCAATAAACTTCACCCTACTGACCCGTCCAAGTGGAGACGCTACACCCGGGACGAACTCTACGATGGCATTAAGCGGGCCACTAAGGTTCACCTGCAAGCTTTGCAGCACATCGTCCGGCGACTGCGTGAAAATTACAAAGACCGGTTGGTGCTGAAAAAGAGCGGCTTCTCTGCCGCACGATCCTCCCAGGCAAGTGTTCCGGAGGCGGCAAGAAGCCTGATCGCTTTTGAGAAGCTCAATGTCGCATGCCAGGAAATGGAGAACCGGAACACTCGCTCAATGCCCGTCGATGAACGGGAGGCGAGGTTTTTCTCGATACGCGGGTTGACCTTGAAGCCTCAAGCAGAGGCTGATCCGATCATCGATGAGATCAAGTTCGCGAATCCACAGTACCAACACGAAACGCTCTATGTTTTCGATTTTTCACCGACCAGCAGGGATTCCAGAATCAAGGAAGGCGAATTTACCGTCGCGCTGTCCAACGAGAATGAATACGTGGATCTCGACGAACCGTGGCGTCGGCGACTTGGACTGGGTTTCCAGGATGCAGAAGAACTGCTGGGCGAACACGGCCTGACCGAGCGGTGGATGACGAACAAGTCGATAGGGGCATTGCTTCAGGTAGAGGTCATTCGGTTGGAGGCCATGCAGGACAATCCCTATGTGGTTCTTAAGCCAGGTCACCAGGTGCTCTTTCAGTTTGCCGTCGCCCAAGGACTCGTGGCACTCGACTCACCGCTTGTCCTCGATCCGATGTACCGGGACTTCTCGAGCGACAGGATAGAAAAAGCATTGAGGTCTGTCGGCGGCAAGGCAGCACCGATCAAACGTGCCAGGAAGCGGAGGTAAGGCAATGGCTAAGAGACCGACAAAAATGACCGAACCAGCCCATAGCCTGATGTATACACCCGGCTCGCTGGCAGCAGGAAAAACATTCGCCGACACCAACCAGTTGTACGCGAAGGTAACACCATATCTGAAGGATGCCTTTAACGAAAAGCAGGAATCCCTTTTTCACGATGCATTCGGAAACAGGATTTCTTTGCTTTGGGGGCCGCCGGGTACAGGAAAGACCACGGTCTTGGCCGGGACTATTCTTGGGTGGATTGAACATTACGCCGAGGCGGGAATTCCGCTGCGTGTCGGTATCGGGTCTAGCAACTACAACGCTATCGATAACGTCCTCAACGAAGTCCTGGAACTGATCAACAGGCGGACGACCACGGTCGGAGCGTTAGCTTGCCCAGTTCGTGTTACAAGGGTGAGGAGCGCCTCCTCCGCGCCTCCCTTGAGTGATCAGATCGAAGATATGCCGAGTACCTCCGCAAGGGCTCAGGGCTTTGTGAATGCCCTGAAAGGCGACGATCCCGGGATCATCATCGTAGGGGGCACCTGGCAGCAACTTGGGCGACTTGCCGAGAAAGATCACCAGGATAGCGAACCGACAGCCGAATGGTTTGATCTTCTGGTGATCGACGAGGCATCACAGGTTCAGGTTGCTGCGGCTGCGGCCTACTTTCTGCTTTTGAAGCCTGATGGGCATGTTGTCCTTGCAGGTGACGACCGGCAGCTTGGGCCGATCTACGGCTTCCAGATGAAGGATAGCGTTCAAGGGCTGTTTGACTGCATTTTCTCTTACATGAAGGAGACCCACGGCATCACCCCGGTGCAGCTTAAACACAACTACCGGACCAACGTGGAAATTTCCGCATGGCCCTGTAAGCGTTTTTATAAGAACGAATACGAGGCGTTCTTCCCCGAGAGAAAGCTGGATCTCGCCATCAATATTGATGGAAGACCAGCCGACTGGCCTGAGCAGTTGCCATGGTCCGACCAGTTTCTCCGCATTCTGGACCCAGACTGCCCTGTGGTGGTGATCAGCTACTCCGCCAACACCTATACATTATCGAACCCTTTCGAGGCGCAGATCGTTTCCGCTTTGACCCTTTTGTACAAGAAGCTGGTCGACGCACAACAGTTTGGAGTAAGCGCCCAGAAGTTTTGGACGCAGAAAATCGGCATCGTCACTCCCCACCGAGCCCAGATGGCATCCATCAGAAATCTGCTCGTGGACGCAGCCGGTATGACGATGGACCCGCCTCCATTTGTGGACACTGTAGACCGGTTCCAGGGTCAGGAACGCGACCTCATCCTTTCCAGTTACGTGGTGGCCGACCGGGATTTTGTTGCGTCAGAAGATGCGTTCATCCTAAGCCCACGACGATTCAATGTGACGCTGACCCGAGCGAGAAGCAAGTTTGTGATGCTTATTAGCGACGCGCTTCTCCAGTATCTGCCATCCGATCCGGACGTGGCCCGTGACGCCGCTCACCTACAGCTCTTCGCCGAGCAATATTGCAGTTCGGTATTCGACACCATCGACTTGCCGTTCTTTGAACGCGGGGTTCTGTCGACCATGAGATGCAAACTAAGGGGGCGATGTGAGAATGGAGGGGAATAGATATTATGAATTCTAAACCTGAAGACGTCGGAGCCAGAGCCTGTTGGCTTGTCGGAGCAATATATGGAAAAAGTAGTCGTCTCACTGCTGCTCGAATTGAGAAGAAAGATCTTTAACGCTGGGAACGGATTGTAAATGCCCTGGACTTCAGATCATACCAAATGGCTCATCGATACCGGTGAGCGACTAAAGACCGCCGATGGCAAGGAGGTCGAGGTCTGGGAGCTTCGTCATGAGAAAGATGAGGCCGTGCTATCGGCCTGGGCGAAACACTTTCGAAATCATTACTGTCTGGATACCGAGATCGATTTCCTCCGGGGTAAACGCCCGCGACCGGACTATCTGACCAATATCAAGTTCCCTTGCAGAACATCCAAACTCGGCCCAGGAATCAGAGCAGGAGATTTCGGGGAAATTCTGGTTTCCGATTACCTGCAATGGCTTCTCGGTTACTGGGTACCCAGGGTACGGTGGTCATCAAAGGTTGTTCGAGATGAATCGCCCAAGGGCAGCGATGTCATTGGATTCCGATTTCACAAAAAAAACGGCGAAGCCTCCACCAAGGACGTGTTGTTTGTTTTTGAATCCAAGACAAAATTCTCCGCCTCTACAATCAATCGCCTGCAGGATGCCATCAACGATTCTGCCAAGGATCACATTCGCATCGATGAATCACTGAACTTCATCAAGCAAAAGCTCTTTGAAAAAAGGGAAATCGAACAGGCTCAAAGGATCGAGAGATTTCAAAGCCCAGTAGATATGCCCTACAAGGAAACCTACGGCGCTGCAGCCATCATTTCAGACGAATTTTTCGACGCCGAAGAATTGGCTGCAGCTGACTGCGGGAAAATTCCCAAGTCAGCAAAATCAAAGGAGTTCTTCCCTCATCCAAATGGTGACAGCCTAGTTCTCTTGGTTATCAAGGGACCCAGCATGATGGACCTTGTCCACGAGCTCTACAGGAGGGCTGCGGATGAGGCCTGATAGAAAATCCAATCGTCTTTTGGGTGTTACTCGATCAAAAGCAAAGATGATCGAGTACCATGTACCTGAAGAATATCAGGAGATAGATTTATCACTACATCCTAATAAGCTCTTCACCATTTCGATTGGCCTGCTTGGTGACCTCGCCGCCGCCATCAACCGGGTGGAGCCAGATCCCGATTCCCTCGCAGAGCTAAAAAACAATCTGCTATTTTCCGCCCGTTTTTTCGACTCCTACCTCCAATCAAAGCTGAACGAGACACTTGATCCATACCTAGTGCTTCTGGGCTCCGCCTCCTTTTACCTGTGTGATCTTCCCGGAAGCGCGTCGGTATTGGCGAAGCGCATCGATGGCGACTGCCCGGATCTGGATGGCGATAGTTTGGAGTACCTGTTGCTCTGGTTGCTGCAGGCCGATCTGGGAACCTATTTTGATGGAGCTGAGGGGCCGTTCGGCGGATTCATCGACGGGATTTCAAAGTGGATTCTCCAGTTTTTTGAGGATGGGAACGGCGAAAAAAATCTCCTCGATTTGGCCATGAAGCTGCGGGACGCCGTCTATGAATTCGGCACGCCCAGGCAGCTTCTTTTTGGTGATGTGATCGCAGCCGTTCTGAGGAAAAAGCTGGAAAACTCCGCCTGGAAGGCTTTGCCGTCATATTCCGGGCTGCCCCGAGACAAATGGCTCCATGCGCTGCAAAAGGATTCGTTCATCAAGGAACTCTGGCCTGCACAACACCTTTTGGGCCAGGCGGATGTTCTCAAAGGCGAGTCTGCCATCATTCAAATGCCCACCAGCGCTGGCAAAACGAAGGCAACGGAGCTGATCCTTCGAAGCGCGTTTCTGGCCGACCGCGTGTCACTGGCCATCATCATCGCCCCGTTCAGGGCACTGTGCCATGAGATCAAGAACAGTCTCGTCGAGGCATTCCACAACGAACACACTAGGGTGGATGAGTTATCCGATGCCCTACAGACCGACTTCGAGATTGCCGAACTCCTGGGGCACAAACAGATTCTGGTTATAACCCCCGAGAAGCTGCTTTATGTTCTTCGGCATGCTCCCGAGCTGGCTGCCCACGTTGGCCTGCTGGTTTTTGATGAAGGCCACCAGTTCGACAGCGGCACCCGAGGCATCACATACGAGCTGCTCCTGACGTCGCTGCGCTCCATGATTCCTGAAGGAACCCAGAAGGTGCTGATCTCAGCGGTCATCAGCAACGCCGAGGCTGTTGGAGAATGGCTGAACGGGGAGCCCAATGTCGTCGAAGGAACAACCCTGATTCCGACTTTCAGGTCGGTCGGGTTCGCGAGCTGGCTCGATCAGTTGGGAAGGATCGAGTACGTCGACAGCCGTGATGCCGAACAAGGCGAGTTTTTCGTTCCCAGGGTGATTGAAAGATTCAATCTCGGGAAAAGAGGCAGAGAGCAGAAAGAACGTCATTTTCCAGAGAGGGACGATGGCCAAGCCATTGCACTCTATCTCGGTATAAAACTGGCCCCTAATGGAAGCATCGCCATCTTCTGTGGCAAAAAATCAACAGCGACAAGCATCTGTGAAAAAGCGGTAGAATTCATTGATCGTGGTATTCCGTTTCCACTCCCACAAGAATTCTCAAATCAAATGGAGGTTGAACGGCTCCATTACCTCCATGCTGCGAATCTTGGACCTGAAGCATCGGCTTCAATGAGTGCCGAGCATGGCATATTTTCTCATCATGGCAATACACCACATGGTATCCGCCTTTCAGTGGAACACGCTATGCGTGAAAACCTCGTGCGGTTCGTTGTTTGCACCTCCACACTGGCGCAGGGCGTAAATCTCCCAATTCGGTACCTCATTGTTACCAGCGTCTACCAGGGCATGGAGCGCATCAAGGTTCGCGATTTCCACAATCTCATTGGCCGAGCGGGCCGAGCGGGGATGCATACTGAAGGCAGCATTTTGTTTGCCGACCCTATTGTGTATGACAAGCGCCGCAACCGAAAAGACGGTTGGCGGTGGGATATAGTCAAGGAGCTGCTTGATCCAACCAAGTCAGAGGAATGCGCAAGCAGCCTCTTTCAACTGATCCCTCTGGTTATCCGGAATGACCGTACCAAGTCAAAAGACAAAATGAATCATTCGTTGACATGGGACATCCTGTCTTTTGCCAAAGCTCATATAGCCGGGTGGGATTCCCTGAATGAAATTATCACCAAGATTGCTAAACAATACGGTGGAAACGGTTTCACGGTCGATGCGGTTAAACCGCAATTCGAATTTTTCAGCCTGACTCTCGCCTCCATCGAAGGCTTTCTTCTCTCCAACTGGGATGCTGTTGATAATGGGTTGACGGAGGAAGACATTGCTGATCTCGCGGAACAGACATTGGCGTACTTCTTGGCTGATGATGAGAAACGGGAACAGATTCAAGAATTGTTCAAGCTTCTGGCGGAAAACATATCAGAGAATATTACTGACGTTAATCGGCGAAAAGCATTTGGCAAAACACTCTATGGTGTCAACGATGCCAAGGCGATTGAGGGGTGGGTTCAAGATAACGCTGATGAACTTCTTGACGCCCAAAATGGAGACGAAGCTTTTGACCTCGTGTGGCCATTAATAATGGGGCATGTACACAACAAAGCTTTCAATAAGTTCGACAAGAAGAACGTCCTGAAAGAAATTACGAAGAAGTGGATTTCAGGAACCCCATTTCATCAGCTTTTCAGAATTGCCGACAATAATAAATGCAAGCTCGGTAAGGGGAAGAGGCCCAGGAAAGTCAAAATCGAAAATATCATTGATATCTGCGAGGGCGGTCTTGCCTACGATGGGGCTCTTCTTGTGAGTGCATTGTGTGAATTTGTAGAAATGCTGGACCGCGAAGGAACAGATGACCCGATCAATCGTCTCCAAATTTTCCAAAAGCGACTGAAATATGGTCTGCCGAACGAAACCACCATTGCCCTTTACGAGCTTGGCTTTTCGGACCGCGTCATCGCTCAGGACCTCGCCGCATCCTTGAACCTGGCAGCGACTCAGAAGAGGGATCTCGTGAAGGCGCTGAAAAAAGATCGGGACGGAGCCAGGGCGGTAATGGAGAAATACCCAAGCTATTTCCAGGAGAGGATGAATGAACTCCTGTAGTAGAAATCCAGATCATCAACCAAGGCTATCTCGCGCTCTACTGTTGGCCAGATTGTTGGCGGACCGCAGAGCCTACGGCAGTTCTCTGGGAAAGCTCGCATTTCTCCAGGAGTGGGCATGAACAAGCAGACGCAGCCATCACCAAGAGAACATCATTTCTACGTTGCAATAGCCAAGTTCCTTTTCCACCATCCGGAGCATGGCATTGTATCGGTGCGGGACCCGATCAAGATCAAGGATGCAGAGCGGTACGGACTCAGCCCTCTCTTACTCTACGGATTGACGGTTGCCGGGTTACCCATTCGATGGATGACCTTTACCCCGGTCGATCAGCCCAAGGCTCTCCAGGATGCTCTTCTGGAAGCCTGGAATAACGCTGAGGGATTGCGTGGCCGACCGGACATCCTGCGGATCAACAGGCACCTCGCGACGGCCAGCCCTGAACTGGTAGGGGAAATGGCAAAAATCGGAGTCCAGGTCGAAGTCGCCAATGCCAGGGAGAAATCCCTTCCCGCGTCCCTGCGCTCAGCCCAGGACGCCAGCCGGTGGCTGCTGAGGAAGCACGACGGAAATGACTGCTCTCTTAACGGGTCCATCCAGGCCCTTTGCCGGTACGCTCAGGATGACCACGATTTTCGTGTCAGGGAGGGCCACAGAGGCGTGAACAGTCGCGAGGTGGAAGACAGGCTCCAGCAGTGGCTGGCCTTACCGGCGCAAGTGACAGTGCCAACAGTGACCAACGGACTCGACTGGGCACCTGGTCCATGGCTGTCTTCCTGGCAGACCTCCCTGCCGCCAGATCAGCCCCGATATTTCAACCTCGATGGGTTTGATGGCAGTACCTGGCTACTGACAGGTGAGAAGGCAGCGGAGGATATCGTTGAGGATGAAGATGTCTGGGCCGACAGTGACTATGACAACGCGGCCGAAATCGCCAAGAACCTTGTGGCGTGCTGGCCCAATTCACCTGCAGAGATTGCCAAGTGTGCCGGGATCACCCTGCGGGAACTCCAATGGTTCACTTCGGGGAAGGCGTCCCTTGACCGGCATGCGCGTTTTGACCTGGAAGCCTTACTCGGCATCGAATACGACGAAAGTATGGGCAGATATGTGGAGGCCGGACCTTATGTCCTAGTGGCCCACAAACCACTGGCCCTAAAAGAAGTCTATGAAGGCATTTCCAGCGGTGGAGATGCATGTCCCTGCGAGATTGTCCCTCGTCTGGGAACTTCCGACCCAAGCTGGCGATACGTGTTGATCAACACTTATGGAGAGCCCCCGAGCATTGTGATGGCACCTCGCGGAGCAAAAATCACGGAGCGCCTTTCTGAGTTGCTAATGAATTATGGGGGCATCAAGGCTGTCGCTCCGGGGTTCTACCGAGATGTCGTTTCTACCTGCGCCCGGGCCTGCCGTGAACCTGCGGGTAATATTCGTGAGATGAACGATTTCGCGAAGCGCTACGAAGCGCATTGGGCAGGTTGCGCCTGGCAACCGGAATGAACCGACATGGTTAAGTCAAAGCATAGAGATTAGTATTGTCAGGTTGGTGTTCCCACTTTCCCAGTTTTCCCACCTCAACAAGCCTGAGGTGGGCTTGTTGGCATAATGTTCACTCAGCACAAACCCAATAAGATTTTTGCTTGTGGGTAGTAAAGCGGGTAGTGAACACAGCAGAAATATGGAAAATAAACTTAAGATATTGTTTTAATTAGATTATTAAATTTTAATTTACGAGCAAATCCAAAACATCGAGTAACACCGCAGCTAAAAATAGCAGCCCATATCGCTATGGGCTTGTTATTTAAGTTAATGGCAAACGCAGGGTTACCCGGCGATTGCCATGCCAACCGTCATATGCAGGCCATAAAACACGCCACGGCTAATCAGTTCACCTGCCAGCACCAGTACAAATGCCAGTGACAATACAGGCACGGCAGGGTAATACCCTTTTAACTGTGGCACCACCCAACACACCAGCGCGGCGGCCAGTAGCAGCAGGCTCCATGCCATCAGTGCACCATATTGCGGAACTAACGCCTGAGCCTGTTGCACGGAACTGTGAATTGTTGCCAGTTCACTCCCCTGCATTACCGCCACCACCGCACTACCCAGCAAAGCAACCAGGGAAACCGCAGGTAACACGCGCATGCCCCAACCTTCAACACCCACCACACGCAGCAACAGGTAGCCAAGTAACGGTCCACCCATCAACATAGTCAGGAAAAAGCGTAACCCAGTCCATATTGAATACCAGGTTGGCACTGTATCTATCGTGTTGTAAACCCTTGCCATCATCCAGACAAACACCAGACCCAGCACCATGGTGACTACCAGCCATAATGCCCGCAGCGGCTGTGAAAGCTTATTAACCACAGCCAGTAACCAGCCAATACCTCCAACGGCAAAAAAGAGTGAGCCACTGGCGATTTCGTTACTCAGGGCCGAAGCGCCAATCCGGTTTAACGAGTTAAACGCCCGCATGGGTGAACCCAGGTGCATCATGGAGGCAATAAACCCGATTCCCATCAATACCCACAACCCCAGCATCACGAGGGTGACCCTCTTTTGCTGCTCTGCACTGGGTTTGGCACACAACAACATCAGTGCCATAACAATAAATCCACCCACCACACACTGCCCCAGCACGGTAAACAGCATCAGTGGCCATTCACTCCATCCGTTACCCATTTCACACCTCCTTCGGGTTTGCCAGATAACCGCTGGTATCCCCTGCAGGGCGGCTGTTGGCGTTGGGTTTTATGACAATACTCGGCTTTGTGAAATGTGCAGACGGCAAAGGTGCAACTGCCGCCAGCTCACCATGTTTTTTGCGCAGTTCTTCGATTGGCCCAAAGTCCAGCGCTCTGAGTGGGCAGGATTCAACACAAATCGGCTTTTTGCCTTGTGCAACACGGGAGTAACAACCATCACACTTGGTCATGTGCCCTTTGGCCGCGTTATATTGCGGCGCACCATAAGGACATGCCATATGGCAGTAACGGCAGCCAATACATACATCTTCATTGACCACGACAAAGCCATCTTCCCGCTTGTGCATTGCGCCACTGGGGCACACCTTCGTACAGGCCGGATCCTCGCAATGATTACAGGCGATGGATAAATAGTAAGCGAACACATTCTGGTGCCAGACACCGTTATCTTCCTGCCAGTCACCTCCCGCATATTCATAAATGCGGCGAAAACTCACATCCGGCGTTAAGTCTTTGTAATCTTTACAGGCCAGCTCACAGGTTTTGCAACCGGTGCACCGACTGGAATCAATAAAAAATCCATACTGGGTTGTCATCGGTTACTCCTTACAACTTTTCAACCTGGACCAGGTTGGTGTGTGACGGGTTGCCTTTTGCCAGTGGTGACGGGCGTTGGGTTGTCAGTACGTTGATGCTGCCAGCCTGGTCGACCCGTTGAGCATCCGGGGAATACCAGGCTCCCTCGCCCAGGGCGACAACACCCGGTAAAATACGTGGCGTCACTTTTGCCTCAATGTGAACCTCTCCCCGGCCATTAAAAACCCGCACGCGATCACCGTTGGCGATGCCGCGAGCCTGAGCATCCATGGGGTTAATCCACATCTCCTGGCGGCAGGCGGCTTTTAAAACGTCCACATTGCCGTAAGTTGAGTGTGTGCGGGCCTTGTAATGAAAACCGGTCAATTGCAGCGGCCACTGTTTTGCTAATGGGTCGTCATAGTTTTCAAACCCGGCACTGTAAACCGGCAGCGGGTCGACCACATCGTCTTTATCCAGTTGCCAGGTCGCGGCGATCTCAGCCAGTTGTGCGGAGTAAATTTCAATTTTCCCGGAAGGAGTGGTGAGCGGGTTGGCAGCAGGGTCCTCGCGGAAAGCTTTGTAGGCAACGTGGTGCCCTTCAGGATCTCGTTGTTTAAAAATCCCCTGTTCACGGAAGGCTTCGAAAGACGGTAAATCGGGAATGGCTTTACGAGACAGCTCATGGAGATGGCGCATCCACCCTTCCTGAGTACGCCCCTCGGTAAATTTCTCTTCCACACCCAGGCGTTTTGCCAGAGCGCTGGTCATTTCATAAATAGTTTTGCATTCAAAACGCGGCTTAATGACCTGGTCGTTAAAAATTACATAGGACATATTCCCGCAAGAGGCATCCAGCGCGAAGTCCATCTGTTCAGACGCGGTGCAATCCGGCAATAAAATATCGGCATATTTCGCCGAAGCAGTCATGTGGCAATCAATCACCACTATCATTTCACACTTATTCTCATCCTGAAGAATTTCGTGAGTGCGGTTAATTTGCGAGTGCTGGTTCACCAGGCAGTTACCGGCATAGTTCCAAATCATCTTGATGGGAACATCCAGCTTGTCTTTCCCGCGCACCCCATCACGGGTGGCCGTCATTTCAGGACCGCGCTCAATTGCATCGGTCCACATAAACATTGAGATGCTGGTTTGCACCGGGTTATCCAGCGTTGGCATCCGTTCGAATGGTATTTCATAAGACCCTTCACGAGCACCGCTGTTGCCCCCGGAAATACCCACGTTCCCGGTCAAAATCGGCAACATGGCGATAGCCCGGGAAGCCAGTTCTCCATTGGCGTGGCGCTGTGGCCCCCAACCTTGAGAAATAAATGCCGGTTTTACTGAACCGATTTCTCGTGCCAGTTGAATGATACGTGCGGCCGGAATACCGGTAATGGGTGCCGCCCAGTCAGGTGTTTTCGCCACGCCATCGTTACCTTGCCCAAGGATATAGGCTTTGTAATGGCTGTTTACGGGCGCTCCAGGCGGCAATGTTTTTTCGTCATAGCCAACACAGTATTTATCAAGGAATGCCTGGTCGACGAGGTTCTCAGTAATCAAAACCCAGGCAATTGCCGCAGCCAGTGCGCCATCAGTACCTGGCCGAACCGGGATCCACTCATCCTCGCGCCCTGCCCCGGTGTCGTTGTAACGCGGGTCGATGATTATCATGCGCGCATTAGATTTCTGGCGTGCCTGTTCAATGTAGTAGGTAACCCCGCCGCCGCTCATCCGCGTTTCGCCCGGGTTATTACCAAACAACACGACCAGTTTGCTGTTTTCGATGTCAGACGGGCTGTTACCATCTGCCCAGCCACCGTAGGTGTAGTTCAGTCCGGCGGCAATCTGAGCTGTTGAATAATCGCCGTAATGGTTCAGGTAGCCGCCCACGCAATTCATCAGACGGGCAATCAGTGTTTTTCCTGGTGGCCAGGAGCGGGTCATCGTGCCGCCCAACGTCCCGGTACCATAGTTAAGGTAGATAGATTCGTTACCGTAGTCTTTAATCAGGCGCTGGGTGTTGCTGGCGATAATGTCATAAGCTTCATCCCAGCTAATACGCTCAAATTTCCCTTCGCCCCGTTTGCCCACGCGTTTCATTGGGTACTTCAGCCGGTCAGGGTTATAAACCCGGCGGCGCATAGAGCGGCCACGCAGGCAGGCCCGCACCTGGTGCAAACCATCGTAATCATCATTGCCGGTGTTATCGGTTTCCACATAGCGAATTTCACCGTCAACAACATGCATACGCAACGGGCAACGGCTACCACAGTTAACGGTGCAGGCACTCCAGATTACCTTTTCCTGAGAGCCTGCCGGGGCAATCGTATCTGCGGCGCAAACTAAACGGGAAAAGGGCAAAGAAAATGCGCTACCAGCCAGTGCCAGGCCACCAATTGCAGTTCCTTTCATTAAGCCTCGTCGGCTGACTTCTGCTTCCAGCAAAGCATCGGGGGTTTTATGGCTCATAAATACTCACCTTGCTTATTTTCGTCATTGATGCAATTCAACCGCTATATAAATATTTATATAATGGTTTGAATTATCAGTTTATTTTCTTTTTCAGTGTGAGTATTACGCTGTCCGGGGAATTAATAGTTTGCTTAGTATCAATCCAGCTGTTGAAACATGCAGATAAGGCGTATTTCTGAGAGCCCGGGCAGAAAATCAGGTTTTCAAAAAGAGTCATCAAAGGTGATAACGAATATCACTCGCAATTATTTTTCACCGTATGGCCGGGCATATTTTCTGGTCAGCCTTTGGCGTATAGAAAAACCTTAAAACATATCTCCCTTATCTATTTCACCGAAAATGGCTCACGGATTTCCGGTAAGCCCGGCAATAAAAGGACACTTCAAGGTTAACAATATAGTCACTTCAGGCTGGCTGGGGAGTTATGGTCGGTTTGGCTGGATTACCTGGATATCAATTAACCCTGCATTCTTTAGCTGATTTTTCCCGGCTATGCTCTCTGGCCCACCACATAATAATAGTTACATTTTTGTCACACAAACCCATGCAGTAGCGTCGCCTTTTTATCAGTGCTTTTGCTATCATTTACCCTCTGCAGGCCGTAATAACTAAAAAAACTCGCACTGTCTACCCTGTCCCTTACCATCCTGACGGCCCGTTTTAAGAAACGTAGCTGTCATGCTTGTCGCCTGAAATGACAACAAAAATTTATTAGTTTTTGATATAAAAGGAAAAATATGGACTGGGAAACCTGGCGCTTTGTTATCAGTGTCACGCTGCCAAACCTGCTGCTACTCCTTGCTGGGATCATATTGCGCCGGGCAGGGCTGATGAACGATACATTTATTGATGGCGCCTCAAAAATTGTCTTTGTTGTTGCGCTGCCCTGCTTATTGTTTTTCAGTATCGCCACACAAAAAATCTCGCTGGCACAAAATCTGCCTCTGGCCCTGTACGGTCTGGTGGGCACGACATTATCCTGGTTGATACTTGAGCTTATCGCCCCCTTATTGGTAAAAGAGCGCAAGGAGCGAGGTATCTTTGTTCAGGGTGGGTTCCGTGCCAATACTGCAATTGTCGGCCTGGCTTATGCATCAATGGCCTATGGCAAAGCTGGTATAGCCACAGGTTCACTCTATATGGCGACAACAGTTATTCTGTTTAACCTTTTATCCGTCATTTCATTGACCCGCACTCTGCAGGGGAACGGGAAAAAAGCGCCGTCACTGGCTTCAGTTTTAAGCGGTGTTGTAAAAAACCCCCTGATTATCAGCCTGGTGCTTGGGCTGGCCTGGAATGCTACTGGCTTTTCTATCCCGCATCCTGTGTTTCAGACTGGTGAACTGATTTCTGCGACAGCACTGCCACTGGCAATGATGTGCGCCGGCGCGTCACTGGACCTGCGTAGTATGTTTAGATCATCCAATACGGCGTTATATGCCAGTCTGGCTCGTGTCGCGGTGGTTCCGGCAGGGTTAACTTTCGGTGGGTGGCTATGCGGCTTTGAAGGAACAACGCTCGGCGTCATCTTCCTGTTTTCCGCTACGCCTGCCGCTGCTGCCAGTTACGTAATGACTCGGGCAATGGGCGGCAATGCCGTACTTGCCGCCAATATTATTGGTTTGACCATGGTTGGCTCAATTGTCACAACATCTCTGGGATTGTTTATTTTAAGAACCCTGAACCTGGGTTAACCAGGTTCTTTCCGCCAAAAATTTGGTACGTGTCATGTTATCCTGTTAGCCATGCACACTTATCATGGTATAAGCATTCTGGTGTGTGTCACTCAGAGTCGTGAATGAAGATGGCATTTCCCCTTTCACAACAATTAGGTGCTTTTTTAAAAGAACGGCGCCAAAGCCTGGATGCCCGTGCACTGGGGTATCTCTCTCAACGCCGCCGCACTCTGGGGCTACGCCGCGAAGAAGTCGCTCAGCGCGCCAGTATTAGCGTAACCTGGTATACCTGGCTTGAGCAGGGCCGGGGCGGCGCGCCTTCAGTTCCCGTGCTCGAACGCCTGAGCCAGGCGCTGTTGCTGACAGACACCGAACGTGAGCATCTGTTTTTATTGGGTGTTGGCCATCCACCTCAAACAAAACACCAGGAAAATCAGGTAATACCCGCCCATCTTCAGCATGTACTGAATACGCTTAACCCATGCCCCGCGCTGATAAAAAATCTTACCTGGGACGTTCTAGCATGGAATGACGCTGCCCGCCTGGTGTTGACTGATTACACACGTCTTGAGCCTGAGCAACGGAATATTTTGCGGCTTATCTTTTCACATGAACCAGTACGCCAGCATCAGGCAGACTGGGAGGCTGTGGCTCGTATGGTGGTTGGTGCGTTTCGGGCTGATATTGCCCGCGTTGGCGAAAGCCCACGCGTACAACACCTGGTTCAGGAACTTTCCGCTAAAAGTGCATTTTTTGCAACGCTTTGGGAAACACACAGCGTACAGGATTTAAGTGAAGGGATTAAATACCTGCATCGCTCTGACTGCGGGGCGCTTGCGCTGAATTATTCATCTTTTGGCATTCACGCGCGGCCAGATTTAAGCCTGCTGGTATACAGCCCTGCAACGGATGAAGATGCCAGTAAAATAGCAACAATCTTCTCTGTTGCTCACAAAACTATTTGAATGGATACCCTTGCTCAAGTAACCCCAAAAACTCTTGCAGCCAGGGCATATCAATGGTTTTCACCATCGCCGGGAAAAAAACTTGCGGTGAAGGGAAAACATCCAGTACGAAGCAATTTTCTAACCGGCTGGCATCAACTTCAGACTCAGGTAGCAATGTTGCCGCTTTCAGGCCAGACTCCAGCCAGTCAATAATTACACCGGGCTGAGCAATGTGCATAATCACATTCGGATTTACTCCGCCCTTACTAAAATTATCAAACAACATCTCATAAATTCCCGAATCCCGGGAACGTTGCAGCAAAACAAGGGGAAGCTCACCAATCGCCAGGTAAGGTATTGTCCCACTATTTATATCGCTACTCATACAACCTGCCAGCGCCTTATTAATTACCGCTACCAGTTTTACTGGCTCAAAAGCGATATAATCAAAGCATTCAGGTTGATAAGGTTTCTGAATTAACGCTAAATCTAATAAACCATCATTCAGTTGCTCTTCTAAATTACTGGAATCAGAAACGGAGATGCGTAATTCTATTTCTGGATGTTTCCGGTATAATTCAAGAAATAGTGGTTTGAAATAAGATTGGTATAAGTGTGTCAAACCTATACGCAATAGCCGCTTTTCTCTGTTGGCTATTTGAATAGTTTCACGAGTTGTATTTTCTATTTGACGAAAGATATCACTGGCGCGGCGATAGAGAAAATTACCCGCATCGGTAGGTTCGATTCTATTTCCATTACGCACAAAAAGAGAAGCATTGAGCTCTTCTTCAAGCTCCTGAATCCTCCGGCTAAGCGGGGGTTGTGCCATGTTTAGCGCTCTGGCGGCCTGGCTGATAGAACCATGCTCAACGACCTTACAGAAATACTTCAATCTTTTCAGATCCATAGAGAAAACGCCCTCCGCCAGACTATGAGGCCGTATTATCGCATATTTCTGTTTTTCGTGCATAAACAACTTAATAATTCAACAAAATAAAAACATTGCGGTAACATTTTTTGCATTATATGTAGCAATTTAACCTGAAGTAAATATATAATGTGACTGTAATCACTGCCACTCACACCTTTTTGATATGGTTTGTATAATCTAAACGGTATTTGTCTGGTTCTATTAGCAGGCATATATTTTCAGGTGCAAAGACAACTTACCTGAAAAATACGGACCACTATTATGGCAAATGAGCTAAATAAAGATCAGAGCCAGACGCATGATCTTCGCTCCGCAATTGAATTACTCAAATCTACCCCCGGCGAATATGTCGAAACGAATGTAGAAGTCGACCCTCGCGCCGAATTATCTGGTGTTTACCGCTACGTTGGTGCAGGTGGTACGTGCGAACGTCCTACCCGTAAAAACGGCCCGGTAATGATGTTCAACAAAATTAAAGGGTTCGATGATATCAGTGTCATTATTGGCCTGAATGGTTCCCGTAAACGCGTTGGGCAGTTCCTTAACTGCGAACCAGAAAGACTGGGCCATCTGCTGAAAGATTCCGTGCAGAACCCTATCGCTCCAGTTGAAGTCAGTGCTGACAAAGCAGTGTGCCAGGAAGTTGTACACCTGGCGACAGATGCAAATTTCGATTTGCGTAAACTGCTGCCAGCTCCGACCAACACCGAAGAAGACGCTGGCCCTTACATCACTATGGGTCTGTGCTATGCATCTGATCCAGAAACCCATGAATCAGATATCACGATTCATCGCCTGTGTGTTCAAAGCCGTGATGAGCTTTCAATGTGGCTCACTCCAGGCCGCCATATTGATGCATTCCGCATGAAAGCTGAAGAAGCGGGCAAACCACTGCCTATCTCCATCAGCATTGGTGTTGATCCGGCAATTGAAATTGCCGCCTGCTTCGAACCACCGACAACCCCACTTGGCTTTGACGAACTGAGTGTTGCCGGTGCATTGCGCGGCCACGCTGTTGAAATGGTGAAATGTAAAACCATCAATGAACGTGCAATTGCCCACGCAGAAATCGTTATTGAAGGCGAACTGCTGCCAAATGTACGTGTTCGTGAAGACCAGAACACCGACTCTGGCAAAGCGATGCCTGAATTCCCGGGTTATACCGGTGAAGCGAAAGAGGCACTGCCGGTTATCAAGGTGAAAGCCGTCACCCATCGCCACAACCCTATCTGGCGCACTACTGTAGGGCCAGGCGAAGAACATGTGAACATGGCAGGTATTCCAACTGAAGCCAGTATTCTGGATATGGTAAACCGCGCGATGCCTGGTAAACTGTTGAATGTATTTGCACACTCTGCAGGTGGTGGCAAATTACTGGCAGTTATGCAGTTTAAAAAATTCGCGCCAGTTGATGAAGGCCGCCAGCGTCAGGCTGCGCTGCTCGCATTCTCTGCATTCCCGGAACTGAAACACGTTATTCTGGTAGATGAAGATGTTGATATCTTTGACAGTGACGACGTGCTGTGGGCTATGCAGACTCGTTATCAGGGTGATGTAGATACCGTCTTTATTCCTGGTGTACGCTGCCATCCTCTGGATCCGTCACAAACACCAGAATACAGCCCAAGCATTCTGCAAACGGGGATGTCCTGCAAGACTATCTATGACTGCACAGTGCCGTTCCATCTGAAATCGCATTTTGAACGCTCGAAATTTAAAGAAGTGGATGTGAAACGCTTCCTGCCAGATTTCGAATAAGGAGTTATTGAATGACCACACAACGTATCATCATCGGGATCAGTGGCGCATCCGGTTTCCAGTATGGCGTAAAAGCCCTTGAGTTACTGCAAGGGAAAGGTCTTGAAGTGCACCTGGTTGTCTCCAAAGGTGCAGAAAGGACCTGCGAACTGGAAACGGATTACGAACTGGACAAGGTGATGGCGCTGGCGGATGTTGTGCATCCCATCGGCAACCTTGGGGCGTCAATATCCAGTGGTTCATTCAAAACCCTGGGTATGCTGGTTGCTCCCTGTTCTATGCGTTCCCTTGGGGCTATTGCTCACTGCCTGACCGACAATCTACTCACTCGGGCAGCAGATGTGGTGTTAAAAGAGCGCCGTCGCCTTGTCCTGCTGGCCAGGGAAACTCCGCTCAACCTTGGGCACCTGCGTAATATGCAGGCAGTAACGGAAATGGGCGGGATTATTTTCCCGCCCGTCCCGGCGCTCTACCAGCGCCCGCAAACAACCGATGAAATTATCACTCACAGTGTGGCTCGAGCTCTGGATCTATTTGATCTGGACGTGAAAAATATTCCGCGCTGGGGTGAAGGTGATATGCATCATGCGAATTAACCCTTTTTAAAACTCCCTCTCGGGTATAACACACTACAGGAACAAAAAAATGTTAATCGGTCCTTATGTCAACGGCACTGCTGTCGTTGTCGGCGGTCTGTTGGGTGCGCTTGCTGGCCGTATGCTTCCGGAACGTGTCCGGACTGCTCTTCCTTTAACCTTCGGCCTCTGCTCTGTTGGGCTGGGTATTAAGCTGGTTATTGAAGTGAAATATATGCCCGCCGTAGTTCTGGCTATGGTCATTGGCGCAGTACTTGGTGAACTGTTCTATGTCGAAAAAGGCATTGGTAAGGCAGCTGGCCTGACCCGCGGTATCGTCAACCGCTTTTTACCCCCGGTTAAAGGACTAACCCACGAAGAATTTACTGAAAAATTTGTTGCCATTCTGGTGCTGTTTTGTGCCAGTGGCACAGGTATCTTTGGTGCCATGCACGAAGGGATGACCGGTGACCCGTCTATCCTGTATATCAAAACGGTACTGGATCTGTTCACTTCAGCAATTTTCGCCACCATGCTGGGCTACGCGGTAATGACCATTGCTATTCCGCAGGTCATTCTTCAGGTTCTGCTGGCAATGCTGGCAGTCGTTATTTTACCAATGACTACACCAGACATGATGGCTGACTTCTCCTGCGCTGGCGGCCTTATCATGATTGCGACAGGTTTGCGTATCTGCAATATCAAACTGTTTCCTGTGGCAAACATGCTACCGGGTCTCTTCCTGGTGATGCCGTTCTCCCACCTTTGGGCATCTTTAGTCGCATAAAACGTTAAGCATGGTTCGGGGTTTCCGGGCCATGCTATTTTCGTCAGAATGCGGCAGACCACCCCGATTATTGCCCATCCGTTATACTTCACATTTCCAGATATCCCTGGCCTGATACGAGAGTTTTATGATGCAACAAGAACATGTGGTGCTGCTCAATGCACAAGGCAAACCAGAAGGAATCCTGGAGAAATACGCCGCGCATCATGAGAACACTCCGCTTCACCTGGCTTTTTCTTGCTGGGTATTTAATGCACAGGGGCAATATTTACTGACCCGCAGGGCATTAACCAAGAAGGCCTGGCCTGGCGTGTGGACTAATTCTGTTTGCGGTCACCCTCAATGGGAAGAAACACAGGAAGAGGCGATTCACCGCCGTTGCCAGTACGAAACAGGGGTGAATGTTGAAAACATAACCCCCGTCAGCCCACACTTTCGTTATTGCGAAACCGATGCCAACGGGATTATGGAAAACGAGATTTGCCCGGTATATGCGGCACTGGCCGTTAATGAAGTACAACCTCACCCTGAAGAAGTAATGGATTACCACTGGGTTCAGTTGAATGATGTCATCGCATCCGTGCGCCATACACCATGGGTATTTTCCCCCTGGATGGTACAACTTGTTTCCGATTCCAGTGCCATCAGTGCCCTGAACACTTTCGTGCAAAATATTACCAGATCTCAACGGTAAAAATGCCGGGCAAACCACCCGGCTGTGCAATAACAGGTAGTAACACAGGCGGGTTTGGCCTGTTGTTAATCCGCAATACCACGTATTACTTCCCCTGATGCGGCTGGTAAAAATCAGCCCCCCGCCAGTCAGTGTAGAATGGCAGAACCTGGCGTTTAACCGGCTTATAGCTGCTCCCATTGGTACGTTCACCCTGCCCGCTGTATACCGCCATTAACGGAAACGGGTACACAGGGCGTGATGCTGCACCTGCCGGAATGGATTGCAGGCGAAAACGCGTTTTTCCATCCTGAACTGGTGGCATCATTGCTGCAGGTTTCGTTTTTCCTGCCCCGGCACCTTGCGGCTGGCCAAAGCTGTTCTCTGCTTTTGCCGGTGCCTGCCATGCCATTACAGCCTCTGGAGCCACACCATGTTCAACCCAGTTCATCATCGGTGTTAAGAAATCCACCAGTGACGGGCCTTCACCACCAGAACAGTGATACACGCCAGGAAGTAAATACAAACGCTCGAATGCATCACGCTGTGTCACTCCCATTGCCCGACCAACAGCCTGGTGAAAGGCAATAGAATTGATGGGCGAAATATGAGGGTCAGCCAACCCATGCCAAATAATCAGTTTGCCACCAGCCTGTTTAAACGCGGCAAGGTTCGGGTTTGTCGCATCGTATAAGCTGTGTAACGCGCGCAGCTTATCAAACATGTTTGCATCAAACGTCATATCTTTAAGCGTGAAACTGGCTCCGGGATTTTTCACAAAATTCATATAACGCAGTGAAGCCAGAGCAATACTACGACTCATTATCGGCCCATCTGCCGTCTGTGGCACAAAGACACCGGCCCATGCCAGCTCAGACCCAGGCAGAACACTGCCAACAACCAGTTTTTGCCCGGTTTTCGGGTCAACCGGGCCTGAATAGAATCGTTTAACAGCCTCAACTTCTTTGGATGACAGGCAGTTTGCCTGAGGAGTATCGCTGCCAGGCGGGCATTGCAATACTGCGGGATTGAAATGGCAGGTCATCGGGTCTGAGAGCAGCCCGTCTTTTTGGCCATCCAGCGCATCACAGGCATTCAGAACCGCATTATGAATCAAGGGCAATCTGTCTGCGGTAATAATCGCTTTACCTTCTTTATCCGTATTGGAAACTGCCATCCAGGAATGGTACAGGGCATTCTGCACCTGGAAGTTCATTGCAGCCGCCCCGGCAATGATGCCATTAAAATCTCGCGGGAACCGCTGCGCCTCCATTAAGGCCTCACGCCCACCATCCGAACAGCCATTAAAGTAGGACCATTTTGCAGCTTGTGCATAATAATGCTGGATCAGGCTTTTAGATGTCACCACAGCCAGATGCTGAGCGCGCCAGGCAAAATCCTCGCGTTTTTGCTGCGAGTTACCAAAATCCACTTCTTCCATTGAGTGGCCCATATCCGTTGCAGCGAGAGCGAACCCGCCTTGCGCTAATGGGGCACACCCTGCAGCAGCACCAACATCCATCATGATGTTGCCGCACAAACCACCACAGCCTAATTGCATGTAGCGCCCGTTCCAGGTGGTCACCGGCAGAAGTGTTTTGATGGTTATGGATGGCATCAATTTACTACTGACCACACAGTAATTAACGGCGTTAATCGTTTCTTCTTTTGCCGAGCTGACCACACTGCCTTTGCCACCAATACCGGTCAAATCAACCTGCATAAGTGCTTCACACGCCTGTGCGGAAGGTACTGTAGCGATACCTGAATGCACAGAAACTGGTTGGGCAAATACAGGAGAGATGAACAATGCCATCATGCCTGCCCATGCCAGTGCTATTAACATCCTCATAGCGGTTAACCTTTTATGTGTTTTAAAGAGGTAATGAAATAAAACCTGGCAGGTTACGAGTGCACTGTCAGGGAATAAAGGACCAAAATTGAATAAATGCAACAATGGGAAATGCAGGCAAAATTACTGCGCACTTAACACGCGCAGTAATTTAATCAGTTATCAGCCAAGCATAATGCCGCCATCAACCGCCAGACGCTGGCCTGTCACAAAACCGTTTTCCATCAGGAAAATATAAGCGGCAGCCAGTTCATCCATTGTTGCCAGGCGTTTCAGTGGGATATTTTCTTCAAAATGAGCTTGTGTCCTGGCCAAATCATCTGCAGGTACATCGCGCCAGAATGGCGTGAGTGTCCATGTCGGTGCAACGGCATTTACCCGAACAGCAGGAGCCAGCTCCGCGGCTAACCCTTCAACTAAAGCGTTAATACCCAGGTTGCCAACGTAACTGGCACAGGCATGTTGTGCTCGCCCTCCGGTGCCTGATGTAAATACCATACTGCCACCGGTATTGAGGTGTGGCGCTGCCAGTTTACCGATGAGCACATTCGTCATAAATTTAGAATGTATAACGTGTTCTATGGTTTCCATTTCAGCCTCCATAAAACCGCCGCCCATAACATCGCCCACCATAGACACCAGGTGGTCAAACTTGCCTTGTTGACTAAAAAACGCAGTCAGAGCCTGGTGGTCATGGGCATCAACCTGGTGTAATGAAACGTCTGAATGCAACAGAGAAAGCGTTTTTTTCGCATCGGCAAGGCGCCCAGGATTACGGCCAATTAGCATTAAATTAGCCCCTTTTTTGGCAGCCATTAACGCTACATGCAGGCCAATACCAGAAGCACCACCAATAATTGCGACTGTTTTTCCTTCAAGGCTCATTTTACCGCCTCCTCTACTGCCTGAGCCGCAGCATTGGCAACATAGCTGTCGTTTTCACCATGCGCACCACTGACCCCCACAGCACCAATCACAACGCCACCTACGATAACAGGAATACCACCTTCTAAAGGCGTAACACCCGGCGTACTCAAAAAACTGGGGTGCCCGTTATTAATGAAATCTTCAAATGCTTTAGAAGGCTCCCCTAATAGTGCAGCAGTTTTTGCTTTCTCACATGCCACTTGTATGGTGACACCACTGGCACCATCCTGCTTTTCAAAAGCCAGTAACTGGCCTGCAGGATCTACCACAGCAACGCTGATTTTCCAGCCATGCGTCCGGGCAGATTGCTGGGCTGCGACAATTGCCTTTCTGGCGCCAGCAAGCGTAAGTGAAGGAGTACGATGAAACAGAGCAGATTCAGTTGGTTCAGACATAAACGTTACCTGTGTTTTCACAAACCCGATAGTGCTTGTTATTTATTAGATATATCTAAAAACCACCCTGTAAAAACCCAGCGATACCTTCCTCACCCAGCCAGCCCGCAAGGTGACTGACCTCCGGTGAATGTACAACACGCAGAATCTCTTTTGCCCGCCCGGGCCCAATCCCGGCAAAGCGCTGCCAGTCGGCCTGAGTACGTTGTGTAACCTGTTCCCAGTGTGTATCCGCAAAAGCCCGGAAATGGCGTTCCGGGAGTGGAACACCCAACGCTTTGACCCAACGGGCAAAAGGCTGCTGGCGTGCCAGAGTGAATTGTTGCCACAAATAGCTGGCATGGGCCGCAGATATACCGGGGGTGCGAGCCAGGGCGCCTTCATCTAATTGCAGCCAGGAAAAAATATGCTCAAATTGGTGATGTTCAGTCAGCACCCGCCATCGCCCCGGCCCGATACCTTTCAGGCCCAGCGCCTGAGGTTGTGCTAACCCATTCAGCCGGGCAAGGAATTGTTCCTGGCAATGTTCAGCCTGAGGAGAAAAACAGCTCAACGCATGAAAGTGTGTTGAATCTGGTGGTTCAGGTTTAATACGTTCAGCCACACGCCACAGCACATCATCCAGCCGAGGGATCCCTTGCCCCGCCAGGCTGATTACAACCTGATCGCCTGGCGCGATATCCCATTCCAGCCAGCGCCGGACAGACCCAAGGCTAACTCTCTTCACCTGCTTATCATCTATTTGCACCGGGTGAAGGGTTGCCACAACCGTCACTTTACCGGTACGCCCAACAGTAAAATCGATTCGTTTCACCTCAGCAATTTGTTGTTCAGGCGGGTATTTCCAGGCAACCAGCCAGCTATTCTCACCAGGCCGCCAGTGTTCTGCGGGCGCAGCATGCTCCGCCCGAATAATGATGCCATCAGTAGCAAAAGGTAAGGGTGAACGGAACCATGTGTCACGCCAGTGGGCGACATCGGTTACTGATGCCACAGGCTGTGACCAGCCTGACGTCAAAGTGAACCCGGCATCAGATAACACAGAAAACTGCCGGGATAACTCTTGCGGGCCATCCGGCCAGGCCCAGATAAAAAGGCCAATCCGGCTGAGGTGTAACCCAGGAACTTTACGCATCATAGCGCCCGCAACATAAGACCTGGCATTCAAACTGCCATCACGTTGTTGCACGTGCCCGGGCTCTCCAGCCTGCAAAAAGAGCTCCCCTTGCAGCACAGCATTAGCCAGCACCCCTTGCGTTCTTTGGGGCAAACCGGCGAGAAACGGGATCCGGTCGCTCCAGTCTTCTCCCTGCAGCCCATCACCACGGCTAAGCAACCGGACGGGTTTCCCATCCTGATAAACCAGGGTAATGGCCACACCATCTACTTTAGGTTGTACCCACAACGCCGTTTTCCCTGACATCCAGCGAGCCACTGCAGCCATGTCGGATAACTTTTTAACCCCTGTATGAGCAACCGGATGCCAGTGCTTCCCAGGCCTGGCCTGAATGGCATCACTTCCTGCCGCCGAATACTGAAAACAACGTTGCCAAAATGCCAGGCGGCTACGGATCTGGTCATAAAGTTCATCGCCAATTTCACTCACACCGTTTTGCCAGTATGCGGTATCCCACGCGGATACCTGGGCAGACAACGCGGATATTTCATGGCCAGCGCGCAGGGGGGACCAGTTCGGGCACTGGGCCTGCACGAAAGAAATGCACAGCAACTGAATGAGTAATAAAACTATTTTCATACTCACCTCCTGAGTCCGTGCACTGTACGCGACAGGAAAGAGTGCGAATATGTTGAAAAGATGCGTTTGCGAAACATGCCGAAAACAAAAAGGCCTGTTGCAGGCTGCACAACAAAAATCAGGAATTCCGAACGAAAAATAAAGAAATTACCGCCTGAAACCAGACAAAGGCTACGTAATGGCAGGAGGTTGTGTATAATAAGCGCGTATTACTCACTTCTTTATTTCGAATCGAATACTCATGGCTCAAGGCACGCTTTATATTGTTTCCGCGCCAAGTGGTGCGGGGAAATCCAGTCTCATTCAGGCGTTACTGAAAACTCAGCCACTGTATGACACCCAGGTTTCCGTTTCTCATACCACCCGCTCCGCGCGCCCGGGCGAAATTCATGGTGAACACTACTATTTTGTTAACCATGATGAGTTTCGACAAATGATTGCTGAAGACGCCTTCCTGGAACACGCGGAAGTCTTTGGTAATTACTACGGCACGTCACGCCACACTATTGAACAAGTCTTGTCGACGGGTGTGGATGTTTTTCTGGATATCGACTGGCAGGGTGCCCAGCAGATCCGCAAAAAAATGCCGGAAGCACGCAGTATTTTTATTCTTCCACCTTCAAAAGTGGAACTGGACCGCCGCTTACGTGGCCGTGGTCAGGATAGTGAAGATGTCATTACCCGCCGAATGGCTCAGGCTGTTGCGGAAATGAGCCACTATGCCGAGTATGATTACCTTATTGTGAATGATGACTTTGATACCGCCCTGGGCGATTTAAAGACTATCATTCGGGCTGAACGCCTGCGTATGGGGCGACAAAAGCAACGTCATGATGCTTTAATCAGCAAACTATTGGCAGACTGAACCCGGATTCAGTATCATGCCCAGTCATTTCTTCACCTGTGGAGCACTTTAAATATGGCACGCGTAACTGTTCAGGACGCTGTAGAGAAAATTGGTAACCGTTTTGACCTGGTACTGGTCGCTGCGCGTCGCGCCCGCCAAATGCAGGCTGGTGGCAAAGATCCGCTGGTACCGGAAGAAAACGATAAACCCACCGTTATCGCACTGCGTGAAATCGAAGAAGGTTTGATTAACAACCAGATCCTCGATGTGCGTGAACGCCAGGAACAGCAAGAGCAGGAAGCCGCTGAATTGCAGGCTGTTACCGCGATTGCTGAAGGTCGTCGTTAATAACTCTGTAGGCACCCCTTGTACCTGTTTGAAAGCCTTAATCAACTGATTCAACATTACTTGCCTGAGGACCAAATTAAGCGCCTCAGGCAGGCATATCTTGTTGCGCGTGATGCTCACGAGGGGCAAACACGTTCAAGTGGTGAACCCTATATAACGCACCCTGTCGCTGTGGCTTGTATTCTGGCCGAAATGAAACTCGACCACGAAACACTCATGGCGGCACTGCTGCACGATGTTATCGAAGATACTCCGGCAACCTACCAGGATATGGAGCAGTTGTTTGGTAAAACTGTGGCCGAACTGGTCGAAGGGGTATCGAAACTCGATAAACTGAAGTTCCGCGATAAGAAAGAAGCGCAGGCTGAAAACTTTCGCAAAATGATCATGGCGATGGTGCAGGATATCCGCGTCATTCTGATCAAGCTCGCAGACCGTACCCATAATATGCGCACGCTGGGCTCTTTGCGCCCGGATAAACGCCGCCGTATTGCACGGGAAACGCTGGAAATATACAGCCCGCTGGCTCACCGCTTAGGTATTCATCACCTAAAAACTGAGCTGGAAGAGTTAGGTTTCGAGGCGCTCTACCCTAACCGTTATCGGGTCATCAAAGAAGTGGTAAAAGCCGCTCGCGGTAACCGCAAAGAGATGATCCAGAAAATCCTTTCTGAAATTGAAGGGCGGTTGCAAGAGGCAGGTATAGCCTGTCGCGTCAGTGGCAGGGAAAAACACCTTTATTCGATTTACTGCAAAATGGTGCTGAAAGAACAACGCTTTCATTCCATCATGGATATCTATGCTTTTCGCGTAATCGTTAAAGATGTGGACACCTGTTACCGTGTTTTGGGGCAGATGCACAGCCTGTATAAACCACGCCCAGGCCGGGTTAAAGACTACATTGCTATACCCAAAGCCAACGGATACCAGTCATTGCATACCTCAATGATTGGCCCCCATGGTGTACCCGTTGAAGTCCAGATTCGTACAGAAGATATGGACCAAATGGCGGAGATGGGGGTGGCTGCGCACTGGGCCTATAAAGGCCACGGTGAAAGCAGTACTACCGCGCAAATTCGGGCTCAGCGCTGGATGCAAAGCCTGCTCGAATTACAACAAAGTGCCGGTAACTCGTTTGAATTTATCGAAAGTGTAAAATCTGATCTGTTCCCGGATGAGATTTACGTTTTCACCCCGGAAGGGCGTATTGTTGAGCTCCCTGCCGGTGCCACACCCGTCGATTTTGCCTATGCGGTACACACAGATATTGGCCATGCCTGTGTCGGTGCCCGCGTAGACCGCCAGCCTTACCCGCTTTCCCAACCGCTTTCCAGTGGGCAAACCGTGGAAATCATCACAGCACCGGGCGCTCGTCCTAATGCCGCATGGCTGAACTTTGTGGTCAGTTCGCGGGCGCGGGCTAAAATCCGCCAGGCGCTCAAGAACCTCAAGCGTGATGACTCAGTAAGCCTGGGCCGCCGCCTGTTAAGCCATGCATTAGGGGGCAGCCGTAAGCTTGCTGAGATCCCGGCAGAGAATCTGCAACGGGAACTGGAGCGCATGAAGCTTGGCTCTCTGGATGACCTGTTGGCAGAGATTGGCCTCGGTAATGCCATGAGTGTTGTGGTGGCAAAAAACCTGACTCATGGTGAAAACAGCGTACAGCAGCAAACAGCACCTGCGGAAAACCGTACTCACTTGCCAATAAAAGGTGCTGACGGTGTGATGGTGACGTTTGCAAAATGCTGCCGCCCAATTCCTGGCGACCCGATTCTTGCGCATGTCAGTCCTGGGAAAGGGCTGGTGATTCACCATGAATCCTGCCGTAACATCAAGGGCTACCAGAAAGAGCCAGAGAAATTCATGGCTGTTGAGTGGGATAAGGAAACCGAGCAAGAGTTTATCACCGAAATCAAGGTGGATATGTTCAACCACCAGGGTGCTCTGGCTAACCTGACTGCTGCGATTAATGCTTCTGGTTCCAACATTCAAAGCCTGAATACAGAAGAGAAAGATGGGCGGGTATACAGTGCATTTATTCGCCTGACAGCCCGGGATCGCGTACATCTGGCCAACATTATGCGCAAAATCCGCGTAATGCCGGATGTCATTAAAGTTAACCGCAACAGAAATTAAGCGTTTATGAATCCACAACGTTATGCGCGTATTTGCGAAATGCTCGCCCGCCGCCAGCCAGACCTGACAGTGTGCATGGAGCAGGTCCATAAACCGCATAATGTATCGGCTATTATTCGCACGGCAGATGCCGTGGGAGTACAGGAAGTGCACGCCGTATGGCCCGGGCACAAGTTACGTACCACGGTGTCTACAGCAGCCGGGAGTAATAGCTGGGTAGATGTCAAAACCCACCGTACTATCCAAAATGCTGTCACAACGCTAAAAGCGCGTGGCATGCAGGTCCTCGCCACTCATCTTTCAGATAGCGCCGTTGATTTTCGGGAAATCGACTACACTCGCCCAACCTGCATTCTTATGGGCCAGGAAAAAACAGGCATAACACAGGAAGCCCTGGCACTGGCTGATCAGGACATTATCATTCCTATGACAGGTATGGTGCAGTCGTTAAATGTTTCTGTCGCTTCCGCACTTATCCTGTATGAGGCACAACGCCAGCGCCAAAACGCTGGTATGTATGCACGGGAAAACAGTATGTTGCCAGACAGCGTTCAGCAACGGCTGTTATTTGAAGGTGGTTACCCGGTGCTGGCTAAAGTCGCCAAACGTAAAGGCCTGCCCTACCCGCTGATTAACCATGCCGGGGAGATAGAGGCAGAGCCCAGTTGGTGGGCCAAAATGCAGTCGGCGGAATAATGCCATGAAAGGCCGCCTGCTGGATGCCATTCCCCTCAGTGCACTGACCGGTGTAGGTGCCAGCCAGAGCAATAAACTGGCGAAAATCGGTTTGCACACCATCCAGGATCTCCTGCTTCACCTCCCATTACGCTACGAAGACCGCACGCAACTCTATGCAATAGGAGATTTGCTGCCGGGGGTTTATGCCACGGTGGAAGGCGAGGTACTGAACTGCAGCGTGCAGTTTGGCCGCCGCCGCATGATGGTATGCCAAATAAGCGATGGCAGTGGCATTTTAACCATGCGGTTTTTCAATTTTAATGCGGCAATGAAAAACAGCCTGGCGACAGGGCGGCGAGTGCTGGCTTATGGGGAAGCGAAGCGAGGCAACCATGGTGCAGAGATGATTCACCCGGAATATCGTTTACAGGACGATACCAGTGCACCTGCATTACAGGAAACGCTGACCCCGGTTTACCCCACAACAGAAGGTGTGCGCCAGGCAACGCTACGTAAACTCACCGACCAGGCGCTGGAGCTGCTGGGCAGTTGTGCAATCGCAGAGCTGTTACCACAAGAGCTGGCGCAAGGAATGATGAGCCTTCAGCAGGCATTGCACACACTTCACCGCCCCCCGCCTTCATTACAACTGGCTGACCTGGAAGCCGGGCAGCATCCTGCTCAACGCCGGCTGATTATGGAAGAGTTACTGGCGCATAACCTGAGTATGCTGGCATTAAGGGCCGGAGCCCGTCGTTATCACGCTCGTCCTTTGCCTGAAGATGATGCGCTCAAGCGTAGCTTTCTCACCCAACTCCCCTTTTCTCCCACGGGCGCGCAGCAACGCGTTGTAGCGGAAATTGAGCAGGATATGGCGCAGGATACACCCATGATGCGCCTGGTCCAGGGTGATGTTGGTTCAGGGAAAACGCTGGTTTCCGCCCTTGCGGCGCTACGCGCTATTGCCGATGGGTGCCAGGTGGCATTAATGGCACCCACTGAATTACTGGCCGAACAACATGCTGCTAACTTTGCAGCCTGGTTTGAACCACTCGGAATTCAGGTGGGCTGGCTGGCTGGGAAACAGAAGGGTAAAGCACGCCAGGCTCAGCAGGAAGCCATCGCCAGCGGCCAGGTGCAAATGATTGTCGGCACCCATGCTATTTTCCAGGAGCAGGTTGAGTTTCATAACCTGGCTCTGGTTATCATTGATGAACAGCACCGTTTTGGGGTCCACCAGCGCCTGGCTTTGTGGGAAAAAGGGGAGAAACAAGGCTTCCACCCGCATCAGTTAATTATGACAGCGACCCCGATTCCCCGCACACTCGCGATGACGGCCTACGCAGACCTGGATACCTCGGTGATAGATGAATTACCGCCAGGCAGAACACCGGTAACCACTGTCGCCATTCCTGATACCCGCCGCCCGGATATTATTGAGCGCGTTCGCCATGCCTGTGCAGAAGAAGGGCGCCAGGCTTACTGGGTGTGTACGTTGATTGAGGAATCTGAGTTACTGGAAGCCCAGGCAGCAGAAGCTACGTGGGAAGAGTTAAAAATCACGTTGCCGGGTTTATCCGTTGGCCTGGTTCATGGGCGCATGAAGCCACAAGAAAAACAGGCGGTCATGCAGGATTTTAAATCCGGGAAACTCCATCTGTTAGTCGCCACCACGGTAATTGAAGTGGGTGTCGATGTTCCCAACGCCAGCCTGATGATCATTGAAAACCCGGAACGCCTTGGGCTGGCTCAGTTACACCAGCTACGAGGGCGTGTTGGCCGTGGTGCGGTAGCCTCGCATTGTGTCCTGCTCTACAAATCACCGTTATCCAAAACGGCGCAAATGCGCCTGCAAGTGCTGCGCGACAGTAACGACGGGTTTGTGATTGCACAAAAAGACCTGGAAATTCGTGGGCCGGGTGAATTGCTTGGTACACGTCAGACGGGGAATGCGGAGTTTAAAGTCGCTGACCTGTTACGCGACCAGAGAATGATACCGGAAGTACAACGCCTGGCACGCCACATCCATGAAAAATACCCCCAACAAGCGCTTGCGCTCATTGAGCGCTGGATGCCAGAAACTGAGCGTTATTCTAATGCCTGATACCCCACGGCTGTAAAAACCGCGGGGTATTGTTTAGCACGTAATATGTCATGCACCAAAAATTGGCAACAACAAATAGAGCTTAATCACCAGCGCATTCACAATATCGATGAAGAATGCACCCACCATTGGAACCACCAGAAACGCCATATGCGATGGCCCGAAGCGGTCAGTAATTGCCTGCATATTTGCAATGGCTGTTGGTGTTGCCCCCAGACCGAAACCACAATGCCCGGCTGCCAGTACTGCCGCATCATAACCTTTGCCCATCAGTCGCCATGTCACGAAGATGGCATACAGCGCCATAGACAGTGCCTGCACCGCCAGAATTGCCAGCATCGGTAATGCCAGAGAAGCCAGTTCCCATAATTTCAGGCTCATCAGCGCCATGGCAAGAAACAAGGAAAGGCTGACGTTACCCAGCACAGAGACCGCCCGGTCAAATACCTGATAGAAACCAATAGCAGACAGAGTATTACTGAGGATAACGCCGACAAACAGCACGCAAACAAAAGTAGGCAGCTCAAGCACTGTCCCTTGCAACAGCTGAGCGACAATACGCCCAAGCGTTAAGCAAATGGCAATCATGGCAATGGTTTCCACCAGGACCAGTGACGTGATCATGCGGCCAATATCTGGCTTTTCGAATGCTGAAGGTACAGCGTTATCATCCGGAGTGCCATCTGGAGTGGATGAGTGTTTGACCAAATAACGCGCGACCGGGCCACCAATCAGCCCCCCCAGCACCAAACCAAATGTCGCACAGGCCATTGCCACTTCGGTGGCATTTTCAAACCCGTAACGCTCGGTAAAGAGCTTACTCCAGGCAGCACCAGTGCCATGGCCGCCAGACAGCGTAATCGACCCGGCTAACAGACCCATTAACGGGTCAAGCCCGAGCACTTTTGCCATACCAATGCCGATGGCGTTCTGCATCAGTAACAGACCAACAACGACAATCAAAAATGTACCAAGGACTTTGCCGCCCGAGCGCAGGCTGGCGATATTGGCATTGAGCCCGATAGTGGCAAAAAAAGCCAACATTAGCGGGTCTTTTAGCGACATATCAAACTCAACTTCCCAGTTTGTCGTCAGTTTGAGCAACAGCAATGCCAGTGCGACCAGTAACCCACCAGCGACGGGTTCAGGAATAGTGTATTTTTTCAGGATTGGAACGGTTTGAACCAGTTTACGCCCCAGCAACAGTACCAGGGTCGCGGCGACCAGCGTAGATAAGGTATCGAGATGAAACATATTGAAATACTCCATGTGCGCATCAGTTGCTGCACGCTATCGTCCTGTAATAAGAAATATCACCAAAAAGCGGATAGACGCATTATTCTAACTAAAAAACAGCCAGAGCTTAGCA
Source organism: Mangrovibacter plantisponsor (assembly GCF_003182475.1). Taxonomy (GTDB): domain Bacteria; phylum Pseudomonadota; class Gammaproteobacteria; order Enterobacterales; family Enterobacteriaceae; genus Mangrovibacter; species Mangrovibacter plantisponsor. The sequence continues at coordinate 122,460 of NZ_QGTS01000013.1, forward strand.
TAAAAACCAGTTTTCCAGTTATTAACATCATTTTTACAAAAAGCAACCGTTTGCTTTTACCATTTAGTCCGATAAAATCACCGCTTTTCCACCACGAGATATCCCAATAATGTCCGCGAGCCATTCAGAAGCAGAAAATACGCAAACGGTTGCTCAGCCACCGCGTAATAGTGAACTCATTTATCATCTGGAAGACAGGCCGCCTTTGCCGCAAACCTTGTTTGCTGCCTGCCAGCATTTATTGGCTATGTTTGTCGCGGTGATCACTCCGGCACTATTAATCTGCCAGGCGCTGGGGTTACCGGCTGCGGATACCCAGCACATCATCAGCATGTCGTTATTTGCATCCGGTGTGGCATCCATCATTCAAATTAAAGCCTGGGGCCCGGTAGGTTCCGGTTTATTGTCCATTCAGGGAACCAGCTTTAACTTTGTTTCTCCATTGATCATGGGGGGGCTGGCGCTGAAAAATGGTGGGGCAGATATTCCAACAATGATGGCGGCGCTGTTTGGCACATTGATGCTGGCAAGCTGTACCGAAATGGTACTGTCGCGCGTTCTGCACCTTGCCCGGCGCATTATCACACCACTGGTTTCGGGCGTAGTGGTCATGATTATCGGGTTATCTCTGATTCAGGTCGGCCTGACATCTATTGGTGGTGGTTACGCTGCCATGAACGACCACAGCTTTGGCTCCCCTAAAAACCTGTTACTGGCAGGGATAGTTCTGGCCGTCATTATTCTGCTTAACCGCCAGCGTAACCCTTATTTACGGGTTGCATCGCTGGTGATTGCCATGGCAATCGGCTACCTTGCTGCAGGGCTTATGGGCATGCTGCCCGACAACACCACAGCCGCTAACCAGTCGCTGATTATGGTTCCAACGCCGCTTTATTACGGCCTCGGCTTTGACTGGAATCTGTTGGTGCCACTAATGCTGGTATTTATGGTGACCTCGCTGGAAACGATTGGCGATATTACTGCCACGTCGGATGTTTCAGAACAACCGGTTTCCGGGCCGTTATACATGAAGCGCCTTAAAGGTGGTGTACTGGCAAATGGCCTGAACTCAATGGTTTCCGCTATTTTCAACACCTTCCCGAACTCCTGCTTTGGCCAAAACAACGGGGTTATCCAGTTAACGGGTGTGGCAAGCCGCTATGTCGGGTTTGTGGTTGCACTGATGCTTATCATTTTGGGCCTGTTCCCGGCTGTTAGCGGGTTTGTACAACATATTCCTGAACCTGTTCTGGGCGGTGCCACCATTGTGATGTTCGGCACCATCGCCGCATCAGGTGTCCGAATTGTGTCTCGTGAACCATTAAACCGCCGCGCCATTCTGATAATTGCATTGTCGCTGGCGGTAGGTTTGGGCGTATCTCAGCAGCCATTGATTCTGCAGTTTGCTCCTGACTGGCTGAAAAACATGCTCTCTTCCGGGATTGCTGCAGGTGGGCTCACCGCTATTCTGCTGAATCTGATTTTCCCGCAAGAAAAAGAAAAGCAATAACAGCTGTTATTCGGTATTGGCCCGGTTTGCACAACAGGGCCAATACCGGCATATTTGCCCGATATTCTGCCTGTTTTCTCACCTGTTCCTGTTTACGGATGCAACTCCTCACATATCCACCCTTGAGGTCTGTATATTTTTAAGGCATAACACCCGAATGATATCTGCGCAGGATGGAAGACTATGAAATTCGCAGGAAAGTTTATTTTCGCACTGCTGCTCGTCGTCTTTGCGGTGCTGGTTGCAGGGTATTTTGTGGTGCAGACCCCGTGGGGAACCGGGAAAATTGTCCGCTGGGTTAACAACAACACGGGTTATGATTTAAAAATTCAGTCTGTTTCGCACTCCTGGCGCGCGCCAGACCATGTCATGCTGTCTGGTGTTACATTTGGCAGGAAAGGCCATTCAGCCACTCTGGTGGCAAAGCAGGTGGATATTGGCCTGAGCGCACGGCAGTTTTCAGAACCTCTGCATGTGGATACCATCCTGTTAGACGGTGGTACCCTGAATTTATTACCTTCTGCCGCACCGCTACCTTTTCAGGCTGAGCGGTTACAACTCACCAATATGGCTATTAACAGCCCGGAAACTGGCTGGAATCTTACCGCCCAACGGGTAAGTGGTGGGCTGGTGCCCTGGAAACCTGAACCTGGCAGTATTCTGGGGCGAAACACCCAAATACAGCTCAGTGCCGGGTCGCTGTCACTAAATGGTATCCCGGCCACAAACGTACTGATACAGGGCAAAATTGCGCAGCAGGAAGTTATTCTGCAAACTGTGGGCGCTGATATTGCGCGCGGAGCATTAACAGCCAGTGCCCGGCGCAATTCCGACGGTAGTTGGGAAATTGAGATGCTACGGCTTAATGATATTCGCCTGCAAACTGCTAAATCACTGGCAGATTTTCTGGCCCCGTTAGCCACCGCGCCCTCATTAATGATTGACCGCCTGGAAGTGACCGGCGCACGCATGGAAGGGCCACAATGGGCAATTACCGATTTGAACTTCGGCCTGCGCAACCTGGCCCTGGCAAAAGGCGAGTGGCGCAGCAGTGACGGGCAAATATCCCTGAATGCCAGCGATATTATTTATGGGCCGTTTCAGCTCACAGACCCAATTTTTAATGCAGATTTGTCTGCAGATGGCATCAAAATTCGCCAGTTTTCGTCACGCTGGGAACGCGGGATGATTCGTGCTGACGGGCAATGGTTGCGGCAATCTCACACTCTGGCACTGAATGAAGTTGCCGTTGCCGGGCTGGAATACACACTACCCGCGCAATGGAAAACCTGGTGGCAAACCGCTTTGCCAGACTGGCTCCGGACAGTAACTATTGGGCGCTTTTCTGCCAGCCGTAATTTGCTGATTGATATTAATCCTGATTTCCCATTCCAGTTTACTGCGCTTGATGGCGACGGTTCGGGTCTGACTTTGGTGAAAAATAACCAGTGGGGAATTTGGCAGGGTACGCTGAACTTCGCCGCCGCAGGAGCAACGTTCAATAAAGTGGATGTCCGGCGGCCATCAATCAATTTGACCGCCACACCCGATAATATTGTAGTAACCGAGCTCAGTGCTTTTACCGAAAAAGGCCTGTTGGATGCTAAAGCACAGGTAAGCCAGGCAGCAGAACGGAGGCTCTCGTTACAACTTTCAGGGAAAGGTGTTCCCCTGGATATTCTGCATAACTGGGGTTGGCCAGGCGTTCCGCTTTCGGGCAATGGTAACCTGCAATTGTCACTACATGGCCGTTTGCAGGCCGGGTTGCCCCTTGCCCCCGGCATGAACGGCACACTGCACCTGACAGACAGCAAAGGCGACCAGGTTGTGCAAACTATGAATCAGGGAAGCGTGGCAGGGAATTAACCCTACTCCTCTTCATTTCCCCCCGCTTCCAGCGCGCCGAACGGTTGCGCCGGAAGCACCATATACACCCCTTCGAATACCGCGCCCAGGTGTTCATCGCCAAATAATTTAACCTGCAACTGCACGCGTGATTTTCGCCCGCGGGCCAGGCGATCAAGATCGCCACTGAGTGTTTCCAGGCTGGCCTCTGCCCCCGGCTTACCGGCAATCGGCTTGCTATAGCGAATGTGCGCATCAGCCAAAATAATGGTTCCACCCAAATGGCGCTCACGCAGCATCAGCCAGATAAGCCCCCAACCGGTCAGGGTTGCCAAAGAGAATAAACTCCCGGCAAATAAGGTATGGTGCGGGTTTTGGTTACCCGTTTCCGGCATGGTGGTAATAAATTTCTGCCCGGTATACTGCAAAATGCGCACACCCATTTTCTCACTCAATGGAATATGCTGATACCAGGCTTGCTGAAGCTGCCCGCACCAGTCAGCACGGTGCAAAATATCATCCAGCGTCTGGATAGGTTTTATCATCAAAAAATGGCGTACTGGTGTAGTTTGAGGCGTGGTTATTTCCCCCTGGTTCACGAAGCCCAGCTTGGCAAAGAACTCAACGGCATCTTCACGGGCACTACAGACCACGCGCTTCACACCTTCCTGCCGGGCAACCGATTCCAGCGTCATCGCCACCAGTGTCCCCAGGCCTTTATCCTGCACGGAGGGGTCAACAGCCATAAAGCGAATCGCCGCTTCGTTGTCGGCATTTACATACAGGCGGCCAACTGCGACAGGATTGCCCTCCTCGTCCACAACCATTTGATGGTGCGCCATTGCATCCCAGGCATCACGTTCAGAGCCTTTTGGCTGGTGCAAAGGTTTGCGCAGCATCTCCCAACGAAATTGGTAATAGCGTTCAAGTTCTTCTTCTGTTTGTGGTACGCGCAGGTGATACATATGCGTATTCTCTCTTGTCGCCCGGGTGCGTTGCTGGGCCAAATGGTTCATGTTTGCAACCAGAACGTTACCGGGCCGTCATTCACCAAAGACACCTTCATGTCTGCAGCAAAACGCCCGGTTTCCGTTGCGACTCCCTGCATACGGCAACGCTCAACAAAATATTCGTAAAATTCATTCGCCATGTCTGGTGGTGCGCCGCGAGAAAACCCCGGACGCATGCCACGGCTGGTATCTGCCGGCAATGTAAACTGAGAAACCACCAGAACACTGCCGCCAGCCTGTTGAACATTCAGGTTCATTTTGTCATTTTCGTCCTGAAAAATGCGGTAACCAAGCACGCGTTCACACAAACGATCTGCCTTCTGGTGGGTGTCTTCTTTTTCGACACCTAATAACACTAAAAGTCCTGATCCAATCTGACCAGTAATCATGCCATCCACCTTTACGCAGGCTTCAGACACACGTTGTATTAAAGCAATCATGATGAATTCTTATTGGATGAATGGAGACAATCAAGTCAGGTCGCCTGGTTGTGTTCAGCAAACCAGGCAGGAATACGTTTACGGTCATCGACTAACACACTGGTTATACCCAGTTGCTGAGCCGCATTAATATTCTCATGGTTGTCATCAAAAAATACGGCATCACTGGCTGCCACACCTTCCTGGCTCAGAACATATTGGTAAATCTCAGGTTCAGGTTTGCGCATCCCGATTTCATGAGAAAGGTAGACATGTGAAGCGGCATCATCCACCTCGGGCCAGCGCTCACGCCAGAACAACGTATGCAACAGGTTGGTATTAGACAACACCACCACGCGTTGTTGCTGTGCGCGCAATGAACGCATGATATCGATAACCTCAGGGCGCAAACCCACAAAAACCGCCTGCCAGCCTTCAGTAAATTGCGCCGGGCTCAGGGGCAAACACAGTTCATGAGACATATTCTGAATAAATACATCATCGCTGATTTCCCCGCGTTCATGGCGCTGAAAACTCTCCCCCATATGAAAACGCTCCTGCACTCTGGCCAGCGGTACATGGGTATAGTGACTCCAGGTGCCAAGCACACGGTTAAAATCGATATCGATAATGACATTCCCAAGGTCAAAGATATAAAGCATTGCATCTTCTCCAGTGAGGCCATGGAGAATTAACTGTAGCGGTAATCGCTTGATTTGACTATCCGGCAGGTAACAAGAAGGCATAAAAAAACCCCGCCAAAAAAGACGGGGTTCTGTATCAGCGAAAGAAAAAACTTAATTATTCTTTCGGACCGCGGGTGGCGCGACGGCGATCGTTTTCTGTCAGATGACGTTTACGCAGACGTACAGAAGTCGGCGTTACTTCTACCAGTTCGTCATCATCGATAAACTCCAGAGCCTGTTCCAGGGTCATTTTAACCGGCGGAGACAGGGTGGTCGCTTCGTCAGTACCAGATGCACGCATGTTGGTCAGTTTTTTACCAGTCAGGCAGTTCACAGTCAGGTCGTTAGAACGGCTGTGAATACCGATGATCTGGCCTTCATACACTTCAGCACCATGGCCGAGGAACAACTTACCGCGATCCTGCAGGCTGTACAGTGCATAAGCAACTGCTTTACCCTGACCATTGGAAATCAGTACGCCATTCTGGCGCTGACCGATTTCACCCGGACGCAGGTCGTCGTAGTGGCTGAATGACGCATAAAGCAGACCAGTACCAGAAGTCATGGTCATGAATTCAGTACGGAAGCCAATCAGACCACGGCTTGGAATGATGTAGTCAAGACGAACGCGGCCTTTGCCATCTGGCATCATGTCACGCATGTCACCTTTACGCAGACCCAGAGCTTCCATTACAGAACCCTGGTGCTGCTCTTCGATATCCAGCGTTACCTGCTCAAACGGTTCCTGAGTACGGCCATCGATTTCACGGAAGATAACTTTAGGACGAGATACCGCCAGTTCGAAACCTTCACGACGCATGTTTTCAATCAGAACAGACAGGTGCAGTTCACCACGACCAGAAACACGGAAAGCATCCGGATCTGGGGTTTCTTCAACACGCAGAGCTACGTTGTGCACCAGTTCTTTTTTCAGGCGATCAAGAATCTGGCGAGAAGTAACGAACTTACCTTCTTTACCACAGAACGGAGAGGTGTTTACGCAGAAGAACATGGTTACGGTCGGTTCATCGACAGTCAACGCAGGCAGAGCTTCTACATTGTTCGGATCACAGATGGTGTCGGAAATATTCAGATCACCCAGGCCAGTGATTGCAATGATATCGCCAGCTTCAGCAGAAGCAGACTCAATACGTTGCAGACCCATGTGGCCCAGAACCTGGCCAACTTTGCCATTACGACGTTTGCCTTCGCTGTCGATAATGGTGACTTGCTGGTTCGGTTTAACCACGCCGCGTTTGATACGCCCAATACCGATAACACCAACATAGTTGTTGTAATCCAGCTGGGAGATTTGCATCTGGAACGGGCCATTCAGGTCAACACTTGGCGGTGCCACATGTTTCACAATGGCTTCGAACAGCGGAGTCATGTCTTCAGCCATGTCTTCGTGATCCAGACCAGCGATACCGTTTAACGCAGAAGCGTAAACAATCGGGAAGTCCAGCTGTTCGTCAGTTGCACCCAGGTTAACGAACAGGTCGAACACCTGATCAACAACCCAGTCAGGGCGTGCGCCAGGACGGTCAACTTTGTTGATAACCACAATTGGTTTCAGACCGTAGGCAAACGCTTTTTGCGTTACGAAACGAGTCTGCGGCATCGGGCCATCCATTGCGTCTACCAGCAGCAGAACTGAGTCAACCATGGACATAACGCGTTCTACTTCACCACCAAAGTCGGCGTGCCCTGGGGTGTCCACGATATTGATGCGGTAGTCGCGCCAGTTAATGGCGGTATTTTTCGCGAGGATGGTAATCCCACGCTCTTTCTCCAGGTCGTTGGAGTCCATGACGCGCTCGGTCAGCTCATTACGCTCACCAAACGTGCCAGATTGTTGCAGCAGCTTGTCGACCAGGGTGGTTTTACCATGGTCAACGTGCGCAATAATGGCGATGTTACGCAGATTTTCGATCACAACTTTGCCTCAGGCATTAGGAATAGCGCGCTATTGTACACGTATTAATCGAAGGACTGAACAGGATCACAAACATCTATTGCTAACAAGCTTACATTTCAGGGTTTGTGATCATTTTCACGAAGCACAGATTTGCACCAGTGCGCATTTATGCACCACAAAAGCGCATCACATTAGCACGTATGCACTATAATAGTGCATGGTTTCCATTGTGGTGCAGTGCGTTTTCACGGTGGTGCGCATCATAACGCCTTTTGCGCTATTTTTGAAAGTTGGCACAGTTTTCGCTTAATCAAAATTACGGCAAACGCATTTTTTTTGAAGTGTTTGAAGTATTCGTTACCACGACGACAATGACAATTCCAGGAGATTTAGTATGTCCGCAGAACACGTTTTGACGATGCTGAATGAACATGATGTGAAGTTCGTTGATTTGCGCTTCACCGATACTAAAGGCAAAGAACAGCACGTCACTATTCCAGCCCACCAGGTTAACGCTGACTTCTTCGAAGAAGGCAAAATGTTCGATGGTTCTTCCATCGGTGGCTGGAAAGGTATCAACGAATCAGACATGGTACTGATGCCAGACGCCTCTACCGCTGTTCTGGATCCATTCTATGAAGAGCCGACTCTGATCATCCGTTGCGACATTCTGGAACCTGCTACCATGCAGGGCTATGACCGCGACCCGCGCTCTATCGCAAAACGTGCTGAAGAATACCTGCGTTCTACCGGTATTGCTGATACCGTTCTGTTTGGGCCTGAGCCTGAATTCTTCCTGTTCGATGATGTTCGCTTCAAAAGCGACATCTCCGGTTGCCACGTTGCTATCGATGATATCGAAGCTGCCTGGAACTCCGATACCAAATACGAAGGCGGTAACAAAGGTCACCGTCCTGCAGTGAAAGGTGGTTACTTCCCGGTTCCGCCGGTAGATTCATCACAAGACATCCGTTCTCAAATGTGTCTGACCATGGAACAGATGGGCCTGGTTGTTGAAGCTCACCACCACGAAGTTGCGACCGCTGGCCAGAACGAAGTGGCGACCCGCTTCAACACCCTGACCAAAAAAGCTGACGAAATCCAGATCTACAAATATGTGGTGCACAACGTTGCTCACGCATTTGGTAAAACTGCTACCTTTATGCCGAAACCAATGTTTGGCGATAACGGTTCTGGTATGCACTGCCACATGTCTCTGTCCAAAAACGGTGTAAACCTGTTCTCTGGCGACAAATATGCAGGCCTGTCAGAAGAAGCACTGTTCTACATTGGCGGTGTTATCAAACACGCTAAAGCAATCAACGCCCTGGCTAACCCGTCTACCAACTCTTACAAACGTCTGGTTCCGGGTTATGAAGCACCGGTTATGCTGGCTTATTCTGCCCGTAACCGTTCAGCCTCTATCCGTATTCCGGTGGTTGCCTCTCCGAAAGCTCGCCGTATCGAAGTTCGCTTCCCGGACCCGGCTGCTAACCCGTACCTGTGCTTTGCTGCACTGATGATGGCTGGCCTGGACGGTATCAAAAACAAAATCCATCCTGGCGAGGCAATGGACAAAAACCTGTATGACCTGCCTGCAGAAGAAGCAGCAGAAATCCCGCAGGTTGCAGGCTCTCTGGAAGAAGCACTGAATGCACTTGATGCAGACCGTGAGTTCCTGACTGCTGGTGGTGTATTCACTGATGACACCATCGACGCTTACCTGGAACTGCGTCGTGCAGAAAACGATCGCGTGCGTATGACTCCGCACCCGGTTGAGTTCGAACTGTACTACAGCGTCTAATTTATTAAAGAGTCGTTTTTTGTTGCCGTGGAAACTTTCAGCCCATCTTCGGATGGGCTTTTTTCTCCGACAATAATGTTTGTTTGCCTCTTTTTTGTACCAATATCTACAAAGCACCAAAACAGTGCACAACATTCGGAGACTGCTGAATGGCAAGCGGCGCACTGCCCGATGCTGGGCAGATCCTTAATTCTCTCATCAACAGCATTCTGTTGGTTGATGACAACCTGGCGGTTCACTATGCGAACCCGGCAGCGCAGCAACTTCTGGCGCAAAGTTCCCGCAAACTTTATGGAACGCCATTACCGGAATTGCTGAGCTACTTTTCGCTCAATGTTGGGCTGATGCAAGAAAGTCTGAATGCCGGCCAGGGATTTACTGATAACGAAGTGACGTTGGTCATTGATGGGCGTTCACATATTTTGTCGCTCACAGCTCAACGGTTGCCAGAAGGCTATATTCTGTTGGAAATGGCCCCAATGGATAACCAGCGTCGCCTGAGCCAGGAACAGTTGCAACAAGCGCAACAGGTCGCAGCCCGCGATTTAGTCAGAGGGCTGGCTCATGAGATTAAAAACCCATTAGGTGGGTTGCGCGGTGCAGCACAGTTACTCAATAAAGCACTGCCCGACCCGTCACTGACGGAATACACCAAGGTAATTATTGAGCAGGCTGACCGCCTGCGTAACCTGGTGGACAGACTGCTTGGCCCACAACAACCAGGCATGCATGTAACAGAAAGCATTCATAAAGTTGCAGAGCGGGTAGTTAAATTAGTGTCAATGGAACTGCCCGATAACGTTACCCTGGTCAGGGATTATGACCCGAGTCTTCCAGAATTAGCGCATGACCCGGATCAAATCGAGCAGGTGTTACTCAACATCGTTCGTAATGCCCTCCAGGCTCTGGGGGAAGAAGGTGGTGAGATTACGCTGCGTACTCGTACCGCATTCCAGTTAACGCTGCATGGTGTTCGTTACCGCCTTGCGGCCCGCATTGACATAGAAGATAACGGGCCCGGTATACCAGCGCATTTACAGGATACGTTGTTCTACCCCATGGTCAGTGGCCGCGAAGGTGGCACGGGTTTAGGGTTATCCATTGCGCGCAATTTAATTGATCAGCATTCGGGAAAAATCGAATTTAACAGTTGGCCAGGCCATACCGAATTCTCGGTATACCTGCCTATTCGCCAGTGAGGTCTTTATGCAACGAGGGATAGTCTGGATCGTTGATGACGATAGCTCCATCCGTTGGGTGCTTGAACGCGCGCTCACTGGAGCCGGGTTGAGTTGTACCACCTTTGAAAATGGTAATGAAGTGCTGGATGCGCTCGCGACAAAAACCCCGGATGTATTGTTGTCCGATATCCGGATGCCTGGCATGGATGGCCTGGCATTATTAAAACAAATCAAGCAGCGCCACCCAATGTTACCGGTCATCATTATGACGGCACATTCCGATCTGGACGCTGCGGTAAGCGCCTATCAACAAGGTGCTTTTGATTACCTGCCCAAACCTTTTGATATTGATGAAGCCGTTGCTCTGGTTGAACGTGCAATCAGCCACTATCAGGAGCAGCAGCAACCGCGTAACGCGCCTGTAAATGGCCCAACAACCGATATCATTGGTGAAGCACCGGCAATGCAGGATGTATTTCGCATTATTGGCCGGTTATCCCGCTCTTCAATTAGTGTATTGATTAACGGTGAGTCCGGTACCGGTAAAGAGCTGGTCGCCCATGCACTTCACCGCCACAGCCCGCGAGTAAAAGCGCCATTTATTGCACTGAATATGGCCGCCATCCCCAAAGACTTAATTGAATCAGAGCTGTTTGGGCATGAGAAAGGGGCATTTACCGGGGCCAACCAAATTCGCCAGGGGCGCTTTGAACAGGCAGATGGCGGCACACTGTTTCTTGATGAAATTGGTGATATGCCTCTGGATGTTCAAACACGCCTGCTGCGTGTACTGGCCGACGGGCAATTTTACCGGGTGGGTGGCTATGCACCGGTAAAAGTTGATGTACGTATTATTGCCGCAACGCACCAAAACCTGGAGCAACGTGTTCTGGAAGGGAAATTTCGTGAAGACCTTTTCCACCGGCTTAACGTTATCCGTGTTCATCTTCCGCCGTTACGTGAACGCCGCGAAGATATTCCTCGCCTGGCTCGCCATTTCCTGCAAATTGCGGCCCGGGAATTAGGTGTGGAAACCAAACAACTGCACCCGGAAACAGAAGCAGCATTAACCAGGCTGGCCTGGCCCGGGAACGTACGTCAGTTAGAAAACACCTGCCGCTGGCTGACCGTTATGGCCGCAGGCCAGGAAGTGTTGATTCAGGATTTGCCCACAGAGCTGTTTGAAAGTGTCGTGCCGGACAGCCCGACACAGGCACTACCAGACAGTTGGGCCACATTGCTGGCACAGTGGGCAGACAGGGCATTGCGTTCCGGTCATCAAAATTTATTGTCCGAAGCACAACCAGAAATGGAACGGACATTATTGACGACAGCACTGCGCCACACCCAGGGCCATAAGCAGGAAGCAGCACGCTTATTAGGTTGGGGAAGAAACACGCTGACCAGGAAGTTGAAAGAATTAGGTATGGAGTGATGGCATGAATTGTAAAGATGCAAAGCCACCAGCAAATTGCTGCTATTTTGTACTTTACTGTCTCGCCAGGTTCAGTATGATCTACCGCGTTCACGCTGGAGAAACATCATGCTGGAATCCTTAATTCAGGTTGTGTCGCAAGGCGCAGACGCAGGCCTTGCTGCAAGCCATACCCCACAAACTGCGATGGCAGCACTATTATGTGCAGCACTGATAAACTTCTTTAATTGAAGTCTGTTGGTGTTGTACAAATAAAAAAGCGGGATATTTACATTCCCGCTTTTTTATTCCGTTAAATCACCCGCGAAAATTGCTGCTGGCGTGCCTTTTGCCGTAAATACGTGTCAAAGCACATACATATATTGCGAATCAGCAACCGCCCTTTTGCCGTTACCTGAATACAACTGTTATCTGTCGCCACCAGGCCGTCTTTCTCCAGGGGAGCAAGCAATGCCAGGTCTTCAGCAAAATAATCATCAAACTGAAGTTGCCACTGCTGCGCAATATCTGTTTTGCTAAGCCGGAAATTACATATCAGGTTTTTAATCACATCACGGCGAATACAGTCATCGTGAGTTAACGCAATACCTCGCCAAAGCGCGTTTCCCCGTTCTTCAACCTGCTGGTAATAGCTTTTTAGTTCTTTTTGGTTCTGGCTATAACTATCCCCGATCATGCTAATCGCTGACACACCCATACCCAATAAATCGGTATCTCCCTGGGTGGTGTACCCCTGGAAATTGCGGTGCAGAATACCCGCACGTTGGGCAACAGAAAGTTCATCATCGGGGCGGGCAAAGTGATCCATGCCAATAAACTGGTAGCCGGATTCAGTAAGAAAGTGAATAGTTTGCTGGAGAATATCCAGTTTCTGGCTGGCTGATGGTAAATCGCCATCTTTGATTTTGCGCTGTGCCGCGAATAATGACGGCAGGTGTGCATAGTTAAACACACTCAGGCGGTCCGGGTTTAATTCCGCCACACGCTGTAAAGTAAAAGCAAAACTTTCAGGTGTCTGCTTAGGTAGCCCATAGATCAAGTCGATATTGGTTGATGAAAACCCAAGGGATTTCGCCCGCTTCACCAGAGCGAAAATAAAGTCTTCATCCTGCTCACGGTTAACCAGCCGCTGAACTTCTTTATTGAAATCCTGGACTCCCATGCTTAGCCGGTTAAACCCTTCAGCCCGCAAATGATCGAGAATATCCAGTTCTATTTCCCGGGGGTCAACTTCAATAGAAATTTCAGCCTGTGGCGCAAAATGAAAATTCTCACGCAACAACGACATCAGGCGAGTTATCTGGTCTTTAAGCAAAAAGGTCGGTGTGCCGCCCCCCCAGTGTAATTGGGTTACAGTGCGGGAGGTAAAAAGTGGTGACTGGTGCCGGATTTCTTTTTCAAGGAAATCGAGATACTGATCTGCTTTATGCTGTTGACGGGTTATCTGTTTATTACAGCCACAGAAGTAGCAGAGTTTATGGCAAAACGGGATATGGACATACAGCGATAAAGGCCGTTCAGGGTAACGGCTAACTGCCGCAGAAAAATCTGCCAGCGAATAGTCTGGTGAGAACTCAAGAGCAGTGGGGTAAGAAGTATAGCGTGGCCCGGAATAGTTATATTTCTGGATAAGGGCCAGATCCCAGTCAACAACGTGCTCAGACATTCTCACTCCTTCCTGCGTAGCCGCCGGCCAGCAAGCAATGCTTGCCGGCCACCACCTCGCGTAATTATTCTGCCGCGCAACCACTTTTTACGCTGTGATAAGCGCTGTAGTTTAGCGAATAACCACGCCAGATAACACATTACTGGCAGGACGACGAGTAAAACTAAAAACGCCGCAGGATTCAGTGATGGCCCCCTTTAAGCAGGCGCATCATATCTTCAGTCTGTTCTTCGTCTGATTCATCATCGTCATAAGAAAGGCCCAGTTGCTGCATCAGTGCATCAATGCGATCCAGTTTCTCATTAACCCAGGATTGCTCGTCATCACTTAATACCTGCCCTTGTTCGAGCCGTTCCAGCAGCGCATCCAGGCGCTCATCCGTTTCCAGCATTTCCAGTTCTGCCTCGGGTGTCAGCATAGGCTTCTCACTCTTAGGTTTATACTGCCGGTTGGTTACGTTCTGTTCTGAGGTTAACAGGACAGGCTTCTTACTGCCAATACGAGAATCTGCTTGCTGGCGGGAGCCTTTATGATTTTGCCGGCCCTGTTCGCTACCAGAGCGGCTGCCGGAAGGGTTCCCACGGTGTTTTTTCTGGCGCTTACGTTCGCGCCCTTCCTGGTTGAGTTCTTCACGCGATTTTTTATTGCGCGATTTCGACGGACTTTTGCCGCGAGGTGCAGTGGCGTGTTGCTTCATGACAGTTCTTCTCTGAGCCTTTTTATTCAGTATAGATTTGCGGCGAAATCTAGCAGAAACCAGGCAAATAAAAAAGGCGGCAGGTAAACCCGCCGCCATTTTCGTTTTGACACCCATCATGGGCTCAACATTCCTTGTTCGCCTGAGACAACCCCTGTCCTCCCTCGGCATGCAACATTCCTTGCTGCTCTCCTGATAGCTCTTTAACACTCTCCGTGATAATTAAAGATTGCCCGATCCTTATCTTCGCTTTCCTGGCGCTCCTGAAAAACTCTCCTTGAGTTTGCTCCCTGATGCATCCCTGTATTTTGTATATACTTTACGCTGTTCAATTAAACGTGCAATAAACAAGGTTTCAGATTATGGCTATTTCAGATATATCCATAGCCACAACACACTGTTTTTAATAATTATTATTAAATAGTCGCAAGTAACAAAGTGCCAATCTCGTGCTGAAATGATGGCAAATGTCTTACATTTTCAATATGTAAAATTCGCTATAACGGGAAACATCACAGAAAATCCGCCTTTGGCACCGGTTCAGGTATAATCACGGCAAACTTATCCAGCGGAGAGAACCGTTTTGACTAACTGGAATTATCAATTAACGCACTTTGTCACCAGCGCACCGGATATCCGGCATCTGCCAGGTGATGCAGGTATTGAAGTCGCGTTTGCGGGGCGCTCCAATGCAGGAAAATCCAGCGCACTGAATACCCTGACCAATCAAAAGAGCCTTGCCCGTACCAGTAAAACGCCAGGCCGCACTCAGCTTATTAACCTGTTTGAAGTCGTTGAGGGCAAACGCCTGGTTGACTTGCCGGGTTATGGTTATGCCGAAGTACCAGAAGAAATGAAGCGTAAGTGGCAGCGTGCATTGGGTGAATATTTACAAAAACGCCAGTGCTTACAGGGGCTGGTCGTTTTGATGGACATCCGCCACCCACTAAAAGACCTTGATCAGCAAATGATCCAGTGGGCGGTGGACAGTAGCATTCCGGTGCTGGTTCTGCTCACTAAGGCAGACAAACTGGCAAGTGGTGCCCGTAAGAGCCAGCTGAACATGGTGCGTGAAGCGGCACTTGCGTTTAATGGTGATGTGCAGGTGGAAGCATTCTCATCCCTGAAGAAACTGGGGGTGGATAAATTACGCCAGAAGCTGGACAGCTGGTTTAGTGAACTCGAACCGGTAGAAGAACAAGCAGAACCGTCTCCTGAAGACGGAGAGTAAGCTCAAACCGGTACAACAAGCTTGTATCGGTTTTTTTCTTTTGCCCAATAAAAAACGCCCCAGTCACTAATGACTGGGGCGGCTAAAATATTCAGCCAAATCCGATTACGTGAAGTAAAAGGTCTGAAAGATAGAACATCTTACCTCTGTACCCTACGTCTTTAACTCTACTCTTTTTCTGGCTGTTAAAAAAGCGTTTTTTGTAGTTTTTTTTCACCCTTTACATAGGGTTTTCTAATGATCATCACAAAACACTATGCTTTATGTTGTTTACTTACAAAAAATGGACATTTTATGAACGCTTAATGCGCTTTATCCCAGTTAGATCCGCTACCAACTTCCACCAGCAACGGCACATCAAGTTTCATACAGTTTTCCATCAACTCATGCACTTTCTTCGCAACCAGTTCAAGGCTGTCTTTGTGCACTTCAAACACCAGTTCATCGTGTACTTGCATGATCATTTTTACGGGCGGCTGTTCTGCCTGTAACCAGCCATCAACAGCAATCATCGCTTTCTTAATGATATCTGCAGCAGTACCTTGCATTGGCGCGTTGATAGCTGCACGCTCAGCTCCGGCACGACGGGCAGCATTACTGGATTTAATATCTGGCAGATAGAGGCGACGCCCATCCAGCGTTTCAACATACCCCTGCTCTTTCGCCTGCACTCTGGTGCGCTCCATGTAATTCAGTACCCCGGGGTAGCGTTCGAAATACAAGTCCATATAACGTTGCGCTTCTTTTCGCGGAATATTGAGCTGGCGTGACAAACCAAATGCACTCATCCCATAAATCAGGCCAAAGTTGATAGCCTTGGCACTCCGCCGTTGCTCAGTTGTCACGTCATCCAAAGCAAGGCCGAACACTTCTGCGGCTGTTGCCCGGTGAATATCTTTCCCCTCAGCAAATGCCGCCAGCAACCCTGCGTCCTGAGAAAGGTGCGCCATAATACGCAACTCAATTTGTGAATAGTCTGCCGAAACAATTAAGTAATCATCCGGGGCAATAAATGCCTGGCGAATACGCCGGCCTTCATCGTTACGTACCGGGATATTTTGCAGGTTCGGATCCGTAGAAGATAAACGCCCTGTCGCTGTCACCGCCTGGTGGTATGAGGTATGCACTCGCCCGGTTTTAGGGTTAATCATCAACGGAAGTTTGTCGGTGTAGGTGGATTTCAGTTTTGCCAGACCACGGTATTCCAGAATTACTTTGGGTAAAGGGTAATCCAGCGCTAACTCTTCCAGCACTTCTTCTGAAGTTGAAGGAGCACCACCCGGGGTTTTCTTTAGTGGCTTAATGCCCTGTTTTTCAAACAGGATGGTTTGCAACTGTTTAGGTGAAGAGAGATTGAAAGGTTCACCTGCCAGCTCATGCGCTTTTAGCTCAAGCTCTGCCAGCCTGGTGGTCAACTCACCAGAATGCTGGTGCAGCACCGCCGGGTCGATTTTAACGCCATTACGCTCAATCCGTGACAGCACTGGCATCAGTGGCATTTCTATCTCGCGGAATACATTCAATGGCCCCTCCAGCTGCTGAAGCTTCGGCCACATTTTCAAATGTAGTTGCAAAGTAACATCGGCATCTTCTGCGGCATACGGACCAGCGGTTTCAATATCAATCTGGTTGAATGTGAGCTGCTTCTTCCCCTTACCGGCAATTTCTTCAAAAGTAATTGTTTTATGGTTGAGCCAGCGAGCAGAGAGGCTGTCCATATCGTGACGCCCGGCCACACTATCCAGAATATAAGACTCCAGCATGGTATCAAACTCAACACCCGCCAGTTCAATGCCGTAGTTTTGCAAAATGCCACGGTCAAACTTGAGATTCTGCCCCACTTTACGGACATCATCGCTTTCCAGAACCGGACGCAGTAACTCCAGGGCTCGTTCCCGTGAAATCTGTTCAGGGGCATCCAGGTAATCATGCGCTACCGGAATATAAATGGCCTGTCCTGGCTCTGTCGCAAAGGATAATCCCACCAAATTTGCCAGGATGTTATCCAGGCTATCCGTTTCGGTATCGAATGACACAAGCGGTGCTGCCTGGATTTTATCTACCCATGTAAGTAAGGTTGCTTCATCCAGAACAGTGACGTAGTTGTCCCGCGACAACACAGGAGCAGCCTCTTCTTCAACCGGTTCTTCCGGGGTATTACTTACCGCCTGAACGGGCTTAGCACCTTTCGCTTTAAGCCATTTGCCATTTTCAACATCACTGATCCAGCGCTTAAATTCGTACTGGCTGAACAAAGACAGTAGTGCTTCGTTTTCTGGAGGTTTTACATCCAGCTCGTTGTAAGCTAATTCCAGCTCAACATCCGTCTTAATGGTTGCCAGCTTGTACGAGAGCCAGGCCATTTCTTTGTTGTTTTCCAGTTTATCTGCCATAGTTTTCGCACCGCGAAACGACAGGCCGGCAATTTTTTCCGGGTTGGCGTATAGCGTAGTAAGACCTCCAAGCCCTTGTAAAAGCGCCTGTGCCGTTTTCTCGCCCACACCAGGAACACCAGGGATGTTATCTGAGGAGTCGCCCATCAATGCCAGGAAATCGATAATCAGCTCAGGTGGTACACCATATTTTTGTTGTACCTCTTCCGGGCCAAGAACCGTGTTGGTCATGGTATTAATCAGCGTTACACCTGGCGTTACCAACTGCGCCATATCTTTATCACCGGTGCTAATCAGCACGGGTTGACCAGCATCATTAGCCTGCTTTGCCAGGGTACCGATAACATCATCGGCTTCAACCCCCGGAATAACCAACAGTGGTAAGCCCATCGCCCGGACCATTTCATGCAATGGCGCAATTTGCACCCGCAGATCATCCGGCATTGGTGGGCGGTGAGATTTATAATTTTCAAAAAGCTCATCGCGAAAGGTTTTGCCTTTGGCATCAAACACGACCGCGGCATGAGAAGGATTAAACTGCAGCAGCAAGCTACGCAGCATATTGAGTACGCCATACATCGCACCTGTCGGCTCTCCAGCACTGTTAGTCAGAGGAGGGAACGCATGGTACGCGCGATAAAGGTAAGAGGATCCATCGACGAGGATAAGCGGATTGTCAGCGATCTGAGCCATAGTCTTTTTGCCTGGTTGCAGTTTAAGGCTCAAGGATGCCATACACCGCAGTTAACATGAACTTTTCACCCTATTTTTATCACGAATTAACACAGATCATGCGGCAAGAGTCGCGGATCGACCTGTGGATAACTTTGTGTATGATTTTGCAAAAAACGGTATACTCCATAGTGGGTAATAACAAAAAAATATTTAAAATCAACTCACTAACAACAACTCTCTGGTATATTTTTTACCCGATTCATATAGCTGTAATGTGGATATAAAAAGCATCGCTCAAGATAATCTGCTAATAATTTTTCACGTAATCAATAACCGTTCCCCTCGTCATGGATAACGCCCCCCAGCTATTTCTGTTAAGATCACCGCCCTGTCGCACATGCCTCAGGCAATGCCCATTCATTAATTGAAAAAAAGAAATCATGTCGAGATTGTTCGCCACAATCATATTATTGCTAAGTATTTTGCTGACTGTTCTGGTTACAGTCTTTTTCTCTGTTCCTATTATCTGTGCCGGGCTGATAAAACTGTTACTGCCAGTTCCCAGTGTCTGGCGGGCAATCTCTTTGTTTTGTGATGCATGTATGCAAGGTTGGTGCGCCAGTCTGGCGGTTTTACTACGGCTAAATCCTTTTCTGCAGTGGGAAACTGAAGGGCTGGAAGGGCTGAGTAAACAAAACTGGTATCTGCTAATTTGTAACCATCAAAGCTGGGCAGATATTGTTGTGTTGTGTGTGCTTTTTCGGCGCCATATTCCGGTGACAAAATATTTTCTTAAACAACAACTGGCCTGGGTGCCTTTTTTGGGGCTGGCTTGTTGGGCTCTGGATATGCCATTTATGCGCCGTTACTCACGCAGTTATTTACTACGCCACCCGGAGCAACGGGGTAAAGATGTTGAAACAACACGGCGCTCATGTGAGAAATTTCGCTCTCATCCCACAACAATTGTCAATTTTGTGGAAGGCTCACGCTTTACTGAAGAAAAGCGGCATGTATTACGTTCCCCTTATCAACACCTGTTACCACCAAAAGCAGCCGGCGTTGCTATGGCGTTAAATGTGCTGGGCGAACAGTTCGATAAATTACTTAATGTCACCCTGTGCTACCCGGAAAACAGGGATAAACCTTTCCGGGATATGTTGAGTGGCAAGCTGACACGCATTGTAGTGCGTATAAATTTAGTGCCGGTGAATGAAGCAGAGTCACTACATGGTGATTATGTTAATGATAAAAGTTTTAAGCGTTATTTTCAGCGCTGGTTAAACGCTTTATGGCTTGAAAAAGACCAACAACTCGACGCATTCTATCAGCCCAAAGGGTTCGGGCCGGAAAATCAGTACCCGGAAGAGAGTTCTCCCAAGGTAAATATCAGTAACGAATCCTGAAAGTGTAATAAAAAACGCCGAACATAAGTCGGCGTTTTTTATACTCAATGACATACGTATGCGTATCAGGCTTACTTGTGTTTGAGCAAGTAGTTCACGGTATCAGCATACTGTTGAACAAAGGCATCCATATTACTGGTATCCATACCTTGTGGTCTCAACATGTACTGGCCATTAACATACATTGCAGGCACACCCTGCAACTGCAAGTCAGCAGCCGCCTTTTCCTGTTGTGCAACCAGTGATTTCACCACAAAGCTATTCCATGCAGCATCGTACTCTTCAGGTTTCACCCCGGCGTCAATAAAGACCTGGCGAATATCAGCTACCGTTTGTACAGTCTGTGTTTTCTGTACAGCATCAAACATACGGTCACTGACTTTATCTTCCACACCCAACGCCATTGCGACAGCCCATGCCTGAGTTAATTCCTTGCCCAATGGCCCAAGAAACTCAACGTGGTATTTGGTCATTTTAACGCCTTCTGGCAGTTTCTTTTTCACAGCATCAGAAACATGCAGCACATGCTCAAATTCATAGCAATGTGGGCAGTAAAATGAGAAAAACTCCAGTACCTGGGGTTCTCCCGGAACCGGTGTTTTAAGTGTAATGTACTGTTGGCCATCCGTATATTGCGCAGCAGATGCACTAAACGCCAGGATCATACCCGCCAGCGCCAGCCAAATCTTTTTCATACAAGTTCTCCCAAATAAAACTTAATCATCAATACATTGGCGTTAATTGTAAGGGTGGTTCCTGAAGAACCTTCTTCTGCTCGATAAACACAGCAGTTTGTCTCCGCCAGAAGTCTTCTTCCTGGAGCCAGGGAAAACTACGGGGAAATGCGGGATCGTCCCAGCGTTTAAGCTGCCAGGCCAGATAGTAAATCATGCGCATAGCACGCAAAGGTTCAATTAGTGCGAATTCACGTGTATCAAATGTGCAAAACGCTTCATATGCCTCAACAATCATTTCTAATTGCATACGCTGTTCAGGGCGATCCCCGTTCAGCAACATCCAGATATCCTGGATTGCCGGGCCACTTCGGGCATCATCAAAATCAACAAAGACTGGCCCGTCACGCCACAATATATTCCCGGGGTGGCAATCACCATGTAAACGAATCACAGTGAAATCGGTGAACCAGTGTGCAGTAACCGCATCAGATAAGTCACGTACAGCAGCCAGAAATGCATCTTTGAGTGATGCCGGGATTAATTTAGCCTGAAGATATTGTTCAAAAGGCTCAGCAAGCCAGGTATGCAAATCAAAGGATGGGCGATGAATAAAAGGAGCTTTGCGGCCAATCTGGTGAATGCGCCCTAAAGAGTGCCCAACACTTTCCATTTGGTCTGGGTTATCATTTTCATACTGTCGCCCACCGGCACTGGGGAAAACAGCATAACGAAAACCTTCATGTTGCATGAGACTTTGCCCGGAAAAGAGCACAGGCGCAACAACAGGTATCCCTTCGCCTTGCAGGGACAGAGTAAACTGGTGTTCTTCTTCAATTTGCGCATCTGACCAGCGGTGAGGGCGATAGAACTTCACGACATACCGTTTACGGTCTTCATCCATAAACTGATATACACGGTTTTCGTAACTATTAAGTGCAGTTAACCCGGAATCAACCCGGATGCCACAATCAAACAAGGCATCCATGATGATATCCGGGTTTAATGTCTGAAAATTGAAAGCGTTGTCAGTCATTCTGGTCTGAGTTCAGGACATGAAGTCTACAGAATAACACTGAAAGAGCAGTACTAACGATGCGACTTACAACCTTTTACTCTTTAATGACCCCACGAGCTTTCAACAGCGCGGTTTTAAAATCTTCTTCGTAGTCTTTCTGTAAACCAGGAATGGTGGCGTCTTTCGCGCTGTCGCGCATTTTTAGATGGTAGATAAGAATATCATCAGTAAGATCAACCAACGCCCCTTTAAAACCTGACTCGTCTGCCAGTTTTTGTAAAAATTGCAGTAAATTAAGATCAGGGTCTTTCTGCCAGGCTGGCTGAAGCAATTCGATCACTTCATTAAGGCGTTTACATTTCATGATTGTGCTCCTTTGTCTTCACCTGAATACGGTAGCAGGCTAAAACCCACATGAAAAGAGGCGATATTCAGTGAGCCATATTACCGGGATAACAGGCGCCGTGTTAGCAGGTGGCAAAGCAACACGTATGGGCGGAAAAGATAAAGGTTTATTACACCTAAAAGGGCGTGCACTCTGGCAGCATGTTGCCGGGAGACTACAGCCACAGGTAGACATTGTTGTAATCAATGCCAACCGTAATCTGGATATTTACCAGGCAAGCCATCTGCCAGTGGTTCAGGATACGGTTGCAGGCTATCCGGGCCCTCTCGCCGGAATGCTGGCAGTCATGGAAACATGCGAGGCTGAGTGGTTTTTGTTTTGCCCCTGCGACACGCCAAATATTCCCACAAATCTTGTAAGCCGGCTTCTGGATAAGCGTGGAAACGCCAGTGTTGTTTGGGTAAATGACGGGGAGCGGGATCATCCTGGCGTGGCACTGGTGCATCATTCTCTGGCCGGGAAGATGCGCCAGTATCTGTTACAAGGTGAGCGCCGCGTACTGGCCTTTTTCCGCCTGGTCGGTGGGCATTGCGTTGTTTTTGCCAACAGCCAGAACGCTTTTGCGAATGTGAATACTCCGGAAGATCTCGCTCGCTGGCAAACACCGCCTCTTCTGTGTTTTGCGGCTAAAAGTGGTACCGGGAAAACAACTCTACTAAAAAAAGTCATTCCGTTACTAAGAGATGCGGGCATCCGCCCCGGGTTAATTAAACACACTCACCATGACATGGATGTGGATACGCCAGGCAAAGACAGCTATGAACTAAGAAAAGCAGGCGCACTGCAAACGCTTGTCGCATCAGCGCAGCGTTGGGCGCTGATGACCGAAATGCCTGATTCCCCTGATGTCGACTTGTTCAGCCTAGCGAAAAGACTGGACCCGGCAATGGTCGACCTGATTTTGGCAGAAGGCTTTAAGCATGAGCCGGTACCTAAAATTCTTTTATACCGGGCAATAGCAGGCCACAAACTGGAAATTGATGAATATGTGATTGCCATCGCCACTGATACTCCGCTGGAGGTTACAGTTCCTCAGTTAGATATCAATGATCCCGCGGCAGTTGTGCAGTTTATTGTCAGGTGGATGCAGCAATAAGTATCAGCGGTTCTGGCAGTGCAGCACAGGTTTACGGATGTGCCGTCTCTGCCAGCGCAGAGCCCGGTGGGGGATAAACCAAAAACCGGGCACGGTGGCCGGGATCACCTGACGGGAACTGTCCCCGGGTGTGAAACTGCAGGTAAGTGGCTGAACAGCTGAACGGCTTGAAACACAAAAGCAAAAAACCCCCAGCTTTCGCTGAGGGTTCTTCTTAATTGAAGCCTGGCAGTTCCCTACTCTCGCATGGGGAGACCCCACACTACCATCGGCGCTACGGCGTTTCACTTCTGAGTTCGGCATGGGGTCAGGTGGGACCACCGCGCTCTTGCCGCCAGGCATATTCTGTTTTATTCACCGCCTCACGGCCATGAATATTATCCGTTAACAAGCTAAAAATTTCGTCTCTCACACCAAAACATCTTTGGCGTTGTAAGGTTAAGCCTCACGGTTCATTAGTACCGGTTAGCTCAACGCATCGCTGCGCTTACACACC
>NZ_QGTS01000014.1 GCF_003182475.1 Mangrovibacter plantisponsor
AATAACTGGTGTGAAGACCTGCCGGAAAACCATGAGCCCCAGCTGGTGCCGCCGCAACTGCGCTGGCTGACAGAGCGGAATGATATTTACCTGGAGGTGCCCCGTTACCGGATTGAGGTGATGTGGGGGGGGGGTTATTTTTTCAGTAATATTGTCTGTTTTTTTAATGTTTTTTATGATTGTTACAGGAATTTATATGGAGTTTTATATATTGATTCCTTTACCTCTCATTGCATTTTCCATATTAATAAAATACGGCCTTACAACCTACTTTATAGAGCCTCGCAGCCAGCCAATACGCCTGAATCGCAAGCGGCAAAAACTCTATGTGTATAACTATAAACAGCCCTGGCAGCCCTGGCGGAAAGCCATAACCCGTATCAGTGTGTATAACTGGGCAGATATCCACGGAGAAGTCCATTTTGAAAGCACCCCGGGTATCCGTGGCTACCACCTGTATGGGGCGTTGTGTGAACCCGGCACCCACCAGGTGGTGGAACGTTTTGTGCTGGCGAAAGAGTGGGGGGAGCGGGAGCAACTGAACCAAATCTGGAGTTACCTGTGTATGTATATGCAGCACGACGATGAACTGCCACCGCCGCGCGAAGCGGGAACCCCGGACTTCTGGCAACCCCGTAAGGCCGATGCCTGGCCGGAAGCCATGGAGCGGGAATCCACCACGATATCACAGGTGTAGCTCACTTTTATGTGTGATGTGCATCATTTTATATGGTGTTTGCTGTATTTGAATTGTTTCTTTAAATGTACCACTTAGTCGAGTGTTTTTGTTTACTCAATTTAAGATGAAACTATGCCTGTTGATTTGAAAAAAATACCTGATGTGAGTTGTCGACCCAAAATGCCAGAAATTAAAAGATGGCTTGTTTTGTTTTCTTTTCTGGTGATTGTGTATGTTTTTATTTTGTATTTCTTTACGAACCTTGTGGGTAGTTTTTATTTTATTTTAGTACCTGCGTTTTTTGTTTTTTCTGGTTTTTATTTCGTGTTTTTTGTCTTCTCATTAAAGCATGTATCTGCTAATGCATGGGACAAGCAGAGAGAGGCGGTTATTCTCCAGGAGGTTCGCCGTGGGCGCAGATCATTACAAATCCTGGCGGCTGAGTATTGTACCGCTCATTCATTTATAGATACACCATTTACACCAGCAATCAACAATCTTCTGAATAATGAGAACGTACTTTTCCCTCAGTGTTCATGGCGAGGGGAAGATAATATTCGTTTAAGCCAGTTAGCCAGGTCTGAAGGAAGAGATGAAGAACATCATATCAGTGTATTATTTGCTGAGTTGGCAAAAAAAATAGCCATTCCCCTCTCTCAGTTGCCTGGAAGTAATCCTGTTATGTTGTTATTTGAAGCATCATCATCAATAGCAGATGATAAACTTGATAACTTATGGTCACAGGCCTGGCAAGCAGTGGGTATACAGCAATCTTATACATCTATTAATGGGTCTGGTCCTAAGGTAATTGATGACTGGCTTGATAATAACATTCGCAGCAAAGCGGTATTACTGATTATTGGATTACAGTACGTGCCTGAACATACGGCAATGTCTGCTGAAGTAATCAGCGGTATATTATTAGGTAATAGACTCACGCAACAAAAAATACATCCACTGGCGATTATCCACAGACCTGAACTTGTATTAAAAAACACAGATTATCAAAATAATATGATCACTCAGGCATTAGATTGGGTGCCTGTTAATGCAGATAAACTTAAACACCTTTGGATCAGCGGTGTTTTAGGGGGAACCGATGAGTGTCAGGTCCTGATGCACTCACTTGAGAACGAGCTTTTAACAGAGATTGACCGGAAAAAAGGCATTCACAATTTTAGTGATTTCATAGGTGGACCCGGTAAGGCCAGTATGAGTCTGGCTATTGCTGCAGCAACGCAATCGGTGAATCAAAAGCCTGAATATCATTTTTTAATTATACAGGAAAGTGCTTCTGCGAATATCTGGGGAATGGTTATCTCACCATGTTTTATTACTAAGGACAGTACGTAATGGGAAAAATAACAAAATGGTTCAAGGAAAATAACAGGCTTTATTGGTTTGTGGTAATCAGTGCCTTACTTGCTGGAAGTATACTCTATTATATTGTTCTTTTTTATTCGGCTTGGCTGGGTGTTATTCGTGATACACCTTCGTGGCATAGTTGGGAAAGTAATGTCAGAGTAAGTATCATCATATTTTCTGTTGTCAGTATCTTAATGTTTATAATTTTTTATAAAAGAGGCAAAGATGACTTTTTGTCTGAGAGAAATAATACTCCAGGAGATGATATAGCAATAGCCATTAACGAGAAGTCAGCAGACACTTCATGTTCTATAAATGTCGAAATTTGTGATTATCTGCGAAATCGCTCCGGGCCATTTTGGCGCCGCAAAGTCCGCCTGCTCCTGATTACCGGTGATGACGGTGCTGTCAGTCGCCTGGTCCCAGGTCTTAAAGAAAACCAGTGGCTGGAATGCAACGGCACCGTGCTGATATACGGTGGTAATCTGGATAGCCGGCCTGATGCTGAAAAGCTCAATGCCTTGCGTAAACTGCGCCGGTTCCGCCCACTGGATGCCATTATCCGGGTGCTGGACACCACACAGTCTCTGACTCCCCTGCGTAGTGACACAGACCTGCGTAGCCTGGAAAAGATCAGTGAGATCCTGCGTTATTCGCCCCCAGTCTGGCTGTGGCAACTGTGCGCCAGTGCATGGCCGCAGGAGGGCAGAGAACCACAGGCTGTGGGAATAACTCTGCCACGCAATGCCATGCCGGATGACGTGGAAGCACAGCTAAATGCACTGTTGCCGCAGTTACGCCAGCAAGGGTTGTCGCAGGTGGGGAGTAACTGGTCATATGATTTTTTGCTGCGCCTGGCATGGCAACTGGGGCAAGGGGGCAGCGCACAATGGAAGGCCCAACTGATCCCCTGGCTGCAAGGTGCGTCATCGCGTATTTCACTGAGAGGGGTGATGTTCAGCCAGCCTGAGCCTGTGGCAAAAAATGGTGGCAAGGAGACTACCCCAATGCATCCTCATGCGCTGGTGTTGCCACCAACCTGGCAGGGAGTGTTGAATGGCTGTGCGCGGGTACGTGGTTTTCGGGTGGGCCGCCCATGGGAGCCGGTACTTGCGTGGAGCCTGGCGGCTCTGTGCGCTGTCTGGTTTACCGGCCTGTTGATTTCAGCAACAGTCAATTACTACCATATTTCCACTGTTGCTGCTCGTGCTCACGCCCTGGATGTCAACCCGCCAGTATCAGATGCTCAGCTCACTGCTCTGCATGCCCTGCGCAACGATGCCGGGCGCTTGCAATACCACATCCGGCAGCGCGCGCCTTTGTACTGGCGTTTTGGTCTGGATCATAGCCAGCCGTTGCTGGATGCGCTGCTTCCTTATTACGGCAGGGCGAATAACCACCTGATACGCGACCCAGCCAGCCAGGCGTTGGCACAGTCATTACGTACCCTGGTGAATACCCCTCCGGACAGTAGCCAGCGGGCAGCACTGGCCAAATCCGGCTATGACCAGCTAAAAGCCTGGCTGATGATGTCACAGCCTGAGCGGGTGGATGCCGCTTTTTTTACCGAAGTCATGGCAAGCGTACAACCAGCACAGCCCGGCCTGTCGCAAGGGTTGTGGCAGGCACTGGCTCCAGATTTATGGGCGTTCTGGATGGATTTGCTGCCATCTCAGCCTGGCTGGGCAATTACCCCCGACAATGCCCTGGTGACCTGGAGCCGCCAGGTACTGTTACAACAGGTGGGGCAGCGTAACGCGGAAAGTAACCTGTATAACGGTATTTTGCTGGCTGTGCGGCGTAATGTGGCAGATGTCACGCTGGAAGACATGACAAACGGCACAGAGGTTGGGCGATTATTCTCAACGCGGGAAGTGGTTCCGGGAATGTTTACCCGCCAGGCCTGGGAAAATAGTGTCGCACAGGCGATTGACAGCGCGGCGAATGCCAGGCGAGAAGAAATTGACTGGGTTCTGAGTGACGGGCGGAATAGTGTCTCGGCTGATATCTCACCGGAAGCCCTGAAAACCCGGCTAACACAACGGTATTTTACTGATTTCGCCGGAGCCTGGCTGAATTTTCTCAATAGCCTTCAACTAACTCCGGCAAACACCATTGCCGATGTTACCGACCAACTGACCCTGATAAGTGATGTCCGCCAGTCTCCGGTTATTGCCCTGATGAACACGCTTGCCTGGCAGGGCCAGACAGGGCGGCAGGGGGAAGGATTAGCAGGCATGTTGTTGCGACCGGTTAAAAACCTGGCCAGTGGGCCGCAGCCTGTTATAGACCAGCTTGCCGCCGAACCACAAGGGCCACTGGATGATACTTTTGGTCCTTTACTGGCGCTGGCTGGCATTTCAGGTGGCACTGGCGTGATAAGCGCAGACAGCAGCTTAAGCCTGCAAACGTGGCTGACCCGTATTACGCGGGTGCGCCTGCGTTTGCAACAAGTGGCTGCAGCGCCAGACCCACAGGAAATGATGCAGTCCCTGGCGCAAACCGTGTTTCAGGGAAAAAGTGTGGATCTGACAGATACGCGCCAGTATGGCAGCCTGATGGCCGCGAGCCTTGGAGAAGAGTGGAGCGGTTTTGGCCGAACTGTCTTTGTGGAACCTCTGACCCGGGCATGGGAAGCGGTTCTGCACCCGTCAGCCATCAGCCTGAATGGCCACTGGAAACGCTCTGTGGTGGCTGACTGGCAGACTGCTTTTGGTGGGCGTTACCCACTGGCAGACAGCAAGAGTGAGGTGTCACTGCCAATGCTGGCTGAATTCATTCGCGCTGACAATGGGCGGATTGACCGTTTCTTGTCCACACAACTGGGAGGTGTCTTGCACAAGGAGGGCAGCCGGTGGGTTCCAGATAGCGCTAACAGCCAGGGTCTGACATTTGACCCGGCTTTTCTGGAAGCAGTAAACCAACTGAGCCAGTTAGCAGAGATCCTGTTTACCGATGGCCAGCAAGGTATTCGCTTTGAACTCCAGGCGCGCCCGGCACCAGAAGTGGTGGAAACTCGCCTGACCATTGATGGCCAGCAACTGCACTATTTTAACCAAATGGCCGACTGGCATACTTTCCGTTGGCCGGGTGAAACATACCAGCCCGGGCTGATGCTGACATGGGCATCAACCCGGGCTGGCACTCGTCTGTTTGGTGATTACACCGGCACCTGGGGGCTTGTCCGTTGGCTGGAACAGGGAACCAGCAAGCCTCTTAGTCGCAGTGAGTGGATGATGAGTTTCACAGCACCGGATGGCCGGGAGCTGGAGTGGGTATTACGTTCACAACTGGGGAAAGGTCCGCTGGCTTTGTTAGCCCTGCGGGGTTTCCGGTTGCCAGAAAAAATATTTATTGTGGAACCGCATATCTCCAGCCCAAACGCCCCTGTCGCCAGCAACAGCGTAGTGATGCAAGGAACTGAAGAATGAGTAACCTCCAGAATCTTATTTCCGCCTGTGGTACAGACGAAAAGACATTAAGAGCAAAAACGCAGTCGCATATTGTTGACTGGGAACGCTGGATGCAACCAATCAATGAAAACGACCCGACTGGGGGCGATTCGGGTTATGACGATGATTTCCAGTTGATGCGCGATGAAGTTAACAAACTCACCGGCACAGACACCGCCCTGATTTGCCAGCTTGCCGAAAAGCTACTTACTACTACCAGTAAAGATCTGCGTGTTATCACCTTTTATGTTTGGGCGCGCCTGCATCAGGATGGAGAAACAGGCCTTGCTGAAGGGCTTGAATTGCTTGCGGGTATGCTTGAAAAATATGGCACCCGTCTGCATCCTTTGCGCGAACGCACCCGGAAATCGGCACTTGAATGGTTAACCAGCCGCAAGGTTATGGACAGCCTGTTGCTGTACCCCGAAGTTGATATGGCTGTGATGCCACGTATTACTGGCGCTTTATTGTTAGTGGAACAGGCAATTGTGCAGTTAGATGCGCCGTCCCGGCCGGAGCTGGCACCTCTATACCAGGGGTTAAACCAGCGCCTTGAACAAAGCGGGGGAGCCAGTAGTCTTGTGCCGCAGAACAGCCGTGAAGAGAATAATGGCAGGCCTGCCACGAGATCTTCAGCACCTGTTATGTCTTCGGTCTCTTCGGGGCGGGATCTGCTTGATCAGGCTAAAGTGCTGGCAGCATACCTGCGTGATCAGCCCGGTGGCTGGCTTGCAGGGCATCACCTGATAAAGAGTATCCGTTGGGATACGCTGGCAACCTTACCTCCACTGGATTCAGCCGGCCGCACACGCCTGGTACCGCCAAAGCCGGATAACCGGGCACATCTTAAACGCCTGTATCTTCAGCAAAGTTGGAACGAATTACTAGAGCGTGCAGATAACTTACAGGCGCAGGGGGTTAACCACCTGTGGCTTGATGTGCAGTGGTATATCTGGCAAGCCCTGCTCAAAATGGATAACGACACTGTCCGGGCCGACATTATTTGCCGTGACCTTCAGGGCTTGCTAACCCGGCTTCCCGGGCTGGAAACCCTGGCCTTTGACGACGGCACTCCTTTTGCAGATGAAGTCACACTGAGCTGGATCAACGCCAGTGTGCTGGGCGAGGGTAACAACTGGAAAGAAGAACCGGTTAATGCACCAGACTTATCCGGTGATGCAGTACTGGCACTCGAAGCAGAAGCGATACAACTCGCAGACACCGAAGGCGTTGAGGCCGCCTTAAACTGGTTGCAACTCCGCCCGGGTTTTTCTTCTGCTAAAGACCGGTGGATGGTACGCCTGCTGATGGCAAGGGTAGCCGAACAGTACAATAAAAATGAACTGGCACTGCATTTGTTAAGTGACCTGGATAACCGTGCCAGCGCTCTCACCCTTGACCACTGGATACCTGAACTTATGTTTGAAGTGAAAGCCCGCTGGGTAAGGTTACTCCGGGCAAAAGCCGGGCGTAATGAGGCAGATAAACTGCGCCTTCAGGCAGAAATGGACACGCTGTTATCCGGGTTGATTGCGCTGGATCCTGCCCGGGCTGCGGTATTGTGTAACTGAATACACATGCAATTAATTGAAAGAGGGATGAGTTATGGCCAGAGGCCATTATCTGGTAATGGGCGACAAGACTACCTGCGGTGGAAGGATTATTGAAGGGGCAGTGGATCACCAGTTACTTGGTATGCCGGTTGCGTGTGAGGGCGATAAGGTCTCTTGTGGTCTGACTCCTTTTATTTATGTGATTCAGGGGGGAATATTAACTGACACGCTGCATGGGCGAAAGCTGGCGGGTACTCTTGAAAGTATCAGTACCTGCCCGTGTAAAGCTCGGTTCATTCCTTCACTCCCGCTGGATACTTATGAGTGAATCAGAGTATTGCTGTGCGCTGTGGTGTTATTTTATGGCAATTCAATTGCTGTGATATTTACGGCTAAAATAAATTAAATTTATTTTTTGTGAAGGTGATTATTGTTTTAATTGAAACTAATAATCGCTTTTTCTTTTTTTAAATTATATGTGGTGATTTTTTCCATCCCTGTGAGTGTTGCAAGTTAGTTTTTTTATATTTCACAAACAAAAAATAGTTAGTGAAAACTTACAATTATTACCCAAGTAGAAAATATTATGGATGATTTAACTCTGCGTTATTACGACGCTGAAATGCGTTACCTGCAAGAAGCAGGTGAAGAATTTGCCCGGGCTTACCCGGACCGGGCGGCCATGCTTAATCTTGATAAATCCGGTGCCCGTGATCCGTATGTTGAACGGTTGTTTGAAGGGTTCGCATTTTTAATGGGGCGGTTGCGGGAAAAACTGGATGATGACCTGCCTGAACTGACAGAAGGGCTGGTCAGCCTGTTGTGGCCTCACTATTTGCGCACTATTCCTTCGCTATCTATCGTCGAGTTTTCACCTGACTGGCGCGAAATGAAGGAAAGGCACCAAATTCGTAAAGGTTTTGAAGTGCTTTCCCGGCCAATAGGCGAAAAGGGAACTCAGTGCTGCTACACCACTACCCGCGAACTTGGCCTGTACCCACTTTCGCTGGAAAAGGTCTCTTTGAAAACTAATCAGAATGGGTGTTCAGTAATTAATTTCCGTTTCAGTTGCAGTAACCTTGCAGACTGGAGTCATATTAATCTGAGTGAACTCCCCCTTTATTTTAATGCAGATGCCCCGCTGGCCTGTGCAATGCACGAGGCATTTACCATGAATGCTGGCCGAATGTGGTTACAGTTATCAGATGGCAGTGAACCCCGTGAATTTGGCGGTTATTTTACTGCTTACGGTTTTGATGATGACGACAACCTGTGGCCAAAGAGCCACAGCAGTTTTAGTGGTTATCAGTTATTACTGGAATATTTTACCTTCCGTGAAAAGTTTATGTTCACCAGCCTGCGTGGCCTGGAAACCGTTAACTTCCCGCCAAATTTGCAATGGTTTGAGGTTGAGGTTCTCCTGGCCCGGCGCTGGGAGCATGATTTCAGCTTTAGCGAAAAACACATACGCCTGAACTGTGTACCCGTTATTAATTTGTTTCGGCTGGAGTCAGACCCGCTCAATATAAATTCTCTGCAAACGGAATACCTGTTAACGCCAATGCGGATTCAGGACGGTTATACAGAAATTTACGCTGTCGATGAGGTAACCTCATCCAGCTCACATACCTATGTGCCATTCTCAAGCTTCCGCCATAAAGGCGGCATGATGTGCCATGAGGCACCTGAGTATTACTATCATACCAGGGTTCGCCGTGGGCCGTCTGGTTTGCATAATACCTGGCTGATTCTGGGCGGGGAGGCCTTTGATAACCATACTGTCCCGGCTGATGAAAGCCTGTCCCTTACATTGACCGGAACAAATGGCCAATTGCCACGCCGGGCGTTGCAAAGCACGGTGCTGGATACCGTGATGAGAGCGACTGCTGTCAGTATCACGGTAACTAATCTGTGTGCACCTACGCTCCCTTGTTACCCACCCGAGCAGGACCGCTTTCACTGGCGTATTCTCAGCCACCTTGGCAGCAGCTTCTTATCCATGATGGATGACGCAGAAGTATTACGCGGCACGCTGGCGCTTTATGAATGGACTCACAGCGAGATGAACCGGCGCAGGCTGGAAGCGATTATTGATGTTAAGCATTCAGAAACCGAACGCTTTGAGCAAGGTTACCTGGTTCGTGGCGTGCAAATTGAGGTAGTACTCGACAGCCATGGTTTTGCCGGAAGAGGGGACATCTGCCTGTTTGGCGAAATGTTAAGCCGTTTCTTTGCCTTGTATACCGACATCTATCTGTTTAATCGCCTGGTAATCACCTTGCAACCAACCGGAGAACGACTGGAATGGGAAGAGAAACGCAGCCGTCATATTCCAGGCTGAGCCCGCGTCTGGAAGCAGAACTTCACCGGATAAACTTTTACCGTTTTTGCCAGTTACTGGAGAAAAAACAGCCGGGCAACCCACCATTAGGCTCAACCAGCCATCCCGCCGATGACCCGGTGCGTTTTTGCCCTCATCCTGGTATGGGGTTTCCGGTAAGTGAACTAAAACGTGTTGAATATGATGAAGAGGGCAGCCAAAACCCACCGGTTATCCGTACTACATTTATGGGCCTGTATGGCGTAGATTCGCCACTGCCAACCGCGTATCTCGACGACATCACGCAAAAACGTGAAGGGCACGAAGCACTACAAGGGTTTCTGGATATCTTCAACCACCGTATCCTCACCCAGTTTTACCGCATCTGGCGTAAATATTCGTATCCGACCACTTTCGAGCCTGGTGGAACCGACAATATTTCACAGTCGTTACTGGGTTTGGTGGGGTTAGGTATACCCGGTATGGCGAAGCATATTGGCACACCCGTATCGCGTTTTTTAGCGCTGTTGGGCATTCTGCGCCAGCCTGGAAAAACACAGGAGGGAATACAGGCACTGGTTACGTTGCTGGCACCTGAAACAGCTGCACAAGTTAGCCCTTATTGCCTGCGTCCGGTGGTAATCAGCCATCCGTCCGGCTTTTATGGCGAAGAGGATATGTTACTGGATGGCAATATGCCATTAGGTGATGAAGTCATGGACGCTTCCAGCCAGTTGTTGATAACACTGCGCACCGGGAATCACCAGGAAGCGCAGGGCTGGAGGCCGGATGGGCAGCTGTATCAGGATTTTCTGGTTATGCTGCGCGTATACCTTGGGTGGCGTTTTAAAGCCAAAATTCTCCTGACAGTGTGCACAGAAGCATTGAGTATGCGCCCGTTGGGAGAGTCGCCATTATGGTTGGGAATTAATGGTGTTCTGGGCGCTGAAGGCGAAGTTTTAGCTGCAGATATTCCGCCAACTTTTACCACCACTTTGGGCTATTACTCAGGCCTGCAACCCGCACCACAACGAGAGGGAAGTCGACGTGTCAGGTATCAATTTTCGTAATATAACTTTTTGGCTTGTGCCCTTTGTTGCATTCAGCCTTACCGGGTGTGGTTTAACGCAAAGTGTGGCAGAGGGAAGTAAATCTGCATTTAACTCGGTTTTCTACAAACAAATCAAAGTACTGCATCTGGATTTTACGGCTCGCGAAGCCCTGAACACAGATTCACGAGAGATGAATTCACTTTCAGAGCCTGTCGTTGTGCGGGTTTATCAACTTAAAGCCAGCCAGGCGTTTGAAAAGATAGTTTATGAACAATTACTGCGTGATGGTGAAAACAGCCTTAAAGAGGATTTACTGGCAACCCGGGATGTCGTGGTTAAGCCGGGCGGAGATGCTATGCTGGATATGCCGCTGGAAGCCGGAGCAAAATTTGTGGGAATTGCCGGTCTGTTTCGTGAACCAGATCGCAAAAATAACCACTGGAAACTCATCATCAAGCGTGAATCTCTTTTCGTAAATAATGCGCGCATCATTGAGTTGGGTGCGAACAGCCTGCGGTTATTGCCCGCTAAGGAGGAGTGATTGATGCAAAAGCAACATCATTCCCCATCTCTTTATGAAGTGCTCAGCGGTAATTTTACTGGTGGTTTTGACCTGCACCAGGTGAGTGAAGAAAACCTGGTTATTTTATCGGTACTGGACAACATGCAACGTATCCTGAATTGCCGGGCAGGCACACTGGCACACTTACCGGATTATGGGTTACCCGATATGGCAACCATTCTGCAGGGCATGCCAGGAACCGCCCACCAGTTAATGAGTACCCTCTCAGCAGTTTTGCTCAAATATGAACCCCGCCTGAAAAAGATAACCGTTGTTATGCTGGCTCAGGTGCAGGCAGGGGAACTGTGCTACGCCATTGATGCCGAACTGAAAGATATTGGTCTGGTGCGCTATGGCACCCAGTTTATGCCAGAGGGCAAGGTGTTGCTCAGGCATTTGAAACAACAGCGGTTCATCAACAACTCATCTGGTTTATAAGTTTATCTCACCACTGAGGGAACAGTACCTGTGAATACCCGAAAACACCTTCGTACAGGCAGCGACCCACGCTCACTGCCTGACTATATTGCTTTGCGTGATGAAATGCTGAAGCTCACCCATCCAGCACGGCCTGATGTGAACTGGCAATCGGCAGAAATGCTCTGCCTGCGGTTATTTGAACATAATGGAGTCGAATTACAGAGTGCGGCATGGTACACCCTTGCGCGTATGCACGTTGCTGGCCTGGCTGGCATGAACGAAGGGCTGGCTTTGATTAATGCACTGGCCGCGCACCAATGGTCAGTGATGTGGCCTGCCAGTGTGCATGCCCGTATGGAAATAGTAACCGGCCTTAATCAGCGCCTGCAGGCAGTCTTCCGTACTCAGGTTCGCCAGTCTCCCGATGACCTTGCTGAACTCTACCGGGCGCAACAAGGTCTGGATGAACTGGGCGAGACACTGGGCCGCCATGAACTCAGGCAAACCAGCCAGCTTGCTGCGCTTGGGCAACAGATAAAACAAGCGATTACCCGGCTGGAGAATATGCCGCGTGGCGAGCAATTTGCGCCGGATATTGTGTTGCCTGCCCAGGCAGTGACGCAGTTTGCTGAACCTCTGCGCCCGGCCAGAGAACGTCTGGTTTACATTGTTCCCCACGAGCCGGTAGTGGATGTTGATGTGCAGCCCGCACCGGGGAAAGTAAAGCGCCATAGCGTATGGCTGTTTTTAAGTGGTGCATGCACTGCACTATTGTTGAGTAGTGCGGTTAGCTGGGGATGGCATTATCTGAATACACCGCCCACAGGCCTGGCTCAGTTAAACGCATCTTTGGCACCGTTACCCGGCATCGTTCCTGAAGACAAACGTATGGCACTGAGCCAGCATGTAGGCGCAAAATCGCATGGCAGTGAAATGCTCCTCAAACAAACCCGTGAACAACTCGACTGGCTGGCAACGCTGGCTCCGGGCTGGCAACATCAGTATGCCCGGCAGTTACTGTCACAGGCCGCCTTTTTGTTGCCCTACAATACTGTTGTCGAGCCAATGACACGCGAATGGCAGCAACAGGCAGAAGCGAAGGCTTTACCTTTACCCCACCTAACCAACTGGCAGGACGGAATGGTAAAACTGCAACACCTGGCTGACCAGCTCAATGCTCTGGATGAGAAGCGCGGCAAGTACATGACGGTCAGTGAGCTGAAGTCGCAGGTTTTCGCTATAACCGAGGCGTTCCGCATGCATTTACCCACTGAAGAGCGGCTGCGCCAGTTGGCGCAGGCAGGTGATTCCGGCACCCAGCATGGTGCTTTGCAGTTACAGACCGAACTGCATATCAGGCAACTGCTTTACCGCTATAGCCTGATAAACATGCACCTGGGAAGCCCGGTTACCGGAACAAGTGGGAAACAATAACGGAGTGAGGTTGTAGTGACAGGCAATAACCTTAACAACCGGTTATACAAAAAACAAAGCCCCTGTACCGGGGCTTTGTTTTTGTTGCCAACAACTTAGTGGGATGACAAATCTGAGGTAAAATCACGCTTGGTGTAGCCGGTATACAGCTGGCGCGGACGGGCAATTTTCAACCCTTCTGCGTGCATTTCACTCCAGTGAGCAATCCAGCCAACGGTACGTGCCATTGCGAAAATTACCGTAAACATTGAAGACGGAATCCCCATTGCTTTGAGGATAATGCCCGAATAGAAGTCAACGTTCGGGTACAGCTTACGTTCAATGAAGTACGGGTCGTTCAGCGCGATGTGTTCCAGTTCCATTGCCACTTCCAGCAGGTCATCTTTCATACCCAGCTCTTTAAGCACTTCATGGCAGGTTTCACGCATTACAGTGGCGCGCGGATCGTAGTTTTTATAAACACGATGCCCAAAGCCCATCAGGCGGAAAGAGTCATTCTTATCTTTCGCACGGCGCACAAATTCCGGAATGTGTTCTTTCGCGCTAATTTCTTCAAGCATCTTCAGGCAGGCTTCGTTCGCACCACCGTGAGCAGGCCCCCAAAGTGAGGCGATACCCGCTGCAATACAGGCGAAGGGGTTGGCACCAGAAGAGCCTGCAGTACGTACGGTTGACGTTGAGGCGTTCTGCTCATGGTCCGCATGCAGAATCAGAATACGGTCCATTGCGCGTTCCAGCACCGGGTTAACTTCATAAGTTTCACACGGTGTTGCGAACATCATATGCAGGAAGTTACCGGCATAGGAGAGGTCATTTCGTGGGTAAACGAAAGGCTGCCCAATGGAGTACTTGTAACACATCGCCGCCACGGTTGGCATTTTGGACAACAGGCGGAAAGCCGCGATTTCACGGTGACGAGGAATATTCACATCCAGTGAGTCATGGTAAAACGCAGCCAGCGCACCTGTTACCCCGCACATGACGGCCATCGGGTGGGAGTCACGGCGGAAACCATGGAACAGGCGAGTAATCTGCTCATGGATCATGGTATGACGCGTTACAATCGTTTTGAACTCATCATATTGTTCCTGGGTGGGTTTTTCACCATACAGCAGGATATAACAGACTTCGAGATAGTTGGAGTTAGTTGCCAACTGGTCGATGGGGAAACCGCGGTGGAGCAAAATACCTTCATCACCATCAATAAAGGTTATTTTAGATTCACAGGATGCGGTTGAGGTGAATCCAGGGTCAAAAGTAAAAACCCCTTTTGAACCAAGGCTACGGATATCGATAACATCCTGGCCCAGGGTGCCTTGTAGCACGTCCAGCTCAGCGACAGAGCCCCCTTCGAGGGTTAGGTTTGCTTTTTTATCAGCCATTTACGGTCTCCTTAGCGCCTTATTGCGTAAGACTGCGGCTTTACCAGTTTGCTTTCATGGCCAGGTTGAAGTTTACCAGTTTGTTATATCAGCTCTCGTCTCTGTTTTTAGAGGATATGACCAGGGTACAGAGCGATGGGCGCTTGCAGGTAACCATTCAGACCGTGGTGAAACAACAGCAAATCAGGGTGTTAGCAGTCAGTATCATAAAATCTTTATATCACTAATAACTGTCCTGACTACTGCGGTCAATACCGACACACTGTTACATAACTTATTCTCAGGTGAAAGAGTGACCCTATAACTTTTGCGAATTATACGGCGTTTTCGGTGATGGATGTAACAATAATGTTTAATTTTTGTCAAATCAGATAATTAAAAATTAAAAAATTGTTGTTATCGTGATCGTGTTCACTGTTCCAGCCAAAAACACACAAACTATTTGTAGGTTAATTGTAATGATATTGTGAACATCCTATACTGCCGCCAGGTCTCCGGAACACACTGCTCCCGCGAGCCACCCAGCGTAGTACTCGTCATTTTAACACCTGGAAGCAGTTGTTTTACATGACGCAGAGTTATAGAAAACCACGCTGTCTGACCGCCTGCAGACCGGAGGAAGGAATAATAAAAACAGCATGTGGGCGCTATTCATAATGAAAAATGTGAAAAAACAAAGACCTGTTAATCTGGATCTTGCTACGATCCGATTTCCCGTCACCGCAATTGCTTCCATCCTCCACCGCGTTTCCGGCGTGATCACCTTCGTGGCGGTCGGCATTCTGCTCTGGTTGCTGGGGCTATCCCTTTCCTCACCCGAAGGCTTCCTGGTTGCTTCATCAATTATGGACAGCTTTATCGTTAAATTCATCCTGTGGGGCATTCTTACCGCACTGGCTTACCATGTTGTCGGTGGAATCCGTCATATGCTGATGGACTTTGGTTATCTGGAAGAAACCTTAGAGGCAGGGAAGCGTACTGCCAACATTGGTTTCGGTATTACTGTCGTGCTTTCTATTCTTGCAGGAGTTCTCGTATGGTAAGCAACGCCTCTGCGCTTGGTCGTAATGGTGTGCACGACTATATTCTGGTGCGTGCTACTGCGATTATCATCGCGCTGTATATCGTTTATATGGTTGGCTTCTTTGCAACCAGCGGTGAACTGACCTGGCAAATCTGGACGGGTTTCTTCGCCTCCGCTTTCACAAAAGTATTCACCTTGCTGGCGCTGTTTTCTGTGCTGATTCATGCCTGGATTGGCATGTGGCAGGTGTTAACCGACTACGTTAAACCACTGGCTATACGCCTTGTCCTGCAACTTGCCATTGTTGCAGCGCTGCTGGTTTACGTCATTTATGGGTTCGTTGTGGTGTGGGGTGTGTAATGAAATTGCCAGTCAGAGAGTTTGATGCAGTGGTTATCGGTGCAGGTGGCGCAGGTATGCGTGCCGCACTGCAAATTTCCCAGTCGGGGCAAACTTGTGCTCTGCTGTCCAAAGTATTTCCTACTCGCTCCCACACGGTATCTGCGCAAGGGGGCATTACTGTCGCATTAGGCAATTCCCATGAAGATAACTGGGAATGGCATATGTACGATACCGTGAAAGGTTCTGATTACATTGGTGATCAGGACGCAATTGAATATATGTGTAAAACCGGCCCGGAAGCGATTCTTGAGCTGGAACATATGGGGCTGCCGTTCTCGCGCCTGGATGACGGGCGTATTTATCAGCGCCCGTTTGGCGGGCAGTCGAAGAATTTTGGCGGTGAGCAGGCTGCGCGTACTGCGGCGGCGGCAGACCGTACCGGGCATGCTTTGCTGCATACGCTGTATCAACAAAATTTGAAAAACCACACCACCATTTTTTCCGAGTGGTATGCACTGGATCTGGTGAAAAACCAGGACGGCTCAGTGGTGGGTTGTACTGCACTGTGCATCGAAACCGGTGAAGTCGTGTATTTTAAAGCCCGCGCTACGGTGCTGGCGACCGGCGGTGCAGGGCGCATTTACCAGTCAACCACCAATGCGCACATTAATACTGGCGATGGCGTTGGCATGGCAATGCGTGCGGGTGTGCCTGTTCAGGATATGGAAATGTGGCAGTTCCACCCAACGGGTATTGCCGGGGCTGGTGTTCTGGTCACGGAAGGCTGCCGTGGTGAAGGCGGTTATTTGCTGAATAAACATGGCGAACGCTTCATGGAGCGTTATGCGCCAAATGCCAAAGACCTTGCCGGTCGTGATGTAGTTGCCCGCTCAATCATGATTGAAATCCGTGAAGGCCGTGGTTGCGATGGCCCATGGGGCCCACATGCCAAACTGAAGCTTGATCACCTGGGTAAAGATGTTCTGGAATCCCGCCTGCCAGGTATTCTTGAACTGTCACGCACCTTTGCACACGTCGACCCGGTAAAAGAACCTATTCCTGTTATTCCTACCTGCCACTACATGATGGGTGGGATCCCCACCAAAGTAACAGGCCAGGCGCTGACCGTGAACGAAAAAGGCGAGGATGTTGTGATTCCGGGCCTGTTTGCCGTTGGTGAGATTGCCTGTGTGTCTGTTCATGGTGCCAACCGTCTGGGTGGTAACTCGTTGCTGGACCTGGTGGTATTTGGGCGTGCGGCAGGTATGCATCTGCAAGAGTCTATTAATGAACAGGGTGCGCTGCGTGATGCAAGTGAATCTGATGTGGAAGCCTCCCTTGAGCGCATGAACCGCTGGAACAATAACCGCACAGGTGAAGACCCGGTGGTTATCCGCAAAGCATTGCAGGAATGCATGCAGCACAATTTCTCCGTATTCCGCGAAGGCGATGCAATGGCGAAAGGCCTTGAAGACCTCAAAGGAATTCGCGAGCGCCTGCAAAACGCGCGTCTTGATGATACGTCGAGTGAGTTTAATACCCAGCGAGTGGAATGCCTTGAACTGGATAACCTCATGGAAACGGCGTATGCCACCGCGATGTCGGCAAACTTCCGTACTGAAAGCCGTGGCGCGCACAGCCGCTTCGATTTCCCGGAACGTGATGATGAGAACTGGTTGTGCCACTCCTTGTACTTGCCAGAAAGTGAATCCATGGTACGCCGTAAGGTGAATATGGAGCCTAAATTGCGCCCGGCGTTCCCGCCGAAGGTACGTACTTACTGATTGCGGAGACAAGGTGATGAAACTCGAATTTTCAGTTTATCGTTATAACCCGGATGTAGACGATGCTCCGCGTATGCAGAATTACACGCTGGAAGCTGACGAAGGGCGAGACATGATGCTGCTGGATGCGTTAATCCAGTTGAAAGAAAAAGATCCGACACTTGCTTTTCGTCGTTCCTGCCGTGAAGGGGTCTGTGGCTCTGATGGCATGAATATGAATGGCAAAAATGGCCTGGCCTGTATCACGCCCATTTCAGCCCTGCGTAACGGTAATCAAAAAATTGTGATTCGCCCGTTACCAGGACTTCCTGTTGTGCGTGATCTGGTTGTGGACATGGGGCAGTTCTATACTCAATATGAGAAGATTAAACCTTACCTGTTGAATAACGGGCGAAATCCGCCGGCCAGAGAACATTTACAGTCCCCTGAACAACGGGAAAAACTCGATGGGCTGTACGAATGTATTTTATGTGCGTGCTGTTCAACATCCTGCCCGTCCTTCTGGTGGAACCCGGATAAATTTATTGGACCGGCTGGTTTGTTAGCGGCTTATCGTTTCCTGATAGACAGCCGTGATACAGAAACTGACGAACGCCTTGAAGGGTTGAGTGATGCTTTCAGTGTGTTCCGCTGCCACAGTATTATGAACTGTGTCAGTGTTTGCCCAAAAGGTTTGAACCCAACTCGCGCAATTGGCCATATTAAGTCGATGTTGTTGAAACGTAGTGCATAATATGAAGGGCCGGGAAGTCGTTTCCCGGCTTTTCAGGAAATCTTTAAAAACTGCCGGTAGCACCTTGCACCGGGTGTCATACTCAAAAGGTGCAATTGCGTGAAGACAGTTTTTAAAGGTTCCTTCGCGGGCGATTCCATTATAAAAGCTCGCTGAAAGTGAACCCTGGTACGTGCCCCATAAGGGTGTACGATGTAGTTTTTACGGCGAAAGTAAGCCTGTAAGGCTTAAGGGATCACGATGCAGAACGGCGCAATGAAAGCCTGGCTGGACTCTTCTTACCTGTCTGGTTCTAACCAGACATGGATAGAACAGCTCTATGAAGACTTCTTAACCGATCCTGACTCAGTGGACGCACACTGGCGCTCCATGTTCCAGCAGTTGCCAGGAACAGGGGTAAGACCGGATCAATTCCATTCCAAAACACGTGATTATTTTCGTCGTCTGGCGAAGGATGCCTCACGTTACACTTCCTCAATTACCGACCCTGACACCGATGCCAAGCAGGTAAAAGTCCTGCAGCTCATCAACGCATACCGCTTCCGCGGTCACCAGCAGGCTAATCTCGACCCGCTCGGGTTGTGGCAACAAGAGTCGGTACCTGATCTCTCTCCTGCATTTCATCACCTGACGGAAGCTGATTTCCAGGAGAGTTTTAACGTGGGGTCTTTTGCAATTGGCAAAGACACCATGAAGCTGGGCGACTTAATCACTGCACTGAGGCAAACCTATTGTGGTTCTATCGGTGCGGAATATATGCATATCACCAACACAGAAGAAAAACGCTGGATTCAGCACCGTATTGAATCTGTGGTTGGTCAGCCTTCCTTCTCAACAGAAGAGAAAAAGCGCTTTCTCAGTGAGTTAACTGCGGCTGAAGGTATGGAGCGCTATCTCGGTGCCAAATTCCCGGGCGCAAAACGCTTCTCACTGGAAGGTGGTGACGCGCTTATCCCCATGCTCAAAGAACTGATTCGCCATGCAGGCAAAAGCGGTACCCGTGAAGTGGTACTGGGCATGGCGCACCGTGGCCGTCTTAACGTGCTGCTCAACGTTCTGGGTAAAAAACCGCAGGATTTGTTTGACGAATTCTCCGGGAAGCATAAAGAGCATCTGGGAACCGGTGATGTGAAATATCACATGGGCTTCTCGTCAGACATCGAAACTGAAGGTGGTCTGGTCCACCTGGCGCTGGCGTTTAACCCTTCGCATCTGGAAATTGTCAGCCCGGTTGTTATTGGTTCTGTGCGTGCGCGCCTTGACCGGCTGGATGAACCTGGCAGCAACAAGGTTCTGCCTATCACTATTCATGGCGATGCTGCTGTTGCAGGCCAGGGTGTAGTTCAGGAAACCCTGAACATGTCCAAAGCTCGTGGTTATGATGTGGGTGGTACTGTTCGTATCGTTATTAATA
Organism: Mangrovibacter plantisponsor; assembly: GCF_003182475.1. Classification (GTDB taxonomy): domain Bacteria; phylum Pseudomonadota; class Gammaproteobacteria; order Enterobacterales; family Enterobacteriaceae; genus Mangrovibacter; species Mangrovibacter plantisponsor. Next base: position 19,517 of record NZ_QGTS01000014.1, read on the forward strand.
ACCAGATTGGTTTTACCACGTCGAACCCACTGGATGCCCGCTCCACACCTTATTGTACTGATATTGGGAAAATGGTGCAGGCACCGATTTTCCACGTCAATGCAGATGACCCGGAAGCAGTGGCGTTTGTTACCCGTCTGGCACTGGATTACCGCAACACCTTCCAACGTGATGTGTTTGTTGACCTGGTGTGTTACCGCCGTCATGGCCATAACGAGGCCGATGAACCCAGTGCAACTCAGCCGCTGATGTACCAGAAAATTAAAAAACATCCCACGCCTCGCAAACTCTATGCAGACAAACTGGAACAGAACCAGATTGTCACACTGGAAGATGCCACTGAACTGGTGAATCTGTACCGCGATGCGCTGGATGCCGGTGACTGCGTGGTGAAAGAGTGGCGCCCAATGAATATGCACTCATTCACCTGGTCGCCTTACCTGAACCATGACTGGGATGAAAGCTACCCGAACAAAGTTGATATGAAGCGTTTGCAGGAACTGGCAAAACGCATCAGTACGGTTCCGGATGTTGTCGAAATGCAGTCACGCGTGGCGAAAATTTACGGCGATCGCCAGGAAATGGCCGCCGGTAATAAACCGCTCGACTGGGGTGCTGCAGAAAACCTGGCTTACGCCACCATGGTTGACGAAGGTATTCCGGTACGCATTTCTGGTGAAGATGCAGGCCGTGGGACATTCTTCCACCGCCATGCTGTCATTCATAACCAGACTAACGGCTCGACTTACACGCCGCTGTGCCATGTACACAATGCACAGGGTACTTTCCGTGTCTGGGATTCTGTTCTGTCTGAAGAAGCCGTGCTGGCCTTCGAGTATGGTTACGCGACAGCAGAGCCACGCACTCTTACTATTTGGGAAGCACAATTTGGTGACTTCGCAAATGGTGCTCAGGTGGTTATCGACCAGTTCATCAGTTCGGGTGAACAAAAATGGGGCCGGATGTGTGGGCTGGTGATGTTACTGCCTCATGGTTATGAAGGGCAGGGGCCAGAGCACTCTTCCGCACGCCTGGAACGCTACCTGCAACTGTGTGCTGAGCAAAACATGCAAGTGTGCGTACCATCAACACCGGCACAGGTTTACCATATGCTACGCCGTCAGGCATTGCGTGGTATGCGCCGCCCGCTGGTGGTGATGTCACCCAAATCCCTGCTGCGCCATCCCCTGGCTATTTCCAGCCTGGATGAACTGGCGAATGGCACTTTCCAGCCTGCCATCGGTGAAATTGATGATATCGATCCGCAAGCTGTGAAACGTGTGGTGATGTGTTCTGGCAAGGTGTACTACGATTTGTTGGAACAACGCCGTAAAAACGATCAACACAATGTGGCGATTATCCGTATTGAGCAGTTGTATCCTTTCCCGGTACAAAGCGTGCAGGAAGTGCTTAAACGGTTCTCCCATGTTCATGACTTTGTCTGGTGTCAGGAAGAGCCTCTGAACCAGGGCGCATGGTATTGCAGCCAGCACCACTTGCGCGAAGTGATACCTTTTGGCTCCGCACTGCGTTACGCAGGGCGTCCGGCGTCAGCATCACCTGCCGTCGGGTATATGTCCGTTCACCTTAAACAGCAGCAAGATCTGGTTAATGACGCGCTGAATGTCGAATAGTTAAAGGATAAATAATGAGTAGCGTAGATATTCTTGTTCCCGACCTGCCTGAATCCGTTGCCGACGCCACCGTGGCAACCTGGCATAAAAAACCGGGTGACGCGGTAACCCGCGACGAAGTTCTGGTTGAAATCGAGACTGACAAAGTGGTACTGGAAGTACCGGCAGCCGCTGATGGTGTACTGGATGCTGTGCTGGAAGCTGAAGGCACAACAGTGACTTCTCGCCAGATCCTTGGGCGGCTGCGTGAGGGTAACAGTTCTGGTAAAGAAACCTCTGCCAAGGCGGATGAAAAGGAATCAACACCAGCACAACGCCACACTGCTGATCTTGAAGAGCAAACCAATGACGCTTTAAGCCCGGCAATTCGCCGCCTGTTGAGTGAGCATGATCTTGACGCCAGTGCAATTAAAGGCACCGGTGTTGGTGGCCGCATCACTCGCGAAGATGTTGAAAAACATCTGGCTAAAGCCCCTGCTGCGGCGGCAGTTCCGGCGGTAGAACCTGTTGCGGGTAACCGCAGTGAAAAACGTGTCCCGATGACGCGTTTACGTAAACGTGTTGCGGAACGTTTGCTGGAAGCGAAAAACTCAACAGCAATGCTGACTACGTTCAACGAAGTTAACATGAAGCCGATTATGGATTTGCGTAAACAGTACGGTGAGGCGTTTGAAAAACGTCATGGTATCCGTCTGGGCTTTATGTCTTTCTATGTTAAAGCAGTGGTTGAAGCACTGAAACGTTACCCGGAAGTGAACGCTTCAATTGATGGTGATGATGTGGTTTACCACAACTATTTCGATGTCAGCATGGCAGTGTCCACACCGCGTGGTCTGGTTACGCCGGTATTGCGTGATGTGGATACACTGGGCATGGCCGATGTCGAAAAACGTATCAAAGAGCTGGCTGTGAAAGGCCGTGACGGTAAACTCACCGTTGAAGATCTGACCGGTGGTAATTTCACTATCACTAACGGCGGCGTATTTGGTTCTTTGATGTCCACTCCGATTATCAATCCACCGCAAAGCGCCATTCTGGGTATGCATGCCATCAAAGACCGCCCCATGGCGGTAGACGGTAAAGTAGAAATTCTGCCAATGATGTATTTGGCACTTTCTTACGATCACCGTCTGATAGACGGGCGTGAGTCCGTTGGTTTCCTGGTGGCAATTAAAGAGATGCTGGAAGACCCGACTCGCCTGCTGCTGGATGTGTAGTTGTGTGGGGCTTGTGCCCCACACACCGATTACCCGGCCACAGCAAACGCTGTGGCGCAGAGTACCCCGAGCCTAGATGCTCTTCATCTGATTTGAATGGATAGAACTCATGAACTTACACGAATATCAGGCGAAACAATTGTTTGCCCGGTATGGCTTGCCGGCACCGGTGGGTTATGCCTGTACCACACCGCGTGAAGCGGAAGAAGCGGCGTCTAAAATTGGTGCCGGTCCTTGGGTAGTAAAATGCCAGGTACACGCAGGCGGCCGCGGTAAAGCTGGCGGTGTGAAAGTCGTAAAAAATAAAGAAGATATCCGTGCTTTTGCTGAACAATGGTTAGGCAAACGCCTGGTAACCTACCAAACAGATGCCAACGGTCAGCCGGTAAACCAGATCCTGGTTGAAAATGCGACTGATATCGCTAAAGAACTGTATCTTGGCGCAGTTGTAGACCGTAGCAGTCGTCGCGTAGTGTTCATGGCATCCACTGAAGGTGGCGTGGAAATAGAAAAAGTTGCTACAGAAACGCCGCATCTTATTCACAAAACAGCCATTGATCCACTGACTGGCCCGATGCCGTATCAGGGGCGTGAACTGGCATTCAAACTGGGTCTGCAGGGCAAACAAATTCAGCAATTCAGCAAGATTTTCATGGGGCTGGCCACTATGTTCCTGGAGCGTGACCTGGCGCTGGTGGAAATCAACCCCTTAGTCATTACTACTCAGGACGACCTGATTTGCCTTGATGGCAAACTGGGTGTTGATGGTAATGCGCTGTTCCGCCAACCAGAACTGCGTGAAATGCATGACAAGAGCCAGGAAGACCCGCGCGAAGCCCATGCTGCGCAATGGGAACTGAACTATGTGGCTCTGGAAGGCAATATCGGTTGCATGGTAAATGGCGCAGGTCTGGCTATGGGCACCATGGATATTGTGAAACTGCACGGTGGTGCGCCGGCTAACTTCCTTGATGTGGGCGGTGGTGCAACGAAAGAACGTGTTACTGAAGCGTTTAAAATTATTCTGTCTGACGATGCGGTTAAAGCGGTACTGGTTAACATCTTCGGCGGGATTGTGCGTTGCGACTTGATTGCCGACGGCATCATTGGTGCCGTTTCCGAAGTCGGTGTAAATGTGCCAGTTGTTGTGCGCCTTGAAGGTAACAATGCAGAACTGGGTGCGAAGAAGCTTGCTGAAAGTGGCCTGAATATTATTGCGGCGACCAGTCTGACCGATGCCGCGCAGCAGGTTGTTGCTGCAGTGGAGGGGAAATAATGTCCATTTTAATCGATAAAAACACCAAAGTTATCTGCCAGGGTTTTACTGGTAGCCAGGGGACATTCCATTCCGAGCAGGCCATTGCTTACGGTACCCAAATGGTCGGTGGCGTTACACCGGGTAAGGGCGGTACAACGCACCTGGGTTTACCCGTGTTTAATACCGTTCGTGAAGCGGTAGAGGCCACAGGAGCGACTGCATCAGTTATTTATGTACCGGCCCCGTTCTGTAAAGACTCGATTCTTGAAGCAATCGATGCTGGTATCAAACTGATTATCACTATTACTGAAGGTATTCCCACTCTGGATATGCTGACTGTGAAAGTGAAACTGGACGAAGCCGGTGTGCGCATGATTGGGCCTAACTGCCCGGGCGTTATCACTCCGGGTGCTTGCAAAATCGGTATCATGCCAGGGCACATTCACCAGCCGGGTAAAGTCGGTATTGTTTCACGCTCGGGTACGCTGACCTATGAAGCGGTGAAACAAACAACTGATTACGGCTTTGGCCAGTCGACTTGTGTTGGTATCGGTGGTGACCCAATTCCAGGTTCCAACTTTATCGACATCCTGAAACTGTTCCAGGAAGACCCGCAAACCGAAGCCATCGTGATGATTGGTGAAATCGGTGGTAGCGCAGAAGAAGAAGCTGCTGCCTATATTAAGGAACATGTCACTAAGCCAATGGTGGGTTACATTGCGGGTGTTACTGCGCCTAAGGGTAAACGTATGGGCCATGCTGGCGCCATCATTGCCGGGGGTAAAGGTACTGCAGACGAAAAATTCGCAGCACTTGAAGCTGCCGGGGTGAAAACTGTGCGTAGCCTGGCAGATATCGGTGAAGCGCTCAAATCTATTCTTCCTCAATAAAAAAATGGTGATCGCCGGTAAGGCGTGAACCCCTTTTCGACATGGTTGGCCACCTCCTGGGTGGCCTTTTTTTTACCCGTATAGTGACGAGCACTTCACAAAAACAGGGAAAATGAAAATAAAAAGTTAAAAACTTGATTAATATTGTGAAGGAACTACGCTTATTGATATTGCACAGAGTGACAGTTTCATTGTGAAAATGACAATGACATTACGCTTTAATTATTTATAACATCCAGCATACATGTAATTAAAGTTAATTTAATTAACATTATATTAACTTGACGCACACCCGAATAACCTCGTTAACACAAAATATTCGTTATTGATTTAAATCAATAAAATAACCTCTTGTCACCAAATGAAAAATTCCAAATTTGTCGAAGATCAAACTAGCGCTTGAGGATGTTTTTCGCTATAAATTGATCACCGTCGAGAAACGCAAAAAACGTTCAGTAAAAACCTATTTATTGTAAGTCCATTGAAGCGTAATATATTCGCGGGATTCATTTGGTATTAATTAACGTATTTGTAACCTTTTTACTTTTCTTGTTTTACATTCAGTGGTGCCGGAAAAGAAAGAGGTCGCAAATGTTTTTTGTATTGGGGCAAGTGTAGGGGAATGCTGTAGCCAGGTATTCTTCTATTCGGCGTCTTCATGCGAGGAGCAAGGAGTCAAGATGTTTGATATAGTCGAACTGTCACGATTGCAGTTTGCCTTGACCGCACTGTACCACTTTCTGTTTGTGCCACTGACGCTGGGTATGGCGTTCTTGCTGGCCATCATGAATACGATATATGTGTTGTCTGGTAAACAAATCTATAAAGATATGACCAAGTTTTGGGGAAAGTTGTTTGGTATCAACTTTGCTCTTGGGGTTGCCACTGGTTTAACCATGGAATTCCAGTTCGGTACTAACTGGTCATACTATTCGCATTATGTGGGCGATATTTTTGGTGCGCCGCTCGCTATTGAAGGTTTAATGGCCTTCTTCCTTGAGTCGACTTTCGTTGGGCTCTTCTTCTTCGGTTGGGACCGGTTGACCAAAGTACAGCATATGGCTGTTACCTGGTTAGTTGCTCTGGGCTCAAACCTTTCTGCGTTGTGGATTCTGGTCGCAAACGGCTGGATGCAAAACCCAATCGCTTCTGAGTTCAACTATGAAACCATGCGTATGGAAATGGTCAGCTTCTCCGAGCTGGTCCTGAACCCGGTCGCACAGGTTAAATTCGTTCACACGGTTGCTGCAGGCTATGTAACCGGCGCGATGTTCATTCTCAGCATCAGCGCATGGTACATGCTCAAAGGCCGTGACCTCGCATTTGCAAAACGCTCCTTTGCGGTTGCTGCCAGCTTCGGTATGGCTGCTGTGCTTTCCGTTATTGTGCTGGGTGATGAATCTGGTTACGAAATGGGTGACGTACAGAAAACCAAACTGGCTGCCATTGAAGCTGAATGGGAAACGCAACCCGCTCCTGCATCATTCACCTTGTTTGGTATTCCTGACCAGGCTGAACAGAAGAACCACTACTCGGTTCAGATCCCGTATCTGCTGGGGCTTATTGCCACACGTTCTGTTGATACGCCAGTGCTTGGTCTTAAAGATCTGATGGCCCAGCATGAAGAGCGCATCCGTAATGGGATGAAGGCTTATAAGTTGCTGGAAGAATTGCGTGCGGGTTCAACCGACCAGGCAGTGCGTAACGAGTTTAACAACGTGAAGAAAGACCTTGGCTATGGCCTGTTGTTAAAACGTTATACACCAAATGTCACGGATGCAACTGAAGCACAAATTCAGAAAGCCACCAAAGACTCTATACCGGAAGTGGCGCCACTCTATTTTGCTTTCCGCATCATGGTAGCGTGTGGTGTCTTGCTGCTTCTGATTATCGGCCTGTCGTTCTGGTCAGTGATTCGTAATCGTATCGGTCAGAAAAAATGGCTGCTGCGTGCCGCGTTCTATGGTCTCCCATTACCCTGGATTGCTGTAGAAGCTGGCTGGTTCGTTGCTGAATATGGTCGCCAGCCATGGGCTATCGGTGAAGTGTTACCCACAGCCGTTGCTAACTCGACATTGTCCGCGTCTGACTTGATTTTCTCAATCGTACTGATATGCGGTCTGTACACCTTGTTCCTGGTGGCGGAACTGTTCCTGATGTTCAAGTTTGCACGTCTGGGGCCAAGTAGCCTGAAAACCGGTCGCTATCATTTTGAGCAATCCGGCGCTACGGCTCAAACGGCACGCTAAGACAGGAGTCGAAACATGATTGATTATGAAGTATTGCGTTTTATCTGGTGGTTGCTGATTGGCGTTCTGCTGATTGGCTTTACCGTAGCTGATGGTTTCGACTTCGGCGTAGGTATGCTGACCCGCTTTATGGGCCGTAATGATGTTGAACGTCGTGTGATGATTAACAGCATTGCGCCACACTGGGACGGTAACCAGGTATGGCTTATCACTGCTGGCGGGGCGTTATTCGCCGCCTGGCCAATGGTTTATGCTGCCGCTTTTTCTGGTTTTTATGTCGCGATGATTTTAGTGCTGGCATCATTGTTCTTCCGCCCGGTTGGCTTTGATTACCGCTCTAAAATAGAAGATTCTCGCTGGCGTGACATGTGGGACTGGTGCATTTTTGTCGGCAGCTTTGTTCCACCGCTGGTTATTGGCGTTGCATTCGGCAACTTATTGCAGGGTGTACCGTTTAATGTCGATGAGTATCTGCGCCTGACATACACCGGGAATTTCTTCCAACTGCTGAACCCATTTGGCCTGCTGGCGGGTGTGGTGAGTGTAGCGATGTTCCTGACTCAGGGGGCAACCTACCTGCAAATGCGTACCAATGGTGAGTTGCTGCTGCGTGCCCGCGCAGTTTCTCAGGTTGCCACGCTGGTTATGATGGTGTGCTTTATCCTGGCTGGTGTTTGGGTGGTTTACGGGATTGATGGCTATGTGGTGACATCTGCTATGGACCATCACGCCGCATCCGACCCGCTGGTGAAAGAAGTATCTCGCCAGGCAGGAGCATGGCTGGTCAACTTTAACAATGCACCTGCACTGTGGGCTATCCCTGCGTTGGGGGTTGTGCTGCCGTTGCTGACCGTGCTGATGACCCGTGCAAATAAAGCTGCCCTGGCCTTTATTTTCTCCTCACTGACTATCGCCTGCGTCATTCTGACAGCTGGTGTGGCAATGTTCCCATTCATTATGCCATCCAGCACGATGATGAATGCCAGCCTGACAATGTGGGATGCGACATCCAGCCAGTTAACTCTGTCTGTGATGACTTACGTAGCGATTGTGTTCGTACCAATCATTCTTCTGTATACCGCCTGGTGTTACTGGAAAATGTTTGGTCGCATTACGAAAGAACACATCGAAAGCAACACGCATTCTCTGTACTAAGTAAGGAGCTGATTATGTGGTATTTCGCATGGATTCTGGGCACCCTTCTTGCGTGTGCATTCGGTGTGATTACAGCACTGGCACTTGAGCACGTTGAAGCGACTCAGTCCGGAGAAGAAAAGCAGGGATGAAAAATCTGATTTCATCACTCTATAAGCTGGTAGATAAGAGCCCGTTAAGGGCTCTTTCTCTGCTGATGGCACTGGTTCTGGCTGGCTGTATGTTCTGGAATCCGTCACGGTTTGCCGCGCACACCAGCGCGTTATCTGTCTGGCATGGTTTATTGCTGATGTGGGCAGTTTGCGCAGGGGTTATTCACGGTATCGGCTTTAAGCTGAAAGCCATTCAGTGGCAGGCTGTTTTTTGCCCATTACTCGCTATGATCGTACTGGCAGCAGGGTTGGCTTTTTTCTTTTTTTGAATAAGCTACCTCCGTCACAATTTATGGGCTTTACAAAGCCCATAAATATTTACACTCCGCACCCCTTAACCCATTCCCAACCCACTTCAGCTTGCGTATAGTAGCAACGTTTATTTTGCCTTACCGGGATGTAAAGTGAGCACTAAGCAGTTTCAATGGCCTGTTCGTGTCTACTATGAAGATACTGATGCAGGGGGAGTGGTTTACCACGCCAGTTACATTGCCTTTTATGAAAGAGCACGTACTGAAATGCTGCGTGAACATAACTTCAGCCAGCAGGCATTACTGGAAGAGCGTGTTGCCTTTGTTGTGCGCCGCATGTCTGTTGAGTATCACGCGCCAGCCAGACTTGACGACTTACTCGAAATCCAAACAGAGATTACCACGCTACGCCGGACATCTATGGTCTTTACGCAGCGCATAGTCAATGCAGACAACAAGATCCTTAATGAAGCGGAAGTGCTTATTGCTTGCGTTGATCCAATCATCATGAAGCCAAAAGCGCTTCCACTTTCTATTGTCGCGGAGTTCAAGCAGTGACTGACATGAATATCCTTGATTTGTTCCTGAAGGCAAGCCTTCTGGTCAAACTCATCATGTTGATTTTAATGGGTTTCTCTATTGCGTCCTGGGCTATCATTATCCAGCGAACCCGCATTCTCAATGCGGCAACACGTGAGGCTGAAACCTTCGAAGATAAGTTCTGGTCAGGCATTGATTTATCCCGCCTGTATCAGGAAAGCCAGGGGCGTCGTGAGAATTTGAGCGGTTCCGAGCAAATTTTCTATTCGGGCTTCAAAGAGTTTGCACGCCTGCATCGGGCCAACAGCCATGCACCGGAAGCCATTGTTGAAGGGGCATCGCGGGCAATGCGTATCTCAATGAACCGTGAGCTGGAGTCGCTGGAAACGCATATTCCGTTTCTGGGGACTGTAGGCTCTATCAGCCCGTACATCGGTTTGTTTGGTACGGTGTGGGGGATTATGCATGCGTTTATCGGCCTGGGTGCAGTAAAGCAAGCCACACTGCAAATGGTCGCTCCAGGGATTGCAGAGGCGCTGATCGCGACTGCGATTGGTCTGTTTGCCGCTATCCCGGCTGTTATGGCATACAACCGTTTGAACCTGCGTGTTAACAAGCTTGAGTTGAATTACGACAACTTCATGGAAGAGTTTACCGCAATTCTGCACCGTCAGGCGTTTACCACTACTGAGAGCCAAAAGGGGTAAACCATGGCCAGAGTGCGGGGACGAGGTAGCCGGGAGCTGAAGTCCGAAATCAATATTGTGCCGTTGCTGGATGTTCTGTTAGTGCTGGTGCTTATTTTTATGGCCACGGCACCTATCATCACACAGAGCGTCGAGGTGGATTTACCCGATGCAACGGATTCACAGTCCGTGGCGACTAACGATGATCCACCCGTCATTATTGAAGTCTCTGGTGTGGGGCAGTACAGCGTCGTGGTTGATAAAGATCGTATGGATCAACTTCCGCCAGAGCAAGTTATTGCAGAGGCGCAACGGCGCCTGGCAGCAAATCCGAAAACGGTATTTCTAATCGGGGGCGCAAAAGAAGTCCCTTACGATGAAATTATTAAAGCGCTTAATTTGTTGCATCAGGCTGGTGTGAAATCGGTAGGTCTGATGACCCAACCAATTTAATCAGCGCTATAACGGCAGAGTTTTTGGGAACCAAGAGTGTCAAAGGCAACCGAAGAGAACAAAAAGCTTAAACGTGCCATCATCATCTCAGCGGTACTGCATGTCATACTGTTTGCGGTGCTGATTTGGAGTTCGTTTGACGAACATATTGATGCCAGCGCCGGTGGTGGTGGTGGTTCGTCTATTGATGCCGTGATGGTTGATCCTGGCGCTGTAGTTGATCAATACAACCGCCAGTCGCAACAGCAGGCCAGTGCGCAGAGAGCAGCTGAGCAGCGTGAAAAGCAGGCTCAGCAGCAGGCTGAAGAACTCCGCGAGAAACAAGCGGCGGAACAACAGCGCCTGAAAGACCTGGAAAAAGAACGGTTAGCTCAGGAGCAGGCTCAGCAGCAAAAACAGGCTGATCAGGCGGCGGCTGAAAAAGCTGCAGCAGAAAAAGTAGCGGCTGAGAAAGCGGCAGCAGATGCAGCAGCCGAAAAAGCAGCTACACAAAAAGCAGCGGCAGAGAAGGCAGCAGCGGAAAAAGCGGCAGCACAAAAAGCAGCGGCAGAGAAGGCTGTAGCGGAAAAAGCGGCAGCGCAAAAAGCAGCGGCAGATAAGGCGGCGGCTGAAAAAGCAGCAGCACAAAAGGCAGCGGCAGAGAAGGCTGTAGCGGAAAAAGCGGCAGCACAAAAGGCAGCGGCAGAGAAGGCAGCAGCGGAAAAAGCAGCAGCACAAAAGGCAGCGGCAGAGAAGGCTGTAGCGGAAAAAGCGGCAGCACAAAAAGCAGCGGCAGAGAAGGCTGCTGCTGAAAAAGCGGCAGCACAAAAAGCAGCGGCAGAGAAGGCAGCTGCGGAAAAAGCAGCAGCACAAAAAGCAGCAGCACAAAAAGCAGCAGCAGATAAGGCCGCTGCTAAAAAAGCTGCAGCCGAAAAAGCCGCTTCAGAGAAAGCTGCCGCCAGCAAAGCTGCGGCAAAACAAGCCGCCGGGGTGGATGACCTGTTAGGCGATCTGAGCTCCAATAAAAATGCACCGAAAGCGGGAGGTGGAGCAAAAGGTAGCAACGCTTCACCTGCCGGTAGTGGTAATACCAAGAATAATGGCGCGTCAGGTGCTGAAATTAATGGCTATGCTTCGCAAATTAAGTCGGCTATTGAAAGTAAGTTCTATGATTCAGGCTCTTATACAGGTAAAACCTGTACGCTCAGAATCAAGCTGGCACCAGATGGTATGTTGCTGGATGTTCAGTCAGAAGGTGGTGACCCGGCATTATGCCAGGCTGCACTTGCGGCTGCTCGCCAGGCACATATGCCAAAACCGCCGAGCCAGGCAGTTTATGAAGTCTTTAAGAATGCGCCGCTGGATTTCAAACCGTAATTCTATTCCCCTGTACTAAGGGAATAGCATGAACGTTAAGTCGCCGGGTGGCGGTAGTTTTGTGTTATTGGGTTTGTTAACCTTCTGCTAATTATCGTGGGTCTTGTATCCAGATAAGGGAGATATGATGAAGCAGGCATTACGAGTTGCATTAAGTTTCCTGATGCTGTGGGCAGCAGTGCTGCACGCTGAAGTACGCATCGAGATAACTCAGGGGGTGGACTCGGCTCGCCCCATCGGTGTGGTACCGTTTAAATGGGCAGGGCCTGGTGCTGCACCAGAAGATATTGGCGGCATTGTGGCTGCTGACTTACGTAACAGTGGCAAATTCAACCCGCTGGATACATCCCGCTTGCCTCAGCAGCCTGCGACAGCACAGGAAGTTCAGCCTGCTGCATGGTCAGCTCTGGGTATTGATGCCGTCGTTGTAGGGCAGGTATCACCGAATCCGGATGGCAGCTATTCTGTGTCATACCAGTTGGTTGATACTGGTGGGGCGCCGGGCTCCGTCCTTGCTCAAAACACTTATAAAGTGAATAAACAGTGGTTGCGTTATGCAGCGCATACTGCCAGTGATGAAGTGTTTGAAAAACTGACGGGTATCAAAGGGGCTTTCCGTACGCGTATTGCTTATGTCGTGCAGACGGCGAACAGCCAGTATCCTTATGAATTGCGCGTTGCAGACTACGATGGCTACAACCAGTTCCTGGTTCATAAATCACCCGAACCATTGATGTCTCCGGCATGGTCTCCTGATGGCAACAAACTGGCCTATGTAACCTTTGAGAGTGGCCGCTCGGCGCTGGTTGTTCAGAACCTGGCTAACGCGACTGTTCGCCAGATAGCTTCTTTCCCGCGGCACAATGGTGCACCGGCATTTTCGCCGGATGGTACCAAACTGGCTTTCGCTCTGTCTAAAACAGGTAGCCTTAATCTGTATGTGATGGACCTGGCTTCCGGGCAAATTCGCCAGATTACTGATGGCCGCAGCAACAACACTGAACCTAGCTGGTTCCCGGACAGCCAGTCACTTGCCTACACTTCTGACCAGGCAGGTCGTCCGCAGATTTATAAAATCAATATTAATGGCGGTGCTCCGCAACGTATTACCTGGGAAGGTTCACAAAACCAGGATCCGGATGTCAGCGCCGATGGTAAATTCCTGGTGATGGTGAGTTCCAATGGTGGTGCTCAGCATATCGCCAAACAGGATCTGGTAACGGGAGGAGTTCAAACTTTAACTTCTACGTTCCTGGACGAAACGCCAAGTCTGGCACCTAACGGCACTATGGTAATCTACAGCTCTTCTCAGGGGATGGGATCCGTGCTGAATTTGGTCTCTACAGATGGGCGTTTCAAAGCGCGTCTACCGGCTACTGATGGTCAGGTGAAATCACCGGCCTGGTCGCCGTATCTGTAAATAAAAGAGTTCTTACTAAGGATTATAAAAAATGCAATTTAACAAAGTGCTGAAAGGGCTGATGCTGGTTCTGCCTGTTATGGCTATCGCTGCTTGTAGCTCTCACAAGAATGCAAATAATGGTCAGAGCGAAGGCATGCTGGGTGCCGGTACAGGTATGGAAGGCAATGGCAACATGTCTTCTGAAGAACAGGCTCGCCTGCAGATGCAACAGCTGCAGCAGAACAATATCGTTTACTTCGACCTGGATAAATACGATATCCGTTCTGAATTCGCAGCAATGCTGGATGCTCACGCAGCTTTCCTGCGCAGCAACCCGTCTTACAAAGTGACTGTTGAAGGTCATGCGGACGAACGTGGTACTCCGGAATACAACATCGCACTGGGCGAACGCCGTGCTAACGCAGTGAAAATGTACCTGCAGGGCAAAGGTGTTGCTGCAGACCAGATCTCTATCGTTTCTTACGGTAAAGAAAAACCAGCAGTACTGGGCCATGACGAAGCCGCTTATGCGAAAAACCGTCGCGCCGTACTGGTTTACTAAGAGAATGGCATGATCAGTAACTTCAGACATCATCTGTTGAGTCTGTCGTTACTGGTTGGCGTAGCGGCCCCCTGGGCCGCTAATGCTCAGGCGCCAATCAGTAGTGTAGGCTCAGGGTCCGTAGAGGACCGTGTAACGCAACTCGAGCGCATTTCTAATGCGCACAGCCAGCTTTTAACCCAACTCCAGCAGCAACTTTCAGATAACCAGTCCGACATAGACTCTCTGCGCGGCCAAATTCAGGAAAGCCAGTATCAGCTTAGCCAGATTGAAGAGCGGCAGAAGCAGATACTGTTGCAGATAGGTAATATGTCTGGTGGGGCGGCAGCAAATGGAACCACGCCTGCTGAAGGGAGTGCGAGCGGTGATACCGGGAGTACGGCTGCGCCGTCTGCACCAGCTTCATCAGCACCGGCTCAAACCGGTGATGCTAATACAGATTACAATGCCGCGTTTGCACTGGTGCAGGACAAATCGCGCCAGGATGATGCTATTGCTGCATTCCAGAACTTTGTGAAAAAGTATCCGGATTCAACCTATGTTCCGAATGCGAATTTTTGGTTGGGGCAACTGTATTACAGCAAAGGTAAAAAAGACGACTCTGCTTACTATTTTGCTTCTGTCGTTAAAAACTTTCCGCAATCACCGAAAGCACCGGATGCAATGTATAAAGTCGGTTTGATCATGCAGGAAAAAGGCGATACGGCAAAAGCGAAAGCAGTTTACCAACAAGTGATCTCAAAATACCCAGGCACGGATGGTGCTAAACAGGCTCAAAAACGCCTGAATGGCATGTAATTTTCCGGGCAAGGCCCGATAATGCTGTTTTTCTGGTCTTGCCGCCTGAAACATAAGCAGTTGAGTTACCTTTCTCGAAATTTTTGTTGCGCTGAAATGAGAAAGCAGTAATATATGCCGCCGTTGCCGGGGGATACATCACTGAAGAGTGGTGAGCCAGCAAGACGACGGGTCGTTAGCTCAGTTGGTAGAGCAGTTGACTTTTAATCAATTGGTCGCAGGTTCGAATCCTGCACGACCCACCAAAAATTTTGGTGTTCGTCGCGGTAGCAAGGTGTTTCATGTGGTTCTTATCCATGACCCACCATTAAGGCAGTTTGCTGCCTGTCAAAGCAGTACATGTGGGTGATTAGCTCAGCTGGGAGAGCACCTCCCTTACAAGGAGGGGGTCGGCGGTTCGATCCCGTCATCACCCACCACTTCGGGTCGTTAGCTCAGTTGGTAGAGCAGTTGACTTTTAATCAATTGGTCGCAGGTTCGAATCCTGCACGACCCACCAGTTTTCTCCGGTGGATACGTTTAAGGCAGCAAGGTGTCTTGTTGCATGGTTTGTTCACTTTGTGAAAACGCTCCTGCAGTTGTGCAGGGTTATAGAGTAGTAACAAAAGCAATAGCTTAATTGATGGGTCGTTAGCTCAGTTGGTAGAGCAGTTGACTTTTAATCAATTGGTCGCAGGTTCGAATCCTGCACGACCCACCATCATTTAAGCCTGTATTACCCGTAAGGGGTCGTTAGCTCAGTTGGTAGAGCAGTTGACTTTTAATCAATTGGTCGCAGGTTCGAATCCTGCACGACCCACCAGTGTGGAAAGGCGCCCTAAAGGCGCCTTTTTGCTATGCGTAAAAAGTGCAGAATGAGAACCTGGGCAGGTTCGAGCCGAGGGAAGCGAGACAACGTTGCCTCTGGCAACGGCCCGAGGGTGAGGCCAACGGCCGAATCATCCTGCACGACCCACCCTTCATTTATTTATCCCCGGTATTGTCCAAAGCACAAAATGCGGCAACGCACAAAACTGTAATTTTGCGTATTCGGTAAACAAAACCTCACGACAAAAAGCGATAATTCGGCTATCTTGTTTAGCATATAAAACAAATGACCTGCCCGGGATGGGAAAATACCAGTTGCAGGCATTTTTTGGTTAAGCTGTTAAACGAGAGTATCCCATGAGTGTGATGGCCGAACTGCACGATTCCATTTATCCCTTTCCTCCGAAACCACCGCGTTTGAGTGATGCGGAAAAGGCACAGTATCGGGAAAAGATCAAAACGTTACTAAAAGCGCGCAATGCTGTCATGGTGGCGCACTACTATACCGACCCGGAAATTCAGGCTCTGGCCGAAGAAACCGGCGGTTGTGTAGCAGACTCTCTGGAAATGGCCCGCTTTGGTGCAAACCACCCGGCTTCCACTCTGCTGGTTGCAGGAGTGCGGTTCATGGGGGAGACAGCAAAAATTCTCAGCCCGGAAAAAACAGTGCTAATGCCAACGCTTGCCGCAGAGTGCTCGCTGGACCTGGGCTGCCCTGAAGATGCATTCACTGCATTCTGTGATGCGCACCCGGACAGAACCGTGGTGGTGTATGCCAACACATCAGCGGCGGTTAAAGCGCGTGCTGACTGGGTTGTGACATCCAGCATCGCGGTGGAGCTTATTGAACACCTCGACAGCCTGGGGGAAAAAATTATTTGGGCGCCAGATCGCCATTTAGGGCGCTATGTCCAAAAGCAGACTGGCGCAGATATTCTGTGCTGGCAGGGTGCCTGCATTGTACATGATGAATTCAAAACCCAGGCGTTGTTACAGATGAAGGCGCTCTACCCGGATGCCGCCGTATTGGTCCACCCTGAGTCGCCTCAGGCTATCGTTGATCTGGCAGACGCGGTAGGCTCAACCAGCCAACTCATTGCCGCAGCACGTAAATTGCCGCACCCAAGGCTGATTGTAGCAACCGATCGCGGCATTTTTTATAAAATGCAGCAGGCCTGCCCGGAAAAAATATTACTGGAAGCACCGACAGCCGGAGAAGGTGCAACCTGCCGTAGCTGTGCACACTGCCCGTGGATGGCGATGAATGGTTTACGGGCCATTGCCAGCGGGCTGGAACAGGGTGGTGCAGAGCATGAAATTCATGTTGATTCTGCATTACGGGAAAAAGCTCTTTTGCCGCTTAACAGAATGCTGCAATTCGCGGCATCTCTGAACCAGGTTGTCAAAGGGAATGCCTGAATTACCGCCCGTGAGATGTTGCACGGGCGCACAGGTTAGCTGGTGTTAGTGATGATGATGGTGGTGAGCTTCGGCTGACTGCACCTGGTTCAGGTCACACAACGTTGTATTGCACGGCTGGTATTCCATTTGTACCGTGGCATGGGCAATGTGGTAGTTTTCACGCAGAAACGTGTGAATACGCCCCAGCAGTTCATCATGATCCCGTGGAGGAATAACCTGCACATGCAGCGTCAGAAGTGGCTGCTCACCAACCAGCCACACATGGACATGGTGCACCTGGCGAACTTCAGGCAAAGCCCGGGTCAGGGCTTTTTGCATTTTCGCGATGTCCAAATCGCGTGGGGCACCTTCCATTAATTCATTAACACTTTCTTTTAGCAACTGCCAGGCACTGCGTAACACCAGGCAGGAAACCAGCACCGACAAAATAGGATCTACCGGTGTCCATCCTGTCCACATAATCACAATCGCGGCAACAATGGCACCAACAGACCCCAGCAAATCTCCCAGTACGTGAAGTGCTGCGGCACGCACGTTCAGATTACTTTCGCTATTGCCACGATGAAGCATCCAGAAGGCCGCCAGATTCGCCAGCAACCCCAAAATAGCGATGGTCAGCATCATGGTGCTGCCAACCGGCCTTGGGTGCCAGAAGCGCACCACTGCTTCCCAGACAATCAATACAGTGATAACGACCAGTGCAATGGCATTAACAAAGGCGGCAAGGGTGGGTAAGCGGAGCCAGCCAAATGTATGCCCACGCGCAGGTGAACGGCGGGCAATCCGCACAGCCATCAGGGCAATGAACAGGGCTACAGCATCGGTCAGCATATGCCCGGCATCTGCCAGTAGCGCAAGAGAGCCAGACAGTAAACCACCAACAACTTCAGCTACCATAAACAGAGCTGTTATCAAAAACGCATAGAACAGGCGAGTTTCATTGTCATGGTTGCTGTTGTGCGAATGGTGATGGGAGTGCGTATGAGCCATGTGTCTCCTGAGCGTAAAGAGGTAAGCCAGTGAAGCCTTTGTTGCATATATCTATTATGGCTTCGGGCCAGCAATGGGTACAGCAGATAAAACTGTAAACCCGGACCCGGCCTGAAATCGCATCAAAAATTATATCTATTTTTCAGTTCGTTATGGCGCTTGTGGCGGAAAATTATGTTTTCCCGTCAACAGCCAGATTTTATTGGTTTAAGGTGCGGTATTTTTAATTTCTTCAGTTTTACTTTCTGTGAACCAGGCACTTCGCCGGTATTTTGTTCCTGTAGTGTAAAATTGCGTTTACACAATCCGGGTGAAGAGATAGATTGGGCGGGTTGCAATCAGGAAATTAGCATAGCCAGTCTTTATTGGGATTATCATGAATTATCAGAATGACGATTTACGTATTAACGAAATTAACGAGCTTTTACCTCCGGTAGCATTGCTGGAAAAATTCCCGGCGACAGATAATGCTGCAGCGACAGTCTCTGGTGCCCGTAATGCCATCCATAATATTCTCACCGGGCAGGACGATCGCCTGTTAGTGATTATTGGCCCCTGCTCAATTCATGATCCCAGTGCAGCGCAAGCTTATGCCACGCGTTTGTTGGAAATGCGTGAAGCCCTGAAAGGGGAGTTGGAAGTGGTGATGCGGGTGTATTTTGAAAAGCCGCGCACCACTGTTGGCTGGAAAGGGCTTATCAACGACCCTTACATGGACAGTAGCTATCAGATTAACGACGGTTTGCGTATCGCCCGTAAACTCCTGCTGGAAATTAACGACACTGGTTTGCCGACTGCGGGTGAGTTTCTTGACATGATCACGCCGCAATATATGGCGGACTTGATGAGCTGGGGGGCAATAGGTGCCCGTACCACAGAATCTCAGGTTCACCGTGAGCTGGCTTCCGGCCTTTCATGCCCGGTTGGGTTTAAAAATGGTACCGATGGAACAATTAAAGTAGCCATTGATGCCATCAATGCGGCCGGTGCGCCTCACTGCTTCTTGTCGGTAACTAAATGGGGGCATTCCGCTATCGTTAATACCAGCGGGAATGGTGACTGCCATATTATTTTACGCGGCGGCAAAGCACCAAATTACAGTGCGGAACATGTGGCTCAGGTGAAGCAAGGGCTGGAAAAAGCCGGGCTGGCGCCACAAGTAATGATTGATTTCAGCCACGCAAATTCCAGCAAGCAATTTAAAAAGCAAATGGATGTCTGTGCCGATGTGTGCGGGCAAATTGCTGGTGGCGAAAAAGGTATTATGGGTGTGATGGTAGAGAGCCACCTTGTTGAAGGTAACCAGAGCCTGGAAAGTGGCAAACCACTGGAATACGGCAAAAGTATCACTGACGCCTGCATTGGCTGGGAAGATACCGCGGCCTTGTTAACTCAGCTTGCTGGCGCAGTAAAAGCTCGCAGAACTAAATAAAAAAACCGCTCTGGTGAGCGGTTTTCTTAAACAAACGGTACCTGGGTAAAACTGGCACCGTTTTTTATTACTTGGCTTTACCCTGGTTGGCAACAGCCGCTGCTTTCGCTGCGATTTCGTCTGCGTTGCCCAGGTAGTAGCGTTTAATCGGGTTGAAGTTTTCGTCAAACTCGTAAACCAGCGGAACACCTGTCGGGATATTCAGCTCGAGAATTTCGTCTTCGCTCATGTTATCCAGGTATTTAACCAGTGCACGCAGAGAGTTACCGTGAGCAGCAACAATCACACGCTCACCACTTTTCATACGTGGCAGGATGCTGTCAGTCCAGAAAGGAATAACACGTTCAATGGTTAGCGCCAGGCTTTCAGTTACCGGCAGCTCTTTTTCTGACAGGCTTGCATAACGCGGGTCATGGCCCGGGAAACGTTCGTCGTCTTTTGTCAGTTCTGGCGGGGTAACCGCAAAACCACGACGCCACTGTTTAACCTGCTCGTCACCATATTTTTCTGCGGTTTCTGCTTTGTTCAGCCCCTGCAGTGCACCATAGTGGCGTTCATTCAGTTTCCATGATTTTTCTACCGGCAACCACACCTGGTCCACTTCGTCCAGGATATTCCACAGCGTGTGGATGGCTCGTTTCAGCACAGAAGTGTAGGCAAAATCGAAACTATAGCCTTCGTCTTTGAGCAGTTTACCAGCAGCTTTTGCTTCGCTTTTACCTTTTTCAGACAGGTCAACATCGTACCAGCCAGTAAAGCGGTTTTCCTGGTTCCACTGACTTTCACCGTGACGAACCAGAACCAGCTTAGTTACAGCCATAATATTACTCCTCGTAATCCTGGGGATTGAATGATAACAATTATCATTATATTGCCGTGGTGGCGCCAGCGGCAACGCCAAACCTTAAACATAGCGAAATTCTTGGCAGAGTGTAAGGCTGATGTGAATTTGTGGTTGCTCTTTTGCTGCTAAATGGTTTTAAAAACAGCATTTTGTTTAAAAAGTGAGCTCGCTGGCTGGGTTGCCAGGTGAAATGGGGTGGGTTGCTGAAAGGATACACCACCAGTAAAACGAGGGCGTTGCTATAACCACACAGGCTGACCATACCGCTTAGCTTACGACACCAGCTAACTACGCCAGTTATTTACACCCGAGTAGTGCATGCCAGCCTCACACCGGGCAGCGTAAGGCTGGTGGTTAACCCGTTATAGCGCAGTAAACTGGTACTCTGTAATACTTTGCCAGGTTTCACCCGGCTTGAGTACGCAGTCAGGTTGCGGCCACTCTGGGTGGTTGGGGCTGTCTGGCAAAAACTCACTTTCCAGCGCCAGGCCTTCAAAGGATGCGTAGTGGGTAAACTGCCTTGCCGGTGTGCCGTCAAGATAGTTCCCGGAATAGAACTGTAATGCTGGTGCTGAGGTAAACACGCTCATTTTTAGCTTGTTATCTGCAGACCAGACATGCGCTGCGGGCAGGCTTGCGTCCCCCCGGGCAGTGAGCAGGAAAGCATGATCGTAACCTTTCACGCCAGCCTGGTTTTCATCGCGCAGAAAATCTTCTGCAATTGTTTTCGGCCCGCGGAAATCAAAACCAGTATGCTGAACATCCGCCAGTTCACCAGATGGAATACCATTGCTATTAACCGGTAACCACTGCTCTGCAAACAGTTGCAGGCGGTGCTGGCGAATATCGCCCTTTTTGCCATCCAGATTAAAGTAGGCATGGTTAGTCAGGTTAACCGGGCAGGGTTTATCAACCTGAGCCTGGTAAATAATGGCAATACGGTTATCTGGTGTTACCCGGTAAATGACGCTGGCTGTCAGGTTACCAGGAAACCCCTGGTCGCCATCTGGTGAGGTCAGTTGTAAAACTGCCTGCTGGCTGTCATGGCTGATTATCTCCCAACGGCGCTTATCAAACCCCTCCGGGCCACCATGCAGTTGGTGCTCCCCCTGGCTGGGTTTCAGGTGCACAGTCAGCCCGTCATGAGTGTACTGGCTGCTGTCAATGCGGTTCGCATAGCGGCCAATGGATGCACCCAGAAAAGCGGCCTGGTGGGTATACTGTTCGGGTGTTTCACAGCCCAGTAATACTTCCCGGGTATGCCCGTCTTTCAACGGAACGCGGCACGACAACAGTGTTGCGCCCCAGTCCATCAGCATGACTTCCATGCCTGCCTGGTTGTGTAACGTTATCAGCTTAAACGGTTGGCCATCTGGTGCCATCCCGTGATCCTGGCTTAACATAATCCGGCTCCTTCGGAGGGTTTGCACACATAAAAGGTTTCTTTAATACCGGTTTTCGCTTCGTACTGGCTGGCGACAGCCTGGCGTACATCATCGACCAGTGTTTCAGGCACCAGTGCCACAACGCAACCGCCAAAACCGCCACCCGTCATACGCACGCCGCCCTTATCACCGATAGCAGCCTTAACAATATCAACCAGCGTATCAATTTGTGGGACGGTTATCTCAAAATCATCACGCATAGAGATGTGGGAGGCAGCCATCAGCTCACCCATTTTCTGCAAATCGCCATCTGCCAGTGCATCGGCTGCTGCCAGGGTGCGTTCATTCTCGGTTAAAACATGGCGCACGCGTTTTGCCACAACCGGGTCCAGCTCATGGGCCACGGCATTAAACGTTGCCAGGCTCACATCACGTAATGCTTTCTGTGTGAAGAACCGGGCACCCGTTTCACACTGTTCGCGCCGGGTGTTGTATTCACTACCGACCAGTGTGCGCTTAAAGTTACTGTTGATAATAATAACCGCCACACCTTTTGGCATTGGGACGGCTTTAGTGCCGAGGCTACGGCAGTCGATAAGCAATGCATGGTCCTGCTTGCCCAGAGCGGAAATCAGCTGGTCCATAATGCCGCAGTTACAGCCCACGAACTGGTTTTCAGCTTCCTGCCCATTCAGCGCCAGTTGCGCACCATCAAGTGGCAGGTGGTACAGTTGCTGGAATACTTTGCCCACAGCAACTTCCAGCGATGCTGATGAACTCAAACCTGCGCCCTGGGGTACATTACCGCTAATCACCAGGTCGGCACCGCCGAACCCGTTATTGCGTTTTTGCAAATGTTTAACAACACCGCGAACATAATTAGACCACTGCTGGTCCGGGTGGCTCAGAATCGGCTCATCAAGGGAAAACTCATCACGCTGGTTATCGTAATCTGCGGCAATAACACGCACGATACGATCATCGCGGGGGGCGCAACTGATAACGGTCTGGTAATCAATTGCACAAGGCAGAACAAAGCCATCGTTGTAATCAGTGTGCTCACCAATCAGGTTCACACGGCCTGGTGCCTGGATAGTTTCTTTTGCCGGGTAGCCAAAAATTTCAGTAAAAAGGGCCAGGGTGTTCTCTTTCAGACTCATTGTTATTCTCCTGATTCGCGAAAATGGATATCACTGACTGCCCGCAGGCGCTCGGCAGCCTGCTCAGCGGTTAAATCGCGCTGAGTTTCCGCCAGCATTTCGTAACCCACCATAAATTTGCGTACTGTTGCTGAGCGCAACAGTGGCGGGTAAAAGTGAGCATGTAACTGCCAGTGTGTGTTGTCTTCGCCGTTAAATGGCGCGCCATGCCAGCCCATGGAATACGGGAAAGAGCACTGGAATAAGTTGTCATAGCGGCTGGTCAGTTTTTTCAGTGCAACAGCCAGGTCTTTGTGTTGTTCGGGTGATAAATCTGTCAGACGCTGTGTTGGCGCTTTCGGCAGCAACAGCGTTTCAAAAGGCCATGCAGCCCAGTAAGGCACAACCGCCAGCCAGTGTTGTGTTTCAACAACTGTACGGCTGCCATCATTCATTTCCTGCCGGGCATAATCCACAAGCATGGGCGAGCCATGCAGAGCTTGCCAGTTCCGTTGGTGCTCATCTTCACGCGCCGCTTCATTGGGCAGGAAGCTGTTCGCCCAAACCTGCCCATGTGGATGCGGATTAGAGCATCCCATGGCGGCACCTTTATTTTCGAAAACCTGAACCCAGGGATAAGTGCGACCCAAATCTGCAGTTTGTTCCTGCCAGGTACGGATAACCCCTTCCAGGGCTTCCAGTGTCAGCTCTGGCAGAGTTTTGCTGTGATCCGGTGAAAAACAGATAACCCGGCTGGTACCCCGGGCACTCTGGCAACGAAACAGGGATCCTGGGTTTTCTGCAGCATCCGGTGTATCGGGCATCAGCGCTGCAAAATCATTAGTGAACACGTGCGTCCCGGTATAGTTCGGGTTGGTATCACCTGTCACCCGGGTATTGCCCGGGCACAAATAACACTCAGGGTCGTGCTTTGGTAATGACTGTTTGGCTGGTGTCTCCTGCGCCCCTTGCCAGGGGCGCTTTGCGCGGTGCGGAGAAACCAGAACCCATTGCCCTGTTAACGGGTTATAACGGCGATGTGGGTGTTCGACAGGATTAAAGGGTTCCATAACATTTCCTTAGTCAGGGTAACCTTGCGGGTGGCTGGACTGCCACCGCCAGGTATCGGCGGCCATTTCTTCCAGCGTGCGGGAAACACGCCAGCCAAGTTCTTTATCCGCTTTAGTTGCATCGGCCCAATAAGCGGGTAAATCGCCAGCACGGCGAGGTGCGAAGTGGTAATTAACCGGTTTACCGCAAGCTTTACTGAACGCATTAATCACATCCAGCACGCTGCTACCCACGCCAGCTCCCAGGTTGTAAACATGCACGCCAGGTTTATTCGCCAGTTTCTGCATGGCAACTACATGGCCGTCCGCCAGGTCCATCACATGGATATAATCCCGCACTCCGGTGCCGTCTTCCGTTGGGTAGTCATTACCGAACACAGCAAGTGACTCACGGCGCCCGACAGCAACTTGCGCAATATATGGCATCAGGTTATTAGGGATACCTTGCGGGTCTTCACCCATATCTCCCGACGGGTGGGCGCCAACCGGGTTGAAGTAGCGCAGCAGGGCAATGCTCCAGCTCGGGTCTGCGGTGTGCAGATCCGTTAAAATTTGTTCCACCATTAATTTGCTGCGCCCGTAGGGGCTTGCCGGCATCCCGGTGGGGAAGGTTTCAACGTAAGGAATTTTCGGCTGGTCGCCATACACTGTGGCAGAAGAGCTGAAAATGAAGTTTTTGACATTAGCGGCACGCATTGCGGCGATAAGGCGCAAAGTACCATTAACGTTGTTGTCGTAGTATTCAACCGGTTTTTGGACCGATTCACCAACGGCTTTCAGGCCGGCGAAATGAATAACAGCCTCAATCGCATGGTCATGAAGAATTTCGGTGAGTAAGGCTTCGTTGCGAATGTCACCATCAATAAATAACGGCTGTTTTCCGCCAAGGCGTTCAATGACAGGCAGTACGCTGCGTTTGCTGTTGCACAGGTTATCAAGGATAAATACCTCGTGCCCGCTTTGCAGTAACTGAACGCAGGTATGACTGCCAATGTAACCGCTACCACCTGTTACCAGAACTCTCATTTTTCGCTCCATTACGCTTATGGTATGTAATAAACATAGCATAACAGAGTGGCGAAAAGTGTGACATGGAATAAATTAGTGGAATCGTTTACACAAAGATTTCATCTATAAATACTCCCTGAACAGGCACATTGTAAATCAACAGGATAGATTGTGTAGCTGCGGGGATTCTGAAAAAAACGGGCCAGTGGCCCGCTGGTTTTCACAGAATATCGGTCTGGTATCTATAAATGCCGTTGTCCGGGACAAAGGTTAAACGATGAGTGATGCAATCTGGCGCATCCTGCATATGATGCGAAACGAATAACAACTGGGTATCGCCTTCACTAATCAGCACATCAATAAAACGGCGCACCAGTAAACGGTTTAACGGATCAAGGCCCTGCAATGGTTCATCCAGAATCAATAAAGTAGGATGCTTGACCAGCGCACGGGCAATCAATGCAATGCGTTGCTGACCCCAGGAAAGGGAGTGGAAAGGGGCATCTGCCGTGGCATTATCCATACCCAGTAATTGCAGCCATTCACGTACCAGGCGTTGCTGGCGCTCAGAAACGGCCTGGTAAATGCCGATTGTATCGAAGAAACCAGAGAGAATGACATTACGTAATGTGGTACTGACCCGGTAGTCAAGGTGCAGGCTGCTGCTGACATAGCCAATATGTTTTTTAATGTCCCATATGGTTTCACCACTGCCACGACGCCGGCCAAATAATGTCAGGTCATTACTGTAACCCTGGGGATGATCGCCGGTGACCAGGCTCAGTAATGTAGATTTGCCAGCCCCATTGGGGCCGACAATTTGCCAGTGCTCGCCAGGGTTTACCTGCCAGTCAAGCTTATGCAGCACCGGGCGGTCATTCCAGGAAACCACCCCTTTATTCAGGGTAATCAATGGTTGAGTAGGATCGAGTGCAGCACCGGGTGATGGTGTATCTGCTTGCGGAATACTGATACCCGCCAATTGTTCACTGTGGGCAAGCTGCGCGATAAGTGCCTGGGAAAGCAATTCGGCTTTATCCCCTGTTGCCTGCAACGCGCAATCGGCCAGTACGCCCGCATAACGGATAAACTCGGGTATTTCATCGAACCGGTTTAGTACCAGCACCAGGGTATAACCTTGTTGATTGAGGGAGGCCAGTTCACCGGCAAGCTGTTCCCGGGACTGGCTGTCCAGGCCGTCAAAGGGTTCATCGAACACCAGTAAATCCGGCGTGGGCATCAGCGCCTGGCATAACAAGGCCTTGCGTGTTTCGCCCGTGGACAGGTACTTAAACCGCCTGTCCAGTAAATGGCTGATCCCGAACCGTTGCGCCAGTTGCTGGCAGCGAGCCGGGTCTTTTACCGCATCCTGGATAATTTCAGCCGCTGTGCGCCCGGTATCGTCTTCATCGGCACTGAGCATGTCCGTATTATTGCGCTGCCACTCTTCACGGACCAGTTGGTGGAGTAATTCAAACGAGAGCAAGACAGGTCTTTTAAATGAGCTGGACAGCGTGCCACGCATGGCGGGCAGGTTACCACTCAGTACGCGAGCGAGCGCAGATTTTCCACTGCCATTCGCGCCAACAAAGGCCCAGCTTTCCCCGGCGCGTATGGTTAAATCATCAATCACCAGTGAACGGGTATCGCTCAGGTGAAACGTACATTGCGAAATTTGCAATAATGACATCATGTATCCCGTTTATTGCAGTAAATAATACAGGGATACGTGTTCCGACCGGGCTTGTCAATCACTATGCTGTTTAAACCCGGCCAGCCTGCATGTTGTTAACAAAGCGTGGCGATGATTACGTGGTCGGCATTGAAGTAAGCCGTGGCCTGGTTACCCACTTCCAGCGCTTCCTGGGCAACGACCTGGTTGGGGAGTGTTGCACACAGTGTCTGCCCGTCGGCCAGCGTAACCAGCACTTCACTCTGTTCCGGGCCCTGCTCGATAGTGTTAATAGTACCCGGCAGAATGTTATCAGCCTGGCTTGCGCGTTGTGTGTCACGGGTAATACCCACCCAGGGGGCTTTTACCAGCACCAGCACTTCTTTACCGGGCTCCAGGCCAAGCCGGTGTGCACTTTGTTCAGTCAGTGCCACTTTCAACTGTGTTTTCCCGTCGGCCAGCAGAATATTCACATGTTGTTGGACATGCTGGTTATCCCGCTCAAGCAGGGTGCCAAAAAGTTGGTTTCTGGCGCTGGTTTGCAGTGAAAAACGTGAAATGGCAGCCAATAAACTGTCCAGCGGCAGGGCGTCATCACGCAGTACATCAAACGCTTTTTGCTGAATTTGTGCCAGCAAATCATATAGCTGGATTAACCGCTTGCCATAGGGGGTCAATATGGCTCCACCACCGCCTTTGCCCCCGGTCGCTCTTTCTACCAGCAACTGGTCAGTCAGTTGGTTCATTTCATTTATGGCATCCCAGGCGCTTTTGTAGCTAATACCCGCCATTTTAGCGCCCTGGCTAATTGAGCCTGTTTGTTCTATCTGTTTAAGAAGAGAAATACGCCTTGGGTCGGCAAAAAGGCTTCCCTGAAGTTTTAGCGTAAGTAAGATTTCAGCCTGCATGTGCGGCTCCTGGTTAAACGAGAATCCAGTGATTGTAAACGTCAGGGCAAATTCGCACAAAAGGCGTGTGCGTTTTTGGTGGATAACAGTACAATGATCCAGAATTTACAAGGGAGACAACCATGTTAGAGTTATTGAAAAGTCTGGTTTTCGCCGTTTGCATGGTGCCTGTCATGATGGCGATTATTCTCGGGCTGATTTATGCGTTTGGTGAGGTATTCAACATCTTTTCAGGTATTGGCCGTAAAAAGACCTCCTGAGTCTCCACGCATAACGCCATTTGTAACGCCCGGTGTGCCCGGGCGTTGCTGTTTTTAGCAGGCAAGCAAAAATGTAGTTTACCCTGCCAGCAGCAGAAAACAGCACTTCAATAAACTTCACTAAGCGCTAATTTCAGGCAGTGATGCTGGCTTTTCTGTTTTGCATCTTATCCCCCGGTTTAACCGAGGTTTTTTCACTGTAAAGCCCCCAGTTTTTTTGCCGATAAATGTTATGAGAATCACAGGTGTTACGTTATATTGCAAAATATACAACGAAAAACCTGGAGATAATCATGGCTAAGACGTGGGTAAAACTGGCAGTGGGTGTCACTTTATCATTGGGAATGGCGGCACAGGTGATGGCAGACAATGCCAAAATCACTGTTTTTGCGGCTGCCTCTTTAACCAATGCGCTGCAAGATATTGCAACACAATATAAAAAAGAGAAGCAGGTTGATGTGGTCGCTTCTTTTGCTTCATCCTCAACACTGGCTCGCCAGATTGAGGCAGGTGCACCGGCTGATTTATTCATCTCTGCAGACCAAAAGTGGATGAATTACGCAGTCGATAAAAACACCATTGATACCGCCAGCCGTAAAACGCTGTTGGGCAATAGCCTGGTGCTGGTTGCACCGGCTACCGCTTCCCAGGGCGATGTAACAATTAACGATAAAACTGACTGGGCGGTGTTACTGAAGGATGGACGTCTGGCTGTGGGTGATCCGGCTCATGTTCCGGCAGGGATTTATGCAAAGCAGGCACTGGAAAAATTGGGTGCCTGGGATACACTTTCCGCAAAACTGGCTCCCGCGCAGGATGTGCGTGGTGCGTTAGCACTGGTTGAACGCAGTGAGTCACCTTTGGGGATAGTCTATGGCTCTGACGCAGTAGCCAGCAAAGGGGTAAAAGTGATTGGAACCTTCCCGGAAGATTCTCATCCGAAAGTTGAATACCCACTTGCGATGGTAAAAGGGCATACTGGTGCTCAGGTGAAAGCATTCTATGAATACCTGCAAGGCCCTGAGGCAGCAGCTGTATTCAAACAATATGGGTTTACGACGAAACAATGATATTGACTGATCCCGAATGGCAGGCGCTATTACTCAGCCTGAAAGTTTCAACATTTGCTGTTTGTGTGAGTTTGCCATTTGGGATTGCGTTAGCATGGGTGCTGGTTCGTTGCTCCTTCCCCGGAAAATCTTTACTGGATGGCATTGTCCACCTTCCTCTTGTGCTGCCGCCTGTTGTTGTCGGTTATCTGTTGCTGGTGGTAATGGGGCGCAATGGCGTGGTTGGCCGTTTTCTTTATGAATGGTTTGGCCTGACATTTGCCTTTAGCTGGCGTGGTGCGGTAATGGCTGCGGCAGTGATGTCGTTTCCTTTAATGGTGCGGGCAATACGCCTGGGGCTTGAAGGGGTGGATCAGCGCCTGGAGCAGGCAGCCAGAACCCTTGGCGCCAGCCGCTGGCGCGTGTTCTGGACGATTACACTGCCACTGACACTGCCGGGTATTATTGTCGGTACAGTTCTGGCGTTTGCCCGTTCACTGGGCGAATTTGGCGCTACCATCACTTTTGTTTCCAATATTCCTGGTGAAACCCGCACACTTCCTTCTGCAATGTACACCCTGATTCAGACACCTGGTGGTGAAGGTGCTGCTGCCCGGTTGTGCGTTATCGCCATTGTCCTGGCTTTATGTTCACTGATGATTTCTGAATGGCTGGCCAGGTTGAGCCGTCGGCGTATAGGGAGAGAGTAATGCTGGAGCTGCAGTTTACCCAAACACTTGGCACACACCGCCTGCATATTGACGAAACCTTGCCTGGCAAAGGGATTACCGCCATTTTTGGGGTGTCTGGCGCCGGGAAAACGTCGTTAATTAATGCGATAAGCGGCCTGACTCGCCCCCAGGAAGGGAAAATAGTACTCAATGAGCGGGTGCTGAGTGACACCGAACAGGATGTCTTCCTTGCCCCGGAAAAACGGCGTATAGGCTATGTCTTTCAGGATGCACGCCTGTTTCCCCATTACCGTGTTCGTGGCAATTTGAAATATGGTATGGCAAAAAAAATGGCGCCACAGTTTGATAAACTGGTGCAATTACTGGGGATAGAACCATTACTCGATCGCCTGCCAGGCAGTCTTTCCGGTGGAGAAAAACAGCGGGTGGCGATTGGCCGCGCCTTGCTGACAGCACCGGAACTTCTGCTGCTGGATGAGCCTCTTGCTTCACTGGATATTCCCCGCAAACGCGAGGTGCTGCCATACCTCCAGCGGCTGGCTCAAGAAATCAGCATCCCAATGCTGTATGTTACGCACTCGCTGGAAGAGATTCTGCACCTGGCGGAAAAAGTGCTGGTGCTGGATCAGGGGCTGGTTAAAGCCTATGGTAATCTGGAAGACGTGTGGACCAGCCAGGTTATGCACCCATGGCTGCCGGAAGAGCAGCAAAGCACAGTGTTTAAAGTGACGGTGCTCGAGCACCACCTGCACTACGCCATGACAGCTCTTGCAGTGGGCGACCAGCATTTATGGGTACACCGGCTGGAGTTGCCTGAAGGAGCCGCCGTGCGGATTCGTATTGGCGCATCTGATGTGTCGCTGGTGCTGATCCCGCCACAAAGCAGCAGTATTCGT
Source organism: Mangrovibacter plantisponsor (assembly GCF_003182475.1). Classification (GTDB taxonomy): domain Bacteria; phylum Pseudomonadota; class Gammaproteobacteria; order Enterobacterales; family Enterobacteriaceae; genus Mangrovibacter; species Mangrovibacter plantisponsor. Next base: position 49,694 of record NZ_QGTS01000014.1, read on the forward strand.
AACGTTCTGCGAGCCAAAGTTGTCGAATGCTACGACAACGAGAACGGGCAGGTTGAAGTACGCCTGGAAGTGGGCTCCCGCACACTCTGGTCACGTATCAGCCCGTGGGCGCGTGATGAACTGGGGATTAAGCCGGGCCTGTGGCTGTACGCACAGATAAAGAGCGTTTCTATTACTACGTAATTTTCGGCGGTTACTCAACCACATCTCAATACCAGCCAACCAGCCAGAGAATACATTGCTTTTATTCGGGCATGTTGAAAGCCGTGCTGCCTGATGGGGACGATATTGCTGGCGCTGATGCTACTGGTTAATGGTTGTATCGGTTATTTACCAGTAGCATAATCTCCCGTACCCGTTCAAACACAAGGAAAGGTAATGACCTGGCAGGGTGTTGATATTACTACTGGTGGCCCGGCATTAAGTATATGGCCGCCTGTTATTTATTATTTTGTGTCAATCATTGTCGGTGGGGGGTTATATATTGGCAGGCACTTTGTTGAAAAATACGCCAATATTACAGTTTTTTTGATTTACGTTTTTTGTGTACTATTCATTGCAGCGCTTCATTATTGTCTTTTCAAATTTGGTGCGGAGTTTTCCAGTGGTGTACTCAGGGTGCATTTAGATGTATATGCTTATGATTCTATACACTTTGGCTCAATTGCATTTGCACTTATCTATATTTTTGCAGTTCCATCAAAGTTCAAGTAATTGTAGATGTTGGAGAGTAAGGAAAGTCCAATGACCTGGAATGATATTGTAATTACAGCTTCGATATGGCCTCCCGTGATTTTTTATATTGTGTCAATCGTTGTAGGTGTATTGTTATACGTAGGGAAGTACTATCTACATCGCCGTGCTAATTTTACTGTATTCATTCTTTATGGGTTAGTTGTGGGTGCTGCCGCCTCGGTGCAAATGTGTTTATATAGGTTTGGTGAAGACTTTGCGAAAGATATATTAAGGGTGAGCTTAGATGTGTATGGATGCGATTCAATATATAATGGCACATTTATTTTTTTTCTAATATACATTTTTGCTATGCCAACAAGATTTAAATAATCATACCTAAGCACAAGGAAAGTACGATGGCCTGGAATGAAATTATAATCACAAATTCAATATGGCCCCCCATAATTTATTATATTGTGTCAATCATTGTTGGCATTTTGCTATTCGTTGGTAAGTACTATGTGCATCGTCGTGCTAATTTTACTGTCTTTATGCTTTATGGCCTTGTTGTGATCTTTTGTGGTGGTTGCCAACTGGCACTTTTCAGGTTTGGTGGTGATTTTGCCAGAGATATACTAAGAGTAAACTTAGATGTATATTCATATGATTCAATTTTCTATGGTTCATATCTGTTTGCTTTAGTGTATGCTCTTGCAACCCCAATTAGATTTAAACAATCACACCCAAGCACAAGTAATGTACTATGACCTGGAGTGATATTGCAATAAAAAATTCAATATGGCCACCAATAATATACTACATTATTTCCATTGTCGTTGGTGTGCTGTTATTTATTGGTAAATATATAGTGCATCGCCGTGCAAATTTGCCAGGCTTTCTGCTTTATGCCTTCTTTGTTATTACCATTACAGCAGTGCAATTTTGTTTGATGTGGTTTGGTGCGGATTTTGCCAAGGATATACTAAGAATAGATTTAGATGTATATGGATATGAGTCAATATTCAATGGGACATATATTTTTACCATTATATATTCCCTTGCATTACCAACTAAGCTTAAATGATCATGGTCTCCGGTATGTTGCAGGGAATTATTGCGGATTATGGCAACAGTCATGCTTAAAGTCCGCTGTTGTAAATACCGCTACTTTATTTCCACATACTTTTCGGGTGTAGCCAGGAGCCCGGAATAAACTGGTTCTTAAACCGGGCTGTGGCTTTATCAACAAAAAAGTGTACCAACACGCTAATTACAACAGACTACGGGTAATAAAATCTGCAATTCCGGGTTGTGTATTGTCAGTGATAATCTGGCGTGCGTGCTGTTTAACTTCATCGGTAGCATTCCCCATCGCTACGCCCATACCGGCACTTGCCAGCATGCTGATATCGTTAAAGTTATCGCCGAACGCTACCACGTTTGCCATGCTTAAACCCTGAGATTCCACCCACTGCGCCAGGCGTTTCCCTTTACTGTTTCCGGTCTGCGCAACATCAACCTGATCATGCCAGGACCACTCACAGGTAAGGCCCAGCTCCTGTTCAACCACAGCGGTAAATTGTTGCAGGCGGGGAATATTGTAATCTGTCAGAGCGAACTTCCATATGGACTCACACTGGTCTACCTCCTGCTCCAAAGAGGCAACATGTAAAAATACCGGGCGTTGTTCTTCAGGTAATGTGCTGGCCCATTTCCGGGTACGCTCAACATGCCCAACATCATGCTGATACAACATGGCGTCGTCGACATACATCAGCCCGTGCACCTGGTGTTTTGCCAGCAACTTCACCACTGCATGAGCCTGCTGGTGGGAGAGCGGGTCGGATGAAAGTACTTTTTTTGCATGATAATCATACAAATATATAATATGTTATACAAAAATTATTATCATTTTCTGGATAACTGAAAAATGAAAAAATGCTTTATATATCATAGAGTAAGCTCAGAACAACAACGATCTGGAACGGGTATTGAGCGTCAAGAACAAAACTTGAACGCATATGTAGAGCGTACTAATCTACTTTCTGAAATGGATGATCCAGAAGCTATTATTATTAGCGATCAGGGTGTGTCAGCTTTCAAAGGTTTGAATATGTCCGAAGGGGAGTTAGGCCGATGGATGGAACAAGTACGTGGGGGTATGTGGGATGATTCACATTTAGTACTGGAAAGCATTGATCGCTTTAGTAGGCAAAACCCATTCACAGTTGTTGCGTATCTTTCAGAACTGGTTAATCACAATATTACTATTCATGATGTTTCATTGAATATGCTTATTAATCGTTCAAATAGTGCTATGTTGCCGCTCGTCACGATGTCGGCTCAACGTGCCTATGAAGAGTCTAAACTCAAGAGTGATCGTATACGTGATGGGTGGAAACGTAGACGTGACCAAGCATTTAAGCAAGGTACTATCGTTACTAACAAGCGTCCACAATGGATAGATGTAGTAGATGATAGGTATGTACTGAACGAGAAAGTAGCTGTTGTGCGTGAAATATTCCGTTTGTATCAAACTGGTATTGGTACACCAACAATAGCGAAAATGCTTAATGAAAGAGGTAGCGAATGGCTGTTTGAATCTAGCCGTCTATGGCGTGGTGAATCTATTCATAAACTTCTACGTAATAAGAGGGTAACGGGCTCTATTTTTATTAGTGAAATTATTCGTGATTATAATAGTACTTTTAACCCGGTAGATCAGAAACTCTCTGAAATGGATGTATACCCAATTGCTATTTCAAAAGAGGAATTCGATTTAGTACAGGAATTGCTAAAATCACGTCGCTCTGGTGTTAAAGTAACTGGTGGTAAATTCCTGAAGAAATTCTATGATCCAGATACAAATAAACCATACTTAGACCGTGACGGTAATGTAATCGAATTGGAAGTAGATACAGGTAAGGAAATCACACAGAGTAATATATTTAATGGGATTTTTCGTTGTGCACGTTGTGGTGAGGCAATGTATCATAATGTGGTAGTGACTAAACGGGATTCTAAGAAAAGGGGAAAGTTTACAGAGGAATACAGATACATCAGATGTATAGCTGAACGTGATGCACTTTGTGAGAACAAGGCACTTCAGTATGAAGTAGTTGAAAAATTTGTTATCGAACATATCAAGAACTTGGACTTTACCAAAATTCTACGGCCTAATGAAAATAATCCTGAAATTGAATTAGTACGTTTAAAGATTGAAGAAGAAGAAGCACACATAGAAGAATATAAACAAAACATTGAACGGTATCGTAACAGTGGTAAAAAAATACCGTTTGCCGTGTGGGGAGAACTTGAAGAATCGGAAGATAGACTAAAAGAACTCAAAGTACGTCAAAGTACATTCACTGAAGTACAAGTAGATACTGATTACCTTAGAACGGTTGATCCTTCCGTACTATTCGATGTTAAGAACATTGAAGTACGTTCAAGGATGGCAGCAGAACTATCTAAGATATTAGATGGTATTCAGCTTTACCGAACGGGTAAGCACTATGTAATTACAATCAATTATAAAAAGGTGGAAGTACTTAAGCATGTACTATTTGTTGAAGCGAAGAAAGTGCCTGAACTGGTTTCTTGCGTTGCTATAGAGCGTTTTGGCGATACTGTAGCTTATTCTACGCCATCCTTCTGCATCGCTGTTGAAGGTGGTACATCACCTCATTTAATCAACGTAGAAGGGGAACCACTAAGTATCATTGATTGGTCGCTATTGCTGAACTATGTAGATGCTGTAGATCCTAATGATGATGTAGGTATTTGGATGCGAGACAACATGAATTTTGTATTCACTAATTAATTACCACAATACCCAATACAGGCTTAACAGGAAGCACTCAGGGGCGATTTAAATCAAGTCTTAACCCATACCCACAGCCTACACTCAGCCCCTGCTACAGAGCGTTACAGGGGCTTTTTGTTTGTTCCACATGTTTTCAGCATAATAAACTAAATAGAATAGTTAATTTTAAGTAAGGAAGATTTATGAAAAGGATTATTCAGGAAATTTGTGTTATGGGAATTGTTTTGTGTATTGGGCTGGTTGGTTTTGCTCTTATGGGTTGGTGGTTTTTGTTGTTGATGATTGTGTTATGGGGGTGGGGATGAAAACAAGAAGAAAATATCGAAAAAATATCAAAAAAAATAGAAAATTTTTTAATTTGTTAGGGCTATTAATAAAGCCACATTTAATTGGTTATCTATCACAATATTTATGAAAAGTCAATACGGAATATTACAATTTGGCACCCGATAAGGGTTAAGTTTAACTCGGGTATAAAAATATCAAAACAAATATAGTCTGTCAAATATTGAATTAATTTAACTTAAGTGCTGATTTTGTATTATCTGAGTCTGAGTTTATAATACTCAACGTCAAGTAAATGGCTTGATTAAACGAAACATTAAATAGGTACTAAATATGAAAATTATTGAAGAACATAAATTTTATTCCAATGACATGGACAAAGAGGAACAAGATAAAGAAATTTGGGTTGACGGTAAACTGACGTATACCATTCATGATGGATTAGAGAATGAGGATACTGATCAATTATCTCCATTCGAAGACCAACAAGTATTACAAACATTATTTTTTACTGATAAAGGTACGGTTCAACATAACCATGAAGATGATAGTTTTTACTTTCGTCTTGCTGATGATGTTACTATGGCATCGTATGTTGATGGCGAACTAATGCCTGAAGATCCTGATGGTAAGTTTAATGATTTTATTACCTTCGCAAATGGTGTAAGCACTAAGTAAAAAAGTTATAAACGCAAGTGCAAAACTTGTGGCGGTCATATCATTTGACCGGCTTTAATTGAGAAGGTTTTTCCGATAATTAATAAATAGATTAAAAGGAGAATCAATATATGAACACGATTTTAATCGTAGCGTCGATACCATTAACATTGAAGATGATTAGCGAAGTTATTATTCACTACTGGCACTAATACGAATCACTGTACCTAAAAGAATCGCTGCAAGTTTTTGGAACAAATAATATCTTTACGGTATAATCAACATAACCGCACTTACCCGGTCAGCGTAAGAACACAATAATCTCCTCCATGAAAAATACCCCTCGTGACATTGGGGTACTTTTTCGTGCGTGGAAATCATAATTTTGTGAACAAAGGAAGGTCACATGAAAGACAAAAAAACAAAAGGTGTTGGTGTACGCCTCAATGAAACACAAGAGAAAACCCTACAAAGTATTATCGATAAGGGATTGGCTAAGAGCAATAGTGGGGCAATTCAATATCTGATCAACTCATATGCGATTAAGGAGGCGTGATATGAAGAAGATCAGAACTAACCGGAAAAGTCTAAACAAGAGTGTCAGAAAAAAAGAAAGAGTAAACTTTATCAACTTAACTTTTGATCAGTACGAAAATATTCTATGCAGTAACATACCATTTTCTCGCATTTGTAATGTGCTCAAAGTTAACTGTAATAAGAAATTTTTCAGTAAGTTAAAGGCGAACGAGTTACCTGAGTACGAGGACTGGTATAAGAAAGTGAAAGGTAATTAGTGTGAACAATCCAACTTATCTGTATCCACCGTCAGAAGAAACTCATACACAATATCTATAAACAAAAAGCCCGGTATGTTGGAGCCATACCGGGCAATCAATACTAAGGACGTAAACTTATGAACTATATACAAAGCTATTTATCAGGCGGCAATCATGGCTAAAAAGGAAGTAATCCACGGCAACACAAAGCTGAACGAGGCATTGAAACGTACTAACTACAATGGCCTATCCCCTGAAGCCAAAACTATTATTAATGAAGCTATACAGAACTGTCCATCACTTGGTAAGTACAAACTACCAGTTGATGATGTGTTCTACATCATACGCAACGCTAACGAGCTATCGAAAGAACAGGTACTACACCATCTGACAATCTACCGCTCGGACAAATCGAAGAAGTTTCCCAACAGCGTGTCATCTATTGAGAAGTACAAGAAAGCCTGTACCGCAGTTGCTAAGGCACTTGAAGACTTTATTGAAGGTGGTGGTCTGTTGTGTGGACTCAAGAAAGTACTTCCAGCAAAGCCGATGAACGATGAACAAAAGCAGACAGTACAGAATTTGTTGGACGAAAACGCATCAGCTATGGATATAATCGCCTATCTTCAGACAATACGATAACCGTAACTATAACCGTAACAAGGTAGTAAAAAATACGGTTATTATTTTTTGAAGTGATTAGCTAATGCATAATTATGCATAAAAAAGCACAATATAAGCATAAAATGGCCTTTTTATGCATATTTATGCGTTTTTGACCTTTTTTAAGATTAACCGTAACTTAATATAATATAACTTTCACTTTTTACTTTAAAGGCAATTGACTTACATATCTTTCAGTCTCAGAGAGCCTGACTCGCTTTGCTCGCCAGTCTCTATAAAACTCAATGATAAGATCATAACTTGCGTTTTTGTCGCACTGAAGTACTCCAAAGAACGCCGCGTTCGTTTCTCGCTTTGCTCGGTCACTTAATCGTTCTGAACAAAATGATTTGGTCTGCCGTCTTCGTGAGTAACTACGCGTCGCGTTGCTCCTTGTCGAGTACCGGGCTGTTTAAGCCCTGCTTGAGTTATATCAATCTACTAACTATAGTAGTGACTTGTCCCTGAGTTAGTACTGAGTTGTATTACTTAGCTATATGAAAAGAGGGAATAATATATCCAATTGAGAGCAAACTATGAGTCATACTGTGCTTTTAATGGGGAAGTGATTTTTACTGGAGTTAGGTGGAATAATGAATTTGTTATCTCTAGCTACAAAATACAAAGATATATTAACCATAGGTTTTTCAGTACTATCATTTGTAATTGCATGTACGTCTTTGTTCTTTTCTGGTAGGACAGCGTGGTATGATAGATCACGTCTCATAATTAAAGGTAGAGTTGTATATGAACCAGAACGTAATAAAGCTTATAAAATTGAAGTGATTGTTCTTAATGTCGGTAGACGTGATGCGGTATTAGAAGGGATATTGTGTCACTACGAATGCGATAGGAGAGGATATTCCTATATAAAAGAAGGGGTCGTCATTAAGGAGAAACAAAGGGAAATATTCACTATTACGTTTCATGACTTAATCATGACAGAAGATGAAGGTGAGGTATATCAATTAGAGAATATTACAATACTGGACATAGAAGGGAAGGAACATAAAATACCTAATTCATATGGCCTTGTCGAAAAATTTGCTAAAAATGTATAGTTTGGAGTGCGTTGTTACGACGGTGAGGTACTAAAAAAATATGTTAAATAACATGTCAGGTACTTTACGCATCATTTAGGGAATATAAATACAATTCATATTGTAGACTATCACTTTATATCGTAGGCGTGTTTGCGTGATATTTATTGTGATTTCTTCATTATTGACTTCTGATAGTCATACCGTATTCACTATATTAGTACTAATCCTATTGACTGATTGCCTCTCAGTGGTTTAATGGCATAAAAGGGAGGTTACACACATGCCACTACATAACCCGGATCAGGGCGATTTTGAACGCAAGGCCAAAGAACTCGAAAACTATGCCCGTCAACTGGCAAGCCGCTACATGTTCAGTACTTCAGAAGATTTCGTATATGAACAGCAAGTATTCATCGAAAGTCTGAAACGAGATATCAAAACCAACTGTATGTCCTGGCGGTACGGTATCGCTGAAATTGATCGCAACATTGAGTACTTGAAGAAGCAAGAAACCATGTTGCTGACTCAGCAAATACAAATGTATGCGATCATTGAGAAGGTAGAAGATCAACGAAATACAAATATCAGACTAGCAAGAATTGGTTTTGTAGCCGCCGCCGCCCAAGTGATGGGCGGTATAGGTATCTGTACTGAAAGTCTTGGAACAGCCTGTGCCGGGTATGGTTCACCAAACATAATTCAAGGCCTTAATAACTTCTATGAGAATGGCTATTACCTTTTATTCCAGGAAAGTACTTCCGGTACTGTTAGGGATGCTTACAGATATATAGTGAGTAAATTTGGTGGTTCCAATAATACTGCTGATTTGATTTATGGGACGGTAGATATTGGTCTAACAACAAGCAGTTACACAAAACTGATGATGTTGTCTAGAGAAAAATCTTGGTCATTGTTCAGACATATACGATCTGATTATATTCGTGGATGGAAAACCGTAACAGTACCTAATATGTTGGTTGACGGAATAGGTACAAGTGCTACAGGATATCAAATGTATCAAATAAGACAAAATCAAATATTAGAAGAAGCGAAAGAGAAAACCAAATGACCTATAATGATATTATAATAACAGATTCAATATGGCCTCCAGTACTGTATTATACTGTGTCAATTATTGTTGGCATAATACTATATATTGGTAAGCTCTTGGTACATCGTTATGCTAACCTAACTGTATGTGTATGTTATGCTTTGTTTGTATCATTTATTGCTGGTGTACATGTATGTATAGCCAGATTTGGTGGTGAATTTACAGATACCGTATTTGGAGTATATTTAGATACACTTACCTATAGATCCATATATAATGGTGCTTTTTTCTTTTTTCTGGCATACGGCATAGCTATACCCACAAAATTCAAATAATCACAATGTCCAGTACTTGCACTTAACTGAAGAGGCTGGACACTATCACAATGATCAATTCTTATTATTTTTAATAATAAAATCATCAATAGGATTATTACTTTTGATTAATTCATTTACTTGGCTATATAAGTTAAAATCGTTATCCATAAGTTGTTTTTTAATATTAGTTAATTTTTTAACTAACGGCTTTTTAGAATCTTGGTCTGCGTGAATATACATAGGTACTTCAGTTTTCAATTCATAGATATCAGTATAGTATTGTCTATACCAATCATTTCTTGAGTTTATTTTAGCTTGGATATCCTCTGAAGCTGTGTTTAGTGAATAATTATATCTTTTTACGGAATTAAACTTTCCCACAATTGAATATGATAGATTGGTAAATTCAAAAAATCTTGTTTCAAAATAGTGAAAATTTTCATCTAGTGAATTCAATGCTGTTCTATCCTCATTAAGACAACTCTGTAGATCACTGGTGAAATGTGTGAGTTTAACCATTAAATGAAAATCTTTATTGGCAAGGTCTACCATGCTGGTATATATAAGATCATCAATAATACTATGAACAATATCATAGCGTTTCTGACTTATCCATTCGGGTGCTTTCTTATAAGCCATACCAGCAACAATCAAAGTACCGAATGTTGATAGAGAACTTAACCAATCACTAACACTACCCAATTCCATAACATGTCCTGCATATTGATTCAGTAGTACATTAGCAAAGGTTATAACAGCCATCAATAATAGTACAATGATTAATCCGATTAGAATCCTGTTTACTTTCATGTATACTCTCCCTGCTTTACCTTATCTGGTCTGTATGGTGGCTTGTGACTGGATGGGGTAAAGCAACTATTAGGAGGATGACAATCTAGATAAACAATCAGTGATTATTTTTCTATCAAAATGATAGTATTGAGCATCGAAACCATTTAAAAATTGAATCAAGTCAATTGAAATACAAGAGTTTACATACTCTTTGCCATCAACTGAATATATCTCTACAGGTATCTTGTATGATATAGAAGATAACTTTTCTAAAAAAAGGATTTGCTCATTGAAACCACAAGTTTTGAACGTGTAGGAAAAATTTATAGTAAACTGACCTGTGCTTTCTGGACGTATTTCTAACGGAAATAGATTATTGAATTGCGTATGGTAGCTTATCGAATCCTGCATTGTCTTTAATAAAGATAGTAGGTTACTTAAATCTATAGAATTAATCGAAATTGAATGTTTTTTATGGTTCTGTATGTTAAATGTAAATTTGAAATGTAATATTCTAATCTGTACAGCTTGGTTTGTAACGCCTGCTTGTAATTTTACACTTTCGCTTTCAATGACCACTTTTTTTTGTTGTTTTTCTTGTAACTTTTCATATGTTTTTTTCCATGTCCTGTAGCTAGAAAAAAAGAATAGAAGAACAATAATAGCTGATGTTATTTCTACTTGATATGGTTTTATATATTCAACCAAGTTGAATGCAGAATAGTACGCAACTAATGAGACAGCCGTAGCCAATATTGATTTTACTACGCCAAAGCTTTCAGTTACTTCCTTGATATCGATGTACAGACTTTTGATGTAGGTCTTAAACATTCAAAACGCCCCAGAGAACAGTGATAAGGAGTATTGTACTCTATAAGCAAAGTCGGACAAGTTGTGATTTTTGCGAATAGTAATCAATATCATCTATAGTTTCGGGTAGAATTAAGTTACATGATACTGGCAGATATCTAAAATCTTGTGCTATACCTAACTGTTTATACTAACAGTATATGTGATTAATTATTTTTTATAGGAGTGTACTATGAGCATGAAACTTAATCAGAATGGAGCAGAATGTTTAAGAGATTTCTATACAGAAAAGAAAGCTTTTTTTGAAAATGAAAGGGTAAAATTAGATAGCTATATCGATACTGATGATTATAAAAATAATGAAGCTTTTAAAAATGAAATAGATGATTTATATAATGACGTAATGAATAAAATCACCCACTGTAAGTTTAAAATAAATGAGATGGAAGGTTATCTGAAAGAGTAACCATTCATAGTGTATTTGTTATTTTACAGTGCACCTTAGAGATCCATTTATATAGAAGAGTAGATTAGTAAGGTGCACACTAACCACTTCATGATCATTTATTGATATCTGTAAAAGAAAATGAAGCGTACTGATAAAATATCATTATAAATAATAATGAATGCCATTTAAGCAAAATTCAGTAAGATCGCGTAGGTTCTCGGATTTTAGACGAAGATCGCGAGGTTTCGCAGCTCGGCCTTTAAAATATATTTGTGATTTTTAATCACTCCCGAACCGGATGCCCCAGAATCAGTACTCCTATTTTATTATTTTTACCTACCTGGAATTCATCATTGAAAAAGTACTCCCATGCATCTTGTTTAATCATATTGTATACTTCTGGTCTATTAGGTTGATCTGTTATGGTGTAGAAACCAACAAACCAAGAAGACCTCTGGTTATATTCACAAGATAACACCCCCCTTAATTTATTGTAATCTTCACACATCAAACTGTATAAGCTACTCATGTATGGATTAGTTTTAAGTTCTACAAAATAAAATTGACCAATTGCAGTGCCAAATTTTCTAAATATAATGTCTATGAATATATGTGAACGACCTTTTAATTTTCTTTTATCTGGCAGAGCATTTACTTCACGTTCAACTTCATATTTTTCTGTACTGTCGATATAGTACTGTAATTCTAGCTGCAACCACTTTTCCCAATCGGAAATTTCTTTATTCTTTATAAAACCTAGTTTGGATTTTATATGACTTACACTCATAAAATCTGATATTAAATTTTTAATATCTGTCCCATCTTTTTTGTAGTTAGGCATTCTCTTATCCTGATTGATTTCATAAACAGATAAATACTCTCAAATGATAAGGAAATCAATCATGAAATTTAATATCAGTCAATTAGCGAAAAAATATGGTTACGATGAATCTACGGTGCGTTCATGGCGTGATGTACGCAGTATGCCAGTAGATACAGAAGAAAATGCATGTGAATGGATTGTAGAGAACATATTAAAACCATTGCGTGATGGTAACGTACAGGAACGAATACAGCAGGAACGCCTTAAGAAGATGTCAGCAGAGGCAGCCACCGCAGAGATAGAACTTGAACAGAGGCTTGGTAATTTAATCGAACTATCCTATCTGGAACAGTCACTATCAGAGTACTTCAGCCAGATGAAGAACTATCTACGCTCAATACCACAGAAGTACTACTTAGAATTGTTTGAATGCCAGGATGCATTAGAACTAAAAGTACTACTACAAAATATTATTGATGAAGTACTAAACGAAATAGGAAATCAGGAATACGAATTCACGGAAGAATTAGATGAACAGGAAGAAATTACAATCAATCTTGAAGAAGTCGATCAAGATGATATTACCACCAAGGAAGATGAAACCCAGTGATTGGGTACAGAATAATGTTACTTTTCCAGATGGGCCAATGGCAGGGCAGTTTGTACGCCTATTCGAATTCCAGAAAGAACCATTAGACATAATAACAAATCCAAAAATACGGAAAGTAGTATTACAAAGTTCAGCACAATTATTAAAAACAACAGTCATGTTAAACGCAGCAATGTATTTCATGGCTAACGATTCGGCAAATATGGCTTTCGCTTCCAGTACTGGAAAGGAAGTAAAGCTAATGAAAACAGGTAAATTTGATAACGTTGTACAACGTAGCCCGGTACTCAATAGATTAGTAACAGACAAGAATAATAAATCATTCGCCAACAACGCCGATCAGACACAACTTGTAGACGGAACCTTTTTGTACTGGTTGAACCTAAACGCCGCAAGTACTTTACGTGGTAAGACAATCAAACGTCTGTTTCTTGATGAAATCAGTAACGTTGAAGAAGGTGATGAAGGTAATCCCTTAAGACTTGCAGAACAACGTGCCGCCACCTTTACAGACGGCTTGGTTATGTGTGCCAGTACTCCAAAGCTTCCAGATGATTTGATCTGTACTGAGTACCAGTTATCAGACCAGAGAAAGTACTTTGTAACGTGTCCTCATTGCCAGCAGGAACATACGCTTGAATGGGAAAATGTCAGGTTTGAATTTAAGCAAATCAATGGTGGCAAGCGAGCAATACCTGATGAAGATACAGCCAGGTTAGTTTGCCCATGTTGTGAACATGAGATAACAGAGGCAGAACGTGCAAGGATAGTAAAACATGGGCGATGGATCGCGACTAATCCAGAAGTTAAAGACGTTGCCGGGTTTCATATATCCCGCCTTTACAGCCCGATTATCACTATTAAGACTTTGGTACAGTCATTTGCCGTTGCACACTACGAATTCAACCTACAATCATTCTATAACAATGATTTAGGCTTACCCTACGATGACCAGATGAATCAGGAAATTGATTCTCTGTTACTGGAAAACCTACGCGAAGAATTCGATGTTAAGAGCATACCCGATGAAGCATTAGCAATCACAATGGGTATAGACCAGCAGTTAGACCGCCTTGAGTGTACAACGCTTGCATGGTCTGAAAATCATGTTTGGGTTGTGGATCATCGCTCATTCTTCAGCCCGGACTGTACCAAGTACACGGCAAAGGCCTATCAGGAACTTGACGCCTATGTAAACGCAGATTTCCGTACAGTCAGTGGACGAAAAATAAAAGTACTTTGTGCCTTTGTAGATAGCAGTAACGGGAACGCGAGTAACACCATATACCGCTTTTGTGCAGGTAAGAAACTGTTCAGGGCAATCAAAGGTTCAAGCAGTACCACCAGTGATTTGTTCAAAGAATCCCGTACTGGTGGACACAATCTGGTAGTTCTCAACGTTAATGAAGGAAAGACAACAGTACGCCGCCTACTTAATGGAGCACTATCGGAAGAAGCAGACCAGCTACCATTACAATTGCACTTTTCCAGTACCCTTCCAGATGACTATTTTGATCAGTTAACCAGTGAAGAACTTAAAAGGAAAGGTGATTCATTACGCTGGATAATAAAGAAAGGAATTAAACGTAATGAAACACTGGACTGTCTGAATTATGCATTGATCGCTATGAACTATTGTCTTAGTCGTGTTGGTTTCAAAGATTTACGAATATATAAATCTAATCAAACAAATGATAAATACAATGAGAATAAGCCAGAGTCTCGAACAACAACAAGACGAAAAAGTAACTGGTTAGGGAAGAAATAATAAAAATGAAGGAAACAATATATATTGGGGAAACTATCATTGAAGCTATCCCAGCTTCCAGTACTCTGAAGATAGGGAACAGTACCCAAACACTATATGAGTACTCCAATACATCAGATATACAAACCACACAATCAATTGATACCAGTACTTGGACAGAAGGGACGTATGCATATGTATTAAACAATAACGGTACTATTACTATAAATAACATTACAGTAATTGATCCAATGAAATCCGCCGATGAACTATCTTATGCAAAAACGATGGTTAAAGAAATAGATTCAATAATTGAAAATCGTGCTAAGAATGCAACTACACAAATTACTATCAATAACAAAACAATTGTTAATGACAGCATTGATTCGTTGTATAAATTAAGAGCACTATTCGTTGAAAGAATAAATAGATTACAGAAAAAGAATTCATCAGGGATTTTTAAATCAATTACTATTATGAAGAAAGGACGCAACTGATGTTTAATTTTTTCAGGAAGAAACCACAACCACCAGAACAGCCACATGCAAGAAAATTACAAGTACAGAAGATTACTGGACAATTGAAACGTGAAATAGATGCAATACGCCGTCCTATTATCGATTTGGGTATTGGTGGTGTATCAAGTACTAACATCAATCAGGTATTACGTTATGTACTCACACCAGCAAGGAATAAATCACGCGAATTAGCCGTTAACAATCCAGTAGCGAAACGCTATGTAGTTCAGTGTGCCGATGGTGTAACAGGGGCTGATGGTATCACAATCAGACCTACACCAATTTCAGTAAATCCAGATTTAGGGAATGCATTAGAACAGCTTTTCTATACATGGGCGGAAGATCCAGAACAATTCAGTATTAACGGACAACTTACTATTGATTTGTTTCAGCAATTGGTTGAAAAGACCAGAGCGGTAGATGGTGAATGTTTTATCCGTATTCATAAGGATATGAAAGTAGAAATCATTGACGCAGCAAGATTAAGTTCAGCAAAGGTTGGTCTATTACCAGGCGGTTCATTCATCAGTAATAGTATTGAATTCGATCAGTACGGTAAACCACTTGCTTATTATGTATGCCGTTATAACCCTGTAACCTATCTCGTAGATTACAGTACTTATGAACGTATTCCAGCAGATGAAATCATTCACTACTATATTCCAGATTTTGCAGGGCAAGAACGGGGTATACCTGATTTGTTATGTGTTGCAGAGAATCTAAAAGATCTGAGTACTTTCATTGAAGCCGCGTTAATTCAGAAGAAGATTTCAGCGTCAAGTATGGGTTTCATAACGAATACCAATACTGACAGTATGATGATTGATGAGAATACCAGTACTGCAACATACAGTGAATATTACGAACCAGGTGCAATATTTGAATTGAATCCGGGTCAGGATGTTAAAACAATTAATCCTAATAGTGGTGTAGACCAAATTGATACATTCATTAGTGAATTAATGACACAGGTAGCTATGGGATTGAATATATCTAAACAGAATCTAACTATGGATACAAGTAATGCCTCATTTAGTGCAAGTAAACTATCTGACAAGTTACAGCAAAGTACTTTTAAAACACGTTCAAACGTCATGATAACAAAAGTACTTAAACCATTATATCAACGTTGGCTTTCTAATTACATGATGACGATAAATACAATGAAACTACAATTCAGTGAATATACAAACTTATCACAGGCAAGATATATACCAGTTAAACATATTAGTATTGATCCACAACGTGATGCACAGGAAAGACAAACGTATTTGGAAATGGGTGTTATGTCAAAAACTCAAATAATACTAGATATGGGAGGAGAGCCAGAGAAGGTATTCTCAGAAATTAAAAAGGAAAATGAAGAAAATGGAATTCAACAAAACCCAAACCAGGGAGATGAGCATAACAACAGTACAACCTGATGATACTCGTACTGTAATGCTTTCATTTAGTTCTGAATCGCCAGTTACAAGAATTATCAACGGGCAAGAATATAATGAAATATTACTACACGGGCAAGGTAATTGTGATTTAACACGTCTAAACAACTCCGCAGCACTTCTATTCAATCACAATCTTGATCATCAAATTGGTGTTGTCGAGATTGCCAGTATTGATCAAGACAAAGTAGGTCGTGCATTGGTTCGCTTTTCATGTACTGAAAAAGCTGATGAAAAGTACCGTATGGTAATGGAGAAAGTACTAACAAAAGTATCAGTAGGGTATGAAATTTTAGATTTCAGAATCGAAGGACAAGACCTATTAGTAACAAGCTGGATGCCTTATGAGATCAGTATGGTTTCAGTACCAGCAGATGATCTAGTAGGTGTAGGCCGTTCTATAGATGTTTCAGACGAAGAACTATATGCAGAAATATTAAACCGTCCTGAATTACTTGAAATGCTTCAGGGACAAACAGACGAACCACAAGAAGAAGCACAAGCTGAATCAGAATCTGAAAGTACTGATACTGAACAGGAACCAGAGCAAGAACAGGATAGTACTGAATCTGAAAGTACTGAAACCGAACAGGAAGCTGGATCAGAACCAGATTCTGAAATGATAAATAAAACAGAAGAACAAGAACGTATTGCTGAACTTGAGGGAATGGCTCGCGTTTTAAAAGTTGATGTAACAGAAGCAATTACTAAAGGAATTAGTGTTGCAGATTTCAAACGTCAATTAACAAATATTAATAACAATATCAAGGAAGATAATAAAATGGAATTTTCTTTAAAACAATTAATTCGTAGTTTCGTTGACGGAACAGAGATTCAATCAGAAATGGGTGAACGTGGTGCGATCGTACCTGCATCAGCATTACGTGCAGTTAGTTCAACAACTGGTGCATCTCTTATTCAAGAAACTATTAAATATGATAGTTACGTAGATGTACTACGTGCAAATTCAATCTTAGCTAAATTTAACCTAATGGTTATTTCTGGCTTGGAAGGTAACGGTACTTTAAGTATCCCTTACTTGGGTGGTGATTTTACTGATTCATTCGGTTTTGTGAATGAAGATAGTGCAGGTGTAGAAGCTGATCCATCATTTGGTTCTATTGACTTAGTACCTCGTGATTTCACAGGTTCTGTATATCTAACTCATATCATGCAAAAATCTGCATCAGCGGCAGAACGTTTTGTAAGTGATGCAATTCTAAAAGGTTCAGCAAATAAATTAGAAAAATTAGTAATGGCTGAAGTAGTTGCTGAAGCTGGTTCTAATACTGATGTAACAGCGGTTGATTATGATACCGTTATTGATGGTTTAGCAACTCTTGGTACTAACAATGTCTCTGAAGCAAATATTGTTGCTGTTATGTCACCTGCAATGGCTGCACTATGCCGTAAGGTAGTTGTTAAAGGTAACACCAACGCTAAGTTCTTGCTTGAAGGTACTGGTGATAACATGGTATTGGCTGGTTCTACTCCAGTAGTAGTAAGTACTTTAGTAGCTGATGGTGTTGTTGTAATGGGTGATTTCTCTAATATCGTAATCGCTTCATGGGGTGATTTAGAATTAGATTCTGATACTACAACCGCTCGTGCTAAAAAAGGTATGTATGTTCGTACTTGGTCAACTATCGACTTTAAAGTAACACGTCCAGAAGCATTCCATACTATTACTATCACGGCGTAATTAATATGAGTAGAGCATTTACCGAACAACAAGTAACTGCTCTTCTTGATTATTTTGGTGAAACAATAAGTATAAATGGTAGTACTGATATAACAGTAATATTTGAACAAGAACAAATTGTAATCGATGGTGCAGATGGTTTAATTCAAACAGAACAAATGTATTTCAGTACTAAACAAGGTATTGTAAACCTAGAAGATACTTTCACATATAACTATAAAAACTATCAAATCTATGACATATCCGACGATTTATCAGGAATCGTGAATGTCTATTATCGGGAGATCTAAGCATGAATATAATAACAATAAAAAATCATGTTTATGGTCTCCTTTCTTCTGGTGGTCTGGTTATACGTGAACCACTAAAACAACAAGAAGATGGAAGTTATGCATTATTAATTACTAACATTACAGAACAACGACAGGATAACTTTAGCAAGATTCAGAATGCACAATGTCAAATGGATATTTCATGTACATCTAAATCTGCTACGGATTGCCTTACTATAATGAATCAGGTTGTGAATATTGTAAATCAACCATTCGTGATTGAAGGTTTGAATGTATCGAGTAACAGTATTATTAGCAGTACTGAAGATATAGATCCAGTTAGTGGCATAAATACAATCATGTTAACAGTACAAATAAATTACATAACAAGGACGTGATTATATGTCAGGAATATTTTTAGGGAACAGAACAAAGATTTTTTACAATCCAGATGCAGGTAATACGACAGTAAACAGTGTTGGATATGTAGAAATTGATCTCTTGGCGTCGTTTCCACAAGTAACAATCAGCAGCGACAATACCAGTATTGAAACCTATCAGGACGAATACACACAGATCATATCTGGAAGTTTGAATATCAATACTGTATCTATCGTTGTTCACTATGTACCAGATAATTTATCACATCAGTACTTACTAGATAGGTTCAGTGATGGTGAAAAATTTCAAATTAAAATTAGTCTATATGAATCTGATGAATCCCTTGATCAACACTACATTATTCTCGGTGGGTATTGTACTGCCTATTCAGATTCAAGTGATCAGAATGCAGTGTTTGACCGTACATACACATTCACAGCAGAAGATGTAGTAAGCAGGGGTACAGCACAAGACCAGCCTAATCTTTCATGGGGTGATTTTGGTATCGGTGCAGACGGTTTAACAGTACCTCATTACGAGAGTTCTACACCAAGCGGAAACAGCCTTATCAAAGTACCAGCACTACAGGAACAGAATCCCCTTGGTGTTGATATGTACGGTACTGCATGGGTTGATGGTACTGATACTCTGAAACTTGCAGGTAATGCACAGGGTACACCACACCTTTATGTACAGAATAGTGATACAGACTGGACGAAGATCCCAGAGCAATCAGAAATTAATGCTACATTCACACCGATGACACGCAAAGTGAATGGATATGATTTAAGTACTGATATTGTACTAAGTAAATCAGATGTAGGACTATCCACAGTAACAGATGATCCACAACTTAAAATAGCGAGTAACTTATCTGACTTGGATTCTGTATCAACAGCAAGAGCTAATTTAAATGTATACAGTAAGACAGAAACCGATAATTCATATGTAACAAAAACATTAACTATTAATGGGCATGATTTAAATACTGATATTGTACTAAGTAAATCAGATGTAGGACTATCCACAGTAACAGATGATGCACAACTTAAAATAGCAAGTAATCTCTCCGATTTAAATGATACTGCAACAGCAAGAACTAATCTTGATGTGTATTCAAAAGAAGAAACAGACAGTACCTATGTAGCAATAGCAAACAATCTGTCTGATATAGATGCAACAGAAGCCAGAACTAACTTAGAAGTACTATCAAGTACTGAAAGTGATGCCAAATATGCACAATTAGGTATTAACAGCGATATTACAGATTTAACCGCTTTAAGTGGAAGTCTTGAATTAGGTGCTGATGCACAAAGTGATTATGACGCTGTTACATTACGTCAATTACAATCAGCAATTTCAGCAGGTGGTTCAGGTGGCCCAAGTCTTAACGGAGTAATGAACAATCAGATCGGTGCTGTAAGCTGGTTTGTGGGTACTCGTGCAACTATGTGGTCAGGTTGTTTGCCAGCAGATGGACAGCTTTTAAACCGTGCTGATTATCCTGATGTGTGGAGTGCTATCAGTAACGGATTACTAAGTTCAACTACTGATGCTACATGGACTGGTTCAGCAACTGAAAGAGCAAAATACTCTACAGGTGATGGTTCTACTACTTTCCGTATGCCAGACCTAAACGGGGCGTACAGTGGTTCTTATGTAGCCCCTGTATTACGTGGTGATGGTTCTGGTACTTACACAGTAGGTCAGATGCAACAAAACGCCGCACCTAATATTACAGGTGTAATAAGACAAGTTGCAGAAGATGCAGGTCTATATGAACAAAATGGACAAACAGGTGCTTTTTATCCAGATACCACGAGAGCACAATATTGGAACTTATTTTCATTAACTAAGTCTGGGACTGGGGGAGCATTCCCAAGTCGTATCGGTATTGATGCGTCACGTTCCAGTGCAGTATATGGACGTGACAATACGACAGAAATTCGTATGAATGCTGCTATTGGTATTTGGGTTATACGTGTTAAAGGTTCTTTCTCAGCAGTAGGTACAAACTTTAATGTTATTAACGCTGATACTACAGCACCAAGTACAGGAACAGTTGTATATGGTGGTGATTTAATCAGTAAGTATCAGGTTGGTGGTGCTGATTATTCAGCAGTAAAAATACGTGCTAAAACCACAATAGATGGTGACATAGTACCTGAACTTGTTGTAATTGATTCTCGTGGTACGAGCACTACACAAACTTCATCAGAAATACCCTTATTGAATAAAGCTAATGTATGGACTACATCAAATCAATTTAACCAAAGTTTAGAAATTGGGATCGCAAGTCAGGTTTATACACCATATATAGATTTTCATTCATCAGGTAATGGATATGATTATGATTGTAGAATTATATCATCAGGTGGTAGTTCTTCAGCAAGTGGTAAAGGTACATTACAGATTTATGGCGGAACAATACAAACTAACACTGGTTCTATATTAACAATTACAGGTGATGGAAGTACAACAGCCCCAACTGGTGCAGGTGATTCGGCAAGAATGATTTATGCAGGTGCAGATTCGGCAAGTTTTACTAGTACTTGTAATATTAACCTTGCTAGTTGGTATGGTATTGGATTTTTATCAAGTTATACTAGTCCCTCTAATGGTGTAGTTGCTGGGCAATGTGCAGCATTTATTAATACACGTCTTGGTAACTTTTATGCACGTAATGCTGTATATGCAAATACTACTGCATTAACATCCGATCGCAATGCAAAAGAAAATATAGTAGAGATCGATGATGCATTAAGTTTATTATCACAGTTGAAAACATATACATTCAATTATAAAAACAGTGGTGCAGCCTCAGCCGGTCTAATTGCACAAGAAGTACAGGAAGTATTTCCAGATTTTGTTACGAAATTAGATGATATCGAATACCTAAGTTTAGATTATAACGCAATACTTGGTTATGTATATCGCGGCGTAGTTCAATTAAATGATGAGCGTCTTGCTATGAAAGCAAAATTAGATGCAATTGAATCATTCTTAGAAAGCAAATTCCCTGGTGAGTATCCAACGGAACAATAAATAATATTAGTATAAACACAGTGCGGTACAGGAAGTACCGCCAAATTATAAAAAGGAATTAAATATGGCAATGGATATTTTCTCTGGTGCTAACATTCAAGTACAGATTGGTACAGCAGGTTCAACCGAAGCAACTGATTTTGTAGAAGTACCTGAAGTTGCAAGTTTTACAACAAGTGGTGCGGAAAGTACCGTCATTACTGTTAAATCTTTCAACTCAGCATATGACCGTAAACTATTGGGTACTAAAAATGTTCCCGACATTACACTAACTGTAAACTATCTTCCAGATGATGCAGTACATCAACAATTAGAAACCGCAGCAGAAAACCAATCACGTATTCAGGTTAAATTATCTTATTTTACTGATGCAACTAAAACAGAAGGTTTCAGTGTTACCTATAACTGCTTTGTTAGTAAAAGTACAATTGCAGGTGATAAAGATCAGGTAATCACAAAAGATTTCACACTTGGTATTGATGGTGGTGCAGTAGCTACAGCCGTGATTACAGCGGGTGCATAATATGAATAAGCAAGAACTATTAAAAGCACTTAAACCTGAAACACGTAAAGTACAGCTTGATGTAGATATGGATCTTTTCATTCGTCTACCTACACTTCAAAACATGCAGAAATGCCAAGATGCAGTATCTAATATTCTGTACTGCATATGTGATGAAAATGCAGTACTCGTATTTGAAGAAAAAGACTTGGATTTAATAGATTCAAAGTACTTATCACAGATGAATGAACAGATTATTGCATTCATCAATGAAATGTTCGATATTGAAAACACAATTGAAGAACATATTGAAAAAAAGTAAGAAGCAATAACCATGTACGCTTTTGTTTAAGGCAGATGATTAGATCGGGAGAAATACCAGATGAACCTGATCTATTCGATGCCTTATATGTATTTGATACATTCATTGAACCTACTTCGGCACATATTCAACAATTACGCTTTGCCGTATTGTGTGATTTGATTCTGAAATCATCCGGTAATGTTAGTGAAAGTGCTTTTAAAAATGCAAGTTATGAAGATTGGGATTTTTACAACATTCTTAAATCAAAAGAAGAAAAACAAAAAGATAAGAAGAAAAGCGAAATAGAAGCTTTCAAGAAATTTATGGGTGGTAAGTAATGGCACAACCAAATCAACAATTAGTATTCAATATCACTGGTAATTCACAGGGATTAGTACAGGCATTAAATCAGGGTTCAAATGCATTACAACAATTCGGAAGGAATTCCGGTGGTATATTTCAAACTTTTGGTAATGGTATTAGTGGTATTACTGGCAGATTAACAATGCTTACTACTGGTATTGGTGGTATGGCAACTGCCGCTGCATCATCAGCAGTTGCTATCGCTAGTTTAGTTGCAAGTAGTAATGAATATGTAAAGACATTAAATGATCTAAGCAAACTTTCTGGTATGTCTGTAGAAGAACTACAGAAAATGGATAAGGCGTTTTATACAAGTGGGTTAAATATTGATCAAATTGCAAACGCTAACAAGGATGCATTAGATAAATGGGGTGATGCGTATCGTAATGGCGGGGGTATTTCTGATGATGCTAAGGAATTAGGTTTAAACCTTAACAACTATGCCAAAAACCTTAACTTGGTAGATGGTGGACTTAGAAATATTATCCAAAGTTATTACGAGTTACAGAAGCTAGGTAAAACACGTTCTGAAATCGTTAACTTTCTTGAATCACAAGGTAGTGATGTTTCTGCATTGATACCAGTACTTCAACAGTTTAAAGATGCCAATGAAGCATTGAATTATGTACAAAGTCAAACAGCAAATATAACGAATGACAGTGCAGCAGCCTATCAAGAATTTGATAAGAATATGGCAACTTTAGAAACCAATCTTAAACAACTTCAGGCTGAAGGTTTTAACCCATTAATCAAAGCAACTAATGATTTATTTTCAGCATTTGAGCAAAAACCAGATTTAAGTACTTTTGACACAGTATATTCAAAATTAAATGCACTACAGAAAGTAACGTCTTTCTTTTCTGGTTTTTCATTAGACAGTATATCACAAGGGATTATTGATAAATCTGATAAAAACTTAACCAATAAGAACACACCTACAGTTAATACCTTACCAACACAAGCAGCAACAGTAACACCAAGTGGTGGCTTTGTAGATAAAGATGCAGAAGCAGCAAAGGCCAAAGCAGCCGCTGATAAAGCAGCAGCCGCAGCCAAGGCAGCAGAACAGAAACGCATTCAAGCACAACAACAACTTAACGCTGTACTTGGAAACATGGGTGATACAGCCGTTGCCGCACAGCTTGCTAAGTTCGATTACCAGCAAAATGAAATGGAACGCAAGATCCGTGAAAGTGCTAAAACACTTGGCCTAAGTGAAGCAGACACTACTAAGTACTTAGAAGCACAATACAAGTCACGTTCTCGTGCTTTCAGTGAAATGGTTGACCAGATGGTTTCAGAAAGTGATCCAGAGAAGCTAAAAGCTAATCTTGATGCTATCGGGAACAGATTAAATCCAAAACAAACACAGAAGGTACTTAAAGATCAGTCAGACCGTGTTTCATCAGCAACTGGTGTTAACAATAGTGATAACCCATTCAGCCAGGAATATGCAGACAGTATCAAAGAACAGCAAAGTACTTTGAAGGATTCATATACTAATGAACTTGGATTACTTGAAGATCTGAACCGTAAAAAACTAATCAGTGTTGAACAGTACAATCAGAAGAAATCAGCTTATGAAAGTGCATACCAACGTAAGACATTAGAACTAGAAAGCCAAACACAGATTGCCCAAATGGGTATGATTAGTACAGCAACCAGTGATATGGCTACCATGATGGCGGGTGCATTCGGTGAATCATCCGGTGCAGCACAGGCTTTCTTTGCGTTAAGTAAGGGTGTTGCCGTAGCAACCAGTATTATCAAGATTCAACAAGCCTTGTCCGAGGCGTTGGCTACACCATTCCCGGCAAACATTGCTATGTATGCACAGGTATTGTCTTTAGGTGCTGGAATTATAAGTACTATCAAAGGTACTAACATTCAGGGACAGGCACACGACGGTATAGACAGTATTCCAAATGAGGGTACATGGAACCTTGCGAAAGGTGAACGTGTTCTATCAAATCCACAAGCTAAGAAGTTGGATAATTACCTAGATAAAAACCAGAATGCAAGTACTCAACCAACACAACAAACAGTGATAAACGCCCCTCTAGTTGTACAGGGTGGTTCTTCAAAAGATGATGCACAATTCCAGGCAATGCTAAAGAAACACGCAAACAATGTTAATCAGGCAGTAAGACAATCACAACAACGAAATACATAACACATAATAAAAGGGGCTATATGCCCCTTACTTATTTCATAAATACAATAACACGGAGGTACTAAATGAGTGTATTCACAAATAATATAAAACTATCTGATGTTCAGGTAACATCTAATGAACCAATTTTTTCAAATCAATCATGGACGGGTGTTATTCATACTAGAAGTACTGGCATTCAGTACTACACAATACAATTTACAATGCAATTCGAGAAGAAGTACTTGCAAGAGTACAATGCATTCATTGCACAATATTCACAAGGTGCACCATTCAATTTGTCTCTTGGATTCTATGGTAACTATCTTGGCACACAAACAAAATCAATTCAGGCTACAGCAGCCAGTGCAAAAGGTGCGTACCAAATTCTAGTCGCATCAGGTTATACCGTAGAAGTTGGTACTTTGATTCAGTTCAGTAACCATAAAAAGATTTATCGAGTAATTTCCAATTCCAACAATGTACTCAGTATATTTCCAAATCTACGCCAGAATGTAGTTATTGGTGAAATCATTAAGTACAAAGGTATTGAAGGGCAATTTATGTTGAATAATGATAACGATTACAGTTTAAACGTTGGTAATGCCATGAGTATTCAACTTAAAGCAACAGAATATTTACAATAACGGAGTATCTACAATAATGACTACATACACAAATGCAAGCCTATTGCAGTACTACAACATGCACAGGGGAACTAATAAAACCAGTCTGACATTACCAGAAGTGGTATCAGTTGGTTGTACTGTAATAGCCGTTGATGTAATGCCAAAATCAATCACACCATTGCACTGGAATGATGGATTTACAGATATATCAATAAATGGTGTTCAGTACATTTCATATCCCGGATTTATGGATAATGGTTTTCCTAATATTACAGAACAAAAAAACATAACCAATGATGGTATAACTTTTACACTATCAGGTATTGAACAGGACAATATGGTACTTGCCCTTGATGGTGCATATCAGAACGCAAAAGTGAATTTTATGTTGGTGATACTTAATCCAGCAGATAATTCAGTACTTGAATATCAAACAATGTATTCTGGTTATGTCGATTATGTTTCAGCAAGTGCAAACAATCAGCATGATTCAATCAAGAACGAATTAGAAATTAACATTAATAGTATTTGGAAGAAGTTAGATAATGATCCTAAAACTTTAGCTGCAAATTCAGTACATCAATCTATGCATCCAGGTGATAATTTCTTTTCCTTATTGGGTATCCTACATGCAGAGCAAACATGGAAGTATAAATCATGATAGGACTAATTAATATATTAAATGAAGCATTGGATAATCCATATGAGATTGGTAAGAATGATTGTAATTTGATAGTACTCAAATGGATTGATCTATTTTGTGGTGCTGACTATATGAGCACTGCCAATATTGGATATGACAATGTAAAAGATGGATTAAAACTATTTCAGTCAATTGGATTTACTGGAATTGAAGAATTAATAAAACAACACGCAGATGAAGTAACATCACCAATATTAGGTGATATATGGGTAGCAAGTACTGGTCTTAATGTAACAGTATTTCAGCACAATGCATATATTGCAGTACTTGAAGATCATACGGGGTTTTATATGAACAAAGAAGCCATTACGGAAGATGGTAAGTATTACAGACTAAGGAAGGTAACAAAATGGGGAAGGGTGGATTCAGTAGCATTCTAAGTGCCGTAGTAATGGCGGTTGCCGTGGCAGCGAGCGTATACACTGGTGGTGCATCTTTAGCGGCAGCGGCAGCATGGGGAGCCGCTGCCGGTGCAGCGAGTTACATCGCTACAAGTCAAATGATGGCATCAATATCAGGGATGCAAACATCAGATAGTGCAACAACATTATCACGAACGACAGCCCCACAAAGTGGATTACCTATTGTATATGGGGGGCAAGCACCAGATTTTAGTCCTTGGGATAATTCTTGTTATATCAAAGTGGGTTCTATTGTCCCCTGGTATAATGTACAGAATAATAACAGTCAGTATTTATATACTGCACATGCATTATGTATGGGGCCAATACCTCAATTTATTAGTCAATTATATTTTGACGATGAACCAGTACTTGATTTCCCAATTGAGGCAGAAGGAATTGTAGATAGTAGTAAGATTAAAGAAAAGTACCGTCCTTACTTACAATTAGAAGTCTATTTTGGTAATTCATATTCTGGCACTTCCAGCCTTGCTACACAATATGCAGGAAGTCAATGGAATAGTACTTTTCACGGTAACAATATTGTACAGGTTCATACTGTAATCAAGAAAACACAGGATTCATTAGAGAATAGTATTCTTGTTAATGATAACTATGTTCTTACAGCAGAAATAAAAGGTCGCTTGATTTATGATTTAACCGATGGTGTTACTAGAGCGTCAAGTAATCCACCAAGTCAGATATATGATTTCATCACTAATACCGAATATGGTATGGGTATTGATCCATCAGTGATAGATTTAAATTCCTTTAGTTCAATTGCACAGTACTGTCAACAATATGAGTATTATTCTAACGGTGCAATTGATTATCAGAAATCGAATAAATCAAATATTGAAAGTATTCTTCAGTCATTTGGTGGTGTACTGTACGTTCATGCAGGTAAGATGTATTTAACTCTGGATGTAGCTAGTACAAGTGTAGCCTCATTCAATGAAGATACCATATTTAGTGAAGTGACCTATGCAACAAGCGGTATGACTGATTACTTTAACGCCGTTGATGCAACATATACGAATGTGGATAATTCATATTCAAGTGATGTGTTACGTATACCGAGTGATATTACTTCAGATGAAGTTATTCAGAGTGATGGACGTATTATCGTAACTGATCTGGATTTTTCATGGATTTACGATAAAGACAAAGTAGCAGAACTTGCTAACAAAGAATTGCTTAAATCAAAATACTTACTTAATACCTTAGCATTTACAACAGATTCTGGCTGGGATCTTAAACCTTGGGATGTTATAACAGTTAGCTTTTCAGAATATGGACTATCTAACAAGAAGTTTCGTGTTTTAACAAAAGAAATCGTAATGACACAAGACGGGATCGGAATGGTGAACCTTACCTGTGTTGAATATTCAGATGGTGTATATAACGGTACTGATCCGGGTGTATGGAGTGTTACTGGTAGTATTGCTAAAGCAGTAAGTGTACAACCACCAAAGAACCTTTCTGTAACACGTAAGGGTACAACCAACAACGGACTAACAGTTGTAATGGATTGGGACGCATCGATAGATCCTAACCTTCTTGGTTATTACACATACTATAGACAAACTGGAAGTACTACATGGTTAGTTGCAGATCAAACGAGTAAGTACGTTACAGAGTATGAACTATATGGACTTAACCAAAGTACCCAATATGATTTTGCCGTTGCTGCATATAACAATCTTGGTTTTGTATCAGACAAGGTAAGTCAAACAGGTATAGTACCAGATTATAATTTCACAATGCCTGAAATCAGTAATCTACATTTGGTTAACTATGATTCGAACTATGGGACAACACAAACAGAACAGACAGATTTTATTATCGGGTGGAATGCACCAACAGGTAATGTTAATGGTAAACCTTTCAGTTCTTACTTTAAACAGTACGAAATTGTTGTAAGGGATTCACAGGGTACACAATTAAACAGTTATTACACTACAAGTACTACATGGACGTATACGTATGCTATGAATCAGAATGATGGTTTAAGCCGTCAACGAATATTTGGGATTATTGTACATGGTCAGTCTGCAAGTGATTATTCAAGTGAGGTAACACTAACTGTCAGTAACCCACAAGCACCATTAATACAGAATCTTCAAATGTATTCGGCTATAGGTCAAATAGCGTTCACATACGATTCAGACAACTTCCCTGATGATTTTGCAGGTGTATTATTTCAGATTAGTTCTAGTTCTGATTTTACAATAGGTGTTAATAATTTTACTACTACTCAGTACTATACCTATTTTGCAAGCATTGATGATGGACAATATTATGCAAGGGCGGCAATTTATGATTTATTTGGTATGGATAATCTTAAGTGGTCAACTATCACACCATTTAATCAAAAAACGTCAGTGCCTTATAGTCAATTAAATGATGATGTTGTAGACGGGATTCTGTCAAGTTCTGAATTCAATACTGTAAAAGAACAAATTATAGATGAGGCAGGGTATACGGGCTGGACAGTATCTGTTAACAATAACAACTATGTTAGCGGTATTGCACTTGCTAACAGTGGTACAGAAAGTACTTTCACAGTAGTTGCAGATCGTTTCAGTGTAATTGATTCGGCAACAGCCAGTTCAAGTAATAAGGTATATCCTTTTGTAGTTCAAGGAAGTGTTACATACATCAATGGGGCAATTATACAATCGGCAAGTATTGGTAGTGCTGCTATTGGTACTGGTGTTATTAACAATGCACATATAGCTGATGCAAGTATAAGTACTGCCAAGATACAGGATGCAAGTATAAGTACTGCCAAAATCGCCAACACTATACAAAGTACTAACTATGTAGCTAATAGTACTGGTTGGCAGATAAATAAATCAGGGAACTTTTATATTAACGGAACTACATCAGGTACTGGAAGAATGTCTATCAGTAATAATCAGATTAACATTTATGATGGTAGTGGTGTGTTACGTGTCAGATTAGGATTATGGTAATGAGTAGTGGTTTACAATGTTGGGATTCATCAGGTCGGCTAATTGTCGATCTTGGTGATTATTTTATTAGGTATGTGGGTACACAGAGTATTACATGTGGCAGTGGTGCAACGTCATGGTCATTTTCATATTCAGGAATGACCACATCAGGCTGGATTGTCACTATTGTCAGTACTGCATACTGGCAAGATTATGCTGTTAAATGTTATGACGGTGGTTTTCGTGTTTTCTATCTACCAACTGCACATGGATTCAGTGATACCTTATCAGTAGAAATTTACAGATATGAGTGAGGATTTATGGCAGCAGGAATAGAAATATATAATTCAGCAGGGAAGTTAATTATTGACAGTAATAATAAACATACAGTTGTTAGTACTCTTAAGAATGTTACAACCGTGACAGATACGGGTTATTACGTGTTATCAACAAATTTTGGTAATGGTAGTAATCTTGGTTTTCTTCCATATCAGTTTTTACCCGAAGGTATGCTTAGATGGGGGCAATTAAATTCAGGGCAGTGGTGTTTTCCAGGTGCATCAATGTGGGCGGCAAACAGTGGACGTTTCATGATAAGTGATAAGAGCGGTGCAATTACTTCCGGTTATCTGGATGTGTATAACAGCTCAGGTACGTTGATATGGTCTGCCACAAGTGCTGGTAGTATGCCCCGTATAGTTGATTTCATGGAGATCCCAGCAGGTACTAACTTGCAGGGTGCAACCTACAGTAAAACACTTTCGTACAATCCTTGGTTCTTACAAAACAGTTGCCCAGGTAATTTATCAGATGATGGTGAAGTAACTGGTTACAGTGGTGTTTGTCTTAAATGGACTGGTACACAATTACAGGCAACATATATATGTAGTAACCAAACAGCATATACCAGTACTCCACTATACACATACGGCCTCAAGATACCACTTGCAGTATTTACAGGGTATTAATAGATAAATACTAGAAGAATAATAATAAAGGTATTAATAATGGAATGGATAATTGCACTTGTTGCAGGTGTTTTACTACCTATTTGCTTCTTTCTATATACTACTATTCGTGATCGTCGAAGGGATATGATCATAAATGAAAACAGGTTTGCCAGTATTGAAAGTCGTTTGACATTACAAGAACAAAAACTTGAAATTATGGTTAAAGATATTCACAAAATAGAAAAAGTACTATCAGAAATGACAGAAATGAAAATTAGCATTGCAAAGATAATTACAATTCTCGAAGAAAGAAACAAATAATCATTAGGGGAGCACGAAGCTCCCCTTTTTATAAATAGAACTATGGAAGGTTCTATATAAGGAATAATACAAATGGATTTGAAAGAACAACTAAAAGAATATGAAGGTACTAAACAATATCAGGCAAAGCTAGGGTACTTTCGCAATGGTAAATTCTGGACATATAAAGACAGTCTTGGTTATAGCACTATTGGTTATGGTCATTTAGTACTACATGGTGAAGACTTCAGTAATGGATTAACAGAAGAAGAAGCAGATAAATTACTAGAAATTGATATTCACAAAGCACAAACCCAGGCCGCTACCCTTGAACTAAATTTACCGAAGGATTCACGCTGGAATGATTTCATTGTGATGATGGTATTCCAATTGGGTATTGGTGGTACTCGCAAGTTCAAGAAATTTCTAGCGGCATTGAAAGCAGGTAACTATGCTACAGCCATTATCGAGGTTAAAGACAGTAACTGGTACAGACAAACACCAAAACGTGTTGATTCGATGATTGCCTATGTAGTTCGGGGGTAATCAAATGATATGGAACATATTTTACCCTGATGAATTCACTATTGATGATGTATACGAAAACGCAGCATTTGTGTATATGATCCAGTTCACTAACACTAATGAATATTATTTTGGTGTAAAGCAGGTGTATAAAGCCTTGAAGGATGTTAGTAAATTAACTCATGAAACAAGAGAAAGTAACTGGTTTGAGTACTTAAGTAGTTCCAAAAGTGTGAAAGAACGAATTCAGGCTGGTGAACCATTTCGTAAAACCATTCTATGGATGTTCCCGACACTACAACAGGCAAGTAATCTTGAGACAGCATTGATTAGTATATTTGGTACACATCCATTGAATATTAATCAAGCGATTATGACAAAGCAGAGACTGAAGAAAGATAACGGTTATCAGTTTTCAGTACTTCAACGGATTATGGGAGATCTATCATGAATGGTTGGCAGGGAACGACACCACAACAGGCCGGACAAATGTTAGTTAAGGATGGAACTACGTACATCAATAACATGCAAAAAGAGATAACAAACCGTGCAAGAGCGTTAAGCAAACAATTACAGGAACAGTTAAATACAAGTATAGAAGGTGGCCCGGTAGCATTTACCAAACGTACTATATTCTTTAACTTCATTCAAAACAGTAATGGTACAAGAACAAACCAGATTATAGTACGTTCAAGCCAATTGAAGTACTTACAATCGATTATTTTTGAACAGTCGAGTGAAACCAAGTTTGTACCTACTGATAATGCACGTTTGAACAAGCAAGGAAACATTGTTGGCCTAAAAGCAGGTTTAAACAGTAAGCGTTATGTGGTTGTTGAGCAGAAAGGTAAAAAGTACTTAATTGATACAACCAAGAAGCAGAAGAAAGGTAAACAGAGTAAACGTATTGTAGCAGTACGAGAAACAAAGAAACGTAAGATGATTTTTGATTTCTTTGAGAATGCTGAAAAAGGTGCTCGTTTGATACTAAACAATGTTAATGGACAATTTAAATTTACTAAGGGGTAATTATGAATACTAATGAAGGTCAGCATTATGATCAGGAAGAAACAGATATGATTCTTTTTGCAGGAAGTAAACCATTTATGAATTCACTTCAGTACAATGTATGTTTTATTGATTCTAAGTTCAATCCAGATTTTTTGGCAGGTGATTGTATGAATATTGCTTTTCAACTTGGTAAAGAACCAGATGTTCGAAAAGGTCATATTGTTGATTGGTCATATGATGGACAGGTACAGAAAGTAAAGATACTTGATTCTGCTATGCTTTACGTTAAAGGAATAAGAACACGTACTTATATAGTACAATTTTTAGAAAAGGATGAGGATGATGTTTTCATTAGCGACAATAATCGAATTGATTAAAACTGGATTTGGATTCTTCCAGAAAAAACAAGAGTCAAAAGACGAGTTAGAAGCTCAGAATAGTCATGAACAAAATGAGATAACACTTGAAGAAACACGTAAAGGTTTTACATGGCGGCAAATGTTGGGATATGTATTAACCTTCATCGTATTTTATAACTATGTTGTGATACCTATCTTTGCCTTGATGGGTTTAGTACTTCCAGCGATACCACTTGATGAAGTCTGGAAAGTACTTATAATCTTGATTGGTGGTGGTAGCTAACATAGGATGAATGATGAGTCTCATCAAAAATGATCTGAAACATATGATATTAATAATTAAAAAAATATACGCGAAGTACTTATTTTTTAGATTGATAATGTTATTGTTCAGTATTCTATTATGCATTTTGATTATTTTTCATAATTATGCTTCATCCGTTACCGATTGGCTTTCAGCAATCAGTGATATGGTTATGGCTTTTGCGGCAATCGCTGCGTACTTTGAAGCAAAGAACTTTTTAAACAAAAAGATTGCATCAACTGCTTATGATAAAGCATCAGATCTTGTTATATTCAAATATAAAGAAGTTATGGATCTTTTAACCAAGGCACATACTGAGTTGAGTTTTTATCTCTTTGCTATCCAGAATAATGTAAGTGATGACCTATTCAATAGAATTGAAAAAGATAAATTTGTTGACCTTGAAGTAATTACGCCAATGATACGAGCAATATGTGATATAAAAACTCATTTGGATAAGTTGGGGTGGGTATATAATGATGAAGCATTGCGTTTACATCATTCTTTAGTGTTGAATATGTCAAGTCTCCAACTATTGCAAATAAGTTGCTATGGTTCTATTTTGAGTGTATTAGAATGTATAAAAAAAGATGAATCTACAAACTTTAGTAGAAAGTTGCTTTTGAATAACTTACATGATATGCGTGATAAATATAATGACTTGCTTTTGGGGTTTAATTCTTTTAATGAGTTGGATAAGAGAGTTATTGATTATTTTGATATAGAAGAATAATGATCCATTATAGTATATCTAAAAAACACCCGTTTAAACGGGTGTTTTTTTATTCACATTCCCAAACAGTATTCTGTACACCAGAACCAGATGGTAGATTTGGATTCATATTAGCACTATGCACGTACTTGGCTTTTGATTTTCCATATTGTTGACATGCTGCATTTGCTGTTTTTTGTAGACTATCTAAACCGTACCAACCATCAGACTGAATACTTACTGTTTTACCATCATTGTATTGAACAGCAGCACATCCAGTTATCATCAGTGGTATAGCCAATAAAAGTATTATTCTCATCACTAAATACCCGTACATTAACTTATACGGGTATTACTTTATGGGAAAATTAACAAAAAAGGAAACAAAACTACATCAGCAGGTATTGGATTTAGTACATTCAGATAGACAGCTCACATTTGAAGAAAAAGAATTTATATTAAACAACTACGCAGGGGATGCAGTAGGTGCTACGGGTGCATTCTTTACGCCTGAATGGTTGGGATGGGATTTCACGATAGATAGTTACTGTACTGGAAGGTGTCTGGAACTTTGTGCTGGAATAGGGAGGTTATCATTCTGCCAGTACACCAGATGTAAGCCAGAACACATAACGTGTGTTGAATTGAATCCAGAGTACGTACAGATAGGCAAGAGAGTACTTCCAGAGGCAGAGTGGATCACTGGTGATGCTCTCACATACGCCTCAGAGCAACGCTACGACATTGTTTATGGCAATCCACCATTCGGTAAGATTAATACCTCAGAAGCTGTTACAGGCTCTTACAGTGGTTCTGAATTCGAATACAAGGTCATAACCAAAGGGGCAGAGTTTGCAGATTATGGAGTCTGGATTGTTCCCCAGGGTTCAGCAGGTTTTGTGTACAGTGGTGTTCGATGCTATGAGAGAAAGGAATCACCGAAGTACAAGAAGTTTGTTAAAGACACTGGCTGGACGTTCGAAGCAGGGTGTGGCATTGATACTTCAATCTATAAGGATGAATGGCATGGTACAAGCGTGATTTGTGAGGTGGTAACGGTTGAGTACAGTCACGATAATGAATAACGTGACTGTACTAGAAAATCAAAAGTATTTCTTAAGCAGGTCAGCAATACCTGTTTGAGTATTATCACCAATCACCATATCAGCACAGGCTTTAAGTTCTTCTACTGAATTCCCCATAGCCACACCAATACCGGCACTTTGCAACATACTCAGATCATTATGGTTATCGCCAAAAGCAATCACCTGGTTCATTGATAAACCCTGAGATTCAACCCATTGTGCCAGCCGTTTTCCTTTGCTGTTTCCAGCCTGGGCGATATCAACTTGATCATGCCATGACCATTCACAGGCAAGGCCAAGTTCACGTTCAACAACCTGAGTGAAGTTATTTAATTTTTCTACGTCAGTATCAGTAAGGGCAAATTTCCAGATTGAATCTACTTCATGAGCGGCTTCACGTAGTGAATTTACATGCCTGAAAACAGGGCGTTGTGATTCGGGTAATGATTTTGCCCAATTTTCAGTACGGATAATATGCCCCGTAGGTTCTTTATAGAACATGGCATCATCGGCATACATCAAGCTATGAACATCGTAATGATCAAGTAGGTCAACCAACTGTTTAGCTTGCTCAGATTGAAGGGGATCAGAAGCAATAACCTTCTTCTCTTGGTAGTTGTACAGCAACGTACCATTACAACAGATGGCAGGTGTATCAAGGTTCAGAGCCTGATAAAAAGGATGGATAGCAACAAAATGCCGTCCAGTGACTATAACAACTTTTGCACCAGCCTTTCGTGCATGTTGAAGTGCTATAAGTGATTCTGGAAGAATGGTTTTTTCTGGTGTTAATAGAGTACCATCAAGATCGAGGGCTATAACTTTATAGTTCATATAGTGTTTTTGCTTAAGATTTGGACGTTATACAGATAGTACACGGCTTTGCTGCTACGACGAAAATTTTTGAGCACTGGTACAACGGTTGAACAGACTTAGTGCATGTGATGAATTTGTTTGTTTACTTTGGCCGTTATTCAAATAAGTGCCATTACAGCAGATGGCAGGTGTATCCAGGCGCAGAGCCTGATAAAAAGGATGTATAGCGACGTGATGGCGCCCCGTCACAATCAAAACCTGGTAACCTGCCTGTTTTGCTTTTTGCAGTGCAGCAAGGGATTCAGGCAAGATGGTTTTTTGTGGCGTCAGTAAAGTGCCATCTAAATCAAGTGCAATAACACGATAAGTCATTTAAGGTTCCATTACGAAAGGGTCTGGTTCGATGGTACACCGTTGGCGCCAACAGGAAAACTCCCGGCGCCACTTGCACCGGGTACTGTCGGCTGTCCTTCTGCCCGTCGCTACCAGGCTACCGTGATAACAGGAGTATTCATGAAACAAATCGTCTATACCGCCAGTCCTGAAAGCCAGCAAATCCATGTATGGCAACTTGATGCCAGCGGTGAGCTGACCTTGCGCCAGGTTGTGGATGTCGCAGGCCAGGTTCAGCCCCTGGTTATCAGTCCGGACAAGCGTTTTCTGTATGCCGGTGTACGCCCTGAATTCAGGGTTATCGCCTGGCATATTTCCCCGGAAGACGGCACACTGTCCGATGCCGGCCATGCTGCTTTACCTGGCAGCCCTACGCATATCTCAACCGACCACACCGGGCGTTTCTTATTCTGTGGCTCTTATAATGGTGGTTGTGTCAGTGTGACCCCACTGAACGACGGCCTGCCGGGTGAAGTGGTTGAAGTGATTGAAGGCCTGGAAGGGTGCCACTCTGCCAATATCAGCCCGGATAACAAAACTTTGTGGGTTCCGGCATTAAAACAGGATCGCATCTGCCTGTTTTCCCTGGAAGACAGCGGTAAATTAACACCGCAAAAACCGGCAGAAGTCACTACAGTGGAAGGCGCTGGTCCTCGCCATATGGCTTTCCACCCGGGCGGGAAATTCGCATACAGCGTGAATGAGCTCAATGGTACCGTTAATGTTTGGGCGCTGAGTGACCCACACAACCAGGTCGCCTGTGTGCAGACCATTGACATGATGCCGTCCGATTTCACCGACACCCGCTGGGCTGCAGACCTTCACATCACACCTGACGGCAGGCATTTATATGCCTGCGACAGAACCTCCAGCCTGCTAACCATTTTCACTGTTTCGGAAGATGGCAGTGTACTGGCGCTGGAAGGCTTCCAGCCAACAGAAACGCAGCCGCGTGGCTTCAATATTGATAACAGCGGCAAGTATCTGATTGCGGCAGGCCAGAAATCGCACCATATCGCTGTTTATGAAATTAAAGGCGAGCAAGGTTTGCTGGAAGAAAAAGGGCGTTATGCCACCGGCCAGGGGCCAATGTGGGTGGTGGTGAATACGTTATAAAAATCAGGTAACGATGTGT
This sequence comes from Mangrovibacter plantisponsor, assembly GCF_003182475.1. Lineage (GTDB taxonomy): Bacteria > Pseudomonadota > Gammaproteobacteria > Enterobacterales > Enterobacteriaceae > Mangrovibacter > Mangrovibacter plantisponsor. The sequence continues at coordinate 87,178 of NZ_QGTS01000014.1, forward strand.
GCCATTGAACGTGTCACATCCCGCTAAAATAAAAACGCCGCAGAAATGGCTCTGCGGCGTTTTTTCAGGCTAACCTGGGCAGTTATTTGTTGGTATTAAAAACCACTTTGCTGCCTAACCCACGGTTGTTGAATTCCCACATACGGTTGAAATTCACATCGTTCAGGTCGCGAACCCATTTTTTATCCTGCTCGCTGCCAGTATTACCGGCAAACGGGCGTTGGGAGACTTTGGCATTACCCCATGGTTGTGCGGTGTTAAACCCGGCGTTAATTACGCTGTCGCGAATGACCACCTGGCCATTGGCGCTTTGCCCCGGAACATAACCATTTTCGGCACCTAAATCCCACGCGCGGCCAAGTTGAGCCACACCTTCACCGGCTGCGTTGAATTCGCTGTTAACCGCCAGGAAGCCATAGTAAATGTTAGGCAGGGTTGCTGGTGCGAACACATAACCTTCTTTCTGGGTGCGGCTGTTCACCACATTGAAACGAGTGTGTTCAAACACCACGGCACCACGGCCAGAAACCAGGTCAACATCCCCTTCGATATAGCTGTTAGTTACCAGTGTGCGTGGCTGGCCGGTGGTCATCATCCGGTTATTCACATCACTGTTAGTTACCAGGAAGGTGTTCTGGCGGCCAAGAATGTTCACATTGTTAATCTGAACCTGGTCGCCATCGCTGCGCAAGGCCACCGCTTCGTGGTCACCTGCATCCACACTGTCACCCAGGGTGTTCTGAATGGTCAGGTTCTGCAATTGCAGACCACTGTTTTGCGACCAGACGGCAGCTGAACACATAATCCCCATATCCGCACCACGCTGATTCAGGCAGTTCTGGTACATGTACCATGCAGATTTACCCGGCATAAACTGCCCGGCAGGATTAAGGGTTTTACGCCAGGTTGCTTTGTCCATACGCGCATCCAGCGCCAGGCCAATTTTAACATCGGCAGGCTGGCTGCCGGTTCCGTACAGCGTCAGGCTGCCCGGAGCCGCAGGAATATACACCGCTTCCTGATAATCGCCCGGCATAATAGCGATATACAAACGGCGGCTGGAGTGGCGGGCCATCGCTGCATCAACTGCAGACTGGATGGTATTTTGTGTCACACCAGGTGTACCGGCTGGCCCAACGACAAAATCAGCCTGAGCAGGTAAGGTAATACCCGTGGGTTTCCAGGGCTGAGCGCTGGGCGTCATGCTGGAAAAATAGCGAGAAGGCACAAAGTTCTGCGCTTCATCCGCAGACAGCACCGGGCGTGACTGGCTTCCCGGCGCAACCTGTTCTGACGGACGGTCCTGAGGCGGTACAGATTTACATGCCGTTAAAGTCAGGCCGAAGGCAAGAGCCAGTGCCAGGCGAGAAACCGAAAGAGTGTTCAAGGGTTGCTCCTTGCTTAGCAAAAAAAGAGAACGATTCAGTAAAGTTTGCTTTTTTATACTAAGTTGAGCAAAACAGGAAGCCGATTTATGTATCGGCCCCCAAAAAAGCATATTCAGCGGTACATTGCGGTCAGCGTGGCATTCCCTAAGGTATGGAAATGTACATTGAAGCCAACCATCGCACCGCTGGACTGAGCATCGACATCAATCTGTTCGACATCCAGCGCATGCACCGTGAAAATATAGCGGTGGCGTTCACCGGCTGGTGGTGCCGCGCCACCATACTGGCTGTTACCAAAGTCGGTGCGTGTCTGTAATGCTTTACCCGGCAGCGGGGCAATACCAGAACCAGCACCCTGTGGCAGTTCACGGGTGTCTGCAGGAATATTGGCTACTATCCAGTGCCACCAGCCTGAACCTGTCGGTGCATCCGGGTCATAACAGGTAACCACAAAACTCTTAGTGCCTGCCGGGGCATCATCCCAGGCGAGGTGAGGAGAGACATTATCTCCGTGGTAACCCATGTCATTAAATACATGGCGGTCAGGCAGGGTTTGCCCGTCCTGAAAATCCTTGCTAAACAGTTTCATGATATCTCCCGTTATTGGTCGTCTGGCAAGTGTAGAGCATCTGCCTGCAGCGGGGAAATTCAGCCGCCATTAATGTTAAAGAGCGCGGGCTGCTCCACGGCAAGGGCTGTGGCCCGGGTAAGCCTGGTAAGTTCCTGCTCACTGATGATAAAGGGCGGCATCAGGTAGATTAGCCGCCCAAAGGGCCTTATCCAGACACCTTCATCTACCAGGAAGCGTTGCAATGCGGCCATATTTACCGGATGCACTGTTTCTACAACACCAATTGCCCCCAGTACCCGCACATCTTTTACTAACGCTGACTGTGCCAGTGGCTGTAACTGCACCTGTAGCTGGTGTTCAATGTTGGCAACCTGTGTTTGCCACTGGCCACTTTCCAGAATATCCAGGCTGGCACAAGCTGCGGCACAGGCCAGCGGGTTCCCCATGAATGTCGGACCATGCATAAAACAGCCTGCCTCGCCATTACTGATAGTCTCGGCAATCTCTCTGCGGGTCAGTGTGGCTGACAGGGTCATTGTACCGCCAGTCAGCGCTTTCCCCAGGCACAGAATATCGGGGCTAATTTGTGCATGTTCACAGGCGAACAGCTTCCCGGTGCGGCCAAAGCCAGTGGCAATTTCATCGGCAATCAGCAAAATGCCTTCGCGGTCGCACATTTGCCGCACGCACTTAAGCCAGTTGGGGTGGTAGAACCGCATACCACCAGCGCCCTGGACTACCGGCTCCAGGATGATCGCAGCAATTTCGTCACGGTGTGCCGCCAGCAGCCGGGCAAAGGCAATAACATCCTGTTCATTCCATTCGTCATCGAACCTGGTTTGCGGGGCCGGGGCAAAAATATTATCCGGCAGGTAGCCTTTCCACAGGCTGTGCATGGAGTTATCCGGGTCACAGACCGACATAGCAGCAAACGTATCGCCATGGTAACCGTGGCGAAAAGTCATAAAGCGGCGGCGCGGCTGGCCTTTTGCCTGCCAGTATTGCAATGCCATTTTCATGGCGACTTCAACAGCTACCGAGCCAGAATCAGCCAGAAAGACACACTCCAGCCCGTCCGGGGTCATCTCAACCAACTTGCGGCACAACGCGATGGCGGGCGCATGGGTAATGCCACCAAACATCACATGGGGCATCGCATCAATTTGTTGCTTCATTGCCTGTGTCAGGTGTGGGTGGTTATAGCCATGAATGGCTGCCCACCATGAAGACATCCCGTCTACCAGTTGCCTGCCATCCGCAAGTGTCAGAGTACAGCCTTGCGTGCTGGCGACCGGGTAAACCGGCAACGGATTGGTCATCGACGTATACGGGTGCCAGATATGGCGCTGGTCGAAATCCAGACTATGTTGATCGATCATATTCTTGTAAACCATTTTAAAAAGATTTAGTTTACGAAACTAAAGCATGTAAACCAAAAATAACAGTCTTTAGTTTACAACTATCGGCTCAGATTACAGCTCATATCACTTATTCTGGAGATGCCAGTGGCACATACTCAACGTTGGACAATGTCGCAAGTTACCGCTCTGTTTGAAAAACCGCTTCTTGAACTTCTGTTCGAAGCTCAGCAGGTACATCGCCAGCATTTTGATCCTCAGCAGGTTCAGGTTAGCACCTTACTGTCGATTAAAACCGGGGCCTGCCCGGAAGATTGTAAGTACTGCCCACAAAGTGCCCGTTATAAAACAGGCCTGGAATCTGAACGCCTGATGGAAGTGGAGCAGGTGCTGGCTTCTGCCGAAAAAGCGAAAGCAGCAGGTTCAGGCCGCTTCTGTATGGGGGCTGCGTGGAAGAACCCTCAGGACCGCGATATGCCATACCTGGAACAAATGGTGAAAGGGGTTAAAGCTCTGGGGCTGGAAGCCTGTATGACACTGGGCACACTGAGTGGCAGCCAGGCACAACGGCTGGCGGACGCCGGGCTGGATTACTACAACCATAATCTGGACACCTCGCCGGAATTTTACGGCAACATTATTACTACCCGTACTTACCAGGAGCGCCTCGATACTCTGGGCAAAGTACGCGATGCCGGAATTAAAGTATGTTCAGGGGGAATTGTAGGGCTGGGGGAAAGCGTAAACGACCGTGCCAGCCTGTTATTGCAACTGGCAAACCTGCCCACACCACCGGAAAGTGTACCGGTTAATATGCTGGTGAAAGTGAAGGGCACACCACTGGCAGACAACGACGATGTTGATCCTTTTGATTTTATCCGTACCATTGCGGTGGCCCGTATCATGATGCCTTCTTCCTGGGTTCGTTTATCCGCCGGGCGCGAGCAAATGAATGAACAAACCCAGGCCATGTGTTTTATGGCGGGGGCTAACTCGGTGTTCTACGGCTGCAAACTGCTCACCACGCCTAACCCTGAAGAAGACAAAGACCTGCAATTGTTCCGCAAACTGGGGATCAACCCGCAAACTACACAAGTCAGCCATGGTGATAACGCCCAGGAAAGTGAATTAACTGAGCAGTTATTACATGCAGACACCGAACAATTTTACAATGCCGCACTCTGATGAGCTGGTCGCAACGTATTGATAACGCGCTGTCAGCACGGCGCGAACAAGATCTGTGGCGCACAAGGCAAGTACGCCACCCGGGCACTGAGCGCATGTTTTCCGACGGCCAGCAGCAGTGGCTTAATTTTGCCAGTAACGATTATTTAGGGATGAGCCAGCACCCTGCGGTTATCCGCGCCTGGCAAGCAGGTGCTGCACGCTATGGGGTGGGAAGTGGTGGCTCCGGCCATGTCACTGGCTACACCCGCGCCCATGCTGAACTGGAAACGTCTCTGGCCGACTGGCTGGGCTACCCGCGCGCCTTACTGTTTATTTCTGGTTTCGCAGCCAACCATGCCGTAATCAGCGCACTAATGCAGCAAGGCGACAGGCTGCTGGCCGATAAGCTCAGCCATGCCTCGTTACTGGAAGCTGCCATGCAGTCGCCAGCCGTGTTACGCCGTTTTGCACATAACGATGCCGGTTCACTGGGCCGCTTACTTGCTGGCGGGCACACCGGAGAGCAACTGGTCGTTACGGAAGGGGTGTTCAGTATGGATGGCGACCAGGCCCCACTACCGGAACTTGCCCGGCTTGCCGGGCAGTCTGGTGCGTGGTTGATGGTGGATGACGCCCATGGCATTGGCGTGCTGGGCGAGGGAGGGCGGGGGAGTTGCTGGCAGGCTGGTATCAGGCCAGATGTTCTGGTAGTGACCTTTGGTAAAGCCTTCGGTGCCAGTGGGGCTGCGGTATTGTGCAGTGAAGCTGTTGCCGATTATCTGGTCCAGTTTGCCCGCCACCTGATTTACAGCACATCGCTTCCCCCAGCCCAGGCCGAAGCACTCAGCGCTGCGCTGGCAGTGATCCGCCATGCAGATGAATCCCGGGAAACACTTCAGCGCCATATTGGCCATTTTAGGGCCGGAGCGGCTGGTTTGCCCTGGGCGATGAGTGAATCATCTACAGCGATTCAGCCACTGATAATTGGTGATAATACCCGCGCATTGTACCTTGCCCAATGCCTGCGTGAGCAGGGCGTCTGGGTAACCGCGATACGCCCGCCGACAGTTCCCCCCGGTACTGCCCGGTTGCGTTTTACATTGACGGCGGCTCACCAGCCAGAAGATATCGACCGCTTACTGGAGGTGCTGTATGCCCTTGCCCGTGAATAAAGCCGCCGTGGCGGCAGCCTTTGGGCGTGCTGCTTCTGGTTACGACAAACATGCGCAATTTCAACGTGAAAGCGGCCAGCAGCTTATTACCATGCTGGGTGACATTTCTCCTTCCCGGGTACTGGATGCCGGGTGCGGTACCGGCTGGTTCAGCCGCTACTGGCATCAGCGTGGTGCAGCTGTTACCGGGTTGGATCTCTCGGTTGCCATGCTGGAGCAGGCAAGCCTGCAGAGCCCGGCAATAGAATTCCTGTGTGGCGACATAGAAGCATTGCCACTTCCCGATGCCAGTGTTGATCTTGCCTGGAGCAATCTTGCTATTCAGTGGTGCGCAGATCTACGCCTGGCGCTGAGTGAGCTCTGCCGGGTAACCCGCCCCGGAGGGCATGTCGCGTTCACAACACTGGCGGCGGGTTCACTGTGTGAATTACATCAGGCATGGCGTGCGGTTGACCAGCACAGCCATGGCAACCACTTTCTGCCCCGGCAAGCCATTGACGATGCCTGTAGTGGGTGGCAGTACCACATAAGTACAGTCACTGTGCGTGAACGCTGGGCTGATGTGCTGAGCGCAATGCGTTCCCTGAAAGGGATTGGCGCCACGCATTTACACGCCGGGCGCGCCTCTTCCACCTTAACCCGGAAACAACTTCAGGCACTCTCACTGGCCTGGCCGCAGGAGGCAGGCGAGTACCTGTTAAGTTACCAATTAATAGTAGGAGTGATTACGCGTGAGTAAACGTTGGTTTGTTACTGGCACGGATACGGAAGTTGGGAAAACCGTTGCCAGTTGTGCACTGTTACAGGCGGCAGCACAGCACGGATTTCACACTGCAGGTTACAAGCCTGTGGCGTCAGGCAGTGAAGCCACGCCGGAAGGAATACGTAACAGCGATGCGCTGGCTTTGCAGCGTAACAGTACCGTACCGCTGGCCTACCACCAGGTAAACCCACTGGTCTTTCTGGAACCCACTTCGCCGCATCTGGTCAGCAGGGATACCGGGCAGCCCATTACCTTTCCCGCAATATCTGCCGGGTTAGCTGCGCTGGAGCCTCTTGCCAGTTGGGTACAGGTTGAAGGTGCCGGTGGCTGGTTTACGCCTCTGAGCGAGGAAACCACTTTTGCTGACTGGGTGGTGCAGGAACAATTGCCAGTGATTCTGGTGGTGGGGGTAAAGCTTGGGTGTATCAATCACGCCATGCTGACTTTACAGGCAATTCGCCAGTCCGGGTTACCTGTTGCCGGCTGGATTGCCAATACTGTATTACCGCCAGGCGCGCGTCATCTGGATTATCTGTCAACATTACGCCAGCGGCTGGACGTGCCATTTCTGGGAGAAATTCCCTTTCTGGAACACGCGGAAACACACACCAATCTTGGGCAGTATATTGATATCACTGCCCTGATTTAATCTTGCGGCATTACGGTGCTATCCAGTCTGAAACCATATTGTCATCCAGCATTGTCAGGTCGCCCTGCGCAACATTGCGCCCGCGATGCAGCAGGCAAAATTTATCCGCCACCCAACGGATAAATGATAACCGTTGTTCAACCAGCAGTATTGTCAGGCCAAATTCCTGGTTCAGGCGGCGCAATGTCTGGCCCAGGTCCTGAATGAAACTGGTTCCGCGGCCATTAGTCGGTTCGTCCAGAATCAACAATTTCGGGTCGTTTACCAGCGCTCTTGCCAGTGACAGTTGCTGTTGTGTATCTCCGGCCAGATCACCGCCACGCACCTGGCGCAGGGTATATAATTCCGGGAATAACTCGTAAACCAGCGGCGAAATTCGCTTATGCTGTTCACCGGCGGCCATCATGGCAATATGCAGGTTCTCTTCCACACTCAGTTGCGAGAAAATCCGTTTATCCTGAGGAACATAGCCTATCCCCAGAGCAGTGCGCCCCTCTGGTGGGCGGGTCAGTAAATCTTCTGGTGGGTGCCCTTGTGCCTGCCAGAGCATACTGCCACTTTGTACCGGAATATGGCCGGTGATACAGTTCACCAGCGTTGTTTTGCCAACACCAGGTGCTCCCAGCAGGCAAATACATTGTCCTGTGGGCAAGTCCAGGTCAACATTCCATAATGTATGTTTTTCACCATAAAATTGGTTAACAGCACGCAAACTCAACATAATGTCCTCCTCCCGGACCGGCTCTACGTCAGGCTATTCCACTAAGGCGTAAATTCGCTCAGCGCTGGTAACCACTCATATAACCACTGCGTCCTGCATCACTTTCTGCCAACAGGAAAGGGGTTGAGCTCCAGTCTGGTAGTCTGTGCAATTCTCTTGCCAGAAAGCGTAATCACGACAGAAATTTCCACGAACCAGGACGATACTTACAAAAAATACTGGTTTTCACGGCTGCAACTACAACTTTGGTAGCACTGTGCACTTTGGCAGTGCTTCCCTGAGGATAATTTTGGTGCAGCGTGCTGACGCAAAACAAATGCCTGTGTGGTGCAGTGCAGATTTTGTTGTCAGGTCATCGACAAAAAAGATGGTTGCCTGCGAAAAAATTTTGCCAGAAAATTTTTTATGCGGTGTTTTTGCAAGAAAACGGTAAACCAGCGGAGTATGCCCTTACAGGGCTTAAAGCAGTTATCCACTATTCCTGTGGATAACCTTGTGTATTAGAGTTAGAAAACTAGCTGCAGGCGAGAGAATACGCGGCTTTCGCCTGAATTGATGTTAAAGCCGCCTTTATTTAAAAAAATATAAATATCAAATAGTTATATAAAATCAATCCTTGGATATCGTGCCGTGTGTTGTTTCATAAAACTTTCATGACGTCTCTTGACAAATGTTAAAAATGGAAAAAATCTGGGGATAACCTGGTAAGCGTGGATCTTGCTGGTATAAACGCCGGGTGTTTGTACAAAACGGTGTCATTTTGTGCTGTTATTTAGCGTGCTCACTATTAGTTACTGGTTATTTAGCCAGTCATTAAGGTTGGCAAAAAACAGTACGGCAGTTAAAATTGCTTCTTCCTTCCGCCATGGTGCAACAGGTCATGTCTTATGAGTAAATTGTTCAAATTACACTCCAGCTTTACGCCATCCGGGGACCAACCTGATGCCATTCGTCGCCTGTCTGAAGGGCTGGAAGATGGCCTGGCTCACCAAACGCTGCTCGGTGTAACCGGGTCAGGGAAGACATTTACCATTGCGAACGTCATTGCAGACCTGCAGCGCCCTACAATGGTGCTGGCACCTAACAAAACACTGGCGGCGCAGCTTTATGGCGAAATGAAGGCCTTTTTCCCGGAAAATGCTGTTGAGTATTTTGTTTCTTACTACGATTACTACCAGCCTGAAGCCTATGTACCCAGTTCGGACACCTTTATTGAAAAAGATGCGTCCGTGAATGAGCACATCGAACAGATGCGGCTTTCAGCCACCAAAGCCCTGCTGGAGCGGCGAGATGTAGTCGTGGTGGCGTCTGTTTCTGCGATTTACGGCCTGGGTGACCCGGATCTCTACCTGAAAATGATGCTGCACCTGACCGCCGGCATGATTATTGACCAGCGCGCTATTCTGCGTCGCCTGGCTGAATTGCAGTACACCCGCAACGATCAGGTGTTCCAGCGCGGTACTTTCCGTGTGCGTGGCGAGGTTATCGATATCTTCCCGGCGGAATCTGATGACATCGCCCTGCGGGTTGAATTGTTTGATGAAGAAGTTGAGCGGTTGTCGCTATTTGACCCGCTGACCGGGCAGGTGGAGTCTGTTATTCCGCGCTTTACCATTTACCCGAAAACCCATTACGTCACACCTCGTGAACGTATTTTGCAGGCAATGGAAGAAATCAAAGTCGAACTGGCTGACCGGCGCAAGGTGTTACTGGCAAATAATAAACTACTCGAAGAGCAACGCATCACCCAGCGCACGCAGTTTGACCTCGAAATGATGAATGAACTCGGGTATTGCTCGGGTATTGAAAACTACTCACGCTTTCTTTCCGGGCGCGGCCCGGGCGAGCCGCCACCAACACTGTTTGACTACCTGCCGGCAGATGGCCTGCTGGTTATTGATGAATCTCACGTTACTGTGCCGCAAATCGGCGGGATGTACCGTGGCGACCGGGCACGTAAAGAAACTCTGGTTGAATATGGTTTCCGGTTGCCTTCAGCACTGGATAACCGCCCGATGAAATTCGAAGAGTTTGAAGCCCTGGCACCGCAAACTATTTATGTTTCTGCCACACCAGGGAATTACGAACTGGATAAATCCGGCGGTGAAGTAATAGACCAGGTTGTGCGCCCTACAGGTTTGCTGGACCCACTGATAGAAGTGCGCCCGGTAGCAACACAAGTGGACGATTTGCTCTCAGAAATTCGCAAGCGTGCGGCCATTAATGAACGTGTGCTGGTTACTACCCTGACGAAACGCATGGCGGAAGACCTCACGGAATACCTTGAAGAGCACGGTGCCCGTGTGCGCTACCTGCACTCAGATATCGACACCGTCGAGCGCATGGAAATTATCCGTGACTTGCGCCTGGGGGAGTTTGATGTGCTGGTTGGGATTAACCTGTTGCGTGAAGGCCTGGATATGCCGGAAGTGTCGCTGGTGGCTATTCTGGACGCCGACAAAGAAGGCTTCCTGCGTTCTGAGCGCTCATTGATTCAGACCATTGGCCGCGCGGCGCGTAACCTCAATGGCATGGCGATTCTGTATGGGGACAAAATTACGCCGTCGATGGCGAAAGCCATTGGTGAAACTGAACGCCGTCGCGAAAAACAGGAGCGCTACAACAAAGAGCATGGCCTGGTGCCAAAAGGCCTGAATAAGAAAGTGGTGGATATCCTGGCGCTGGGCGAAGGGGTGATGAAAACCAAAGCGAAACGGGGCAAAACACGTGGGGGAGACTCTGCTGCACGCACTGTTGCACAGGATATGTCACCGAAGGCCATGGAGCAGAAAATCCATGAGCTGGAAACACAGATGATGACTCACGCGCAAAATCTGGAGTTTGAAGAGGCGGCTAAGTTGCGCGACCAGCTACAGCAACTGCGCGCACTGTTTATTGCCGCCTCATAAATTAATGGGAGTTACTTCTGTAGCGCCAGGTCAATGGCCTGGCGTAACCGTAGACGATCATGGCGGTAAGGCACATCACTGGCTGCCAGGGCAGTCTGAATCACTGTTTTGGCATCATGGCTTGCGGGCAGGGTGTTATACTCCCCGGTAATTACCGTGCTGATAACAGGTTTGCCTATTGCCTGCTCCATTATGTCCAGCCGTTCATCCAGCGTCAGTAGCGCCGCAGCACTGTGTTCTTTTCCCAGATTGTCAATAAACACCACTTTTGCCTGGGTACGGCGCAGTGCTGCGGTTAACTCGGGCATTAATAAAATAGGCATCAGGCTGGTATAAAAACTTCCCGGGCCAATAATTACCAGGTCGGCTTTTTCCAGGGCAAGCACTGCTTCACGGGTGGCACTAACCTGCGGGGACAACTGCAACCCTTGTGGTGGCACCGTAAGCTGGTCAATATTTACTTCTCCCCAAACTTCGTGGCCTTCGTCATCTATTGCCAGTAAATCCACCGGTTGCTCAGACATTGGGATTAAAAAGGCGTCTACGTGCAACCAGGTACGAATCAGGTTAATCGCTTCCAGTGGGCGCACGCTCAGGTGGTCGAGTGCTTTAAGAATTAAATTCCCCAGGTTGTGGCCGGCTAACTCGCCATTGCCACTAAAGCGGTATTCAAATAACGCCGATGCCACGCTTGGGTCGGTAATCAACTGGTTCACGCAATTACGCAGGTCGCCCCAGGCAATCCCCCCCTCTGAACGGCGAATGCGCCCGGTTGAACCGCCATTGTCCGTGGTGGTGACAATGCCAGTCAGGCGTTGGCCTAAAAACCCCAGGGCCGACATAACCCGCCCAAGCCCATGACCACCACCCAGAGTGACCACACAATCCAAATCGGCCAGAGCCCGACTGCGCATAGGATTTCCTTATAAAACAGATTTACCCCCTAAATTACCTGAATAGCGGTTAAAAGACGAACCTTTGGCAAGGGAAAATGACATCTGTCAAAGCAATGCCGGGAAACAGCAGCTATTTTGTCGCGAAAATGCAGAATTGTGTCGCTATATACTTGTTTATATAACGAAAGTCGCCTGGCACTTCATGCCAGAAAGCGCTACTATCCTGCTAACCCGGTTTCAGAAATCTGAAACTGACACTCAAGCCCTGGCACCTGTGTCGCAAGATATGGTGCCCTGGCCGTGGCGATGCGTCGCCACCAGGGTGCAGAAAGAAATGCCTGCATCTCCCGTATTTGGAAAGGTGTACATGGTCTCTCAACTTACCGATGCATGGGCGCGTAAGTTCTATTACTTGCGTCTGTCCGTGACTGATGTTTGCAACTTTCGTTGCACATATTGCCTGCCTGATGGCTACAAACCGCACGGCGTGGCGAACAAAAGCTTTCTCAGCCTCGATGAAATTCGCCGGGTTACCCGCGCGTTTGCCGCAGCAGGCACCGAAAAAGTTCGCCTGACCGGTGGTGAGCCCTCTTTACGCCGCGACTTTACCGATATCATTGCTGCCGTTCGTGAAAATGCTTCTCTGCGCCAAATCGCTGTGACCACCAACGGTTACCGCATGGCGCGTGATGTGCAGCAATGGCGCGATGCCGGGTTGACAGCAATTAACGTCAGTGTCGACAGCCTTGATGCCAGGCAGTTCTACGCCATAACCGGGCAGGATAAATTCCGCCAGGTTATGGACGGGATTGATGCTGCGTTTGCTGCCGGGTTTGAGCGTGTGAAAGTCAATACCGTGCTGATGCGTGACGTGAACCATCACCAACTGGACACCTTTCTCGGCTGGATTAAAACCCGGCCAATTCAATTACGCTTTATTGAACTGATGGAAACCGGCGAGGGCAGTGAACTGTTTCGCCAGCACCATGTTTCCGGCATGGTGATTCGCGACCAGCTTCTGGAACGCGGGTGGATCCATCAGATTCGCCAGCGCAGTGATGGGCCAGCCCAGGTATTCTGCCACCCGGATTACCAGGGTGAAATTGGCCTCATCATGCCCTATGAGAAAGATTTCTGTGCCAGTTGCAATCGCCTGAGAGTGTCATCCATTGGCAATCTGCATTTATGCCTGTTTGGTGATGGCGGCATTCCGCTGCGTGATTTGCTGGCAAACGACCAGCAACAGGGCGAATTGCAGGCACGTATCAGCCAGGCGCTGGCAGGCAAAAAACAGACCCATTTCCTGCATCAGGGAAACACGGGTATCACGCAGAATCTGTCGTATATCGGCGGGTAAGCGTTCGTAAGGAGAGAATCATGAGTCAGGTAAGCAGTACATTTATTCCGGCGCGTGTCGCAATCATGACAGTGACTTCACACCGCACTGAAGAAGAAGATTCATCAGGCCATTATTTGCGTGATGTCGCCACTGAAGCAGGCCATCAGGTGGTGGCTAAATCTATTGTCAGTGAAAACCGCTACGCCATTCGCGCCCAGGTATCACAGTGGATTGCCAGTGATGATGTCCAGGTGGTGCTGATTAACGGCGGAACCGGGTTAACGGATGGCGATCAGGTTCCTGAAGCCCTGTTGCCCCTGTTTGACCGTGAAATTGAAGGGTTTGGCGAAGTGTTCCGCATGCTGTCTTATGAAGAAATCGGCACGGCGACATTGCAGTCGCGCGCAGTGGCTGGCATGGCAAACCGCACGGTGATTTTCGCCATGCCGGGTTCAACCAAAGCTTGCCGTACTGCCTGGGAAAATATCATCCAGCAGCAACTCGATGCACGCCAGCGCCCGTGTAACTTCCATCCTCATCTCAAGAAATAGTTATGTCGCAATTAACCCATATTAATGCGGCTGGCGAAGCGCATATGGTGGATGTCTCCGCCAAAGCTGAAACAGCCAGGGAAGCCAGAGCGGAAGCGTTTGTCACTATGCATCCGGATACACTGGCAATGATTGTTGAAGGGCGTCATCACAAAGGTGATGTCTTCGCCACAGCGCGTATCGCTGGTATCCAGGCCGCGAAACGCACCTGGGAATTGATCCCTCTGTGCCACCCATTATTGCTCAGCAAAGTGGAAGTTCACCTGGAAGCGCAGCCTGCGGAAAACCGGGTGCGTATTGAATCAGTTTGCCGCCTGAGCGGTAAAACCGGCGTCGAAATGGAAGCGCTCACTGCGGCTTCAGTTGCTGCGCTGACCATTTACGATATGTGTAAAGCAGTTCAGAAAGATATGGTCATTGGCCCGGTACGCCTGCTGGCGAAATCGGGTGGTAAATCAGGTGATTTCAGGGCGGTGCAGGATGATTGATGTACTTTTTTTCGCGCAAGTGCGTGAACTGGTTGGCTGTGACGCTTTGCGCCTTCACGCCTCATTCTCTTCTGTTGAAGCGCTGCGCCAGCACCTGGAAAACCAGGGTGGGCGCTGGGCTTTGGCACTGGAAAGCGGCAAGTTGTTAGCAGCCGTTAACCAGACGCTGGTTCCTCTCGACCACGCTATTCAGGCGGGCGACGAAGTGGCCTTTTTCCCCCCGGTCACCGGAGGCTGATATGGCAGATCAAACACGCATTGGTGTGGGGCGTGGCAACATTGATGTCGGCGCAGAATACCAGTGGCTGGCGGCTTGCGATGACGATGGCGCCGTGGTGACATTTACCGGAAAAGTGCGTAACCACAATTTGGGCGATAACGTCAGCGCACTGTGCCTGGAGCACTACCCGGGCATGACAGAAAAGGCGCTGGAAGAAATTGTTGCTACCGCGCGGGAACGCTGGCCACTGCAACGTGTAACCGTCCTTCACCGCATTGGTGAAATGTATCCCGGAGAAGAAATCGTGTTTGTCGGCGTGACGGGTGCACACCGCAGCAGCGCTTTTGCCGCAGCAGAATTCATTATGGATTACCTGAAAACCCGGGCTCCGTTCTGGAAACGGGAGTCTACTGAGCAGGGCGCTCGCTGGGTTGAAGCACGTGAAAGCGATAAAGTCGCAGCAGAGCGCTGGTAAGACTGCGCATTACAACTGAATGTGGTAGTCTGAAGGCCTGTTTTTCCATCAAAATCAGAGGATATGTCATGGACCGCTTCCCACACGCCAATGGCACAATCGTCCAGAACACCCGCACCGGGCTGCAAACCTATATGGCGCAGGTGTATGGCTGGATGACTTGTGGCCTGTTACTGACGGCGTTTGTCGCCTGGTATGCCGCAGCGACCCCTGCAGTACTGATGTTCGTTTTTTCCAGCCAGTTAACCTTCTTCGGTTTGATTATTGCTCAACTGGCACTGGTATTTGTTCTGTCCGGTATGGTGCATAAACTGAGTGGCGCGATGGCAACCACGCTGTTTATGCTTTATTCCGCGCTTACAGGGCTGACGTTATCGAGTATTTTTGTCGCTTATACTTATTCGTCCATCGCCAGTACGTTTATTGTTACCGGCGGTATGTTTGGTGCAATGAGCCTGTATGGCTACACCACCAGGCGCGACCTGAGCAAGTTCGGCAGCATGCTGTTTATGGCGCTGATCGGTATTGTTCTGGCATCTGTAGTTAACATCTGGCTGAAAAGCACTGCGTTAATGTGGGCAGTAACCTACATTGGTGTGGTCGTTTTTGTTGGCCTGACCGCCTGGGATACCCAGAAACTGAAAAGTATTGGCAGCCAGATTGATACCCGTGACAGCACCAATCTGCGCCGCTACTCCATTATGGGTGCCCTGACGCTGTACCTTGATTTCATCAACCTGTTCCTGATGATGCTGCGTATTCTCGGCAACCGCCGTTAAGCGCTTATTGTAACCCGGTGGCGCGCGTTTTAACCGCGCCCGCCTGGTTGCGCTTTACCTCGCCTTTCTTGCGTAATTTTTCCGCCCGGCCTTCCAGTACCCCATAACACACCGCCGCAATTATTAATGGGATAAAGTAATACAACGCCCGCCAGACCAGTAACGCGGCAATAATACTGCCATGGCTGATTTGCGAGGCGGGCAGCAATGCCAGAAACACCGCTTCCAGTACCCCAATCCCTGCCGGAATATGAATAATTACCCCTGCAATACTGCTGAGTAATGTCACTGCCAGCACCGTCATAAAATCAACCTGTTGCTGCATGAGCAGCCAAATTGTAGTGCCCATAATCAGCCAGTTAACTGCAGACAACAAAAACTGCATTATGGCGAAACGGGCACCAGGCAGGCGTATTCGTCGCCCCCGGATTCGCCAGGTTCTTTTTGGGGAGAAAGAGCACAGCAACAACCAGCCGATGCTCATAGTGAGCAATACACCACCAATACAGCGCAGTGTCAGCGTATCGATATACCACCCAGAGGGCAGGTGCAGTGAACCAAAAGTAAACAGTACCCCGCCAACCAGGATATAACCCAGCCAGTTAGTCATAATGCTGAAGGAAAAAATCCGGGCGATAGTGCCGCTACTCAGGCCTAACCGCGAATATAACCGGTAACGCATACCAATACCGCCGACCCAGGTGCTCAGTGTCAGGTTAAAGGCATAGCAAATAAAAGAAACCAGCATGACTACCCGGGCGTGAAGACCATGCCCGGACCATGACCGGCTCAACAAATCATACAGGCCATAGATAGCGTAACTGACCACCACCAGACCTGCGGCGCTGAGCAACGCATTGCGGTTATAGGTCAGTAACGCTTGCCAGACTTCCTGCCAGTCCACCTGGCGGGCATAAAGTACAAGCAGTACCACAACGACCAGTAAAAAAGCGCCAGACAGCCCTTGCTTGATCCGGCGGCGGGTGTGAGCGCTCAATGAACGGTGCAGTAACGACATAGTTATTGTCCTCCTGAGTCCGTGGTGGCATGTTGGTCCTGCTGCTCAAGCTCAGGCTGAACTGGCGGCGGGACGCGGGTAATGCGTGGCGTATGGGCAGGCAACCAGCCCACCATGGCCGGGAAATGCCGTACAAAGTGGAAGGCGAGAACACTACAGGTAAGCCCCCACCAGCGCGGGCCTGGCAGCAACACGCGGTCGGCTTGTGTCTGCTCTGTGCTGTGGCTTATCAGCTTCATCAGGTTGTCGCGCAATGTCTGGTTGAATTCACGGTCATGAATCACCAGGTTGGCTTCAAGGTTGAGCGACAAACTCAGTGGGTCGAGGTTACTGGAGCCAACGGTTGCCCAGTGGCTGTCCATCACCGCGACTTTTCCGTGTAACGGGCGCTGCTGGTATTCATAAATATGGACACCAGCTTTAAGCAGGTAAGGGTAGAGCAGGCGGGCTGCGGTCTTTACCACCGGAATGTCCGGTTCGCCCTGCAAAATCAGTTTAACGCTGACACCACGGCGTGCTGCGTTGCGCATGGCATGTAACAGCCGGTATCCCGGGAAGAAATAAGCATTGGCGATAATCACCTCACGGCGAGCCCGTGCCAGCATGCGCAAATAATAACGCTCAATGTCATCCGGATGGTGGTTGTTATCCCGCCAGATAAACAGCGCCTGTGCTTCTCCGGCCTGGTTCTGGTCCTGTGCCTTATGCCGCCGCCAGCGCCAGCGGCGTGTTCGGGTACTTTCCGGCAGGTTATCAATAACAAACTGCTGAATATCACTGACCACCGGGCCACGAATGGCTACGGCATAATCCTGTTTGGCCTCAGGCCCGTAACTGGTGATGTGCTCTGCTGAGTAATTAATGCCGCCAACAAACGCCAGTTCGCCATCAATCACCACTATTTTGCGGTGCATCCGGCGGAACAGATTCGTTCGCATACCAAGAAACAGCGGTGACGGGTCGTAATAACGTACTACAACGCCCGCCTGGGTGAGTGTATTAATAAATGTCTCGCTCAGGTCGGGGGAACCATAGCCATCCATTAATACCTCCACCTGCACACCACGCTTCGCCGCTTCCAGCAAGACCTGGTGCAGCGCCTGGCCTGCGTTATCGTCAAACCAGATAAATGTTTCCAGTAATACCTGTTTTTTCGCCTGGCTTATGGCTTTGAATACCGCTGGATAATAGGCATCGCCATTTTCCAGTAACGTAATCTGGTTACCGCTTCTCCATGTCGTTTTCACAGACTAATCTCCACGGCTAATGGCGCATGATCCGATAACCCACGCCACGGACCAGATGAGAAGGGCAAAGGTTTGCACTGTTGCACATGGCGCACATAAATTCTGTCCAGGCGCAAAAAAGGGTACCAAACCGGGAATGTGCGGGCGGGTTTGCCAAACTCACGGCTGAATACTTCTTCCATGCCATCATGCTCATGCAGGCGTGGGTGGATCCGTTGCCGCCAGTCATTAAAATCGCCTGCCACAACCAGTGGGGCATTCTCAGGCAGTTGGCGAATCACTGCCCACAGCTTTTCCAGTTGTGCCCGGCGATGGGCCTCTTTCAGCCCCAGATGAACACAGATAATATGGAGTGGCGCTGGTTTACCGGGTACGGAGATGCGGCAATAAAGCAGGCCCCGCTGCTCATGGCCCTCTATGGATACGTCGATATTTTCGCTGTGTTCAATTGGGAAACGCGATAAAACCGCATTCCCGTGGTGACCTTCCGGATAAACCGCATTGCGCCCATAGGCATAATCGCGCCACACTGTATCGGCCAGATATTCATAGTGGCTGGTTGTTGGCCAGCCGGGTGTTGCCCGGGCCAACGCCTGGTGTTCACCGCTAACTTCCTGCAGGCAAACAATGTCAGCGAGTGTTGCACGCAAAGCATCGCGCAGAGCCGGCAGGGAAAAGCGGCGGTTAAAAGCAGTAAATCCTTTATGTGTGTTTATTGTTAAAATTTTGATAATTGACTGTGAAGGCATAGTGCCGGTTTCCTCCTTGTTTTGTTTCTGTGTGCAAATAAAGTGTAGTGTTTGTCACAAAAAACTGGCGGGATACGGAATTTTCCGTAAAGTGCGGTACTCTGATTAGTAGTCAAAAAATCCATCAGGAGATAAGACATGAAATGGCAACAACGACTTCGTGTCGCAACAGGCCTGAGTTGCTGGCAAATTATGCTGCATTTGCTGGTTATAGCCGTGCTGGTTGCCGGCTGGATGAGTAAGTCTCTGGTCCAGGTCGGTATTGGTCTGTGTTTGTTATACACACTGACTTTAGTGATGATGCTGGCGTTACAGCGTTTTCATGATGGCTGGCTCAGGGAGTTGGGTGATTTTCTCGAAGAGCTCACCACCACATGGTATTTTGGTACGGCGTTAATTGGCCTGTGGCTGTTATCCCGTGTTTTTCAGAGCCATCTGGTGCTGGTGCTTGCCGGCGTGGTTATCCTCGCCGGGCCTGCAGTTGTGTCGTTACTGGCAAAAGACAGCAAACGGCGCCGGTCAGGCGATTTTTCTGCGAAACATAGCGTACGCCGCTGAACCTGTTATGGCCGTTATAACTAATAGCGGCCATAAGCTTTGCCACACAATACTGAAATTCGCATCCTTCAGGTAAATCTCTTTGGTGATATCGGTGAAATGCCGAATCGGGTTTACCCACGTCAGGTCCTGTAACCACACCGGCATATTCTCTACCGGGGAAACATACCCGGAAAGCAAAATGGCTGGCATCATAAACACAAACACGCCAATAAACGCCTGTTGCTGGGTTGAACACAGCGACGAAATCAGCAGGCCGAACCCCACCAGCGATAACCCGTAAACCAGCATAGTGAAATAAAACAGCAGCAGAGAACCGGCAAAGGGGATCTGGTAAGCCCATATCCCCACGCCCAACACAATCGACGCCTGAAAGCAGGCGACAATTAAGGCCGGTACTGCTTTGCCAACAAAAATCTGCCAGGTGGCGAGCGGCGAAACCAGTAACTGGTCCAGTGTGCCTTGCTCACGTTCGCGGGCAACAGACAATGAAGTGACTATCATCACGCCTATGGTGGTAATCATGGCAATCAGCGAAGGAACAACAAACCACTTGTAGTCCAGGTTCGGGTTATACCAGTTGCGGATCACCAGTTCACTGTTGTTCTGTTTCTGCCCGTTCAGCAGCGATTGCTGGTAATCATTGATTATCTGCTGCACGTAACGGGCGGCAATTTGTGCACTGTTTGAATTGCGCCCGTCCAGCAGTAACTGCACTTGTGCGGGAGTTAGCTGGTCCAGGTTGCGGGAAAATGTGGGCGGGAAACGCACCACCAACAGCGCTCGCTGGTTATCAATGACATCACGAATCTGACTGGGGTTGTTGAGCTGTAAAATATGGGAAAACGCTTTTGCCTGCGCAATACGCTGGGTCAGTTCAACGGAGTGTTTGCCGTTATCTTCATTATAAATAGCCACGGTTGCGTTGGTGACTTCCAGTGTGGCGGCAAACGGAAACAGCACCACCTGAAGAATCACCGGCATTATCAGGATTGCGCGGGTTTGCGGCTCCCTTAACAGCGACTGTAACTCTTTACGGATAAGCGTCCACAAGCGGTGCAGCATAGCGTGTTACTCCCTGTCGAGACGGCGGCTGGTTTTCAACATGGTCAGCCCAATAAACAGTACCGCAGAGGCAATTAAAAACAGCACATTGACCACCAGCACCGAAGTGATATTGCCCGCGAGAAACAGTGTTTGCAGTGTACTGACAAAATAACGGGCCGGAATAATGTAGGTCACGATACGGATAATGGCGGGCATGCTGTCTATCTGGAATATAAAACCGGACAACATAATGGAAGGCAAAAAAGCGGCGTTCAGCGCAACCTGCGCGGCATTAAACTGGTTACGTGTCAGCGTGGAAATCAGCAGGCCCATACCCAGCGTGCTGAGCAAAAACAGGCTGGTGATAAGAAATAAGATCAGCAGCGAGCCACGCCAGGGAACACCCAGAATAAATACCGACACCAGCATACACAGCAACATAGCCAGCATACCGAGAAAGTAATAGGGAACCAGTTTACACAGTAGTAACTCAGTCCGGGTTACTTCAGTGGACAATAGCGCTTCCATGGTGCCGCGTTCCCACTCACGGGCAATCACCAGCGAAGTAAGGATAGCGCCAATAACGGTCATGATAATGGTAATGGCACCGGGAATAATAAAATGGCGGCTGATAGCGGCCGGGTTGAACCAGTAGCGGGTTTGCACATCAATCAGAGGTTCGAAGGTTTCACCACGGTCTTCAGCGCGTTGTTGCTGCCAGATTTGCCAGACACCCTGAGCATAGGCCTGCACAAAGTTGGCGGTATTGGGTTCGCTGCCATCGGTTATCACCTGAATGGGCGCTGTATCGCCATCACGGGCCATTTGCGCCGCAAAGTTGACCGGAATGGTAATGATGCCGCGTATTTTCCCGGCCTGCATCAGGTCAACCAAATGCTGGCGGTTATCGCTGATTGTCGGGGCAATGAAAGGCGAAGCACTGACCGTGTGAGCAAAAGAGAGTGCTTCCTCACTTTGCTGGTCCAGTAATACGCCCACATGCAACCGGCTGGAATCCAGGTTAATGCCATAGCCGAAGATAAACAGCAGCATCAGCGGGATAACCACCGCAATCAACCAGCTACTCGGGTCGCGAATAATCTGGCGGGTTTCTTTAATGCACAGCGCCCTGACTCGATGCCAGGCAAGGATGCTATTGGCGGCCATTGTCATGCTCCTTATCCCACTGGTGAATCAGTTGAATAAATGCCTGCTCCATGGTTGGGTCGGCCATTTCGTCGTTGGCCGCGCTGGCTTTAAGTGAGTCCGGGGAACCACTGGCAATTAACTTCCCGCGGTAAACCAGCCCAATACGGTCACAATATTCGGCTTCATCCATAAAGTGGGTTGTGACCATCACGGTGACACCCCGCTCCACCATACTGTTAATGTGCAACCAGAATTCGCGGCGGGTAAGGGGGTCAACGCCCGATGTCGGCTCATCAAGAAACAGAATATCCGGCTCATGCATTAATGAGCAGGCCAGTGCCAGGCGTTGTTTAAACCCTAATGGCAGGGCATCAGTTGCCTGGTGTGCTACGGCCTGTAAGTTAAAGGCATCGGTCATGCGCTGGATCTTTTCCTGCTGACGTGTGCCGCGTAAACCGTAGATCCCGGCAAAAAAACGCAGGTTCTGGGTAACCGTCAGATTGCCATACAGTGAGAATTTCTGTGCCATATAACCCAGGTGCTGGCGGGCTTTCCCTGAACTGGTTTTTAAATCCATATTCAGCACCAGTGCCTGGCCATCGGTGGGTACCAGCAACCCACACATCATTTTAAATGTTGTGGATTTCCCGGCACCATTTGGCCCCAACAGGCCGAAGATTTCGCCACGCTTGACCGCGAAGTCAACATGGTCAGTCGCTGCAAAATCCCCAAACTTCTTGGTGAGGTTACGGGCTTCAATCACGGTTTCCCCTTTGCTGCCCTCAACCTGATGCAAAATGGCACCAAGAGGGGATTCCCGGGTTTTGGTTCCGCCTAACAAGTCAATAAAGGCGTCTTCAAAGCGTGGCTGGGTTTCCCGAAAACAGTTTTCGGGTAACGACAGGCTGGTTGCAAGCCTGGGAATAGCAGATGGGGAATTAACAATCAGGCGAACCGAGTGGCCCTGAATCATCCCGTCGCTCACACAAGGCTGGCGCAGAGCATGCTGAAGCAGTGGGCGGTTTTTCCCTTCCGGGCTGGTAACCAGCCAGGTGCGCCCGGCAATTTGCTGTGTCAGTGCGTCTGGTGCGCCCTGGTACAGGCGCTCGCCTTCATTCATCAACAACACTTCCCGGCACTGTTCCGCTTCATCCAGGTAGGACGTGCTCCATAAAATCAGCATGCCGTCACTGGCCAGTTCATGTACCATGCGCCACAATTCCCGCCGTGAAATAGGGTCAACCCCCACTCCGGGTTCATCCAGTAACAGCACACTGGGCTGGCCGACCAGGGTGCAGGCTAGCCCCAGCTTTTGCTTCATCCCGCCCGACAATTTCCCAGCCAGGCGTTTGGTAAACGGCTCCAGGTCGGTAAATTCCAGAAGCTGGTTAAATACTTGCTGGCGCAGTTTGCCACGGACACTGCGCAAATCGGCGTACAGGTTCAGGTTTTCCATCACCGTTAAATCTTCGTACAGGCCAAATTTCTGTGGCATATAACCCAGCATGCTGTGCAGCTGTGTGCCGTCGCGAATGGGGTCAAGGCCCAGTACTTCAATCTTGCCTTCGCTCGGTGTCAGTAACCCGGCCAGCATACGCATTAATGTTGTTTTACCGGCACCATCGGGCCCGACAAGGCCAGCGACAGCGCCCGCTGTAATTTCCGTATTCAGGCTGGCAACGGCGGGGCGGTCGAGCCCGCGAAAATGTTTGACGACATTCTCCAGCCTGATTGTCGCCGCCTGGCTCATTACTGCTCTCCTTCAAACCGAATGGTTACTGGCATGCCCTGGCGTAGCGTATCGTCGGGGTGGGTGACAATAATACGCAGGCGGTAAACCAGGTCAGTTCGCAGATCCGGCGTTTCGACGGTTTTCGGGGTAAATTCGGCCGTGGGTGAAACAAAACCAATTTTACCTTTCCATGGATTCCCTGGGCGACCATCGATATAAATCAGCACATTACGCCCGGGCACTGCCTGGCCAAGATTTTTTTCGTCTACATAAGCGCGCACCCAAACCGGGCGGGTTAATGACAATGTCAGCACCGTGCCGCCAGCACTTAACATCGTGCCAGGTTCTACCGCGCGTGTCAGCAGCGTGCCACTTGACGGAGCGGTAAGGGTGGTATCGTGTAAATCCAGTTGCGCCTGGGCAAGGGCTGCCTGGGCTTGCTCCAGGCTGGCTTTGGCTTCAGCAATTTCCTGCGGGCGGTTACCCGCTTTGTACTGGCTGAGTTTATCTTCGGCGGCTTTCAGGTTGGCCTGAGCCTGAACACTCGCCGAACGGGCATTGGCTAAATCATCGGCGGAATTTACCCGTTGTTGCCATAACGCCTGCTGGCGCTGGTAGTAACGAGTGGCGTACTGGGCTGCTGCCTGGGCTTGTTTCACGGCGGCGGCGGCCTGGGCGATTTCTTCACTACGGTAGCCGGCCATCACCAGGTCATACTTGGCCTGAGCGGCGTCTTCATTAGCCTGTGCCTGTGCCAGCGCAATGGTGTAAGGCTTTTTATCCAGCATACCGAGTGTTTCACCTGCCGTGATTTTATCGCCTTCGTCCACATTCAGTTCTTCAAGGCGGCCTCCAACCCGGAAGCTCATGTTCACTGTTCGAATATCGACATTGCCGTAGAGTGTCAGTGTGTCATCCTGGTGTTGCTGGTACCACCAGACACCGGCACCAGCTACAATGAGAACTAATAAAATCACAGCTGCAATCAGGGGCTTGCGGTGTTTCATGCCAGCGTTCCTCAGTGTTGAGACAGTCCGTATAAAATAAAATCAATATGCGATGCGATAACGTTGCTAATCAGCCCAACTTTTTGATTATCGAATTGGGTCCAGCCCATGCGTAATAAAATGGTTTCGCGCCCAAGGCGGAACGCCAGGATCTCACCTAACAAGGCATGGGTATGCAAAATGGTTTCTGTATCCAGTGGATCCCGCTCACAGTAACAGGCGATTAATGCGCACAGGTGATCATGCATGGGGGCGATCACCTGGTCATGAATCAGGGTGTAAGCGGAAGTGGGGGAAAGCTGTTCGCGGGAAATAAATTTACTCAGGTTGAGGGTTTCATCTGAGGTCAGCAATTTGCACATATGGCCGCAGGCCAGGTGAATTAACTCGCGCACTGCCGTTTTGTCTGGTTGTTCCCGGGAAAGTAACTGTACCGCGGAAGCAACATGTGGCTGGAAATTATGGCTGATAAAATCTGCTATCCATTGCGCGCAGGCCATATACAGTTCTTCTTTTGAACCAAAATAGTAAGTAATGGCAGCGATATTTTGGTCAGCCTGTGTTGCAATATCTCGTGTGGTTGCATGCAAACCAAACTCACCAAACTGCGCTATAGCGGCAGTAATTAATTGGTTTTTAGCGAGTTCACCCCGAGAGGTGACGGGCGTATTCATCGTATTCATCACCAGAGCAAGTAAAAGTTAATCAATCGTTTGATTAAGTTTATGCCAGCTTTTGGTATATGGCTACTGGCAGCGTATTATTTTGCAGAAATTTCTGTTCGCGGGAATTTATGCAGCGCGACGGAAAAGCTGTTACACTCCGCCGCTTCATGACACTGTGGTTGTGTCGCTGTTGTTTGGTTAAGGGGTTCCCTTGCCACTAAAACGACGATCCCTGGAACTACGCCGTAAACTGCGGGCAGGGTGAGTGAGGAGTTGTTATGTCTTTTGAATCACTCGGGTTAAATCCGGCAATTTTACAGGCAGTAGCTGAACAGGGTTATAGCGAGCCAACCCCAATTCAACAACAGGCGATTCCGGCAGTGCTTGCCGGGCGCGATTTAATGGCCAGCGCACAGACCGGGACCGGGAAAACCGCCGGGTTTACTTTGCCATTGTTGCAGAAATTGTCTCAGTCTCCGCATGCGGTCAGTGGCAAACGCCCTGTTCGTGCTCTGATTCTGACGCCTACCCGCGAGCTTGCTGCACAGGTTTGGGAAAATGTGCGTGCCTACAGCAGCCACCTGAAACTGCGTTCACTGGTGGTGTATGGCGGTGTCAGCATCAACCCACAAATGATGAAGCTGCGTGGTGGCGTAGATATTCTGGTCGCCACTCCAGGGCGTTTGCTGGACCTGGTGCACCAAAATGCAGTCAGCCTGGATAAAGTAGAAGTACTGGTGCTGGATGAAGCAGACCGCATGCTGGATATGGGTTTTATTCATGATATTCGCCGTGTGCTGGCAAAATTACCGGCAAAACGCCAGAACTTGCTGTTTTCCGCAACCTTCTCAGATGACATTAAACACCTGGCTTCCGGGCTACTTAAAAACCCGGAAGTGATTGAAGTTGCACGCCGTAATGCGCCTTCAGAACAGGTGACACAATATGTACACCTGGTTGATAAAAAGCGTAAGCGTGAATTGTTGTCTCACCTGATTGGTAAAGATAACTGGCAGCAGGTACTGATCTTCACCCGCACAAAATACGGTGCCAACCACCTTGCGGAGCAACTGAACAAAGACGGCATCAGCGCTGCGGCTATTCATGGTAATAAAAGCCAGGGAGCCCGTACCCGTGCGCTGGCCGATTTTAAATCCGGCGCGATTCGTGCGCTGGTGGCTACAGACATTGCTGCACGTGGTATTGATATTGAATCACTGCCTTATGTGGTTAACTATGAGTTGCCAAATGTGCCGGAAGACTATGTTCACCGTATTGGCCGTACCGGGCGCGCGGCAGCAACCGGGCAGGCGGTGTCATTGGTGTGTGTAGACGAGCACAAACTGTTAAAAGACATTGAGCGCTTACTTAAACGCCCAATACCGCGCATGGCGATTGACGGCTATGAGCCAGACCCGTCCATCAAAGCGGAACCAGTGGAAGACCGCCAGTCGCGTGGCCGCCGTGGTGGTGGCCAGGGCCGTGGTAGCCGCCCTTCAGCCGGGGCTCCGGCGAAGAAACGCACCCCGCGCCCAGAAAACCGTGGTGCCCGGCCTGAAAATGCCAGCGGCAAACCTGAAAACCGCCCGGCAAAACCCCACCGCTCGCGTGCTCCCCGAAAAGAGAATGGCAGTAACGGCCAGTAATGGCCTGCGTGGCTGATAAAACTGCCTGCCACTGCGGTTAACCCCCGGTCTGTTAGCCGTTCCCGGCAATTCTGGTTCACAGAATTGCCGGCTCTCTTCCAGTAAACCAATTTGCCCCAAAAAGCAGTTCAGCCAGCCACGAAAAAATGCCACAATAGTGGTTGTTTATACAGTACAGGAACTGCAATGGCCTTATCCGCGGCACAAAAGGCGCAAATTGCCGCATGGTACAAAGCGCTGCAACAACAAATCCCTGATTTTATCCCTCGCCCTCCTCAGCGGCATATGATTGCCGAGGTGGCAAAAAACCTGGCGGGTGACAGCGGCCGGCATTTGGTTATTGAAGCGCCAACGGGCGTAGGTAAAACGCTCTCCTACCTGATTCCGGGGATTGCCCTTGCCCGGGATGAAAAAAAAACGCTGGTGGTCAGTACTGCGAACGTCGCGTTGCAGGATCAGATCTACAGTAAAGATCTCCCTCTTCTGAGCAAGATAATCCCTGAATTGCGTTATACAGCCGCTTTTGGCCGTGGGCGCTATGTTTGCCCACGTAACCTGGAAGCCCTCGCCAGCGATAACAGCAGCCAGGGGGATCTGTTAGCGTTTCTTGATGATGACCTCACGCCGAAAAATAAAGCAGAACAACAGCGCTGTGCGGCATTAAAGAAAGACCTCGACAGCTACAGTTGGGATGGTCTGCGTGACCACACAGATAAAGTTATTGATGACGGGTTATGGGCGCGCCTGAGCACAGACCGCGCCAGTTGCCTTGGCAGCAACTGCCATTGGTACCGTGAGTGCCCTTTCTTTGTGGCCCGCCGTGAAATTCGTGAAGCTGAAGTGGTGGTGGCGAACCATGCTCTGGTGCTGGCGGCAATGGAGAGTGAATCCGTGTTACCGGAGCCAGATAATTTGCTACTGGTACTGGATGAAGGCCACCATATACCAGAGGTTGCCCGTGATGCACTGGAAATGAGTGCGGAAATCACGCCTGGCTGGAGCCGCCTGCAGCTGGATCTGTTTTGCAAACTGGTCAGCACCTGCCTGGAGCAGTTCCGCCCTAAAACGGTTCCTCCGCTGGCAACACCCGAGCGCCTGGCAAACCATTGTGAAGAAATCACTGAACATCTTGCGGGCCTGGTTGCACAATTTGATTTAGCGCTGCCAGCCACAGAAGAAGGTGATTACCGTTTCCCCATGGGGGTTTTGCCCGAAGATATCATGGCCCATTGTGAGCGCCTGGCAAAACTGACCGATGCATTGCGTGGCCTTGCAGAATCATTCCTGAATGATTTAAGTGAACGCACCGGGCAGCATGATATTGTGCGGTTGCACCGCCTGATTCTGCAAACTAACCGGGCTTTTGGCCACTTTGAGGCGCAGAGTAAATTGTGGCGGCTGGCGGCAATGGAAAAAGCCTCCGGAGCACCGGTATCAAAATGGTTTACCCGTACTTTTCAGGATGGCCAGGCTCACCTGTTCTTCCACTGTGTTGGCATTCGTGTCAGCGACCAGTTGGAACGCCTGTTGTGGCGGCAAATTCCCCATATTGTAGTGACTTCAGCCACATTACGTTCCCTGAACAGTTATACCCGCATTCAGGAGCTCACCGGGCTGCATGAAAAACGGGGGGATACCTTCGTTACTCTGGATTCCCCCTTTAACCATGTAGACCAGGGGCGCATTGTTATTCCCCAAATGCAAACCGACCCTCAGCCAGCAACAGAGCGCCAGCATATTGCCGAGATGGCGGCGTTTTTCCGTGAGCAACTCAAGGCAGGCAAGCACAAAGGGATGCTGGTGTTATTTGCCAGTGGCCGTGCAATGAATATTTTTCTTGAAGAAGTGCAGGATCTGCGTCTGGTGTTACTGGTGCAGGGCGACCAGCCCCGTTACCGGCTGGTTGAGCTTCACCGTAAGCGTGTAAGCCAGGGGGAAACCAGTGTGCTGGTTGGGTTGCAGTCTTTTGCCGAAGGCCTGGATTTGAAAGGTGAACTGTTAAGCCAGGTCCATATCCATAAAATTGCATTTCCCCCGGTAGACAGCCCGGTGGTGATTACCGAAGGGGAGTGGCTAAAAAGCCTGAAACGCTACCCGTTCGATGTACAAAGCCTGCCCGGAGCCTCTTTCACACTGATTCAGCAAGTGGGCCGCCTGATACGTAGCCACAGTTGTTGGGGGGAAGTGGTGATTTATGACCGGCGCTTATTGACAAAAAACTATGGTAAAAGGCTGCTGGATGCGTTACCTGTATTTCCTATCAGCCAGCCTGAGCTACCAGCGGTCCCTCGCTCTGCAAAACCGGGCAAACCGGAAAAAAAACGCAGGCGCTCACCTCGCCAGGCTCGGGAAAAATAAGGCAGAGAGTAAAGTATGGATTACCGTAAAGTTATCAAAGAGATTGGCCGGGGTAAAAATCATGCCCGGGATCTGGACTGCGAAACTGCTCAGGCATTATATGCCAGCATGTTACGCGGAGACGTTCCTGAACTGGAACTGGGCGGGGTATTAATTGCTTTGCGTGTCAAAGGGGAAGGTGAAAGCGAAATGCAGGGCTTTTACCAGGCCACGCGCACGCATACGCTGCAGCTTTCTGCCCCGGCAGGCAGGCCTGTGCCCATCGTTATTCCCAGTTATAACGGCGCACGTAAGTTACCGAACCTGACACCACTACTCGCCTTGTTACTTTCCCGGCTGGGTTTCCCGGTTGTGGTCCATGGTGTGAGCGATGACCCGGGCAGGGTAATCACGGAAACGCTGTTTTCCATGATGGGCATTGAGGCGGTTCATTCTCGTGGCCAGGCTCAGGCAGAGCTGGAAGGTGATAAACCTGTTTATATACCTGTCAGTGCTTTGTGCCCGCCGCTGGCAACTCAACTGGCACTGCGCTGGCGAATGGGGGTGCGTAACAGCGCTCACACGCTGGCAAAATTGCTGACGCCTTTTCCGGAAAATGCGGCATTACGGCTTTCGAGTGTCTCGCACCCGGAATATTTATCCCGCGTGAGCCAGTTTTTCCAGACTGTGGGTGGCCAGGCGCTGGTGATGCACGGAACTGAAGGGGAAGTGTACGCCAACCCATTACGTTGCCCGCAAATAAACTGGGTGAATGCCGCCGGTGAGCAGGTGGTTTATAGCCGTCAGGCAGAAGTCAGCCCTGCGCCAGTTTTCCCTTCTGGCAAAGACCCGCAACTGACTGTTGAGTGGTTAACACGCTGTTTGCGCGGTGAAGAGCCTGTTCCGGAATCTATCCAGATTCAGTTAGCGTGTTGTTTACTGGCGGCAGCAGAAGTCGCAACGCTGGAAGAAGGTTTACAGCGGGTGGGGCAGTTGATTTAGCGCTGCGTAAGCATAAAAAAGCCACCGCGCGTGGCCCGGCCACGATACCTGGTTGCAGGTAAAATAGTGGCAGGTATGGCGGTGGCTGAGCCTGATATTCAGGCAAAAACAAGGGTAAATAACACAGAGAAATACAACCCACGGGAGTGGTTTCAGGCACCCCATATAACCCATATAAATTGAGGCCGGCTCATTAAGAACCGGCCTCAACAACGTTCTGTACGAAAATAGCGATGGTGGAACCTGAGCCTGTTTAACAGGGGGTTCCGTGCAGGTACGTCTTTATATGTCTTGTCTTACTCTGTTAGCGCTATTATCTCAGTCATTCCCACCTGGTGGCTATGTAAAAACCTTGTTGTAGTTATTCAAAATAATTGAATCTGGCTGTTTGCGGGAAGGCATTATCCACGGTCATCGGGCCGGATAAGATCAAATCTGAGTGACTCATCAATCCCGTAGTAAGCACTGGGGCCACCAGCCCGCATAACCGGGTGTGCTTTTGCCGTCTGGTAAACCCCATCTTCCAGCAGGTGAGCGGCGATATGAACTGCGACAACCTCACCCAATACCAGCCAGGTATTCAGCTTTTCTTCTGCGGCATTAGTGAGCTGAATGCACTGTGTCAGTTTGCATTCAAAATTGACCGGGCTCTCACTGACACGGGGAACGGGTATTTTGCGGGAAGCAGCCGGAGTTAACCCGGCAAGCGCGAATTCATCCACTCCGGCAGCAACGGATGCCGATGTCTCATTCATGGCACTGGCCAGCTCGCGGGTAACCAGGTTCCAGGCAAAGTAGCCAGTGCGGGTGATATTTTCCACACTGTTTTTCCACCCGGAACTGGCGAATCCTATAATAGGGGGCTGGTAGTTGAAGCAATTAAAAAAACTGTAAGGAGCAAGGTTGGCAACCCCCTGTTCATTGACTGATGAAATCCAGCCAATTGGTCGTGGGCCAATAATTGCGTTCAGTGGATTATGGGGCAAACCATGCCCCTGTTCAGGCTCATAATAGTAGTAATCAGTGGTCATTTTTGGCAGCCAGATAATTAACAGGTAACCAACAGGCTAGCACAAGGTATATGGCTTGCACTTTACCTTGTTATGCTGAACGCGTATCTTACGCGCCCGGACACAAGGAGCCAGGATGAAACAGATTGCCGAGAAAAACCAGTTGCACCCGCGTAACCGCCACCAGGGCCGTTATGATTTTGACCGCCTGGTTCAGGCCCTGCCTGAGCTGGGGAGTAAAGTAAAACTCTCACCTCGCGGGGAGAAAACCGTGAATTTCGCGGACCCTGATGCGGTTAAAATGCTTAACCGTGCATTACTGGCGGCGGATTACGGTATCCAGCACTGGGATATTCCGGAAGGTTTTCTGTGCCCGCCAGTGCCTGGGCGAGCTGACTATATCCACCACCTGGCTGATTTGCTGGCCCGGACAGGCAGGCAGGGGGTACCGAACTCAGCCAGCCTGATGGATATTGGTACCGGTGCGAATTGTATCTACCCGTTGATTGGGCAGCATGAGTATGGCTGGCGCTTTACCGGAACAGATGTCAGTAAAGAGGCGCTGAGCCATGCCCAACAGGTAATCCAGGCAAACCCCGGGCTGAGTACCCGGATTCGTTTACGCCGCCAAAAAACACCGGGTGCTATTTTCGCCGGTGTAGTAACCAAAACAGACCGTTTTGATGCCACGTTATGTAACCCGCCTTTTCATGCCTCCGCTCAGGAAGCGCTGGAAGGTAATACCCGCAAACGCAAAAACCTGGGGCTTAACGGTGCCACACCTGCACTCAATTTTGGTGGGCAGCACAGTGAGTTATGGTGCGAAGGGGGAGAACTGGCCTTTATTCGCCAGATGGTAGTGGAGAGCCGCACAATTGCCGGCCAGGTGTTATGGTTTACCTCGCTGGTATCTAAAGCAGAACATATGCGCAGTATTGAGTATGCTTTGCGTGAAGCTGGCGTGGCGATGGTGGTGAAACAGCCTATGTCTCAAGGGCAAAAGCAGAGCCGTTTTATCGCCTGGAGCTATCTGTCCCCTGAAGAGCGCCTGGCCTGGGCGGGGAAATGGGGTAAATAAAAGTCATTAAGTGAGGGGCTGTTTTGCCCCTCACAGTACTGGTTAGTTCGTTATTTCTTTCTTTTTCCTTCACTATTATCTTGCATTCTTCCTGGCTGGTTATTGGGAACTTAAACCAATAATAAACATACTGTATTTTTAATACCGTAAACCTCTCTCGTTAATTTCTATAAATACACTTTTCCTGTTTATAAAACCACGTCTTGATTGTATTTAATATATTGATTTTATTTAAAATTAATGGCTATTTTTATTATTTTGATCGGCGTGAGCGATCAGTTTTCTTATATTGATCGTTGTACCTATCAATGCCTGCTTTTGTGCTGAACAAACCAATTATCTTTTCCTGCCTGCTGTTCTTATAACTGCGTCTGGCAAAACCGGTGCGGTTTTTTTGCCCCGGTTGCTTAATTTCTTTTGTTTTTTGGCCGCCTTTAATGACCAGAGGCCGGAGCGTTTTCCCCGGAAACGGCACCTGGCCGGTGGCCCCACAAATAAGGACAGTTTGATGAAAAACAAAACCGCAGCACTCAGCGCGCTTTCGGTGTGTATTTCCCTGGCACTGAACGGCCAGGCTTTTGCACAAACCCCGCCTCCGGCAACCATTGCCCCCGCAGAAACCCTGGAGTGCCCGGCAGACCTGAGCCTGCTTACCGGTGAAGAGCAGGCGGCACTGGCAGAACAGTGCCAGGCAACGGAACAGCAGCCAGAAGAAACCCAGGCAGCACAGGCCAGTGAACTGCCAGCGTGGATGACCGACCAGACCACCCTGCTCGCCGGGGGCGGGGCTGCCGCACTGGCGGCCACCATTGCCATTGCAGCTGGTGGCAGCAGCGGGGGCGGCGGCAGTGGCGGCGACCGTAACGAAGGCGGAGATGGCGGCGATGGCGACGGCAATAACTACGAAGAGTGGGAAATTGGCAATAAGCTGGAAGGGGACAACCAGGAAAACACGCTGGAAGGCAACACCAGTGCCGGGGAAGGGGAAATCGGCAACCTGGTGACCGGCAATAACACAGACAACACCCTCGAAGGCGACACGGACGTCACCGAAGGCGGCAAAGGCACGGTGGTGGACGGCAATAACACCAGCACCACCAACGATGGCGGGGTGACAGTCAGCGGTGAAGGCTCAGTGGGGCTGGAAGTGAACGGCAACAACGCCACGGTCACCAACAATGGCAACGGCGAGATAACCGCGGGCGGCACCGGGGTGAGCGTGAACGGCGACAACGCCAGTGTCACCACCACCGGGGAGACCAGCGTCAGCGGCCAGGGCTCGGCAGGCACGGTTATCACCGGGAATAACGCCAGCGTCAGCAACGAAGGCAACAGCTCGGTCACCGGCGGCGGTACCGGTACGCTGATCACCGGCGACAACGCCAGTGTCAGCAACAGCGGGGACACCAGCGTCAGTGGTGAAGGCTCCACGGGCATTGCCATTACCGGGGATAACAGCAACGTACA
>NZ_QGTS01000015.1 GCF_003182475.1 Mangrovibacter plantisponsor
GAACTGGGTATGGAAGCTATCTGGAAAATCGAAGTGGAAGATTTCCCGGCGTTTATCCTGGTGGACGACAAAGGTAACGACTTCTTCCAGCAGATCACCAGCAAATGCAATAACTGTGGAATGAAGTAACCCACAGGGCAAAGCGTTCATGGCTCACTACGGTGAGCCATCAGATTGATGAAAAAGAAGGAAAAAACGTGGTTTTTCCTGCTTTTTAGTTAGCAGCCGAAAATCAATAAATTGATTTTCCTGGTTTTTTATTGGGTGACATCCTCTCGTTCTGTGCGGACATAAGGTTTGTCATCAGACTCATGGCTCACTACGGTGAGCCATATTTTTGGGGAAAACAGGCAAGGCAAATCTGCGAGAAGGTTATTTCACTGCGCGTCATCAGGCAAACCACAAGACGTACTAACGCCTTTATTTTTATCAATATTTAACACTATTCACCCATCCTGCCTATGGCTCTACTATTTCCGCCACGGCATAATTTCCCTCACGCCACCTGACAATACTAATAACAGGCTGGAACACGCTTTGCCTGCTCACCAATTCACCTGCTACATCAGCAATAATGGATAATACAAACCATGTCTGACGCACACTTCGCTCCGCCCTTGTTTATTCAGGAAAAAAATGAAGAAGACATCAATCTCGCTCTGACTCCCTGGTTTTGTAACACGCCCAATGGGCCAGTCTGGGTTGCCGAACCCGCTCCCGAAATAGTGCGAGTGGAAGCTGCGCCTGATAACCCCGCAACTGCCATTGGCACACCTTATGTGGTGGCGGATATTGTGAAAGTGACGCCAAACCCACCCTGGGGCACAGAAACACAGTTAGGATTTAGTGCAGCAGAAGTGGTTTTTGAACCTTTTTGGGCAACCCCGGCGATTGCAGCTGCTTTTGGTGCAACGCTGATTCAACCAGGGCAGGCGATTCAGATTTCCAGCCCGGTAAGCCCATTACAATATGTAGAGTATGATTATGGTGTATTTGCCGGCCACTGGTCACCGTATCAGGGCACAGGGAATACCTTACTCACTGTTTCCTGTACCGACCTTGAACACCACGATTTTCCCCATGTATTCGCTTCAACAGACCCGCTACAACCTCTGGTGGTTTCAGTAGGCCGTTACTGGCCTGAACAATCTATTATCCGTGTCGCAGACCTGTGGGTAAAACAGGGCGACGCATTGTATATTCCTCCCAAGCCAGCACTGCCGAATCAGGTTTGTCTTGATTTGCATAATAACCGTAACTCGGCACTGGCATGCTGGGGTAATATTCAGCAAAACAGCATAACAACTCACACGCTATTACAACAAAACAACGGGTACTTCTACTGGTACTGGAACGCTCTGGCAACAGTACACAGTCGTCCGGTAATGCCCGGTTAATTTATTTTTTTGGAGAGTGTTTTATGGCAGACATCAGTGAACTCACCAGCGATAACGCAGTATATAAAACGTTACTGGAATCGACTCTGGCTATCCCGTGGAAAATAGACTGGTCAACCATGTCATTTGCCTATATTGGCCCACAAATTGAGCCGCTGTTAGGCTGGGAACAAGCCAGTTGGGTTTCAGCCGAAGACTGGGCGACGCGTATTCACCCTGAAGACCGGGAGCGTGTGGTCAACTTCTGCATTGCCCAGTCTCAGGCTGGCGTGGATCATGAAGCTGATTACCGGGCACTGACAAAAGATAACGGATACGTGTGGATCCGCGATGTTGTGCATGTGGTGCGCAAGGAAAATGGCGATCCAGACAGCCTGATTGGCTTTATGTTTGATATCAGTGAACGGAAGAAAACAGAAGAAAAGCTCATCGCGCTGCAAAAAGAGCTCGAAGCCTTATCTTACAAAGACGGTCTTACTGGTATTGCCAACCGCCGCCGCTTTGACGCCACGCTCGCCGTGGAGCTGGAAAGCGCCCGCCGCAGCAAAGCGCCTTTGTCACTGCTGATGATGGATATCGACTTCTTCAAACAATTTAATGATATGTACGGCCACATTCAGGGAGACCAGTGTTTGATCCGTGTAGCGCAAACCCTGAGCCTTGCCCTTGAAGGCCCGCGTGACCTGGTTGCCCGCTATGGCGGTGAAGAGTTTATTATTATTCTGCCTGGCGCTGATGCTGTTATGGCAGGCAATATTGCAGAGCGCTGCCAACGGCTTATCGCTAAACAGGCCATTGAACATAAAGGTTCACCACACCAGGAGCTTGTTACCACCAGCATTGGTTGCCTCACTGCTATGCCAGATGAATCATTAAAACCAACAGAGTTCCTGCGCAAGGTGGACCAGTTACTCTACAAGGCCAAACAAAATGGCCGTAACTGTATTGAAAAACAGTCGCTGTAACTCATGAAGGCCACACTATGTGGCCTTGGGTCGGAAGACAAACCTCATGTCCGCACAGAGCGAGAGGATGTCACCCAATAAAAAACCAGGAAAATCAATTTATTGATTTTCGCCCGCTAACTAAAAAGAAGGAAAAACCACGCTTTTTCCTTCTTTTTCATCAATCTGAAGGCCACACTATGTGGCCTTTTGGCATTAACGGCGAGCAGCCTGCTCGCCTTCTTTCTGACCAGCAATGCCCTGTGCGTAATTGCCACTCAGGCAGCCGTACGTTTTGCTTTTGCAGGTAATACCACCAGAAAACTGGCAAGCGTGAACAAGGCAATAATCCAGGCCATTGTCCAGGGTGTGCCATCGCGGAAGAAAGCCAGTAACAGTGATGAAATAATACCGCTGCCATATTGCAACGCCCCAATCAAAGCAGAGGCGGCACCAGCGATATGTGGCACTTCATCCAGCGCAGCCGCTGTGGATGTTGCCGCGATTATCCCGTTCATAGAAAAGAAGATAAAAACGGTAATCACAATACTGGCTACCCCGCCAATATTCAGCTTTACCAACACAGACAGCGCGATTGTCGCGATCACAGCAATTACACTGGCTCCTTTCAACAGGCTCTCCAGAGAATGGCGGACAACCAGGCGGCGGTTCACCACGCTCATGGCCATAACACCCAGAATGTTCACCGCAAACAACCAACCATAGTGCTGTGGGTCAATGCCAAAGTAATGGATATAAACAAAGGGTGATCCGGTAATAAACGCGTAAGCCGCCACGTAATAAAAGGTAAGGCTCAGGGTATAACGCATAAAAGCGGTGTTTTTCAGTAACGAGAAGTAGTTATGAAAAGCATTCCCCAAAGAA
Source organism: Mangrovibacter plantisponsor (assembly GCF_003182475.1). GTDB lineage: Bacteria > Pseudomonadota > Gammaproteobacteria > Enterobacterales > Enterobacteriaceae > Mangrovibacter > Mangrovibacter plantisponsor. The sequence goes on from NZ_QGTS01000015.1 coordinate 3,227, forward strand.
GCTCGGGTGCGTTTTTCCGGACTGAGGGTTTCTGGCAACCACACCAGTGAAACGAACATCACCCCACCAATCACCGCAAGTAGCCAAAAAATGGAATGCCAGGTACTAAAGCGGATAATTTGACCACCCAGTAATGGTCCGGCAATAGGTGCTACAGCCATGACCAGCACCAGTGTCGATAACATTTGAGCGGCCTGGGTTCGGGTAAACAAATCACGAATCATAGCCCGGGCCAGCATCGGGCCGGTACAGGCTCCCAGCGCCTGAAAAACACGCCAGAACACAATCTGGGTAATATTTTCTGACATAGCACAACCGACGGAACCCACAGCGAACAGCACCATACCAATAAACAACGGCAGGCGGCGCCCGAAATGATCGCTAATTGGCCCCCAGATCAGTTGTGCGATGGTAAAGCCCACTAAAAAGCCGGTTACAGTAAGTTCAGCATCACCCTGTAAGTCCCGCGCCATTTGAGGCATTGCAGGCAGGTAAATATCGGTTGAAAGCGAAGTAAAAGCCATTAATGCGCCAAGAATGGCAATAAAGGCGACGGGTGTTTTTGCGGGGGAAGCAGTGCCCACCACAGGTTTTGCATTCATCATTATCTCTGTTTTATTTTCAAAAGCAGGTGATGCCCCGGGCCTGCAACAATAATAAACGGGCACAGCGCTATTGTACGTATTCATCCCTGGTGGATAATCCAGGGAAATCAACATGTGATTATGAATTTAAATCATTAATCTGGCTGCCGAAGGGAGTGAATGGTTAACAGAAAACGCCCGTAGCCAGTGACGGCACCAGACAGGGCGTTGCCCTTTGGCTATGGAGAAAGAGGAAAAAATACAAAAGAAAGGGATGGTATGCTACAACGGTTAACTGAACCATGCAGACACCCCGGCGACAACGGCCAGGGAAGCAGGAACAATAGTTAGTATCAGCACCGTTTGTTTGTGTATAGCCTTATGTAACATACCCGAAAACTCACCACGAAAACCGTTTATTTCACCGCGCATGGCGGCCATTTCGCCACGCAACTCCTCACGCAACTCACCCATTTCACCGCGCAACTCCTCACGCAGCTCACCCATTTCACCGCGCAACTCCTCACGCAGCTCACCCATTTCAGCACGTAACTCCTCACGCAGCTCACCCATTTCAGCACGTAACTCACCACGCAACTCGGTAATATCAGATTTAGTAGCAAACTGTTCAGAGCGTGTGGTTAATGCTGCAAGGTTTACACGGATATCGGCGACATCAACTTCGAGCTTCCCCACCCGCAGGCCGAGATTCTGCAAAAAATAATCCCGTGAGCCCTGATGTGGGTAGTGATTTTTGACACGACAGACACGCACACTGGTGATTTTGGGCGTAATACTCATACGTTATGTTTCCTTACCTGAACACACTCTTCCTGTTAAAAGGAATTATCCCCTGTTTCTTGACAGGGGAAAATAGTGCTTCGAATAACTCTGCAATTCTCATCGCAGAAAAAACACGCAAGAATGAAACAGTTTCAGGAAGATGCAGCGAGACGCGCAGCAAACAGCAAAAACAAACCACCGGTAATGCGGTTAAGCCAGCGAGCCACAACGGGCTTTTTCAGGATATGGGCCACACGGCGTGATGCATTAATAAGCGTGAGTGACCAGAGTGTCCCCAACACCACATGAATGGATACCAGCAAGAAAGTCCACTCTACCGGATTGTGCCCCGCCGGGATAAATTGCGGCAAAAAAGAGACATAAAACACACCGACTTTAGGATTCAACACGTTGCCCAGCATCCCACGGATAAACCAGTTACTGTGCCGGGCTGTTCCCTCACCTTCGTTTAATTGAGGCGTTACAGGAGTACGTAACATATGAAAAGCGAGCCAGCATAAATACACCGCACCGGCCCACTTCAACAGCATATAAGCCAGTTCAGAAACAGCCAGTAATGCCGCCAGGCCAAATGCGACCATCGCGCCCCAGATAAAGCACCCAGTATTAATCCCCAGCGCGGCCATAAACGCTTTCCGGCCACCTTCAAGGGTTGCAGTGCGTAAAATCAGTGCGGTATCAAGACCAGGCGTGATTGTCAAAAGTGAGGCGGCAAGGGAATAGGCAAGAAGGGAATCAGTGACCGTCATTTTCGAGCTCCGAAAGAGTGGAAATTACATAAATCCCCCCGTACAGACAAGCTCTTTATACAAAAAAATCTCACGCCCTTCCATGGGCCGCGATAATCAATCAAGCAAAGATGGGTCCTGGCGAATCATCAGTTGTTTCATTTCTTCAAAATGCTGGCGTGAAAAATCGGCAATTTTCTCCCAGTCTTGTGCTGTTTTTTCCGCAACTTCATCAGCAAGTACGCACAGCGGTTGCCCGGTGGACCAGGCGGTAACCAAAATCTGGCAGGCCCGCTCAAGTGTCCAGATATCATCAAATGCTTCGCCAATATCCGGCGCTGTCACCAGAACGCCATGGTTGCCCATCATCAGGCGCTTGTTACCTGCCAAAAGCCCGGCCAGGCGTGCGCCTTCCTGTACTGTATCAGCCATGCCACCATACAGTGAATCGAAAGAAACACGGTTAAAGTAACGCGCCGTATTCTGGTCGATTGGCGGAATATGCGGGTGCGCCAGGCAGGCAACACTGGTGGTGTAGACCGGGTGTAGATGCAATACCACTTTGACATCAGGCAAACGCTGGTGAATTTGCCCATGAATAGCCCACGCCGTTGCATCCACATCCTCACGCTGTGCCGCTTGCGGGTCATCAGCATGTAATAACAGCAAGTCACTGGCCCGAATGCGGGAAAAATGCATCCACTTCGGGTTCAGTAAAAACTGTTTTCCATCTGGCGATAACGCCGCACTGAAGTGATTGGCAACCGCTTCATGCATACCTTCATGCGCAATGATACGGAATGTGGCAGCCAGGTCGATACGCGTTTGTTCTTCATGAGAAAGCGCCATAAATTACCTCACCTTACAGGAAACGAAGAAAACCGGGAGCTGTTATTGAGCCTGTGGCATCAAGGTGTTCAAGTCTTCTTCCGTAGGGGCCTGGAAGTTATATTTTTTGAGCAATGCAGCGTACTCCGGTGTTTTTTGATATGCCGCCAGCGCTTTTTCCAGTGCCTGTTTGACTTCCGGGTTGCCTTTTTTCACACCAAAACCATTCAACACTGGGTAGATAAGTGTGTCGGATGAGATAACAATACGATTACCCAGTTTGGCCGTAACACCACGGGCCACAGCCGCATCTGTTATCTGCGCCTCAACAGCATGAGATAATAACGCCTGGGTGGTTTGTGGATCGGTGGTGAATTCGCTCAGCGCAATAGGTTTCAGCCCTTTTTTCACGCAATAGTCGTCAGACAGCTTATGTAACTGCTGGAGCCAGGAAGTGGCTCCCATTGAACCAATTTTGTGACCACAAAAATCCTCAGGTTTTTTAGGCTGATAACTGCTGCCTTTCAATGCAAGAATGGACTCACCACTTTTAAGATAAGGCACCATGTCAATAACTTTCAGGCGTTCAGCGGTGATATACATTGACGAGTTGGTGATATCAAAACGCCCTCCCTGTAAACCGGGGATCAGGTTAGGGAAACGGGTATCCAGGTTTTCAGCCTTGCGCCCCATCACTTTCGCCAGGCCATTAAGAAATTCAATATCAAACCCGGCCGGATGGTTATTTTCCATGTATTCATAGGGGTAAAACGTCATGTCGGAACCCGCAATAATTTTCCCTGGCTGCATAAATGCCAGTGAACTGAATGACGCCATAGCGGTGGCCGCGCCAACCAGGCATAAAACAACAGGGCGAAGCGAAGTGCGTAGCTGTTTCATAAAACCTCCAAAGATAAAATATCAGGCACTGGCAAGATCGTTTCCGGCCTGTTGAACAAAAAAGGATGCGCCACGGGGTTTTTGCGGCAAACGTAACTGGTTGTCTGTACTGCGAATCAGGCCGCTTTCTTCACCCGCAACCAGTGTGCCGGTATGAATACTGGGTAACGGGTTTTCGCCATAAGGCAACGCATCTTCAGCGGCGTATACCGTAATGAATAACGTTCGCGGGTGTTCCGTTTCATTCGGGCTTGATGCATGCAGCAACCGGGTGTGCATAAAGCACACTGAGCCAGAGGGGCCAAAGCAAGCTACAGGCTCCTGGCAATGTTGTGCGACAACGGTCTCTTCCACAGCCCCGGTAAATTTTCCATTCTGCCAGTGAGACCAAAGCGGGCCATTGTGGCTGCCAGGGATCACGTTAAGCGGGCCGTTTTCTGGCGTCACATCGCTGACCATCAAAAGCGCCGTTATCAGGCTGTCATTGCTATGAGGCGTAAATAAAAAATCCTGATGCCATTTCACCTGTGTCGCAGTGTGCGGCAATTTGGAATTGATTTTGCTGTGATGAAACCGCGTGCCGTTATGGCCGATTAACTGGGCCGCAATCTCTGCCATACGTGACTTCAACGCAGTTTGCAGGTAAGACCCGGAAATCTCGGTTGGTGATGTTACCCGGCGTAAAGAAGGGTGTTCCGGGCTATGGTCACTTTCCAGGTCAAAGCGAGCTCGCCCATCCAGTGTCTCTCCCCAGGCATTATCATGATGACGGCTGTCTTCCACCCAGTTATCAAAATCTTTTTGCAATACATTGATTTCACTGGCGGTTAATACGTTTTCGACTACCAGAAAACCTTGTTGATGAAACTGTTCAATTTGCCACTGTTCAATCACAACATGTTCCTCTCAAAATACAGGGTTCATTAAGCAAGGGAGACATCTTTCAGGAACGCACCAACACGTGGGTTCTGCCCCTCACGCAATACGGCAGGTGTGTCATCGCAAACCACACGCCCTTTCTCCATAAAGACAATTCGGTCAGAAACTTTGAACGCAAAATTCATTTCGTGGGTCACGATAACCATCGTTATCCCTTCATGGGCGAGAGCTTCAATAACCTGTAAAACTTCGTTAACCTTTTCGGGATCAAGTGCCGATGTAGGCTCATCAAACAGCATGATTTGAGGGCGCATCATCAGCGCGCGGGCAATCGCCACACGTTGTTGTTGCCCGCCAGAAAGTTGGTGAGGGTATTTCCACGCGTGTTCCAGCATGCCAACTTTATTCAGCAGTTCGCAGGCACGTTGTTTTAATTCAGATTCAGGGGCCAGGCGGTGATAACGTGGCGCCAGCAACAGGTTATTCATCACAGACAGGTGCGGAAACAGGTTAAAGCTCTGGAACACCATACCGATATTCAGGCGGTGTTCAGCATGCTCTGTAAAACGCGGTTTCTGCCGGTTACTCCGGTCAAGATGAATAAAGGGCTGGCCATTGATTTTAATTTCCCCGTTATCTATCTGTTCCAGGCCGTTCAGCAGGCGAATAAGAGTGGTTTTCCCGGAGCCTGACGGGCCTATGACCGACACCACTTCACCCGGGTGAATGTTCAGGCTCACGGCCCCCAACACTTCCACATTGTTGTATGCTTTTTGCAGTTTGAATGCCTGCAAGGCGGGCCCGTCTGTTGCACTGACCGGGCGATTTACGCTACCCGCCTGCTGTGTTGCCAGTGCCAGCATGGAGGCATCAACTTCACGGCTGGTATTGCGCTGGGTAACATCCAGGTAACGCTCCAGTTGTTTCAGCAGGAAATCAAATACCGTAACAATCAGCACATAATAAAATGCAACCGCTGCCATGGTTTCCATCACCAGGAAGTTCTGCGAATAAAGCCGCTGCCCTACCATCAGGATTTCGGTCAGGGAAATAACCGACACCAACGAACTGAGCTTAACAATCGCGATATATTCATTTGCCAGCGCGGGTAATGCCACGCGCAATGCCTGGGGAATGACCACGCGCCATTGAATACCGGCATAACGTAACCCCAGAGCCCTTGCAGCTTCACTCTGCCCTTTCGGAATAGACAACAACCCACCACGATGAATCTCAGCCACATAAGCGGCTTCACTCAGGACCATAGCAATCAGACCAGACCAAAATGGGTCACTGAGAACCACGGAAGACCCGGGAAAAGCCTGAGGCAGGTTGTAGACAAAAATAAGCAATACCAGTAACGGCATACTGCGAAATAACCAGATATACCCCCGTGCAGGCAGGCGTAAAAATAAATGAGAGGATTGTTTCGCCAGGGCAAGAAGAAAACCAAATACAATACTTGCCCCCCAGGTCAAAAGACTGAGCTTAATAACAGTCCAGGTGGCTCGCCAAAAGTCTGCATCACTGAACAGACTCAACATGTAGTTCCAGTCAAAAGTCATGGGCTATTTCGCTCATTTAAAATAATGGAATTACGCGATACCCCATGGGCAATAATGGGGCATTTACCGTAATCAGCTTTGAATTACACTATGTCGGCACTCCTGCGATGGTGGCAACTAGTAAATTTTTTGCCTTTAACTTTAAAAAAACTATGCAGACTGGTTAACACGTAGAAAACAGGCAAATATTTACACCCACACATAATCAACAATAAAAAAACAATTACACACATAAAAAAACGCATACCCTAATTAAACATTAAAACGCACAACCAGGGTGCAATTAATGAATCAAATAAGGGCATGCGTATTATTTTAGTGCAAAATAAAAAATAACCTTGAGAAACCACCTCCTCAATTACGTTCACCACGTAAAAAGGCCAGAGAAAGTAATGTATTCATAAGCCAGAGAATAATGGTGGCGGTATGTTCACTGGCATGATGCTTGCAAGACTGGTTAGCCTGAAACTATACCGATTAAGTCAGTAACAATATTTAATAAATGGTCCCTGCTATGACACGTTTTACACTTAAGCAACTGAAGTATTTCGTCACTGTCGTTGAGACAGAGAGCATCGCCGAAGCTTCACGACAACTACATATCGCTCAACCTTCCATTTCCATCGCGATTAAAAATCTGGAAGATACTTTCGACCAGCAACTGTTTATTCGCCACCATGCACAGGGAGTATCCCTGACTTCTGGCGGTCGCCGTTTTTATGAAAAAGCCAGAGAGTTACTCCGCCTTTCTTACGAGTTTGAGCAGAACTCCCGGGCAGATAAGGATATGGTTTCCGGTACTATTTCAGTCGGTTGTTTTGAATCTGCAGCCCCCTTGTATATGCCCAAACTGGTGGCAGGCTTCACCAAAATCTATCCGGAAATTACTATTCAGTTGTATGACGGTGAGCAACATGAATTAATGCACGGTCTGCACCGTGGGCGCTTTGACCTGGCATTTTTATATGATCTTGAATTAGGCAACACCATTCACAAAGAAGTGCTGAATGCGCCACATAAACCTTACGCTCTGCTTCCTGAACGCCACCGGCTGGCAAACCGCAAAAGTGTTACTTTGCAGGAATTAAGCCGTGAACCCATGATTTTATTGGATGCCGTACCCAGCAAAAATTATTTTATCAACATCTTCAAAGAAAAAGGATTTAACCCGGAAGTCGCTTACAGCTCACCTTCAATTGAAATGGTGCGCTGTATGGTCGCCCAGGGGTTGGGTTTTTCCGTGCTGGTTACCCGGCCTTGCTCAGATATCACTTATGACGGAGAACGCCTGGTACAAATGGATATTGATGATGAAATGCCAGCCTCTACACTTATCATGGCCTGGTTACAAAATAACGAACCCACGCGCCCGGCACAGTTATTTATGGATTACTGCCGTAACGCTGAATTACAACCGGCGCCCACCAGCCACTAAATAAATGACGATTAAATAGATACGTCAGCGCTGGCGTATTTATTTACACCTGATTGCCTCATAAATTTCTATTCAGACACTCGTTTTATAATAATTTACCGTAACAGCTGAGTTACATACTCTGGTTTTTATCAACATCGGCCAGGTTGCCGATTCATGGTAATTGAAGGACCCAGAGATGACAGAAAACGTAATAACAACAGATACGCTGGTTGTAGGCGCAGGCCAGGCTGGCGTGGCAATGAGTGAACATTTAACCCGCCTGGCAATACCGCACCTGGTTGTGGAAAAAAACCGTATCGCAGAAGCCTGGCGCAGTGGGCGCTGGGATTCTCTGGTCGCCAATGGCCCCGCCTGGCATGACCGCTTCCCGGGGATGACCTTCCCCGGCAGCCACCCGGACAGCTTTGTCGCTAAAGAACAAGTGGCTGACTACTTTGTCGCTTATGCCGACAAATTCAAAGCGCCCATTCGCACTGGTGTGGAAGTGTTCAGTGCCACACGCCTTAAAGGGCGCCCGGGGTTCAGGGTTGAGACATCGCAAGGCATTATTGAAGCACAGCGTATTGTCTCGGCTACCGGGCCTTTTCAGCGGCCGGTTATCCCCGCCATCGCGCCGCAAGACAGCGCACTCCTGCAACTCCACTCAGCTCAGTACCGTAACCCGGAACAACTGCCAGATGGCGGTGTGCTGGTTGTGGGAGCCGGTTCCTCCGGGGTGCAAATTGCCGATGAACTGAACCGTGCCGGGAAAAAAGTGTGGCTCTCCGTTGGCGCACATGACCGGCCACCACGCACCTACCGTGGCCGGGATTTCGTATGGTGGCTGGGCGTGCTGGGCCTGTGGGATGCAGCAGCAAACCAGCCCGGCAAAGAGCATGTCACCATTGCGGTGAGTGGTGCCCGCGGCGGGCATACCGTCGATTTTCGCCAGCTTGCTCACCAGGGCATTACCCTGGCGGGCCAGACTGAAGGTTTTAATCAGGGTGTGGTGGCTTTCCAGGATAACCTGGCAACACATATCCGCACAGGTGACGAATCTTACCTCGCCCTGTTGGATGCCGCAGACCTGTATATTTCCCGCCACGGGCTGGACTTGCCGCCAGAGCCAGAGGCCCGCTATTTCATGCCAGACCCGGATTGCATGACTCACCCGGTACGTACCCTGAATCTGCAACAAGCCGGTATCAGCACCATTATATGGGCAACAGGCTACGCCACGGATTTCAGCTGGCTCAAAGTGGGCGCCTTTAACCAACAAAACCAGCCTCAGCACCACCGGGGGGTATCCAGCGAGCCAGGCGTGTATTTCCTGGGGCTGCCCTGGTTGTCCCGTCGCGGTTCCACTTTTATTTGGGGAGTGTGGCACGACGCGAAATATATTGCCGACCAAATCGCCATTCAGCGCCAGTACCAGCACTATCGCCCGGATGATACCGAGGCCTGAGCCCCTTTACCCTTTGTGAACAGGAAAACTATCATGCCAACACATACACGCATCCGGATGTTTAACACGAAAGAAACCTACCCAAACCAGGTTTTGGATAATGACCTGTGCCAGGCAGTGCGCGCGGGCAACACCATTTATGTACGCGGCCAGGTCGGAACAGACTTTGCCGGTAACCTGGTTGGGCTGGGCGACCCGCGTGCCCAGGCTGAGCAGGCGATGAAAAATGTGAAGCAATTGCTGGCAGAAGCTGGCAGTGATTTGTCACACATTGTGAAAACCACCACTTATATTACTGACCCGCGTTACCGTGAAGCCGTCTACCAGGAAGTGGGCAAATGGCTGAAAGGTGTGTTCCCGATTTCTACCGGCTTAGTGGTTGCAGGGCTTGCCCAGCCACAGTGGTTGATGGAAATAGATGTCATTGCCGTTATTCCTGAAGATGAAATGGCACAGGAGGTGAAATGACACTCTCAATCAGCGCGCGTTGCCCGGAAACCGGGCAACTGGGCATTGCCATTAGCTCATCAAGTATTGCCGTCGGCTCCCGTTGCCCCTGGTTGTTGTCGGGCGTGGGAGCGGTATCCAGCCAAAACATTACCCTGCCCTCGCTGGGGCAACAGATCCTGGCAAAACTGTCAGAAGGCCTGGCACCAGAGCAGGCCATGCGGCAAACCCTGGCTGAAGACCGCTTTCGCGAATATCGCCAGGTCGCCGTGATCGATGCCAGCGGTACAACAAGCGTATTTAGTGGCGAGCAAACTTTAGGCATTCACCACACGGTTCAGGGAAACAACTGTGTTGCTGCCGGCAACTTGCTGGCCAACCCGCAGGTTATCAATGCCATGGTAGAAGCATTTGAATCCTCCACCGGGGAACTGGCCGCCCGGCTGATTACCGCGCTTCAGGCAGGTATCAACATAGGTGGCGAAGCAGGAAGTGAGCACTCAGCAGCCGTTAAAGTGGTGGATGATTACACCTGGCCGGTGGTGGATTTACGGGTGGACTGGGCAGAGCAGGCACCGGTAGAAGAATTGCTGGCGTTGTGGCAGGCCTGGGAGCCACAAATGGATGCCTACATTACCCGGGCGCTCGACCCGCGTGAAGCGCCCAGCTACGGTGTGCCTGGCGATGAGTAACCCGATGCGGGAAATTTTGTCCCAATTGCTGGCTTTCGATACCACCAGCCGGGAATCCAACCTTGCGCTGATTGGTATGATTCGTGAGTTTTTGGTAGCTCGCGGGGTTGCGGTTCAGTTGTTCACTAATGAAAGCGGGAGCAAGGCCAACATGTATGCACGTATCGGCCCGGACGGCCCTGGCGGTGTGATGCTTTCCGGCCATACCGATACCGTGCCGGTGGACGGGCAGAACTGGTCGGTTCCGCCATTTATGCTGACAGAACAAAATGGCCGCTACTATGGGCGTGGCAGTACCGATATGAAAGGTTTCCTCGCCTGTATGCTGGCCTCTGTTGATACCTTTTTATCTTCGCCATTACGCATGCCTTTACACCTGGCCTTTTCCTACGACGAGGAAGTTGGCTGCCTGGGCGTTCGCAGCCTGGTGGACTGGCTGCGTAATGCACAGGACCGCCCCGCAATGTGTATTATTGGCGAGCCAACAGAAATGCAGCCGGTATACGGGCACAAGGGGAAACTGGCAATGCGTTGCCAGGTTCATGGTCATGCCTGCCACTCTGCACAGGCACCCGAAGGGGTAAACGCCATTAGTTATGCCGCAAAAGTTATTGCCCACCTGGGAGAACTGGGTGAGCAACTGGCATTACACCAGGACAACCGCTTTTCCCCGGCATTCAGTACTGTGCAGGTGGGTACCATTCAGGGTGGCAGCGCGCTAAATATCGTACCGGAAAACTGCGCTTTTGATTTTGAAGTACGCTATTTGCCTGGTGTTCAGGTGCAAACCGTAGCGGAGAAACTGCAGGCATGGACCAGGCGCACGCTGGTTCCGGAAATGAAGCAGGTGGCAGGCGACAGTGAGATAACCTTTCACACCCTGAGCCATTACCCCGGCCTGCTGGCAGAGACCCAGTCTGAATTTGCCCGCCTGCTGTCTGGCTGGTGTGGCAGTGAGTCTTTCTCAACTGTCGCTTTTGGTACAGAAGCGGGTTTATTTCATGAAGTGGGTATCGCCACACTGATTTGCGGCCCGGGCAGTATGGCACAGGGCCATAAAGCCGATGAGTTTGTTGCCATTGAACAACTCGATAACTGCATGCTGATGCTGAAAAATCTGTTCGACTGGATGAAGAACCCGGACGCATCTCCTTAACCTGCACCACAAACCTGTATGACAGCTTTTGTAATTTTGCTTAAGCTGTCACATAGCTTTTCTCTTCAGACCGCTAAACTAACGCCAAATATTGTCACGCTCACTGACACAGGAGTCTGTTTCATGTCTGGTCTGGTTAACTGGGGCATTCTGGGTTACGCCCGCATCGCAAGAAATTCACTTATTCCGGCTATCAGCCGCGCCGCTAATGCACATTTATACGGCGTAGCTTCGCGTAACAGTGCGCAACTTCCCGATGGCGAGTGGGATAAAAGCTACCCGGATTACGCCAGCCTGCTGGCCGATGAAGCAATTGATGCCGTATATATTCCCCTGCCCAATTCACTGCATAAAACCTGGGTGATACGCGCACTGGAAGCCGGGAAGCACGTTCTGTGTGAAAAACCGTTAGGCCTGACCGCCGAAGAAGGCAACGCGATGCACAAGGCCGCGCAACAACATGGTCGCATCCTGATGGAAGCCTTTATGTACCGCTACACTCACCGGATGCAGGCGGTAAAATCCGTGCTGGAGAGCGGTGTGCTCGGCGATATTCGCCATATCAATGCCACTTTCCGTTTCCTGTTAAACCGGCCTGGCACCATAAAAATGCAGCCCGCTTTAGGTGGCGGTGCCCTGTACGATGTGGGTTGTTACCCGGTGAATTTTGTCGGTATGGTCACCCAACGGGTACCGGTTCGTTGTGAAGTATTATGTGAGATGGACAACGGCGTGGACACACAACTGTCGGCGCTTTTGCAATATGACGACGGGCTGATAGCCAATATTCACTGCGGGTTTAACAGTTTTGGCAGCAATTTTGCCGAAATTATTGGCACTAAAGGTTTACTGCGTATTGACGACACATTCCAGGACAATGCCGGCGATATTTGGCTACATACCGACGAAGGTAGCCGCGCAATCCCTGTTGAGGAGTCTGACCGTTATCTGGCGGAAGTCAGCCAGTTTTCAGCCACTGTGCTGAAGCAGCCTGCGCATTGCCTGTCCCTGGAAGAAAGTATCCGTAACCTGCAAGTTCTGGATATGATCCGGGCAAAAATGCCCGGTTCATAAGAGAAAGTGACGACATCAGGTGGAAGTGAAGGTTCATTGTGTAGCCTGCCAACCACCGCCCAATGCGGCTATCAGCGCCACGCTGGCAACCCACTGGGTGCTTTGCAAAGACAGCAGGCTTTGCTGTTCAGACAGACTACTGTTTTCTGTGGTGGCGACATCCAGGTAGTCAATCATGCCAGCGTCATACTGGTTGCGTGTTACCCGGGCTGATTCCTTCGCGGCGGCTGTGGCGTTCTGTTGCGCCACCACTTCCTGCTGCAATGTATTCAGTTCAACCAGGTAATCCTCAACTTCCTGCATACCTTCCAGCACGGCCTGGCGGTAGTTTGCCACGCTGGCGTCATAGGCTGCTCTGACCTGGTCTACTTGTGCCGATGTCGCGCCAAAATCCAGTAATGTGCCGCTTAACTCCGGCCCAAGGGACCAGACCCGGTAAGGTAAAGCAAACAGGTTGTGGAACACCGACGACGACGTGCCGCCGCTGGCACTCAGCGTCAGGTCTGGGAAATAGCCCGCAATCGCCACGCCCACCGCGGCATTGGCTGCTGCCATTTCCCGCTCTGCATATGCGATATCCGGGCGGCGTTGCAGTAATTGGGACGGCACCGCCTGGGGCATCGCTGGCAAAGTGGCATCCAGTTTTGCCACCGGCAGGTTGAACCCGGCTGGCGCTTTGCCCATTAATAATGCGATAGCGTGCTCAAGCTGAGCACGCTGCCACTGGTAATCCAGCGCGGAAGCCCGGGCGCTTTCTAATTGCATTTGCGCCTGTGCCAGAGTGGCGCGTGATTCCGTCCCGGCACCATATTTGTTTTCGATCACAGTAAGATAACGCTGGTAAGCCGCCACACTCTGTTGGTACAGAGCGATTTTTTCATCCATTACCCGCAACTGAAAATAATCCTGCGCCAGTTCAGACTGGGCACTGAGTGTCATGTTCGCCAGTTCGGCTGCGCTGGCCTGGGCACTTGCTTTGTTCTCTTCCAGCGTGCGGCGCAGTTTGCCCCATATATCCAGTTCCCAACTGGCGCTCAGCTCCGCCTGATGGCTGTTGCTGGTGGTGCGTTGCCCGGTAGTACTGGAACGGCTGCCGCTACGGGTTGAGCTGGCATCATAGCTTACCGAAGGCAATAGCTCGGCGCGCGACTGTGCCGCCAGCGCCAGCGCTTCACGGTACTGCGCTGCATAACTGGCAATATTCTGGTTGGAGATAACCACCTGAGTCAGCAGCCCGTCCAGTACCGGGTCATGGTATACCGACCACCAGGCACCTTTGTTTTTATCATCCTGCGGCGCGGCCTGTTGCCACCCCTGCGCTTCTTTATAATGCAGCGGCATGTTGACTGCCGGGCGGTGATAATCCGGGCCCACAGCACAGCCGCTTAACACCAGCGATAACGCCAGAGCAGTGATTCGCAACGTTTTTTTCATCAATTAAGGTTCCACATGGCGTAAACGGTGCCATCTGCGTTTTGTGGCACGGCTGAGGCTGTCCAGCCAAAGATAAACCACCGGAGTGGTAAACAGGGTTAATAGCTGGCTGAGTGCAAGCCCACCGGCAATTGCCAGCCCCAGCGGGCTGCGTAAATCGGCATCTCCACCGCTGCCCAGCGCCAGGGGTAACGCGCCAAAAAATGCAGCCAGCGTGGTCATCATAATGGGGCGAAAACGCATCAGGCACGCCTGGGTTATCGCCTGCTGGGGGGTTATGCCCTGGCGTCGTTCAGCATCCAGCGCAAAATCAATCATCATGATGGCGTTTTTCTTCACAATGCCTATCAGCAAAATTATCCCAATCAGCGCTATCACGGTGAGTTGTGTATTGGTCAGCAGAAGCAGCAGCAAAGCCCCTACCCCTGCGGAAGGCAGTGTGGACAGAATCGTCAACGGATGAATATAGCTTTCATACAATACGCCCAACACGATGTAGACCGCCGCCAAAGCAGCAACAATTAACCACGGCATGGTGGCGGTCAGTTCACCAAAAGCTTTTGCCGTTCCCTGGAACCCGGCCTGAATGGAAGACGGCAAACCAATTTTCGCCAGAGCCTGTTTAATCAGCACCTGAGCCTGTTCCAGTGACACACCATCATTAAGGTTAAACGCGATAGTACTGGTGGCAGACTGGCCCTGGTGAGCAACAGAAAGTGGCGCATTTCCACCGACAAATTTTGCAAAAGCCGATAACGGCACGCGGTCGCCGTCGTCGTTCACCACGTACAGTTCTTTGAGGATCTCCGGGTCGCGGGTGTAGTCATCAGCCAGTGTCATCACGACATGGTACTGGTTCAGGGTGTGGTAAAGGGTGGCTATCTCGCGCTGGCTGAAGGCATTATTGAGCATGGTATCCAGCATACTGACATTAACCCCCAGGCGCGTTGCCTGGTCACGGTCTATCTGAATCACCACTTCCTGCCCACCGGTTTGTGAGTCTGAATCAACACTATTCAGTTGTGGAATAGCTGCCAGCGCGGCCTGCACTTTCGGCGTCCAGGTGCGTAGCAGATCCAGGTCATCGGCCTGTAAGCTGTACTGGTATGAGGCATTGGCACTCCGCCCGCCAATATGCAAATCCTGCGCGGCCATTAAAAACAACTGTGCACCGGGAATGTTACGGGTTTTGGCGCTCAGCCTGTTTGCCACTTCTGTCGCCGTGGCAGAGCGTTTATCAAAATCTTTCAGGCGCACAAAGAAGTTAGCGGAGTTACGTGAACCAAACATGCCACCACCCATAGATGACATCACGCTTTCTACTGCCGGGTCTGATTTGATGATATTGGTGAACATCAGCATTTTGGGCTTCATTGCCTGGAATGAGATGTTCTGGTCTGCCCGCAGTGCGCCCATCAGCAGGCCGGTATCCTGGTTGGGGAAAAACCCTTTTTGCACTACCGAATAGAGAAACAGGTTCAAAAGTACGGTGAGTAATAAACTCAGCATGGTGAGTTTCTGGTGTTTCATCACCCAGTCCAGCCCGCGCGAATAGGCAGCAAGCAGGCTGTTAAGCTGGTTTTCAATAAACTGGTAAACCGGGTGCGGGCGCTTTGTGACAGCAGGTTTGGCTTTCAGCAGACGCGAGCACAGCATGGGCGTCAGGCTGAGGGAAACAAACATCGAAATCAGCAATGAGACCGTCAGAGTAACGGCGAATTCCCGGAACAGGCGGCCCACAATGCTGCCCATCAACAAAATAGGAATAAATACTGCCACCAGCGAAACCGTCATAGACAACACAGTAAAGCTGACTTCTTTAGCGCCACGCAACGCCGCACGCAACGGGCTCAGGCCAGATTCAATATGCCGGGCAATGTTCTCCAGAACCACGATGGCATCATCCACAACAAACCCGGTGGAAATGATTAATGCCATCAGTGAGAGGTTATCCAGGCTGTAACCCAGCATATACATCACCGCACAGGTGCCTATCAGGGAGACCGGCAGAGCCAGAGCGGGAATGATAACTGCCTGAACATTACGCAAGAACACAAAGACAACCGCTATCACCAGTAACACAGCTATCAGCAGGGTTTCTTCGGTGTCATACAACGATGCCCGCACGGTTGGCGAGCGGTCCACCACCAGTTGTAACTGGGTATCTGCTGGCAGGTCTTTACGCAGGGCGGGCAGCTTCGCTTTAATGGCATCAATCGTTTCCAGCATGTTAGCCCCGGCCTGGCGGGTTATACCCACCATCACCGACGGCGTGGCATTCAGGAAACCCGCCTGGTATTTGTCTTCCACTGAGTCATAAACACGGGCGACATCACTCAGCCGTATCGCCTTACCATTCTGATAACTGACTACCAGGTCGCGGTATTGCGCGGCTTTATCTAACTGACCATTGCTGTCCACCACCCAGGACTGGGTTTTGCCCTGTAACATGCCTTTTGGCTGGTTGGTGGTGCTGTTTGCCACCGCCTTGCGCACGGTATCAAGCGAAATGCCGAAGTGGGTCAGTTGCTGGGGTTGCAGGTCAATACGTACTGCGGGTAACGCACTGCCCATCAGGGAAACCTGGCCCACCCCCTGAACCTGGCCCATTGCCTGCTCAATTTTACTTTCGGCCAGGTCGTAGAGCTCACCCGGGCTGCGGCTGCTGGAGGTTAAAGCCAGCATCACAATAGGCGCATCGGAAGGGTTGGCTTTGCGGTAAGTCGGCAACGATTCCATGCTGCTGGGCAGTAAACTGCGCGAGGCGTTAATTGCAGCCTGGACATCACGCGCCGCGCCGTTGATATCGCGATCCAGTTCGAACTGCAAAATAATATTGGTTGACCCCTGAGAACTGCTGGAAGTCATCTCCGTGATACCGGCAATTTGCCCCAGAGCACGCTCCAGTGGAGTGGCAACCGTTGCCGCCATGGTTTCAGGGCTGGCACCAGCCAGGCTGGCGCTGACCATGATGGTGGGGAAATCCACCTGGGGCAATGGAGCCACCGGCAACAAACGGTAACCCAGCCCGCCCAGCAGGAGAATAGCCAGAGTGAGCAACAACGTTGCCACCGGGCGGAAGATAAAGAGCCGTGTCAGGTTCATTATTCGCCCCGGGCCTGTTGCTGGCGGCGTTTAACCCAGGCAGAACCACGCTGGGCAAGGCCATCAAACCACAGGTATATCACTGGCGTGGAAAACAGCGTCAGTACCTGGCTGACAATCAGCCCGCCAACAATAACCAGCCCCAGAGGCTGGCGCAGTTCAGCCCCGGAGCCAGATGCCAGCATCAGTGGCAGTGCGCCCAGCAATGCCGCCATGGTGGTCATCATAATAGGGCGGAAACGTAACAGGCATGCCTGATGAATCGCTTCCCGGGGGCTCAGGTGCTGGTGGTGTTCGGCTTCCAGCGCGAAGTCGATCATCATGATCGCATTCTTTTTCACAATGCCTATCAGCAGAATAACCCCGATCAGTGCTATCAGGCTGAACTCCGATCCTGCCAGGATCAGGGTCAGTAATGCCCCCACGGCGGCAGACGGCAGTGTGGAAAGAATCGTGACCGGGTGAATAAAGCTTTCATACAGGATGCCCAGCACCACATACATGGTCAGTAACGCGGCGAGGATCAACCACAGTGTATTGCTGGTTGCACTCTGGAACGCTGCGGTTTCTCCCTGGTAACGCAAGGTGATTCCGCCGGGCATCTGGAGTTGCTGGCTGGCATCGCTGATAGCCTGTTGTGCATCATCCAGCGAGTAGCCTTTGTTCAGGTTAAACGACACCATCACCGCCGGGAACTGATTAAGGCGCATGTGCATCAGTGAACCAGTGCGTTCATGAATGGTAGCAATGGATGTCAGTTTCACCATTCCCGTGGTGCTGGTACTGGTATCACTGGTTGAATCACTACTGGAGGACGAACTGCTCGTTGAGCTGGTGCTTCCAGAAGTGGTGTCGGAGGTGGAAGTCGTTGTGGACGGCTGCAACCAGATGTCATCAAAAGAGGCCGGTGATTGCTGGTATTTCGGCGCCACTTCCAGCACCACACGATACTGGTTCGCCTGGGTAAAAATGGTAGAGACCAGGCGCTGGCCAAATGCATTGTAGAGCGCGGTATCCACATCGGAGGCGGTAATACCGTAACGGGCTGCTTTGTCGCGGTTCAGTTCAACCCAGGCAACACGCCCCTGGTCCTGCAAATTACTGACTACACCATTAAATTCCGGGCGTTTTTGTAATGCTGCCACCAGTTTGGGTGTCCAGTCCGCCAGGTCTTCACTGTTGGCATCATCCAGCGTGAACTGATACTGGCTGGGTGTTACCTGGTCATTGACTGTCAGGTCCTGAGCCGGTTGCAGGTAGAGCTGGATCCCGGCTACTTGCTTCGCAGCCTGTTGCAACTGGCTAATCACCACATCAGCTTTGTCATCCCGCTCATCAAAGGATTTCAGGTTAATTTGAATACGCCCGCTGTTCAGGCTGGTATTACTGCCATCAATCCCAATAGTGGACGATAAACTTTCCACAGAAGGATTTTGCAAAATGATTTTCGCCAGTGCCTGCTGGCGTTTTGCCATTTCATTGAATGATACATCCTGAGAGGCGACTGTAACGCCCTGGATCAGGCCGGTATCCTGGGTGGGAAAGAACCCTTTAGGAATCGCGATATACAACACCGCCGTTAGCACAAAGGTTCCAAGTGCAACCAGTAAAGTCAGTTTTTGGTGGTTGAGCACCACAGTCAGTAACCGGTCATAGCCCCGAATCAGGCTGTCAAAAACTTCACCACCTTTGCGGGAAAAGCGCGATTGCTGTTCCGGGGGAATATGGCGCAGCAGGTAGGCACACAGCATTGGTGTCAGTGTGAGTGACACCAGCATGGAAACCAGAATGGAAACCGCCAGCGTAATGGCAAACTCGCGGAATAACCGGCCAACCACATCGCCCATAAACAACAGTGGGATCAGCACGGCAATCAGGGAGAAAGTCAGTGAGATGATGGTAAAGCCGATTTGCTGCGAACCTTTCAGTGCCGCCTGCATTGGGGTTTCCCCCTCTTCAAGGCGCCGGGAAATGTTTTCCACCACCACAATGGCATCATCAATAACAAACCCGGTGGCAATAGTCAGCGCCATCAGCGACAGGTTATTCAGGCTGAAATCCGCGAGGTACATCACCCCGAAGGTGCCCACCAGCGATAACGGCACCGCCACACTGGGAATAAGCGTGGCAGCGACATTGCGCAGGAACAGGAAGGTCACCATGACCACCAGCGCTATCGACAGCATCAGTTCAAACTGCACATCATGAATAGATGCGCGGATTGTCTGGGTGCGGTCAGACAGCACGGTCATCTTCACGCCATCAGGCAACGCGGCCTGAAGTTTGGGTAACTGAGCTTTGATGTTATCCACAACCTGAATAACGTTAGCGCCCGGCTGGCGTTGCACACTGATGACAATGGCCGGGTTGTTGTTCGCCCAGGCGGACTGAAACGTATTCTCCGGCCCTTCTTCAATATGCGCGATATCTTTCAGGCGCAACGCCGCGCCGTTTTGATAAGTGAGGATCAGGTTGCCGTATTCTGCCGCCGTGCGCAGCTGGTCGTTGGCGTCAATAGTCACTGAGTGATATTTACCGTCAAACCCACCTTTCGAGCCATTCACATTACTGTTGTTAATCAGTGTGTTGACATCTTCCAGGGTCAGCCCGTGGGCAGCAAGCGCTTTGGGATCCATCTGCACCCGGATGGCAGGCTGATGCCCGCCAGCCAGTGTCACCATCCCCACCCCGGAGATTTGTGACAACTTGAGTGCCACACGGGTATTCACCAGGTCCTGCACGGTGGTCAGCGGCAGTGAATCTGAGCTGGCAGCCAGGGTGATTACCGCGCTGTCTGCCGGGTTTACCTTTTTGTAGGTTGGTGGGTTAGGTAAATCGCTCGGTAACAGATTATTCGCCGCATTGATAGCAGCCTGAACTTCCTGCTCCGCAACATCCAGCGACAATTCCAGGCCGAATTTGAGCGTGATTATTGACGAACCACCAGAGCTGGTGGAAGTCATCTGGCTCAGGCCCGACATTTGGCCCAACTGGCGTTCCAGCGGAGAGGTCACCGACGAAGCCATCACATCCGGGCTGGCACCCGGGTAGAGTGTGGTGACCTGTATCGTGGGGTAATCCACCTGTGGTAACGCAGAGGTGGATAAAAAGCGGTAGGCAAAGATCCCGGCAATCAACACCCCTACCATGATTAACACGGTAGCGACCGGCCGCAGTATAAACAGGCGTGACGGATTCATTTGGCCTCAGGCGCGGTTTTGGTTTGTGCTTCATCCACCACGGAGACTTTGCTGCCGTTAGTCAGACGATCAATCCCTTCGGTAACAACCCGGTCTCCGGGCGAGATACCTTTCAGTATCGCCTGCTGGTCATCATTCACTTGTGGCCCGGCGGTCACCGCTTTGCGTGTAACGGTATTGTCTTTGTTGATAACAAAGACAAAATAGCCTTCATTACTCAACTGTAATGCCTGGCGTGGGATCACCGTAGCACCTTTAAGCATGCTGGTTTGCAGGCGCAGGTTCACAAACTGGTTGGCGTATAAACTTTCATCCTGATTAGGGAAAATAGCTTTCAGTTCAACGGTTCCGGTACTGGTATCAATCTGGTTGCTGATAAATTTAACCTCGCCGGTTCCCAGTGCCGTGGTGTTATCCTGGTCAAACGCCGTTGCCGGCAAACTTTGGCCGTTATGCAGTGCTTTGACCAGTACCGGGATATTGCTTTGCGGCACACTGAATGTCACCGCTGCGGGTTGCATTTGAGTAATAGTAACCAGGCCTGTGCTACTGCTGCTTTCCACCATGTTACCCGGGTCTACCAGGCGCAACCCCACGCGGCCACTGACTGGTGCGGTAATGCGGGCATATTCCAGATCCAGTTTGGCGCTCGCTATTTGGGCTTCATCTGACGCAACCGCCCCCCGGTATTGCCCAACAGTCGCTATCTGGCTGTCGAGGTCCTGGCGGGCCAGTGAATCCTGCGCATAGAGTTTGCGGTAGCGGGCCAGAGTCAGTTCTGCGCTGTTTAATAACGCTTTATTTTCGCTGAGCTCTCCCTGGTACTGGTTCAGTGTTGCCTGGTATGGCCGCGGGTCTATCTGCGCCAGCAACTGCCCGGCAGCCACTTTCTGGCCTTCGGTGAAATAGACTTTTTCCAGTTGCCCGTCTACCCGGCTGGTAACAGTAACAGAAGCATTAGGAATCACTGTTCCCAGTGCATTCAGGTAGAGCGGCACATCGGCGCTGGTTGCCACACCGCCATGAACCAGCGTGGTACCACCGCCCATCATCCTCATTCCCGGGCCGCCTGGCCCACCAGGACCACCAGCCCCACCTGGCCCACCAACGCCTTTGCCACCAGGGAGTAAACGCCAGACAACGCCAGCAACGATTAACACCACAATCAAAATAATCAGCCATTTCAGCCAGCGTGCGCTCGCAGACCGGGAAGTATTCGTTGTCATTGGACTCTTCAGGTGAATGAAAAAGGAATATGTGTTGGAAAAACAGCGAAAAAGTTTATCACTCGAACCTTATTCACTGCACAATCTATATCGACCAGATTTGTCCTGGTTTCAGTGGGAATTTCATAGAGGAAAATCTGAAGAGCATTAAGCACAAAACAATATCCCCCTTAAATTACACATCACTTAAGCCAGACTGCACCAGATGTGGGCCAGTGTAAATCAGGGGGCTACTGTTACAGGAAACTTTGAAGTTAATTAGCTCCTGAATATTTCAAAATAATTCAAAAAACAACAAAAAGTAACTCACAGAGATAACCGTCAGGCACTGGTCTGCGCCATGAACATAATGGTGTCTGAGGTAAAAGAGCCGTCATCCTGAAATGCAAAATGCTGGCGGACTTCTTCCGGAGCCGTGACCTGCATTGCACGAATGGCGTCAGATAACACCGGTGGCGTTTTCATGCGCGCAATCCAGGTGGTAAATTCCAGCGGCAGGCGGTCACACACCAAGTGTTTGGTCATCAGCCCACTTTCACTGGCAAACTGCATCCATTCACTTTGGCTGTAATTACGCACATGAGACGGATCACGCAGAATTTCGATAGTCTGCAACCAGGTATCCAGTAACGGTGAGCCAGGCGAGACGATATCCATCATAATAAACATACCACCGGGCTTCAGCACCCGTTTTACTTCCCGCATCGCTTTGCCGACATCGTGCCAGTGATGAGCGGAATAGCGGCTGATGACAACATCAAAACAACCATCACTGAATGGCAGTACTTCCGCCATTCCCTGGCTTACCTGAATATTTCCCAAACCACGGGCACGGGCTGCCTCGCTTACCACTGCCAGCATTTGTTCTGATAAGTCATAAGCAGTAACCTGCGCCACTTTTTCTGCTGCCACAAAACTGGCGTGGCCTGCGCCGCAACCTAAATCCAGCACACTTGCCTGGTTTTTTTCTGCCAGCCACTCACCCAGGCGCACCAAATCCGCACCGGCAGAATGTACCTGGCTGGTTAAATATGCCTGAGCCTGTGAGCCAAATTGTTGGCCGGTTAATACATGATGTTTTATCGCCATCGCTATTACCTTTTTGATTGTATGTGTACAGGTCATTACTCCAGTTACCCACAAAACCGCATGTGCAAAACGCGTTATCTCAGGGGTTGAGGTCACTATAGAGAAGTGTTTATATTGGTACAATATTGCCATTTATACTGGTATTAACAGGTACTACTTAATGCAAAACACGTTATTTTCAGGGCCAAAAGCACTGGGGGCATTTCTGCGTTCAGTGAGGGAAAACACCGCCCCGGCAGATATTGGCCTACCGGCCATGGGGCGGCGGCGCACCAAAGGGTTGCGCAGGGAGGAAGTGGCGCAATTAAGTGGTATCAGTACCACCTGGTATACCTGGATTGAACAGGGCCGCGATATCGTTGTGTCCGCACAAACCCTGGCTAATATTGCAGAAGTGCTGAAGATGAAGCCCTCTGAGCGCCAGTATTTATTTCACCTGGCACTAAAAAGCGACCCACAGGAAGAACAGATTCAGGTAGTAGAAGAGGAAGTGCTGGCATCTGTGCACCAGGTGGCCTCACCCTGTTATTTACTGGATATCACCTGGAATATGCTGGCATGGAACAGTGCGGCGCAGGTACTGTTTACAGGCTGGCTGGGCTCAGAGCCACGGCCCAACATGATGACGTTTATGTTCCAGCACCCGTTGTCTCAAACGCTGGTTTGCAACTGGGAAAACCGGGCCAGCAGAATAGTGGCAGAATTAAGGGCAGATACCATGCATTACCAGCATGACCAGGGGCTGAATGCCTTTGTCAGCCGCATGAATAATGAAAGCGAAACCTTCCGTGAATACTGGTCACGCCAGCAGGTTGTGGTACGTGAAGGCGGTGAGCGCACATTCCGTAATGCGCAAGGGGGCTTGCAGCAGTTCCGCCAGGTTTCCTGGCAATTAACCAGCAACCGCTCAGTAAAAATGATTATGCTAATGCCGGAATAAGCCAGTATTATTTTCACAGGCCAGGGGAAAGCATCTTCGCCTCGCCAAATAACGCTATTTGCCCGGAGACCCTGTGCTGCTTTCAATGTTCCCCCTTACAAATACTTAATAAAAAAACTTTCTCTCCCGTTTAGTTATTTTATATCAATACACTTTGTGAATTAATATCATAGCGGGGCAATTTCATTTTACCTTTCAGCACAGATACACTCGCCAGTCACCTACTAAATATAGCACTCACAGAATAAACCTTTCTGCCGATATGATTATCCAGGATTATAAGTGCCGATTACTTTGCTAATCAGGCCATATCATTACCATATTATTTTTTGATTCTATTAATGGGGTTCGCATGAAAAAGATCGTTAAATGGTTAACTGCTTTTGCAGTTATTGGTGCTCTGGCAGGGTGTGCCCGTACTGCGCCAATTGATAATGTCAATGCCACCGTCAGCGCCGGTCATTCGGCTGAACAAGTCAAAAGCGCTATCTTGAAGGCTGGCATTCAGCGCCAGTGGGTAATGAATGAGACTTCACCTGGCGTTATCACTGCCCGCCAGCAATCCCATGGGCATGTTGCAGAAGTGCGTATCACCTATTCCGCAAACAGTTATGCCATTAATTACGTAAGCAGCATTAACCTGCGCGCATCCGGCGGAAGAATTCATAAAACCTATAACCGTTGGATCGGTAATCTGGACCAGGATATTCAGTTAAACCTGGCCGGCAGTGCTATGTAAGCACTGACAGACACTAACCGGGCACACTGCCCGGTTGTCTACTTTGAGACTGTTTACAAGGTTATTCTTGATGTACGAGCAGGATACACTCAGCGCGCTGGATGCCATTACCGAAGCACAACGGATAGCTTTTGCTCCCATGTTATTTCAAACCGCATTATGTTTGCGTAATTCGGGGATCCTTGCCTTGCTGGATAAACAAGGACCGGCAGGGGCAACACTGGAAAAAATTGTTGAAGAGAGCCCACTCAGTGAATATGCGGTCAGCGTTTTGCTGGATAGTGGCTTAAGTGGCCGGATTATTACCCGCAAAGCATCCTGCTATTACTTATCTAAAGTTGGGCATTTTCTGCTGCACGACCCAATGACCCGCATCAACATGGATTTCACTCAGGATGTCTGTTACCAGGGCATGTTTTATCTTTCCCAGGCGCTGGAAGAGACACAACCTGCAGGCCTGAAAGTGTTCAGTGATGAACCAACGATTTACCCGGTGTTATCTCAACTCCCCTCGCCTGCCCGGGAGAGCTGGTTTGCGTTTGACCATTACTACTCAGATATCGCATTCAATACCATTCTGCCGCTCATTTTTTCCGCAAAACCACGTACCTTATTTGATATCGGCGGAAATACCGGAAAACTGGCGATACGTTGTTGTGAATACGATGAAAATATCGCCGTCACTATTTTGGATCTGCCACAACAAATTGCGCTGGCACGCAAAAATATCGAAAAAGTGGGATTTTTCCATCGGATTCATTGCCACGAAATTGATATGCTCAGTAACCAGCCCCTGCCTGATGGCGCAGATATTTGGTGGATGAGCCAATTTCTGGATTGTTTTTCACCCGAACAAATTGTTGCTATTTTAAGCAAAATAGCCCGAATAATGAAGCCGGGTGCGCAATTGTATATAATGGAACTGTTTTGGGACGTACAAAAATTTGAGGCCGCAGCCTTCAGCCTGAATGCCACTTCGTTATACTTCACCTGTATGGCAAATGGTAACAGCCGTTTTTACAGTTTCGAAAAATTTAATCACTACCTTGAGTTAGCAGGGTTCCAGGTAAAACAACGCCATGACAATTTGGGTATCGGGCATACCTTATTGATATGCGAACCTTTTTAATACCTTAATACGCGGCAGGCTTTGAGAATGGTCTGACCTACCAAATAACAGTTTTATCGCAGAAGCGCGTTGATGAAATTTGCACTTGATATTATTGACTGGCAGGCACGGGCACCAGGGCTTAGCGAAGCAGCAGAGTGGTTACACTGGGCACAGCACCCCTGTGGCATAGACCCGAACGCGCCCCAGGCAAAACTCACCGCATTACCCATGATGACCGCCAGGCGCCTGAATTCCGGGAGCAAACTGGCGGTTGAATGCGGGCTTAACATGTTAAGTAAGCACAGCATTGACGCCGTGCTTTATACCAGCCGCCACGGCGAACTGGAGCGCAATTACCGTATTCTGAATGCGCTGGCAGATGGCCAACCCGTCTCGCCAACTGATTTTGCTATGTCTGTTCATAATTCTGCGGTTGGTAATCTGACTATTGCTGCGCGCCAACCCGCTGTAACATCTTCATTATCTGCCGGTATGGATACTTTCCAGCAAGGGTTGTGTGAAGTTATCTGCCTACTGCAGGCCAGTTACCAACGCGTATTGATTGTCGATTTCGATGGTGCTTTGCCGGAGTTTTACCACCCAGGTATGCCTGCCACGATGCCATGCTGGGCATTTGCTACCGCACTGGTGATTGCGCCGGGGCAAGAACTGTCCTGCGAAACAACCTGCGATGCTGATGGCTCCGAAGCCGCGTTACCGCAAAGTTTACAATTTCTGCAGCATTACCTGCGTGGCGAACCCGAATTCAACATACCTGGTGAGCGCTTAACCTGGCACTGGAGCCGTTCATGAAATGGCTGAACCAGGCCTGGCGGCTGGTGACAACCGGGTTGTGTTTTGCACTGTTTGGCCTGGGTGGCCTGGTGTTGTCTTTAGTCTGGTTTAATTTGTTGTTGATTGTTGTGCGTAACAAAGACCAACGACGCAGTCTGGCCAGGCGCAGTATTTCTGCCTGTTTTCGTTGTTTTTTATTCATAGCAAAATACACCGGCACGCTAAATTATCGCATCGAAGGTGCCGATATATTAAAACAGGAGCGCGGTTGTCTGGTGGTAGCAAACCACCCAACACTGATTGACTATGTTTTGTTGGCGTCAGTAATGCCGGAGACTGACTGTCTGGTTAAAAGCCGGTTATTGAAGAACCCCTTTGTCAGTGGTGTAATTCGGGCGGCTGATTACCTGATTAATAGCGAAGCAGACACGTTATTGTCTGAAAGCCAGAAGCGGCTGGCACGGGGAGAAACCTTGTTGATTTTTCCTGAAGGAACCCGCACGCGGCAAGGGCAGGACATGGTGTTACAACGTGGTGCCGCAAATATTGCTGTACGTTGCCAGTGTGATTTACGTGTCGTGACAATCCATTGTAGCGAACACCTGCTCGATAAGCAGAGCCACTGGTATAACGTTCCGCCCACAAAGCCCGAATTTACCGTATGGGTAAAAGAACGCATTGCGGTAAAACCCTTTACTCATGCCGATGCTCAAGTGCCAACACGGGCTGTAAGGCAACTTAATAAGCACCTTTTACAGAAATTACAATTAGTTAATGATCCATTTTTGGGGATGAATGATGCAAGCGCTTTACCTTGAGATTAAAAATCTCATTATTAATACACTGAATTTAGATGAACTCACAGCCGACGATATTGATACAGAAGCCGCTTTGTTTGGTGACGGTCTTGGCCTTGATTCTATTGATGCACTGGAGCTCGGCCTGGCGGTAAAAAACCAGTACGGTGTCGTATTGTCTGCTGAAAGCGAAGAAATGCGCCAGCACTTCTATTCCGTCGCGACCCTGGCCGCGTTTATCAATTCCCAACGTTCCTGAGAATGCATTCATCATGACTGAACAAACTGACCAGAACGCAATCTATCAGGAAGTTTCGGCACTGCTGTGCAAATTGTTTGAGATAGATGCAGACAGTATCACCCCTGAAGCCCGCCTGTACGAAGACCTTGAGCTCGACAGCATTGATGCCGTTGACATGATTGTGCATGTGCAGAAAAAAACGGGCAAAAAAATCAAACCGGAAGAATTTAAGGCTGTTCGCACGGTGCAGGATGTTGTTGATGCCGTTGAACGGTTAATGAAAGAAGATTGATTTGCCGTGCGGCATTTTTATCAACGGTTGCTGGTGCTGATAACGGCATTAATGCTGCTGGCATGGCCTTTTCTCGTCTGGTTTGGTCTGGCACATAACGGCCTGCACTGGTTGCTACCCGTAATGGCATTACTGTTAGTTTTTCGCCTCAGGCAAGTCCGGCGAAGAACAGGCCCTCTGCGCCTTGTGGCACTGAGTGTAGCCGCCGCCGGGTTAGTGCTGTGCGTTGCCAGTTTTGTGTTACGCACTCACCAGTTACTGCTTTTCTACCCCGTCGTTGTCAACCTGGTCATGCTGGTGCTGTTTGGTGGTTCACTTTTTACAGCCATGCCGCTGGTTGAGCGCATTGCACGCCTGAAAGAGCCTCAATTGCCGCCGGAAGGGGTACGGTACACTCGCCGGGTCACACAAATCTGGTGCGTATTTTTTGTCGCTAACAGCAGCATCGCGCTCGGTACAGCGCTGTCAGGGAACCTGGCGCTCTGGACCACCTGGAACGGGCTAATTGCTTATTTTCTCATGGGCGGTTTAATGGCTGTTGAGTGGCTGGTGCGCCGCAGGGTAATGAAACGAGAAAGACCATGACACACACACTTCCCTTGTCTCAGTGGCTGGGTAATACGCGTGCTGACGCAACCCTCATTGCCTGGCTCGGCGATAATACCTGGACACAAGCCAGGCTGCGCTACGATGTCGCACTGCTACTGGCCCAGCTCAATAACCACCCGGGTGAGCGCTGGGCTCTGTGCTTTGAAAACAGTTACTTGTTTATTGTTGCGTTACTGGCAACGCTCTGTGCGCGAAAGATTCCGGTTATTCCCGGCCATTCCCGTGTCGCATTGCTGAAAGAACAGTGTGTGTTTTTTGACGGGATACTGAGCGACAAACCCCTGTCATGGCCTGAAAACTTGCTGGTTGTCTCCTCGTCTGGTGAAGCAACGATTACACAGCAACCACCACTTCCCATTATTGATGATGACCAGTTTCTCGAGCTGTTTACCTCAGGCTCAACCGGGCAACCGAAACGGGTTGTAAAGCGTATTGCCACACTGGACCAGGAAGCCCGTATCCTTGCGGCCCGGTTCGCGCCACATATGACAGATTGCCGGGTTGTTGCATCGGTGGTTCCTCAGCATTTATACGGCCTCACCTTTCGTATTGTTCTGCCCATGGCGTTAGGCCTGCCACTCCATGCAGCCATGCTGTATTACGCAGAGCAACTGACGGCGTTAAACCCGCAGTACCGTTATGTATTTATCAGTAGCCCGGCATTTCTTAAACGCCTGGATAACCAGTTGCCCGCACCACAAGTGGCAATGACGTTTTCCGCTGGCGGCATGCTGCCCTGGCATGATGTGCAATATACCCGCGACTGGCTGGGTCAAACTGTCGATGAAATCTATGGCAGTACGGAAACCGGGATTTTAGCGTGGCGGCACAGAGAACAGGACCAACAACCATGGGTTCCCTTCCCGGGTGTTTATTTTGCGCATCAGGCCGAGAAATACATTGCCCATTCCCCACTGATTGACAACCCGTCAGGACTGATACTGGACGATATGCTGGCACTCAATGATGACGGCAGTTTCCAGTTATCCGGACGGCGGGGCCGGGTAGTGAAAATCGAAGAGAAACGGGTTTCATTAACCGAGGTTGAGCAGCGCCTGCTGGAACTGGATGGTGTGAAAGATGCCGCTGTAATCCCGGTATCCCGGGGTGGCCGCCAGGGCATTGGAGCCTTGCTGGTGCTGGATGAAGAACATGGTTCGTTATGGTGTTCATCCAATAAAAAAACGCTGGAATTCGCCTGGCGGCAGGCTTTATTGCCATGGCTTGAACCGGTTGCCATACCGCGTTACTGGCGAGTGATTCAAGAAATTCCGGTCAACAGCATGAATAAACGTGTCTACGGGCAGTTGCAGGAGCTATTCCATGAAACCTCGTGAAATTGCACGCACGGCTGTACAGCCCAATGAGAAAGAGTTTGTGCTGGCCCTTGACCCTGAACTGTTTTGGTTTCGCGGGCATTTTGCCATACAACCTTTATTGCCAGGCGTGGCCCAACTTGACTGGGTGATGCATTACGCCATAACAGAACTGGCTCCTGGCTTTCGTTTTCTCAGCATTCAGAATGTGAAATTCCAGTCGCCACTGCTACCTGGCAACATTGTCACCCTGGCTATTCGCTGGCTTCCTGAAAAGCAAATGCTTACGTTCAGTTATCACCGCCATGATGGTGATGAACGCCATGCAGCCAGTAGCGGGAAGATAAAACTATGCCGTTAGACTTCTCACCCTGCGTTGTCATTCCTTGCTATAACCATGGCGCAATGATGCCGGGAGTATTGTCGCGTCTGGCTCCTTTCGCTCTGCCCTGTTTTATTGTGGACGACGGAAGTGATTCTGCCACACAGAGCCAACTGGAATCGCTGGCGAACGACAATAGCCATGTGCAACTGATTCGCATGCCACAAAACGCAGGCAAAGGCGCGGCCGTGATCCACGGCTTAACTGTGGCGGCACAACAAGGTTTTACCCACGCGGTACAAGTCGATGCCGATGGCCAGCACGCCATTGAAGATATTCCTGCACTGCTGGCGCTGGCGCAGCAATATCCGGGCGACCTGATTTCCGGAACGCCCATTTATGACAACTCCATTCCCCGTTCGCGGCTATATGGCCGCTGGATAACCCACGTATGGGTTTGGATAGAAACCCTGTCGCTGCAACTGAAAGACAGCATGTGCGGGTTCCGCGTTTACCCAATTGCCCCAACGTTACGCCTGGCAAACCAGGTGACGTTAGGCAAACGGATGGACTTTGATACAGAAGTGATGGTTCGCCTCTACTGGCAAGGCCACAACAGCCATTTTGTCCCAACCCGCGTGACCTACCCGGAAGATGGGTTATCCCATTTTGACGCGTTTAAAGACAATGTGCGTATCTCGTGCATGCACACGCGCCTGTTCTTTGGCATGTTGCCACGCTTTCCTGCCCTTCTGCTGCGCCAGCGCCGCACCCAGCACTGGGCAAAACAACAGGAAGTGAGTGGGCTGTGGGGAATGCGTATCATGCTGAAGGTTTGGCAGTACCTTGGGCGCAACGCGTTCTCGGTTTTGCTGTGGCCGGTGGTCGCGGTTTACTGGCTGCTGGCGCGCCGGGCGCGTGCTGCATCGCAGCAGTGGCTGAGCCGGGTAAGAACACGCCTGGCGGAACAACAACGCCCGGAGCCGCCGCGCCTTAACAGTTATTTTCACTTTTTGCGCTTCAGCCAGTCCATGCTGGATAAAATTGCCAGTTGGCGAGGTGAATTGCAGCCAGGTAAACAGATTCAG
Organism: Mangrovibacter plantisponsor; assembly: GCF_003182475.1. Lineage (GTDB taxonomy): Bacteria > Pseudomonadota > Gammaproteobacteria > Enterobacterales > Enterobacteriaceae > Mangrovibacter > Mangrovibacter plantisponsor. The sequence continues at coordinate 34,070 of NZ_QGTS01000015.1, forward strand.
TTCGCCCCCGGCGCGCAGGAACACCTGGACTTAACCTCACCTCAGGGCAAATTATTACTGGCCTCCCATTTGGGCGATGTTGAAGTCTGCCGGGCACTGGCTCAGTTGCAGGGTGACAAAACCATCAATGCCCTGGTCTTCCATGAAAATGCACAGCGGTTTAAACAAATCATGGAAGAGATGGCGCCTCAGGCGGGGCTGAACCTGATTCCGGTCAATGATATCGGGCCAGAAACCGCCATGCTGCTCAAAGAAAAACTCGACCAGGGTGAGTGGGTTGCCATTGTGGGTGACCGCCTGGCCGTTAACCCACAACGTGGCGACTGGCGGGTCACCTGGAGCAACTTTATGGGGCATCCGGCACCCTTTCCGCAAGGGCCATTTATTCTGGCTGCCATTATGCGCTGCCCGGTTTTCCTGCTGTTTGCCCTGTCGCAACACGGGCAACTGTGCATCCACTGTGAACCATTCGCCAACCCGCTATTGCTCCCCCGGGGCAACCGCCAGCAGGCATTACAGCAGGCAATTGACCGTTACGCTGAGCGGCTGGAGCATTACGCCCTCCTGTCGCCACTGGACTGGTTCAACTTTTTTGATTTCTGGCGCCTGCCTGACGCCGACGATAAGGAGTAACAGGTGTTAAACAACCCACGTTTCACCACGGAAGTCACGCTGACCATTCCTTTTCATGATGTCGATATGATGGGTGTGGTGTGGCACGGAAACTATTTTCGGTATTTCGAAATTGCCCGGGAAGCGTTACTCAACCAGTTCAATTATGGTTACCGGCAAATGAAGGAGTCCGGTTATGTCTGGCCCGTGGTTGATACCCGGGTGAAATACCGCGATGCACTGACTTTCGAGCAAAAAATTCGCGTGCGGGCCCAGGTAACCGAATACGAAAACCGCCTGCGCATCGACTACCAAATTTTTGATGATGCATCAGGGAAGCGCACCACCACGGGCTATACCATTCAGGTTGCCGTAGAAGAAGCCAGCCGGGAAATGTGTTTTATCAGCCCGCCGGTGCTGTTTGAACGTATGGGAGTTACGCAATGAAATACTGGGCACTCGTCTTCATTCTGTTCAGCCATTTTACCTGTGCCATTACGCTGGATGAGCTACAACAGCGTTTCACGCAAACGCCGGTTATCCGTGCGCATTTTCAGCAAACCCGTACCATCAAAGATATGCCACAGCCGTTGTTATCTCAGGGTGACATGCTGATTGCCCGTGACCAGGGGTTGTTATGGGACCAAAAATCGCCCTTTTCTATGTTACTGATGCTGAACAATACCCGTATGGTGCAAATCATTAACGGGCAGCCACCACAAGTGGTTACGGCTGAAAATAACCCGCAAATGTTTCAGTTCAACCATTTGTTGCGCGCACTGTTTCAGGCCGACAGAAGCGTACTGGAACAAAACTTCCGCCTTGATTTTCAGGATAAAGGCCAGGGGCGATGGTCATTACGCTTGCAACCCATCACTACACCGCTGGATAAAATTTTCACCTCAATTGACCTGGCCGGGCAGACCTGGCTTGACAGTATCCAACTCTACGACAAGCAAGGCGACCAGACCCGGATTGTGCTTTCTGACCACCGTTTAACGCCCGCAACATTAACCGATGAAGAGCGTAAACGCTTTGACGAACACTAATTCCCGCGCCCCGGCTTACTTGTGGGGGGCGTTGTGCCTCGCCATGCTGGCGGTATTACTCTGCATTCTGCCGGGAGCCAAAATAAACAGCAGCGTGCTGGCGATGCTGCCAGAACAGGCCACTGGCAATATGCCACCGGCACTGAACGATGCATTTGTCACGCGCCTCGACAGGCAACTGGTGTGGTTGGTAAGCCCGGGCAAAGCAGCGCAGCCTCAGGCCGCCCGGTTCTGGCTGAATGCCCTGCAACACAACCCGTTATTCAGCAAGGTAAAAGGGCCAATGGACGCGGCCAGTCAGCAAGCCTGGGGCACGTTTTACTGGCAACACCGCAATGAGCTGATTGACAGTGCGACAAGGCAACGCCTTGAGCAGGGTGGCAGCGCGCAGGCGCAGTGGGTACTGGCACAGCTTTACTCGGCATTTTCCGGGGTCAGTGCCAAAGAGTTGCATAACGACCCACTGATGCTGATGCGTGGCGCGCAGTTAGCACAAGCGCAAAGCGGCCAGAAACTCCGCCTGATGGATGGCTGGCTGGTTACCCAGGATGACCAGGGGCGTTACTGGTATTTACTACATGGCGAACTGGCAGGCCACGCTTTTGATATGCACCAGAACCACCAGCTTGTCACCACGCTGGCGGCACTGGAACAACAGTTGAAAGCCGCTTACCCCGATGCCCGGCTGCTCTCCCGGGGCACCGTCTTTTACAGTGATTACGCCAGTCAGCAAGCCAAACGGGATATGTCCTCTCTGGGCACGGTGACCATTATTGGTGTGTTACTGCTGATTTTTGCCACTTTCCGATCACTACGCCCATTACTGTTATGCCTGCTCTCCATTGCCATGGGTGCGTTGGCCGGCACACTGCTGACCCTGCTTATCTTTGGTGAGTTACACCTGATGACGCTGGTAATGAGCATGAGCATTATTGGGATTTCAGCTGATTACTCGCTCTATTATTTAACTGAGCGCATGGTGCATGGCGAAACCGTAACCCCATGGGAAAGTCTGGCCAAAGTGCGTAATGCCCTGCTGCTGGCATTATTGACCACCATTGCCGCATACCTGCTGATGATGCTCACGCCCTTCCCGGGAATACGCCAAATGGCGGTGTTTGCAGCTGCTGGTTTAAGTGCATCCTGCCTGACAGTTCTGTTCTGGCACCCGTGGTTAAGCCAGCGGCTGCCTGTTCGCCCGGTGCCTGCGATGGCGTTGTTGCTGCGCTGGCTGGCTGCATGGCGGCGCAACAACATACTGCGCATTGGGCTGCCTTGCGGGCTGTTTTGCCTGTGTCTGGTGGGCCTCAGCCAGGTGCGCATCGATGATGACATCACGCAACTCCAGGCGCTGCCACAGTCATTACTCACTCAGGAAAAAATCATTACCCGGCTAACCGGGCAAAGTCTCGAACAAAAGTGGTTTGTGGTTTATGGCAAAAATGCCCAACAAACACTGGAACGCCTGGAAGCCCTGAAGCCCGAACTGGATAAAGCCCGGCGACAAGGGGTTATTCACCAGTATCGCACTGTTGGCCTGAATTCATTAAAGCGGCAGGCTGCAGATTTAGCGCTGCTGCACCAGGCGGCACCCTCGGTAGAAAAGGCGCTAAGCCAGGCGGGGATTACGTCGTTCACGCCAGACCTGACGCCCATGCCGGTTACCGTACCTCAATGGCTGGCGAGCCCGGCAAGTGAAGGCTGGCGGTTGATGTGGATGACGCTTCCTGACGGAACCAGTGGTGTTCTGGTACCGGTAGACGGGGTGGATGCCCAAACGAGTGTGGTTATGGCAGGCATTGCACAGCAATTACCCGGTGTGAGCTGGGTGGACCGTAAAGTGGCTTTCGATACGCTATTTTCCCATTACCGCACGGTGCTTACCCGCTTATTACTGGTGGCGCTGGCAGTCATTGCAGCCAGTGCGATACTCCGCCAGGGGTTACGTAAAGGCCTGGTCACCCTGGTTCCGTCGGTGCTGTCGTTAGGCTGTGGCCTGGCCGCACTGGCGTTCAGCCAGCATGCCGTAAACCTGTTTTCATTACTGGCCCTGGTCCTGGTTCTGGGGATTGGGATTAACTACACCCTGTTTTTCAGTAACCCGCGCGGCACCCCGGTAACCTCATTGCTGGCAATCACGCTGGCAATGCTGACCACATTATTAACCCTCGGCATGCTGGTTTTCAGCACGACGCAGGCCATCAGCAGCTTTGGTATTGTCCTGGTCAGTGGCATTTTCTCAGCATGGCTGCTCTCCCCACTTGCCATGCCCCATAAAAAGAGAAAAGTGAAATGATTAAACCTGTGTTGTTCTCTACCTTCTTGTGCCTTGCCACCACGTTAATCAGCGGGTGCAGCTACCACAATAACGCAAGTGTTGCCGGCCGTCCTCAGGCCTGGCTGGAGCCAGGTACCCGTATCACGCTACCCGCGCCGGGCATTTCTCCGGCAGTTAATTCCCAACAATTGCTCACCGGGTCTTTTAACGGGAAAACTCAGTCACTGTTGGTGATGCTGAATGCTGACGATAAAAAAATCGCGCTGGCAGGGCTGTCATCTATTGGTATTCGTTTATTTTTAGTGACCTATGACAAAACAGGGTTGCATACCGAACAGTCGATAGTGGTTCCACAATTGCCGCCGGCAAGCCAGGTACTGGCAGATGTTATGCTCAGCCACTGGCCACTCAGTGCATGGCAACCACAATTACCCCGCGGCTGGACACTGCAGGACAGTGGCGATAAACGCGAACTGCGTAACGCTAAAGGGGCATTAATCACCGATATTACCTATATACAACGCAAAGGCCGCCGTGAGCCAATAAGCATTGAGCAACACGCGTTTAAATACCACATCACCATTCAATACCTGGGCGACTGATATGATTTATATTTCTGCCATCGGTGTGATTAATGCACTGGGGAATACCGCAGCCGAGGTGGCACAACACCTGGTGCTGGGTAAATCCCCCGGCATGCGCCCACGTGACGGGTGGTTGTCCGGCCACCCGCAGGCGGTGCTGGGCGGAGTGGACGGTGAGCTGCCAGTCATTCCCGAGACATTCCATGCGCATCACACCCGCAACAACCAGTTGCTGCTGGCGGCACTGGCGCAAATCCAGCCCACCGTTGACCAGGCTATAGCACAATACGGACTGGAACGAATTGCTATTGTGATGGGTACCAGCACATCCGGGCTGGATGAAGGTGACCAGCATGTGCGCCTGAGCCGCACAGGCCAGCCCAGCGAGCACTGGCGTTACCCACAACAAGAGCTGGGTGACCCTTCGCGCTTTCTCAGTAAATGGCTTGGGACCACAGGCCCGGCATTTACGCTGTCCACCGCCTGTTCGTCCAGCGCACGGGCTATTATCAGCGGGCAACGCCTGCTTGCGGCGGGCCTTGCCGATATTGCTATTGTTGGTGGTGCTGACACGCTGAGCCGTATGCCGGTTAACGGGTTCCATAGCCTTGAATCGCTCTCACCAACGCTGTGCCAGCCATTCAGCCGTGACCGAAGCGGCATCACCATTGGCGAAGGTGCGGCACTGATGGTGCTGACCAAAACACCACAGGATCTCGCATTACTGGGGGTTGGGGAATCCAGCGATGCCTGGCATATTTCCGCGCCGCACCCGGAAGGAAAAGGTGCGATTCAGGCAATCCAACAGGCACTGGATAATGCCGGGCTGTCTGCAAATGAGATTGGCTATATCAACCTGCACGGTACCGCCACCCGTCTTAACGACCAGATAGAATCGCGGGTAGTACATGATTTATTTGGCGACAAAATACCCTGCAGCTCCACCAAACACCTGACCGGCCATACGCTGGGAGCGGCAGGCATTACTGAAGCAGCACTGAGCGCCCTGATTTTGCGCCAGAGGCTGCCTTTACCAGCCCAGAACTTTACGCTTTCGCCACTCGACCCGGAATTACCGCCCTGTGGCATTCTGCGGCAGTCACAGCCTCTGGTACGCCCCATCATCCTGTCGAACTCTTTCGCCTTCGGAGGAAACAACGCCAGTATCATTTTAGGGAGAACCTCATGAACAGCTACCAGCCACCCGGCAACTATCTGCCGCATGAATCCCCCATGATGCTGTTGGATGAAGTAGTCAGCGTGACCGATAACAGTGCCGATTGCCGGGTCGCTATTCATTCGGCAGGGGTTTTAGCGCCTTTTCTGACTGAGACGCACACCCTGCCGGGTTGGTACGGGCTGGAGCTGATGGCACAAACCGTTGGGGTCTGGTCTGGCTGGCACCGCCAGCAACGTGGCCAACAAAGCATTGCGCTGGGTATGGTGCTGGGCGCTCGCGAATATACCTGCCCGGCAGGTGAATTCCCGGCTGATGTGATACTGGATATCCATGTCAGCCTGCTGATGCAGGATGCCCGCTTCGGCAGTTTTGAATGCACTATCCACCACCTTAATCAAAACCTGGCTACCGGGCGCATTAATACTTTCCAGCCCGATAGCCAGGAATTAGCTTCACTTTTTCAACAGGGAAATACGCCATGAAACGTTCCGTGCTTGTCACTGGTGCCAGTAAAGGCATAGGCCAGGCCATTGCCCGGCAACTGGCGGCAGATGGTTTTATTGTTGGAGTGCATTATCACAGCGATGCCTCTGGCGCGCGTGCCACGCTGGATGCCATTGAACAGGCTGGCGGCCAGGGGCGGCTTTTATGTTTTGACGTTGCCAACCGCCAGCAATGCCTGGAAATCATTGAACAGGATATTGAGTCTCACGGTGCCTGGTACGGGGTGGTGAGTAATGCCGGGATCACGCGGGATGGCGCGTTTCCCGCCCTGAGCGATGACGACTGGGACCGTGTTATCCATACCAATCTGGATAGCTTTTACAATGTTATCCACCCCTGCATTATGCCTATGATCAGTGCCCGCCAGGGCGGAAGGATCATTACGCTGTCTTCAGTTTCCGGGGTGATGGGCAACCGTGGGCAAGTGAATTACAGCGCCGCAAAAGCAGGTATTATTGGCGCGACCAAAGCCCTCGCCATTGAGCTGGCAAAACGCAAAATCACTGTCAACTGCATTGCTCCCGGTTTGATTGATACGGGAATGGTCGCACTTGAAGAAGCCGCCATGAAAGAAGCCATGTCCATGATCCCCATGAAACGAGTGGGGCAAGCCGAAGAGGTTGCCGGGCTGGCCAGTTATTTAATGTCTGATATCGCTGGTTATGTCACTCGCCAGGTGATTTCTATAAACGGAGGTATGTTATGACAAGACGTGTTGTCATTACTGGCATGGGTGGAGTAACCGCGTTTGGGGAAAGTTGGGCAAGCGTTGCCAGCCGCTTACTGGCAGGCAAAAATGCAGTACGTAAAATGCCGGAATGGCAAGTTTACGACGGGCTGCATACCTTACTGGGTGCGCCAATCGATGATTTCACGCTGCCAGACCATTACACACGTAAACGCATTCGCGCCATGGGGCGGGTTTCACTGCTCTCTACCCGCGCTACTGAACTGGCACTGACTGAAGCCGGGCTGGTTGATGACCCGGTACTCACCAGTGGGGAAACCGGCATCGCTTACGGCTCATCTACCGGGAGCACCGGGCCAGTGAGTGAGTTCGCCACCATGCTCACAGAAAAGCACACCAATAATATTACCGGCACCACCTATGTGCAGATGATGCCACACACCACCGCCGTGAATACGGGGTTATTTTTTGGCCTGCGCGGGCGCGTCATTCCCACCTCCAGTGCCTGTACATCGGGCAGCCAGGCCATTGGATATGCCTGGGAAGCTATTCGCCACGGGTACCAGACCGTTATGGTGGCCGGTGGTGCTGAAGAGTTGTGCCCATCTGAAGCCGCGGTCTTTGATACGTTATTCGCCACCAGCCAGCGTAATGACGCGCCGCATACCACCCCTTCCCCATTTGACCAAAACCGCGACGGGCTGGTCATTGGTGAAGGTTCAGGCTCGTTGATTCTTGAAGAACTGGAACACGCCAAAGCCCGCGGTGCCACCATTTATGGTGAAATTGTTGGGTTTGCCACCAACTGCGATGCGGCACATATCACTCAACCGCAGAAGGCCACCATGCAAGTGTGTATGGAAAAGGCATTAAATATTGCCGGATTATCTGCCAGCGATATTGGCTATATTTCTGCACACGGCACAGCCACAGACCGTGGGGATATAGCTGAAAGCCAGGCCACCGCAGCAATTTTTGGAAATAAAACGCCGATTTCATCGTTAAAAAGCTATTTTGGGCACACCCTTGGCGCATGTGGTGCACTGGAGGCCTGGATGAGCCTTGAGATGATGCGGGAAGGATGGTTTGCACCAACCATTAACCTGCACCAACCAGATGAGCAGTGCGGTGAGCTTGATTACATTATTGGCGAAGCCCGCCACATTGATTGTGAATACCTGCAGAGCAATAACTTTGCCTTCGGTGGTATCAACACATCCATCATCATTAAGCGCTGGGCCTGATTGTGTTGCGCACCCGGGTAATGGTTCGCCGGGTGTGCCACCAACGGAATAAGCATCCCTTATTAAAGACATGCCCCGGAGACCGCGTGGCTATCCTCAGACATACGAAAGCGGGTAATAAGACCACTTTCTATGCAGATATCGAGTACAAATTCAGTTTCAGTCAGCTTCTGCGTTTTTTTAACGCGTGATGCAAGCTCACCAATAGCAACCAACGGTGCTGTTTTAGCAGGTTTTTGAGAGCAACTGGCACGCCACCCAACACACTACCCAATGTAGATGATTGCCATCCTGATATGCGCAATTTATTCTGGTAGAATGTAACTGTCATTTAACAATAAATGGCCGTTACCACACTGACTTCATTTACGGGGAGATATCGGTATGAAAATTGGGATACTCTTCCCGATTGCTATTTTTTTCGTGGCTGTCGTTTTTATTACCTGGTTTGTGGCAGGCGGTTACGCCACCTCATAAAACCGGTCACCACAGCTTTGCCCTGCACTGCGGGGCAGAGTTATTCCCTTCTGCATTTCCCGCGTTGTAATTGACTACCCGCTGAGTCACAAGGCTTTTTTTGCTACATCACCCATATGCGTGATGGTATCCGCGCTGAACTCATCTACAGTTAAATAGTGAGCTGGTAATAAACAGCCAGTTACCACGGCGCGTTCCCCTCAGCAAAATTAACTACCCAATATCATGGGTGTATCAGCCATGCTGTCTGCCGGGCTGAATGCACGAAATGAAAATGGATAAAACAATGCGCAAGAAGGCTACGGACTATGCTTGAAAAACTTCGTCATGCCAAATTCAGCATGAAGCTAACAGTTGTCACTATTTTTGTTGCGTTATCGCTGTTAATTATTGCTGTTGCCCTGGCAATGCAGTTTTATTTTGCCCAGTCGTTTGCCAAGGATGCCGCCCGGACTTTATTTACCCATACTGCACTTAATGTCAGTGATAAAATACATTCACTGGACAGCGAAACCAGCGGCCTGACCACGCTGTTTGCACAATTTCCGGGTCTGGAAAAGCAAGACACATCCCAGCCTCTGCGCCCCATCACACCAGCCATGGCCCAGGCAATACGCCAGCACCCGCAGGTTTATGCCATTTATATTGGCTATGGCAATGGCGATTTCTATGAATTAATTAATCTCAATAGCAGTAAGAATTTACGCACTGTATTAGGGGCAACGGCAAAGGACCGCTGGCTGATAGTCAATATCCGCAACACGCCTGCAGGCGGGCAGCAACAATCCAGTTTTTATGACGATGCTTTCACATTAACTCACCAGAAACAAAGCACCAGCCAGTATGTCGCAAATTCCCGGCCCTGGTATCTCAATGCCATGGCAAGCGGCACCACAATAAAAACTGAGCCTTATGTATTTCATACTACGCAATCTTCCGGAGTGACGTTTGCCCGGCGTATAGGTACCAGCCAAAATGTCCTGGCTGTCGATATTTCACTGGATACGTTATCGGTCTTTCTGCAAAACAACCGCTTATTTAAACACAGTGAAACCTTTATTTTTGACAGTGATGGTAATGTCTCTGCGCAATCACTCAGCCTGCAACCCGGGCACACAGCAGAGCAGGCCAGCCCCATTCCCCTTACGCCTGAAGAAACTCAGGCAGTAGCCCAAATGGGCACAGTACGCGTAGCTAATGAGCTTGACTGGGCACCTTATGACTTTTCCTGGAGCGGCACACCTCAGGGCTATGCTATTGACCTGATGAACATGCTGGCGGCAAAAACCGGGTTAAAGCTTGAATATATAAACGGTTTTGACTGGAACACTCTGACTATGATGTTCCAAAAGGGTAAGCTGGATGTGATTCCTGCTATTTTCCAGACACCCCAACGAACAGAATGGGGGTTGTTTACCCAATCCTGGCAGACAGCACCACCGGCATTAATTACCCGGGTCAATGCCCGGCAGCTTAATACACTGCCGCGGTTACAGGGCAGGACGCTGGCTATACCTGCGGGCTGGTCGCTGGCAGAAGAGGTGCTCACTCACTTTCCCCAAATAAAGCTGATGAGCGTGGAAGATTCACTGGCTGCCTTACAGGCTGTCGCCGACGGGCAGGCCGATGCGGCGCTGGAAACCCGGGATGTCGCCCGTTATCTTACCGGGCTGTACAGCATTCCGGGGCTGAAAATTCATAACCCGGTGCCGTTATTTTCTGGCAGCAACAGTTCCGCGTTGTCGATGCTGGTAAGCGCCGATAAACCACTATTACGTGATGTACTGAATAAAGCCATTCAGTCTCTTACTCCGGAAGAAAAAAACACACTGGCAAAACGCTGGCTGACCGACAGCCCCTCTTCGGCAATGCAACGCACTCTGGTTGCCGGTATTGTGCCCTCACCTGCGTTTGTGAGCCTTGCCGCACAGGCAAACAATACCCACACGGCAGTATCACAAGACGTGGTTATCGATGGCAGCCGCTATACGCTGTTTGTACAGCCCGTTGTATCGAATGCCGGGCAGAATCACTACCTCGGTATTATGGTGCCAACAGACGTGCTGCTCGGCCCTTACATGAAAAAAGTGTACCTGTCCCTGGCAATCACGTTGCTGTGCCTTGCTTTGTTGGCGCCAGCAATACTGTACCTGGCAAGTATGATTGTCACTCCGGTACGCCTGCTGTCTCTGGAAAATAAAAAAATTCGCCAGCGGCAATTTCGCGATGTACGCCCGGTACCGAGCCGCATTAATGAACTGCACCATTTATCTGACTCGATTTACAACATGGCGCTCTCTCTGGAAGCCTATCACGCCAACCAACGGGCGCTGATGGATGCCTTTATTCAGTTAATTGCCAAAGCCATTGACCAGAAATCCCCCTACACCGGGGGCCACTGCGCACGGGTGCCGGTTATCGCCATGATGCTGGCTGAATCCGCCGATAAAAGCCAGCTCCCGGCCTTCCGGCAGTTTCACTTTGCCAATGAAGACCAGTGGCGTGAATTCAGAATCGCCGCGTGGTTACATGACTGCGGGAAAGTGACCTCCCCCGAACACATCATTGATAAAGGCAGTAAGCTGGAAACTATCTTCAACCGCATTCATGAAATTCGTACCCGGTTTGAAGTGTTATGGCGCGATGCAGAGATCCGCTACTGGCAGGGCAAAGCGGCGGGCGAGCCAGAAGACGCGTTACAGGCTGCCCGGCAGGCCCGGCAACAACAACTGACGGACGACTTTGCGTTTATCGCCCAGAGTAATATCGGTTCAGAATTTATGAGTGACGATAAAATCACCCGCATTCGTGAAATTGGCGCGCAAACCTGGACCCGCCACTTCAGCGACCGGGAAGGCCTGTCACCAGAGGAGTCAAAACGCCTGGCGCATATAGCTGAAAAGCCACTGCCCGCTGAAGAAAAACTGCTGGACGATAAACCAGAACACCTCTTTCCCTGGATAAAAGACCCGGCCATTTTACTGAGCAACGACATGAAAATGACCGCGCCCCCGATGCAGGCCAACCTCGGGGAGATCCATAACCTGTCAATTCAGAAAGGCACGCTGACAGAAGCAGACCGCTACCGGATTAACGAACATATCATCGCCACAATACGGATGCTGGAATCGTTACCTTTCCCTAAAGAGTTGGCGCGGATCCCTGAAATTGCTGGCGGCCACCATGAAACATTAAAAGGCACAGGTTACCCGAAAAAACTGACGGCGGAGAAGTTGTCACTGGAAGCCCGCATACTGGCTATTGCCGATGTCTTTGAAGCACTGACTGCCGGAGACAGGCCTTACAAAAAAGCCAAAACACTGAGTGAAGCCATCAATATTTTGCACATGATGGTGAAAGATGAGCACCTGGATAAAGACCTGTTTGAATTGTTACTCTCCAGCGGTATTTATCAGCGCTATGCCGAACAATACCTGGAGCCAGGCCAGTTAGATGACGTAGATATTCAGCGTTACCTGAAAGCGTAATTCACCGCTGTGGAAGGGTTCTCCACGTGGCCTGACAAGCCACGTGAACCTGCATGGGCAGGCAAGCCAATTCATGAAATTCCTTCATTATTCTATTCGTATATCTGCTATTCATTAAATAAACCTGCCCTGTTTACAATGGCTCATTGTTAACCGGCACCAGGCAGGAGTTTTAATGCGGCTGTTAACCACCATGGCTATTTCCCACCTGCTACTGTCCTGGCTGTTCATAGCACTGCCAGCCAGCGCATCCACCACCTTGCAAGGGGATACCATGAAATTACACATTATTACTAATAACCAGCTGATTACCGCCACCCTCAACACAACACCGGCAGCGCAGGCATTTGCCAAACTTCTGCCACTCACACTGACACTAAAAGATTACGCTGGGGAGGAGAAAATCAGTGACTTACCTGTTCGCCTGCCCACAGACGGTTCCCCTGCGGGTACTGCGGCCCACAAAGGCGACATCATGGTTTACGCCCCCTGGGGAAACCTGGCGCTGTTCTATAAGAACCATGGTTACGCAGCAGGCCTGGTGAAATTAGGGCAGCTCGATAACCCTGACGAACTACCGGCTAAACCGGCCTCTTATACAGCCAGGTTTGAACTGGCTGGCGAATAAAAAACACACGAGTCTGCAAGAACAAGGTTGTTCTGCATATCCGTTGGTGAACGAGCACCATCAGAATACTGGCACAGCCTACATGCTGGTCAGAATATTATGGGGAATCATTAGGTTACCCCGTTTCGCGAATCAAACAGAACTGACGTTCTTTTCATAACAGGAGAGTATGATGATCCGCTTTACCTCTGCAGTAGCTGCACTTGTTATGTTCGCTGGCGTATCTGCCCATGCAGAAACATCGCCACATATGTCCATCTCATCGAGTGGTAGCCGGGCATATATTGCCGGCCCTGAAGCCACCTTCACAGGCAAGGCCTGGATAGACCCGTTATTCCTTTCCCCTAAAACTCCGCAACGTGCCAGTGCAGGTTTAGTCACCTTTGAGCCAGGCGCACGCTCGGCATGGCATACCCACCCGCTTGGGCAAACACTGGTCATTACATCTGGCACTGGCTGGGTTCAGGAATGGGGTGGCGAGAGAAAAGTGGTGCATGCTGGCGATGTTGTGGCATGCCCGCCAGGAGTGAAGCACTGGCATGGTGCTACCGACAAAACCGGCATGGCGCATATCGCCATTCAGGAAATAGATGACTCGGGCAAGAATGTTGAGTGGCTGGAAAAAGTCAGTGATGAACAATACAACCCGGTGGCCGCCCAATGAAAACCGTCACAGCCATGTTATGCATAGCCATGCTGGGCCTGGCGGGGTGTGCCCCAAAAGACACAAGCAGGAGTTCTTTACCTATGACAGATAAAACCCAACAGGCCGTTGCTGAAGTTGCACCTGCAATGGCGGCTTATTCAGATAAATTTATTCAAGATTTATGGAACCGCCCGGCGTTATCGCACCGCGACCGCAGCCTGGTAACACTGGCAGCGCTAATTAGCCGGAAAGACACCGCAGAGCTACCCCATTACCTGAATGTAGCGCTGGACAGTGGTGTAACGCCAACGGAAATCTCAGAGACTATCACTCACCTGGCCTTTTATGCAGGCTGGCCCAATGCGTCTTCTGCCGCCGTTGTCACTCGTGACGTTTTTCAACAACGCCATATTGATACCTCCAGCCTGCCGGGCGCAGACGTTGCGTTCCTGCCACTGGATGAAGTAACCGAGAATAAACGCGCCACGATGGTTGAGGCCAACTTTGGCAAAGTATCTCCGGGTGTAGTGCAGTACACCACGGATGCCCTGTTCCGTAACCTGTGGCTGCGCCCGGGCCTTGCTCCGCGCGACCGTAGTCTGGTTACCGTGAGTGCGCTGGTTACCGCGGGGCAGGTGGCGCAAGTGCCTTACCACCTGAATAAAGCCATGGACAACGGACTGACTGAAACCCAGGCCTCAGAAGTGCTGACTCAACTGGCCTTTGTTGCCGGCTGGCCGAATATTTTCTCCGCCCTGCCGGTATTTAAAGACGTTTTTGCATCACGCCACGCGGCATAACCCCGCGTAATTAACTGGCCGGGGTATCGTTCGTTCCGGCCGGTTTTCCCGGGACACCACTACCTCTCTGCAACAGTGAAACAGCACAGCCTTTTCACTGGTAAAAAACACTCACCCGCCTGATACGGGCAATATAGCGATGATCTTAGGGAAAAAACCCAGGCAGAGTAAGGCGCAATACGCGAATAGAGTAATGAGATAGTTTCATTAATCAGGCTGTAGCAGAAGAGAGAAAAAAAGCTCAGGAACCCGCAGAATTGCGGTATAGCAGGCATTAAAAAACCCGGTATCAGAACCGGGTTTTTGCTATTGGTGAATATTGACCTGTGCTGCGTTCACTTTATTGATAAGTGAACAAACAGTTGAGCCAGACACCATATCCGCTTTGCAAAAAATGCATTTCGCACCAAACGGGTTGCCGTGTTTAACATCGAAAGATGACACACGATACTGCGAACCCTGGCAGCGTGGGCAACGGAGATGCCCCAATACAGGACGAATGATGTCCTTAGAGTGCTACCACGTTTACAGCAGACGGGCCTTTCTGGCCATCTTCTACTGAAAACTCAACTTTCTGGCCTTCAGCCAGAGTACGGAAGCTGTTGCTCTGAATTGCGGAAAAGTGTACGAATACGTCTTTGCTGCCATCTTCAGGAGAAATAAAACCAAAACCTTTAGTTTCGTTGAACCATTTAACGGTGCCGATAATTTTGTTAGACATGTTTTTTACCTTATTAATTAAACATTTTACTTAAATGATTTAATTACAGATATCAATCGGCGTGTTACAGAGAAGACTCAAGAAGAAGGGGTACTCGCAGGAATACACTTTAGAAATGAGGACTACTTTTCGAACGACTTATAATGATTCTGTGTATCAAATCGGTGCTGATTAACGCATACATCTTCCAGGATAACAAGGGTTATTTTTTTATTTACACTTGATTGACTGTTTCACAGGCAAAACAAATATCTGCACAAACTTCTGGGATTACACAGGCCAAACACGTTAAGCTGTAGGCAGTTAATCACAGAAGAAAATCTATGCAAAACATTAAAAAAAACACTCAAAAATCCTTCCTGGTCTCTATCGAATGCCCAAAATGTGCTGAAAAATCAGAGCACAGCACAGCCCGGGTAAATAAAAAGAAAACGCTTATTTGCCCATTCTGTAACGCTCTTTTCCTGCCACCTGAAACTCACTCAAGGCCCGCGGTTTTTTCCCTGAAAAAATAATCTGATGCAGTAAAATTTGTTGCCATAAACTGGCGGCTGACGCCTGCCTGTTATTTATACAGGCAGGCGCGGATTTAACCGGCCAGATTCCCGGCGATAATCAGCCCAACAATGCCGTACCGTAAGAATTATCAATGGTACATAGCCAGTTTTCTGCTCCATACTGGCGAAAAACGTAGGTTGCACGCCGGCTTTCGGTTACGGTGTTGCCCGCTGAATCCGGGTAATGCAGCACCGTTTCCATAATCACCAGAGCGTCACCACCGCCTTCAATAACCTGCATATTGCCCTGCTCCACCGTCAACTGGTGGTGAAAGTGTTCGGCAATCGCAATAAACGCCTGTTTTATTTTTTCTTTACCCTGAACCACCATACCCGGCTTAATCACCAGCGTTGCGTCATCGGCATAGTAATTCATCAACACATCAAAATTACGTTCAGAAATTGCCTGGTCGCAGGCTTTGATAATGCGGCGTAACGGGTGCCTGTCCATACTTATTCTCCCTGGTTGTTATCTACTTCCCCTGGCAACACTTGTGTATTAGCCCGGCCCGTCGCTGCCTGCAGCCAGAAGCGGCACAATCACGTCGCTTATCGGCGTGGGGATACCATGAACCCGCCCATAACGCTGTATCACGCCATTGCGGATATCCCATTCGAGAGTTTGCCCGGCCACCCGGTCGGCCAGAATAGAGGTGCCTAAATCAGCCGGGGCATTTTGAAAGCGCGCGACTATTTCCGCCGGTACCTCATCGCTAAGCTGTGCGCCTTCGGCACGCGCCACCTGCAGGCACTCACGCAAATAGGCATATGCCAAAGCGGTGATATCGGGCCGGGTGAACATACCCGCCCGGCGGCCAGACAGCACCATCAACCCGGCAACGGCATTCTGCAGCAATTTACGCCAGGCAATAGTGGTGAAGTCTGCCGCGACATCCACCTCGCACCGCGTCCCTTCCAGTGCGGCCAGCACTACAGCCGTGTGCGGTGTTTCTGGCAGCGTCAGGCGTGGTTTTGCCCGCAACCAGACCGAGTAATCAGGCTCACGCTGAGCAGGGAACCACACAACCGATGGCAGCACCGCCACCCCGGGCAGATATTCAGCAAACTGCGTTTTCTGCTCAACCCCATTTTGCAGCGCGCAAACCACCGTGTTTTCATCACACAGGGCAGACAACCACGGCGCTGTTGCAGCCATTTGTGTGGTTTTCACCGCAACAAACACCAGCGAGAAAGGCTGTTTCACCTCTGAAGGGTTGGTTAATACCGGGCCAGGTACGACAACCTGCCCGTCGTCAGTACGCAAAGTGAGTTGTGCATGGGCAGTACGCCCACAAATAACGGGTGTGCGCCCCACTTCATGGAGTGCTGCCGCAACAGTGGTGCCAATTGCGCCAGGGCCGATAAGTGCAATACTGGATTTGGCTGACATCCTCTTCTCCCCTGATTATCTGCCACCGCGCAGGTGGTCTGAGCGATATAAAACCATCTATACCACGGGAAGATGACAAAAACGATGCTCCTATTCAGCGTTCAGTCACCGCATTATGTTAGTAACTATGACAACAACGCTTTCTGCTGGCATTTTGAACCCCCATATCAACGGCAACTTCCGTTGCAGAGAAGATTAACTACTGGAAGTTGGAGAATGCAAAAACACGCAGTTTTATAGCGGCACAACTGGACACCTTCCTGAATGCTGTTTACCGCCGCCTGGGAGAATAACGATGGAAAACCTTTGGGCGCTGTTAGCAGGGCTAATCATGGGGGGCAGTTTCGCCTTTTTAAAACTGCCCATTCCTGCCCCACAAAACCTGCCGGGTATTTTAGGGGCTTTTGGCGTATTTATTGGCGCCGTGCTGGTTCAGCACTTTCGCTAATCCCCCTGCCGGGCACCCAACGGGGGGAACACACCGGCACCAGACAGGATTTGGATAATGTCTGCCGGGTAGATTATTTCCGGGCTGCCAGCCAGCGCCTGCATACTCCACCAGCGGTGTTGTTTCATGACTTGCTGTTCGTGGTGGCTCCAGCCTTCATGGCTGATTTCGCTGTTACCTGCCCGTATAACAAAAAAGCATTCATTTGCCAGAACACGCTCCCCACTGGGTAACAGCATTTCGAAAGCGCTTTGTGCAACCGGCTCGCCAACGGTGTCCCGTATTATGCCGGTTTCTTCGCGCAACTCCCTGACTGCGGCCTGGGCAAAAGACTCCCCATCTTCAACACCACCGCCAGGTGTGGCCCAATAGCCCTGCCCTGCAAGGGCATCATCGTTGTGCTCGAAACGAAACAGTAAAACCTGATGGGCCGGGTTGATAATTAACAGCCGGGCAGAAGGCCGGGTTCGCATAACAGCAATATCCTTAATCACCAGAGTTATTTTCAGCCCCGAAAAACAGCATTCAGCACTTTTCAGAAAAGGCGCGCGGGTAAACCGGGGATACTCAGTTTACGCAACCGGTGGGGTTAATGTGAAGAGACAAAGACCGAAGGCGTGGCCGGTGCCGGCAGCGCAAAATTGTGCTTCATCCGCGCTATCTCATGGCTGGGCGACAGGCCAAACAGGCGTTTAAATTCGCGGCTGAATTGTGACAGGCTTTCATACCCAACCTGAGCACAGGCAGCAGATGCAGTCAGGTTGTTTCTCAGCATCAGCAGCCGGGCCTGGTGCAACCGGGTTGATTTCAGGTACTGCATTGGTGAGGTATCTGTTACGGCCTTAAAATGGCTGTGAAAGGTTGGCTGGCTCATACCCGCTTCTTTCGCCAGTGCCGCCACATCCAGGCGCGACGCATATTCCGCATGGAGTTTGCGTAACGCTTTCGCCACTTTACCAAACTGCCCCTGCATGCCCAGTGCACTGCGCAACGTTTCCCCCTGCGCGCCGGTAAATACCCGGTAATAAATTTCTCTCACCATCGCCGGGCCAAGAATTTCGGCATCCAGCGGGGAAGACATCACCTGCAGAAAACGTAACACCGAAGCGCTCAGTTGTGAGTCCATGGGGCTGGACACCATACTGCGCGGGGGAGCCGCCGGGCTTTTCCCCCGGCCATCAAGCGCCAGCATCAGCTCGGCCGCCAGGCGGAAGTCCAGCCGCATATAAATCGCCAGCATCGGCTCTTCAGCACTGGCATCGGTTTCCATCGTAAAAGGCACTGGCACGGACACCATCAGGTAGTGCCGGGCATCATATAAATAGACATCCCGCCCCAGGAAACCACGCTTGCGGCCCTGGACAACAATCACAATACCTGGCTCATATAACACCGGTGTACGCAGAAGCGGGCGGTTGGACCGTAAAAACCGCACGTCGCCCAGCGGCGTGATGTTGTAGCCTTCCTGCGGCGTTAACTGGCCCAACAGCGCCACCATCTGGCGGTTTACTTGTGCAGAAGTCATGGTCATAGCAAAGCCCTGGCAACGTGACGGGTATTCAGCATCTCATTCAATGGCTGTTGGTGTCCAGCCAGGTCAGAGGAACAGGCAAACCTTACAGAGGAACCGGGATACCGCTGCGATGCTCTGAATTCTATCCTGTGTATCCCTTTTGACCAGGAGCGAACCATGAACTCAGCAAAATTACTTTTTATTACCGGTGTGAGTAGCGGCTTTGGGCAGGCGCTTGCCAAAGAAGCACTTAAAGCCGGGCACCGTGTGGTGGGAACAGTACGCACTGAGCAGGCAAAACAGGCATTTGACGCCCTGGCCCCGGGCCAGAGTTTTGGGCATATTCTGGACGTAACCAATGTCGCGGCCATTGGCACACTTGCCACCACGATTGAACAGGAAATCGGTGCGGTTGATGTGCTGGTGAATAATGCCGGTTACGGGCATGAAGGCGTGATGGAAGAATCACCGCTGAGTGAAGCCCGCCACCAGTTTGACGTCAATGTCTTTGGCGCTGTCGCAGTGATTAAAGCGTTTCTGCCTTATTTCCGGGCGCGCCGGGCGGGGCGCATTCTGAACATTACTTCGATGGGCGGTTTTATTACCATGCCAGGCATCAGCTATTACTGTGGCAGTAAATTTGCCCTGCAGGGGATTTCTGAAACCCTGAGTAAAGAGCTCAAGCCATTTAATATTTTCGTGACTGCGGTTCAGCCGGGTTCATTTCGTACTGACTGGGCGGGGCGTTCGATGGTGCGTTCTGCGCGCACCATCAGTGATTACGACGCAAGCTTTAACCCAATACGGGAAACGCGTGAAAAACGCAGTGGGCACCAGCCTGGAGACCCGGCAAAAGCCGCCAGCGCGATGTTGCAGTTAATTAACAGCCCTGAGCCGCCGGTTTCACTGCTATTGGGCAGTGATGCCGTACAACTGGTGCGGGAGAAGCTCCAACAAATGCAGCACGATATTGACCACTGGGAAGCATTAAGCCGCTCTACAGATGGGTAACTTCCCCCATAAAGCTGGGGTGGCTCAGGTTGCAGAATAACCGGACGCCAGCCCCGTGGCGGGCATGGGCATGATACACTCCGCCCGCCACTGAACCCGGCCTGTCAGGGCGTTACTCTGTGATTTTGGTACCGGCATCCTGTTTGATAGCGGGGCCAGTTTTCACGGTAAGCACTAACCCGGATGTCGCCAGCTCTGCATTACGAACTCGCAGGCCCTGGTCTGCAGTAATATTCACATTCACAAAGTGGAAACCGCTTAAAGGGGCTTCCGGCGTGCCAATAATATACGCCGCTGCGTGGCTGTTCCCTGTCGAAGTCAGGTTCTCCACCGTAATATTGCTGAAGTGAGGTGTTTTGTATTTATCAAAGGGTTGCTTTGGGTCAGTATCTGGCGGGTAAATCTGCTCGCCCAGGGTAAAGCCCCCGGCTTTCAGCATTTCATCCACTTCGGTTTGCACAATTGGCGCAGCTTTGTAATACGCAGAGAACACCAGAGGCACTTCGACATCATGCATACGGGTATTCCGGTAAGTGACATTTTTTACTTCGCCACCTTTGCCGCGCGGGCTCTTAATACGAATACCGTACATTGAACCTTCAAAGGTATTATTTTCCACCAGAACATTATTAACACCGCCCGAAGTTTCACTACCAATGGATATTCCACGCCCCTGTTTAAGGGTATTATTCGCGATATAAATATTATCAATCACGCCATCCGGGAAGCGGGGATCCGGTTTCTCTGCTTTGATCGCAATATGGTCATCGTTGCAATCAATGTAATTGTTAGTGATCCGGATATTGCGGCTGTTTATTGGGTCAATGGCATCGGTGTTTGGTGCATGCCATGGCGATAAAATATGCGTGCCATTCACGGTGATATCATGGGAATAACGCATCACAACATGAAAGCTGGGCGAGTGAGTCAGCGTTACGCCATCAATCAATACCTGGCTGGCGTTTTTAATATAGATAAGCCTTGGGCGATCTGTGCTGCCTTTTTTCCCGGTTTTACGGATATTCTCACGCCAGCGTTCCCACCAAACTGCGCCCTGCCCGTCGATAGTGCCTTCACCGGTAATAGCCACGTTTTCAGCATCCGCAATACTAATGAACGGCAACCAGCCATTCTCCGCTTCGGCATACTTTTGCTGTGGGTTTGCCCGGTAAGCCTCTGTCTCTGTAGAAGCAACCAGCGTTGCATCCTTCATTAGCTTTAACTGGATATTACTTTTCAAAAATAGCGGGTTGGTCAGGTAATTTCCGCGGGGAACCAGCACTGTACCGCCCCCGGCCTGCGCACAGTCATCAATCGCTTTCTGAATCGCTTCTGTATTTAACGCAATTTGCAGGCGCTGCCCCTGAGCACCATATTGGGTTATATCACAGACTTTATCCGGGAATGTTAAGGCAAGTACCGCAGGTTGCGCAGCCAGAGAAGAAGGCAGGTAAGCTGAACCCGCCATACACACAGCAAGTAATGGTAACGCCATTTTGTTATGCATACATAAATCCATTATTGAAATTAAGTTTCAATAAAATAACACCTTAATTTTAATATTATACCCAGCGGATCACTCTTTATTCAGATTTGTTATTTTCCCTAACCACAGGATAAAAACTGTGAGCGATATAACTGGCTTTTTGGGCAATTGCCTATGGATTTTTCAATAAAAATAAGACTATGCCTGGCTGGCTTACCCGGATGATACCTTCCCTTTCAGGGCGTTGCGGGCCATAATTGCAGTTATCATACACAGTGCTGGCGATGCCCGGTTCATTACCTGAATACACTATTCAGATGCCGCCAGTATATTTCCAGTTATACAAGGATGTTGATGAATAAGTTTTTAGAAAATAAATGGAGTTATGCAGGCATGTTGTTGGGTGCCTGTGCGCTGATACTCAGTATTTTTCATTTCACCGCAGGGCCGTTTACTTCCCCCGCGCAGTCACTTGAACGCACGGTTGCCGAGAAAGTCTCTGCCGTTAAAAGTGGGATAATCGCTGGCCTGAAAGGGCAAGAGCCCCCCGCCCCCGCCAAAAAACACTGGCCCAATATTGATACAGTGCTGACTAACGCAAGCATTGGCCTGGCCGCGGTTGCGCTGCTGTGTGCCTTTATTGGCGGGCTGTGCAAAGAGAGTTCCTGGTGCGTGAACGGTGCACTGTTTTTTGGCAGCAGTACGCTGGTGTTTTACGCCTTTCTGGTATGGGCTGCGCTGGTATGCACGCTATTGATCTTGTTTATTATTGTTTCCTTTTTTACTGGCCCACCATGCTGACCAGTATATAGCCGCCTGTGACAGAACATTTCACCGTTTGCTAAAGGATTTGCCATGCCCGCCACCGCCATATTGCTCTTCAGGTATGCCGTGCTGATTATTGCCAGCCCACTGTTACTGAGCGGCTGCCTGCACCACCAATATACCAGCCCACAAATTGAAGGCACGCTAAGCCATGCCGGGAAACCGTTAGCCGGAGCCACGGTATCTGTCACTGATTTTGGTAAGAAAATTGTTTCGTCGCAAACCGATGCCAACGGGCATTTTGCCCTGCACCCGGAAGGTAACTGGCAGGTATTTATTCCCATTGGGCCACAGGATTTGTATCTTCACTGGACTTTGGTACTGGATCAACCTGAAGGGGAGCTTAGCCTGTACGATGGTTACCGCGCAGGTGGCGTGTTCGATGGCTATTCAAAAAGTGATAACCTGGTATTGGCCTGCGACACCGCAAAGCCCGTCGACAACCCACTGGAGCCTGAAGCCAAAAACTATTGCCTGCCAGTCTCTCCATAACACCGCCAGGCCTTCTGGCCTGAATTACATGTAATTTCAGCAAGTTTTGCGAGCATGGCCGCAGGCGTTTGCTTGCCAAAAATCAGCAAAAACAGTATTTTTCCCCGGCACCTGCATAATCAGGTGCCGGGATTGGAACCCCGAATTGCCAAAGAGCACAAGTCACGTTTTACGTGTTACTCTGTGTCGCGCTCGCTCGCCCTCATTATGGTGAGTTGGGCAGGGGAACCGAAAGGTTCGCCGGGTTCTTTGGTGTCCGGTAGTTCCAACCCTGCTCAGCTCACCACCAGCAGAGATTGGAACCTCTCGGTGGTGTAAAGGTAATAACCACCAAAGAGGATGCCCTTATGGCTACAACCCCAGCTTTTACTCACTCTTTACTTACCCTGCCCGTTAGCGACCAGACAGAGTTCACCGTACTGGCACGCCACTGTGAACACCTGGCAGATACCCTGCTGGAATGTGCTGATCCACTGTTACGCCTGGCACTGTGTGAAAGGCTGAATACCAGCCTCAGCCTGTTACGCCCCACATTGCTGGAACCTGTTCCCGAACATTTGGCTTACTGCCTGACAACAGACAGTATGGCAACAGAAAACCCGGAGCCAGCCGCTGCCGGTTTCGTGCCAGACAGCGAACAACTGTGTGATTATGCACTGGCGTTATCGCAACTGCTGGCATGCCATACACTGCCACCAGGTTGTACACAGCCACTGCACGGGTTACTAAACGATGTGGTCAGCCAGTTCGCCAGCCTGTTATGCGCCCCGCGCTGGCGCAACACGCCACAAGGCAGAGAGTGGATTGACGCACCTGGCAGCGAATAACACCTGTTGCTCGTGCAGGTAAAATAATAGATAAAACAGGGCTGCGTAATAGTGGCCCTGTTTGTTACCTGGCAGCTTTATGTATTCTTAATATCAACAGAACTCTTGATATATATACCACCTTCATCCGGATGCTACATATATGCTGGTGCGGGGATTTAATCACCTCTTGTTTTAGATAACATTTATTATCTGAATATAAATTTTAACAGCAATAGCTGCCCCCCTGCGCTAAACAACAATTACCAACTAACAGCGATTAACAATAAAAATTTAGCTTTGGATAATTTAAACAACCAATTAGCCGTTCAAAAAAGAACAGTGATATAAAATAGCCTGCCATTCAGGAAAATTTTTCATATCGCTAAAAACAGATTAAAGATATCGCCATTCTAACCGTTATACATACGGTACTCCCGGCTCAGGGAATAACATCACTGGCAATATTGATAATAACAATCATGCTGTCATTTATATAGGGAAAGTAACAAGTGAAAAACAATCTATTAATAACCGGCGTGCTGTCTTTAGCTTTTCTGACCGGATGCGCAGGGAATCTTCACCCACATACAGTACAAGCGGCTAACGGTAGTTCCGTGCAAGTGGCGACTATCTTTGTACCAACGGAATTGAACAATAACCGCTACGCAGATACCGCATTGCGTGAAGTGACTCCAGCTCACGCGGGCACCGGAATGGGGCTAGCAATAGCCAGTGCCATATTGGGTGGTGGTATCAGCACCAACTCTTTTGATAAGAACAACTACAAAGGCACTAGCATCGATTCCCTTCCTGAACCCACATCCCGTTACTTTGGCCCGAAGGCCGAAACCAAAATTCAGGAATGGCTGGCGAAAAATGGCAACGGCAATACCTGGAGCCAGCCACTGTTTATTGCTGCATCAGAGTGGTCGCTGGTGTACACCAATTTATCTGCCAATGACAGTAACTACGATTTAACCTACCGGGTTAAGTTCTATAAACGCCCGGAAGGTGGAAATATGTTCAGTACTTATGTGGTATCGGAATGTGCGCCTGCCCATGTCACGGCAACACTGGGCGACTGGCAGGCAAATGGCTATGCAAAAGTAACTCAGGAAACAGAGAAAATGATGGATTTCTGCCTGCTTGAGTTGGAAAGCCAGCTACCACGCCTGTTAACAAAATAATGCTGTGCGACAGACCCGTTGCCCCACATGACTTCCCCGGCTACCCGCTTCTGGTCTGTCGCCTGAATTTTTTGTTTCGGTTCAGCGAAATTTTATATTTCCAGCATGAATTCAAGCTGGCGGTGAGTATAAGCATACTTATTTTTGTTCCACGCAATTGTTGAGACTTCCGGTGTTTCAGCTATAAGCCGGTACTCATCCTGTAGTCCCTCCAGTTTTTATGCTGGCAGGGGCTGAGGCTGTTAATATAGGCGCGGTCATCATCATAGATGGGCATCACGACCAAAGGTATCTGGTAAGACTCCATCCTCTTTATAGGAAAGAAAATCCGCCGCCAAATCATCAAGCTCCTGTTGGCTCAATTGCTGGCGAATCAGTGCTGACTTAAAAATCCTTATACTCATTCCGTGAACTTGGTCAGATCCTTGTCAGAGGCGTTTTGCAGCAGTTTCTGCCCACTATCCGCAATATCACTTAAACGTTCAGCAGATGGCCTGAATCGCGCAGCTACAGAAAGTTTCAATCAGTGCCTGAGCGTATTGTGAAAGAGTTGCAGAGCTATGTTGAGCTAATAAGCTAAAATGGAAAAAGGGGCTAAAATCCCCTTTGTTTATGCTGTTAGGCTTGTTTCTTCTCGTTCCACGCATCAGAGTGAAGAATGTTACCCTCTTTATAAAGATGGGTAATTTTCTCATAGCTCAAGGAAACATCTTCCATGTGCCCTGTACCTGTTACGTTGCGGGTATCGTGCATAACAGGACTATGGCTAACCACTTTCACATTTTCTAAAGTGATCGTGTAATAAATTTCCTCTTGTCCACTGTAGTTAATCCGGTAGAAATTGAACTCCGCACTTTTCAGCGTTTGGCCTGAAGCAACAGCCTTAAACAAATACGGTGATGAACTATCGATCTCTTTAGTGAAATTAAAAGAGCAGTGTTGACGGCTACCAGTAACTTTGCCAGTGAGGGGATCTGTGGGAATAACAACGCCATGCTGCAAACTGCGTAATTCTATGCTTCCATCACGTCCGTGAACATCGCAAGATCCCATAATCTGGGAACCGCCATCATCTTTTAAGATTAGGTGAACAGGTACAGCCATTTATTAAGCTCCTTGCTATTAGTCGTATAACCATTTCCCGGCTTTAGCTGACTCGATCAGCATACCGATAGTGAAATCTGGAACGGGGATCGGGGGAAATTTCTTGAACGGATTCCATGAAAAAGGCTCGTCAGGGTAGTATGTTTCAATCTTAAATTGGCCTCTTTCCACCTGAAACTCTTTAAAAAATTCGTCCATCAAATCTTCAGCTTCACCAACATCTAACAGCATGTCAGTATCAAAATCAGTGTCCCTCGTTAACAACCTTTGCTTTTTCTCGTTGTTAAATAAATAAACACCATTGTAGCGCCTTGCCAATTCAAAAATACGTTGCTCAATGTCATCTACCATAATTTATCGTTGCCCCGTGCTATGCGGTTATAGTCACGTATAGCGCAGTAGGTGATCTGTGACACATCAGCCAATAAAATAATTTCACCGACAAGGGGAATAGTTCGCCCTACAAAGGTACTCACTTTCGCTACCATTCGCCGCTCTACCGTCCAGGGCGTATAACCACCAACCCAAGTTGGCAACTTTATCCCATAAGGAAATTTTGCGGTCTTGAAAAACTTCCGCATTGTTTTTGATACTCGCGAAGTACCTTCTTTTGTGCCTTTGGGTTTCGTTCGGGTTTTCTGGTTATTGACACCACTGTAAAGGGCGACCACAGCCACAACATCATCAATCCCAAAATGATCCGCTGTTGTTTCGCAGAAAATCATGAAAAACAATTCAGAGGCGGTAAGATTTGATTTTCCCGCATAAAAGTACGTTCCGTTTAGCTCTTCTACTGTATCCACCAGTAACCCTATAATTTCTAATGAGTTGCGCACTTATCGTACACCTATGCAATCGGATAGGGGAAAATTTCTTCCGGGAAAATTCTGATTCTGTGTAACGAAATGAGGTTGATAAACCAGATCAGAACATCGTATTAACTGCCCGGTTAATTTGATCTCTGCTTCTTCTTCCTGCTTTTAAGCTAACCAGGATTTACCCTCTGGAGTTGCCAGAAAAAGGCATTTTGCAGAACAGTCTATCTCATGCACCACATCCCCGGTCACGTTCAGCGCTACTGTCAGCCATCCATCGGCTAATTTCGGAGTGTTGTTGACATAGTCGCTCTGGAAACACCGTATTCACGCGCTAACGCACTGATACTGGTCCCGCTATTCTTTTTCTCTATAATCGCCCTACGGGCTTCTGGTGCGATTTTCGACGGTCTGCCCAGCTTCTTTCCTTCAGCTTTTGCTCGTGACAGCCCCGCCTGAGTGCGTTCAATAAGTAGGTCACGCTCCATTTCCGCAACGGCTGCCAGCATAGACAACAGAAGCTTACCGGCAGCAGAAGTGAGGTCAGTAGTTCCAAGCTGGTGGACGATCACCTTGATATTACGCTCTGCCAGTGCCCTGACCGTCTGGAGAATATCAATCGCATCACGTCCCAGACGGTCTAGTTTTGCAACTACCAACGTTTCACCATCGCGAATTTTGCTAAGCATTTCAGAAAACGCTTTACGTTGCATAGCCGGAACCTTCCCACTGACGATATCGGCAAACCAATAGTCAATTTGCCACCCAGCTTGCTCAAGCTCAAGTCGCTGGTTCTCAGTATCCTGCTGCGTTGTTGAAACACGCCCGTAGCCAAAAGTAGCCATTGTTATCTCCCCATCTGACCCCTGCCAGAAAACGAGGCCAACATTAGGATGGCCTGTCAGAAAAGCCAAGGCTATTTTTCCAACAGTGTGAAAGCGTGCGATTGGGAGGTGCCAGAAAACGGTCGATTGTTGGCAAATTTAATAACTATTATGAGAATTTTTATTGTGGCGATCATGTTAAGACCTGCACTACTATACAGTTAGACAATTCAATTTGTGCAACATCAAGCCCTCCAGGAGAAACGTTTTGAGCAATACTGACAGTGAACAACTTGATGAAGTAACACCAAATACGCCAGGAGTCACACCAGAACCACCTGCACCTAAATCGAGAGCTTATGAGACATTAAAAAGACCGCTTAGCGAAAAAGAACTACTCAATATTGGCAGTGTTAATTTGATGATCGACGATATACATAGAATGGAGAATGAGATTAGCTCACTAAAATCCTTCCAAGATAAATTTCATGAAAAAGATAAGAGTGAAGCAATTTTAAAGGAAAAACTTACTGCTTATAAACTTAGCGAAATAGCATATAATGTTTCCATCAGCATGGGAGCTTTATTTATTGGTATTGCGATAAAACTATGGGATATAGAAATTTACGGAAAACTCTCCTTAGGAGCTGGAATTATTCTCTGGCTATCTGGTAGTGCAATGAAACTCGGGAGGATGATAGCTAAATGACTATAGAAATAAAATATGTAAAGGACTCTGGCGACATCAAAAAAGAACGTTTAGTTCTTAAAGTAGTTTCCGATGATCAAATTGGGAATTATGTTACATTCGACACAACATATTTTGATGATGGCACTGTTTCAAACTCAATGAGACACTCCTTCTGGTTTCCTGATCGAGAGGTCAAAGAAAATGACCTAATCATCGCATATACCAGAAACGGACAGGACTCAAGAGTTGAAAATAAAAATGGAACCACTTCACACTTTTTCTATATGGGGTTGGATAAATCCATTTGGAATAAAGATGGAGATTGCGCGGTGTTAATGAAGATTGCATCATGGCAACATAAAAAAATAAACAAAACAAATTAAAAAGCATTAAAGTGCCAAGTATGGACTTGGCACTTACTCTAAAATATTTTATTTAGAATCTCGGCTTGAATTATTGGATGAAATTCCTCATACATTGTATTCATACGAACGTTATTCTTTTCTTTAGGTTTTGCCACTCTAAATGATTCAGTAACCAACCACTTTATATTTCTGCCGATTGACACGACATTGCTGATTTCCATAATCGTTTCATTCATTACTACACCAATAGCCTTCACGATAATATATTTACTAGAAGGAGGTGCGGATTTTATATATATGAAATCACCAACCTTCAGCGTTTTTATGAATTGGTGTAATTCAGGGGCATCCTCAACATCCCATCCAGGGCCAGCAATATTATTAGATATAAACAACTCACTCACATCTTCATCATAATAAGCACCAATAGCATAGATAGCCATAAAATCTCTCACAATTTAAGTTTCGAACAACTCTTACTGATAGGTTAGTCAATAACCATACCAACATAAAGCACAAATATCACAGTCGACGAACATTCACAAAGAATAGAGAGTATTACGGAGGAAATCAGCATCCTCCTACATTGACGCAACGATATCAATACCCTGTAGTTTGGAAACTCCCTGTATGTTCTCCGATTCCTAATAACTGATTCGCGATGTTGACAGCTTTGTAAGTATGGCTGCGAGTGCAATTGTGGCCTACGTGATATGCTGAACTTGTTTTGATAGCCTCCATATACCGCACTTCAAATCCTACTCTACCATCAAAAAAGCGATAGATTCGTTGTGTGAGCTTTAGGGCAAGAGAGATAACCCGCTCATTCGTGAGCTGCTCCCCTTAAACGGAGATGAGATCACAATTGCTGAACTGATACGCTATGATACTGATGTCTTGAATAGATAACGTTTTTTTGGCATATATCAAATCATTGAACCATAAAACTATCGCAACACATACAAATAATAGAGTATTTTTATTCGTAAAGTCTGTATGAGAAAAACTGGCATAGATATAATCACTCAAGGTTACTACTATGATGCAAAGCATTGACTTACTTAGAGACTACGGAATTTTCAGAAATTACATCAAAACTGATGCAAAAGATTTTGGAAGGCTTAATTTAATATACGGTTGGAATGGAAGCGGAAAATCAACATTATCGTCGCTTTTTGAACAGATAGAAAACCATCAGAACACTAGATACCCTAATTCAACCTTTTCTATAAAAACCTTCGAACAAGGAACGATAACAAAAGATAACATTTCCGCAAATAATTTAAACCTGAAAGTATTCAATCAAAGTTTTATAAACAAAAACATTGACTGGAACAACTCAGTAAAAAGTATTTTGTTGATAGCTCAAGAAAAAATTGAAGAGAAGAAAAAATTAGAGGAATTGAGAACATCTTTAGATAAAAAAACAAAAGAGTATGTTAGAAGAAAAACAGCGAATGATAAACTTACCGATGAACTTCAAAAGTTCCTAACGGATGCAG
Organism: Mangrovibacter plantisponsor; assembly: GCF_003182475.1. Taxonomy (GTDB): domain Bacteria; phylum Pseudomonadota; class Gammaproteobacteria; order Enterobacterales; family Enterobacteriaceae; genus Mangrovibacter; species Mangrovibacter plantisponsor. The sequence goes on from NZ_QGTS01000015.1 coordinate 63,988, forward strand.
CTAAGAGAACTAAAACAAGTTTACAAGTCATTGATACCAGTGACTCGAGATTTTTAAGCTATAACAGAACAAAACTTGAAAACTTCATCACGTCAAATGTTGATCTAATAAAAAAAGAAGATTCAATCCTAGATATAAATGAAGTGGCAAGGTTAACTAAAGCAGCAAATCCCACACAAAAACCAGCAATTACAACCAAAATTCCGAGCGTAGATTCTTCCTTACTAAAAAAAGCACAAGATAGGTTAAATGAACTATTCAAACAATCAGTAACAAATAAAGTTATTGAGAGTTTGAAAAACAATCAAGATATACAATCTTGGGTTTTTAGTGGGTTGAATTTAAATCTAGGTAGTGATAGTTGTCATTTTTGCGGGAACAAGATATCACAAGAGCGAATCGATGAATTAAACGCACACTTTAATGATGAATACAGAAACTTCTCAGGAACCCTAGATAAAGCTAAAACATGGTTAGCAAGCCAATTCATTGTGTTAGTAAACAACAGTGACATTGATATTTATGACGAACACAAAGATCTTCTAAAAGAAAAGTCATCACTCCTTAAAGATGAGGCTGAAAAAATAAACAGCTACATCAATGAATGGGAGAAAACATTAGATGAAAAAATAACAAACCCTTTCAATATTAATCTCTTTGCTGTTGAAATACCAAATTCATTATTTGTTAACTTCAATCAAACTGCAACCGATATTAATAAGATAATAGAGTCGCATAATAAAAAATGCAAAGACTTCAAAGAGGAAACTAATAAGGTAAAGTCTAAACTTGAGTCACACTATGCGGCATCGGAGGTAAACGCGTTCGATTACTTCAAAAAAATGTCAAACCGCGACTCGGAAACAAAAAATTTACTGACAAACGATAATGATCTAAAAGGAATAAAAGCAGAAATAAAATCCATTGAAGATTCATTATCAAATGAAACCATAGCAGCAGATATTTTCAACAAACATCTACACGGTTTTCTTGGTCGCTCAGAATTATCTCTCCAATTTAATAAAGAAAAAAATGGATACGAAATACTCAGAGATAACCAAATTGGACATGCACCTAATCTTAGCGAGGGTGAAAAAACTGCCATAGCTTTGATTTACTTTATAACAAAACTAACAGAGAATGATAATAAAATCTCCGACAGCATCATCGTTTTCGATGATCCCGTTTCGAGTTTTGATTCAAACCATCTATTTCATTCATATTCATTTATAAAAACGTATTGTAATGATGCAAAGCAACTTTTTTTACTAACTCATAACTTTACGTTTTTCAAATTGGCACGTGACTGGTTCAACACAAACAATAAAAACAGAAAAAGAAAAGAAAAAGTTGAAAACGCATTTTTCTATACCATTGAACCCAGTGCTGTTACGCCTCGCTCATCTGCAATATGTAATGCTGACCCGAGTTTAATTGATTACAACTCAGAATATCATTATATCTTTGATACTTTGTATAAGCATAAAGAACATCCTCGACTAACTCGTGAGCAGGCATTCTTTACAGCAAATCTATCTCGTAAATTGTTAGAATCATTTTTAAACTTCAAATACCCAAAACATAGATCAGATTTATCACAACTAATGGATGTTGCTGCAAAAAATTGTATTGCCTTTGATAGCAATAAAAAAGAAAAGGTTTATCGCTTTATTAACAAATATTCCCATAGTGCTGTTATCGAAATGAATGAAGATATTGCTGAAAATTTAATAGGTGAAGGCACAAACGTAATCGGAGACATCTTTTTATGGATAGAAGAAATTGACAAGGTTCATTATGATGAAATGGTAAGTGTTTGTCAGAAAAACTGATAGTTGCATCCCCCCAACTTTTGCGGGGGATGCAATATTATAACAAACAAATTAAATCAAAAAGCTAACAAAAAAACACTCAAACTTATGTTTATTGTTTAAGTTTACGCTCTCTATTATTTCTTTTAATTTGTAGCGCATCAGCTACAGCAACCACACCATCTTCGCAAACAAATGGAGCAACTTCCGGTAGCCCTAACGTAACGTTCTCAAGCACAGCATAAAGGGCTGCTGGTGGATGATCTTTGCTATACCGATTCTCTGTCTCGCCAGAACCGCGGATATGTCCAACAAACTGCGCACGCGTCTCGCTGTCGATTCCAGCTTGTTTGAGCCTGGTAGAAAACGTGTGGCGGAATGAATGAAAAGATTTTTTGCTGTCTTTTTCAAAGCCTAACCGTTCTTTGAGCAACGAACGGTTAAACCAGTCAGAAGCCTTATCGCCGTATCCTTTTACAGAGTGGTAAGGAAGCTCTGGAAATAAACGCTCATGACCTGCTTTCTTCAAAGCTTCACAATAGCGGATTAATCCAAATTTGAGTAATGTCGGATGCAACGGTATTTTTCTTCGTGAATTAATCGTTTTCAGTGACTGATCGGCCCGTTCGTTGCTGATTTCAAAGAAATAAAACCCGGTAGCATCCTGCTTAATATCATCTAGATAAAGTTGACATAACTCATTTATCCTCGCGCCGGTAAAAAAGCCAATTAGCGGTAGCCAGTAATGAAATGCACGATAATGATGGAATTGCCCCTGACTGTTTTTATCGACAGTCCCACGCTTATACCAAGGCATACCAAAAATAGCGTTTAAATCCTCATCAGTGAAATCAGATTTGAAATCCTGATCCATCTTTTCATTTTCAACAGGTGCAAAGAATTTATTCGCAGGAGACTTAATAAAAATGCCTTCTCCATCAGCCCACTGGAAAGCCTCGAAGAGAATTCGCATATATTTACGAACGGCATTATCGCTCATTAGAGGGTCGCCATTCTCTTTTGCCTTGCCAATCAATTCATGAGCATCATTGATTTTATATCTTATTTTCGCCAGATCGCGCCTTGCAGGTATCGACCTTAGTAAGCTCTCATACTTACGGAGGAAGTCACGGTCAACCTTTTCAAGCGTTGAATCACCCATGACTTCAAGGAGTAAGCCAAAACCTTCCCGGACTCGATTCTCTGCCTTTTCCGTGAATTTCCCTCCGCGCTTGTAGCGAATATATTTTTCACATAACTCACTCATTTTCACTGAGTAGTATTTACGATTTACATATTCATTATCCGGTATTGATGAGGGCAATAATACAGAGGTAATTGCTTTTGGTTTCTCAGGCATGATTGGAGAAACTGCGGTGCTATGTGACAGCCAAAATAATCGTAATCGCTCGGCTTGCACACGATGAATCATTAATGAACCAGGCGAGATTTCGACACCGGGAAAGTCAACGAACCAGGCGGCTTTGGGTGAAGCCTCTGAGGATTTAAATGCGGTTTCTGCGTCTAGCGGCTCGCCAGCGATAATCTGACGTAATATACGTGAAGTAACCAAAGGCTGGATATAACCGTTAAGAGAACCTCTGGTCCCGATGTTAATGGCACTATCGATGATAAATCCTGAAGCCTCAGGATCATCCTCATCAACGAGTGAAAGGTCTTCCACATAGTAAGCAGGATGCCCATCAGCAAGCCAAAAAAGTGGGATATTCGTATCAAGTAGACGCTGCGCCACTTGTTGCAGGGAAGCGCTCGTTAAACCGCAAAATTCAGTGAGGCTGATCATTCCTTCTCCAGCCAAAGCAGGCGCACTGCTTACCAACTTTTCTCTATCCAATTTTTGATACTCACCCAGACATCGCTGCCAGACAACCAATAGACCTGCGGCAATCGCTCGCGCTTTTCTGATGTCGTTTGTTTCTGTTGAAGCGTGAATCTCACGCTGTCCCGTGTAGAGACGGTATCGGGCGGGAACTGCAATACGGACAACATAAATACCGCTGCTACGGCGATACAGATTATCACGTTGAGCCATCGGCTGTAGGGCCTCTATGTAGGAGAGGCTACGCGATTTCACTCTGAATGGATTTAATTTTAACTAAATCAATAAGATAGAAATGACTGGTGCCGATAATAGGAGTCGAACCTACGACCTTCGCATTACGAATGCGCTGCTCTACCAACTGAGCTATATCGGCACTGCAGGATGTGGTTACGAGCGTAACTCACGGGCAGCAAGGTTAAAACTAACCGGGGGATGCGTCAATAACTCTGTGAATCAAACGGCTATTTTTGCATCACCCCGGCTATATCACGCACGAATTGTATCGTCGCCGTAACCAATCCACTTATAGGTGGTTAGTGCTTCCAGGCCCATCGGGCCACGGGCATGCAGTTTCTGTGTGCTGACAGCCACTTCCGCGCCCAGGCCAAACTGCCCGCCATCGGTAAAGCGCGTAGAGGCATTCACATATACCGCAGAGGAATCCACTTCATTCACGAAACGGTCGGCATTGCGCAGTGTGCGCGTCAGAATTGCGTCGGAATGCTGCGTGCCATGCGCACGGATATGGTCGATGGCATCGTCCAGGCCGCTTACCAGCTTCACGTTCAAATCCAGCGACAGGAATTCGTTGTCGTATTCTTCCGCCTTTACAGGCACAACAGCAGCCGGGCCGGATGACAATGCCGCCAGCGCTGCAGCATCGGCATGCAGCGTTACACCACGCTGTGCCATTACGTTACTGAGTTCTGGCAGGAAACGGGCTGCAATTGCCGTGTGCACCAGCAGCGTTTCAACCGTATTGCAGGTGCTGGGGCGTTGTGTTTTGGCGTTAACAATCACGTTCAGGGCCGGGGTAATATCGGCAGACTCATCGACAAAAATATGGCAGACACCAATTCCGCCGGTGATCACCGGAATAGTCGATTGCTCGCGGCACAATTTATGTAAGCCAGCACCACCACGTGGGATCAGCATGTCGATATACTGATCCATGCGCAGCATTTCATTGACCAGGGCGCGATCCGGGCTCTCAATGGCCTGTACAGCGCCCGCAGGCAACCCACAGGCTTCAAGTGCAGACTGAATAACCCGCACAGTTGCGGCGTTGGTGCGCCAGGTTTCTTTCCCGCCACGCAGGATCACGGCATTACCGGTTTTCAGGCACAGGGAAGCAACATCCACAGTCACGTTGGGGCGGGCTTCATAAATAACGCCCACTACGCCCAGGGGCACACGGCGGCGCTCGATGCGCAGGCCGCTGTCCAGCATGCCACCATCAATCACCTGCCCTACCGGGTCTGCCAGGCGGCACACCTGGCGAACATCATTGGCAATACCGCTTAACCGCGCAGGGTTGAGTTGCAGGCGGTCCAGCATGGCTTCACTCAGGCCGTTGTTACGGGCTTCGGCGAGGTCCTGCTCATTGGCGGCAAGAATGGTTGCAGACTGCGCTTCCAGGTTGTCGGCAATCATTTCCAGCGCAGCATTCTTTTCCCGGGCAGATAACTGCGCCAGGCGGTAAGACGCGGCTTTGGCCGCTTTACCCATATCTTCCAGCATCCGGCGTTCCTTATTTGACTATCATATCGTCGCGGTGAACGGCGACAGGACCATACTCATAACCAAGGATGGCGTCGATTTGTTGTGAGTGGTGGCCAGCAATACGGCGCAGCGCATCACTGTTGTAGCGGCTGACGCCGTGGGCCACATCGCGCCCGTCCAGGCTGCGAATGCGAATAACTTCACCACGGGAGAAATTGCCAGTCACCTCTTTGATACCTTTCGGCAGAAGCGAGCTGCCACGGGATTCCAGCGCATTGAGCGCGCCATCATCAATGATCAGTTCACCCGCCGGAGGCGCACCAAAAATCCAGCGTTTGCGGTTTTCCAGTGGTGTATCTAAAGGATGGAAACGAGTACCAACTGAGATACCTTCCATCACATCGCTGATAACCCCGGGTTTGCTGCCTGCGGCAATCACCACTTCAACACCAGCCCGCCCGGCGACATCGGCCGCCTGCAGTTTGGTGCTCATGCCACCGGTGCCAAGGCCAGACACACTGTCACCAGCAATAGCCCGCAATGTGTCATCAATGCCATGCACTTCTTTAATCAGTTCGGCGGTGGGGTTATTGCGTGGGTCTGCTGTGAACAAACCTTGCTGGTCGGTCAGGAGCAGTAATTTATCTGCGCCAGCAAGAATCGCGGCCAGTGCGGATAAATTGTCGTTATCACCCACTTTAATTTCCGATGTAACGACGGCGTCGTTTTCGTTGATAACCGGTACAATGCGGTTATCCAGCAAAGCACGCAGTGTGTCGCGCGCATTCAGAAAACGCTCACGATCTTCCATATCGGCGCGGGTCAATAGCATTTGCCCTACATGAATACCGTAAATAGAAAACAGCTGTTCCCACAACTGAATCAGCCGGCTCTGCCCCACTGCCGCCAGCAATTGTTTGGACGCAATGGTCGCGGGCAATTCCGGATACCCCAGGTGTTCACGCCCTGCCGCAATAGCGCCAGAGGTTACAATCACAATCCGGTGCCCGGCACTGTGTAACTGCGCGCACTGGCGCACTAATTCGACAATATGGGCTCGGTTCAGGCGGCGGGAGCCGCCAGTTAATACACTGGTTCCCAGTTTAACCACCAGTGTCTGGCTATTACTCATGGTGTTCTGCCGTTTCAACAAATAAAAAGAAAAACTGATGACGTTGTAACAGGACTCGCGAGCCTTGCCAACAGGCAGCGGGGAAAACAACGGAAAAAGAGCAAAATGAGGAAAAATACCGGGTAATGTTTACATGTTAATGACAGTAAAAATAAATGACAAAATTTTAGAATTTTCCTGCAAATGTCATAAATCTTTCATCGCCGGACGTTAAAAAACTCCCTGTTTTCTCCGGGCTCCTCTTGCCCGCGATTGTGGCGCGTTAAAAAACAAAACAGGAAAGACCAATGAAAAAGAGCACTTTGGCATTAATGATGATGGGCATTATGGCAGCTTCCGCTTCACACGCAGCTGAAGTTTACAACAAAGATGGTAATAAACTGGATTTGTACGGCAAAGTGAAAGCTGAACACTACTTCAGTGACGATTCCAGTAAAGATGGCGACCAAACCTACGTGCGTCTGGGCTTCAAAGGCGAAACCCAGATTAACGACCAACTGACTGGTTATGGCCGCTGGGAAGAACAGTTTGCTGGTAACCAACCAGAAAGCACCTCCAGCCAGAAAACACGTCTGGCGTTCGCCGGCCTGAAATTCGCTCAGTATGGCTCACTGGACTATGGCCGTAACCTGGGTGCGCTGTACGATGTAGAAGCCTGGACCGATATGTTCCCGGAATTCGGCGGTGATTCCTCCGCGAAAAGCGATAACTTTATGACCCAGCGCTCAAGCGGCCTGGCGACTTATCGCAATAACGATTTCTTCGGCATGGTTGATGGCCTGGATTTAACCCTGCAGTACCAGGGTAAAAACGAACGCGACACAGTAAGCAAAGCAAATGGCGATGGTTTCGGCTCTGCCCTGACTTATGCCATTGGCGATACTGGCCTGAGCGTTGGCGGTGCATATACCGTTTCTAACCGTACTCTGTTGCAGAAACAGCAGGTACTGGGTACTGGCGATAAAGCCGAAGCCTGGGCAACTGGCCTGAAATATGACGCCAACAATATTTACCTGGCTGTGATGTACTCCGAAACCCGCAATATGACACCAATCAGTGGCACGTCATCCGCCTTTACGGGTGCAGCGAACAAAACGCAAAACTTTGAAGCTGTTGCGCAATACCAGTTTGATTTCGGCCTGCGTCCTTCTATTGGTTATGTTTCCCAGAAAGGGAAAGATATCGAAGGGATTGGCGACCAGGACCTGGTTAACTATGTCGACCTGGGCGCTACTTACTACTTCAATAAAAACATGTCCGCGTTTGTTGATTACAAAATCAACCAGATTGATAAAAACGCGAAAACTACTGCCCTTAAAATCAGCACCGACGACATCGTGGCTGTGGGGATGACTTACCAGTTCTGATGGCATTAAAACAGCCCGCCAGAGACATGGCGGGCAGCAATACCACTGCTTCCCCCCAATAGCGCCCTGCTTGCTACTGGGGTTTTTTTATAGAGCAGTTCAGGCAGAAAGCCGGACTGGCTTTTCGTCGAAGTCTTCGGCGGGGAGCAACTTGATATTGAAGGAATCCAGTAGTTTGGTGAGGTTGGCATGGAAGGTACGCAGCGTTTTCTCAATTTCCTCGTTCGCGTTTTTATCTTTAACGGGAGAGGGATTCCAAACACCTTCCTTATCAAATAAGCCAAATTGATAGGTGTAGGCGAAGTGTGTATCAAGCGCTTCTACTTGCATCCACCAGCCCCAGAACTCGCGTTTCTCAGGGGCAGGTTTCACGTTAACGCACACCGCCAGGCAATCAAAAAAGAAACGGTTCTCGTCACACTGTTCTTCACGCAAATACGGGCCAAGGGCAGCAAATTTTTTTAGCAACCGGCCCCGTGGGTGTCCACCTGGTAACGTCATTTTAGTCTCCTTTAGTCGTTCAAATGTTTTACCAAATAAACAGAATTTATCAATCCTTTAACCCAGGCGTTTACTGATCCAGTCGACAATATCGCTCAGTGCTTTATCAAAGTTGCGGTAAACCGGGTTAAACGGTATTGCAAGCAGCTTACCATCGGAAGATGACGACGCGATTAAACGTGAATCTTCCTCCGGGCTGAACGGGTCATTATCCCAGTAGCCAGAAAGCATTGGTGTGGGGCAGCGACGCCCAAGCAAACCCTGCGTTTTCAGTGAGTAGCGATTTAACTCCGTGCTTAAAATAGCATTGGTGGCGTTCATCATGCCCAGGCGGCTGGCTAACACATCAATATACATATCCGGAATATTGCGCTGGCGTTGCGGGTCACTCAGCAGGCTGTGCACCACCGGCCCAAGGCAGGCCACGGCTTTCAGGCGCGGGCTTTCCAGGTAAGCCAGCCGCACGGCCACATTGGCACCAAAACGGAAGCCAAAAGCGGCAACCCGGGTGTGATCAACCCAGGGAATATTGGTGAGGTGCTGCAGAACATGCTGGTGAAGCTGGCTGGAATCCTGGTTCAGCTTCCATTTAGATGAAAAGCCAATTGAAGGCATATCAATTGTCAGCATCGCAATACCGCGCGGCGCAAAGTAACGGGAGTACAGTTGGTAGTAATCACTTTGCAGTGCATCCAGCCCGCCGCACATCAAAATCGTCGGCCAGGGGCCTTCGCCTTCCGGCATATGCAAAAAGCCAGTTATAGCGCTGCCGCCAGGAATGCGAAATTCAAGCTGGCGTAATTCACCATGCAGCCGCAGAGTGGCCTCTTCGTAGGCACGGTTAGCCAGAGTTTGCGCCTGTTCTGCCAGCTCATCGCCTTTCAGGTGAGGATAAGCTGCAATGCTGTACAGGTTCGCGGCTTTGAGCCAGAGTTTGCCTGATTGCGCGTTATTTTCTTCCTGAGTCGCCTGTTGTTGCCAGGACATCGCCTGGCGGGACCATTCGTAAATCCAGTTCCCACTGCGATAACCAATGACGGTGTCTATCCAGTCGTTGCGAGTGCGCTCAGCATCACAGGCGGCGATACGGGCCTGCACTTCAATGATTTCTCGTGGGTCCACTCCACGCCAAATCCACATCAGGCGGTTTATCATGCGGTACCAGTGAGGCACCGTTGACCCATCCAGAGTGGACTCAACCATGAGTGGTTTATCATTACGAGGTCGCTGCACCAGAGTGGATGTTTCCGGGTGCTTAAAACGGGGCTTGAATAACGAAACGCTGAGGTTTTCCTCTGACATAATGACGGCCTCCATGAACAGGTCATGTTGCCTATTGTATCTTGTCAGGCGCTAAAAAAAACAAACGCCCGACAAACGGGCGCGTGTTTTTACCAAACTGATGATGCCAAATTAACGGCCAGCTAACGGCGGTACGAAGACAACGCCCATATCCCACGGCTGTTCAATCCAGGTATCCTGTGGAATATCAATTTCGTAATCGTCTACCAGCGGTTTACCCGCAGGTTTGGCAAAAATGGTAACAAAATGTGCTTTCGGGTACATTTCGCGAATCGCAACCGCAGTGCCACCGGTATCAACCAGGTCGTCGATAACGATAAAGCCTTCGCCATCGCCTTCAGCGCGTTTCAGTACTTTCATTTCACGCTGGTTGTCATGGTCATAGCTGGAGATACACACGGTATCAACATGGCGAATGCCCAGTTCACGTGCCAGCAGCGCGCCAGGCACCAGGCCTCCGCGGCTCACAGCAATAATGCCTTTCCACTGTTCAGCTGGCAGCAGGCGGCTTGCCAGTTTACGTGCGTGAATCTGCAGCATGTCCCAGGTGACAACGTATTTTTCGCTCATGTGAATGTCCCGGCCAGTAAAAACGGCTTAAAAAGTGTTCAGGGGAAAATTGGGTTGCGCGAGATTATAGAGATCTGGCGCACTAAAAACCAGTGTTGCGCAATGCCCCGCAGTTTTTTGTGCCCAGAAACACCCCCACCCAGATAATATAATGGTATTCTCACGCCAACGTGCAAGTATCGGTTTCCTGCAAGTTACCGGTGCTTTTTATTTGCTTAATCCGGGCTGTCAGCATTCACTGGCAACCCACTGTCAAGGAGACTCGCCGTGTCTGAACTGTCCCAGTTATCTCCCCAACCTTTGTGGGATATCTTCGCGAAAATTTGTTCTATCCCTCACCCTTCTTACCATGAAGAACAGTTGGCTGAACACATCCTGTCCTGGGCAAAAGACAAAGGACTGCACGCAGAGCGTGATCAGGTCGGGAATATTTTGTTGCGTAAACCAGCCACCAAAGGTATGGAAAACCGCAAGCCTGTCGCATTACAGGCTCACCTGGATATGGTGCCACAGAAAAACAACGACACTGTTCATGATTTTACTAAAGACCCGATTCAGCCGTGGATTGATGGCGAATGGGTAAAAGCCCGTGGCACTACGCTGGGTGCAGATAACGGTATCGGTATGGCTTCAGCTCTGGCTGTTCTGGCTGACGACAGCGTTGAGCATGGCCCGCTGGAAGTGTTACTGACCATGACCGAAGAAGCCGGAATGGATGGCGCGTTTGGTCTGCAACCGGGCTGGTTACAGGCTGATATCCTGATCAACACAGATTCCGAAGAAGAAGGCGAGATTTATATGGGCTGCGCCGGTGGGATTGATTTCATCACCACGTTGCCATTAAGCCGCGAAGCCATTCCAGCTGGTTACCAGGCGTTTAATCTGGTGCTTAAAGGCCTGAAAGGCGGCCACTCCGGTGGCGAGATCCACGTGGGTTTAGGTAACGCAAACAAATTGCTGGCGCGCTTCCTGAGCGATAATGCACGTTCTCTGGGCCTGCGCCTGGTGGAATTCAGTGGCGGCACGCTGCGCAACGCTATCCCTCGTGAAGCTTTTTCTGTAGTTGCTGTTGCAGAAGGCCAGGTTGCGGCATTCAAACAACAGGTTGAGTCTTACCTTGCCACACTGAAAAATGAGCTGGCTGCTGTTGAGAAAAACCTCACTATCCTGCTGGAGCCAACTACTACGGCGAATACCGCTCTCACTCGTGAAAGCCAGGACAAGTTTATCAGCCTGCTGAATGCCACACCGAACGGTGTTATCCGCAATTCAGACGCCGTTAAAGGCGTGGTTGAAACTTCTCTGAATGTCGGTGTAGTAACAATGGAGCAGGGTAAAGCAGAAATTATCTGCCTGATCCGCTCACTGATCGACAGCGGGAAAGATTACGTCGTCAGCATGCTGACTTCTCTGGGCGAGTTAGCTGGTGCCGATATTGTCGCCAAAGGCAGTTACCCGGGCTGGCAGCCAGATGCCAATTCACCGGTAATGCACCTGGTGCGGGAAACTTACCAGCGCCTGTTCAACAAAACGCCAAATATCATGGTAATTCACGCAGGCCTGGAATGCGGTTTGTTCAAAAAACCCTATCCGGACATGGACATGGTTTCTATTGGGCCAACCATCACTGGTCCACACTCGCCCGATGAGCAAGTGCATATCGAAAGCGTGGGCCAGTACTGGGTACTGCTGACCGAGCTGCTGAAATCAATCCCGGCTAAATAAGCTCCCAACGCCCTGTTAACACAGGGCGTGCAGATTGATGAAAAAGAAGGAAAAAACGTGGTTTTTCCTTCTTTTTAGTTAGCAGCCGAAAATCAATAAATTGATTTTCCTGGTTTTTTATTGGGTGACATCCTCTCATTCTGTGCGGACATGAGGTTCGTCATCAGACCCAACGCCCTGTTAACACAGGGCGTTTTTTATGCGCCATGGCTTTACAGGCATGGTGCTCTAAAGGTTAATGCGGTTACAGCCCCAGCACTAACTGGCGTTCCAGTTGTGGGTCCAGTAATGTTACATGCAACCCCACCAGCCGTACTCCCCGCCCACCCCGGCGGCTTTCCCAGGTTTTGCGCGCGGTATCCAGTAAGTCTGCTTTATTCAGGCTCGGCCAGATATGTTCCTGGGTGGTTAACTGAAAATCGTTAAACTTCAGTTTGATGCCCTGGCGGGCAATCCGCAGGTCTGGTTTTACTTTCGCCAGGCGGCGCTCCAGTTCAGGGTAAAGCTGCTCAATAATGTCCGCACAGGCCTGCCAGTCATGAATATCTTCTGCCAGCGTGCGCTCCACTCCCACTGATTTACGCTGCCTGTCGTTACTGATAGCGCGCTCATCAATGCCGTGGCTGCGCTCCCACAAAACCCGGCCAAACTTGCCAAAACGGCGTAACAGTAGCGCAAGGTCACTCTGCTGAACGTCCGCACAGGTGAGTAAGCCCATACTTTCCAGTTTCCCTGCTGTCACTTTACCCACGCCGGGGATTTTCCCCAGTTTAAGGGTTGCGAGGAACTCAGGCACCTGCTGGGGAGTTATCACGTACTGCCCGTTGGGTTTATTCAGGTCTGAAGCTATTTTTGCCAGAAATTTAACCGGAGCCACACCTGCAGAAGCGGTTAGCTGCAGTTCATTAAAAATCGTCTGGCGAATTTCCTGAGCAATCAAGGTTGCCGAACCCTGGCAGAGGGCGCTGTCCGTAACATCCAGATAGGCTTCATCTAATGAAAGGGGTTCGATCAGGCTGGTATAACGAGAGAAGATCGACTGAATATGCCGTGACGCTTCTTTATAGGCCTCAAAACGCCCGGGTAGTAATGTAAGTTGAGGGCACAGCTTCAGCGCGGTGGCAGTAGGCATAGCACTGCGCACACCGAATTTACGCGCAACGTAATTCGCGGTGCTGATAACGCCACGTCTTTCCCGGCTGCCCCCTATTGCCAGGGGAATATCGCGCAGCGCCGGGTTATCGCGCATTTCGACGGCTGCAAAAAAGCAGTCCATATCGACATGTATTATTTTACGCATTTCCCCTCCGATTACTGTGTAAATATACAGCATATTTATTGACTGTGAGAAGTGTAATAGTGATTTTCTTACCGGAAGTGTGGGGGAAAGTTAGTATGTGCTTACATTTCAGTAATAAAGCAGCTAAACGCAGGCATGGCCTGCTGTGAGCAACGCCTGTTTGAATCAGGGTTATGTATGCGTTTTGCTCCGCCCAGCCTGCCTGTTGTGGCTACTGGCTGGCCAGTTACACGGCACAGAGAGGCTGAGCTGCATAGCTGACCCGCCGTAAGGGGCTGAGTGAAGGTTTCCAAGAAAGGTCAGTAAAAGGAGCATGGCCAAAGAGATCAGGTGGATGATTGCGGTTAAGATAAGGGGAAAGCAGTAAAAGAAACCGATTCAGAACAATAATTGATACAGTTACTTACCTGCCCGGTTCAGCGAACAGGTAAGTAAAGGCTTACTTTCAGAGAATACGTGCTTTTTCACGTTGTGCTGCCCGAACTTCTTCAGCCATACGCTTTTTACGCGCATCACAAGGTTCCGGGCAGTTACACACTTTTTCCAGCCCCAACGTCGTTATGCCACCGCAACTCCCCTGGATTGCCTTGCGCTTAAACAACCAGCCAAGAGACATCCCCAGAATAACCAGTAAAAAAATGGCAAATGTGGCTACAAAAACAGTGAGCACTTTTCTTCCCCTTATCAGCCGCCGAAATCATCCAGCATGATGTTTTCGTCTTCCACACCCAGGTCTTTCAGCATACGAATGACAGAGGCATTCATAACTGGTGGCCCGCACATGTAAAACTCGCAGTCTTCAGGTGCTTCGTGATCCCGCAGGTAGTTTTCATAAAGAACATTGTGGATAAACCCGGTGTACCCTGTCCAGTTGTCCTCTGGCAGCGGTTCAGACAACGCAACATGGAAAGTGAAATTCGGGTTATCCCGTGCGAGCTGTTCAAACTCGTCCTGGTAGAACATCTCACGCATGGAGCGCGCACCGTACCAGAAGCTGATTTTACGCTTGCTGCTAAGGCGTTTTAACTGGTCGAAAATATGAGAACGCATTGGCGCCATTCCCGCACCACCACCAACAAATACCATTTCTGCATCGGTTTCTTTGGCGAAAAACTCCCCAAATGGCCCGGAAATCGTCACTTTATCGCCAGGCTTGAGCGACCAAATATACGAAGACATAATGCCCGGTGGGACATCAGGTTTTGCTGGCGGCGGCGTGGCAATACGCACGTTCAGCATGATAATGCCTTTTTCATCCGGGTAGTTCGCCATGGAATAAGCACGAACACAGGGTTCTTTCACTACCGAGCGGTAACGGAACAAATTGAATTTATCCCAGTCGCCACGGTATTTTTCTGGTACATCGAAATCGCTATACGCCACTTCATGCGGGTCACACTCAATCTGAATGTAACCACCAGCCCGAAACGGCACATCTTCACCGTCTGGGATCCGTAGCTTCAGCTCTTTAATGAAAGTGGCCTTGTTATCGTTAGAGATAACTTCGCATTCCCATTTTTTAACCCCGAAAATTTCTTCCGGAAGCTCAATTTTCATATCCTGCTTTACTGCAACCTGGCAGGCCAGGCGGCAACCTTCACGGGCTTCACGTTTCGAGATATGGGAAAGCTCGGTAGGCAGAATATCGCCCCCACCTTGCTTGATTTTCACCCGGCACTGGCCACATGAGCCACCACCGCCACAAGCAGATGAAACAAAAATGCCCTGCCCGGATAACGTATTCAGCAGTTTGTCGCCAGCTGCCGCACGAAACTGTTTGTCAGCATCGCCGTTTACTTCAATCAGAACGTCACCAGAGTTGACCAACTTTGATTTTGCAAAAAGAATCAACAGCGCCAGCGCCAGGACAATCAGCGTAAACATTACTACGCCAAGAATAATTTCCATACATTTCCGCCCTTATAGCTGCACACCAGAGAAAGACATAAAGCCCAATGCCATTAACCCGGTGGTGATAAAGGTAATGCCCAGACCACGCAACCCTGCGGGTACATTGGCATACTTCATTTTTTCACGAATACCTGCCAGAGCAACAATCGCCAGCATCCAGCCCATACCGGAACCAATGCCATAAACAATGGATTCC
This sequence comes from Mangrovibacter plantisponsor, assembly GCF_003182475.1. Lineage (GTDB taxonomy): Bacteria > Pseudomonadota > Gammaproteobacteria > Enterobacterales > Enterobacteriaceae > Mangrovibacter > Mangrovibacter plantisponsor. Next base: position 79,368 of record NZ_QGTS01000015.1, read on the forward strand.
CCAAAGTTGTAATCACGCTGCACCATGAACGAAACACCACCGAAAATGGCGCAGTTCACCGTGATTAACGGCAGGAAGATCCCCAGGGCGTTGTAGAGCGCAGGGAAAAAGCGATCCAGGATCATTTCCAGAATCTGCACCAGTGCCGCGATCACCCCAATAAAAGTAATGAAGTTCAGGAAGCTGAGATCCACACCACTAACCAGCGCACCATCACGCAGGACCAGGTTGTAGACCAGGTTATTCACCGGTACAGAAATGCCCAGCACCACCGTAACGGCAATGCCCAGGCCAAACGCCGTGGAGACTTTTTTGGATACAGCCAGGAAGGTGCACATGCCAAGGAAGAAGGCTAACGCCATGTTCTCCACAAAAACAGCGCGGACAAACAAGCTAATATAGTGAGCCATTGGCGGTTACTCCTTTTCCTGCTGAGCGGGTTTGAGGGTACGAATTCCCCAAATCAGCAGGCCAATGATGAAAAACGCACTGGGTGCGAGCAAAAACATGCCATTTGGTTGGTACCAGCCGCCGTTTTGTACGGTTTGCAGTACAGTGACACCAAACAGTTTCCCGCTGCCAATCAGTTCACGTAAGAAGCCAACGATAATCAGAATGACGCCGTAACCCAGGCCATTACCGATACCGTCCATAAAGCTTGCCAGTGGCGGGGATTTCATTGCATAGGCTTCAGCACGGCCCATCACAATACAGTTCGTGATAATCAGGCCGACGAATACTGATAATTGCTTGGAAATTTCGTAAGCGAAAGCCCTGAGCAACTGGTCCACGACAATCACCAGTGATGCAATAATCGCCATCTGCACGATGATACGCACACTGTTAGGAATATGATGGCGGATCAAGGAGATAAACATACTGGAAAACGCTGTAACCAGCGTTACAGCCAGCGTCATTACAAACGCAGTTTCCAGCTTGGTGGTCACTGCAAGTGCAGAGCAGACCCCAAGAATTTGCAATGCGATCGGGTTGTTATCCACTAACGGAGAAACAACTACCCGTTTAATTTCTTTCAAACCAGCAGCATCAGCCATTGTTCAGCCCCCCTTCCTGGACATGTTTCAGGAATGGCCCAAAACCTAATTGACCTAACCAAAAATCGAAAGTGTGTTGCACACCGTTTGAGGTCAGCGTTGCACCTGATAAGGCATCCACACCGTGTTTATCACCTTGTGGAGCACCACCTTTCACTACGCGAATGGCAGGTTTACCACTATCATCAAACAGTGTTTTCCCCACCCACTTTTGCCGCCAGCTCGGGTTTTCCACTTCACCACCCAGCCCCGGGGTTTCTCCCTGGTCGTAATAGGTGATGCCTTTCACAGTGCGGCCGTCGATATCCAGCGCTACAAAGGCGTACATCATGGACCACAGACCGTTGCCATACACCGGCAACACTAATTCCTGAATTTTGTTGTCTTCACCTTTTACCAGGTAAATTTCAACCAAATTACTGCGCCGCTTAATGCCAGCCGGGTCTTGTGAAGCACTCAACGCAATACTCTGGTCGGCGGAACGCAATGCCGCTGCCTGGTCAAATGACGCAGGATCTTTGTCTGTTAACTGACCACTTTGCAAATTCAGCAACCGTGGTTCAATGCGCGAGCTGTAAATTTGCTTCACAGCGTCACTACTCATGCCCGGCTGTACCAGACCAGCAACATCCAGAATATTACGTTGCTTATCCAGCAACTTTTGTTCCTGCTGGCGCGGTTTTAACCCTACGGCAGAACCTGCCACCACAACGGAACAGGCCAGACAAAGTAGCAGCACAACCAGCAATGTCTTGCCGATGCTATCGTTACCTTTTTTCTCAGCCACGAGATTTCCTCCGTTTGATGTTAGCCTGCACTACCAGGTAGTCGAACAACGGCGCGAAGAGGTTAGCAAACAGAATTGCCAGCATCATACCTTCCGGGTAAGCCGGGTTAACTACCCTAATCAAAACACACATGACGCCAATCAGCAGGCCATAGCTCCATTTGGCTTTGTCAGTAAAAGAAGCGGAAACCGGATCAGTTGCCATGAACATCATGCCAAAAGCGAAACCACCCAGAACTAAATGCCAGTACCACGGCATCGCGAACATGGGGTTCGTGGCAGAGCCAATCAGGTTGAATAAGGTTGCGGTCGCTATCATCCCAACAAACACACCAGCCACAATGCGCCAGGAAGCCACGCGGCCAAACATGATGATGGCCCCACCAATGATTATCATCAGTGTAGAGACTTCACCAATGGAGCCAGGGATGTTACCGAGAAAGGCGTCGAGCCAGGTGACCGGCTGACCTGTAGTGACATTAACCAGCGCCTGCCCACCGTGGCTTGCCCACTGTGAAAGCGGTGTGGCACCAGAGAAGCCATCGGCAGCAGTCCAGACCAGATCGCCTGAAATCTGCGCTGGGTAAGCAAAGAAGAGAAATGCACGCCCGGCCAGTGCAGGGTTGAGGAAGTTACGCCCGGTGCCGCCAAAAATTTCTTTGGCGATCACTACACCAAACGAAATCCCCAGAGCCGCCTGCCACAAAGGCAATGTGGGCGGGACAATCAGCGCAAACAGAATCGAAGTAACGAAGAAACCTTCGTTCACTTCATGCTTGCGAATAATGGCAAACAGCACTTCCCAGAAACCACCGACGATAAAAACAGTCAGGTAGATGGGAACAAAGAAAACGGCTCCCAGCAGCATCATGCTTAACCAGCCAGCATCGGGTGCGAAACTCACTCCCAGCCACTGGGCGACAGTATAATGCCAGTCACTGGCAATAACCTGTTGCAGTTGTTCAGGAGAATAGAGTTTATTAAGCGCCGGGATAGTTTGCTGCCCAACGTTGTACATTCCCCAAAACATGGCTGGAAACACAGAGAACCAGACCAGAATCATCATGCGCTTCAGGTCAATGGCATCACGAATATGCGATGCGCCTTTAGTGACTGTGCCTGGTGTATAGAACACCGTTGCCGTTGCTTCAAACAGGGGATAAAACTTCTCCAGCTTGCCGCCTTTAGTAAAATGCGGCTCAATCTTTTCAAATAACTGTTTTAAGCCCATGGTTATCCTTCCTGCTCGATACGGGTTAATACCTGGCGTAATACCGGGCCATATTCATATTTTCCCGGGCACACATAGGTGCACAATGCGAGGTCTTCTTCATCCAGTTCAAGGCACCCTAACGCCTGAGCGCCGTCTGTATCGCCTGCAAGCAGGTCGCGTAACAGCAAGGTGGGCAGGATATCAAGAGGCATCACACGCTCGTAGTTACCAATTGGCACCATTGAACGCTCACCACCGTTGGTATCTGTCGAGAAGTTAAACAGTTTATGCTTCAGGAAGTGGCCCAGAGTGGTACGGGTAATTGAGAATTTGTCTTTACCCGGCATGACCCAGCCGAACAACTCTTTCTCGCGCCCTTCAAGTAATACCGATACCTGCAAATGAAAACGGCCTAACCAGGCATGTGGGCCTTGTGCAATGTGCCCATTGAGAACAGAGCCTGACAGAACACGGTTTTCACCTTCGGCCAGTTCGCCTTTTACCAGTTCTTCCAGTGAGGCACCAAGGCAGGTACGCACCAGGCGTGGGTTATTCACCTGCGGGCCACCCAGTGCCACAACGCGTTCACAAGATAATTCCCCATTGATAAACAGCTTACCAATGGCAATAACATCCTGGTAATTCAGGTGCCAGACCTGTTTTTGAAGGCTTACCGGTTCAAGGAAATGAATGTGAGTGCCCGGCAGACCTGCGGGATGAGGCCCGGCGAATTCGTTAAACGTAACCTGGCCAGACGAATGCCCACCAAGTTTGCCACCACTTGCCTGGCAAACATGCACTTTGCCTTTGGTCAGGCGGGCAAGTACCGACAACCCGGCATTAAACATTTCCCGTTCACTGTGAATAATCAGTTGTGGGTCTGCGGCAAGGGGATTGGTATCTATTGCTGTAACAAAAATAGCCAGAGGTTCTGAACCAGGCGTGGGAGCTTTACTAAACGGGCGTGTACGTAATGCTACCCATAACCCAGAAGCCAGTAACTGTTGCTCTACAGCTTCCCGGGAGAGTTCGGCGAGGTCATTCGGTTCATAGTGGTTAAAGGTAACCTGCTCAGAGCCTTCAACTTTAATGACTACTGACTGCAACACGCGCTGTTCACCACGGTTAATGGCAACCACAGTGCCACTGGCAGGTGCAGTAAAAATAACCCCGGGATTTTTTTTATCTTCAAAGAGTGGCTGCCCTTTACGGACCTGATCGCCTTCTTTGACTCGCATAGAAGGGCGCATGCCGACATATTCTTCGCCGAGCACTGCCACATGACTGATGGCGGGGCCATCATAAATTTCCTGGACAGGCCGGCCTGCGATGGGCAGGTCGAGACCTTTTTTAATTTTAATCATATGGTTATCACGCAATTTTTAACGTAATTCCGCCAGCATAAAGCCACTGACGCCAGAGTAGTGATGAAAGGTGATACAGCCTGAGGGTTAAGAGAAGGAGGAGTGCAATGCAGTAAAATACTCACGGCGCGCCTTTTACCAAAGGGTGTGTGCCGTTTGTGAATCCCAGGAAAGCGTCCTTTCTTATCTTATCCACCGGCTATCAATCAACTCACCGGATTTTACTATTAATCTACTTTTGACCCGCAAGATAGTACCATTAATCGCGTGCCTTGCATGCCAAAAACCCAATCCAAAATCAGGGAGTGAGAACAAACTCGCAAAGTGCAGAATAAAAATGTGCATGTCATAACAACCATTACACAATTATCTGCCAAACAGCCCTCTCCAGGGCTTGCGAAAATTAACAGTGGTGCTAATGTGAGCCCGATCAGGCAGAATAATCTGATTTTGGGTCTTCTTAGCCAATCTGGCGATGATTTTCAGGTTTATCAAGGAATATAGCAGTATGCGTAAAATCGCACTTGTATTTGCGATGCTTCTGATGCCCCTCTTGTCGTTTGCCAGTGACATTTCCAGTGGCACGATGGCAAAACCAGCCAGCACAGAAATGAAAAAGCAGTTAATGGGCTCCCCGGTTTATATCCAGATTTTCAAGGAAGAACGCATTCTTGAGCTGTACGTCAAGATGGGCGAACGCTATCAGTTGATGAACAGCTACCGCATCTGCAACTATTCTGGCGGCCTGGGGCCAAAACGGCGTATGGGCGATTTTAAAAGCCCGGAAGGTTTCTATTCTGTTGGGCGCAACCAACTAAAGCCTGACAGCCGCTTTTATAAAGCGATTAATATTGGCTTCCCTAACACCTATGACCGGGAACACGGGTATGACGGTAAGTACCTGATGATCCACGGTGCCTGTGTATCTATTGGTTGCTATGCAATGACGAACTCGAATATTGATGAAATATTCCAGTTTGTTACCGGTGCTATTATTTTTGGGCAACAGCAGGTTGAGGTGAATATCTTCCCATTCCGTATGACAGACGCCAATATGGCGCGTCATAAATATTCTTATTACATCAAGTTCTGGGAAGAACTGAAACCAGGTTATGACTATTTTGCCAGGAACCACCAGCCACCAGCGGTTTCAGTGGTTAATGGCCATTATGTTGTGGGCGCGCCCAATATGAACGCCACCCAACCGCAACTGGCCTCAAACTACACGGTCTCCCAGGCAAAATAGTGCCCATGAACCGGGCTCAATTTGAGTCCAGGTTTCATTACCGGTTAAAGGCTGTGTAGCAATAACAGTGACCACATCATTCGGTGTGGTCTCTTTTTGGAAGTCGATTTCTACATCCTGATCCAGTAAGGTCGCTACGCCAAAGGGTGCGCGCCGGGTTATCCAGTGTAACCGGGTAGAACAATAGGCCATAACATAGCGCCCGTCGGATAACAGCATATTGAATACGCCTTTTTCCCGCAGTTCCCCCGCAAGCTGTGCAATGTAACGAAACACCGCAGGCATGTTGCCAGGCGTGCGCGGGTAACGCTGGTTAAGTTTGTGCAGTAACCAGCAAAAAGCATATTCGCTGTCTGTTTCGCCTACCGGGCGAAAATGCCCTGTATCCAGCGAATGGTAGCCTTTCAGTTGCCCATTGTGTGCATATGTCCAGTTACGCCCCCATAACTCACGGGTAAAAGGATGAGTATTCTCCAACGCAACTTTGCCACGATTAGCCTGACGAATATGGGCAATGACCGAGCATGATTTGATGGGATATTCCTGCACCAGGCGGGCAATGGGCGAACGGAAACTGGGTTGTGGATCTTTGAAGGTCCGGCACCCTTTTCCTTCGTAGAACGTAATTCCCCAGCCATCTTTATGAGGACCGGTTCCGCCACCACGCTGAACCAGCCCGGTAAAACTGAAGCAAATATCGGTGGGCACATTCGCGCTCATCCCGAGCAATTCACACATAAAACACCTCACACCTGCCAGCGGCACAACACGAAAATGCCTGTGCCGCCACGAGCTACTGCGCCATTGCCCTTAGGCGGCTCAGGCTTTTACCATCTCTTTTTCAATTAGCTGAATCAGAATATGGATAACTTTAATATGGATTTCCTGAATACGATCAGCATAACCAAAATGCGGCACACGAATTTCCACATCAGCGCTGCCCGCCATTTTGCCGCCATCTTTACCCGTCAGCGCAATGACTTTCATTCCTTTCGCTTTTGCTGCTTCAATCGCTTTAATCACGTTGCCAGAGTTACCGGAAGTGGAAATACCTAATAATACATCCCCTTCCCGGCCAACAGCTTCTACGTAACGGGAAAAGATATACTCATAACCGAAGTCATTGCTCACGCAGGAAATATGGCTGACATCAGAGATAGCGATTGCCGGGTACCCCGGACGGTTTTCACGATAGCGCCCGGTGAGTTCCTCTGCAAAATGCATTGCGTCACAATGCGAACCGCCATTACCGCAAGAGAGCACCTTGCCCCCGGCTTTGAAGCTGTCTGCCAGCATCACTGCCGCACGCTGAATGGAATGAATATTTTCTTCATCTTTCAGAAAGTTAGCCAGAGTTTCGGCTGCTTCATTCAACTCACCACGAATCAAATCCTGGTACATAAGGAATATCCTTCAGTATTAAAAATATCAACCCGAAGTTTACCGGATAGTGCGAACAGCGAGAAGCGCTGCTGCCCGGATGTGCCCTTTTTTTTCAGGCTCTGACAATGAACATTGTGAACCAGGTTGTAATTATTTTGTAAATAGATTGATAAAGAAATGCACATCCACTACAACCATAATTACATCAAGTGGTCAGACCTCCTACGAGAAGGGAGCTTTTCTTATGTTGATATTGAGTATTGTTGCAACGTTTGTTTTGCTCGGTGCACTGTTTTATCACCGCCTGTCGCTGCCGCTGAGTAGCCTGATTTTGTTGCTATGGACCGCAGGTCTTGCTGCCGCCGGGCTTTGGTCTGCCTGGGTGCTATTACCGCTATTGATTATGCTGGTGCCATTCAATTTCGCACCAATGCGCAAATCGTTGATTTCAGCGCCAGTATTTCGCACTTTCCGTAAAGTCATGCCCCCTATGTCGCGTACCGAAAAGGAAGCTATTGATGCCGGTACCACCTGGTGGGAAGGTGACCTTTTTCAGGGAAAACCTGACTGGAAAAAATTACATAATTACCCACAGCCTGTGTTAACCCCTGAAGAACAGGCATTTCTGGATGGCCCGGTGGAAGAAGCCTGCCGCATGGCAAACGACTTCCAAATAACCCATGAAATGGCAGATCTCCCTCCAGAATTATGGGCTTACCTGAAAGAACACCGTTTCTTCGCGATGATTATCAAAAAAGAGTATGGCGGCCTGGCTTTCTCGGCTTACGCGCAGGCTAAAGTATTGCAAAAGCTCTCTGGTGTTTCTGGCATTCTGGCTATTACGGTTGGCGTTCCCAACTCTCTGGGGCCGGGTGAATTGCTGCAACACTACGGTACTGAAGAGCAAAAAAACCATTACTTGCCGCGCCTGGCTCGTGGCCAGGAGATCCCCTGCTTTGCGCTCACCAGCCCGGAAGCCGGGTCTGATGCGGGAGCAATTCCGGATACTGGCGTTGTCTGCATGGGTGAATGGCAGGGTAAGCAAGTGCTGGGCATGCGCCTGACCTGGAATAAGCGCTATATCACTCTGGCCCCAATTGCCACGGTTCTTGGGCTGGCATTTAAACTTTCAGACCCGGATAACTTACTGGGCCAGGAAAAGGAACTGGGCATTACCTGTGCCTTAATTCCAACCTCGACACCTGGTGTGGAAATTGGTCACCGCCACTTCCCGCTGAACGTACCTTTCCAGAATGGGCCTACACGCGGTAACGATGTATTTGTCCCCATTGATTATATTATTGGTGGCCCGAAAATGGCGGGCCAGGGCTGGCGTATGCTGGTTGAATGCCTGTCTGTCGGGCGCGGAATTACCCTGCCATCCAACTCAACGGGTGGCCTGAAATCTGTTGCAATGGCAACCGGCGCTTATGCGCATATTCGCCGCCAGTTCAAAGTCTCTATTGGTAAAATGGAAGGGATTGAAGAAGCACTGGCGCGCATTGCCGGTAATGCCTGGGTGATGGATGCCGCTGCCTCATTAATTACTTACGCGATTGTACTGGGTGAAAAACCGGCTGTGTTGTCGGCTATTGTGAAATACCACTGCACCCACCGAGGCCAGCGCTCGATTATTGATGCTATGGATATTGCTGGCGGCAAAGGCATTATGCTGGGTGAATCCAACTTCCTTGCCCGGGCTTACCAGGGCGCACCGATTGCCATTACAGTGGAGGGGGCCAATATTCTGACCCGCAGCATGATGATCTTCGGCCAGGGCGCGATTCGTTGCCACCCGTATGTGCTGGATGAAATGGCAGCTGCCCAAAATAATGATGTGAACGCGTTCGATAAACTGCTTTTCCGTCACATTGGCCATGTGGGTAGCAATAAAGTACGCAGCTTCTGGCTGGGCCTGACAAATGGCCGCACCAGTGCAGCACCAACACGCGATGCCACCCGCCGCTATTACCAACAAATGAATAAGCTGTGCGCTAACCTGGCGTTACTGTCGGATGTGTCTATGGCAGTTCTGGGCGGGAGCCTGAAACGCCGTGAGCGTATTTCGGCGCGGCTTGGCGATATTCTCAGCCAGTTGTATTTAGCCTCTGCGGCGTTGAAGCGCTACGAAGACGAAGGCCGTCACCAGGAAGATTTACCGCTGGTGCACTGGGGAGTTCAGGATGCGCTTTATCAGGCTGAGCAGGCCATTGACGACCTGTTACGTAACTTCCCGAATAAAGCCGTTGCCCGTTTGTTGCGTGTAGTGGTGTTCCCGCTTGGCCGCCGTCATCAGGCGCCCTCTGACAAACTGGACAGCAAGGTTGCGCAAATTCTGCAACAACCCAGTGCGACCCGTAACCGCCTGGGACGCGGTCAGTTCCTGGAGCCGTGCGAACATAACCCGGCAGGCCTGATGGAAGCCGCACTGCAGGATGTGATTGCCGCTGAGCCAGTTCATAAACGGATATGTGAAAGCCGGGGTAAAAACCTGTCGTTTACCCGCCTTGATGCACTGGCAAAATCAGCACTGGCAGCCGGAGAAATAACGGAAGAAGAAGCGCAAATTTTGCAACAGGCGGAAGCCAGCCGGTTACGTAGTATTAATGTTGATGAGTTTGAACCAGATGCACTGGCGACTCAGCCGGTAAAGTTTCACGAGCCCAGCCATAAAGACCAGGCTGCCTGATTTGCACTAAATCCGTTACCACTGTTACACATACCGCAAACCGCACCTGGCAACAGGTGCGGTTTTTATTCGCGGTCAAACGCGTTATTGTCTGATACAGTGTGATAATCGCTGAATAAATGTGGAGCGCTGACGGTGTCTGGTTTGAAAATTACCCTGTTGCAACAACCGCTGGTCTGGATGGATGGTTCCGCCAATTTGCGCCATTTTGATGTGGTGATGGATAAGCTGTCAGGGCGGGATTTGATTGTCCTGCCTGAAATGTTTACTACCGGCTTTGCAATGGAAGCCGCACAGCAGTCCATGCCTGAAGCTCAGGTTATTGAATGGATGAAAGAAAAGGCCAGCCAGTGTGACGCAATGGTTGCCGGCAGTGCCGCCTTGCAAACCGAATCAGGGCCGGTAAACCGCTTTTTATTGGTTACTCCTCAAGGTGAAGTCAGCCATTACGATAAACGGCACTTGTTCCGCATGGCAGATGAACACCAGTATTATCAGGCCGGGAATGAACGGGTAATTGTTGAATGGCGTGGCTGGCGGATTTTGCCGTTAGTATGCTATGACCTGCGTTTCCCGGTGTGGTCTCGCAACCACGGTGATTACGATTTGGCTCTGTATGTTGCCAACTGGCCTGCCCCCCGCTCACAGCACTGGCAAACGTTACTGGCTGCCCGGGCCATTGAAAACCAGGCCTGGGTTGCCGGTTGTAACCGGGTGGGAACCGATGGCAATGGTCACCATTACCGGGGCGACAGCCGGGTTATCTCACCACAGGGGGAAATCATTGCCTCCTGCGATCCTCACCATGCGGCCCGGATTGATGCCGAGCTCTCACTCACTGCGTTGCAGGAGTACCGGGAGAAATTCCCGGCCTGGCGCGATGCAGATAACTTCACGCTTAACCCGTGATGCACGCCCTCTCATGCACTGGCATGAGGGGGTTTTAGCCTGCATTCAACTTCCCCGGTAGGTTGACCATGACCAGGGTGAAATCAAAAAGGGCAAATGGTAGTGCAGATTATCTGCCGGTAAAATCAGGTCAATTTGCGCTACCGGGTAGAGCGTTTCACGTTGTGTAACCGCGAAATACTCACCAGTTTGCGCAACCAGCCGGTACTGCCCGGGTCCTAATTCCCCGCCACCGAGGTTTTTCAGGCGGCCATCGGTATCTGTTTCACCCTGCGTTAACGTTACCCACTCGCCAGACTGCAGCTGTTCCAGGCGAATCAATACACCCACAGCCGGTTTCCCGATAGCCGTATCCAGAATATGTGTGCTGAGCGTACTCATGGTAAGAAAACTCCTTCAAGGCGTAGTAACGTAATCTGCCGTAACTGCTCCAGCGCTTCCAGGGTTTCTTGTTCCGGGTTCGACGCCATCCGGCGCTGTAACGCCTGCAAAATCTCGTGCCCGGATAACCCTTTTGCCCGAATCAGGAAAACTCGCCCAAAGCGTTCTTCGTAATCGGCATTTCCTTTTGCCAGCGCTTGTGCGAGCGCCTGGTCTGCAGTATTCACTGCAGCCTGTTCGCCGCGAGATAGCTGTGCTTCTTCACTCTTCCCTGTTGGCCGCTCGCCAATGCGGGGGTGCGCACTTAGCGCCAGATTAAGCTCTGCGGTTTGCCAGCAGTCAGCTAATTCAACAGCATGCTTTTTCAATGCAGTAAACGACGAATAAGGGCGGCCGGCAACCAGTGCCTCCTGCCAGGCCGGAATTGCCACACAAGCCTGAACCATAGCCTTTGCAGCCTGGGTATCAGCCTGGTTAAACCGCGCCAGTGGCATTGAGGTTTCTGCAACTGAGCACACCGCCTGGCTCCATGCTTTCATCGCAACAGCAACATCAGCTTCAGTTATCGATTCTGCCGGATGATGGCTGATGCCTTTCTCACAGCGCACAAACAACATACCGACTGGCCAGCGCTCCGCGACAGCAATAGCATCATGCCCTGCTCCGCTCGGCAGAGAAAGTGCTTTGCCCTGTGCAGAAGCAACCGCTTCACTCAATGCCGCCTGTAATACCGGGGAACATGGTGTTGCCGGAATAGAATAGAAAGTGTCGTGGGTAAAGGACAACCCTCGCTGGCTGGCGATGGTTTCTGCCTGTGCCAGCAGTTGCGACAGCAATGCATCCCGGCTGGCATCCGATGGGCTGCGAATATCCAGTGTCAGTTCCACTGAGCCAGGAATAACATTGACGGCCCCAGGCAGACAGTTAACAGTACCAACCGTTGCTACATTGTCGCCACCGCTTGCCAGTGTTACCTGTTCCACCTGGTGGATCCACGCTGCAGCAGCGGCAAGTGCGTCATGGCGATGCGCCATCGGTACTGTGCCGGCATGCCCGGCCTGGCCGGTAAAACAACAACGCAAACGGTGAGCACCATTGATTGCTGTCACCACGCCCAACGGGAGCAAAGCCTGTTCCAGAACCGGGCCTTGCTCGATATGCAATTCAAGGTAGGCGGTAAAATCCTCCTGATTACGTGCCGCCATACCAATTCTTGCCGGGTCAAGACCGGCCTGTACCATCGCCTGCGCAACAGTAATACCTTCACTGTCCTGGCACTCCAGCCAGTTTTCCGGCCAGGTTCCTGTTATCCCCCGGCTCCCCAGCAGGGTGATGCCAAAGCGCGTGCCTTCTTCGTCAGAAAATCCAATAACTTCAATTGCCTGGTTCAGGCGCTTTCCTTGCTGGTTAAGCCAGTCAACCACTTCAATGGCTGTCAGTACCCCCAGCATGCCATCATAGCGCCCGGCATTTCTGACAGTATCCAGGTGTGAGCCCAGTAATACAGCGCTCGCACCTTCTGTTGCGCCTTCATAGCGGCCACAGATATTTCCAGTGGCATCCTGCCAGGTAGTCATACCCGCCTCTTCCATCCAACGGGCAACTTGCTGATTTGCGCGTAAATGTTCAGGCGACAGGAAAACCCGGGTGAGTTGCCCCGGGGTTTGAGAAATTAACGCCAGCGTATCGCTGCGCGCCATGATGCGGCTGGCCGCCTGGCGGGATTGTTCGTCGGGCATTGCCATCACTGTCATGGGCGCGCCTCCGCGTCATAGATATCCCATGCAGCCTGCATTGCCGCACCTTGCGTGGTACGAAAGCCATAGCGGTTAAGCACGGCTTCCAGCGCTGCCAGTGTCTGTAGCACACAATCTTTACGGGCGTTATAGCCCATGGTACCAATACGCCAGATTTTGCCCTGCAATGGGCCAAATGACGTGCCAATTTCAATATGGAAGTCTTCCAACAGTGTTTTGCGTACCGCTTCACCATGAACATTTTCCGGAATAACCACACCCATTACATTGTTCATTTTATTGGCGATATCACCAAATACCGACAGACCCATTCCCTGAATGCCAGCTACCATGGCCCGGCCATGTAACGCGTGGCGGGTAATAATGTTGTCCATGCCTTCTTCCAGCATAATGCGGGCGCACTCGCGTGCGGCAAATAACATGCTGGTCGCTTCAGTGTGGTGGTTGAGGCGCTCTGGCCCCCAGTAATCCATGATCATGCCCAGATCAAAATAGTTGGACCAGATCATTTCATCGTCACCATCTTCATGAGATGCACTGCGGATCCCCTGTTCGATGCAACGGCGCTTGCTGATGACACTCGCCATTTCAGGGCTGAGCGTTACCGGAGAACTCCCGGAAGGCCCGCCCAGGCATTTTTGTAACCCGGCGGAAACAGCATCCAGACCCCACGCATCTGCCTGCATCGGGTTACCACCCAGTGAAGCTGTGGCATCGGTGTAAAACAACACGCCATGACGACGGCAAATTGCACCTAATTCTTCCAGCGGCTGTAACATTGTGGTTGAGGTATCGCCCTGGACTGTCAGCAGCAAACGGGGTTTCACCTGCCGGATAGCATCTTCAATTTGATCCGGGGTAAATACTTCTCCCCAGGGAACTTCAATGGTATGCACTTCTGCATGGCATCGCCGGGCAATTTCACACAACAAATGGCCGAAACGACCAAAAACAGGCACCAGAACTTTATCGCCAGGGCGAATTGCTGAAACCAGCACGGCTTCAATACCGGCACGAGATGTGCCATCCACCAGCATCGTCCACTGGTTTTGGGTGCGGAAGACACCGCGGTATAAAGCCATCACTTCATTCATGTATCCCGTCATCACCGGATCATACTGGCCGATCAGTTGGCTGGACATAGCACGTAAAACGCGAGGGTCAGCATTAATTGGCCCCGGTCCCATCAATAACCGGTGAGGAGGATTGATTTGTGGATATAGCTGGGTGTCGGACATGATGATTCCTTTGATATAGGCAATTCGCAGTGAAACAAAAGATTCTTAATAAAAAGTTCTGCAACTAATGTGCCATAGCGAAACAAAAACAACCAGCACCATAACTACAGGTAAAATCTTTATTTTTCAGAAAAGTTATTGGCAGGAGTAATAAGAGGAAACGACCCAAAAACGAACACTATCGTGGTGCATCAGCACCACAATAGTGCAATTCAGCGCTGTTCCAGTTCATCCAGAGAACCATACAGCTCCGCAATCTGATGAATACGTTGCCTGCCATCTGCCAGGCTGTGGTGTAACAATGCATTTGCCAATAAATTTACCAGGCTCATTGCACTGCTGTAGCAATCAAATGCCGAAACACTGTCGAGCGGGGCTTCAAGGTGCCAGCCACCAACACCTTTCAGAGTGCTGGCCTGCGGCTCACTGATAACCAGCAGCGGAATACCACGCTGCGCCAGGTCATTGAGTATTGGGCGGATAATGCGTGGGCGGCGGCGAAAGGCCACCATAACAACGCAATCACCAGGGCTGATGTCCACCAACTCTTCAGACAAAGTTTGCCCAGGCTGAGGAAGTACATAGACATTTCCACGGCTTTGCAGCAATTGCTGGCGCAGGTGCAGAGCCACAGGCCAACTATTACGTAAGCCAATAATCAGAATACGTTTTGCAGCCCCCAAAGCAGCAATAATATCGCTGAATTGTGTAGCATCAAGGGTGTTAACCCAGTGCGTCAGGTTAGCCATTTCTTGTTTATAGTGGCGTGCCAGCAGGGTGTTGCCCTGTACCGCATCACGGTTTTCTGTCAGGGGCATCCCGCTTTGGCGCAAGGTACGTAATTCATCACGCATTACTTTGTAACGGTCATACCCCAGGCGTTTAAACAGCCTGCTGACTGTTGCCTTCGAAACCCCGCTCAGCCTTGCCAGTTCAGCACTGTTATAGCTTATCAAATCATCGAAGTGATCCATGATAAACCCGGCCACTCGCTGTTCCTGTGGGGAAAGCTGGGCATAGCTGGCCCTAAGACGTTCATCCAGTTGTTTCATGGATTCTCCTGTAACTTTTGTTGCAACTGACCTGAGTATAATGAAACATTTCGCGTCATTCTGGAACGCCTCTTGCTTAGTATTAATGTCCCCCTGAGCAAGAGACAGAAACGATGATACAAAGCAACATGGCCCCTTCAGGTATGGCTGTTACGCCACACCACCTGGCGAGTGAAACCGCCCTGTCCGTATTACGTCACGGCGGTGACGCAATTGAAGCCATGGTGGCTGCGGCTGCCACTATTGCTGTCACCTACCCACATATGAATGGTATTGGTGGTGATGGCTTCTGGTTAATCGTTCCGCCTGAAGGCGAGCCGGTCGCCATAGACGCAAGTGGAGCAGCAGGTTCACTGGCCTCAATGGAATTCTACGCCAGTGAAACACATATTCCGCACCGTGGCCCTCGTGCTGCACTAACCGTGCCAGGTACTGTGAGTGGGTGGCAGGAAGCACTGCTGATTTCACAGGAATTAGGTGGTGGGCAACTTCCTCTTTCCCGTTTACTGGCTGACGCCATTCGTTATGCTGCAGATGGTATACCTGTCACACAATCACAGGCGATTGCCACTCAGGGAAAATACCATGAGCTGGCAAATGTGCCGGGTTTCGCACAAACATTTCTTTCCCGGGGTGAAGTACCTGTTGCGGGAAGTCGTTTTTGCCAGCCACGCCTGGCGCAGACGCTAACCCGTTTAACTACTGAAGGGCTGGACAGCTTCTACCGAGGCCCCCTTGCCAACCAGATGGCTCAGGAGCTGGAAGAGTTAGGGATCCCTGTTACCCTGCAGGACCTGGCCTCACACCGGGCTCGCCGCCGGTTACCATTGCACCTGGCCCACCCACAAGGTGATGTCTATAACCTTGCGCCACCCACTCAGGGGCTGGTTTCGCTGGCAATTCTTGGTATTACTGCCGGGATGGAAATGGCACAGGCGAACGAAGTACAAACCATTCACCGGATTGTTGAAGCCACGAAAAAGGCATTTTCTCTGCGGGATCAGTATATTACTGATCCTCGCCATGTTACCCGCCCGGTACAGAGCCTGCTTGATCCGGAAAACTTAGAAAATATGGCAGCTGAAATAGATGATAACCAGGCTGCCCCCTGGGGAACCGGTAAAGGCCCGGGAGATACAGTATGGATGGGCGTTATTGATAATAACGGGTTAGCTGTTTCTTTTATTCAGAGCATTTACCATGAATTTGGCAGTGGCGTGGTACTGCCTCAAAGCGGTGTGCTGTGGCAAAACCGTGGGGCAGCATTCAGCCTGGATCCCCAACATATTCTGGCCTTATCGCCCGGCAAGCAACCTTTTCACACACTTAACCCGGCAGCCGTTCGCCTGGCTGATGGCCGGGTAATGGTGTACGGCTCAATGGGAGGTGACGGGCAACCACAAACCCAGGCCGCGCTGTTTACACGCTATGTACTGCAAGGTGTACCACTTCAACAGGCCGTTTCTGCTCCCCGCTGGCTACTGGGGCGCACATGGGGGCAATCCTCCGACAGCCTGAAACTGGAGAACCGCTTCAGCCCACGGACATTTGAAGCCTTGCGTGCCATGGGCCACGAAGTGGAAGCACTGGATGACTTCAGCGAGGCCGTTGGCCATGCCGGCGCAATTGTGCGCCATACCAACGGTATGCTGGAAGGTGCTTACGACCCACGCAGTAATGGCAGTGCCGCCGGATTTTAAGGAGAGAACATGCAAACAACCGATTTTGACTGGCCTGGCTATATTGCGTTAATGGCCCAAATACTGGATATGCCGCTGGATGATGCACGCCGGGCAGAGCTTGAAGTACAGTTGCGCCGCATTAATACGATGGCGCAACCATTAATGGACTTTAAACTGGACCAGCGCCAGGAAGTCGCCGGGGTATATCAGTTATGAGTTTGCGGATTAGTGATATTCAACAAGGCCTGCGCGAGAAATCATTTTCTGCGACTGAGCTAGCAACACAGGCACTTGCAGGCATTGAACGCATTAACCCAACGCTCAACGCGTTTACCCATGTTACCCACCAGCGTATGCTGGATGAAGCGGCACAGACAGACCAGTGCATTGCTCGCAATGAGGCTCTCCCCCCACTTGCTGGTGTTCCTTACGCTGTTAAAAATTTATTTGATATTAGTGGGATAACCACTCTGGCCGGAGCCCGGTTATTTCGTGATAACCCGCCAGCCAGCCATGATGCTTTCGCCATCAGGCAATTGCAGCACGCAGGGGCGTCCCTGGCCGGGGCACTCAATATGGATGCATATGCCTACGGCTTTACTACCGAAAACACACACTATGGGGCAACCCATAATCCCCATGATCTTAGCCGGGTCGCCGGAGGGTCTTCTGGCGGTTCTGCTGCTGCAGTTGCTGCCGGGCTGGTGAATTTCTCATTGGGCACTGACACCAATGGGTCAATTCGTGTGCCTTCCTCGTTGTGTGGCATTTTTGGCCTGAAACCGACCTTTGGCCGTCTTTCCCGTAGTGGGAGCCAGCCTTTTGTCGCGAGCCTTGATCATATTGGCCCCATGGCGCGCCATGTGGAAGATCTGGCCCTGGTCTATGATGCGCTTCAGGGCGATGATCCTCATGATCACTTTCAGGCGCGCCGCGCCCCGGCATTAATTGGGCAGTACCTGACACCGGAACGGCCTTTACGTTGCGCTGTTCTGGGCGGTTATTTTGATACCTGGTGCGATAACAATGCCAGAGATGCCGTCAGCCGGGTTGCCAGAGGATTACAGGCAGCAGAGAGCATCACACTGCCGCAGGCTGAAATGGCGCGTTCAGCCGCTTTCCTGCTTTCTGCAGCTGAAGGCGGGAACCACTATTTACCTTTGCTGCGCACCCGACCGGAAGAATTTGAACCGAACTCCAGAGACCGCCTGCTGGCAGGTGCGATGACACCTTCAGCCTGGTACACCCAGGCACAACGCTTCAGGGCCTGGTTCCGCGATGTGACACTCCCGTTATTTAATGACTTTGATATTCTGATTGCCCCGGCCACGCCTTGCTGTGCCACTGAGATTGGCCAGCAGACCATGCACATTAACCAGTGTGATTTGCCAGTAAAAGCCAGTATGGGTATGTTGACTCAACCGATTTCATTTTTGGGTTTACCTGTTGTAACCGTTCCCCTCATCACAACAGGCGGCCTGCCCATTGGTGTACAACTGATTGGTGCTCCGTGGCAGGAGAAACGCTGCCTGCAGGCTGCGCAGTCACTTGTTTTACAGAATATTTGCCAGGCAACGCCGGCACAGGGAGTGTTCCATGAACAGAGATAACATCGACAGACAGGCTATTTTAAACGAGGTCACCGCCGCGTTTTATCGCTATGAGCAGGCGCTGGTCAGTAATGATGTCGAGGTGCTGGATGAGCTCTTTTGGGAGGATCCGCGCACTGTGCGTTATGGCGCAACTGAAAATCTTTACGGCATCGCCGAGATCCGGGCCTTTCGCCAGGGGCGTTCTCCCAAGGGGCTGGATCGCACGCTGCGCAATACCACTATCACCACATTTGGCGAAGATATGGCGGTAACCTGCACTGAGTTCACCCGTGAGGGCAGTGAGAGTATTGGCCGCCAGATGCAAACCTGGGTGAAGTTTCCGTTTGGCTGGCGGATTGTCGCCGCCCATGTCAGTAAAATGGGCTGAGTTGTTAATTAGGGGATGGCCGGTGAAGCCACCCCGAGTTTATTACTTCTGCCACGGATGCGTTTTTATCCAGTGGTCAGCAATATCCTGCCTGCGGCATACCCAGACATCATCGAAGCCCTGAATATAATCAAGGAAACGTTGCAGTGCCCGGAAGCGGCCTGGGCGGCCTAATAACCTGCAGTGCATACCCACTGACATCATCTTCGGCGCATGTTCGCCTTCTTCGTATAACACGTCAAAGCTGTCTTTAAGGTAAGTGTAGAACTGCTCCGCTGTATTAAACCCTTGTGCGGTGGCGAAGCGCATGTCGTTCGCATCCAGCGTATAAGGCACAATCAGATGGGGTTTTACCGTGCCATCCTGGCAAGTTACTTCACTCCAGAAAGGCAAGTCGTCGCCATAATAATCACTGTCGTACTGAAAACTCCCTTGTTCAACCACCAGTCGCCTTGTATTCGGGCTGTCGCGCCCGGTATACCAACCCAGTGGCTTTTTACCAAACAAGTTTTCCAGGGTTTCAATTGCCTGCAGCATATGCTGGCGTTCTGTTTGTTCATCAATATTTTGATAATGAAGCCAGCGCCAGCCATGGCTGACCACATCATAGTCGGCATTTTTGATTGCCTGGACGACTTCCGGATTACGCGCCAGCGCCATCGCCACACCAAAAATAGTCATGGTCAGCCCACGGCGTTGAAATTCGTTGTGGATACGCCAGAAACCCGCTCGCGAACCATACTCATAGAGCGAATCCATCGACATATGCCGGTCCGGGTAGCTGGCCGCACCAATGATATCTGACAAAAACTGCTCTGAACCAGAGTCGCCATGTAATACGTTGTTTTCACTGCCCTCTTCATAATTAAGGACAAACTGAATCGCCAGGCGGGCACCACCAGGCCAGTGTGGATGCGGCGGTTTCCCTGCATAACCGAGCATGTCGCGCGGGTAGTTTTGTGTAAAAGGCCAGGGGTTATTTTCTTGTTCTGATTGCATACCTTACTTTCCTCTTTCTACATCACAGATGGGTCATTGAAGATTGCATACGGGCCAGTTAGTGGTTTGGGATTGGGCTTTGCCAAATCCCCATGCTTGCTGGTGCCAAGCCCCAGGCCAAGCAGGGCTTCAACCATTTTGACCGCAGCACTCACGCCATCAATGACTGGAATACCCAGTTCATGGCTAAGCTCACGAGCCAGGTTTGCCATTCCGCCACAACCCAGCACAATCGCGCCACAGTTATCCTGTGCTTTGGCCTGTATACAACGCTCCCGAACCTTTTGTTGAGCAAAACCCGTGCCATCCTCTAAAGACAACACCGGTAAATCAATAGCATGAACCGCCTGGCAGTGCTGTTCGAAACCATACTGCCGTAATAAATGGCGGGCGATAATCACTGTACGTGGCAATGTAGTAACAATGGAAAAACGTGTCGCAAGCAGTGTTGCCATATGCATAGCCGCTTCTGCTATGCCAACCACCGGCCCGGTTGCCAGTTCACGTGCAGCCAACAACCCAGGGTCACCAAAGCAGGCAATAATATGCCCGTCCACCCCGGCCCGCTCCCCCAGAGTAACCTGCTCAAGTACTCCCATCGCCCCAATAGCTTCATCAAAGTGGCCTTCAATAGACGGAACGCCATGAGAGGGGCAAACGGACAAAATTTCAGTCCCCGCACTGGCAACCATACGGGCCGCCTCGCCAATAGTCTGTGTCATTGCAAGGCTGGTATTGGGGTTAATCACCTGAATACGCAACGTGGTCATCTGTTTGCCTCTTGTATACCAAACAAGCGCGTGAAGTCAGGAACCGTTTCACCACTTCGTTCAAAATGCAGGCTGTGGAGGATGTCTTCGAAGTGCTGTTGCATACACAATACCAACCTGTCCGTGTCTTTTTGGCGTAACGCATTAATCAACACACCATGGTCATCACACCGGCAACCCTGTTGCCATGGTGCTCCCCAGGCCGCAATCACTAATGAGGAACGCTGGGTCAGGCGAGTCAACGTCTCCACCATCACGGCATTGCCTGAAATAGCATGGAGTTGAATATGGAACTCCGCAGAGTAACGAATTGCTGCCGCACCATCATGTTCACGATGAGCCTGTTCTTCACGCTGAGTGATGTTTTCCAGCGCGGCAATATGGGGAGGCTGAATATGTGCCACGACATCAGGCAAATTGGCACATTCAAGTAACGCGCGGGTGCGGAAGATCTGTTTTGATTCTTCTACGCCCGGGCTTGCCACAAACGCACCACGCCGGGGCGTCATCGTAACCATTTGCACTGTTGCAAGGCGGGTCAGCACCTTTCTGATCCCCGTCCGGCTCACACCAAAGGCTTCAGCCAGCGCTTCCTCAGGAAGCTTACATCCAGGGGGAAGTTGATGCTCAACGATTGCCCGCATTAGTGATTGCCATATTTCTGCTTCTTTATCTTGTTGCTCTTGCTGGGGTTGCCCCACATCCTGCAGCCTCATTCATTACTCCCGTACACAATGCATTTTCTATCTTGTATACAATATCTATAAAATAAGTACACAAAAAATGTGAACCTGGCCTGGTTCCTGCAATGGTTATCGCACAAACCATCATCACCTGCTATCAAGTAAAGGAGCAGAATCCATGCCAAACGTTCACCATACAACTGCTGATAACCCCAATGCGGGCTACAGCCCAAAATTGTGTAATGAAGATCTGGCGCCCACTCGCCAACAACGCTGGACCTGGT
Source organism: Mangrovibacter plantisponsor (assembly GCF_003182475.1). GTDB lineage: Bacteria > Pseudomonadota > Gammaproteobacteria > Enterobacterales > Enterobacteriaceae > Mangrovibacter > Mangrovibacter plantisponsor. Next base: position 100,840 of record NZ_QGTS01000015.1, read on the forward strand.
ACAACATATTTTCATTCTGGATGTCTGATGTTCACAGTATGGGAGGTTATGTTGTTGCCGCCAGTTTCTTTGCCTTAGGTTTATCAAGCTGGCAAGTACTGCTGTGCCTGTTGGTTGGTATTTGTATTGTTCAGGTATGCGCTAACCTGGTAGCTAAACCCAGCCAAATGGCTGGCGTGCCTTATGCCGTGATCAGCCGCCAGGCTTTCGGGGTATTTGGTGCCAATATTCCGGCAGTAATTCGTGGTTTGATTGCGTTTGCCTGGTACGGCATTCAGACATACCTTGCAGCGAATGCACTGATGTTGGTTATCCTGAAATTTTGGCCTTCCCTCGCCCCAATGACACAGGATCACTTTCTGGGCCTTTCACATCTGGGCTGGATTTGCTTTGGCATTATGTGGGTACTGCAGGCGATGGTGTTCTGGCACGGAATGGATGCTATTAAGCGGTTTATTGATGTGGCTGGCCCGGCCGTATATGTTGTGATGATGTGTCTGGCCGGTTGGATCCTTTACCAGACCGGGCTGGATGGCATTTCTTTCACGCTGTCCAGTAAAACACTCAGCCCTTCAGCCCAGGTGTGGGAAATGATTACCGCAACTGCGCTGGTTGTCTCCTATTTTTCCGGGCCACTACTCAATTTCGGTGACTTCTCCCGTTATGCGAAAAACATGAATGAGATTCGCCGTGGTAACCGTTGGGGGCTGCCATTTAATTTCCTGTTATTTTCCATTGTTACTGTCATTATTGTTTCTGGAACACAATCATTATTTGGCAAAATGATTACCGACCCTATTGAGACAGTCAGCCATGTGGGAAATAGCGTGGCGATGGCGATAGGTTTGCTGACAATGATAACTGCGACTATCGGGATTAATATTGTCGCTAACTTTGTTTCACCGGCTTTTGACTTCTCCAACTGCTCTCCCCAAAAAATCAGTTTTCGTACCGGGGGCATGATTGCTGCAGTGGGTTCCGTGTTATTGACACCGTGGAATCTGTTCCAGTCACCAGAGTTAATCCATTACACACTGGATGTTCTGGGCTCTTTTATTGGGCCGCTGTTTGGGATCTTGCTTGCTGACTTTTATTTGATTAAGCGTGGCACAATTAATGTGGATGCTTTATTTAGCGTATCTCAGGAAGGCCCGTACTGGTACAACAAGGGGTTCAACCCGAAAGCGATTGCAGCATTGATTCCTTCCGTCGTGGTTTGCCTGGTTATCAGCTTTATCCCGTCATTACACGCGGTGGCAAATTTCAGTTGGTTTATCGGTGCGTTTTTGGCTGCTGGCAGCTACCGCTGGATTGCACGTAATGACCGTGTTGAAAATTCCGATACACTGACTAAGGTAATTACTGCACATCAGGAATAACATATCGTTGATGGTGCCAGAATAGCTACTCTGGCATCATCAACACTCTGTTTATCTGATTAACTGGCAGAATAAATTTCCCTATTCAAAATATCCCCCTCTCGAAAAAGTTAACTCACCCACCTTAAAAGAAAATTATTGATATTTATCAAACAACAACCAAACATAGCTATGTTATAAACCCTACCCGACAAGCACTCATGCATGCCGCACTCTCCTTCACTTTCAGGAAATAATTAATGGCTGTTAAAATCAATATGGAAAACCCGAAAACGGGTGAGCATTTACATGGCTTCTATGGTTTTTCATGGACAACGTTTTTCTTCGGTTGTATTCCGGCTCTTTTCCGAAAAGATTTTAAAACGTTTATAGGGGTATTTATTATTTTACTCATTCTGGCATTAGTCACTATGGGTATAGGCTCTACGGTTGCCATGATTGTCTGGGCATTTATGTATAATAAGTACTACACAACAAATCTGATTAAACGTGGTTTCCAGTTCGCCGGAACACATACTGAAAATGAACTGGCTTCAAGTAAGTTGGGGCTGACACTGAATCCGGACAACTGCAAAACCTTTACGCAGAACGCCCCGACTTCACAAATTATTTCTAAATAAAACGCCAAAACCGATAAGTCACCACGGTTGTTGGTGACTTTCGTATTCTCGCAATAGTTATCTATTCAGCTAAATTGTTGTACCCATAGCAATAGCAGGCTTCTTTCTGCCTTCACACAAACTCGCTATCCAGAATAGTCAGCCTGGAGCAATCAGGGTGTCTTCAGGCAAAGCAAGATATTGCTTCACCGGGTATTGCCTCACAATGGGAAAGTAACTCTTTGCCATACAGGCAGGCTGCAGCAAAAGTAAACGAACAAACTGAGGGATGCTTCGTAAATGAAAAAGCGCCATGTTAAAGATTAACATGGCGCTGAAATAGTGGCGGAACGGACGGGACTCGAACCCGCGACCCCCTGCGTGACAGGCAGGTATTCTAACCAACTGAACTACCGCTCCGCGATTGTTCCCCGTCGGGAACGATGCGGATATTACGGATACCTGGCGGAGGCGTCAACGCTTTTTCTTTCTATTTTGGCTGGTTGGCGCAAAATTCACCTGAATGGCCGGTTTTTGCACATCATCACGCACGCCACATACAACTGCCGCCTTTCTTCTGAACCAGGTCCAGACGTGATTCATGCGCCACACACTCTTCATCTGTCGCTCTGACGATTTTCAACCCACCAGCGCGCACTACGCGTTGTATACCTGTTGAGTCTGCGGCCTGCCGGGCATCGCCTTCCATCGCAAATTTGATACTGGTTTGCCCACCGGTCATGGTCAGGTAGACATCGGCCAGAATCTGGGCATCGAGTAATGCCCCGTGCAGCGTTCGTTTGCTGTTATCTATTTCGTAGCGCGAGCACAAAGCATCCAGGCTGTTACGTTTGCCAGGGAACATACGCCGCGCCAGGGCCAGACTGTCCGTGACTTTACAGAATGTCTCTGTTTTGCCAATACCCTTATTGAGCATACCGAACTCATAATCCATAAAGCCGATATCAAACGACGCATTATGGATGACCAGTTCCGCCCCACGGATGTAATCGAGAAAATCATCGACAACATCGGCAAATACAGGCTGATATGCGAGGAACTCATCTGAAATACCGTGAACCATAAAGGCTTCCGGATCCACTAAACGGTCAGGCTTGAGATAAATATGAAAGTTGTTACCCGTCAGGCGGCGGTTAATCACTTCAACAGCACCAATTTCGATAATACGGTGCCCTTCGTAGTGCGCCCCTACCTGGTTCATACCTGTGGTTTCAGTATCGAGAACGATCTGTCTTGTGATTTCTGTGCTCATAGCGCTCGTTTGTGTCAGACTTAGTTTTTTCTTCAGACCCGGGAAGTTTACCAGAATGCGTAAACAGGTAGAAATTTTCACCGATGGCTCCTGTCTAGGGAACCCAGGCCCAGGTGGCTACGGTGCGATTTTACGTTATAAACAACACGAAAAAACCTTCAGTGAAGGATACTACCTCACAACGAACAATAGAATGGAGTTAATGGCGGCGATCGTAGCACTTGAAGCCATTAAGGAGCACTGCGATATCACGCTGAGCACCGACAGCCAGTATGTTCGCCAGGGGATTACCGCCTGGATCCATAACTGGAAAAAACGTGGCTGGAAAACTGCTGATAAGAAGCCAGTCAAAAATGTGGATCTGTGGAAACGGCTGGATGGCGCACTTAGCCAGCACAACATTAAATGGGAATGGGTAAAGGGCCATGCCGGGCATCCTGAAAATGAACGGTGTGACGAACTGGCCCGAACAGCCGCGGGTTCGCCATCACAGGAAGATACAGGCTACTTATCAGAAAACGGTTGATCCGACGAATTTCGGTACTGGCGGGATGCAGTTACCGCCGGCCGCAACGATGCCCGTGATTTTCTTGCAGACATAGGGTTCATCGTTAATGGGATGGTTCGTTTACGTGCCACTATTAACTGCATGCAACCCAGTGCCGGGAGGTGAGTGGAGAGTAACCGCCCACCTGACCGGTGCCAGGGGAGAACATGGAAACGTTTGTAATGCAGCACTTCAAAGTTAAGCAATGAAAGCCAGTCCAGTTGGCGAACCAGAGTAAACATTCGGCTCTGGGTTGCACCTTTGTTCCTGCGAAATGGCATTACTTTACCCATACCCAGCAGGCTGACAGGATTAAACCCACTCAGGATCAACCAGCCATCGTCGATCAATATACGATCGACTTCTCTGAGCAAACGATGTGGATCCTGGCACCAGGAAAGACTATGGGCTAACAAGCAAGCGTCGACAGATTTTGCGGCAAAAGGCAGTGCCAGAGGGTCTGCAACAACATGGAGTGCATGCCCCTGCATTGCCACATTCACCTGATGTGATATGGAGCATTCACTGGTATTGATTTCTGCGCTTAAATTCCCCAGTTTAATCAAATGGAATCCGAACATTTTGCCAAGCCAGGGTTGCACCTGCCGTTCAAGCGCTTCACGATAGTATTCACCCCAGGGCAATTCAGCCCATTGTCCGGGCGCCTGGAGTGGCAAAGGTGTCCTTGCCGGTTTCATTAAAACCTTCCATCTGAGAGCATTACCGAGGTCATTTATGAATCTTACCAGTATTCCTGCATTTCAGGACAACTATATCTGGGTACTCTATAACGACATGGGTGAATGCCTGGTTGTCGACCCGGGTGACGCCAGACCTGTACTTGACACAGTGGCGAAATTTGGCTGGAAACCTGTTGCGATTTTGCTTACACACCACCATGCCGACCACACAGGCGGTGTGGCTGAATTATGTGCAACATGGCCAGAGTTGGTTGTTTACGGGCCAGAAGAAACCAGGAGTAAGGGCGCCACTCACATACTGGCTGGTGGCGATAAACTCTCATTATTGGGGCTTGAGCTTGACGTAATATTCACACCCGGTCACACTTTAGGACATATCTGTTATTACAGTTCTCCTTATCTATTTTGCGGTGACACGCTTTTTTCTGGTGGGTGCGGAAGGCTTTTTGAAGGCACACCAGCCCAGATGTACCAATCCCTTAGCACATTAAACCAACTACCCGCTCAAACATTAGTCTGTTGTGCCCATGAATACACCCAATCAAATATTAACTTTTCCTTAAGTATTCTTCCGGAAGATGAAGCAATAGTTAAATACAGTAAGGAAGTTAATGAGTTACGTAAAAAAAGGCACTCTTCCCTCCCCTCCACGCTGGAAAATGAGCGGCGAATTAATCTTTTTTTACGAACAGATGATGCTGTTTTAATTGAAAAAATTAGAGATGAAACAACTTTGCAACAACCTGAACAATATTTTGCCTGGTTACGCGCAAAGAAAGATAACTTCTAAATCCAGGGTTGAGTTATTTTGCAGTCGCAGGTATCATCGCTCGTCTTTTAAGCAACTATTGACACACACATGAAGGCAAAAGCGATTCTAATCGCCTCTGTCCTGCTGGTTGGGTGCCAGGCGTCGAAGCATGACGGGCATATTCAACAGCACGCACAGAGCCTTTCTGCGGCTGGTCAAGGAGAAGCAGGAAAGTTCGCAGGTCAGGCGGACAGCGCGCAATGGTTGAACGATGGTACTTCCTTTGCGCATGATCAGGACCTGTGGACCTTCATTGGCAACGAGCTAAAGATGGGGATTCCGGAAAACGCCCGGATTCGCGAACAAAAACAGAAGTATTTGAGTAATAAGAGCTATCTCCACGATGTAACTTTACGGGCAGAGCCGTATATGTACTGGATAGCCGGGCAAGTTAAGAAACGTAACATGCCGATGGAACTAGTACTACTACCCATAGTGGAGAGCGCTTTTAACCCCCATGCAACGTCTGGTGCTAATGCCGCAGGCATTTGGCAAATCATTCCGAGCACGGGAAGGAACTATGGTTTAAAGCAAACTCGTGAGTATGATGCGCGACGTGATGTGGTAGCTTCCACAACCGCCGCGTTGGACATGATGCAACGCCTTAACAGCATGTTTGGCGGTGACTGGCTATTGACGGTTGCTGCGTATAACAGCGGCGAAGGCAGGGTAATGCGTGCAATAAAAGCGAACAAAGCCCGTGGGAAACCAACGGATTTTTGGTCACTTTCTTTGCCACATGAAACGCGTGTCTATGTTCCCAAAATGTTAGCGCTGAGTGAGATTTTCAAAAACAGTCAGCGTTATGGTGTTCGCTTACCTACGCCGGATGAAAGCCGTGCGTTGGCAAAAGTGAAAGTATCCAGCCCTGTTCAGATGGACCAACTTGCCGAAATGGCGGGTATGTCGCTTAAAAAGCTGAAAGCATTCAATGCGGGTTACAAAGGGGAAGTATTAGGCAAGAGCGGCCCGAAATATGTCATGGTGCCACAAAAGCATGCGGATGAACTTCGTAGCTCTCTCGCCGCGAATACATTCGATGCAATGCAGTCGTCTCTGGTCGCAAGCAATAGCAGCGCCGCGTATACAGTACGCCGCGGTGATACGCTTTCTACCATTGCAGCTCGTTTGAATGTTTCCGAGCGCGATTTGCGGGCGTGGAATAACCTGACATCCAGCAAGATAAACATTGGTCAGACCCTGCAAACAGGTACGCTGAACAGTGATTCACGTCTGGTTAAAAATGACAGCATCACCTATCGCGTTAAAAAAGGTGACTCGCTGTACAGCATAGCCAGGCGGCATGGCCTCAACATTAATGATGTCATGCGCTGGAATAAGGATGTTGATGCGATTAAGCCTGGTGACCAGTTAACCTTGTTTGTTAGCGACGGAACCAAACCCGACTCCTGAGGGGGCGGACTCACGGCATAAGCATCATGCCTGCTAAACCACCTGTAGTGATATTGCTGCCATGCAACGTATCAACACAGGTGGTTTTTTTATTTTATCTTGCCTGGTTTGTGTGGGTTAAATTCGACTAACAATGGGTTATGGTCAGATGCCTGAGTAACCAGAACAGACGCATTCGCCACATTCAGGCCACGATAAAAGACAAAATCCAGTGGGCGCCCAAAAGCTCTTTTCCGCTGGTCATCTTTAAAACGTACTTCTCGCAGTGACATTTCTCGGGCAAATCCATATAACGCACTGATCCTGGGGCGGCTCCACGCATTGAAATCACCCGCCATAATGACCGGCCCATTATGATGTGCCATTTGTTCCCGGATGGGGGCTAATTGTTTGCTGTACACGTCCACACCCAAAGTAAAGTTGATGGCATGAATATTAACAACCATCAGCATCCGGGTATCAGGTAGCGGGTAAACAGTGACCAGAGCAGACTTGGCAAGCCGCAGAATGGGCTCTCTCTCGCGCAGTGGGCAACAGTAAATAGGATGAGCAGAAGAGAGAGTCATCACGCCTGAAGGGTGTTGAGGCAGGATCAAGGCAGGTACCTGGTCGGCTGCAAGGTAATTCGAAGTTGCGAAATCAACCAGTTCAGGCGTTGTCTGGGCTTCCTGCAATAACACCAGGTGTGCATCTTTACCAAAATTCTTCAGTACCGACAGCCACTCATTGCGTTGTTGTTTAAAAATATTCCATACCAGAATACGTATCCGCTCCTCGCTGGTAAGCGGAACTCCGGAAGGAAGCGCCTGACCAATGCTCGAAAACGCCCCTGGCGGCAAAATTCTCTCCGCAGGCTGGCCTGCGACATAACGCATGGCATAGGTCGGTTTACGCACGTGACAACACACCTTTTCGTTTCACTGCACACAACATGTTAGCAGTCTTTTCAGTTATAGAATTTTTAGCAGTCAGTTTCAATCATCCACTGACTTTGATGCGGCAAGATACGCTATTTCAGTATTTTCATTGCCAGTCGATGCACATGCAGGGTACTTTTATCACCAAATTGCCCATAAACTGATTTAACTATTGCCATGGAGGCAATAATGAAAACAAATTCTGAGGAACTCGGGGTTTTTGTCGCAGTTGTGGAAAGCGGGAGCTTCAGCCGCGCTGCAGTACAACTTAACCTGGCGAATTCAGCAGTCAGCAGAGCAGTTAAACGCCTCGAGATGAAATTGGGGGTTAACCTGCTCAACAGAACTACGCGCCAGTTAAGCCTGACAGAAGAAGGTAAACGTTACTTCCGACGGGCTCAGCATATCCTTCAGGAGATGGCAGACGCCGAAAACGAGCTGCAGGAGACTAAAGAGACACCGGCAGGGACATTGATTGTTGATGCAGCGACACCCGTGATATTGCATTTGCTCGTTCCTCTGATTAAACCTTTTCGCGAGCGCTACCCACAAGTCACACTATCGCTGGTTTCTTCTGAAACCTTTATCAACCTGATTGAACGCAAAGTAGATGTTGCCATTCGTGTAGGTAACTTATCGGATTCAAGTTTACGCGCCCGGCCGTTGTTTAACAGCTATCGCCGTATAGTCGCCACACCAGAATATTTGGCAGTAAATGGTACGCCTCAAACGCCTGAAGATCTGGATGCACATTGCTGTATTGGATTTTCCGAGCCGTTATCCCTGAATTCATGGGCGGTACCGGATGAGAATGGCCAGTTGAGGCAAATTAGCCCGGCGCTAACCTCTAACAATGGTGAAACTATCAAGCAGTTGTGCCTGGGTGGGAATGGTATTGCCAGCTTATCGGACTTTATGGTCGATGAGGAAATAACTCAGGGCCGGTTAGTTGAGGTTTTGCAGGCACACAAGTTAGCAGTACCCACACCTTTCAGCGCCGTTTACTACAGTGACCGGGCCATTAGTGCACGTATCCGTGCATTCATTGATTTTCTTACTGAGCGCTTTGCGGATAAAGCGGTTCTGAATGCACAATTATTGCAAGTGAAACAGAAGGGCTAAAATGCTGCGAAAAACATGGTGGTTGTTTTGTTATAGCCACCATGTCCAGCCACTGAATAGAAACTAAAAACAGTTTATGGGGATATAAGTGATAAAAACAAAAAACCCCTGAGTATCCTCAGGGGTTAATAATAATTGGCGGAACGGACGGGACTCGAACCCGCGACCCCCTGCGTGACAGGCAGGTATTCTAACCAACTGAACTACCGCTCCACCGAATTTTTCTGCAACAGCCATTAAAATGGCTTATTACTTTTTCTTTCCACACCCGCGTAACGCGAATGTTTAAATTGAAGCCTGGCAGTTCCCTACTCTCGCATGGGGAGACCCCACACTACCATCGGCGCTACGGCGTTTCACTTCTGAGTTCGGCATGGGGTCAGGTGGGACCACCGCGCTGTTGCCGCCAGGCATATTCTGTTTTATTCACCGCCTCACGGCCATGAATATTATCCGTTAACAAGCTAAAAATTTCGTCTCTCACACCAAAACATCTTTGGCGTTGTAAGGTTAAGCCTCACGGTTCATTAGTACCGGTTAGCTCAACGCATCGCTGCGCTTACACACC
>NZ_QGTS01000016.1 GCF_003182475.1 Mangrovibacter plantisponsor
TCTTCCCGCACCTGCCAGCGCGTTTTGCTGATGCGCCTGCCCAGCGGGTCGTACTGGAAGCTCACATGCACCGCCGGGCGGTGCCGGGTTTCGCTTACCACGTCTGTCAGCCGGTGTTCCGTGTCGTAACGGTAGCGCCAGCGCTGCTGGCCGCTGATTTTCTCCACCGTGCGCCCGTGAATATCGTAACGCCAGCGAATACCGTTCAGTTCCGTCACCCGGTTGTGCAGTACACGGCCGCCACCCTGTGCCAGCGGGTTGCCCGCGCCGTCCTGCGGCCAGTTCACTGTGCCACTGCGGCTGTCTTCCTGCTGCTGCAGTTTGCCCGTGCTGTCGTAGGACCAGCGGCTGGCATCGAACGGGTCGCGGTTGCGCTCTTCACGCACCAGGTTGTTGCGGAAATCGTATTCCCAGCGCTGCCGCCAGTGCATGTCCCCCGGGCGTTGCGGGTGACCGCTGAACACATCACGGGCCTGCAGGCGGCCCAGCGCATCGTAACGGGTGTGGCTGCCCAGCACGCCCTGGGTACGGCTGGTTTCACGGTGCAGCACGTCCCGGGTGAAGTCCGTGACCGGCAGGCTGTCCAGCGCAATGCTCAGCAGGTGCCCGCTGCCGTAATAGAACTGTTTTAACTGCCGCCCGTCCGGCAGCGTGGTCTGCGTGCGGTTGCCCAGCGCATCGTATTCCCAGGCGAGGGTGGCGTTATCGCCGTCTTCACTCACCAGTTGCCCCAGCGCGTTATAGCCGAAGTGCAGCACCTGTTCGGCCGCATCGCTGTAAGCGCCGTCACCCAGAGCCGGGTGGCGGGAAACAGACACCATCTGGCCGCGTTTTGACCACTGGTAGCGGGTGCGTGCATCCGGGCTGGTGCGGGCCGTCAGCAGGCCCCGTTCATCATAATGGAAGCCGTGGATGATGGCGTCGGCATGGCCTGCCGCGAAGGTGCGCCGGAGTGTGCGCCCGCAGGCATCGTATTCATAGCGGGTGGACACACCGTCCAGCCCGGTTTCTGCCAGCAGCAGGTTGTCATCGCCCCAGGTGAAGCGGTATGCCTCGCCGTTTTCATTGCGCAGAGCCACCAGGCGGCTGCGGGCATCGTATTCGCGCTGAACAGTGTTCCCTTCCGGGTCCTGCGTGGCTGTCAGCCGCCCGGCGTTATCGTAGCGGAAACCGTGGCGCCGCCCGTCTGCCGTCTGGTGCCATTCCGGCAGGCCGCGCGCACTCCATTTCAGGCTCTCCTGCCAGCCTTCTGGCCGGGTCAGCCCGGTGGGGCGCCCTGCCGCATCGTACTGGTAGCCGGTCACCGTGCCGTCTGCCGCAGTTTCTTCCAGCAGCCAGCCCAGCGGGTGGTAACGGTAACGGGTGGTGCGCCCGGAGCAGTCCGTTGCCGCGCTTACCAGCCCGGCACGGTTATAATCGGTATGGCGGCGGCCGCCTTTCGGGTCCGTCTCACTGATAACCAGGCCGTATTCATCGCGCTGCACGGTGGTGGTGCCACCCTGTGCGTCAGTGATGCTTTTCAGGCCGTGGTGTGCGTCATAGGTGTAGTGGGTGCTGTTGCCTTCCGGATCCGTCACCTGAACCGGCAGGGCACGGTGTGCCAGCCATTCGGTGGACTGCACGTTACCTTGCGGGTCAGTCACGCGGACCTGGTTGCCGTTGATGTCGTACACATATTTCCAGGTGTTGCCCAGCGGGTCGGTTTCGCTGAGCAGTTGGTCGTTCTCATCCCATTCAAACAGCCAGTTTTCACCGCGTTCATCTTCCAGGCGGGTAACCATCTGGTTGGCATTCCAGTGGTGGCGGCGAACAGCACCGTTTTCCCGGGTGACAGTAGTGATACGCGCCACCAGGTCGTAGTCGATTTTGCTGTGTTCCCCGGTACTGGTGCGGTTTTCCACCACGCGCCAGTGGTCCTGTTTTTCCCAGCGGTATTCACTTTCCAGCCCGCCGGGCAGGCGGTGCCACACCATTAACCGGTCATCGTTGTAACGGTATTCACGGCGGGTGACGCCGCTGGCATCAGTGGCAGAAGCCAGCAGGCCGCGGCTGTCATAGCCCCACTGCATCAGGGGCCAGTGCTGGCTGCCGTCGAAATGGCTCAGAGCGGTGACACGCTGCGGGAAATCCGGGTGTGTATAGGCCAGTGTGACGTCCACCGCACCAGCGGCATCATGAATGCGCACCAGGCGGCCCTGCTCGTCGTAGCTCATTTCCAGGCTATTGCCGTAATCATCACACAACATGGCCAGTTTCAGGTACGACGGGTTCTCCCGGGTGGGTTTGAACAGCCGCCACTGGCTGCTGTCCTGGTCGCCTATCACCACATCGCCGTGTTCATTGCGGCGCACCAGGATCCCTTCGGCCGGGCTGAGCAGCATGCTGTCCGGTTTTGGCAGGGTGAACTGCACTTCGCGCCCGGTTTCTTCATACCAGGTGGCCTGGTCACCGTCGACGTGCAGGTAACTGTCGAAGGCGGTGCTCCAGCCGGTGCCGAACAGGCCGTCACGGGTGTTCAGGCTGTTGTAGGCGCGCTGCATGCGGAACGGGAAACGCCCCGGCAGCGCGACATCCAGTTCGTTGTCGTCATTCAGGACTTTTACGCCACTGGCAGCATGGACCGGGTTACCCGCCGCCATCACCGCACTGGTCAGCAGGTTGGTCATGTACCCCGTCACCCCGGACATCATAATACAGGGCAGGTTACGCAGTATTTTACTGGGGCGGCCCAACAGCATCATGATGACCGAAATGCCCAGGTCGAATCCGGGTAATTTACCGCTGTGGATCGGGCGTACTGTTAGTGTGCCGCCGCCGATGGTGACATCGGGCGACACACTGGTGGAGATGGTGGCGTCACAGGTCGTGCGGTCATTAGCACGCACGGCTGGCTGCCCGTTGATGAACACATTGCTGGAGCCTTCTGCCAGGTACTCCTGCGGGGAGTGTTTTTCACAATCAATGGTGTCCAGGGGTGAAGACTTGGTGTTTGCATCCGCGCCTGCGACTGTGGGTTGCCACATATTCGCTGCCACCGAGCTGGCAAAACCCAGCACACCCGCCGCCATATCAAGGAAGCTGATCCCCGAATCCGACTCTTCCTTCTTCTCCGGTTCAGTGGCGTGGCCCGCAGCCCGGGCCGCCGGTTTGCCATTGATATTCACATTACTGGAGCCAGAGTTGATTGTCCCGGCCGGGGATGGCGGTGAAATCAGGTTGCCCAGAGCGGTGGCAGATGAACTAATTTCATCAGCCAGACCCGTTACACTGGCAAGTACGCCACCCACCATTCCGGATAATACGCAGCCCGCACCGGCAGCAAGGCCAGTAGCACCTGCCGCCGTTCCACCCATGGTTGCCATTGCGGCGGTCAGTGCGCCACCTCCGGCCAGGGGAGCGGCGGCGGCAATGGCACCACCCACCACCATACCAATGGCAGCATAGGTAGCTATCTCCGCCACAGAACTGACAATATCTGCCAGCAGTGTGGTGTGAATAATTTGATCGCCCAGGCGAGCTGCGTGGTTGTCACTCATTTCAGGCGTCCTGCTCCGTAGGGTTAAACGTAATGCTGGCTTTTAACTGGCTCCAGTGTTGTTCATCCTGTTCGCTGAACGGCCGCAGGGCTGAAAAGGTAAACAGCAGCATTTGGGGTTTATCCGCCACCGGCACTGCCAGCTGTTTTTGCCACAAATCCACGCCATTACGCGCAAAGTGGCTTTCCACTTCCACACCGCGGGTCAGGTTGTCCGGGCCTATGCTCACCCGGGTGAATTCGCCCTGTTGCAGGGAAGTCATTTGCGGGCGCATGCCATCCCACTGGCGGTGAAATTCTTTCTCGAAGTCGCTGTCTTCCGGCACCGGCCCGCGGGTGATCACCACAGAAAGCCCGCTGTCGGTATCTCGCAGGATATGTGTTGAGGCATCCGCCCACTGGCCGGGGAACAGGGCTATCTGCCCTTCGTTAAAGGTGTAATTCATAGAGGTCTCTGGAATGGCATTATCTGTTGCGCCGGGCGCGCAGTAACCGGCCCGGCGGCGGTGTTAATGTGAAGCGCGGTAAAGGGTTTTCAGTGCCTGGAGCGTGGCCGCGCCCTGCGAACCCAGTTTTGCTGTCAGGGCATTGTCTGGAGTGAAAGCGCCAGTTGCTGTATTGACCGAGAAGATAACGGATTCAACCGCACTGGCGTTGGGCGACTGTGCATCATAAATAACGGCAAGCTTGATACTGTCTTTATCATCAGCCAGCACGCCCACAGCACGGGTTCCGCCACAAACCTCAGCTTCCCAGTTATCGAAACCAATGGTTGGCACCAGATTCTGAATTTTTCCGTCAGGGGCTGCCCATGAAACAAAACAAACATTGTCGTCGTTAGCATTAAAGCCCTGGCCTGCAAGAATATTCCCCAGAACCTTATCATCACTTTTTACTGAGAAAGCCTGTTTATCAACCGGCGCACCATTTTCAATTTGTTGTTTTGCTGCGGCCTCATAAAGGCTTTTTTCATAGCTGTGGGTATTTATTGCTTTGAGTGTCACGCCCGCTAAAGCAGAAACAGGGAAAAGTAGTGACAGCGCTAAGGCACATACACTTATGCGTGTTTGATTCATTCAGATAACGCCTTTTGGTAGTTATGAGCCAGTTTATTATCATAATTATTTTTACGATACGCTGGTCCATTATAATTATAAGCAAATGAAGCCCAGTTTTTATTAATCAGGGCATTTTTACGATGCGCATTATTCGCGATAAATCTGACAAAGGCATCCAGTTGTCCCTGGAGTGTTCCCATCGCTTTCACAAAATCATCAACCGAAGAAAAACCGGCTTCCTTGAAGTTGTTACCCATAATTTGAAAAGCGCCCCAGGATGCTGACCGGAGTGCAGCATTTTTATCGAGTTTCATGGCTTCTTCAAGCTTGCCATACTGGGCACTGTATTTTCCATACCCACCCGCTGTAGGGTTAGACAGCACCGGATTGCTGTCATACTTTCCGCCGGTTAACTTATGGAAGTAATGGCGTTCATATAAAATTGACGGGCGGCCTTTTTCATCAAATGCTCCACGGGGAGACTCGGTGTACACCACCGCTTTGATGGCAGCCACTTCACAGCCTAAAGTCGCGGCCGCCTGAACAAACTGTTCCTGAGTAATGCCAGGCACCCGTGTAGTGCGATTAACCGTAGTATGGAAATTGGCATGCAGGGTCAGGTTACGCATGGTGACACCGTTCGGGTCAATCACGCCATCCGGGTTACGCATCCGCACCACTTTTTCCTGAAACAACCGAATTCTGGCGATGGTATTTGGGCCAATTTTCCCATCTTCTGCTAATAAATTACCGGGTCTTGTAATAACACTATTTTTATTCAATAAGGTTTGAATTGTGCGAACATCACCATATAAATTACGTTGACCTTCACCAACAGGTGAATTTATCCTTGCCATAAAACCCTCAAAATATTTAATAAGTATTATTGTCTTAATGAATTAAATAAAAATATCTACTTCCCATGTTGAAAACGAATTCCGCGAATCATTTTACGGTACTGTTCGATATCGCTTTCGCTGTAATCACCCACGCAGGTACCGATATAACAGACCTTCTTTTTGCCCAGAGCCGGGTCATCCAGCAATAAAACGGTCTGCTTTTGGTGAACGGGTGTGTTGTCGCTTTTAAATTCGTAGAACAGTTCAGCGGCTGGAAGGCCGTCTACATCAATAATTTCAAAAGAGTTCAGCCTGAAATCGGCCAGGCTTTCTTCCAGTTCGCGGATCATGCTGGCCGCGACATCGTGCAGTTTGTCGTCAATACTGGCGGCGCTGCGTGAGACGCTGAAGGTAAAGGCTTCGGTGGATTGCTCACTACGCGTAGATTTCTTCATAGTACGGTCTTAACGGTTGCTGGCGACTAAAGTCGGGCCACAGGCAGTGATATAGCCACTCCCCCCACCCCGTGTCGATGAATAAAATAAACGTGCTGCCCTGTGGTATTAAGCACCGCCCGTTCCCGGGCGATTCAGGCAAATTGTCGGTGCTGGTTATTCTTCGCTGGCATTAAACACAAAGAAGCTGTCCAGATCTTGCTGGATGACGGATTTAAAATTTTCACCCGGTGCTGAGATATTAGAGCCATTACCTGAGTTCAGATTTAATGGCTGCGCATTAATATCTCCCTGGCCGCTTACAGTGATATTCAATTTGGTGCCAATAATCGTTACTGAACCGTCTTTGGCAAGCTCAATGGCGCTATTACCACATGCCAGGCGAATACCCTCTCCGGTGGTCAGAATGTAGTTATTAACCACTTCTTCCTTCATATTGCCGCCGGTGATGGTTTTCACTTCTCCCTTCACACCCACGGTCTGGTCTTTAACCACGCGTTGCACTTCATTTTCACCTACAAAATGGGTGTGGTTTTTGTCGATGCTATGGTTTTCATCGTTTTCCACATCCACGTCCAGGTTACGTTCGGCGTGGAGCCACACCTGCTCTGAACCGGCTTTATCTTCAAAGCGCAGGGCGTTAGCGGTACTGGCGGTGCCGTCTTTTGAGCGGCTCAGGAAACCCATTTGGGTGGCGGCAGCAGGCAGCGCCCAGGGCGGCATGCTGGCATCGTTATACACACGCCCGGTAATGATGGGGCGATCCGGGTCGCCGTTGATAAAGTCCACCACCACTTCATCGCCCACGCGGGGAATTTGTACGCCACCGTAACCCTGGCCTGCCCAGGCGCTGGAAACACGTACCCAGCAGGAGCTGGTGTCATCGCCTTTTGCCAGGCGGTCCCAGTGGAATTTCACTTTTACCCGGCCGTATTTATCGGTCCAGATGGATTCCCCGGACGGCCCCACTACTTTTGCCGTCTGCGGCCCGCCGGTTCGTGGCCACTGGGCGCTGAATGCCGGGCGGAACGGAATGGAAGACGGGATAACGGTAAAATCAGTACGGTGAATGGTTTCGCCGTCACTACCGCTGGCATAGCGGTTTTCTTCATACATGTAGTCTGCGCTAATGGTCAGGTATTCGCCGTTATCGCTGAAGAATGGCGCATTAAGCAGAGTAAAGGTATAACCCGGTGCAATACCAATTGCCGTACCGGTGCCGTAAACCTGTTGGTGTTCTACCTGCCAGCGTTCCTGGCGGATACGGGCGTAAAATTCACCGTGCCCATGTTCCACAAAGCGCCCCGGCCAGTCGTAAACGTCTATGCTGCCCGGTGCAGGGGAAACCGGGTTCTGCCGCGCCTGGTAAAGCCAGGCGTTGGGTTTGCGGAAGTCGTAATCATCCAGGCTGTAAATACCCGGCGTTACGCTGTCTTCCAGCGCCCACTGGCTGATACCTTCTTCATCGGTACTGCCGCCAGAGCCGGTTACATGGTACGGAATGTTTTCATACCCGGTGAACGGCACATGCTGCTCTACCGCATCTGTCAGCACCATCGTGTGCTTGTCTGCCTCGTGGCGGAAGTGGTAGCTGATACCTTCCAGTTCCATCAGGCGGCTGATAAACGCAAAACTGCTTTCCTGGTACTGAACGCAGTATTCCCACACCCGGTAGCTGCCGGTAAGTTTATCTTCAATGTTGACCTGATATTCGCCCAGCAGGGTTTTCACTATCTGCGGCACGGTCTGGTTCTGGAAAATACGCAGGTTGTGGTCGCGTTTCATCGGCCACAAATCGGGCTCCACTGTTAGCGCGTAAACGGCATAACGGGTGCCACTGATTTCCGTCGCGCTCACTCCCACCCGGGTGATTTTGCCGTTGATATAACGGGAAGTGAGCAGGTTTTCCGTTGGAATGGTGACGGTAATGGCTTTTCCCAACAAGCTGCTACGGTCGATACGGGCATCTGTGCCCAGCACAGTCACCGTCAGCGCAAAGGATTCCGATAACGCTTCACGCCCGGAAAGTTTCCAGAATAACAGCCCTTCAACCGGGAGCTGGACGGTAATTCGGTTCAACATAAATTCATTCCCAGGATGTGTTGTTTGCAACCGAGAACACAGCAGCACGCCTGTTGGCGGCACCACTGTCTACTGGCGAATCAGAGGACATACTCTTTTATATTTCACATTACAGGCAGGCCGCGCTTACGGAGCCTGTCACGCGAATTATTGGAGTAAAGATGAGTTAAACACAGCAAAACCGGGCATGAAGCCCGGTGAATTTACTGGTAAGAATCAGGCGGGCAGTTAACTGGCTGCCCGTTTCAGGTACTCAGGATTGCGGGTTGATAAACCAGGTGCCGGGGCGGTCAACGGTAATGTTTTCATTACGCGCATCGCCGTGGCCGGTCACTTTTAGTTCGTACTGCCCGGCTGGCAGTTGCAGTGAAGCGAAACCATTGCTGGCAGGAACAACCGCTTGTTGCTTGCCATTCAACGTCAACTGGTCGCCTTCGCGCATACGCACATAAACCAGGGCAACCGGCTCTGCGTTGGTGGCAACCGGCGCAGTTGTTGTTGCCGGGGCTGACGGTGTGTTAGCCGCCACCGCCGCGGTATTATCACTGGCAGTATCTGCCGGCGTTGCCGGTGTGGAGGCTTCGCCGGCGGTTGGCACAGATTCAGAACCACCACCATGGAATAACACGCCACCCAGCGCAATACCGACCAGCACCCCGGCGGCAACCAGGCCCGGCACCATAAAGCGTTTCAGCCCGGCAGGTTTCTGGGGTTCTTCTTCGGTTTCTACCGGCACCAGCATAGTGCCCGGGCGGTTAACCTGCGCGACATCATCAATACCGGCTACCGCGGTTTCCACCAGCGCCGCAAAGGCATCAACAGATTGCGGGCGGTCTTCCATTTTCAGCGCCAGCGCCTGGTCAATCGCGTTCAGCAACGCCGGTGAATAGCCCTGCGGGCGGCGTTTCATTAGTGGCTGGTAGTTATCTTCAATGCTGCGCACCACGCTGACTGGCGGCGGTGAGCCCACAACCAGGGTATGCAACACGGCACCCAGTGCGTAGATATCCGTCCACGGACCTTGTTCGCTGTCGTTGTCATCGGTGTATTGTTCGATGGGCGCGAAACCGGGGCGCAACATGGTTTCGGTTTCATCGGAAATATTGCCGATACTGCGCCGGGCAGAGCCGAAGTCCAGCAATACTGGCAGGCCGTTGTCCTGAATCTGGATGTTATCCAGGGAAATATCCCGGTGCAGGTAACCTTCCTGATGGATGGTTTTCACTGCGCCCAGCAGCATGGGCAGCATGCGGCGGATCCAGGTTTCATCGATACGTTCCGGGTGCTGTTCGCGCAGGCGGGACAAGGTAGTGCCGCTATAAAATGCGGTACCCATATATGCTGTATCGTTATGCACCCAGAAACGCAGCACATGCAGCAGGTTCGGGTGGTTAAAGCGGGCCAGCAGGCGCGCTTCCTGAATAAAGCTGTTCAGCCCGGCGGTAAAAGCTTTGCCGAAGCGTTCACTACGCAGCACCAGGCGCATATCGTCGTTGCGCACCGCCAGCGACGATGGCATGAACTCTTTAATGGCGATAGTGCGTTCCAGTTGATGATCCCAGGCGCGATAGACAATGCCAAACCCGCCACCACCAATGACTTCCTTAATTTCAAACTCATTGAAACGGTATCCAACGGGGAGTGCGTTAGATACGGTCCGATTGTTTTCGTATTCCGACATAATGGGAAAACTCGCTTCCTGTGGTAATGGCGTTACGCCTCAAACTGACACTGAAATTCGCCCTGTTCAACCGTGATACGCAACCGCCGGAATTGTTCATCCCGCGCACTGGCGCTCAGTAAAAGGGTACTCATTTGCGGCAGTAGCGTGTTAGTGAGAATGGCATCAACCATGCGCCCGCCAGACTCCACTTCTGTACAGCGTTGAACGATTTGGGTGATAACGCTATCGTCCACGTCTGAAATAATGCCATGGTTTTCTTCCAGGCGGCGCTGAATACGGCGCAATTGCAGACGGACAATTTCTGCCAGCATAGTATCACTAAGTGGGTAATAAGGTACGACCAGCAAGCGCCCCAGTAAAGCAGGCGGGAAAACTTGCAGTAACGGCTGGCGCAGCGCACCACTCAGGGCTTCGGGGTCTGGCATCAAATCCGGGTCAGCACACATGGCGCTGATTAAATCCGTCCCCACGTTGGAGGTCAGAATAATAATGGTGTTGCGGAAATCAATATGCCGCCCTTCACCATCTTCCATCCACCCTTTATCAAATACCTGGAAGAAAATTTCGTGCACATCCGGGTGTGCTTTTTCGATTTCGTCCAGTAACACCACGCTGTAAGGGCGGCGGCGCACTGCTTCTGTCAGCACACCACCTTCACCATAGCCAACATACCCCGGAGGCGCGCCTTTCAGGGTGGAAACGGTGTGGGCTTCCTGGAATTCACTCATATTGATGGTAATGATGTTCTGTTCACCACCGTATAAAGATTCCGCCAGTGCCAGCGCGGTTTCGGTTTTCCCGACACCAGACGGGCCACACAGCATGAAGACACCAACGGGTTTGTTCGGGTCGTCCAGCCGGGCTCGCGTGGTGCGCACCCGGCGGGCAATCATTTCCAGGCCATGGCGCTGGCCAATCACACGCTGGTTGAGTGTATCGGCCAGTTGCAGCACTGCGTCGATTTCGTTTTTCACCATGCGCCCCAGCGGAATGCCTGTCCAGTCGGAGACAACAGCGGCAACCACATTGGCATCTACAGCGGCAAACAGTAACGGGGCATCGCCCTGTAATTCACGCAGTTGTTGCTGGCGTTCGCTGAGTTGCTGATTAATGGTTGATGACCGGTCATCATCGGCCTCTGGCGTTTCTGGCAATGCGTGGCGCTCGGCACGTAACGCAATAATATCATCCACCAGAGTGCGTTCCTGCTCCCAACGCGCAGTCAGGGTTTCACGCAGGGCTTCTTCACGGGCTTTGTCTGCTTCCAGGGTTGCCACCCGGGTGCTGTCACCCAGGCCAATGCGCCCTTCGCGGTGGGCAATTTCCAGTGCCACTTCAATGGCTTCCAGGCGATGCAGGCAGTCTTCCAGTTGCGGCGGTGGCGCACTCTGGCTGACTGCCACACGGGCACAGGCGGTATCCAGCAGGGCAACGGCTTTATCAGGCAACTGGCGTGCCGGGATATAGCGGTGAGAGAGTTTCACTGCGGCAGCCACGGCTTCATCCAGCAGTAATACATGGTGGTGTTTTTCCAGCGGGGAAACCGTGCTGCGCAGCATTAACAGCGCTTTTTCTTCATCCGGTTCATGTACTTGTACAGTCTGGAAACGGCGGGTAAGCGCCGGGTCTTTCTCAATGTATTTTTTGTATTCCGCCCAGGTGGTGGCACCAATGGTGCGCAGTTGGCCACGCGCCAGCGCCGGTTTCATCAGGTTGGCGGCATCGCCAGTTCCCTGCTGCCCACCAGCGCCAATCAGGGTGTGGATTTCATCAATAAACAGGATGATGGGTTCCGGGCTGGACTGGACTTCGTTGATCAGGCTCTGCAGGCGGGCTTCAAATTCACCTTTCATACCAGCACCAGCCTGCAGTAAACCGATATCCAGCAGCCAGAGCTGTACCGCCTGTAAAGGTGCCGGGACATCACCTTGTGCAATCCGGCAGGCCAGGCCTTCAACAACCGCCGTTTTACCCACCCCGGCTTCACCAGTGAGCAGTGGGTTGTTCTGGCGGCGACGCATCAGGATATCCACCATCTGGCGAATTTCTTCATCGCGGCCAACCACCGGGTCGATTTTGCCGTCACGGGCTTTTTCCGTGAGGTTCTGGCCATATTGCGCCAGGGCGCTTTGCTGGCTGCCCGGCGCGGCCTGTTCGCTTTGTGGTGCGCTGGCAACTTGCTGGGTTTCTTTGCTGTTGGCAAAAATCGTGTCGAACTGGTCAATAAGCTGGTCGGCGTTCAGGCGGGTAAACTGGCCGGAAATCCCTTTGAGTACATTGGCAAGGTTCCAGGTTTTCAACAGGCCAATCAGCAAATGCCCGCCGCGAATGCGCCCGGCACCAAAAGTGAGGGAGGCATATACCCAGGCGCGCTCAACTGCTGTGTCCACATGTTCCGACAAGTCAGAAATCGCGGTTGCGCCACGGGGCAGGCTGTCCAGTGCGGCCACTATGTCGCGCGCCAGAGCCGCTTCGTCGAGGTCGAAGTGGCGAACCAACTGTTGTAAGTCGCCGTCCTGCTGCTGCATTAACTGATGCAGCCAGTGTGCAAGTTCAACGTAGGGGTTGCCGCGCAACTTACAAAAGGCGGTTGCGCTCTCCAGCGCGGTAAATAACAGCGTATCCAGTTTGCCGAACAAAACGGCGCGGCTGATCTCTGACATGATTATTCCTGTTGACGGTTGGCACCTGGTGCCTGAAATACAGTGTTGTTATTGTTGTAAACCCAACGCGTGTGTTAGCTGTGTTCTGGCTCAGGCATAAACACCAGATCATGGCGGTCGGGTTTTTCCGGGCGCTCGCCCAGCCAGGCGCTGTACCCCAGGCGGTTGTTGCCGCCCAGCTTCGCACCCGTTGCCTCGGCACCTTTAAGGATAAGGCGCACATCCCAGGCGTAGTCCGTTCCCAGGTACTGGCGCACCCAGTCACGTAATTCGGTTACTTCTCGCTCGCCTGGCAGAAAACGCTGGTAGTCCTGCAGGCTTAACGGGCCAATTTCGAGGCGGAATTTATGCTGCACATCGCGCACGGCAATGCCCACAAAGGTGGATTCCCCCAGGCGCGGTGCCCGCCGCCCCTGGCCCCCCAGCCGGGTTTGGTCTCGCTGGTCTATCGGCATCCAGTGCGGAATATTGCCACGCACCCGCACCGGTACCTGGAAATAGTGGCGCAGCATTTTTTCCAGCCCTTCGGCATCGCGACCACTGCGTGTCAGGTGGCCGGCCAGCCCAAACCGGGCATGTTCGCTCAGGCTTCCCCGGTGGCGTTGCCCGGGCAACCCCATGCCAGTGAGGCAGGCCAGGTATTCTTCGAAACGGCGGTTATCCGGCCTGTCCAGCGAAACGGTGGGTTGCGCATCAGCCCAGGCACGGTAAAACAACAGGCTCAGGCGGTGGTGAAACAGGTCGGCAAACGCGCTCAGTGAGTCGTCCTGGTGGTGATAGATACGTTCACGCACGTATTCTGTCATATGCACGGGTAACGGGCCGTTGGGGCCAAATAACCCGAAGCTGAAAATCGAAACTTCGTGTAAATCGCGGCCTTCGAGTTCTTTTACCGTTGCCAGTGTGGAGGGCGCAAATGCCATTGAAGGCTGTTGAGCAACCCGTAAGGCATCAAAACGGGGTAACGGCGCACGCCCCAGGGGATAACGCCCTCCGCCCTGGGCATCAACCCGGCGCAGTAATTGAAACAGGTCATAACGCCAGGGTGCGGCCATAACAGCCGGCCAGAAGTTATCTGCCAGGCGGGTTACCCGCTTAACAGTGGGTAGCCGGGTTTCAGGTGTTGAGGTCTCGCTCATATCAGTGCCCGTTTCCCCATGCGTGGCCCCCACCAGCCAATTTCACCGCGTTGCTGGCTGGTCAGTGTCACTTCCGTAAAACTGTTGATTGCCACCAGGCGGGAGAACACACGCTCGAGCACACTGCCGAGCAGCCAGGGGCTGAACCCGGAGAAATCCTGTTCATCCACTTGCAGGTCAATGGCGATACCCCGGGCGAAAACAATCGGGCCAGGTTCTGGTACCCGGCGGTGTACCGGGCGCAACTGGCAACGGCGCAGGCCATCTATCTGGCGGGCGACAGGCACTTCCGCCAGGTTGCCATACAGCCCGAGCAACTGGCGCAGGGCTTCAGCCCCTTCGCCGTTTTCGCTGTCCATCAGGCTGAGGTAGTTCATTTGCAGGTGGCTGATAAGCCGCCAGGTGGCAACCCCTTCGGCCAGCGCCGGGCGCGGCGGAGTGGGGCCTTTAAGCAAAGAGATACCGGCAACGGGTAGCGAATCTGGCATCACAAACTCGCCCAAATCTTGTTGCAGCATCAGCGGTAAATCCCGGCTGGTGCACAGCACTTCTGCTGTCAGGTGGCTCAGGCTGTCGGACCAGGGCGCATGGCTTTCATCTACCAGTGAAACAAACACTTCGGAACCGACATAGCCGGTACGGGTGCCATAACGCAGGGCATGTTCTGAAAGCGCGCGTTGTTCACGGCGCAGGGAGAAGTAAGTGCCATAGTTGCCGTGGTCACCACTGAATGATTGCCAGAACGGGCGGAATAGCTGCTCTTCCCGGCGATCAGAACGTGAGCCATAGATATTTTTTACCGCATAGATTTCGTAATCCAGTGGGCGAACATTATCAACCACCAGGTGGTATTCGCCCTGGCTGTCCTGAATTTTTTGCCGCTCGGCATATTTAGGGAACAGGTTAATGACCGGTGTGCAGTGCAGGGCAAAGTACGCTTTATCGATTATGCGCTCCAGTGCACTGTCGGCTTTATCCAGCAAAATAACGATATCAAAAGCACTGGCACCGGCGCTTTTCGCCAGCAGGCTGTGCAGCTGGCTGACTGCAATAAACTGGCAACGCGCCGGAAATGCGAAATATTCCTGTAGCAGGCGGTAGCCATCGAAGTTTCGCAGGTCATCGGGCAGCATAGCCTGTTCCGGTGCGAACCCTTCCTGGGTCAGGGCATCATCGCCCAGCACAATACGTTGCGGTGATGGCGCCACAGTCTGGCAAAACAGGCCCACAGAGTGCTGCATCACCAGCTCAAGTAATTTCTGTGCTTCTATGTCCGGGCCACTGAGGAAAAAATCCAGCCGGTCGAAGTTCAGGTTTTCCAGGGTATTTTTGCCATTGCAGCTAATGCGAATACGCAGTGCGCTGGCCGCGCCCCGCTGGCTCAGCCCCATCGCCATCAGTGGTGCATCGGCCGGTACGCCCCCCAGTTCCACATTGCTGATATGCAGTGGCAACAGCGTGACATCATGGGCAGTAGTCCAGGCACAGGTGACGCCATTTTTTTTCAGCGCCAGGCTGTCCATCATGGTGCCACGCGGCACGGTGAAGCCATCACTCAAGTCGCCTTTTTGCATATCTGGCTGGAGCTGGGCAATCGCCATAGAGGGCGTGGGAGCAAGGTAGTTTGGCGCGAACATTTCCAGCAAACGCTGAGAGAAGCGCGGAAATTCCGCATCCATTTTTAGCTGGACGCGCGAGGTCAGAAAGGCAAAGCCTTCCATCAGGCGTTCGACGTAAGGGTCTGCGACTTCGATACCCCGCATCCCGAGCCGACCGGCCACTTTGGGATAGCGGCTGGCAAATTCTGCGCCCATTTCGCGCAGATACGCCAGCTCGCGGTTGTAATAGTCGAGAAGTTTACTGTCCATAATCAGCCTGCGTCTTTTAACTCAAAATGCCCGTTTTCCAGATCCACATCGGTGCGGAACAGGAACTCCAGCGGCCAGGGTACACACCACAACCGGCCTTTTATTTCGATGGACAAAACGTTGTGTGCATCCAGCGATTGCGGGTCAGACAAGCAGCGCACTTGCAGCCCCTGCGGAATAATGCGGGGCTCAAAAGCCAGAATCGCTTCGGTGAGTTTGCGCTGAATATCCTGCCATTCAATTTCCGACATCCGTTTCCCGGCCAGTGGAGCGATACCGAAATTCACAACCGAACGGCGAATATGGGCAAAATCGCGCAGATCATTCTGCGCTTCATTGTTGATGGTGTTGAACAGCCACTGTAAGTCGCGCAGCACGTTGCGCCGCAGTGTGCTGTGGGAAATCAGATTATGGCTGGCCGGTTCTTTTTGCTGGTCGGGCGCGTCATCTGTCAGCCGGTCCAGCAGGGATGGCTGCATTTTGTCGCGCGCGCCTGGCGCCTGCTTACTGGCTCTTTGGCGGTAGCCGGTGCGCAGCAGATCAGAAGGGTTAGTGTTCTGGTCGCGATTACTCATGGTCAGATTCGGAGCCAGCGAATGCCAGCGTTTCCAGTGTCAGCAAGGAATAGGCATCATCGGCATTGAGCAGCACTTTCTGCCCCTGGCCGAGACAAAACGCACCGTCTTCGTCCAGTGCTGCCCAGTGGGTTTCGCGCCCCAGCAGAAAACGGTCTTCTGTGCGGGCATCCACCGGGTAACGTGCCGGGATTTGGCAAACTTGCTCACTGCCATCCACCAGGGTTATCCGCGCATGGCGCCACACCAGGTCGGTGACACTTGCCGGAGCCTGAAAAATGATTTCGCGAATGGCGCAAAATGGCGCCCAGAAGTAATGCCCGTTGACGATAAATTCGCACACCGGCCCCAGGCGGGCATCGCCATCCATCAGCCAGTCAAACGCCACGCTGTCCTCGTTAACCTGCAGCGTGCCCGGGTTCAGCTCAGCGGCTTCCAGTGCCTGTTCGCGCAGTGCCAGAGCGGCAGCGCTATCGCCAGCACTTTCCCGTGCCAGTGCGGCAACCAGGTGGTGAACCCAGGGCCAGGCTTCTTGCGGCATTCTGGGTGCGGTTTCACCGGCAAAAACCTGTGCGCGCGTTAACTCGCCTTCAATAGCCTGTTCCAGTAAGGTCACTGTGGGTTGTGCCTGGGGTTTCAGCGCCGCCCAGCTTTTCAGTTGGGTACGGGCTCGCTGCCAGTTGCCCGCCAGACAGAGCAACTGAACAAACGCTGCACGCAGGTCCGCATCCGCAGGCCGGGATTTGATGTCACTTTCCAGGCGCGTCAGGGTTTCTGCCAGCGAATCTCCGGCCATCTGTTGGTAGAGGGTGTGCATAATCATTCCTTGTGGTGGTTAGGTTACTTCAGCGTATGGTATGCGCCTGCTGCCGGGTCTTTGAGTTGCAGATGCACGGCTTCCACCAGTTGGATAGTCAGCGCGGTATTCGGCTCCAGGTATGGGCCCCATACTTTGCGCACTTCATCCAGGCGGGCTTTCAGTTTGTCGCCATCACTGGCCTGGTCACGCGGCATTTCTACCGCTACGGTGCCATCCACCTTCCAGCCGTTAATCCGCGGGACATACTGCATAATCAGCCAGCTTTGCGGTGAACGCTCGTCACTCACCACCATGCGTTCATTATTCACAGAGGCAATCAGCAACGTGTTGGTGTTGGCTGTTGGGTTAAGCCCGGCCACCGGGAAGCCGTGAACAAAGGTCATGGTGATAGTCTGGCTACCATTCTGGCCCTGTTGGGTAACTTTACCCCGGCCATTCAGCCAGCCACCTTTTTCACATTTCCCGTCGTCTTTTGCCGGAATAAACAAGGCCTGTGAGGCACTGTCGCCCTGCCAGAAAGTACGCAGGCGGCAGCCATCTTTTAAGTTAAATTCAAACCAGGGCGTGCGGTCTGCCTGCGGCGAGAGGTCCTCTGCGCGTTGGTTATTGGCAGGAGGAATTGCCGCAGCAATAACCTGGGCCGCCGGAGCAATATCGACACGCCAGTCATGTTTTTTCTCGGCGGTACCGGTAGCCAGTTTATTGCCATCCGGTGCTGTCATTTCCCAGCGCAGGGTATTCAGTGTGCCACACTGGCTTTGCAGCAATTTGCCAACCTGC
The DNA here is from genome assembly GCF_003182475.1 of Mangrovibacter plantisponsor. GTDB lineage: Bacteria > Pseudomonadota > Gammaproteobacteria > Enterobacterales > Enterobacteriaceae > Mangrovibacter > Mangrovibacter plantisponsor. The sequence continues at coordinate 17,499 of NZ_QGTS01000016.1, forward strand.
GGCAGGAACCCTTGCAGGATTTCCGGTTTTTTCTCGCCATTCGCGACAATACGCAGCGGTAATTCATTGGTACACCAACTTTTTGCTGTGTTGTCCTGGATGTTGTCTATCCAGACATCCAGTTTCAGAGACGGTGACTGAACAATCCGGTAATTTTCTGCCCACGCGCTGGACGATGCCGCCAACAACGCCAGTAAACCCGAAAGCCAATATTTCATATAAATCCTTGTTCGTTTCAATCAATCACGAAGGGGGAAAAATTGTGCGGCTTCTGCCAGTGTGTGGATCAGCGTGGTTTCTTGTGGCTGACCAACCCATACGGCTATCGCACTGTAATTATCCTGTGTATCGTCACTGGCTTCGCCATGTTTTCGCAGGCTTTGGTGCATCAGTGTCAGCCACTCTTGTGGCGTGTTCACCATTTGTAACGACTGCTGCATCTGTTCTTGTGTTACACCATGCCAAAAGCCATCAGTACACAGCAAAAAAGCATCGCCGTCTTCTACAGGAACCACATCGCTGTAACTGGCTTCCCGGCGTTCATCGCCCATCCCTAAGGCAAAATAGAGCAGGTTGCTGCTGACACCTTCTGTCTGGTGCCCGGCATCTTTTAACTGCTGGATCAGGCTGTGATCGGTAGTGACCTGGTATAAAAAGCCACGCCGGAACAAATACAGGCGGCTGTCACCCGCATGTGCCCAGTACGCCAGGTGGTAATCGCGGTCAATAAACAGGCTGACCAGCGTGGTGCCCATTTTACTGTTGTCCTGGTCGTTTTTCTGTTCGCTGCGAATCGCCTGGTTGGCGTTATTCACATACAGGCGAATGAACTGCGGGTTAAGGTGCTGCTCGCCATCAAACTCCGCCAGGATAGTATTACGGGCGATACGCGCGGCGACCTCGCCACCTGAGTTACCCGCAACACCATCGCACACCAGAAAGCATGCCGCGCGCTCACCAATCACCTCACCGGTTTGATCCTGGTTGCTTGTCCGCTCTCCTTGTTGGGAGAGCGATGCCATGGTGATATTCATTCTTCTTCTGATCCACTTTGTGAGTCTTTGTACTGGTTCACTTCCATGTCGTAAGCGTGCAGGAATGCTTCACCAAACAAGGTGTGGAAGTCATCTTCAATTTCCCCGGCAGTTTCGCCGTAGGTTTTCACAAAGTAATCCCACAGGGCAGCTTTGCGGCTGCCGGGTAAACCAATGCGCGACACCACACCATCTTCCCGGGCCTGCTCTTCGAGCTGTTCCGGGTTAAACGACTGCAGCATAGCGGCAATAATGGCCCGGATACCGGAGATCATGCCCAGTTGGTGAGCCTGCAAGTCTATCAGGGCATCACGCACGGACTTACGCGGCGGCATAAAGCCCGGCATACGCGTGCCGAACATTTGCATTAACACCGTTTTACCGGATGGCAGCAGTTTGAACGGGTTGTTGGCGTCGTCCAGCACCATGGTCATATCGGCTTTGACACCGCGTTTGAGAATGGAGCGGGAAGAGAGCAGTGCCACCGTACCCTGCGAAAACATGCTCAGCATTTGCCCAAACTGGCGCATGTTTTCTTTGTCGAACTGCGGTACGGGTTGCATGTCGCCAAGGCCCATACCTTCCAGCAATGCAGCCAGTAACTCACCCTGCAATACATCGCCTTCACCCTGCTGGCTGGTGACTGGCGCAGATTTGTCGGCAGACGACGGTGAGGCAACCGGGTCAATACGCAGGCGGCCTTTAGGGGTCTGCACATGGGCGCGTTGCACAGTCTGCGGAGTGGGCAGAGTGATGCCTTCGTAGCCGCTGGTAGCTTGTGTTGCACTGGCTGGTATGGTTTCTTCTGCGGTTTCCTGTACCGGCGGCGGCGTTACCAGTATATCGGCTGGCGTGACAGTCGTGGCTGTCTCGTCTTCAGCAAACAAGGGTGAAGACGCCAGTGATGCCGTTTCAAACAGTGCAGAAACCGGGTTTTCGTTGTTTGTGGCTGCAGAGTGTGTGGCCACAGGTTCGGGTTCTGCTACCGAGGGTTTTGCGACCAGCGGCTCTGCTGCATGATGCCGTTCTGCCGGTGTTACTGCTTCCTGCGGTTGAGTGATGCTGTCTGGTGCCGTTAATGGCACTGCATTACCCATCATCAGGCCCAGTGGGTCATCGTGGTTACGTGCCGCGGGTGCGGCTTCGCTGGCACCGAATAAAGCCAGTGGGTCCAGTTCACTGTTACCAGGCGCAGGTTTATTTTCTGCGGTTTCCGGCTGAACCAGCGAAGACGGGGTATTGTCTTCAAAAATGCTGTCGCCACTGAACAGTGAAGACTCGGCGAATAAGTTATCAGTCTGCGGTTTTTTCTCGTTAAACAGCGGCTCGCTGGTATTGAACTGAGCGAGCGGGTCTTCCGGGTTACGCTCAACACTTTCTGGTTCAGCGAAGGGATTGTGGCCAGACTCCGTTGTGGTGTGCTCGCCTTTCCCACTCACCGGGCTGCTGGAAATGTTGTCGGAAATGGAGAATTCCTGCATCAGGCTGTCCCAGATTTCACTGGGAACCGCCGCTGTACCATCGGCGTTAACCGCTGATGGTTGCGCTGGCGCAGCAGGCACCGGGCGAACCGGCGCAGGTGCTGCCTTATGAGGAACGGCACTGGCGGCATGGTGTGCAGCAGGTTGTTGAGGCGCAGTCGGCTGCGCCCCCAGTGCCGTAACTTGCAGGCGGTATTCGTCAATGCCCAGAATATCGCCATCTTCGAGCTCGACCTGGCGGCCGCGATCCAGCGGAATATCATTCAGCAGTACGCGGGTGATGTTGCCACGGTTAGTAATGCGGCAGGTGCCCTCTGCTGTGATATGCACTATCGCCTGCAGGCGAGAAATGGTGCGCGTTTCATCTGGCAGAACCAGGTTGTTATCGGAACCGCGCCCAATGGTGCCGCCTGGCGGATAGAAATCGCAACTGGTCTGCGGCGGTTGTTGACCCGGTTTATTGGTGATTATCGTGAATCGCATAGCGTATTCCTGCCTGGGTATGATTAGCGCTCAAACGTTGCAGGTCTTTCGGTAAGGCCTGCAGCGTTTGGGGAGCGGAGGTAGAATATCAAAATGAAGTTGAGATTTGTCTCACTTTGTAAGATAAAACGTGCTGCCCAGATAGTGGGTAGAGTTTAATAACGATCAGTTTGCAAATGATTTATAGATTTTGACTGCACCAGTGCTATTGGCAATCAAAGTACAACGCAAAACGTTATATTCCCCCTTGACTGAACCAGATAAACTAATTTTTCCTTCTTCATTAATCAGTTTCTCTGCATTATTAAATGCATCTACAGGTAACTGGCTGTACTCTAACCATACCGCCGCACTCTGGTTTGCATCCTGCTTCAGGCGTTCTGTCTCGGCAATTTTTGCGATGCAGCGATTTTCAATCCAGTGAGTGAATATTTCCTGCTGCGAAAACGTTGATAAATTTGGCAAGGCGCTTCCTGCAGGCGATGCAAAAAGGATAAAAAACAAAAAACGATTAATTTTCATCAACCTTACCTAAGTTGAATATTGCCAAATAATAAGAGCGACTGACTATAGTTTTTTCAGGAGTATCAACTCTGTCTTGTATTGATTTCTTATGCAAGCATAACTATCAGCACAACTATTTTTGTTCTTAACCCATAATAATTATTATACTCTCAACTTTGAGATGGAAGTTTTTTTATTAACGTTAGTTCTGGTTAACAATACAATAGCTGTTTCATATGCTGCTTGTACACTGCTATCCCATTCAGTGGCATAAAAACATCACTCAGGATAAAATCTTGTTTATTTCTCACCAAGGAGTTACTGAGAGAAAAGATGATAAAATCACAACCATGTTAATTATCCTGCACGCCTTTATATTTCAGGATGATATCTGATAACTCTTTACTATGATATAAATCAATACATTTGGCAGCAATCATAGAAACGCCGGCTTTATTTGGATAATCTTTTTTCAAATACTCTTTTGCTAATTCCCTTACTGCAGTGTGCGCTGATAAAGAGTAATCACCAAACTCCAAATATCCTCGGGCTGCTGCAGATGCATCATTTTTAACTTCCTGGGATGAGTAACCCATAGCAAGGCAAGCGCTGAGAGCATAGTTTTTCAAATATACTTCAGGGCTATAATCAACTCTGGCTATAGCAGGTGCAGACAGAAGCAAGCTTAGCAGAAATAGCTTCCCGATTTTAACAGCCATATTGAGTCTCAGTAGCCTGTAGGAAGAACTGCCTTGAAAATATCTGATTTACCGAAAATTATGGTTAAAAGCGATCCCTTCCGGGATCGCCATCAACAACAAGCTTACGCTTCGCTGTTTTCTTTGATATTCCAGCCAACGGAGCTTTCAGCGCCTTTGCTACCGGAAGAAGTTTGTTCCCAGTACTGCTGTTTCACTTTACCAGCCTGGAATGCATAGGTAACACCAACGGTGTCGCCGTTATCAGCGCCAGTGTACTGAACAGAAGTTACCAGAACTTCTTCCAGAGTGATGCGTGCGTATTCCACCTGCTGACCACCTGCTTTACATACAGACAGTTCAACTTTGGTCAGGTGTTTACCGTTTGCACAGTATTTCATGATAGCGGTTGCTGATTTGTCGATCAGGGCATTAACGTGCAGGTCGTTAAAGTTTACTTTACCGGCACCGCCGCCACCGCCAACGCTCATGTTACCCGGCTGAGAAGCACCCCAGGAGAAAGAAGTGATATCAGTCCAGCCAGAGTGATTAGAGTCTTTGGACTCACCCGTCACACCGTCGACTTTCAAAAACATATCAATAGCCATAATAATCTCTACTCTTTGATTGGTTAGTTTTGCTTTTAAAAAGCGCTAATATGGCAAATGGAAATCAGAGGTGCGTCTACACAGTCCCTGTATCCTCTGCCTTGAGCCTGAACCCCCTGAATAAGGTTCAGACCTGGCGGCCGTGTATTTCGCCAAAAATACACGGCCGAATTTTTACCTGTGCATTACGCATCATTGGTTTTCAGTGATGGCAGTTTGGAAACCAGACGCAGCGAAACAGTCAGGCCTTCCAGTTGGTAATGCGGGCGCAGGAAGAATTTCGCGGCGTAGTAGCCCGGGTTATCTTCAATTTCTTCCACCTGCACTTCTGCCGCGGCCAGCGGTTTGCGGGATTTGGTTTCCTGCGAGGAGTTCGCCGGGTCACCATCCACATAGTTCATCACCCAGCTGTTCAGCCAGCGTTCCATATCGTCGCGTTCGCGGAATGAACCAATTTTGTCGCGCACAATACATTTCAGGTAATGCGCAAAACGGCAGCAGGCGAACAGATACGGCAGGCGGGCGGCCAGACGGGCGTTCGCAGTTGCATCGGCATCGTGGTATTCCGCCGGTTTTTGCAGTGACTGAGCGCCAATAAAGGCTGCAAAGTCAGAGTTTTTGCGGTGAACCAGCGGCATAAAGCCGTTTTTCGCCAGTTCTGCTTCGCGGCGGTCGCTGATGGCGATTTCAGTGGGGCATTTCATATCCACACCGCCATCATCACTTGGGAAGGTATGGCAAGGCAGGTTTTCTACTGCACCACCAGATTCCACGCCGCGAATAGAGGTACACCAGCCAAATTCTTTAAATGAACGGTTGATGTTGGCCGCCATGGCGTAAGCGGCGTTGCTCCAGGTGTAACTGTCGTGGTTAGCGCCATCCACCTGTTCTTCGAAATCGAAGCTGTCCACCGGGTTAGTGCGCACACCGTAAGGCAGGCGGGACAGGAAGCGCGGCATGACCAGGCCCAGGTAGCGGGCATCTTCGGATTCACGCAGGCTGCGCCATGCAGCATATTCCGTGTTCTGGAAGATTTTGGTCAGGTCGCGCGGGTTAGCCAGTTCCTGCCAGGATTCCATTTGCATCACGCTCGGCGCAGAACCGGTAATGAACGGGCAGTGTGCTGCGGCACCAATACGCGCCATTTCGCTGAGCAGTTCAACATCCTGCGGGCTGTGGTCGAAGTAGTAATCGCCAACCAGGCAACCAAAAGGTTCGCCACCGAACTGGCCGTATTCTTCTTCGTAGATTTTTTTGAACACCGGGCTCTGGTCCCAACCCACGCCTTTGAAGCGTTTCAGGGTACGGCCCAGTTCCTGTTTGGAGACGCTCATAAAGCGGATTTTCAGCATCTCGTCGGTTTCGGTGTTGTTCACCAGGTAGCTCAGGCCACGCCAGGCGCTTTCCAGTTTCTGGAATTCGTCGTGGTGAATAATCTGGTTAACCTGTTCGGAAAGTTTTTCATCAATTTCCGCGATCAGCGCCTGAATGGTGCGGTAGGTATCGCTGGAAATGGTGACGGTATTTTCCAGCGCCTGTTGTGCCAGGGTTTTTACCGCGCTTTCTACTGCTTCACGCGCCTGGTCTGTTTTCGGGCGGAATTCTTTGCTCAGCAGCGCGCTGAATTCATCCTGGGTAAACGTCTGAGCGCTGTTTTGCTGTTGTTCAGTTTGGTTACTCATCGATTACTCCTCGTCACCTTTGGCGGTGTCTGCCGCTTTGGGTGCCTGGCTCAGGGATTGCAGTAATGTCGGGTCCTGCAGCACTTTCGCAATCAGGGCTTCCGCGCCATTTTTGCCATCCATGTAGGTCAGCAGGTTGGACAGTTGGGTGCGGGCTTCCAGTAATTTGTTCAGCGGTTCAACTTTGCGGGCAACGGCGTCTGGCAGGAAGTCATCCATGCTGTCGAAGGTCAGTTCGACATTCAGTTTGCCGTCACCGGTCAGCGTGTTGTCGACCTGGAACGCCACACGCGGTTTCAACGCTTTCATCCGTTCATCAAAATTATCGATATCAATTTCAAGGAACTTACGTTCATCTACCGGGGCTAAAGGCTCGACAGGTTTACCAACTAAATCTGCCATCACGCCCATAACGAAAGGAAGCTGGATTTTGCGCTCCGCACCGTAGATTTCTACGTCGTACTCAATCTGTACGCGGGGTGCGCGGTTACGGGCAATAAACTTCTGCCCACTGTTACTCATTGCCATGGTGTTCTCCATCGAATATGCGCGGTGAAGGTGAGGCGACGGCGCTGTGCCTTCGCCACAAGAGGGTGCGCCGGTTAATCACGGCGCCCAAAAATATTTTCCAGTTGGTGGACACCATCGGGCGCGAGGTCGCGAATGATGTCCATAAAGTTCATTTCAATCAGCCGCTGTACGCGTTCAATCAGCAGCGGTGCCGGGTGGCTCGGTTCATACAGCAGGAAATACTGGCGCGCTTTTTCCAGCATCAGTTGTGCATCTTCACGCGTTGCCGGTTGAACACTGCGCCAGTCCACATTACGTGGTGCAGCCGCAGCGGGTTGTTGCTCATCAGATTCAGCCACTGTGTTGCCCTCCGTCTGGCTTTCGCCTGTCAGGCCGGGGATCAGGGTGGATAAATCCGTTGCATCGCAAGCCTGAGCCACCGTATTGACTGTTTTCAGCAGCACTTCCATTTCCGGCAGTGCGCTTTCGCCCAGTTGCTCGCTGAGCACTTCACGAATGGTGAGCAGGCGTTCACGAATATGCAGCAAGGCTTCAATGCCTGGCTGCCCGCCGCGTGCCAGTTCATCTACCAGGCGGGGACGCCCGCCGGGGTAATCCGGGCATTCGGTTTTGCTGCCATCCAGTAAACTACAGGCATCGCGTAACGAAAGTGTGTCGGCCGCGCTGCGCAGTAATGCGGCCTGGCGTACAGCAGTAGTAAGTTCGGAACCATCACCCAGTGCAGCCAGCGCGTTTAAGCGGTAAAACGGATCCCGTTCGCCATATTCTTCCAGCAGGGGATACAGTGGCTCCCAGTAGAGCACCAGTACCTGTTGAATCAGCAGCAGGCCATCTGCATAACCTTGCAGGCCGCGTCGCCGGGTCCAGGCATGGATAAGCGCCATAATTACCCGCAGGTCTTTACTGCGTTCCAGCAGGCTGGTGGCCAGTTTCTCGACTTTGGTCCAGTCTGCCGGTTCTGCCGGAATGATGGTGTCGCCAAACTGTTGCTCTGCTTTCCCCTGGCTTGCCTGTTCCATTGCCTGGAAATCGGCATCGTACTCCAGGTTATCGCCACAAGGTTTGTCGGCGCTGACCGGGGCCAGAAAAGCGTCTATGTTCATGAATTACCTGTCAGTCAAACATGGGAGGATACAACCCGTGGCGGCCAGGTTGAGCACCACCTGCCGGGTCAAACAGCATGGAAAATAACTGGCTGGTGAAATTGCCACTGTGTACATGGGTGTACAGCGGGTAGCCATCGCAGCGGTTAGTCCACCAAAAGCTGGTTTGCCGTTGTGGTTCAAAACATTCAGCAGCCTGGCGCCAGCTCAGTGCTGCGGGTGCATCGTCATAACCAATGACATCCAGAATGTCTGACTGGGCATCCCCGTCCGGCACCACTGGCGACGGAATGCTTAATATCGCCTGGTCAAGTTGCTCACCGGCAAAACCGTTTCTGACAGCGGTCATCAGGGTGCGGCCCAGTTGTTGGTACCAGGGCTCCGCCAGCGCCAGGCACTGGGGCGACCATTCGGCCGGGCTGAATGCGCTCAGGGCGCATACCGGATACTGCCGCCCAACACTGTCTCGCCCGGGGAGCAGGCAACCCAGTTGGATAACCTGGCTGCCCAGCATGGGCGGTACTGCAAAATTCCACACGGGTGCTTTATGGAATTCGCGCTTTGCACTGTGGGGCGGGTCACTCTGGTTTTGCCAGTTATGCAGGCCGACCTGGAACCAGTGCGACCACTGGCGTTGCAGCGCATCGGGAAAGCGGCGCTGCAAAAAGTCACCGGTGCTGGGCAATTTCCCAAACCAGCACGGTACAGGGTAGTTGCTCATTCAACATTCCTTGCGGTTAAGGGCATGAGAAGCCAGAAAGCTGGAACGGGTTACGAATGCTGTTTGGGGTGAACTCAAGCGTCACACTGTGCCCGTCAACAGTAAATGTTGCCTGGCGGCTCAGGCTGTTGCTGCCAGGGGACTGTTTCGCCCGGTCAAAGAACCGGTTCAGTGCCCATGGGCCGCTGCTTACCAGCGTGGATGTCGTGCCATTGGCGAGCCCCAGTTGCATGCGCACCTGGTTGGTGCCGCCGGTACCCGGCCAGCTCACCAGTTGTACCGCCTGTGGCCCATGGCTGTAACGCAGCAGTTGCCCGTCTACATCCAGCGAAAGGGTCAGAATATCGTTATCCATACGGATGGTGCGTATCGTCACTTTGTAACCCGGTGTGGTTGCACCATTCGAGAAGAAGGCATCGCGAATGTATTGCGCCTGCTGGAATGGCCGCAGGATAGCTTCACCGCCTGGCAGGGTTTTGCCATCAATGCCTGGGGTAAACCGCCAGCGCGCCTGGGTGGTATCGACCCGGTTTGTCAGGTTGTCCCGGAAGAAGGCATCCATTAAGCCAGTTCCCGGCGCAAACATGCGCGCCAGGTCATCCGGGGTGATATCCGCATGCGCACTGCGCACCAGCGGGTAGCGCCCGGCAACAGCCTGGCGGCAGAAGCTGCCAATTTCGACATTCAGGCGTTTGCGAATGTTGTCCATGTCGCGGCGCTGGGTATCTGAGCTTGCGCCCACCGCCATGCTGGTAAACATGTTATTGAGGCCACCAGGTAAGCGCCCGGCGCTGGCCTGCAGGCGGCTGATGGCATCGCCACCAGGTGCTGGCATGCCGCTATTTGCGGCGTCCTGCACGGCAGTCAGGTAACGGTACAGGTCATCAATCTGTTTGAGAAAATCATCAAACACGATGGCTTTGCCGCCTTTTTCCAGCGGCTGCGCCAGCTCAATGATTGGCTCATAGTGATCGGTAACTTGTTGTTCCGGTGTTTGTGCTGCGGCAATAGCACCGTTACTGGTTGCGCCAAATAAATTATTCAGTGAACTGCTGTTGTCATCCGCTGCGGCTTTTTTATCTTCCGGCGCATCACTCGCCCGGGAAAGCGTGAGCACTTTGCTCAGGTTCATGACTAACTGGCGTAACGGTGAATTGTTGCTGGATAACACGCGGGCCGTATTAATGCGGTGAGTCAGGTCTGCACTGTTATTCAGCTGGATATCTGCCAGGTAGTTATCCCAGGCCGCCATAAAATCACGCGCATAAAGCTGGCGTACAGCTTCATTAATGGCTTTTTGGTCTTCTTTCTGTGGTGCGCCAAGCACCCAGGCATCGTCTTCGTGTAGCGATGCAGTCACACTGGCGATTTGTTTCTCAAAGTGGTTCCAGTAGCCTTCCGGGGTATACAGGCCTGGTACGCCTTCGGTGATTGGCTTGCCTGTTTTGCGCGAGAACACCAGTTCACTTTGTGGCCCACCCAGGGTTGCCAGCGAGACCGGCTGCAAAGAGTCATCGTGCTCCAGTAAGCGTTTCAGGCGGCCATAAACCCTGACTGACAGCGGGTTTTGGTTAATCAGTTGCTGCTCGCGCTGGATGAGTTCGTCGTCTTTGGCGTAAGGCGAAGACTGAATCTGGCTTTCCAGCAGTTGGGTCAGGTGCCACTCCATTTGGTGCAGTTCATTCTGCGTTACATTGCGCGGCAAATTACGCGACAGGTTGAACATCACCCAGGCATGGAGGAATTTGCCATCGTAATGTTTCGGCTGGTACAGCATCTGGTAGGCTTTCAGCGCTTCATAGCTGTATTCCACATCACTGCCGTTGTCGTTACGTAACCAGGTGGTAATCCGTTGAGCGACTGCCGGCAATACCATTTCCTGCAACGCTTTTTGGTACAACGACTGGGTGGCATCGCTGACTTCGTTACCGCGATACAACCCCATACGCCAGGTGATGCCCGGCGAGTTAATATCTACAGCATCGCTTTTCGGCAGGTTCTGCAGGCTGTTGAGGAATGGCAGGAGATCGAACAAATCGCTGCTGTCGCTGGTTTGTAACGCTTTACTCTGCGCCTGAACCCCTGGTACTTTCGCCTGCACCTCGGCCAAATAGCCTTTGTTGTTGCCGTAACTGGTGAGCCATAACCCGGCAAGTACCACCAGCACGGCAGCCAGGGCAGCATAGCCCGACCAGATAACCGCCCGGTTACGAATAGCCCACCAGCGGTTTTGCCCGGCAATCCCGGCTTCCTGGAAAATCACCCGTTGCAGCAGGTTTTTAATAAAGTAACTCTGGCCTTTGTTGCCAGGTATTGGCGCTTCTTTGCTGACACTGTCCCAGGCATCATTGGTCTGTTTCTTGTCGCCGCCGCCGTTATCCTGCGGTAAGTTCAGGGCGCGTGCCAGGTCACCCATTACGCGGTCAAAAGGCAGGCCTTCCTGAGTACCACTGGCAAAGTAAATGCCGCGCGGAGAAAATTCGGTTTCGAAGTTGGAGCGGGCAAAAACGGTGCTCAGGTAATCAGCCAGCAGTGGGCGCAGTGCCGCAAACTCCTGCGGGAACAGGTAGCTTTCCGCGCGGGTTTGCGGGTCGCTTTCCTGTAGCATGATGTCGGGCAGCCCGGCATCAAGGCGTTGTTGCAACAGCGCATATTCTTGAGTAAATGCGCCCATCAGGTCGAAACTGGCCAGGCTTGATTGCGACCAGGGGAAGGTGAATCCCCAGATTTGCTCACGCTGGGCTTTATCCAGCCCGGCGAAATAGGCACTGAACCCTTTAAGTAAATCCGCTTTGGTGACCATGACATACACCGGGAAGCGAATACCCAGTTGCTCATGGAGCTCTGCCAGGCGCTGGCGCAGGTTGGTTGCCTGCTGTTGCATCGCTTCCGGCGACAGTGTCAGCAAATCAGAAATACTGATAGTCATGATGACGCCGTTGATAGGCTGGCGGCCACGGTATTTACGCAACAGCCCCATAAAACGCTGCCACTCGCTGGCATCCAGCGCTTGCTGGCTTTCGTGGGTTGAATAACGCCCGGCGGTATCCAGCAGAACGGCTTCGTTGGTAAACCACCAGTCACAGTTACGGGTGCCGCCTATACCGCGCAGCGCCGTTTTCCCGAATTTGTCCGCCAGCGGAAATTGCAGGCCGGAGTTAACCAGCGCCGTGGTTTTCCCGGCACCCGGTGCGCCAATCATGACATACCAGGGCAGTTGGTACAGGTACTGCTGGCTGAAGCGCTGTAGCCACGGGTGACCATGCTGGCTGCGGCTGAAATGCGCTTTTTTCAGGAACTGGGAGGCATCGTTAAAGCGTTCTGCCAGAACCTGTTCTTCATTGGTCAGGCGCTGGCGGTTTTCCGGTGCAGTGGTATCTTCACCGGCCGCATTCTTGTTGATGTTCTCCATCATTTTGCGGTTAAGCCACGCGTTATAAATCCGCGGAATGATATGGCTGTGGATCCACACCAGGTAGATAAGGCCAATACTGATCACCCGGTTTTGCACCGACTCCAGCGGGCGAGTATCCACAATGGAAAACAGGGGGCCAATCATCCAGATAACCGCCGCAAATGCAGTTACCCCAACAAAACCCCATAAAATGCGGTTAGTGAGTATGGAAAGGAGAACTCTCAACATCCTTTAGTTTCCTTGCGCAATGCCGTTCAGCTCAGCCTGGGTGTTTTCCGGCGAGACAAGTAAAGTGATTTCAACACGGCGGTTACGGGCGCGATTTTCTGCTGTGTTATTCGGTGCCACCGGGTTGGTGTCGCCACGCCCTTCCGCTTTCACCCTTTCCGGGCGGGAAAGCTGTTTTTCCAGCATGTCCGTGACTGACTGGGCACGCTCAAGAGACAGTTCGTAATTCGAGGCAAAACGCGCACTGCGAATCGGTACGTTATCGGTGTAACCGACAACCAGAATTTTACCGCTGACGTTGTCCATCGCTTTCGCTACCCGATCAATCACCGGTTTATAGCGGTCGCGCACTACAGTGGAGCCTGAAGCAAACAGGCCATCACCTTTGAGGATTACCACACTACGGTCTGATTCATCGCGTACCGCGACCAGGCCTGCTTTGATTTCCGGGCTCAGGAATGCCCGCAGGTTAAGGACTGGCGGGTGGCGCGGTGCCGGATTTTTAATAGTGACGTCTGGCAATGTGGTCTGGTACACCGCGGCGAGCACCGGGCTGGTGTAATCACCAAGCCGCCAGTTCAGGCCGATATAAAACAGGCAGGCAAGGAACCCGGCCAGGGCTGTACACGCCCATACAGGCACTACCGGGCGCCATAACTTGCGCATCACCGGCTGGTCTTCCGGGTGAACAGAAAGTGGTGAAGCATACTGGCCGCGTACACCACGGATCATCTGCCATAAACGCTGTTTAATGGTTTCCAGTTGCGTGCGGCCGTTGTCCAGCACGCGGTAGCGCCCTTCGAACCCCAGCAACAGGCAGGTGTTGATCATTTCCAGTAAGTTGATGTGCTCACGCGGGTTTTGTGAAAGCCGGGCCAGTAACTGGAAGAACTTTTCACCGCCCCAGGTTTCATTATGAAAAGTAACCAGCAAACCACTGCCTGCCCAAACACTGCGGCTGCCCCAGGGAGTGAGCGACGCGGCTTCATCCAGTGCGGTGCACAAGCAGTAGCGCGCACCAACAATCACTTCATACGCCAGGCCTGATTGCTGGCAACGTACTTCGAAGCGGCGAATTTCGTCTATCAACCGTTGGCGTAATCCTGCCGGGTCGTTGTGTGAAACAGAGTGGCGGATTTGAACAATGGCATTGAGTAAAGGATTGGCTGCCGCCACCAGCGGATTAGCGCTGCTGGCGCCTGCAAACATGGCATCACCGGCTGTGGCTTGAGATTCCTGCATAATTGGCGCGTATCCTTGAATTATTCTGCGTGGCTACGAATAGCCCAAAATTCCATATCCAGCCCGGGGAATTCACCGGCCAGATGCAGCGCAAATGCGCCTGATTTCTCCATCTCTTTCCATAATTCCCCGCCCTTCTCCAGTTGGAAGTAGCTGTAACCGGCGTGCCAGGGAATTTGCGGAGGAGCAACCGGCATTGCGCGCAACACCATGCCGGGTAACTGGAGCTGCACCAGGTCGCGAATTTTGGTGACCGGTGCAATCTTCATTTGTGCCGGGAAATGGGTTTGCAGGGCGTCGCCCGGGACATTGGCCCGCACTGCCAGCACAAAGCCAAACTCTTTCACCATGCTGGTTTCCGGTACGGTGGCAACATTCAGGCCATGAGAACGTTCGTTAAGCGGTAACTGAATCGCGCTTTCTTCCATCACCTGCGACAGCCCCTGGCGTAACAGCAAAATCAGTTTGCTAAAGCACCATGCCAGGTCGTCATGGTCATAAACAGGCAGACCAGCGGCAGGAGCACGTTGCGGCATCCAGGTGGCAAGTTCAGTTGCGAAACCAATCCACTCGCGCCACAGTTGTTCCGGGTGGAGTAATGGCAGGCTGCGCAGGTGTTCAGATAACCCAAGGTGGCGGTTTACTAACGCCAGCAGGCTGAACTCAATCATTTCTGAGGTATTAAACCGGCCAGGTTTACTCAGGCGCTGGCCGATTTGCTGGCTGCGTTGTGCCAGCAGGCCGTGCATGTCTGTCAGGTAAGCAAATAAATGCTCATTATTAATAGCGTTGAGCATTGGGGGAATGTAGCTGTTTTCCAGGCGGACCTGGTTGTCGTTGCGCTTTTCGATAACCTGCGCCACACCAACCGCTGTCCATTCTGCTGTCAGGTCACTTTCCAGCATCAGGCGCAGGCGTAATTTGCCAAACTGGACGGTGGCGCTGCCCACCGCCATGTCGTTGTCGTCGTCCACATCGGCTTCCCAGGCGATATACCGCGCCAGGGAGTCAGATGCTTCACTGAATATCACAGCTTCACGGCCGGAACGGCTTACAGGTAAAGCCAGAACGACACGCGCGTTATTGACGTTATCGCCAATAGCCAGCGGAGCCGGGCCATCTTCCGCCCGGGTGAAAGAGAATGTTGTACCGTCTGGTAACAGGCCCGTTGCGCTGCTCAGCGCCACACAACCCTGGCGCAGTAAAGCTTCGTCAAATTCAATGTGCTGGAAACCCCACATGTACGGACGGGTTTGCATACCCCAGTCGCGTAACTGACTTTTCAGGTAGCTTTCCGCACGTTGAAAATGATGGGGGCGCAGGAACATACCTTCTGTCCACACGACCTTTTCTGCTTTGTTCATACTGCTTTCCTGTTGTAAGACGGGTTATTCGTTAACAACGCGTATGCCATTGATATCCAGGAACAGGTGCGCCTCAAGGGTGTCTGACGACCATTTCCAGAACTTGTAGAAGCTGTCTTCGCTGGGCGCGGGTAACGGCAAGGAGACACGCCATTTTTTACCGTCAAGGGACTGGTATTCAGCCATAATGCCAATAAAGCGGGCATCCGGAGTGCTCTGGCCTGTCAGTTGTTTATTCTGCTGGCCGGGCATCAGGAAGAACTGATCGCTGTTGAGCAGGTTGGCGCCCAGAACGCCCTGAGGGTTGTTTTGTAACGAATAAAAGTCGGCTGACATAAAGTCAGCGTCTGATTTGAGCAAAAAGACCCGGATTTTAAGCGGTGCAGACTGGTTTATCTGCGGGTGCGCCATAAACACCAGGTTGTATTTGGCAGGCACAGTGCGCGATGAAGAAACACAACCTGATAACAGTGCCAGCGCCACCATGAAAAACGCCAGGAGTCCCTGGCGCATCAGACGAGTTTTCATCATGAGGATTCACACGAGAAAGCGGCTTACTGGATTATCCAGGTTCCGCTGTTGGTGTTTTTGCATGCCTGGCTGTTGTTATCAACAGACACACAGTTGGGTTTTTTCGCTGCAGCACGGCGTTTGCGCGGGCGATCTTTACGCAGGGTGGATTCGTACAAATCGCTTTTTACGACAGCACGCAGAGGAACATAACCAATCAGCTCATCTTTACCTTGTTCAGCAACCGCCATCCAGTAATCCTGAACGCGACCGAGAACCTGGTAAGTGCCACCGTTATCCAGATAGCGCACAACGTTACCGCCAAAATCAGGGCGGCTCATTACAGAGGCTTTGTACAGCGCACGGTACTCTTCATTAATCGGGTGGAATTCAGTCGGCGGCGTAATGGCATGACGGTAAGTCAGTTTCACACCGTCAACGGTGCTGCTGACGATAGTGTCATCATTCACTGCAGGTGGATGCTTCACACAACCAGACACACCGAACACAAATAACAGAGCAAGGACGATTCGTAATTTCATCGTATTCTTCCATTGAAAGAGGGAGTGACAAAAGTTTGATGCCGTACCTGAAGCGTTGTATGCACAGGCATGGACGAAAGCGATTGCCTTCACCGTCGCGCATAACGGCAAACCAACCATAAAAAACTTCATGCAGATTGCGGTGACATCACCACGAGTAACCCCGCTAAAAAGCCACAATGCCAGCAAACAATCTGAAGGTATAACGCGTATAAGATTAATCGACCAGCGTATCTGGCACTATACCTTTGCAACATTATTACACAGTGCTGTGATGCTCCGGCGTGAAATAATAAACCACCGAAACAATCTGCAGACACAATCTTAAAGGCAAAGCTACCGCACGAACCTTACTCAATAAGGACCGGGTTACAACATCAGATTTTATTTTCACTGCCACAAAGGCAACACAACAACCAGATGGATATATTCACCCCACCGGTTTTAGCATGGATATATTTTACTTAAGGAGCCAAAAACCCTTGTATGTAATTACAAACTGAGGCGCTGTTTGCTGGAGGCACTGCTGTGTGCTCTACATATGTCCACAAGGGGATTTTGACACGCTTATGCATCAGAAAAGTCATTCAAGCTACTGATATTTATTAAATATCAGTATGAAGTACATTTACATGCACAAAAAATACACATAAAAAAATGTGTAATCAGGTATTAATTTTATAGGCCATACGATATTTTATCACGACCACAAAAATAACCAGGAATAGTCCTAATAGTACGAAGGAATGAGGCCCAAAAAGCCCATACCTACAATATTTAGTAGGCTTTTTTAGTAACTTTTCTACTATGATAGAAATATTGCGAATATATTTCGTATGCGTTTTATCCGAATATATCCTTCCAGTTGAAAGGCAATGTGATATTAATAATGAGCGGGTAAAAGGATTAACCTATAGATCATTTTTTTATGTGATTAAGATCACAGTTCCCCATCACACAGACCCGCAAGGCTGAAATATGTACACAATTCAGACAATCCGCATACTCGGTATTCCAGCCAGTACCCCCCCACAAAGACCTGAACCGCAGTGATACAGAAGATGATTACCCCCGTTACTCTGCCGCTGCCGGGTTTTGCCGAACTCTGTGCAGCCAGCCAGACAGAAGGTTTCGCTATGCTCATGCGCCTTGAACAACACTGGCAGGATGGGAGTAACCGTTTTAATAAGCCAGGTGAAATTCTGCTGGCTGCCTGGTCAGGCAATGAGCTGGCTGGTATTGGGGGCCTCAACCGGTGCCCGTTCGACACACACCCACAGGCAGCAAGATTACGCCATCTTTATATCAGCCAGGCGTTTCGCCGCCAGAAAGTGGGCCTCGCTCTGGTTAATGCACTGGAAGCCCACGCGAAGCTTGCCGGATTTCACCACCTCAACACTCATGCGCCTGAAACAGCTTTTGCTTTTTACCAGTCACTGGGGTTTCTTCCCGTAACCGGGCAAGAACGGCTGACGCACCAAAAACACCTCACGCCTGCCACACACCACAACTGGCAACAATAGACTGGCAACAATAGTTGCCAACCCCTGTTTTCAGCCAAATACGCCCGAAAATTAAGAATTACCCGCGCCGAATAGAGGCATGAATATTTTCATGGTAGATTCCTCGACAAATTAAGCATCATGAAGAATCATAACCTGCAATTACAGAATAATTATCTAACCAATTTCCATGAAAACGCTTACGCACAAACCGCAGTTAATACTGCTTATTTTGCTGACAGGTGTCGGCCAGATGGCGCAAACCATTTATATTCCGGCAATGAGTAACATGGCGGCCAGCTTCCAGGTTCGGGAGGGCGCTATCCAAAGTGTCATGGCTGCGTACCTGCTGACTTACGGTCTTTCGCAACTATTTTATGGCCCAATATCAGACCGGACAGGGCGCCGCCCGGTAATTCTGGTGGGTATGAGCGTATTTATGCTGGCCACTCTCATTGCGGCAACAACCCCACACTTTTTGCTACTGGTGCTGGCAAGCGGGTTGCAGGGAATGGGCACCGGTGTGGCGGGAGTGATGGCCCGAACCATGCCGCGTGATTTATATGAAGGGCAGTCTTTACGCAAAGCTAACAGCCTGTTAAACATGGGCATTCTGGTTAGTCCGCTATTGGCACCGTTACTGGGTGGTGTGCTTAATACTTTTGCCGGGTGGCGTGCCTGTTTTCTTTTTCTGCTGCTGCTGTGCCTGGCGGTTACCCTGTGTATTGCGCGTTTTATGCCAGAAACCCGCCCTCTGGCGGCACACCCTTCGTCGTTGCTGCGCAATTACCAGACCTTATTCAGCCAGCGCGCATTCTGTTGCTACCTGCTGATGCTGGTTGGTGGTCTGGCTGGTATTGCGGTGTTTGAAGCTTGTGCTGGTGTGCTGATGGGCAGTGTGCTTGGGCTTAATAGTATTACTGTCAGTATTCTGTTCATTCTGCCCATTCCCGCCGCCTTTTTTGGTGCCTGGTATGCAGGCCGGGCAGGAAAGCGGTTTGCTACGTTAATGTGGCAGGCCGTGCTCAGTTGCCTGGGTGCGGGTTTGCTGATGTGGCTCCCCGGCTGGGCCGGAATAATGAATATCTGGACACTGCTGGTACCTGCCGCACTGTTTTTCTTCGGCGCAGGGATGGTTTTCCCGTTAGCCACCAGTGGCGCTATGGAGCCCTTTCCGTTTTTGGCAGGTACTGCCGGGGCGCTGGTAGGTGGGTTACAAAATATGGGCGCAGGTTCAATGGCCTGGCTCTCGGCGCTGTTACCGCAAACCAGCCAGAGCAGTGCTGGTATGTTGATGACCGCGATGGGCCTGGTGATGCTGGGTTGCTGGTTACCCCTGGCTTTGCGCCAGCAACACCGCCACCAGCAACCGGTTTAAGCTCAGTGATGGTGTGCTTTGGTTTTCCCGGGTGTTTTCACTTCTGCGGGTGGGCACTCGGGTTTTATCATTGCCTGGAGTAATGCGGCAGTCGCTGGCCGCCACGCGCCTTCTTCCCCATCGTAAAACAGGTTATCAACATTGAGCGCATAGGGAATGTGTGCCTGCTGGAGCTCACATGCCATAAAAGTCGCGAAAGCGATTTGGGAAGGCTGAACCGGGTTTTTCAATGTTGCCCCAGCAGACCAGCCACCAAGCCAGGAGGCATGCCCGGTTTTTTGCTGCCAGTGCAGCGCAACGTTGATTCGGTTACGAATTGCAGCTTTTTCCGCAGCAGTTCCTGTGGTCCACGGGTATTTATTACCCACTTTAACCGGGCCCCAGGGGAAAATATGCCATTCGGCCAGCACATGGCCGTTACTTTGGGAAGGCCACTTGAGGTTGACCAGGTCTTCCGGGGTGGCGCGCTGGCGTGGCGCAATAAACACCATGCGTTGCGGGTCTGTATGGTGAATATCCCGCACGACTTTTTCATACAGGCGGTTTAGTGCCTGCTGGTCATGATTCAGTTTTTCACCGGGTTCATAAATGATATCGAACCCCAGTTCTGGGTGTGTGTTGCCAAAATAACGGCTGGCGGTATTCCACCAGGCAATAACTTTGGCTTCATTACTGTTGCTGGGGTCGTTTTTGAATTCATCTGCCTGGTAAGCAATGATGGGTATCACGCCGTATTGTTCGCAGGCCTCTACAATTTTACGCAAATGGAGCAGGTGCTGTTCAGTTGCGTCATCTGCCACCCGAATACGCACATGCCCCAGGCCACGCTGCTGGTAGTCGCGCACCACCAGCGGGTCAAACTCACGAATGCCTTGTTCGGTTCTTGCCCAGTCAACATCCATACCCGTACCCAATGCCGCCGCATATTGCCGGGCAGTAAACCCTTCCGGCAAGGGAGAAGGCGCCGGTGTAGCAACCGGTGCAGGCACAGCCGAAGGCAATGCCTCCGTTATTGGCGCGGTGGCGGGCAATGATGTGGCACAAGCCATTACACTGACTGACCCTGTCATAAACGCGATGAAAGTCTTCAAGGCACTGACCTTCCGGCAATTGATATCAGAAATATATGTATTTATTTAGCATGCTTTGGGGAAGTATGTGCATAAATAAAATCGTTACTCTGGCGGCCCAAGATGTAACCAAATTTGGTGAATATGCACAGCAGCAAATAATAATGCCAGCCCGAGAACCCCCAACGCAATCATACATTTGCCACGAACAGTTTGCGCGCCAAGTAAATCCTGACGGGCGATGTCCATAAGCTGGCGTTGCCGGGCCCAGGCGTAAACCACGCCAACCAGGACAGCCAGCACTAACAACGACACCCAAAATAACGGGCCTGCCCGGTGCCAACTGTGGCGTAATGCCAGTGCCAGCAAAGCACCGTACCCCAGTAATGTGCGATACCAGGCAAGCGCGGTGCGCTCCGGTTGCAGCCCCGGGTCTTGTTCACGGCGCTGGCGGCGTGAAGATTCAGGCATAAACCATCATCACCATTGCGATGACCACCACCGCGACCATCACCAGGCTTATCAACTTCAGGCTGCCGGTGTAGGGCAGGTCTTGCTTCAGGCGCATCGCTTTTTCATTGCGTAACCAGCGTATATAGCTGTAGACCGCAAGGCCACCGGCAAACAGGCACAGAAACAGCGACAAGATTTCACGAACCAGAGGGGTAGCCAGGTCGGGAGCCAGTTGGTCCAGCCCGACACCAGCAGCAAGGAAACCTAAGGCGGTACGGATCCAGGCAAGAAAGGTGCGCTCATTCGCCAGAGAAAAACGGTAGTCAGGCGCTTCGCCCAGTTGGGTGATTTTCATTGTGCTTCTTGTGCTCCTGATGCATTTGCAGAGTGAGGCCCGGCCATCCGCTTATATCAACATGTTATGGCCAGGAAATCACCAGGCAAAATGCTCCGGCAAGCCGGGCTCTTTCAGGAAACGCCCCACAGCAGAATTGCCAGTAATTGTGGCGTGATAATACGCAAGAACATTACCAGTGGGTAAACCGTGGCATACGAGAGCGCGGCAGCTCCGCTGGTAGTGTGAAGATTATTGGCAAAAGCCAGCGCTGGCGGGTCTGTCATGGAGCCGGCCAGCATCCCGCAAATTGTCAGGTAGTTCATTTTTGCCAGCAACCGCGCCGTAAAACCCACAACCAGTAGCGGAATGGCAGTGATTAGAATGCCGTACCCCATCCATAACACACCATCTCCCTGGGTCAGAGTGGCGACAAAGCCACTACCGGATTTTAGCCCGACAACAGCCAAAAACAGCACAATACCCAGTTCCCGCAGCGCCTGGTTGGCACTGGGGGGCATAAACCAGTAGAGCGTGCCAATACTGCCGATTCGGCCAAGGATCAGCGCCATAATTAGTGGGCCGCCAGCTAACCCGAGGCGCAGAGCCACCGGGAAGCCTGGAATAAACAACGGGATTGACCCCAGCAACACGCCCAGAGCAATACCAATAAACACGGGCAACATTTGCACCTGCTGGAGTTTTTGTTGCGCATTGCCCAGTAACGCGGCAACGGCGTCAATATCCACCTGGCGCCCAACCAGGTTGAGAATATCACCGAACTGCAGGCTGGAGTGGCTGCTGGCGACCAGCTCAACCCCGGCACGGTTCAGGCGGGATATCACTACGTCATACTTCGTTTTTATGCCCAGGTCGCGGATTTTTTTCCCCAACACTTTTTCATTGGTCACGACAACCCGTTCTACCCGCAAGTCTGTGCCGGTGGTGGAAAGCCCGGCATCAACTTGCTGGCCTATCACCAGTTGCGCACTGTGCAGGTCTTCCTGGCTGCCAACCAGGTACAACAAGTCTCCGCGCTCAATTAATGTGGAAGAGGAGGGCACCATCAGCGTGTCGCCGCGTTTTAACCGGGAACAGACAATGCTGTCGCCATTAAGTAGTGGGATATCCTCGAGTGCCAGATTATGGAGGTTAGGGTTCTCCACCTGAACGTTAATGGCGCTCAACTGCTGGGCCTGGCCGTTAACTTTCTGGAAGCGTGCAGCTTCACGGTTGACGTTAATGCGCAGTACTACGCGTAACAACCACATACTGAACAAAATGCCGCAGATACCAAAAGGGTACGCCATGGCATAGCTCATGCCCATTTCGTTACGCAGCGCCGCCGGGACACCCAGGTCAGTAAGAATTTGCTGCCCGGCACCCAGTGCCGGTGTGTTGGTCACGGCACCCGAGAAAATCCCCAGCACCACGGGCAGAGGGATATCAAACAGCCAATACAGTAATGCGGTCACCAGCCCACCCAGCACCACAATCAACACGGCAAACAGGTTCAGCCTTAAGCCGGAAACCCGCAAAGAAGAGAAGAAACCGGGGCCCACCTGAATACCGATGGTGTAGACAAACAGAATCAGGCCAAACTCCTGAACAAAGTGCAGGATATCGCTGTTGATATGTATACCGGCCATATACAAAAAATGCCCGACAATAATCCCGCCGAACAACACACCACCGACGCCAAAACCAATACCACGGATGCGAATATTGCCAATCCACAGACCAACGATGGCAACCAGTGCCAGTATGCTGACAGTCAGCGCGATGTCACTCATCATTCAGCTCCTGTTTCTGCGTTGGTTTGATTGTGGCAGAGCGTTACAAATATAACTGCCTGATAGCGCACAAAAGACCATGTATTACTCATGGTTAAGTACAATACTTACCGGCAAAAAACAGGCAAAAAAAAAGCCGCACCGGGTTACCGATGCGGCTGGGGATGCAAGTGCCAAAATTAGCTGTTGAGTGCCGGGCGCTCGCTAATGGCGATACGCTGCGGTGCCAGGGCTTCAGGTACTTCACGGGTTAAATCAATATGCAGCAACCCATTGTTGAAGGTTGCGCCAGATACCTGAATATGGTCGGCCAGGGTAAAACTTAAACTAAACGGCTCTGTTGCCAGGCCATGGTGCAACCAGGTGGTTTCATGTTCGGGTTTTACCGGCGTACCTTTAATGGAAAGCCGTGGCCCTTCAAGCTGAATATCCAGGTCTTCCTGGCGGAAACCGGCCAGTGCCAGTGTGATGCGGTAATGGTTATCGTCCGCTTTTTCAATGTTATAGGGAGGGAATGACTGAGCTTCGCTGCTGTTCAGCATGGCGTTAGCCAGTTTGTCAAAACCGATCCACTGACGGAATAAGGGGGAAAAATCGTAATTACGCATAAATAATCTCCTTCTTTGAAGCGAGTTGATACTGCCGGTATACGTAACCGGCCTGTGCTCCCTGACGGCAAGCACGTAACAGGCTGCACCACCCACAGCGGCGCAGCACAAACAGAATTAGTTAATGGCGATGCGACGCGGTTTGTTGGCTTCGGGAATAACGCGTTCCAGTTCGATATACAGCAAGCCATTCACCAGGTTAGCCCCTTTAACGTGAATGTTGTCAGCCAGTTGGAATTTGCGCTCGAAGTTGCGTTCGGCAATGCCCTGGTACAGATAGGTGCGTTCTTTTTCTTCCGCTGCGTGTGCGCCTTTCACTACCAGCAGGTTGTCCTGCGCAGTGATATCCAGTTCGCTCTCAGCAAAACCGGCAACGGCAATCGCAATGCGGTAGTGGTTTTCATCAACCAGTTCAACGTTGTACGGAGGGTAACCCCCATTGCTTTGAGTCTGGCTATTTTCCAGGTGGTTAAACAGGCGGTCAAAACCAATGGCAGAACGGTAAAGTGGGGAGAAGTCAAAATTACGCATCGTTAATAGCTCCTGAAATCAGCGAGAATGTTTTATGGCCTTCCTGTTGGACAGACCGCAGAACCCGGATACCCATCTGGCCTATCCGTTTTTGGCTCTGAATATAAGATGGTGACAGCCTCGTTGTTTTCAAGTGTGCAAATTGCACTTTTTTTGCACTTTATTACACTTCGCGTAGACTAAACAAAAATCATGTAGCACCTGGCGCAAATGAATGTGTCTTTTGCATGGAAGCAGGTGCGTTATGGACTGAGCGACCGCGGTTTGCTTCTGCCGTGTCAGAAGCTTCAGCTACAATGACGATAACACAATGAAATTACGACAATTACAGCACTTATTTTTAGGGAGTGGGCTGGTCGCTTTGTGCGGCTGTTCCAGTATGATGACGCATACCGGTGGCCAGGAAGGGTATTACCCCGGCACCCGGGCAAGTTATGAGTTACTGAAGGATGACGATACCAGTTGGGGGATTAAGCCGTTTGTGGCACTGGATATGCCATTCACGGCAGTGGCAGACACACTGTTGATTCCCTGGGATGCGTTTCACACCCATGATTCTGTCCGTGCGCGGGTAGAAAAAAGTGAGCAGAAAAACCTCGCAACCAATTCGGTTATCCCCCCCGCGGCGCCCTGATGTTATTGCCGGGTAACGTTACCCGGCAGAGTTTCAGCAGCCGGTCTGGCAGATATATATTTGCCGGAAGCCTTGTTTATCGGGCTGCATCCAGGCAATAAACTGCCCGTCAGGCGAGAAGACAACTGCATCACCGGAAATTTCTTCTTGCGGTGCGGTAAGTTCACGTATTTTCCCCTCCGGATAGCTGCACATCACGATTTTTCGCTCACAGATAAAGCCCAGCCATTTGCCTGTTGGGTGCCAGTTAATCGCCGACTGTACATCATACTCAAGGCGGGTTAACTGCCGGCATTCGCCCCCGTTGGGTGAAACCAGCCAAACCTGAACCACGCCGTTATTATCTCGCATCAGAAAAGCGATATTTTCGCCATCCGGGCTGGCACGCACCCAATGGCGCGGCTGGTTCACAAGACCTGGCCAGGCACGCTGATGCGTGTGCGTCAGGCGTTTTTGGGAAACGCTGGCTGGTGGTGCAGGCATGGTTTCGGGGGTACCAGCCAGGGGGGCGTCGCCCGGTGTTTTCCAGGCGTCTTCGTTATCGGGTAAGTCGGCAATAAATAGTTCAGGTACGGTTTCGCCCTGCGCTGAACGGGTGTCGCCAATAAAGGCCAGGGCATAACGCTGGCGTTCACCGTTGGGCTTCAGGTAGCCCTGGCTGCCCACCCAGCCCTCTTCATAGGCCCGGTTAATGTCATCGCTTCCTGGTTGAGGCTCCGGTGTGGTACGCGAAACCAGCGTACACCAGTGACTACCTGCATATTCCCGCGAATGGCGCAGCGATGGGTTTACCGGGCCGAAAGGCACTGCGACACCAACATTACGCAAATCCAGCGCCGGATCCCGCTCGTGGAGCACATGGTCGTTATAAGTAAAGCTCAGGTATTGCCCGTCCGGGCTCCAGACATGCACATGGCTGCCGCCACGCAGTGCGCCGGGGAAATAAGGCGCGGTAATGGAAAGGGCATCCAGGTTAGCCGCCTGGCCGCCACAGACCGTTACACCACGCCGGTGATGAAAACTATACTGCCAGTTTTCATCCGGGTTTTCCGGGCCATGAATAAATACGTAGCGCTCAGGCAGTTGCGGGTTCACCGTAATAACCCCCACATGAGCACCCTGCTGCGCTCGCCAGATAACTTCGGTAACACCAGAGTGAATATGGGTGCGCTCTACGGTTTCACTGGTAAATGATGCGCCAGACGGGCGAACATCAAACACCAGCCACTGGCTGTCTGGCGTCCATGTATTGATATTGGTCAGTTGGTGGTGACGGGGTGAGAAAGTGACTTGTTTCACGGGATTACCCTGGCCTTAAGCGATTATGGCTCAGGGTAATCGATTCTGGCGGGTGTTGCCTGGTTTTCTCAGTTAACGCCGGGAACAAATTGTTCGATAGCCCAGGCGACACCGTCTTCCGCGTTGGTTTTACTGATAAAGTTTGCCATCGCTTTAACCGGCTCGATGGCATTACCCATCGCCACGCCCACACCTGCGTACTCCAGCATAGCCATGTCGTTTTCCTGGTCACCAATCGCCATTACGTTTTCTGGTTGCAACTGCAGGCGCTCTGCCAGTGCCTGTAAACCGGCACCTTTGTTTACCCGTTTATCGAGTAATTCGAGGTAAAACGGCGCGCTTTTCAGGATGGTATAGCGGGATTTTGCTTCCTGAGGGATCCGGGTAATTGCTTCATCCAGCAATGCGGGCTCATCAATCATCATCAGTTTTGGAAAGCGAATAGCCGGGTCCATACGGTCAGCTTCGCAGAACTGCAACGGCATACCCGTCAGTGCGGCTTCATGCACGGTATAACGGCTGATATCCCGGTTGGCGGTATACAGAATGTGGTGATCGAGCGCATGAAAGTGAACACCCAGTTCGCGGGAAAGCCCTTCCAGATAACGGTAATCATCGTGACCCAGAGTAGTTTCAGCAACACATTCGCCACTGGCCGCTTTTTGCACTAATGCACCGTTGTAAGTTATGCAGTAGTCGCCTGCGGACTGCATATCCAGCTCTTCGAGGTAGCGTTTTACACCAATGTAGGGCCGGCCGGTTGCCAGCACAACCACCACGCCTTTTTCCCGGGCTGCACTAATGGCCCGGTGGACACCAGGGGTAATGACATTATCGGGGTTAAGCAGGGTGCCATCCATATCGATAGCAATCAGTTTTATCGCCATGACAGAAATCCATAATGGGTCAGGAAGGGCATCGTAACGCGACTTTGGTCACAAAAACAACGCAGAATAAACTCACTTTCGTGCAGAACAAAAAAGCCAGTGGTATTTCACACTGGCTTTTTCCGGCTAACCGGTCATCAGATATCGATATTCGCCGCTTTCAGGGCGTTTTCTTCGATAAAGGCGCGGCGTGGCTCTACCGCATCGCCCATCAGTGTTGTAAACAACTGGTCGGCGGCAACGGCGTCTTTCACTGTAACGCGCAACATGCGGCGGCTGTCCGGATCCATGGTGGTTTCCCACAGCTGTTCCGGGTTCATTTCGCCCAGACCTTTGTAACGCTGTACAGAAAGACCACGGCGTGACTCCTTCACCAACCAGTCCAGCGCCTGTTCAAAGCTGGAAACTGGCTGACGGCGCTCACCACGCTCAATGTAAGCCCCTTCTTCAATCAGACCGCGCAGTTTTTCGCCCAGCGTGAAGATACGCTTGTATTCCCCGCCCTGAACGAAGTCCTTGTCCAGAACATAGTCGGTATCCACACCGTGCGTACGCACCCGAACAACGGGTTCAAACAGAGAGAGTTCTGTGTTTTCGCGGATATCGAATTTCCAGATGCTGCCATGCTGCTCTTTCTCAGTCAGCTCAGCTACCAGCGAAGAAACCCAGCGGGTTACTTTTTGCTCGTCGGACAGGTCATCAGCCACCAATGTTGGGTGGTAAATTAACTCGCCCAACAATGCGCGGGGATAACGGCGCTCCATACGATGGATCATTTTCTGGGTACCGTTGAATTCGGCCACCAGTTTTTCCAGCGCTTCACCTGCCAGAGCCGGAGCACTGGCATTGGTGTGCAATGTGGCACCATCCAGCGCAATGGAAATCTGGTACTGATCCATGGCTTCATCATCTTTAATATATTGTTCTTGCTTGCCTTTTTTCACTTTATACAGTGGAGGCTGAGCAATAAAGACGTGCCCACGTTCAACGATTTCCGGCATCTGGCGATAGAAGAAAGTCAGCAGCAGTGTACGGATGTGCGAACCATCGACGTCAGCATCGGTCATGATAATGATGTTGTGGTAACGCAGTTTATCCGGGTTGTATTCATCGCGGCCGATGCCACAGCCCAGTGCGGTAATCAGTGTCGCCACTTCCTGAGAAGAGAGCATTTTGTCGAAACGCGCTTTTTCGACATTCAGGATTTTACCTTTCAGCGGCAAAATAGCCTGGTTCTTGCGGTTACGCCCCTGTTTTGCAGAGCCGCCCGCTGAGTCCCCTTCCACCAGGTAGAGTTCAGACAGAGCCGGGTCGCGCTCCTGGCAGTCTGCCAGTTTGCCCGGCAAACCAGCCAGGTCCAGCGCACCTTTACGGCGGGTCATTTCACGGGCACGACGCGCCGCTTCACGGGCACGTGCCGCATCAATAATCTTGCTGACAACGGTTTTGGCATCGCCCGGGTTTTCCTGCAGGTAATCAGCCAGACGCTCGTTCATCTGGGATTCCACAGCTGATTTCACTTCAGAAGAAACCAGTTTGTCTTTGGTCTGAGAAGAGAATTTCGGGTCCGGAACTTTTACTGAAACCACAGCAATCAGGCCTTCACGGGCATCATCACCCGTCGCGCTGATTTTCGCTTTTTTGCTGTAGCCTTCGTTATCCATATAGGTGTTCAGGGTACGCGTCATCGCCGCACGGAAACCGGCAAGGTGGGTACCGCCATCACGCTGAGGAATGTTGTTGGTAAAGCAGTAAATGTTTTCCTGGAAGCCATCGTTCCACTGCAGCGCGACTTCCACACCAATCCCGTCTTTTTCAGTAGAGAAATAGAACACATTCGGGTGGATAGGTGTTTTGTTCTTGTTGAGGTATTCAACAAAAGCTTTGATACCGCCTTCGTAATGGAAGTGGTCCTGCTTACCTTCAACACGCTTATCAATCAGGCGAATGGAAACACCAGAGTTCAGGAAGGAGAGTTCACGCAGGCGTTTTGCCAGAATTTCATATTCAAATTCAACCACATTGGTGAAGGTTTCCAGACTTGGCCAGAAACGCACCATGGTACCGGTTTTTTCGGTTTCCCCGGTAACGGCCAGTGGCGCAGTCGGCACACCATGCTGGTAAACCTGGTTGTGGACTTTGCCATCGCGACGAATCACCAGTTCCAGTTTCTGGGACAGGGCGTTAACTACCGACACACCCACGCCATGCAGACCACCGGAAACTTTATAGGAGTTGTCGTCGAACTTACCACCGGCATGCAGCACAGTCATGATAACTTCAGCGGCAGACACGCCTTCTTCCGGGTGAAGACCGGTAGGAATACCACGCCCGTCATCCTGAACGGAGACAGAGTTATCTTCGTGGATAGTGACAACGATATCTTTACAGTAGCCTGCGAGCGCTTCGTCGATAGCGTTATCCACGACCTCGAATACCATATGGTGCAGGCCGGTGCCGTCATCCGTGTCGCCGATATACATACCCGGGCGCTTACGCACCGCATCCAGCCCTTTCAGGACTTTGATACTGGAGGAGTCATAAGAATTCGACATCAACGTTTCTCGCTCATTTAAACTAAGTTAATCCGTTATTTTACCCTGATCCACAGCG
The DNA here is from genome assembly GCF_003182475.1 of Mangrovibacter plantisponsor. GTDB lineage: Bacteria > Pseudomonadota > Gammaproteobacteria > Enterobacterales > Enterobacteriaceae > Mangrovibacter > Mangrovibacter plantisponsor. The sequence continues at coordinate 46,747 of NZ_QGTS01000016.1, forward strand.
AACATCCTGGAATTTTTATCCGCCATGTCCATCACATGTTCTGCGCTAATGGCACTCACAAAAACTTGTGACTGTGTGGCCTTCAAACGGCTGGCAAGTAAACCTCGCCGGCGGTCATCAAGCTCAGAAGCAAAATCATCTATTAAGTAGAGGCAGTGCCGCCCGCTACGCCGGGTGAGAAATTCACCTTGCGCCAGCCGCAGGGCACACATCAATAACTTTAACTGCCCTCTCGACAGGGTATCTTCCACTGGCGCGCCATCAGCACGAATGCGGAAATCTGCCTTGTGAGGGCCATGAGAGGTGTAGGTCAGCGCACGGTCGCGCTCAAAACTGCGTGCCAGCACCTCACTGTAAGGCGTCTCTTTTTCCCAGCCGCGCTGGAAAGAAAACGCCAGGTGAAACTCGGGTAAAAACTGGGCGCAGGTTTGTGCCATATCTTCGGCAATCGCTTCGCTGTACTGCGCCCGCCACTGGCTGATTTGTTCCGCCAGCGGAGCCAGTTCCTTATCCCAGGGGAGTAACTGGTTATAGTGCGTAACCTGGCGCAATGCGGCATTTCGTTGCCGGAGCAGGCGTTTAAGGTTGCTCCATGCATTGAAAAACGCCGGTTCATCATGGAAACAGCCCCAGTCGATAAACGCCCGGCGAAACTTCGGCCCGCCATTAAGCAGGGTGAAGCCTTCCGGAGTAATCAACTGCATGGGCATTAAGTGCGCCAGTTCAGCAACTTTATGCCCGTCCGTGCCATCAATTCTGACTTTGCTGTCGCCCTGGCGGTCTTTTGTCAGCCCAACGGCGATTTCCCGTGAATCCCCCTGTAACCGGCCATGCAGCACAAAATCTGGCTGGTCATGGCGAATCACCCGGCCGGTTTGCAGGCTACGAAACGCCCGCCCGTGCCCCAGGGTGTAAATCGCTTCCAGCACACTGGTTTTACCGCTGCCATTGGCACCGACCAGGAAATTAAAGCCGGGAGATAACAGGAGATCCGCGCTTTCTATATTACGGAAATCTTTGATAAGTAAACGAGACAGCGACATGATTAACGCATCACCCGGAGGTATTTGTTGCCGTTTTCCGGAAAATGGCTGGCTACCCACAACCAGTATAAACCGGGAATGGATAAACAACGGGCCTGAAGCGCCACTAAAAACCGGTGCTGAACGTGCCGGAATAACAAGTCAAATAACCCCAGGCTGATGACCCGCCTTACCCTGCCGCTGGTAAGGTTTCAGGTGGTAAATAAAACACACTAAAAATCAATTCATTGATTTCTATTTACTGGCTTACTGGCAAAGAGAAGGTGTTTGCACGCTTAACCTTCTCTCTTTAGCCATTTACCCAGTAGTTCTACAGGCGCATTGGCATAACAACGTATGCCGCGGTCTGGCTTGCTGCATCTTCAATTTGCACACTGGAAACAGAATCAGTAAGCAGGATACGCACATTTTCGCACTTCAGCACGTTAAGTACATCCAGCACGTAACTTACGTTGAAGCCGATTTCCATTTCTGTGCCTGCGTAGGTCACATCCAGAATCTCTTCCGCTTCTTCCTGTTCCGGGTTGTTGGCTGTAATTTTCAGTTGGTTCTCACTGACATACAGGCGAACACCACGGAATTTTTCATTGGAAAGAATGGCTGCGCGGGCAAAAGCCTGTTTTAACAAATCGCAACCCGCTTCCAGGGTTTTATCCGGGTTCTTCGGCAATACGCGGCGGTAATCCGGGAAACGGCCATCAACCAGTTTCGAAGTGAAAATGAAGTCACCAACATGGGCACGGATATTGTTGCTGCCAATTTGCACCTGCAACGGTGTATCGCCGCCATCCAGCATACGCATCAACTCAATAACGCCTTTGCGCGGTACTATTACAGAGTGAGCGGGCAGTGTTTGCCCAACTGGCATGGCACATACCGCCAGGCGGTGACCATCGGTTGCCACAGTACGCAGTTCTTCACCTTCGGTTTCAAACAGCATGCCGTTCAGGTAGTAGCGCACATCCTGATGAGCCATGGAAAATTGCGTGGCTTCGATCAGGCGTTTCATGGTGGCCTGCGGCAGTGTGAATTCCACTTCACTTTGCCAGTCATCGAGATTCGGGAAATCGGCGGCGGGCAATGTAGACAGCGAAAAACGGCTGCGCCCGGAACGCACCAGCATGCGGTCGCCTTCCAGCGTAACCGCGATTTCCGCACCTTCCGGCAGGCCCCGGCAAATATCAAAGAATTTACGGGCTGGCACCGTGGTTGCCCCCGGTTCATGAGGCTGAACCAGGCTAACACGAGCCACCATTTCCATTTCAAGGTCAGTACCAGTCAGCGACAGCGCCCCTTCCGTAACCTGCAACAGCAAGTTACCCAGGATAGGTAACGTCGGGCGACCACCTAAAGGACCGCTCACTTGTTGGAGCGGTTTTAATAAATGTTCACGTTCAACGGTAAATTTCATAGTGTCACGAAGATAGTGTTCTGATTAAATTGGAAAAATCTTCTTTGATGTCGTGACTCTCTTCACGCAACTGCTCGATTTTACGGCAGGCATGAAGCACAGTTGTATGGTCACGACCACCGAAGGCATCACCGATTTCCGGCAGACTGTGGTTGGTTAACTCTTTTGCCAGAGCCATTGCCATTTGCCGGGGACGCGCCACAGAGCGTGAACGCCGTTTGGACAGCAAATCGGCCACTTTGATCTTGTAGTACTCTGCCACTGTCTTTTGAATATTGTCGATAGTGACCAGTTTTTCCTGCAAGGCCAGTAAATCTCGCAGCGCTTCACGGACGAAATCAATAGTAATTGCCCGGCCAGTAAAATTGGCGTTAGCAATAACACGGTTCAGAGCCCCTTCCAGCTCACGCACATTTGAACGCAGGCGTTTGGCAATAAAGAAGGCCACTTCACCGGGCAGGCGAATATCGTTTTCATCTGCCTTTTTCATCAGGATTGCCACGCGGGTTTCCAGCTCTGGTGGCTCAATGGCAACCGTTAACCCCCAGCCGAAGCGGGATTTCAGACGATCTTCAACGCCATTGATCTCTTTCGGGTAACGATCTGACGTCAGGATGATCTGTTGGTTGCCTTCCAGCAGTGCGTTAAACGTATGGAAGAACTCTTCCTGTGAACGCTCTTTATTGGCAAAGAACTGGATATCATCGATAAGCAGAGCATCAACCGAGCGGTAATAACGCTTGAACTCTTCAATTGCGTTATTTTGCAACGCCTTAACCATATCCTGAACAAAACGCTCTGAGTGCATATACACCACTTTCGCATTGGGTTTACGCGCCACAATGCCATTGCCAACAGCGTGTAACAGGTGGGTTTTCCCTAAACCTGTACCGCCATAAAGGAAAAGTGGGTTATATGCGCCACCAGGGTTATCCGCCACCTGGCGGGCTGCAGCACGAGCCAGCTGGTTAGACTTACCTTCAACAAAGTTATCAAACGTATGTTTCAGGTTAACGTTAGAGCGGTAAGAAGGCTCAGCCGGTGCCGGGACGTTATCCCAACTGGGGCGCACGGGTACCGCCGCCGGACGTGGCGCAACGGCAGGCGCTGCTGCCGCAGAAGCGACAACAGGCTGAACAGCAGGACGGGCCCCTACTTCAAAGCGCAACTGGGGTGCATCTGCACCGCAGAAATCGTTTAACAATCCGTTGATATTATTCAGGTACTTATCCCGCACCCAGTCGAGCACAAAACGGTTTGGCGCATAAAGGGCCAGCGTGTTATCGCTCAGTTCCGCCTGTAGTGGACGTATCCACATGCTGAATTCTGTGGCGGGTAACTCATCCTGCAATCGGGCAAGACACTGCTGCCAAAGCGAAAGTGACACGGCGGACTCCACTCGAACAAAGTCGATAAATGACAAAGACTGATACATTCATGATTGTTGACACACGCCGACAGCCCTGATTCTGGGTAGCGTGCGAACCGCTATTCTGTTTGCGGTTTTCCCTTTTACAGGATCCCGATCCTGAGAAGGGACCGCGGATCATAGCGTAAAGTGGGCCAGAGATCTTCTGTTTCTCACAGTTTCTTCGTGATTTATCCACAGGCCCCTGTCTGACTGATCCAGTGTAATCGATCCCAGCTTAGTGGCGGCACTATTTCAGCCACAAATTGGAAAATTCAATGACCCGTAGCAAAATTTATCTTTAGTGATCTGATTAAAGATCCCTGTGATCCTTGCGCTTTATACCGGACCCCGTATAATTTGCGACCCGACGCGTCATCGCTCCGGTTTTTGTTGCAGGTAATTCGTTTGTTTTTCAAGCGAAAAGCTACTGTTACCTGTGTGCAATAAGGAAAGTGAATTGACTCTGGAGTGTACAATTATTACAATCCTGCCTCTTTATTTAGCCACACTGAGGCGTAAGTCGTTCGCAACTTGTCCGGGCATACGCAAAAGTAAGTGTTTTTTTTCCAAGCTTAGGTAGAAATCGCCATGAAACGCACTTTTCAACCGTCTGTACTGAAGCGCAACCGCTCTCACGGCTTCCGCGCTCGTATGGCAACTAAAAATGGTCGTCAGGTTCTGGCACGTCGTCGTGCTAAAGGCCGCGCTCGTCTGACCGTTTCTAAGTAATAGCTAACCCCTGAGTGGTTAAGCTCGCTTTTCCCAGGGAGTTACGTTTGTTAACTCCCAATCATTTCACTTTCGTCTTCCAGCAGCCACAACGGGCTGGCACGCCGCAAATCACCATCCTCGGCCGCCTGAATTCGCTGGGGCATCCCCGTATCGGTCTTACAGTCGCCAAAAAGAATGTTCGGCGCGCTCATGAGCGTAACCGTATCAAACGTTTGACGCGTGAAAGTTTCCGTTTACGTCAGCATGAACTGCCTTCCATGGATTTTGTGGTGGTAGCGAAACGCGGGATTGCCGACCTCGATAACCGTACGCTAATGGAAATACTGGAAAAGTTATGGCGCCGTCATTGTCGCCAGGCTCCCGGCTCCTGATAGGCCTGATAAAGGTCTATCAGCGCCTGATTAGTCCGCTTCTCGGGCCGCATTGTCGTTTCACACCAACCTGTTCGCAATACGGAATTGAGGCATTGCGCAGGTTTGGAGTAGTAAAAGGCAGTTGGTTGACAATAAAACGCGTATTAAAATGCCACCCTTTACACCCGGGTGGTGACGACCCCGTCCCGCCAGGACCTTTTGATACCAGAGAACACTAACGATGGATTCGCAACGCAATCTTCTTATCATCGCTTTGTTGTTCGTGTCTTTCATGATCTGGCAGGCCTGGGAGCAAGATAACGCTCCGCAGACCCAACAGACCACGCAGACTACGACTACCGCAGCGGGTAGCGCCGCCGACCAGGGCGTACCGGCCAGTGGCCAGGGAAAACTCATTACAGTTAAAACGGATGTCCTCTCTCTGACCATCAACACGCGTGGTGGTGATGTTGAGCAGGCGCTGCTGTTAACTTATCCCAAAGACCTTGGCTCCAACGAACCGTTCCAGTTGCTGGAAAGCACTCCTGATTTTATTTATCAGGCACAAAGTGGCTTAACCGGCCGCGATGGCCCGGATAACCCGGCTAATGGTGAACGTCCTCTGTACAATGTTGGGAGTGACAGCTTTGCTCTGGCTGACGGCCAGAATGAATTGTCTATTCCGATGACCTGGACCGATGCCGCAGGTAACGTTTTCACCAAAACCTTTGTTCTGAAACGGGGTTCATTTGCGGTGAAAGTGGATTACAGTGTGAAAAACGCCTCTGAGAAACCACTGGAACTCTCTGCATTTGGTCAGTTGAAACAATCTATCAACTTGCCAAAACACCGCGATACCGGCAGCAGCAACTTTGCTCTGCACACATTCCGCGGCGCGGCTTACTCCACGTCTGATGCGAAATACGAAAAATACAAATTCGATAAAATCGCAGATAACGAGAACCTGAACACCACATCTCAGGGCGGCTGGATTGCTATGTTGCAGCAATATTTTGCTACTGCATGGGTTCCGGACACCAAAGGCGTGAACACCTTCTCGACAGCTGATCTCGGCAATGGCGTTGCGGCAATTAACTATAAATCTGCACCGGTTGTTGTTCAGCCCGGCCAGACTGGCACACTGGGCAGCACCCTGTGGGTTGGCCCGGAAATTCAGGATAAAATGGCTGCAGTTGCACCGCACCTGGATTTAACTGTGGATTATGGCTGGTTGTGGTTTATCTCTCAGCCGTTGTTCAAACTGTTGAAATTTATCCACAGCTTCCTGGGTAACTGGGGCTTCTCCATCATCGTTATTACCTTTATCGTGCGTGGCATCATGTACCCGCTGACCAAAGCGCAGTACACCTCCATGGCGAAAATGCGTATGCTGCAGCCAAAAATTCAGGCAATGCGTGAGCGCCTTGGCGACGATAAGCAGCGTATCAGCCAGGAAATGATGGCGATGTACAAGGCAGAGAAAGTTAACCCGCTTGGTGGTTGCTTCCCGCTTGTTATTCAGATGCCTATCTTCCTGGCGCTGTACTACATGTTGATGGGTTCCGTTGAGCTGCGCCATGCGCCATTTGCTCTGTGGATCCACGACTTGTCAGCACAGGACCCGTACTACATTCTGCCTATCCTGATGGGCGTGACGATGTTCTTCATTCAGAAGATGTCACCGACCACAGTGACCGACCCGATGCAGCAGAAGATAATGACCTTTATGCCGGTCATCTTCACCGTCTTCTTCCTGTGGTTCCCGTCTGGTCTGGTGCTGTACTATATCGTCAGCAACCTGGTTACCATCATCCAGCAGCAATTGATTTACCGTGGGCTGGAAAAACGTGGTTTGCATAGCCGCGAAAAGAAAAAATCCTGATAAAATTTAGCGCAGGATAACAGCACCACAGAAGGCGGTCAGATGACCGCCTTCTTTATTTTTATGCCGTGCCACCACTGTTAACCAACAGGCTGGTGGGGAATAAACGAAACATCACAGAGAAAGACTTATGAGCCATAACGATACCATTGTTGCACAGGCAACGCCCCCAGGCCGGGGCGGTGTGGGTATTTTGCGGGTTTCCGGTAAACAAGCCCAGGACGTAGCCAAAATCGTGCTGGGTAAACTGCCAAAGCCCCGTTATGCCGATTATCTGCCTTTTCGCGATGTGGATAATTCACCACTGGATCAGGGTATTGCGCTGTGGTTTCCTGGCCCCAATTCGTTTACTGGCGAAGATGTTCTGGAACTGCAGGGCCACGGCGGCCCGGTTATTCTCGATTTACTACTGAAACGCGTTTTGACCATTCCCGGTGTGCGTATTGCCAGGCCGGGTGAGTTTTCAGAACGGGCATTTTTGAACGATAAACTGGATCTTGCCCAGGCGGAAGCCATTGCAGATTTGATTGATGCCAGTTCCGAACAGGCGGCCCGTTCTGCTGTCGGATCACTGCAAGGGGTGTTTTCCAGCCGGGTAAACCAACTGGTGGAAGCCCTGACGCATTTGCGTATTTATGTGGAAGCCGCCATTGATTTTCCGGATGAAGAAATTGATTTTCTGTCTGACGGGAAAATTGAAGCAGAATTAGCAGGAGTGATGAGCGACCTGGAGCAGGTTCGCCGTGAAGCGCGCCAGGGCAGCCTGTTGCGTGAAGGCATGAAAGTAGTGATTGCCGGGCGCCCCAATGCCGGTAAATCCAGCCTGTTAAATGCGCTGGCAGGGCGTGAAGCCGCTATCGTTACAGATATTGCCGGTACCACCCGCGATGTACTGCGTGAACATATCCATATTGATGGCATGCCGTTGCATATTATAGATACCGCCGGGCTGCGCGAAGCCAGTGACGAAGTAGAGCGTATTGGGATTGAGCGTGCATGGCAGGAAATCGAGCAGGCGGATCGTGTGCTGTTTATGGTCGACAGCACCACCACTGATGCCACAGACCCGGCACAAATCTGGCCCGATTTTATTGCCCGTTTGCCGGCACATTTGCCCATTACTGTAGTGCGTAATAAAGCTGATATCACCGGTGAAACAGCAGGCCTCACAGAAGTGAATGGTCACTCACTTATCCGGCTTTCTGCCCGCAATGGCGAAGGTGTGGATGTACTGCGCGACCACCTGAAACTCACAATGGGTTTCGATACCAGCACTGAAAGCGGTGGTTTTCTGGCTCGCCGCCGCCATTTGCAGGCTCTGGAAACCGCGGCTCAACACCTGGAGCAAGGGAAAGAACAGTTGCTTGGTGCCTGGGCGGGTGAGTTACTGGCAGAAGAGCTGCGCCTGGCACAGCAGGCATTAAGCGAAATTACCGGGGAATTCACTTCCGATGACCTGCTGGGCCGGATTTTTTCCAGCTTCTGTATCGGGAAGTAAAATAGTAAAACGCATCAAACCAAATCAAAACAACATTATGATTTTAAAATAATTTTGTTTTACCTGGTGGGAAGTGATTTGAAGGGTTTTGTCGATTCTTGCGCCACGTGTGCTCTACAGATAAATTCTGGCGCACATATGGCGCACAAGAAGAGAAAAACCAATGAAAATCAGCATACTATAACGATACTCAGATAAGAATGGCATACGCGCTATCAGGCTTGTGTACTATCATTCTCTCCACCGTCTTTTGAACAGAAAGATAGCAGCTATTGGTCTTTTTTGAGTATAGCTTTGAGTGCTGCAATGTTGGCCCGTGCGCCTTCAGCTTCTTTTAAACAACGGCGCTGTTCTGCAAAGCGGTCAAACTCCAATTTCGCTTTTTCATCAGCGTCTTTCTTGGATATTTTTCCTGCTCCGCTTAATACATCCCGATCATTAAAACTTAAAAACTGGTCTAGCTTATCGGCCCAGTCCTGCAAGAATACCTGCTTGCGGCGCAGCGCCTGGTCCTCGGCAAAGTCGAGCCACATATTGACGATGCGATTAAGCTCTTTGATTTCGTCTTCATGCAGGTAGTTCTTGGCAACAGTAACGTCTGTCTTGCGTACTTCATCGCCTTTATAGCTGGTTAAGCCCATATCTGGCTTACTGGCATCCACACGGCTGGCAATAAGCTCAGCGGCGGTCATATGCGTACAAGCATGATGCAGCTTGTTCTGAATGGTTTGGAAGAAGCGGTTGGTCTCTTGGTTAGATGGCTCGTAATCGGCAGCCATGGTAAAGATTTCTTTCACCCGCAGATAAACGCGACGCTCACTGGCGCGGATATCACGAATGCGTTCCAGCATTTCATCAAAGTAATCTGGCACCGCAGAATGGCCAACGGGGGGATTTTTCAACCGCTCGTCGTCCATGGCAAATCCTTTGATCAAATACTCTTCCAAGGTTTGTGTTGCCCATTGGCGGAATTGAGTACCACGGCTTGAACGGACGCGATAACCAACAGCCAATACTAGTGGTAAGCTGAAGTATTGAACGTTGTATGATTTACCATCAGCCGCAGTTGTTCGGTAAAACCGAACAACTGCATTTTCGTCCAATTCGCCTTCCGCAAAGATATTTTTTATATGCTCGCTAATAGTTGCTTTTGCCTTACCATAGAGCTCGCCAATCATTGCTTGTGAAAGCCACAAGGTATCTGACTCAAAGCGACACTCTACGCGAGTTCTACCATCGGCACTGGTAAACAGGACAAATTCACCATGCGGAGCTTGTGGGGTGTTATCAATCATTGAATCAACCTTCTTACTTTACTGATGGGTGGCTATTTTTATCCATAGAGGTGACAGAGTTTAAACTTCTGTTCACCACAGTAACCGTCGATGTAATCAAGCATGTTGGCTTTATCGTCTGCCGACATATCATCAAGTGTTGCCATAGCAAGGCCAATACGTTTTCTATTGGGTTTGGAGACGCTATCTACGTTGTAGTCTTTACCGAGCGCTATAAACTGTGCATCTAAAAACTGCTCAGCCTCTTCTTTTGTTGCTTCTGTGTACAGCTTATCAATACCGTTAAAAATGCTCGATATTGTTGCCAGATTTTTGAATATCAGGGTATCTGCTGCTTTGAAGTACAGCGCATCTGGTAAAGCGTTTATTACTAAACGCGTTTGGCTTTTCTTTATCTTTGCGACTTCACCAAAACGAGCATTCTACGTTTTACAAACAGGCTAGCGAATGCTTGTGCGTAAACGTTCACTAACCCGTATTAGCTATTTGTTAATACGGGTTTTTGTTTTTATAAGCACCCATTCCACTCAGTTACTCATCCACCAGCGGCCTGAGCAACATGCCCAGTTTGGGGTGAACAACACGCCGTTGGGCGGAAACCGCATAGAAGTTTTCGTATACATTAGGCAGCAGCATATAGCTTTTCAGCTCGCCGGAATCCAGCTCATCCTTCACCACCACTGGTGGCATCACAGCCAGTGCGCCGGTATCGCGGGTTAACAAGCGCAGCATTGCCATGTCGTCAGACTCAGCCACGATTTCCGGTAGCAGGTGATATTGTGCGGCAAAGGCATCAAATGCCGCACGCAGCGGGTTCTCGCCATACGGCAATACCCAACGCTGGTGGCGATAGCTTTCACCAAACTCTTCAGTTAATGCGAGCCCTGGCGGGCCAATAATCGCCACCGGCTGGCGCGCCAGAACCCGGCTTTGCCAGTTATTGGTGCTGGCACTTCTGACGGGAATATTGGTGAGCGCCAGGTCGAGCTGTAGTTCTGCCATGGCATTCAACAACCCCGTCTGGCTCATGGATTGCAGTGAAAAGCGGCAGTCATTCTGCTGAATCAATGGCTGGATGAACTGATCAATAAAGTTACGTGAAATCGTGGAAAGAATACCAATTCGCAATGGCGCGCTGGGTAGCGCGGTACCCGTTGTCAACAGTTGTTCCAGCTCTTCACCATTTTTAAAGATCTCATCGGCATAGTTCATGGCGTGGTAGCCACTCTCAGTCAGAGTCAGTTTACGGCCTTCCCGGGTGAACAACTCAACGTTCAGGCTTTTTTCTAACTGTTTGATTTGCGAGGACAACGCAGATTGAGAAATGTGCAATTTCTGCGCAGCCTGAGTCAGGTTCCCTTGCCGGGCAACCTGCCAGAAGTAATAGAGGTGATGATAATTGAGTCTGCTCATTAGATTCCAACCATTCTGTAAAACAGAACGTTTTTTTATTTAATATATATTTTACTTAATTTAAACAACATTCCAAAATACGGCTACTGTCAATTATGTGAGATCTATCATGTTTTCTTTATTCCTGGTCACACCGCTCAAACTGATGCTGCTGGGATTGATAGCCATTCTGGGTATCACTATCGTGCGTTACAGTTGGGTGGCGTTCAGTGGAGAAAGTGAACGGGGCCGCTTCTTGCGCGCGTTACTCATGACCATCACCGCAGTTGTTGTGGTGATCATCAGTAACCACTTACTCCTGTTTTGGGCCGCCTGGGTGAGTGTCAGCCTGTGTCTGCATCGCCTGATTTTGTTCTACCCGCAGCGCCCCAGGGCACAACTGGCGGCACATAAAAAATTTCTGCTTGCCCGCCTGAGTGAACTGCTGCTTGCTGGCGCTTTTATAGCCCTGTACAGCCAGTTCCACACTGCCACTATCAGTGAAATTGTATACCGTGCCAGCGAAAGCGCTGGCAGTGTTCAGCTCACTATTGCTGCACTATTACTGTCTATGGTGGCGCTGATTAAATGCGCGCAGCTGCCGGTTCATGGCTGGCTGATTCAGGTTGTAGAAGCACCCACGCCAGTTTCTGCACTGTTGCACGCCGGTATCGTTAACCTTGGCGGTATCCTGCTACTGTTTTTTTCCCCTGTCCTGGCTGCAAGCCCGGCTGCATGCTGGTTTCTGGTGATTCTGGCCGGAGTCAGCACCACTATTACCGGCCTGGTGAGCACCACACGCATCAGCATAAAGGTGAAGCTTGCCTGGTCTACCAGCTCGCAAATGGGGCTGATGCTGGTGGAGATTGGTCTCGGATTATATGAAATGGCGCTGTTACACCTGTTTGCGCACTCGTTTTATAAATCGTTTTCCTTTCTCAATAGCGGAAATACCGTTAACCACTACCTGGCGGCAAAACTGGCGGGTGGCGTTAAGCCCCGGGTGCGGCACTGGGTACTGGCGCTCACTTTCGCACTTATCCTGATTGGTATCGCACAGTGGCAATTCGCCATGATGACCAGCCTGGCGGCTACAGTGCTGATTTGGTTTGCGCTCAGTGCGTTGGTTCTGCCAAGCGTCAGCCGCTGGGACGCAGGTAGCCTGCCGCGTATCGCCATCTCTCTGGCCTTCGCCGCAGGGCTACTGACCCTCTATACCACAGCAAAACACCACTTAAGCACACTGGTGGGGATGGACGCGCCACTGAATATTTACGCAGACAGTTTTGTCGCCCTGCTGTTCTTCAGCCTGTTTGCCCTCTCTATTGCCTTACAGTACTGGCCCCATATCAGTTGGGTTAAACGCTTGTTTATCTGGCTCAATGCCGGTGCTTACCTTGATGAATGGGCAACCCGCCTGACACTGAAATTATGGCCGAGTGAGTCACTGATTAAACTTCAGAATGCGCAATGGCAGCAGGTAAAAACGGAGGCCAAATAATGACTGAACAATCAACTGAACTGGCCTGGTCAGATATCGCCCTGAAGGTTGCCGCATCTATTGCGCCCGCCTGGCCACTGGACCAGTCTGTCGCCGTCAACCCCTGGTGGCAACAACGCCATAGCAATATCGCTCAGATTTTTGCGAAGCAGGCGGTTATTTGCGGCATTACCGGGCTGATGAACAAAAGCTACTACCGCAAGTTGTGGGGTAAACAAATCACCCCACAGCATTTATCTCAGGCGCTGGCAGAACTGCACAGCCCACTGACGCCGGCACAACTGGAAGAAGACCTGCAGCATAATGATACTGAGCTGACTTTCCGCTGGAAAACACTGGCTATGTTGATGGATGAGGTTATCCCTTCGCAGCAAGGTCATAGCTGGGCTCAGGAAATCGTTCAGCAGGTGAGCCAGTTTATTGCGCTCTACCACCAGTACCCGGAGCGGTTTGATTCAACCGGGAAAAATGGCGAGCATCTTTACCAAAGCTGGTTAGAAGTGGTGGCACGGGATAAGGGCATCAAAACCTTGTTAGGCGTGGATTTGCTGGCTGGTTTCCGTGCACTGCCAAAGACAATTAACGGGTTATTTGAGGAAGCAGGCAACCGCTGGCAAAACACCTGGGAAAACAGTGCAGGGGCTGAAGCATTTATGCTGGCATCGTTGCACCAGTTATCGGGCTGGGCAGGCTGGCAGTCCTGGCTCGACTGGCAGGCAGGCCTTGAAAACCAGCACATTGATGTGCCACACACACTCGGGTTAAGCGCCATACTGCTGGCCTGGGATACCGTATTAATGCAGTGGTTACGCCAGCACCATGGGAATACTGCCGCAACTATTCGCCAGGCGATTCACCACCAGGCGAGCCATATTGGTGCGTCTTACCTCCTTGCACAACAACAACTGGCGCCGCTTTGGGTGTGGCAGCGAGCACTGGAGCTTAGCGTACAATGCCCCTGGATTGCGCAAATTAAAGCAGCAAAACCGGTTCGCGAACTGGACAGGCCAGAATTACAGGCAATTTTTTGTATTGATGTACGTTCAGAGCCCATGCGTCGGGCGCTGGAAAGCCAGAGCAGCGGGATTGAAACATTAGGCTTCGCCGGGTTCTTTGGTATTCCTGTTCGTTACCAAACCTGGGATGGCAGCCTTTCCCGGCCACAATTACCAGGTTTACTGGCTCCCAATTTAGTCGCCCGCCAAACTCACAAACAGCCAGAGCGTATTTTGCGCCTGACCAAACTCGGCTGGCAAAATAGCCTGGAAAAACCCTCTTCCAACCTGGGTATGGTTGAAGCGGGTGGTTTACTGAAGCTTATCAGTTTGTTTAAGCGTGTTGTGTTGCAGCACGGTACAGAAAACCCCGTCAACCGCGATGTTCGCAATAATGCGCAGTGGGATTTGGAGCGCAATCAGCAGCCATTAACCGCCAGTGAAAAAGCTGAGTTGGGTGCCGGTATTCTGAAAGCGATGGGGATAAGTAAGCGGCTGGCAAAAGTGGTTCTGCTGAGCGGGCATGGCAGCCAAACCTGCAATAACCATACGTCATCCAGCCTTGATTGTGGTGCCTGTGGTGGCCAGACTGGCGAAGTGAATGTCAAAGTGCTGGCCTGGTTGTTAAATGACCCGGCTGTCAGAGCAGAAATGCCTGCATTTGGTGTAACGGTGCCTGCGGATACGCATTTCTACGCAGCCATGCACAACACCACAACCGATGACCTGAATGTGTTTGATGCACCAGACGCTCCCTGGAACACCTGGATTAACCAAGCCAGTAACCAGGCAAGGATTACCCGGGCAGCGCAGTTCGCCGTTCCTGATGCGCCTGATGCGCCTGATGCGGCACAAGCCCACCGGTTCTTTAAACAGCGTGCGACTAACTGGGCTCAAATGCGGCCAGAGTGGGGGTTGTGTAATAACGCCGGGGTGTTTATTGCGCCCCGCAGCCTGACACGCAACCTGAACTTTTCCGGGCGGGCGTTTTTGCACGAATACCATGTCAGTGAAGACCCGGAATTCACCCAACTGGAAAAAATTATGACTGCGCCCCTGTTGGTGATGAACTGGATCAACCTGCAATATTACGCCTCGGTTACGGCACCAGAGAAATATGGCAGTGGGAATAAGCTGCTGCACAATGTCGTTGGCGGCCATATTGGGGTGTTTGAAGGGAACGGCGGGGATTTGCGGATTGGTTTATCGAACCAGTCGGTTCATGACGGGAAACAGTATCGCCACCAGCCCGTACGGTTAAGTGCTTTTATTCAGGCTCCGCAGGCGGCAATTGAAGCGATTATGTTGCGCCACCAGGTTGTTGCGGACCTGGTGAATAACGGCTGGTTGTTTCTGTACCAGTTGGATGAACACCAGCAAGTGTGGCAGTACCACCAGCACCAGTGGGTGGCGAAGTAAAAATAACGGCGAGTGAATCATGATGTCAGATTCACTCGCCGTGAAGAAAACCGCAGCTTATAAGCCCCGAAATTACTCTTTCGGGTCTTTACCCGCCAGCAACTTATCCAGTTCGTCGCCGCCAACATGGCGGAAATCCTGGCCTTTAACGAAATAGAAGATAAATTCGCAAATATTCTGGCAACGGTCGCCAATACGCTCAATGGAACGTGCGCAGAACAACGCTGTCAGAACGCTGGGGATCGTGCGTGAATCTTCCATCATGTAGGTCATCAGTTGGCGCACGATGCCTTCGTATTCCTGATCCACTTTTTTATCTTCACGGTAAATACGCACCGCTTCGTCGATATCCATACGGGCAAAGGCATCCAGAACATCGTGAAGCATTTGCACGGTATGGCGACCTAACGACTCCAGGCTAACCAGCAAAGGCTGGTGCTGCTGGGAAAATTTCTCCAGCGCCGTGCGGCAGATTTTGTCAGCCACATCACCAATACGTTCCAGTTCAGCAATCGTTTTAATGATGGCCATCACCAGGCGTAAGTCACTGGCGGCTGGCTGGCGTTTGGCGATGATGCGCACGCAGGCTTCATCTATCTCCACTTCCATCATGTTGACTTTTTTGTCGCCGTCTACCACGCTTTTTGCCAGTTCGCTGTCCTGGTTATGCATTGCAGTAATGGCATCGGAGAGCTGTTGTTCAACCAGCCCACCCATCGCCATCACCTGGGTGCGGATATGTTCCAGCTCGGCATTAAACTGACCAGAAATATGTTTGTTGAGATTGAGGTTATCCATTCAGAACTCCTTTATGCCCGACAGGCTTTGTCAGATTGCAACACACTTGCTTTACAGCAAAGCGGTGATAACACCGCCAAATGGGTTGCTTTTTCAGTTTCAACACTGCCAGACACATCAACCATAACGGCCAGTGATGTAGTCTTCGGTTTGTTTCTTCTGCGGTGTGGTAAACAGATTATCGGTATTACTGAATTCGATAAGCTCACCCAGGTACATAAACGCTGTGTAGTCAGAACAACGTGCAGCCTGCTGCATGTTGTGGGTAACAATCACTACGGTATAGTCCTGCTTGAGCTCGGTAATCAGCTCTTCAATACGCCCGGTGGAGATAGGGTCCAGTGCGGAGCAGGGTTCATCCAGCAGCAGCACTTCCGGGCGAATGGCGATACCACGCGCTATACACAGACGTTGCTGCTGACCACCAGATAAAGAGTAGCCGCTCTGGTGCAGTTTATCTTTGGTTTCCGTCCACAGGGCCGCTTTGGTCAGGGCCCACTGCACACGCTCGTCCATATCTGCGCGGGATAATTTTTCAAACAGGCGCACACCAAACGCGATGTTATCGTAGATGGACATCGGAAACGGAGTGGGTTTCTGGAACACCATACCAACTTTGGCACGCAACAATGCAATATCCTGCCGGTTGGTGAGAATATTGTCGCCATCTAACAGAATCTCCCCTTCAGCACGCTGTTCAGGGTAAAGCTCGAACATTTTGTTGAAGGTGCGCAGCAGCGTGGATTTACCGCAACCAGACGGGCCGATAAATGCCGTTACCTGGTTCTGAGCTATGTCCAGGTTGATGTTTTTCAGGGCATGGAATTTCCCGTAATAGAAGTCCAGATTACGCACCTGAATTTTGCCCGGGTTGTTGTCAGCCATACTCATGTATCTCTTTTCCTTATTCGCTGCCGCAAAGTTAGCCTCTGCGACAACGCTAAAAATGAATTAACCGTGTTTACGCTTCGCGAACAGCACGCGAGCCAAAATATTCAGTAACAGGACGCACAGTGTGATAATCAGAACCCCGGCCCAGGCCAGTTGCTGCCATTCAGCAAAGGGGCTCATGGCGAACTTAAAGATAGTGACAGGTAAGTTCGCCAGCGGTTGCATCATATCGGTGCTCCAGAACTGGTTGGACAGCGCGGTAAACAGCAATGGCGCGGTTTCACCAGCAATACGGGCTACGGCCAACAACACCCCGGTAATAATCCCGGAGACAGACGCTTTCAGGGTAATAGCCCCAATCATTTTCCACTTAGGTGTGCCCAGTGCATAAGCCGCTTCACGCAGGCTGTCCGGCACCAGTTTCAGCATGTTTTCCGTAGTACGAATAACAATAGGCACCTGCAGCAACGCCAGGGCAATCACACCCGCCCAACCGGAGAAGTGCTGCATTTGCGCCACCACAATGGTGTACACAAACAGGCCGACCACAATAGAAGGCGCAGAGAGCAGGATGTCGTTGATAAAACGAATAACCTCAGCAAGGACAGACTTACGCCCATATTCCGCCAGGTAAACCCCCGCCAGAATGCCCAAAGGTGTGCCAACTGCTGTTGCCCAGAGGATCAATAAGCCACTACCGGCAAGGGCGTTAGCTAACCCGCCGCCAGGTGTGTTAGGTGGCGGCGTCATCTGGGTAAACAGTGCCAGCGACATACCGTCTATCCCGCGGGTAACGGTCGAGAACAGGATCCAGATAAGCCAGAACAAACCAAACGCCATGGTCGCCATGGACATGGTAAGAGCAATGCGATTTTTAAAGCGGCGGCGAGCCTGCATTTTGCGGCGGGTTTCCGCCAGTGCCTGGGCATTTTGCATTTCTAACGTTGCCATTAGCGTGCCCCCTCGTTCTTCGACAGCCGCATAATCATGAGCTTAGAAATCGCCAGTACAATAAAGGTGATAACAAACAGAATCAGGCCCAGTTCCATCAATGCTGCAACGTGCAGGCCAGACTCTGCTTCAGCAAATTCGTTGGCCAGCGCAGAAGTAATACTGTTGCCAGGCATATACAGAGAAACGCTGTCCAGTTGGTAGGTATTACCAATAATAAAGGTGACAGCCATGGTTTCACCCAGGGCGCGCCCGAGCCCCAGCATCACCCCGCCAATTACCCCATTTTTGGTAAATGGCAGAACAATACGCCAGATAACTTCCCAGGTTGTGCAGCCAATACCATAGGCTGACTCTTTCATTAACGTAGGAGTCTGTTCGAACACATCACGCATAACAGCCGCGATGTAAGGGATAATCATGATGGCCAGAATCACACCTGCGGCCAGGATCCCGATACCGAAAGCCGGGCCAGAAAACAGTGCGCCAACAAAAGGTATAGCAGAGAGGATATCGCCCACGGGTGCCTGGAAATAGGTCGCGAACAGGGGCGCGAAGATGAACAACCCCCACATGCCATAAACGATACTGGGGATAGCAGCCAGCAATTCAATGGCAATACCCAGCGGGCGGCGCAACCAGCCAGGAGCGAGTTCAGTAAGAAATAACGCAATACCGAAACTCACTGGCACCGCAATCAGCAGAGCAATAAACGATGTCACTAATGTGCCGTAAATAGGCACCAGCGCACCGTAAATATCATTCGGCGCATCCCAGTCTTTGGTCCACAGGAATGAAAAGCCGAACTTCTGGATACTTGGCCATGAGGAAAAGATAAGGGAGACAATAATGCCACCCAGCAGAAATAACACAATCAGCGCAGCCAGTCTGACCAGTGCGCTGAAGATCATATCGCCCTTTTTGCCTGGGGGATTAAACGCAGGCTTTGTTGCAGCCATATATTACTCTTCTGATTGAGCCCGGAAAGCCAGCTATTATGCTGATTTTCCGGGAAAGGTAACATCCAAATTACTGATACAACGGTTTACCGTCGCTGTCTTTTACGCTGGTTTTCCATGCCGCGCGAACCTGCTCGACAACGCTGTCAGGTAAGGTTGCATAGTCCAGGTCTGTAGCCTCTTTACCACCTTGCTTATAAGCCCAGTCAAAGAACTTCAGCACTTCGATACCGCTTTCGGGTTTCTTCTGCTCTTTGTGAACCAAAATAAAGGTAGTAGAGGTGACAGGCCACGCATCAGCCCCTTTTTGATTAGTCAAATCCTGTGCAAAGGATTTGCTCCAGTCAGCCCCTTTCGCCGCATTGGAGAAACTTTCTTCCGTTGGGCTAACAGGCTGGCCATCTGCTGACACCAGTTTGGTGTAAGCCAGATTGTTCTGTTTGGCGTATGCGTATTCCACATAACCAATCGCGCCAGGCAGGCGCTGTACGAAAGCAGCAATACCATCGTTACCTTTGCCGCCCAGGCCAGTTGGCCATTTCACGGTGGTTCCGGTGCCAACTTTCTCTTTCCACTCATCATTAACTTTTGCAAGGTAGCTGGTGAAAACAAAAGAGGTACCTGAACCGTCGGCACGGCGAACCACAGCGATATTCTGCGCAGGCAGTTTCATGCCAGGGTTGAGTTTGGCAATGGCCGGGTCATCCCACTTTTTAATATTGCCCAGATAGATATCGCCCAGTGTTTTGCCATCCAGCACCAGTTCGCCGGATTTCAAACCAGGCAAGTTAACGGCCAGAACAACACCACCAATCACTGTCGGGAACTGGAACAAACCTTCTTTTTCCAGCCTTTCATCAGACAATGGGGCGTCTGAGGCACCAAAATCAACGGTATGAGCAGTAATCTGTTTTACACCACCAGAAGAACCAATCCCCTGGTAATTTACTTTGTTGCCTGTTTCTTTCTGGTACGTGTCAGCCCATTTTGCGTAAACCGGTGCAGGAAATGTAGCCCCGGCTCCGGTCAGGCTGGCTGCTGCTAACGCAGAGAAAGCACTCAGAGATAAGGTCGCGGCGACAACAGTTGCGACGGTGGTACGCATAATGTTCATAATGTCTCCTGCAGAGGTAATGAGTCTGTCTTCTATTTAGAATGATTACGCTGTGCAAAATAGGACAAAGAGATGACAGTAAAATGTATTAAATATTACAGTTTTATGACAACAAGAGATTTACCTGTTTTTATCCTTATAGATCAAGGATAAACACTGTAATAAAAACATCACATTCTTGTCAGAGGAGTATAATTCATGCTCATCGCCCCTGCTGATTATCCTCGTAATTTTTGATTTAAGGACAAAAACAGGGGCTAAAAAACAGGTGGCAGATCAGGCTTGTTTGATTTCCGGCTCACATAAAACCGGGAAATTGAGTGAGTTAGCAATAAAGCAGTATTGATGCGCCTTATGATGCAGGCTGCGAGCGAGTTCCGCATCATCCTGCGCTCGAATCGTCACGCAGGGTTTTAACTGGATTTGAGTAAACCGCCCTTCTGGCTCTTCAACCATCGTACCTTCCGGGGTGTCTGTGTAGGACTGAACCACAATGCCGGCATCAGCACATAAATGCAGGTACCACAATTTATGGCAGGCAGATGTTGCCGCAACTAATAGTTCTTCCGGGTTCCAGCGGGTTGGGTCACCTAAAAAGGCAGGGTCTGCTGACCCGGCTATGGCGGCTTTATCTCCACCTCCGGCACTGATGATATGGTCACGGCTGTAGGTGCGGTAAGAGGATGTTCCTTCGCCGGTATTACCCGTCCATTCAACATTAACAGCGTAATGATGCTGTATACGTTTCATCACGTTCTCCTTTTCAGACTCTTTTGTGTGTTTAAAAGATAGTGTCTGGCGCGTAAAAAAGCCCATCTGAAGATGGGCTTTAATTTACAGGTAAGGCAGAACGAATAAATAATTATTCGACGGTAACGGATTTTGCCAGGTTACGCGGCTGATCCACATCGGTGCCTTTAATCAGGGCTACGTGGTAAGCCAACAGCTGCAACGGCACGGTGTAGAAGATAGGGGCAATCACCTCTTCAACGTGTGGCAGAGAAATAATGTGCATGTTGTCGCTGCTGGCAAAACCAGCATCCTGATCAGCAAACACATACAACTGGCCGCCACGGGCACGCACTTCTTCGATGTTGGATTTTAATTTTTCCAACAGATCGTTATTGGGTGCCACAACAATAACCGGCATATCTGCGTCAATCAGCGCCAGCGGGCCATGTTTGAGTTCACCAGCCGCATAAGCTTCAGCGTGAATATAGGAGATCTCTTTCAGTTTAAGCGCGCCTTCCAGCGCAATCGGGTACTGATCACCACGCCCAAGGAACAGCGCATGGTGCTTGTCTGAGAAATTCTCCGCCAGTGCTTCAATACGCTTGTCCTGAGAGAGCATTTGTTCAATGCGGTTTGGCAGTGCCTGCAAACCATGCACGATATCCTGCTCAACAGAAGCATCCAGGCCTTTCAGACGGGAGAGTTTACCCACCAGCATCAGTAAAACTGTTAGCTGTGTAGTAAACGCTTTGGTGGATGCCACACCAATTTCGGTGCCTGCTTTGGTCATTAACGCCAGGTCAGACTCACGCACCAGAGAAGAGCCAGGTACGTTACAAATGGCCAGTGACCCCAGGTAGCCCAGTTCTTTTGATAGACGCAATGCAGCCAGCGTATCAGCAGTTTCACCAGACTGAGAAAGAGTGATCATCAGGCTGTTATGGCGTACAGCTGATTTGCGGTAACGGAATTCAGAGGCAATTTCGACATCGCAAGGAATACCTGCCAGCGACTCAAACCAGTAACGAGAAACCATCCCGGAGTTATAGGATGTGCCACAGGCGATGATTTGAATGTGCTCAACCTTAGCAAGCAGTGCGTCGCCCTGCGGCCCCAGTTCGCTAAAATCAATGGCATTATGCGCAATACGGCCAGTCAGTGTGCTTTTGATAGCATTGGGCTGTTCGTAGATCTCTTTTTGCATGTAATGGCGGTAAACGCCTTTATCACCGGCGTCATATTGCAGGCTGGATTCGATATCCGGGCGGGTTACTTCTTTACCTGTGGTATCAAAAATCGTCACACTGCGGCGCGTTACTTCAGCAATATCGCCCTCTTCCAGGAAGATAAAACGGCGGGTCACCGGCAACAGTGCCAGTTGGTCTGAAGCGATAAAGTTTTCGCCCATACCCAGGCCAATCACCAGCGGGCTGCCAGAACGGGCTGCCAGAAGGGT
Organism: Mangrovibacter plantisponsor; assembly: GCF_003182475.1. Classification (GTDB taxonomy): domain Bacteria; phylum Pseudomonadota; class Gammaproteobacteria; order Enterobacterales; family Enterobacteriaceae; genus Mangrovibacter; species Mangrovibacter plantisponsor. Next base: position 68,580 of record NZ_QGTS01000016.1, read on the forward strand.
GTCTGGGTGACGAATATCCATAATGACCGTGCCATAAGCACCACGGAGTTGCGGAATTGCCCGCATAACCGCATCACGCAATGAACCACCCTGCTGCATTTCCCAGTGGACCAGGTGAGCGATAACTTCGGTATCTGTTTCGGAGACAAAAACATAACCACGGGATACCAGCAATTCACGCAAAGGTTCGTGGTTTTCAATGATGCCGTTGTGAACCACTACAATGTAATCAGAAACATGCGGGTGCGCATTGCTTTCTGAAGGTTCACCATGGGTTGCCCAACGGGTGTGAGCAATACCGGTACCACCATGCAACGGGTGTTCTTCCGCAGCCTGTGCCAGCATTTGTACTTTCCCCAGGCGACGCAGACGCGTCATGTGCCCTTCGTTATCCACCACAGCCAGACCGGCTGAGTCATACCCGCGGTATTCGAGACGACGTAATCCTTCAAGAAGGATTTCAGCAATATCACGTTGCGCGACCGCGCCAACAATTCCACACATAGTTTTTAGTCCTGATAATGGCATTACGCCATGCGTTGTCGCTGACCTGTATACCCGGTTTCCCGGCCCCCGAGCCTTGTAGAGAGTGGGGTTATAGTTTTATTGCACGCATTTTGCGTGCGGGCGGGTTGTTTTTTATCCTCGCCCTTTCACAGTGAGCCGGAGCCCGCTGCAAAGAATACTGTTATTACTTCTTCTTAACCGGGCGTGACCAGCCAGCAATATGCCTCTGTGGTACCCGGGTTATTACCAGTTCATTTTCGCCAACATTGCGCGTAACCGTAGTACCTGCGCCAATGGTTGCGCCTTTCGCGACACTAACAGGTGCCACCAGCTGAGTATCTGAACCGACAAACACATCGTCGCCAATGAGTGTCTGGTGCTTATTGGCACCATCGTAATTACAGGTGATGGTACCCGCGCCAATATTAACGTTGTTACCGATATCCGCATCGCCAAGGTAAGCCAGATGGCCCGCTTTTGAGCCTTTACCCAGGCGCGCTTTTTTCATTTCAACAAAGTTACCAACATGCGCGCCTTCGCCCAGCTCAGCCCCCGGACGCAGGCGGGCAAATGGGCCAACAGTACAGGCTGGTGCCAGTTGCGCGTCTTCTATTACCGTGTACGGGCTGAGTTCGCAATCATCACCAATCACGCTGTTTTTAATAATACAACCCGCACCAATTTTTACCCGGTTACCCAGTTTAACCTGGCCTTCGATGATAACACCCGGGTCAATTTCTACATCGCGCCCATGCTCAAGGCTGCCACGCAAGTCAAAACGAGCCGGATCCCGCAGCATCACCCCAGCCAGCAGTAAACGCTCTGCATTTTCAGTTTGGTATACCCGCTCAAGGCGAGCCAGTTGCAGGCGGTTATTAACCCCTTCAACTTCACTCAGGCGAGCCGGGTGCACTGCGGTAATCATGCGCCCTTCGGACCATGCCATAGCGATAATATCGGTAATATAATATTCGCCCTGGGCATTGTTATTGCTGAGATTAGCCAGCCAGCGTTTCAGATCTCGGCCACTGGCAACCAGAATCCCGGTGTTTATTTCCTGAATCTTCAGTTGTTCTTCACTGGCATCTTTTTGCTCAACAATACCGGTCACGTTACCGTTTTCGCGAGTAATCCGCCCGTAACCAGTAGGGTTATCCAGAGTCACCGTTAACAGGCCAATCCCACCTTCTGGTTTTGCTTCACACAGTTTTTGCAGTGTTTCCACACTAATCAGCGGAACATCCCCGTACAACATCAGGATATCTTCATCGTCCGCAAAAGCGGGGGCAGCTTGCTGCATTGCATGGCCCGTACCCAGTTGCTCCGCCTGTAATACCCAGTTCAACCGGGGTTCGGTGAGCGTTTGCCTGAGTAAATCACCGCCATGGCCATAAACCAGGTGAACCTGATTTGCCCCAATTTGGGTCGCGGCGTCGATAACATGCTGCACCATTGGCTTTCCAGCCAGGTTATGCAGAACTTTCGGGAGGTCGGAATACATGCGGGTGCCTTTGCCTGCGGCAAGGATAACCACGCTCATCGAACGATTTAACATAGGCGTCCTGACTAGTTACGATGAAAGAAGTAAAACGATTTAGCGTTATAAATGCTACATATTTTGCATCATAAAACACATTGTTGCTAAATCCGCCATGGTTTTCCTCTTATTGCACAATATCGGCTTTATTACCCGGTTAATTGCGTTAAAACGCTGTAAAAATCAGCAGTAACATGATGGTTTAACACTTATTTTTAGTTTCAAAATAAACAACCACATTCTGACCAATAAAACAGCATTTCAAAAATCAACCTTTGTGATAAACATAAAAGAAACAGCGTTTCATTTTAGTGATAATGCGGGCAAATCAATACGGAGAGACAACAGTGTCAAAACTTCCTTTTGCCCTAACACTTTGTGGTACGGTGCTTTCTGCACAGGTTTGCGCCCAACAACAACCGCATATCTGGCATGCCATTACTTTTGGGCAATCCACAGATGTGAATTTTTCCTCTAATGTTCTGCCTGAAAAAGTGGGAGTGAATGATGTCACTATTGCGGGCAAAAAACTGGATACCACCAGCAAAGCGGATTTATCCCAGCCGGTAACCATTGAAAGCCGTGGTGGGAAAATTGCCAACTCCCACGATGGACTGACCTTTTTCTATACCCAACTCCCGGCAGATCAAAATTTCTCGTTGCAGGCCACTGTTACTGTAAATCAATTTGGCCCGGAAAATGGTGCCAAACCCGCAGCTCAGGAAGGCGCCGGTTTACTGGTGCGCGATATTCTGGGTAACCCACGCCAGAACCCATTAAAACCCGGGTATGAAGAGTTTCCTTCGGCGTCTAATATGGTTATGAACGCTATTATGACGCAGGACCGCAAAGATGCTGACCAGGTAAAAATGCAGGCAATGTACCGCCAGGGTGTATCCCAGCCATGGGGTAATGCTGGCGCGGCCATCACTAAGAAAAGTTACAAAGAACAAATCAGCCTGGCGAAAAACGGGACTTTTCGCCTTAAATTACAGCGCACTAATGATGGCTATATTACCTCCTGGGCACCAGCAGGAAGTGATGACTGGGTGAGCCAGCAGGTAAAAGGCGCAGACAGCGTAACAGTGCAGGATAAGCAACATTATTACGTGGGGTTCTTTGCTTCGCGTAATGCCAAAATCACTATTTCAGATGCCACGCTGACAACCACACCCGCAGAAACCAAAGCGTCTCCGGCCTGGGTGGCAAAACCCTGGCCTGTCGTGGCGCAAATTGCATCTTCTGATAAATCGGCCAGCAATGACTATGTCGTTCAGGCCCGGGCAAATTACGACGGCACCTGGTCAGTTACACAAAATGAAGTGGTGATCGGGGCTAATAAAACTGTTAAAGCCGGGGAGATGATGACTCAACCCGCTTCTCTAGCGAACGGCAACCAGTTTTCCCTGGACTTCACACCTGCAAATGCACCAGACAAACCCGTGGTCCAAAAGCTGGTGGTAGAAAAAATCGCCGCCAGTTCCAGTGAGCGTATTTATGCTGGCCCTCAGGGGAAAGCAGATAACGCAGGGACATCAGCTGCACCGCTGGATTTAACCTCTGCAGTTCATATGCTGCCGCCAGGTGGCACGCTTGTGCTGTTGCCGGGTGATTATGCCGGTATCACTATTCCGCTTTCAGCCAGTGGGCTGGCAGATAAGCACAAAACGCTGGTGGCAGAAGGCAAAGCGGTTATTCATGGAGTGTTGCTGGAAGCCAGTTACTGGAACATTAAAGGTATTGATGTTACGGACAAGAGCCTGCGCATTACGGGTAGCCATAACCTGGTTGAGAATGTAACGGCTTACCATAATGATGACACGGGTATTCAAATTTCTTCGCCAGATAAGATTGGCCGCCCTCTGTGGGCCAGTTATAACCGTATCGTTAACTCTGAATCATGGGGCAACGAAGACCCGGGTAAAATCAATGCGGATGGATTCGCAGTGAAAATGCGTGTAGGGGAAGGGAACCGCCTGGACGGTTGTTACGCCCACAATAACGTGGATGATGGCTTTGATTTATTTAACAAAATTGAAGACGGCCCGAACGGCGTTGTGGTGATCGAGAATTCCATTGCCCGTAACAACACCAGTAACGGTTTCAAACTCGGCGGTGAAGGCCAGCCAGTCGCCCACCAAATTCGCAACAGTATTGCTATTGGCAACCACCTGGACGGTTTTACCGATAACTTTAACCCTGGGCGCTTAGTCGTTGAAAACAATACCGCGGTGGATAACCAGCGCTTTAACTTTATCTTCCGGCCAAGCCCTTACGGTGGACCGGAAACTCAGGGAATATTCAAAGGCAACAAATCACTGCGCACCACACCAGCTAAGTATGACGATGCAGTTACTGGTGACGTGGACAAATCAAATTACTTTATCCATAAAGGGAAAAGTGTGAACAGTGCGGGTAAGGAGATTAAGGCAACAGATTTTTCGTCACTGACGATGCCTGAACCACTGTTACGTAAGCCGAATGGTACGTTTGATTTTGGGTCATTCCTGCAGAAAAAATAAGCCTGTTTAATACATGCAAAAGGTCGCCACCAGGGCGACCTTTTTTTATCCGGATATCTTCGCAAGGGCTATGTTTCAGCGATCTAGCGAAGAACAACTATCACAGATGGAAAGTACCAAATGAGAAACTCATGTTATTAAAAATAGCGATGATTTTGTTAATCAGTTTCATGGTGGCATCCTAATCGGTGAATTAAATTTTGTGACTCAGCTCACAAAAAGAAGTGTACGCTTCTTGTTCGACCTGATCAAGATTTTTGAGACATAGATCACATAAAAAAGAAAAAGCGTTTTATTTTCAATATTCACCCGACTTCAGTTTGCAATAAAAAAAGCCAGCCGGGTTGCCCTGGCTGGCTTTTTACGTGCTTCAAGCCGGTGTTACATCGCTTTTTTGGTCAATTCAATAACACGCAGTTTCGCGATGGCTTTCGCCAGCTCAGCAGAAGCTTGTGCGTAATCCACGTCACCGTGAGAATTACGAATGTGATCTTCTGCTCTGCGTTTCGATTCCATGGCTCTGGCTTCATCCAGATCCTGGCCGCGAATTGCCGTATCAGCCAGCACGGTTACTGTGCCAGGCTGTACTTCCAGAATGCCGCCAGAAAGATAGATAAACTCTTCATGGCCATGCTGTTTAACGATGCGGATCATACCAGGCTTAATGGCAGTAAGCAGCGGAGCGTGACCCGGGTAAATACCCAGTTCACCTTCACTACCTGTAACCTGGATTTTCTCAACCAGACCAGTAAACATCTGCTGTTCTGCGCTGACGACATCCAGGTGGTAAGTCATAGCCATATCACCCTCCGATTACGGCGTTAAAGTTTCTTGGCTTTTTCCACGGCTTCGTCGATGGAACCAACCATGTAGAACGCTTGTTCCGGCAGGTGATCGTATTCACCGTCCATAATGCCTTTAAAGCCACGGATGGTATCTTTCAGCGAAACGTATTTACCCGGAGAACCAGTAAAGACTTCTGCTACGAAGAACGGCTGAGACAGGAAGCGCTGAATTTTACGAGCGCGAGCTACCACCAGCTTATCTTCTTCTGACAGTTCATCCATCCCCAGGATGGCGATGATGTCTTTCAGTTCCTGGTAACGTTGCAGAATAGACTGCACGCCACGGGCAACATCATAGTGTTCCTGACCAACAACCAGCGGGTCCAGCTGACGGCTGGTGGAATCCAGCGGGTCAACTGCCGGGTAGATACCCAGAGAAGCAATCTGACGGCTCAGTACCACGGTTGCGTCAAGGTGCGCAAAGGTGGTGGCTGGTGACGGGTCAGTCAAGTCATCCGCAGGTACGTATACCGCCTGTACGGAGGTAATAGAACCCGTTTTGGTTGAAGTGATACGTTCCTGAAGAACACCCATTTCTTCTGCCAGTGTTGGCTGATAACCTACCGCGGAAGGCATACGACCCAGCAGAGCGGATACTTCAGTACCGGCCAGGGTATAACGATAGATGTTATCGACGAACAGCAGAACGTCACGGCCTTCGTCACGGAATTTCTCAGCCATGGTCAGGCCGGTCAGTGCAACGCGCAGACGGTTTCCCGGCGGCTCGTTCATCTGGCCGTAAACCAGGGATACTTTATCCAGAACGTTGGAATCGGTCATTTCGTGGTAGAAGTCGTTACCTTCACGGGTACGTTCACCAACGCCCGCAAACACTGAGTAACCGGAGTGTTCGATCGCGATGTTACGGATCAGCTCCATCATGTTTACGGTTTTACCTACACCAGCACCACCGAACAGACCAACTTTACCGCCTTTTGCAAACGGGCAAATCAGGTCGATAACTTTGATACCAGTTTCCAGCAGATCCTGGGAGTTAGCCAGGTCTTCGTAACTCGGTGCTTCACGGTGAATAGCCCAACGTTCTTCTTCGCCGATGTCGCCTTTCATGTCGACCGGCTCACCCAGTACGTTCATGATACGGCCAAGTGTTGCTTTACCAACCGGGACTTCAATCGGGTGTTCCAGATCTTTCGCATCCAGGCCACGACGCAGACCGTCGGAAGAACCCATTGCGATAGTACGAACAACACCACCACCCAGCTGCTGCTGAACTTCCAGCACCAGGCGCTCTTTACCATTCATTACCTCAAGGGCATCGTACACTCTTGGTACGGCATCCTGAGGAAACTCGACGTCCACCACGGCGCCGATTACCTGGATAATCTTTCCAGTTGCCATCTTGAATCCTCTACGTAATTCGTAAACCTGGTTAAACCGCGGCGGCCCCCGAGACAATCTCGGTGAGTTCCTGAGTAATGCTGGCCTGACGAGCTTTGTTGTAAACCAACTGCAGCTCTTTGATCAGGTTGCCGCCATTATCGGTTGCAGCTTTCATCGCAACCATACGTGCGGCCTGTTCGCTGGCCAGGTTTTCTACCACGCCCTGATAAACCTGCGATTCGACATAACGGCGCAACAGGGTATCCAGCAGCGCTTTCGGATCAGGTTCGTACAGGTAATCCCAGGATTTACGTTTTAAATCATCATCTTCTGATGCCGGTAAAGGCAGCAGCTGAGTGATGGTCGGAACCTGAGACATGGTGTTAATAAATTTGTTGCTGACAACGTAAAGCTTGTCCAGACGGCCTTCATCGTAGGCCTGCAACATCACCTTAACCGGACCAATCAGTTCTGACAGAGCAGGGGAATCCCCCATGCCTGTTACCTGTGCAACGACACTGCCGCCAACAGAATTAAAGAAAGAAACACCTTTAGAGCCAATCAGTGCTAAATCACTCTGAATGCCTTTCTCAGACAATTCTTTCATTTCGTTGAGCAACTTTTTGAACAAGTTAATGTTCAGGCCGCCACACAGACCACGGTCAGTCGACACTACCAGAAAACCCACGCGTTTTACGTCGCGCTCTTCCAGGTAAGGGTGCTTGTATTCCAGATTACCATTAGCAAGGTGACCAATCACTTTGCGCATGGTCTCTGCATAAGGACGGCTGGACGCCATGCGCTCCTGCGATTTACGCATTTTGGAAGCGGCGACCATCTCCATCGCTTTAGTGATCTTCTGCGTGTTCTGGACGCTTGCGATCTTACTACGTATCTCTTTTGCGCCGGCCATGAGCTTCTCCTCAATGCCTAACGGCTTGCCCCGAGAGACAAGCCGCAGACGTTACCAGGACTGGGTTGCTTTGAAGGAATCGAGGATGCCTTTCAGCTTGCCTTCGATTTCATCGTTGTAAGACCCAGTTTGGTCGATTTCTTGCATCAGCGGAGCGTGCTCACGGTCAACGTATGCCAGCAGTGCAGCTTCGAAGCTACCGACTTTCGCCAGCTCGACATCACTGAGGTAACCACGTTCAGCCGCAAACAGAACCAGAGACTGCTGCGCAACGGACATCGGCGCATACTGTTTCTGTTTCAGCAACTCGGTTACTTTCTGACCGTGATCCAACTGCTTACGCGTTGCATCATCAAGGTCAGAAGCAAACTGGGAGAACGCTGCCAGTTCACGATACTGTGCCAGAGCGGTACGGATACCACCGGACAGTTTTTTCATGATCTTGGTCTGCGCTGAACCACCCACACGGGATACGGAGATACCCGGGTTAACTGCCGGACGAATACCGGAGTTGAACAGGTTGGTTTCCAGGAAGATCTGACCATCGGTAATAGAAATTACGTTGGTCGGAACGAACGCGGAAACGTCACCCGCCTGGGTTTCGATAATCGGCAATGCGGTCAGTGAACCGGTTTTCCCTTTAACTTCACCTTTAGTGAAGGCTTCAACGTATTCAGCGTTTACACGCGCAGCACGTTCCAGCAGACGGGAGTGCAGATAGAATACGTCGCCAGGGAATGCTTCACGTCCTGGCGGACGACGAAGCAGCAGAGAAATCTGACGGTAAGCGACAGCCTGTTTGGACAGGTCATCATAAACAATCAGGGAGTCTTCGCCGCGGTCACGGAAGTATTCACCCATTGCACAACCGGCATAAGGTGCCAGGTATTGCAGTGCAGCGGATTCAGACGCAGAAGCAACAACCACAACGGTGTTTTTCAGTGCGCCATGCTCTTCCAGTTTACGAACCACGTTAGCAATGGTGGACGCTTTCTGGCCGATAGCCACGTACACACATTTGATACCGGAATCACGCTGGTTGATGATGGCATCGACAGCCAGAGCGGTTTTACCAGTCTGACGGTCGCCGATGATCAACTCACGCTGACCACGACCGATTGGAATCATGGCATCGACAGATTTATAACCGGTCTGTACAGGCTGGTCGACAGACTGACGTTCGATAACGCCAGGCGCGATAGCTTCAACAGCTGAGAAGCCATCGTGTTCAACCGGGCCTTTACCATCAATAGGTTCACCCAGGGTGTTAACAACACGACCCAGCAGGCCATTACCTACCGGTACTTCAAGAATACGGCCAGTACACTTAACTTTCATGCCTTCGGCAAGGTCAGCATACGGACCCATCACAACTGCACCTACGGAGTCGCGCTCCAGGTTCAGTGCGATAGCGTAACGGTTACCCGGCAGAGAGATCATTTCACCCTGCATTACCTCGGCCAGGCCGTGGATACGGATAACACCGTCACTTACAGAAACAATAGTACCTTCGTTGTGAGCTTCACTCACCACGTTGAACTGAGCAATGCGCTGCTTGATCAGTTCGCTGATTTCGGTGGAATTCAGTTGCATGCTCCAGTCCCCTTAAGACTGCAAGACGTCTGCCAGGCGTTCAAGACGACCACGGACGCTACCGTCAATGACCATATCGCCCGCACGAATGACAATACCTGCCATTACAGACTTATCAATTTTGCAATTCAGCTTCACTTTGCGAGACAGACGTTTTTCCATCGCGGCGCTAATTTTCGAAAGCTGTTCTTCGCTTAACGCGCTGGCTGAAGTCACATCAACTTCAACGGTGGCCTCGAGGGCTGCGCGCAACAGAACAAACTGCTCAAGAACATCAGGAAGAACCGACAGACGCCCATTTTCAGCCATAACCTTAATCAGGTTCTGGCCATGGGTATCTACCTGGTCACCACAAATAGCGATAAACGACGCAGCCAACGTTTCAGGTGCCAGTGCACCTGAAATCAGCTCAGCCACCTGTTCGTTCTTGGACACCTCTGCGGCAAACGCCAGCATTTCCTGCCAGCGATCCACATTCTGGTGTTCAACCGCAAAGTCAAAAGCTGCTTTGGCGTAGGGGCGAGCTACAGTAACAAATTCAGACATCAGCCCCTCCCTCCTTACAGTTCAGCGACCAGTTTATCAACGATGTCGCTGTTAGCAGCTTCATCCACGGAACGTTCAATAATCTTCTCGGCACCAACGATAGCCAGTTGAGCGACTTGCTTACGCAGTTCCTCGCGGGCACGTTTACGTTCAGCGTCGATTTCGGCCTGAGCCTGTGCCACGATTTTGTTACGTTCCTGTTCTGCTTCCGCTTTTGCTTCTTCCAGAATCTGAGAACGGCGCTTGTTCGCCTGCTCAACAATGACCTGAGCTTCAGCTTTCGCTTTTTTCAGCTGGTCGGTCGCGTTGGCCTGTGCAAGGTCAAGGTCCTTTTTAGCTCGTTCGGCTGAAGCAAGTCCGTCAGCAATTTCTTTTTGACGTTTTTCAATGGCAGCCATTAACGGCGGCCAGACATACTTCATGCAGAACAGAACAAACAGGACAAACGCGATGGCCTGGCCGAGGATTGTTGCGTTAAGATTCACAGCACAATGCCTCTTATCTAGTTAATGTTCTGATATTGCTTTAGTTTTAAAGCAATGCTCACTACGCGACGGCGAACATCACGTACAGACCCAGACCCACAGCGATCATCGGGATAGCATCCACAAGACCCATAACGATAAAGAACTGTGTACGCAGCAGAGGAATCAGATCAGGCTGGCGTGCAGCGCCTTCCAGAAATTTACCCCCGAGGATGCCGATACCGATCGCAGCACCGATTGCCGCCAGACCCATCATCACAGCGGCAGCCATGTACAGCAGATCCATATTCAGGTTTTCCATGACAGTCTCCAGTTTGTTTCAGTTAAAACGCAGTAGTAGTGTTAGTAAATTAATGTTCTTCAGATGCCATCGACAGATAGACAATCGTCAGAACCATGAAAATGAAGGCTTGCAGCGTAATGATCAGGATGTGGAAGATTGCCCACGGAACGTTAAGCAACCACTGTGACCACCACGGCAACAGACCAGCAATCAGAATGAAAATCAGCTCACCCGCATACATGTTACCGAACAGTCGCAAACCAAGAGAAACAGGTTTGGACAATAAACTGACCCCTTCCAGAATCAGGTTCACGGGAATAAACACCGGATGATTGAACGGCTGGAGCGTCAACTCTTTCGCGAAGCCACCAACGCCTTTCATTTTGATGCTGTAGAAAAGAATAAGAACGAAGACACCCAATGCCATGGACAAAGTGACGTTCACATCAGCAGACGGAACAACACGCAACGCTGGCAGACCAAATACATGCTCGCCAATAAATGGCAGCAAGTCGATTGGCAGCAAGTCCATCAGGTTCATCAGGAAGACCCAAACAAAAATCGTCAGGGCCAACGGTGCAATAACCTTGCTTTTGCCATGGTACATGTCTTTGACACTGCCATGAACAAAACCAACGATTAATTCAACCGCTGTCTGGAATTTGCCTGGCACGCCCGTCGTTGCACGTTTCGCAACACGGTGGAAAATAACCAGGAACAACAAACCCAGAACCACTGAGAAAAACATGGAGTCAATATTCAGCGTCCAGAATGTGGCCGGGGGGTTTTGCGGATCCACCATTGAGAATGTACGCAGGTCAATCTGTAAGTTATGCAGATGGTGACCTATGTATTCCTGCGGTGTAGAGATTTCTCCTGCAGACATGATGCCTCTTACCCTTTGTTGTTAATTACAGCTGGCGCCAGTATCTGTACAACCAGCACCAATAACCATGTCACTATAAGCGGCAGCCAAACCGCCTTAAATACGCCCAACGCCACAACCAGAATAGCAAACGTTGCCACTATTTTTACGCCTTCGCCAATTGCGAACGACCAGGCCATACGACCTTTAGTGAATGTTTGCGCCTGATGACGCCAGGCAAAAATCATAAAAAATACGTTAGGCAGCCAAACCGCCACACCTCCACCAAGAGCGGAAGCTCCCCATACGGGGTCTTTGAGGCAAAAAAGCAATCCACTTGCTATCAAAGCCAAAAATTGAACGAACAGAAGCTTAAGCGCTACGTTTCTACTCATGAGCGACACTGACATAACGTGAATAACTCCTGCTCCCTTTGAGGTATGTCGCGAGTCGTATAAAACTGTCTTTATGGCTCAGAGTCAAGTTCCAAAAAGCGAGCAAATTATACGGGGCGGACACGTGAATTCAAACAATAAGTAGCAAAAAGGTGAACAAATGTTTAAATAATTTTCTGTGCGCCTTTTTTCTAAAGTTTTGTTCAAACCTCAATCAGTTCACCAAAATTACCAATTAAGTGGTAACCATGTAGTTAAAAGCGTGCCACTGATCACAAATCCAACAATTTTCTGCTTATCAATTTAAGAATAAACTGGAAAACGAAAAACCTATCCTTATGAAAAATAAGTGCATTATTTAAATATTTTTAGAAAAAAGCCTAAAACACAATAAAAACCTTTTATTGACATTTAACTAAAAAATTTAACTTTTGCTCTTTTTCACCAGCGAGTATCTTTTGCCCGCTCATATTTTCCATGTTTACTATTTATAAAGTTAACAAAAAGAGTGACGTTAATTATCGGAAAATAACTGGTAAAAAACTTGTGACATGTAACCAACTATTACGCTGATTTAGCACGGCTTTTTTAACGATTAAGAAACAACTGTATTTCCACTTTTTTTGATAAATATTAATTTTTTTTTGGTCGAATAATCACCAGATGCCGTTCACCTTCCAGTTCAGGTACAGCCAGGTGAATGACTTTTTCCACCGCCAGTTCTGGTGGCAGGCAGTCTATCTCATCCTGCGGTAACACGCCTTTCAGGGCGTAGAACAAACCGTTCTCAGCAGGAAGGTGATGGCACCACGTCACCATGTCGGTCAGTGATGCGAAGGCGCGGCTAAGAACACCATCAAATGCCGGGTCCGCAGGAAAATCTTCTACCCGGCTTTGCACTGGTGTGATGTTCTCCAGTTTAAGCTCATGCTGAACCTGGCGCAGAAACCGCACGCGCTTACCCAGGCTGTCGAGCAGGGTAAAGTGTGAATCCGGGCAGACAATTGCCAGAGGTATACCAGGCAGCCCCGGGCCGGTTCCTACATCGATAAAACGCTGCCCTGACAGATGCGGTGCAACCACAATACTGTCCATGATATGGCGCACCAGCATTTCCTGTGGGTCGCGCACGGAAGTCAGGTTATATGCCTTATTCCATTTGTTGAGCAGTTCAACATAAGCCAGTAACTGGCTTTTCTGGTGAGAGGACAGCGTAATCCCCGCGTCATCCAACAGATGAGATAGTTTATTCAGCATATTGAGCACAAAGTTACCTATAAAAAAATGGCCAGGTTAACCCTGGCCAGACGGTTATCTGTATCTTATCAGCATCAGGCCGTGCGACGAAGCAGCCCTTGTTTTTTCAGCCATACCAACAAAATGGAAATGGCGGCAGGTGTAACACCTGAAATGCGGGAAGCCTGGCCAATGGATGACGGTTTATGGTCATTCAGTTTCGCAGTAACCTCATTGGACAAACCAGAAACCTGACGGTAATCCAGCGTGGCAGGAAGTACCGTATTCTCGTTGCGCAGTTGTTTTTCGATTTCATCCTGCTGACGGGCAATATAGCCTTCGTATTTAACCTGAATCTCAACTTGCTCAGCAGCCTGTTCGTTTGGCAGTGCCGGTGCAAACTGAGAAAGCGAGGTTAACTGCTGGTACGTCATTTCCGGGCGCCGCAGTAAATCTTCACCACTTGCTTCACGGGTTAATGGCGTTTTGAGCAGAGAATTCACCTCAGTTGCATGTTCAGATGCCGGGTGAACCCAGGTTTCTTTCAGGCGCTGGCGTTCACGCTCAATGTGTTCCAGTTTCTGGTTAAAGTGCGCCCAGCGCTCATCGTCCACCAGCCCAAGCTCGCGCCCAGCCTCGGTTAAACGTAAGTCTGCGTTATCTTCCCTCAACATCAGGCGGTATTCAGCCCGGGAAGTAAACATGCGGTAAGGCTCTTTGGTACCCAGCGTGCACAGATCATCAACCAGCACACCTAAATAGGCCTGATCGCGGCGTGGTGACCACCCTTCCTGGTCTGCGGAATAACGCCCGGCATTAAGCCCGGCCAGCAACCCCTGAGCTGCCGCTTCTTCGTAACCTGTTGTGCCGTTTATTTGCCCGGCAAAGAACAGACCATGGATATACTTGCTTTCCAGTGTAGGTTTGAGATCGCGCGGATCGAAGAAATCATACTCAATGGCATACCCGGGGCGAACGATCTTCGCATTCGCCATCCCGTCCATAGAGCGAACAATTTGCATCTGCACGTCAAACGGCAGGCTGGTGGATATCCCGTTAGGATAAATTTCGTTGCTGGTCAGCCCTTCCGGCTCCAGGAAGATCTGGTGCGCGTTGCGATCAGCAAAACGCATGACTTTGTCTTCAATCGATGGGCAATAACGTGGGCCAATGCCTTCAATGACGCCTGCGTACATTGGGCTGCGGTCCAGATTATTACGAATCACGTCGTGAGTGCGTTCGTTGGTATGCGTGATATAGCAAGGAACCTGCTGAGGGTGTTGGCTTGCTGAACCCAGGAAAGAGAACACTGGCATTGGGTTATCCCCATGCTGTTGAGCCAGCACAGAGAAATCGATAGTCCGGGCATCAATACGCGGCGGTGTTCCTGTTTTCAGGCGGCTGACGCGCAAAGGCAATTCACGCAGGCGGCGAGAAAGCGGTATGGACGGCGGATCGCCAGCACGACCACCACTGTAGTTGTCCAGACCAATATGGATTTTGCCGTCAAGGAATGTCCCGACAGTCAGCACTACTGCTTTTGCACGGAATTTCAGGCCCATTTGGGTAACAGCACCAACAACCTGGTCGTTTTCGACAATCAGATCTTCAACTGCCTGTTGGAAGATCATCAGGTTTGGCTGGTTTTCCAAAGCTGTGCGTACTGCCTGCCGGTAAAGAACACGGTCAGCCTGAGCACGGGTTGCTCTGACAGCGGGGCCTTTGCTGGCGTTTAGTATCCTAAACTGGATACCAGCCTGATCGATAGCTTTTGCCATCAGGCCACCAAGCGCATCCACTTCCTTAACCAAATGTCCTTTGCCAATACCGCCAATAGCCGGGTTACAGGACATCTGCCCCAGAGTGTCGATATTGTGTGTCAGTAAAAGGGTCTGTTGGCCCATTCGGGCTGCAGCCATTGCTGCTTCAGTCCCTGCGTGACCCCCGCCAATGATTATGACGTCAAAAGGATCTGGATAAAACATGGTTACTAAGCCTCGTTGTTGCGAATTTGCGAAAGAGGATTTATTGCCCCGGGCCGGGGATTCTACTCAACTTTAGTCGATTGAGAAAGCACCAGGATCGAAGGTATTAAAAAGAAGATCTTTATATAGAGATCTGTTTTATTATGATCTCTTATTATGATCGCATCATGCTGTGGATAAGTGATTTTTCACCTTTCAATACAGGTGATTAGGCCAGATCATTTGCTGTGAATGATCGGTGATCCCATACCGTATAAGCTGGGATCAGTTTAGCGACTTACTCACACCCCAAAAAACGCATGATCGTTGTACATTGGATAACTACTGGTTGATCCAAGCTTTTGCGCAGAGTTATCCACAACCAACTGCGCGATCTTTACACTATTGGGAGTAAATTTTTCCAGGAAAGCAGCCATTCTTCTGCCGGATCTTCCGGAATTTCATGATCAAGAATGTTTATTTTTAGTGGTTCGCCAAGAGTACGGGCACCACAAGCCTGTAACAGGCTGCTTAGTTTGTCTATTGCTTCGCAGAATGTGTCGTACTCACGGCTGCCAATACCTATTGCACCGAATTGTATGCCGCTTAAATCAGGCTTACCTGCTTCAATGGCATCAAATAGAGGCTGAAGGTTATCGGGTAGATCACCTGCTCCATGAGTTGATGTTACGACCAGCCAGTAACCAGATTGATTGAGTGCTTCCAGTTCCGGACCATGAAGTGTCTGAGTGGTAAACCCGTCTGCATCCAGCAATGAAGCCAGATGTTCTGCGACATATTCAGCACTTCCCAGCGTACTGCCTGTTATCAACGTTATTTCTGCCATGGTTCCTGCCTTCAACAAACCGTGGCGTATTGTACGCTGTGAATCGCATGGGATCTACCTGTGGATAATATGGGTATTTGTTTGTATGAATTATGGAGTGATCGTCCGCATGATGGGATTCTGTAAGGAGATCAGCGTTTCCGTAGACTGTATCTCATCAATGGTCTGAATTTTGTTGATAAGTACTTGCTGTAGTGCATCAATAGATTTGCACATCACTTTAATGAAGATACTGTAATGCCCTGTGGTGTAATAGGCTTCTGTCACCTCTTCAAGGCTTTCCAGCCGGGCCAGCGCGGAAGGGTAATCTTTGGCGCTCTTTAAAATAATGCCAATAAAGCAGCACACGTCGTAACCCAGCTGTTTTGGGCTGATATCAACCCGGGTTCCGGTGATGATCCCGGCTTGCTTCATTTTTTCAACCCGTACATGAATTGTCCCTGCGCTTACGCCAAATTGTTTGGCCAGCTCGGCATAAGCCGTACGGGCGTTAGCCATTAAGGCCTTGAGGATGTCGCGATCCAGATTATCGAGAGAGTAATTTTCCATGAGCAATTCCAGCCGGGATAAGCTTTATTGATGTTAGCTACAGGCATAATAAAGAAAGTGAGGGTGTTCGGGTATGCCTGTGCTATCAGAAATGGCGTTTGAACTGGCGGGCCAGACGAGTGCCTGGGCCGGTATCAAACCGCCAGATATGGTCGAAAATACGCATGATGCCGGGTTTACCATGAGGTGACATTGCGACGGCATGGAAACAGTGGTGGTGCTGGTTTTGCAACAGTCTGACTTTGTTTATCACTTCTTCCGGCAGGCGCTGAGCAATAAAATCCGAGATGATCACTGCATCGGCATCAGCCCAGTGCGCCGTTTGCATATGTTTCACTACTTCTTCAAAGCACCCGGCAAGATCAGTACCTCCACGGAACCGCTGGCTGAGAAAACGTATTGCCTGCTGCAGGCCATCTTCTGCGGTGAGTTCATAACTGACAATTTCACTGGAAAATAGCATGATGTAGCATCGGCGGTCTTCTCTTAGCGCAATGCGCATCAACGCAAGGCAGAATGCTTTCGCGCATTGCTCATTAAACCCGCCCATAGAGCCTGAGGTATCGACACAGGCAATAAATGGCCCTTTGGGTTGCTCATCCATTTCTTGTTGGTGTGAAGGGCGCTGGACGATTTTTTCCCGCCATGCATCGCCCTGAAGGCGGTAGGTCATCAATTGCTTTTCAAGCAACCTGCGGTAAAACTCATATTCCAGTTCGGTTATCCCCAGTGCTGCCAGTTCCGGCGGCAGTAACCGCAGAATATCATCGCTCTGATGAAGTCCTTCTATTTGTTCTGGTACGGTGGCCGGTTCACGTACCATAACCCGGGTCATCTCTGGTGGTGCATTTTCTTTAGGGACACTTTTTGCGGCGTTTGCCCGGCCAAGCTGTTCCGCCAGGCGCATTAATTCAGGCTGGGTATTTAAGAACTCACTGTACTGAATCAGCTGGTTGATATTCTCTGTGGCAAGATTACTGGTGCTCATATCCCATAAACGGCCTGATGTACGGTCATTATCGCTGAGTAAAGGATCCAGTTGCCGGGTGAGTTGCAGGCGTTTAAGCAACTCTGCCATCAGGCGTTCCTGCTCTTCCGCCAGTAATTGGTGGTTAAGTGTTGTTGCCTGCATGATCAGGCTGACACGCCAGCGTTGTAAAAAGAGGGTATGCAATGCTGGTGTGACAGGCGGAGCTTCTGCCAGAAGACTCACACCCTGAGCGGAAAATGATGAATCCAGTTCTGTAAGTTGCCGGGCGATGTCGTGGCATTGTTGGCTGAATTGCGCCGTGGAGAGTGGCTGAACTGCCCTGAATAGCATCACTTCTTGTTCGAGTTGCTTTGGCAATAATGTACTGTTTAACCTTGACTTAAGTTCATCCTTCCAGCGGGGAAGATCGTTTTTTACTGCTTTTTTTAAGTGCGGGTATTTTTCAAAAAACGCAAGTAACTGTGGTGCCGCCAGAAGCGTCACTATCAGTTCTTCCACCAGCCCGGTTTCACTAATGGCCAGCATGGTATCCAGTGCGGAAAGCGTCAGCATTGGCGAGCCTGTTTTATTTGCGCGCCTACATCCTGCAGGCTGGCCTCGATTTGCCCCAACCAGTCACTTTCAATGAACAGGCATTTTTGTTGCTCATTAAACAGCGCATGCTGCTTACGCCAACGGGTTTCGAGGTCATCCAGTTGTTGCCTGATATCGTCGGGAAGACCTTGTTGTGGTTTCCCGGGGAGAGCCAACGTGGTGCCCTGCATGCTGACATCACGAATAACCAGGTGTTGTTTATTATCGACCTCAAGCTGCAAAGGTTGAGCAAAACCTATTCCATTCAGCTTGCCACGAATTTCACCGCCTTTCTGTAGCCACTGATCCATTGCCATACGGTCCAGTGTGATATGAATGACGTTCATATCATGCAGCCTGAGTGATTTTTGGAGCACCAGTGTCAGCGTTGTTGCTTCCAGCCCCTCGGGAAGTGAATAACTTTGGCGCCGTCCAAAAAATGTATTTTGTTGTTTTATCAGGGTCAGCGCATTGTATTCACTTTGTTTTTGTTGCTGTGCCAGCCGCTGTTGCTGGATAGCACTGAGTTCGTTCAGCAATGTGTTTTGTTGCCATGCTGACCCGGTCATCAAAAGCGTAATTTGCTGTTGGACCATTTTGAGACTGTCCATATCGTGCCACAGGCAATCTTTAAGCAGGATAAGGTCGATAGGGGCCAACTGTTCCCGCCCACTAAAGAAGGCACAGGCTTGCAATAAACGTAAGGCTTTTTTCCAGCGACGGTCTGAAATATAAGGGGACTCAGGCTGTTGTTCGAGCTGCTGGCGAAGCTGAAACAGCAACTCGAAAACGTTGTCCGGCAGGGTGACTTTGGTAATCGCTTTTTGCCATTCGGCAAACTCTTCGTCTGAGACTTGCAGGCCTTCTGCTACCGGGTTTTCATGCTCATCCTGATGACTTATCAGCATGGAACGGAAGTTGTTTTTTTCCTGTACCTTATCGAGCCACAGGCGAATAAGCATACGGTCGTACAGTGCTTCCAGGCTGTTATCCGCTTCAGGGAGTTCGTTAGAGGCAGTAACCAGAAGACGCATAGGTATGGCGGCTTCACTGGCACCATTACGAAACCGCCGTTCGTTAATCGCTGTGAGTAATGTATTCAGTATCGCCGGACCTGCTTTCCAAATTTCATCCAGAAACAC
The DNA here is from genome assembly GCF_003182475.1 of Mangrovibacter plantisponsor. Lineage (GTDB taxonomy): Bacteria > Pseudomonadota > Gammaproteobacteria > Enterobacterales > Enterobacteriaceae > Mangrovibacter > Mangrovibacter plantisponsor. The sequence continues at coordinate 87,714 of NZ_QGTS01000016.1, forward strand.
AATCTCTGCATCGGGCAGATACCCTTGAGTAAGACGTTCATAGCGCCCTTCATCTTTCAATGCCTGGATTGATAACGGGCCAAAAACTTCTTCCGGGGTAGAAAAACGGGTCATCAGGTATTCAAAAGCGCGGGCATGGCGGAATGCGAACTTCAGGCGGCGTGCTATCAGGCTTTTGGCAATACCCGGTGGGCCTAACAGAAAAACACTTTCACCACTGAGTGCTGCGAGCAGGCACAACCTGATGGCATGCTGACGTTCATATAAGCCTTTTTCCAGTGCCTGGCTTAGGCGCGAAATTCTTTCTGCCAGTAAATGTGCTTGAGCCATAATTTATCTGTTTCTCACCCGATTAATGCGATGTATCGGAAGTATATACGCTTCGCTCTGTATGCTGCAGTATTGCCAGGTTTTCGTTGTGTTATTCGTGATAAACGTTTTTTCACTAAGACAAGGCAGAGACTGCGTGGTTTTTCATCATGGTTGTTACGTCCGGCCCGGGTTATTCACTACATCATTCAGACCTTACTGAGATGATGTGGCCTATAGCTGTTTCTTATAGATACTAAAATAAGCCTGGAATCAGTGTATAAGTTATTTGCGCTAAATTAACTGGATACGATTTAGGGGTACGATTTTTTTCACAATCGTGCATACTGAGCGCTTTTTGTGGGCCAAGGGACTAAGCGCACGAGTTAAATCTAAACGAAAAGATTAGTCTATGAGCACTGAAAATAAGCAGGCTTTGCCAGCGGTCACACTGGCGGCTATCGGGGTGGTTTACGGCGATATAGGTACCAGTCCGCTTTATACGCTGCGTGAATGTCTCTCCGGTCAGTTCGGTTTTGGCGTTGAATATGGCGCGGTATTGGGTTTTTTATCACTGATTTTTTGGTTACTGGTTTTTGTTGTTTCCATTAAGTATCTGACTTTTGTTATGCGTGCCGATAACGCAGGCGAAGGGGGGATACTGACATTAATGTCGCTTGCCGGGCGCAATACTACGGCTAAAATGACGTCAGTTCTGGTTATTATGGGGCTGATTGGCGGCAGTTTTTTCTATGGGGAAGTCGTTATCACCCCGGCAATTTCGGTTATGTCCGCCATTGAAGGTCTGGAAATTGCGGCTCCGTCACTGGATGCCTATATCGTTCCACTTTCTATTATTGTCCTGACACTACTGTTCATGATTCAAAAGCATGGGACAGGAATGGTTGGCAAACTTTTTGCGCCAATTATGCTGGCCTGGTTTGCCGTACTTGCCGTGTTAGGTGCCAGAAGTATTATGGCTAATCCGGAAGTTCTTAATGCAATTAATCCCATTTGGGCTGTGCGTTTCTTTATTGAGCATAAAGAAGTGTCGTTCCTGGCGTTGGGTGCGGTTGTGCTTTCTATTACCGGTGTTGAAGCGTTGTATGCCGACATGGGGCATTTTGGCAAACTGCCGATTCGTATAGCCTGGTTTGCGGTGGTGCTACCGTCTTTGATATTGAACTACTTTGGTCAGGGGGCTTTATTACTGAAAAACCCTGAAACCATCAAGAACCCCTTCTTCTTGTTAGCGCCTGACTGGGCACTGATTCCGTTGTTAATTCTGGCAACGCTGGCAACAGTTATCGCCTCCCAGGCTGTTATTTCCGGGGTTTTTTCATTAACCCGGCAGGCTGTGCGCCTGGGTTACCTGTCGCCCATGAAGATTATTCATACCTCAGAGCGAGAGTCCGGGCAGATTTATATCCCGGTTATTAACTGGATGCTCTATTTCGCAGTTGTGCTGGTGATTATTGGGTTTGAACACTCCAGTAACCTGGCGGCTGCTTATGGGATAGCTGTTACCGGGACAATGGTGCTGACTTCCATACTTGCCTGTACCGTGGCGCGCAAAAACTGGCACTGGAACAAAGTTGTGGTGGGTATCATTTTGGTGACACTACTGTGTATCGACATTCCTTTATTCTCCGCTAACTTGCAGAAGGTGTTGTCTGGTGGTTGGTTGCCGCTAACCCTTGGCTTGCTGATGTTTATTGTTATGACAACCTGGAAAAGCGAGCGTTTTCGCCTGCTGCGCCGGATGCATGAACATGGCAACTCTCTGGAAGCTATGATTGCCTCCCTGGAGAAATCGCCGCCGGTGCGAGTTCCGGGTACTGCGGTATATATGTCTCGGGCACTTAATGTGATTCCATTCGCTCTGCTGCATAACCTTAAACACAATAAGGTACTGCATGAACGCGTGATTTTACTTACCCTGCGTACTGAAGATGCACCCTATGTTCACAATGTGCGTCGTGTCTCCATTGAACAGCTTTCCCCCACGTTTTGGCGGGTGGTTGCCAGTTATGGGTGGCGTGAAACGCCAAATGTTGAAGAAGTATTCCACCGTTGCGGCCTGGAAGGATTAACCTGCCGAATGATGGAAACCTCTTTCTTTATGTCGCATGAGTCTTTGATTATTGGCGGAAAAAGGCCGTGGTATCTGCGGTTGCGTGGCAAGTTGTTTATTTTGTTGCAGCGTAATGCCTTGCGGGCACCAGACCAATTTGAAATTCCTCCTAACCGAGTTATCGAACTGGGTACTCAGGTCGAAATCTAACGCGCCTATTCTGATGCTGGCAAGGACGCCAGTGTTTGCCTTCCTTTCCCTGTCACTTGCTTCATTTTGCTCCGTAGTCAAAACCAGCGAAACGTTTCGATAGCGATCACATTTCTTTAACTCATCTGTTGTTGAACCCACTTTCAGGACGCTAAACTCTTTTCAGCGAAACGTTTCGCTGATGGAGTGTAAAGATGAAAAAAGGCACTGTACTGAACGCTGACATTTCTTCTGTTATTTCCCGTCTGGGGCATACAGATACTATCGCCATTGGTGATGCCGGGCTTCCAGTTCCAGCATCAACCCAACGTATTGATCTGGCATTGACTCATGGTGTGCCTGGCTTTTTGCAAGTTTTTGGCGTGGTAATACAAGAAATGCAGGTTGAGGCAGTGACTCTGGCTGAAGAAATTAAGCAGCACAATCCCACTCTTCATGAAACGTTGCTTGAGCAAATCAGGCAGCTGCAGCAACACCAGGGGAATCAAATAGAAGTGACCTATGTCCTTCATGAAAAATTTAAAAAACAAACCGCAGATTGTAAGGCGGTCATTCGCAGCGGGGAGTGTTCCCCGTATGCGAATATTATTCTTCACGCAGGCGTGACCTTTTAGGGGTTTCTATGGACGCGTTACTGCAACTCAAAGGGATCGATAAAGCGTTCCCGGGCGTAAAAGCCTTATCAGGTGCTTCATTAAATGTCTGGCCGGGCCGGGTTATGGCGCTGGTGGGCGAAAATGGTGCGGGTAAATCCACCATGATGAAAGTGCTTACAGGTATCTATTCCCGTGATGCCGGAGAACTTCTTTGGCTGGGAAAAGAGACAACATTCAGCGGGCCTAAAGCTTCCCAGGAAGCGGGTATTGGCATTATTCACCAGGAACTTAACCTTATCCCGCAACTGACTGTAGCTGAGAATATTTTTCTTGGCCGCGAGTTTGTTAACCGGGTTGGGCGTATTGACTGGAAACGTATGTATCGCGAAGCCGATGCACTGCTTAAGCACCTGAATTTACGTTTTACCAGTGACTACCTGGTGGGTGACTTATCTATCGGCGACCAGCAAATGGTTGAAATCGCCAAGGTGCTGAGTTTTGAATCCCGCGTCATCATTATGGATGAACCAACGGATGCCCTGACTGATACCGAAACTGAGTCGTTGTTCCATGTCATTCGTGAGCTGAAAGCTCAGGGGCGTGGCATTGTTTATATTTCGCATCGTATGAAAGAGATCTTTGAAATTTGCGACGATGTGACCGTGTTTCGTGACGGGCAATTTATTGCCGAACGTGAAGTCAGCTCGCTTACAGAAGACAGCCTGATAGAAATGATGGTTGGTCGTAAACTCGAAGAGCAGTATCCGCATATTGATAACCTGCCTGGCGATATTCGCCTGAAAGTGGATAACCTGTGCGGGCCAGGTGTGCATGACATTAGTTTTACGTTACGTAAAGGCGAAATCCTGGGCGTTTCAGGGCTGATGGGCGCTGGGCGAACCGAGCTTATGAAAGTGCTATATGGTGCGCTGCAGCGTACCAGTGGTTATGTCACGCTTGATGGGCATGAGGTTGTTACTCACTCTCCACAAGATGGCCTGGCGAACGGCATCGTTTATATCTCGGAAGACCGAAAAAAAGACGGCCTGGTGCTGGGGATGTCCGTTAAAGAGAATATGTCTTTGACTGCCCTGCGCTACTTCAGCCATGGCGGTGGCAGCCTGAAACATAAAGATGAACAACAGGCCGTCAGTGATTTTATCCGCCTGTTTAATATCAAAACCCCCTCTATGAACCAGGTTATTGGTTTCTTATCCGGGGGGAATCAGCAAAAAGTGGCGATTGCCCGCGGCCTGATGACCCGTCCTAAAGTCCTTATCCTTGATGAACCGACTCGTGGTGTGGATGTCGGGGCAAAAAAAGAGATCTATCAGCTTATTAACCAGTTTAAGGCAGAAGGGCTGAGCATCATTCTGGTCTCATCTGAAATGCCTGAAGTGCTTGGTATGAGTGATCGCATTATGGTGATGCATGAAGGGCATCATGGTGGTGAATTTACACGCGAGCAGGCCACTCAGGAAGTCCTGATGGCAGCCGCCGTTGGCAAGCTTACCCGTGTGTAACAGGAGCAAAAAATGAGTACCCAGTCTATTCCATCCCGTCGCTGGTTCAGTAAAGCCTGGCTGATGGAGCAAAAATCGTTGATTGCGCTCCTGGTGTTGATTGCCATTGTATCTACAATGAGCCCTAATTTTTTCACAGTAAACAACCTGTTTAATATTCTCCAGCAAACCTCCGTGAACGCCATTATGGCCGTCGGGATGACGCTGGTTATCCTCACTTCTGGCATTGATTTGTCCGTTGGTTCATTACTGGCGCTAACGGGCGCTGTGGCAGCATCCATTGTGGGGATTGAAGTCAATTCACTGGTTGCCATCGCTGCTGCTCTGGCACTGGGTGCGGCTATTGGTGGCGTTACCGGGGTGATTGTTGCGAAAGGGCGGGTGCAGGCGTTTATTGCCACACTGGTCATGATGCTGTTACTGCGCGGGGTGACCATGGTGTACACCAACGGTAGCCCGGTTAACACGGGGTTTTCCGATAACGCAGACTTGTTTGGCTGGTTTGGTATTGGTCGCCCACTGGGTATCCCAACACCAGTATGGATTATGGCAATCGTGTTCGCTGCTGCATGGTATATGTTGCACCATACGCGCCTGGGCCGTTACATCTATGCGCTGGGTGGTAATGAAGCCGCAACCCGTCTGTCCGGGATTAGTGTTGATAAAGTAAAGATTATTGTCTATTCCCTGTGTGGCCTGCTGGCTTCTCTGGCTGGCATTATTGAGGTCGCGCGTCTTTCTTCTGCTCAACCTACTGCCGGGACGGGGTATGAATTAGATGCGATTGCCGCTGTGGTGCTCGGTGGAACCAGCCTTGCTGGCGGGAAAGGGCGCATTATGGGAACGCTTATCGGTGCGCTGATTTTGGGCTTCCTGAATAATGGTTTGAATTTATTAGGTGTTTCTTCCTATTACCAGATGATCGTCAAAGCGGTTGTAATTTTGTTGGCGGTGCTGGTGGACAACAAAAAGCAGTAATTCATTACTCTACAGGACATCTTGATATGAATATGAAAAAACTGGCAACCCTCGTTTCTGCTGTTGCTTTGAGCGCGACAGTGAGTGCAAATGCCATGGCAAAAGATACCATCGCACTGGTTATTTCTACTCTGAATAACCCCTTCTTTGTTTCCCTGAAAGACGGTGCTCAAAAAGAGGCGAATAAACTGGGTTATAACCTGGTGATTCTGGATTCTCAAAACAACCCGGCGAAAGAGTTAGCTAACGTACAGGATCTGACAGTCCGTGGCACTAAACTGATGCTGATTAACCCAACTGATTCCGATGCTGTGGGCAACGCAGTTAAAATGGCTAATCAGGCTAAAATCCCGGTTATCACACTTGATCGTGTGGCAAACCAGGGCACTGTTGTCAGCCACATCGCTTCTGATAACGTTGCTGGTGGGAAAATGGCGGGTGACTTTATTGCGAAAAAACTTGGCGATAACGCCAAAGTTATTGAGTTACAGGGGATTGCCGGGACTTCTGCTGCGCGTGAACGCGGCGAAGGTTTTGCCCAGGCAGTTGCTGCCCATAAATTTAATGTTCTTGCCAGCCAGCCTGCAGACTTCGACCGGACAAAAGGCCTGAACGTTATGCAAAACCTGCTGACTGCGCATCCTGATGTGCAGGCCGTGTTTGCGCAGAATGATGAAATGGCATTGGGTGCGTTACGTGCTTTGCAAACCGCCGGGAAATCAGGCGTATTAGTTGTTGGCTTTGATGGCACAGATGACGGTATCAAAGCGGTTGAAAGTGGAAAAATGGGTGCCACAGTTGCCCAGCAGCCTGAGCAAATTGGCGTTATCGGCGTTGAAACGGCAGATAAAGTGCTTAAAGGCGAAAAAGTTGAAGCAAAAATCCCGGTGGATTTGAAACTGGTTACCAAATAATTCGACATTAAGAAAAGCATGGCAGCGCCACCAGTTATGGTGGCGCACTAAAAAGGACATCCTGATAATGAAGACCACTGAGAAGCTTGTTGTTCTGGGGAGTATCAATGCGGACCATATTCTTAACCTTGCACAATTTCCGACTCCGGGGGAAACGGTAACAGGTCAGCATTATCAGGTTGCCTTTGGTGGCAAAGGTGCCAACCAGGCTGTTGCAGCCGGCCGTAGTGGCGCAAATATCTCTTTTATCGCTTGTGTTGGGAGCGATGATATTGGCCAGCAAGTACGTCGGCAGTTAGCCAGCGACAACATTGATGTCTCGCCTGTCGATTCTGTTGATGGGGAATCAACCGGGGTAGCGCTTATTTTCGTTAACCAGGAAGGCGAGAACGTTATTGGTATTCATGCGGGCGCCAATAGCGCACTAACGCCTGAGCGGGTAGAAAAGCACAGTACACTGATTGCCAGTGCATCAGCATTATTGATGCAACTGGAGTCCCCAGTGGAAAGCGTACTTGCTGCGGCCCGTATTGCTCATCAGAACGATACCACTGTTATTCTCAACCCAGCTCCAGCCTGCCCACTTTCCGATGAATTACTGGCTCTGGTCGATATCATTACCCCTAATGAAACGGAAGCAGAGAAATTAACCGGTATTCGCGTTGAAACAGAAGCTGATGCCGCCAAAGCCGCACAAAAATTACATGAGAAAGGTATTGGTATTGTCATGATAACCATGGGAAGCCGTGGTGTGTGGGTAAGTGACGGAAGTATTAATGAGCGTATTGCCGGGTTCAAAGTTAAAGCAGTGGATACGATTGCCGCTGGTGATACGTTTAATGGCGCGCTGGTTACTGCACTGATTGAAGGGAAACCGTTGCGGGACGCCATTCGTTTTGGCCATGCCGCTGCTGCCATTGCGGTAACCCGCAAAGGGGCTCAGCCATCTGTACCATGGCGTGAAGAGATTGACCGTTTTCTTTCTGAGCAAGGATAGTTTTTGTGGCGACAATGAAAGATGTGGCGCGGCTGGCGGGGGTTTCCACATCAACGGTTTCTCATGTCATCAATAATGACCGCTATGTCAGTGACCCGGTACGTGAAAAGGTCGAGTCGGCTGTTAAACAGCTTAACTACGCGCCTTCGGCACTAGCCAGAAGCCTGAAGTTGAACCAGACCCGTACTATTGGAATGCTGATTACCGCCAGTACCAACCCATTTTATTCGGAACTGGTTCGTGGTGTGGAACGGAGTTGTTTCGAACGGGGCTACAGCCTGGTGCTGTGTAATACCGAAGGTGATGAACAGCGTATGAACCGCAATCTGGAAACATTGCTGCAAAAGCGTGTTGATGGGCTGCTGTTATTGTGTACGGAGACTCATCAGCCTTCTCCCGCCATTATTGCGCGTTACCCGGCAATTCCTATTGTGATGATGGACTGGGAGCCATTTAGTGGCCCCAGTGATCTGATTCAGGATAACTCATTACTGGGAGGCGACATGGCCACTCAGTACCTTATTGACAAAGGCTACCAGCGTATCGCTTGTATTACAGGTCCATTAGATAAAACACCTTCCCGCCTCCGTCTTGACGGTTACCGTGCTGCCATGTCCCGTGCTGGGTTAACTATCCCTGAAGGGTATGAAATTACCGGTAATTTTGAGTTTTCGGGGGGGTACCAGGCCATGCAGTCATTACTTGCGTTACCTGAGCGGCCTGACGCTGTTTTTGCCGGTAATGATGCGATGGCTGTTGGCGCATATCAGGCTCTGTATCAGGCTGGAGTATCTGTGCCTCAGGATATGGCTGTTATTGGCTATGATGACATTGAACTGGCACAGTATATGACACCGCCACTCACCACTATTCATCAACCAAAAGATGAATTGGGTGAGTTGGCAATTGATGTGCTTATTCATCGTATGGCTGAACCAGCACAGCAGCAGCAGCGTTTACAGCTTACGCCAGAACTCATCATCAGAGGTTCCGCCTAGTCATGCATTTTTCTGGCAATTAAATTTCTCCCGTCTTTCTTCTTCAACATTAAAAAGACGGCGCCAGACAGCATCGTGATTAATCCCATCGTAATAAACGTATGGTGGAATTGCGCAACAGTATCAAGATGCGGAAATCCGGCATAGAACCGTAAAATTACAGCACTTACTGCCACACCAAGGCTTATGGATAATTGTTGTGTAACGGCCAGAACACTGTTCCCGCTACTGGCATTTTCATCAGACAGGTCGGCAAGTGTAATGGTGTTCATGGATGTAAACTGTGTGGACATTGCCATGCCTAAAATGAACAGCGGTAAAATCAGTTCCCACAGTGGCATGCCGGGGGATTGCAGGGCGAACTGAGCAATCATCAGACCAATAAAAGCGGTAATTCCCACCAGCGTGGTGCGGTAGCCGAATTTCCTTAGCACTTGTGTCACTGTCGATTTTGCCAGAATCGACCCAACAGCTGTTGGTGCCATCATGCAACCTGCTATAAACGCCGGGAAACCAAAACCCACCTGAAGCATTAACGGCATCAGGAAAGGAATGCACCCTGTACCAAGGCGGGAGGCTATATTGCCTAAAATACCTACCGAGAATGTGCGTGTTTTGAATAGAGGTAGGGCAATCAGTGGAGCCGGATGGTTATGAGCATGAGCCACATACCCCAGCAGCAAGGCGATTCCTCCCAGCGTAATACTTCCAGCCAGCCAGGGCTCAACAATCTTTTCACCAAATAACTCAACACCACTGGAGATAAGAACCAGACTCAGGCCAAATAACAAAAATCCTGGTAGATCAAAATGCCTTGGGGGTGTCGTGAAATTGGGCATGTACTTTCTGGCATAAAGCAGCCCCATAATTCCTATCGGAATATTAATGAGAAATATCCAGTGCCAGCTCGCCCATGTAACAAGAACTCCTCCCAGTAAAGGCCCTAAAATCGGGCCCACCAGGCCGGGCATAGTGACAAAGTTTAAAACCGGAAGCAGTTCACTGCGTGGGTAAGCACGCAATAGTGCAAGCCTGGCCACGGGCATCATCATTGCCCCACCAACCCCTTGAATGACACGGAAGATGACCAGTTGGCCCAGAGACCCGGATAGCGCACATGCCAGAGAGCCTAGTGTAAACAAGGTGACAGCAATCATGAAAACCCGGCGTGTACCGAATCTGTCTGCCAGCCACCCGCTAACAGGAATCAACATGGCGACAGTCAGCGTGTAACTGATAATCGCCGATTGCATTGCCAGGGGAGAACGATTCAGGCTGTGAGCAATAGCCGGAAGCGCTGTGTTTAAGATAGTTGCGTCAAGCGCCTGCATAAAGAAAGCCATCGCGGCTATCCATGGCAGGCCAGACATGCTTCGGGCTTTATGGAGCATACCAATCCTGTTTGTACGCCTGGTGTGTGGTTATTTATCTTCAGCCAGCAATGCCTGGCAGGCAATGAACGCCTGTTGGCTGTCGCCTTTTATGATTGCATCGACAATAGCCTGATGGCTGTCGAGCTTGATAACTTCATTGTTAGCAATAGAAGAAAAATAGTTGTAATAAACAGACCTGAACAGGTTCGCAAAAGAAGAAAGAAATGGATTTCCGCTCATGATGTAAATTTGTTCGTGGTAAGTAGTATCTATATCTACCCATATTTCGCGATCATATTTAGTTCGTAGTGCTTTCATATCTTCCATTGTTGATGCCAGGCGGGCTTTTTGCTCACCGCTACCATTACTTGCCGCCAGCGCACAGGCCTGGGGTTCAAGGCTATTACGCATTATCAGGAAGTAATTAACTATTTCACTGAAGTTATCCTGGGTCATCCACCAGGTGAGTAATTCTTTATCGAGGAAGTTCCAGTTGCTGCGGGGCATAACTCGCGTACCAATGCGTGGTCTGGGAAGCACCATCCCTTTTGCCGCCAGGGTTTTTACAGCTTCACGCACCGCCGTTCGGCTGACGCTGTACAGTTCACCTAACTCCATTTCGCCAGGTAAAATAGACCCAGACTCATACTCACCAGTCAGTATTTTGCGGGCTAATTTCTCGGCCAGTACCCAGGAAAGGTTCTTTTGGGCCGCCAGTTGTTGTGCATTCAGTGACATGCGGGGTAATCCTCAGGCGTTTTGACTGCTTTAGTATGCCACTCGCGACTCTTTCATGGTGTTTAATTCAGCAAATAACAGCATATTTGTTGAATTTACCATCGGTATGGTGAAAAAAAATGCGGTTAGTAAATTTTTTTAAATTTTTACTTGCCTGTCTGAGAAGAGTCCCTATAATGCGCCTCCACTGACACGGCGCAACGGCAAACAAACCGGCCTGTCAGGCAAAGTTAAGTGAAAATAAATGCTTGACTCTGCAGCGGGAAAGCGTAATATACGCAGCCCGCGCCACCCGGAAATACGGTGGCAACGCTCTTTAACAATTTATCAGACAATCTGTGTGGGCACTCATAAGCACTGATATCTTAACGTCGAAAGACGCTAAAAATTATCAAGTCTTAAAGAG
>NZ_QGTS01000017.1 GCF_003182475.1 Mangrovibacter plantisponsor
AGCCTGGCGTGCTGCGAGGGCATTACGGGCAATCTGTTCTTTGATATTCATCGCCGGAACTCCTTTCCGTTAAAGGCCCGGCAGGATGCAGGGCCCTGAAAACCCCCGCCCGGTAAACGGGTTGTGGGCCACCTGGCGGCAGAGGCAGGACTGAGGGAAATCAGCAAAAATCATTAAGCCGGGGCAGCCTACAACATAAACCCGGTAACCCGTCAGGCGGAAATAACGAAGCAACAGTCAGTTAATCCGGATCAGTAGCCGGTAATCAGGCTGTAACAGGGTGTTCCGAATGATCAACGAGGTCATTGCCCGCAATGGCGGGAAATATTCATACCGGGAATAACAGGCAGAACAAACAGCAGAAGGGTAAAAAGATAGATGTTGAGCATTAAAAAGGGCCTTCAAAGAAGGCCCTTTTTCAAATAAACCAGTCAATACTGCCGCACATCACGTTACGACAGCAAAGTGAAGGCAATGGCACCAACAATCGCGCCAGTGGTTCCCAGAATGGTTTCCATCATGGTCCAGGTTTTCAGGGTTTGCGCTTCAGATGCACCGGTAAACCGGCCAAATAACCAGAAACCCGCGTCGTTAACATGGCTGACCACAATTGAACCACCGCCAATACAAATTGACAGCGCGGCCAGTTGTGCACCAGAGAAGTTCAACTGACTGATAACTGGCATAACCAGGCCAACTGTTGTCAGGCAGGCAACTGTCGCAGAGCCCTGAATAATACGCACTGCCGCAGCCAGGATAAAACAGGTTACCGCAATGGGCAGACCCATACCGGTCAGCGCTTCACCCAATGCCGGGCCAACGCCTGAATCAACCAGTACCTGTTTAAACACACCACCGGCACCAATCACCAGCAGGATAATCCCGGCAGGCTGCAGAGCCTGGCCACAGATATCCATAACCTTCTCTTTCGGCATCCCCTGGCGTACTGCCAGGCCATAAATAGCAACCAGGCACGCAACCAGAATCGCGGTGAACGGGTGGCCGATAAATTCAAACCATTCATAGGCAGTTGAACCCTGCGCCACAAAATGTGCGGCAATAGTTTTCAGGCCTACCAGTACCAGCGGTAACAGGATCAATGCCAGGCTGAAACCAAAGGACGGCAGTTTACCTTCGCCCAGGTGCGGCTCAGAGACATCATCGGGCACTTTCAACTCAACATAACGGCTGATGAAGTTACCCCAAAGTGGCCCGGCAATCAGCATCCCCGGAACAGCCGCACACAGGCCGATCAGGATCATCCAGCCAAAATCGGCGTGCATCTGGGACGCCAGCAGCATAGGCGCAGGCCCCGGCACCAGGAATGCCGCCGCCGCAGCCACACCAGCAAACAACGGAATAACCAGTTTCACCAGGTTAGTGCCTGTATGGCGCGCCATAGAAAACGCCACACTGATAAGCAAAACGATAGCGACTTCGAAGAAGAGCGGTAATGCGCATACCAGGCCCGCCAGGCCAATAGCGAAATGCGCACGGTTATGACCAAACGACTTCAACATCTTGACGGCAATCTGGTCAACCGCACCGGTTTCAAACAAAATCTTCCCGAACATCGCTCCCAGCGCAACCACAACCGCCAGGAACCCGAGGGTACCGCCCATCCCTTTTTCCATGGTGGCCGCAATTTTATCCAGCGGCATACCAGAACACAGGCCAGCACCCACAGACACAACCATCAATGCCAAAAACGCGTGCATACGCGCTTTCATAACCAGGAACAGAAGCAAAAGAACCGCGCCAACCGCGGTTAAAACGAGTGTTAATGTACTCACTTGGCACTGCCTTTATTGATTTGTGCAATTGTGCTGGCTACCACTCCATCCAGCGGCTGATCGATATCAACCACCAGCACATCGCGTTCTTCGGCATGGGGCTCTTCCAGAGCCTCGAATTGAGTCACCAGCATTTGGGGTTTGAAGAAGTGACCTTTGCGCGCTTTTAAACGGCTTTCGATCAGTTGGTAATCCCCTTTGAGGTAGATAAACGCCAGGTTTGGGTTACCTTCGCGCAAAATATCGCGGTAGCGTTTTTTCAGTGCAGAACACACAATCAGCGAAACAGCGTTGGTTCGCTGCATGGCGAAGGCTGCATCATTAAGCGCTTGCAACCATGGAGTGCGGTCATCATCATTTAATGGTTCGCCTGAAGCCATTTTCAGGATATTGCAGCGTGGGTGCAGAAAATCGCCATCAAGGAAGGCAGCCTGCAATTTGTGGGCAACTTCACTGGCAACGGCGGATTTACCACTGCCAGAAACGCCCATCAGGACATAGACACGGTTTTCAGGATTAATAGTGCTCATAGCGTAACTCCGACTGGCACAGGCTAAAAATGTTACGGGTAACTGTTATCGGTAACATTTTCAACTCTGGCTGTTCAATAAGCAATAACCACAATCAGTGAAAGCTAATAAGTGTGAGCTACGTCAAATATTGAATTTCTCAGATTGATCCACCAGGAGACAGGGTAAAGCCCAAATCCAGCATCTTCGGCGACACGATTTCGCCACGAATTCGTGCTAACAGGCGCTCAGCGCCAATCCGGCCCATGCGTTCACGCGGAGTAAGCACACTTGCCAGGCGTGGCTCCATCACCTGGCCAATATCATGGCCGTGGAAACCAGCAATGGCCATATCTTCGGGAATCCGCAGGCCCAGGCGCTGGCATTCAAATGCCGCCCCCACTGCCAGGTCATCGTTAGTACAAAAAATACTGTCCAGCTTCGGGTATTCGCGGCGCGCCTGGCGCAATAACTCACTCCCGGTGGAATACGAAGAAGATTGCTCAACCATCACACAGTAAGGCACCAGCCCGGCGTCCTGCATGGCCTGCTCATAACCACGCTGCTTCATTAAAGTACGTTCATCAAGCCGCGCCCCGAGGTAAGCCACATGTTGATGACCGCGCTGAATAATCGCCGCTGTCATCTGGCGTGCTGCTTCGAAGTTATCAAACCCTACTGCGATATCCAGACAAGGGCTGATGCTGTCCATCATTTCCACAACAGGAATGCCAGCCACTTCAATCATTTTCAGTGTGCGTGGCGTGTGCGTGCGCTCAGTCAGAATCAGACCGTCGATATTCCACGACAGCATAGATTCCAGGCGTTCTTCTTCCAGTTCGGCTTTATACCCGTAGTGTGCCAGCATAGTTTGGTAGCCGTGAGCATCAATAACACTTTCGATACCGCGTAATACTTCCGCAAACACCTGGTTGGTTAACGAAGGCAGCATCACACCAATGGCACGGCTGGTTGAATTCGAAAGGATATCCGGTGCCCGGTTGGGTATATACCCCAGTTCATCCAGCGCTGCGGCAATTTTGACGCGTAAAGCTGCTGAAACCTGTTCCGGGTTGCGTAAAAAACGGCTGACCGTCATTTTGGTCACGCCGACTTTATCTGCCACGTCCTGTAGTACCGGTCTTTTCTTTTTCATGTCCTGTGCACACAATTTGTTATTGACAGTAAAGTTTACCATGAAAAAGACCCGCCTTGCGTAAACAGGGCGGGCCAAAAAACACGAATTCAGATTCAGACAGGCGGTAAATCGAACAACAAAATTTCACTACCTTCGCTGGCATGAACAGAAAGTGCCTGTTCATCCCAAATCGCCAGCCCGTCGCTGGTTACCGCTTTAGTGCCATTAATGGAGACTTCACCTTTCACGACCTGAATCCAGACACGGCGGTTAGCGGCAATCTGAAACACAGATTGTTCATCTTTCACCAGTGCCCAGCGCCACAATTCCATATCCTGGAACACTTTTAACGACCCGTCACGGGCATCCGGTGACAACACCAACTGGCGGCCCTGCGCGGCATCAAAGCGGCGCTGCTCATAACGCGGAGTAATCCCTGTTACTTCAGGGATAATCCAAATCTGGTACAAGCGCAGCGCTTCAGTCGCACTCGGGTTATATTCAGAATGGCGAATACCCGTACCCGCACTCATAATCTGGAACTCGCCAGCCGGTACTTGTTCTTTGTTACCCATGCTGTCCTGGTGTTCAACGGCACCTTCCAGAACATAGGTCAGAATTTCCATATCTTTGTGGGGATGGGTACCAAAGCCCTGGCCTTCATCAATAACGTCTTCGTTAATCACCCGCAAAGCAGAGAACCCCATAAAGTCAGGATCATAATAATTTGCGAACGAAAATGTGTGCCAGGAATCCAGCCAACCATGGTTTGCATGCCCACGGTCCTGTGCTTTACGTAAATAGATCATGTTGCCCTCCTCATCAGTTGCATTCAGTTTAGGGGGCAACCTCCGGAGAAGATAGAGGGTGAAAATTGACGCCTCTGTTCAAAAAAAATGAATAACACAATCCCTTTAAAGCACGATGATTGCGGCTATAAATCGGGTCAGCATGGCCAGGTGTCATCAATTTTGCTGAAGCAGTGAAAAGTAACTGGAGGGCGAAAAAAAGATAAAAAAAAGCCAGCACCCGGCTGGCTAAAGTAATACTGGAAGCAATGTGAGCAATGTCGTGCTTCAGGTTTCATTGAGGTGTCCCCTGAACGCAAGGCAATAATAATCATTATCATTTGCATCTGTCCAGTTTTTTTTGCAAAAAATGGCAGTTGACCCCATAGGAAATCGCAATAATGCTAACGGAAATCAACTAACAATGGAGAGGAACCGGATGAACAGGCCAGAAATACGCCAGGCTGAACCCAATGACGTAGCAGCATTACTGGGCATTTACCGCCAACCAGAGGTGTATGAAAACCTGCTTCAGCTTCCTCACCCTTCCACATCCTACTGGCTTGAGCGCATTACTCACCCACAGCCGGGGCAAAGGCACCTGGTGGCACTGGCCGAAAACCAGGTTGTGGGGCATATGGGCCTTACCGTGAATACCAACCCACGCCGCAGCCATGTTGCTACATTAGGGTTGTGTGTTGACCCCGCCTTTCGCCAGCAAGGTATTGGCAGAGCACTGATGCAAGAAGCCGTGTGGTTATGCGATAACTGGCTGCGTGTCACCCGTATCGAATTGACGGTGTTTGCCGATAACCAGCCAGCTATTCGGGCCTACCAAAGAGTGGGGTTCGAACTGGAAGGCCGGGCGAAAGATTTCGGGTTGCGTAACGGCATTTATGTTGACGCATTATTCATGGCGCGCCATAAACCGGCATAATTCAGATAACACGGAAAAACCAGCGCCAGGCCCGGGGAAAGGATAAACTTATAGTCTGTTTTCAGGAGAAATCACCATGAAACGCTATCTGATTCTGGCGCTGTTGTTGCCTGTTACTGCAATGGCAGTTCCGCTGAATACCACCAATAACCCCAACCAGCCGGGGTATGTGAACCCCAGCCAGCAACGGGTACAACAAGAAATGCGTACCCAGCAGATACAGCAGAAAAGCCAGTTAAACCAGGCTGCAACGGCTCAACAACAACAGCAGCAACAAAAACTGTTCCAGCAGTTAAACGGGGCGCAGCAACGCACCCAGCAACAACCGCGTTAATTTGTGCTACATGGCTCAGGCACCAAAGCCCGGGCCAATCTGTTCCAGGTTATCGGTACAGATACAATCCACCCCCCATTGCATCAGAGTTCTGGCGCGCTCCGGGCGGTTTACGGTGTACACCAGAATACGCAACCCGGCGGCTTTCAGTGCGGCAACACGTTTTTCATTTAACAACTTATGGTTAATATGAATAGATACGCACCCGAGGCGAGACGTCAGTTCCTGCCAGTTATCGTCCCACTCATCCAGTAACAACCCACGTGGTAAGCCAGGTGCAGCAAGTTGAGCCGCAGCCAGCGCTTCAACAGAAAAAGAGGAAAGCAACGGAGTCGCCATACCCGCCCACAGTTGTTGTACCGCCAGGGCGACCACTTTACCTGTCTGTGTTTCTAACCCGGTAGTCGGTTTTATTTCGATATTCACCATCACTGTGTGCTGGCGGCACCGCTCTGCGACATCGCTCAAAAGTGCCAGCGGTTCTCCGGCAAACGCCTTGCCAAACCAGCTCCCGGCATCAACCTTGCTCAGCACATCCCAGCTCATCTCCCCGGCAACACCCCAGGCGTTACTGGTGCGCTCAAGTGTGTCGTCATGCAGCAGGAAAATTTCACCATCATGGGAAAGTTTTGCGTCGCACTCAAACATTTTGTATCCACGGGCAATGCCCAAATCAATCGCCGCCAGTGTATTTTCTGGAGCCAGTTTTCCCCCGCCACGGTGTGCGACAATGCGGGGATAAGGCCAGTGACTCATAACCGTTGTCCTGTTTCGCCATCAAAGAAATGCAGCCGGTCTTCCGGCAAGTGTAGCCACAACATGGAGCCTCGCTGCGGCCTGTTTTGGTGATCCAGGCGGATTATCATTTTTTGCTCCCCCCAGCGCCCGTGAGCCAGGTTATCAGCACCCAGCATTTCCAGCGTGTCCATTACTAATGGCAGACCACCTTCAGCCTGAGAGCTTAACGCAATATGTTCAGGGCGAATACCCAGTGTCAGTGGTTTACCTGCCAGCGAAGACAAGTTTCTCCCCACCGGAACAGCCATGCCTCCGGGTAACTCAAAACGGTATCCATCGTTGCTCACCTGCCCTGCCAACAGGTTCATGGCTGGTGAGCCAATAAAACTGGCGACAAAGCGGCTGGCCGGTTTTTCATACACCTCAACCGGTGTGCCAATTTGCTCTGCAATGCCTTTATTGAGCACCATCACCCGTTGCGCAAGGGTCATTGCTTCCACCTGGTCATGGGTCACATACAAACTGGTGGTATTTAACCGCCGGTGTAGTTGCTGGAGTTCAAGGCGCATTTGCACCCGTAACTTGGCATCCAGGTTTGAAAGGGGCTCATCGAACAAAAAGACCGCCGGGTCGCGCACAATTGCCCGCCCCATGGCAACCCGCTGGCGTTGCCCGCCAGACAGCTCACGTGGGCGGCGTTTTAACAGTGTATCCAGCTCCAGAATACGTGCGGCTTCCTGCACTTTGTGGGCGATATGCTGTTTACCCATGCCGCGTATTTTCAGGCCCCAGGCCATGTTCTCTTCCACTGTCATGTGCGGGTAGAGCGCGTAATTCTGGAACACCATCGCAATACCACGCTCGCTGGGCTCCAGCTCTGTTACTCGCTGGCGGTCAATCCAGATATCACCACTGGTCACCCGCTCAAGCCCGGCCACCATGCGTAACAACGTGGATTTACCACAACCTGAAGGGCCAACCATCACGATAAATTCGCCGTCTGCGACATCCAGCGTCAAAGGCCGGATGACCTCTGTTTTGCCGTCCCAGCTTTTGCTGACGGCCTGTAATTTTAATCCTGCCATGTTATTTCTCGCTATCCACCAGACCACGAACAAACGCTCTTTGCATCACCAGCACCACCACTAAAGGCGGTGCCAGTGTCAGTAACATTGCCGCCATAACCTGATTCCATTGGGTTGTCCCATCGCCTGTTGAAATCATGCTTTTTATACCGGCAACGGCAGTGCCCATATCTGCTTTACTGGTAATCAAAATCGGCCACAGATACTGGTTCCAGCCATAAATAAAGGTAATAACGAACAGTGCGGCCAGGTTAGTACGCGAAAGCGGTAATACGATGTCGCGGAAAAAACGCAGCGGAGAAGCCCCGTCAATGCGTGCTGCTTCCAGTAGCTCGTCCGGTAAGGTCATAAAAAACTGGCGAAACAGAAATGTTGCCGTCGCAGAGGCCATCAGTGGCAGTGTCAGCCCGGTGTAGCTGTCGAGCATTTTCAGGTTGGCAATCACTTCAACGGTGGGGAAAATGCGCACTTCTACGGGTAACATCAGCGTGATAAAGATCATCCAGAAGCACAAGTTACGCAGTGGGAAGCGAAACCAGACAATGGCGAAAGCAGAGAGCATGGACACCGAGATTTTGCCCACTGTAATGCCCAGAGCCATCACGAAACTATTCAGTAACAACACCCCAAACGGCTCAGTGTTGCCCCCTACGCCCTGGTGCAAAATAAGCGACAGGTTTTCCCACAAATGGCCGCCGGGCAACAGAGTCATCGGGGTATTGAACACCGCTTTGTTGTCGAGTGTGGCAGCCACAAATGCAACATACAGAGGGAACAGAATAACGATAATTCCCGCTATCAGCATGATATGGCTGAAAATATCCAGCCCACGTCTGTTCTCTATCATTGGTAACGCACCTTGTTTTCCACGTAGCGGAACTGAATCACCGTCAGAATAATGACCAGCACCATGAGCACCACGGACTGTGCGGCAGAGGCCGATAAATCCAGCCCGGCAAAGCCTTCCCGGTAGATTTTGTAAATCAGCGTCGTCGTGGCCTGAACCGGCCCACCACCTGTCGCTGCGTCAATCACCGGGAATGTGTCAAAAAAGGCATAAACGATGTTAACCACCAGCAGGAAAAAACTAACCGGAGTAATCAGTGGTAATGACACACGGAAAAAGCGCCTGACAGGCCCGGCACCATCGATGGCGGCAGCTTCCATCAGCGAACGGGGAATAGACTGCAGTGCGGCGAAGAAAAACAAAAAGTTATAACTAATTTGTTGCCATACCGAGGCGAATACCACCAAAAACATAGCCTGACCGCTATTTTGTGCATGGTTCCAGTGGTACCCCAGTTGTTCGAGCGCCCATACCAACAACCCGCGCCCCGGGTTAAACAGGAAGATCCACAACACAGCGGCAATGGCAGGTGCAACGGCATAAGGCAGTAATAACAGAGTTTGGTAGATGCGGCTTCCCCGCACAACATGGTCTACCAGGGCAGCAAAAAACAGAGAGATAGCCAGCCCACAACCCGTCACCAAAGCACTGAACTTAATGGTGGTCCAGAAAGCATCCAGGTAATAACTGTCGTGTGCCAGTTGAATAAAGTTACTCATACCAGCAAAAGTGCTGGATAAACCGAACGGGTCGACATTCTGGACCGAATACCACAAAGCTTCACCGGCAGGCCAGATGAAAAAAATAATGGTGATAACCACTTGTGGCAGTACCAGAGCATAAGGCAACCACGAAGTGCGAAAAACCGGGCGTGATGATGACATAGCATTACCTGGCAAAGATAATATGCTTCACTGCCATCCGGGCAGTGAAAGAGTAAACCGGCTGCATATCCCGTCCCGGGTAGGCTGGCTGCCCGGGCGAAAAACTGGCACGGCTAGCCGCGCCAGTTATCTGGCGAATCAGGATTTCGTAGACTGTTCAAAGCGGCGCAGTAACTGGTTACCACGTTCAACAGCAGCATCCAGCGCCTGTTTAGGCGTTTTCTTACCGGTCCAGACACTTTCCAGCTCTTCATCAACAATGGTGCGGATCTGTGGCATGTTGCCCAGGCGCAGCCCTTTGGTGAACGGCAATGGCGGCTTGTTCAGCATCTGGCGTGTGGCAATATCTGCACCAGGGTTTTTATCGTAGAAACCGTCTTTGCGTGTCAGTTCATAAGCGGCTTTGGTAATCGGCAGGTAGCCGGTTTTCTGGTGCCATTCAGCGGCAATTTCAGGCTGCATCAGGAACTTCATAAACTCAGCCACGCCTTTATAGGTTGGCTTGTCTTTACCCTGCATCACCCACAAGCTGGCACCACCGATAATGGCGTTTTGCGGTGCATTTGGCACGGTATCGTCGTACGGCATCATGCCCACACCGTAATTAAACTTCGCATAGTGGCGAATATCAGCCAGCGAGCCGGAAGATGCCGTGGTCATAGCGCAGTCACCGTTATAGAACTTTTCGGTAGACTCATCTTTGCGGCCAAAATAGCTGAATGTCCCTTTCTTGTTCATCTCTTCCAGCATGGCAATATGGCGTACCTGCACTGGCTGGTTAAATTCCAGTTTGGCATCAGTGCCATCAAAACCGTTGTTTTCAGTGGCAAACGGCAGGCCGTGCCAGGCACTGAAGTTTTCCAGTTGGATCCAGCCCTGCCAGCCACTGGCATACCCGCACTGCATACCTGCTGCGCGGACTTTCGCCGCATCTTCGGCCAGTTCTTGCCAGGTTTTTGGTGGCTGGTCCGGGTTCAGGCCTGCTTTTTTGAACGCGTCTTTGTTGTAATACAGCACCGGCGTGGAGCTGTTGAAAGGCTGGGACAACAGATGCCCGGTTTTTGAGTCGGTGTAGTAACCGGAAACGGTCGGCACAAATTGTGATTCATCATATGGAATACCAGATTCTTCAAACACCTGGTAAACCGGCTTGATAGCTTTGGATGCCATCATGGTTGCCGTACCCACTTCATATACCTGCAAAATGGCGGGGGCATTTCCCGTGCGGAATGCGGCAATCCCGGCTGCCAGACTCTGTTCGTAGTTGCCTTTATACACCGGTTCAATTTTGTAATCCGGGTGGGTCTGGTTAAAGCGCTGGGCTAACGAATCCACTTCTTTACCCAACTGACCTTCCATGGAATGCCAAAACTGAATAGTTGTGACGGCCATCGCCTGGGTACTGAAAGCCAGACCAAGCGTAATGCCCAAAGCTGTGTGTCGTAGCAAAGCGTTCATGCCGTTATCTCTCTTGTGTCCATGGGGAAATGCGCGATATCACGCGTTTTTTGCTCGCGAAGTAACATGACACGCCCGTATGACAGAAAAATAACTGTTGTATGACGTAATCATGACGAGCGAGTGATAACGGGATTTCAGTAACAAGACACTTTGGTGAAAGGACATGTAAAACAAGAGAGAAAATGAAAAGGGGCCAGAATGGCCCCCTGAAAATTGCTGACAAACAAGAAAAAAGTGTTAGCCGCCCAGATAAGCGCTACGCACCGCTTCGTTTGCCAACAGAGCATCTCCGGAATCTTCCAACACCACATGGCCGTTTTCCAGAACATAACCACGGTCTGCCAGTTTCAGCGCCTGGTTAGCGTTTTGTTCTACCAGGAAGATGGTCATGCCTTCTTCACGCAACTGCTCAATGGTGTCGAAGATCTGCTGAATAATGATGGGAGCCAGGCCCAGAGACGGTTCATCCAGCAGCAATAAACGCGGCTGGCTCATCAATGCCCGGCCAATGGCCAGCATCTGCTGCTCACCACCAGACATGGTCCCTGCGCGCTGAATGCGGCGCTCTTTGAGCCGTGGGAACAGGTCATAAACCCGTTCAATACGTTCCTGGTACTGTTGCCGGTCTGCAAAGAAGCCGCCCATTGCCAGGTTTTCTTCTACCGTCATGCGGGAAAACACCCGGCGCCCTTCGGGTACAATCGCCACTGCTTCACGCATAATTTTTGCGGTGTGCCAGTGGGTAATGTCTTTACCATCAAAGGTAATGGTTCCCTGAGTGGCGCGGGGGTCGCCACACAAGGTTCCCAGCAACGTCGTTTTCCCTGCACCATTGGCACCAATCAGGGTGACAATTTCACCCTGGTTAATGTGCAAAGAGACTTCATGTAACGCCTGAATTTTCCCGTAGTGCGCACTGACCTGGTCGAAAGATAACATTACATTGTCCATATTACGCTTCTCCCAGGTAGGCCCGAATCACATCCGGGTTATTACGAATCTGCTCAGGTGTACCGTTAGCCAGCGGGGTGCCCTGGTTTACTACATAGATACGGTCAGAAATCCCCATCACCAGTTTCATATCATGTTCAATCAACAATACCGTGGTGTTGTGGTGGTTGCGTAACTCCACAATCAACTCATCAAGTTCATGGGTTTCATTGGGGTTCAGGCCAGCCGCAGGTTCATCCAGCATCAGAATTTCTGGCTGGGTTACCATACAGCGGGCAATTTCCAGGCGGCGCTGCTGGCCGTAGGCCAGGTTACCTGCCAGGCGGTTCGCATGCTCCAGCAGGCCAATGCGCTCAAGCCAGGTGGCTGCGCGGTCCAGTGCTGCACTTTCTGCTTTACGGAATGCCGGGGTTTTCAGCAGCCCGGAAAACAGGCCACTTTTCATATGCTGGTGTTGTGCCACCAACAGGTTCTCAATCACCGTCATTTCACGGAACAGGCGTACATGCTGAAAAGTACGGACCACACCCAGCCGGGCTATTTCCTGGCCTGGCAGGCCTTCGAGGTGTTTATCTCGCAATAAAATCTGCCCGCCAGTTGGGCGATAAAACCCGGTCAGGCAGTTAAATACTGTGGTTTTCCCGGCCCCATTAGGGCCAATCAAAGAAACAATTTCCTGGGGATGCAATTCCAGGGAAACGTCGTTAACCGCCAGCAAGCCGCCAAAACGCATCATCAGGCCGCTGACAGATAATAATGGCTGACTCATGCCTGCTCTCCTTCACTGCGCTTTTTCAATTTCACCTGAGCACGGGTCATTGGTAATAACCCCTGCGGACGCCAGATCATCATCAGGACCATCAGCGCACCGAGCATTAACATGCTGTATTCATTGAAATCACGCATCAGTTCGCGAGACACAACCAGCAAAATGGCCGCCAGAATAACGGCAAATTGCGAACCCATACCACCCAGCACCACAATCGCCAGGACAAAAGCAGACTCAGCGAAGGTGAAAGATTCCGGGCTGATAAAGCCCTGGCGCGCAGCGAACAGCGTGCCCGCAAACCCGGCAAAAGCCGCGCTGATAGTAAAGGCCGTCAGTTTAATACGCGTAGGGCTCAGGCCCAGAGAACGGCAGGCGATTTCATCATCACGCAGCGCTTCCCACGCACGCCCAAGGGGCATACGTAACAGGCGGTTAATAATGAATACTGTCAGCACCACTAACAGTAAAGCGACCAGGTAGAGGAAAATAATGCGATCGCTGGGATCATACTTCACATGGAAAAAGTTGCTGAACGTATCCCAGCCGCCTTCACGTGGCGAGCGGTTGAATTCCAGGCCAAACAGTGTCGGTTTGGGGATCTGGCTGATCCCATTCGGCCCGCCGGTGATTGCGGTATTGTTCAGTAATAAGATACGCACAATTTCACCGAAGCCCAGGGTGACGATTGCCAGGTAATCCCCCCGCAGGCGCAGAACCGGGAAGCCCAGCAGGAAGCCGGCCAGTGCAGCAACCAGCCCGGATAACGGCAGGCAGACCCAGAAACCCAACCCGTAGTAGTGGCTCAGCAATGCGAAAGTATAAGCACCAATAGCATAAAAACCGCCATAGCCCAGTACCAACAGGCCAGACAGCCCAACCACCACATTCAGCCCAAGACCGAGAATGATATAAATCATGGTCATGGTGGCAATATCCACCGTACCGCGAGAGACCAGGAACGGCCAGACAACAGCAATCACCAGAATGGCACCCAGCAGCAATTTCTGTTTCACGCTGGAACCGTCAATGGCTGGCATCGTCAGGCGTGGCCCGGCAACCTTCTTCATTGCTTGCTGGAACAGTGGCCGCAAGATTTGGAACAGGAAGACTACCGCAGTACCGATGTAGATCCACTCCCAACGGATATTTGCAGCACTACCAACAACCAGGCGAGTTCCACTCAAATTCAGTTGCACGCCCATAAAGACCGACGCCAGAACAAAGAAAATGGCGGCAGATAAAATGGCAAAGAAAAACGTAACCGGTTTCATACTTTTTCTACCTCCGGGCGCCCAAGGATACCGGTAGGCATAACCAGCAACACCACGATTAACAAGGCAAATGAAACCACGTCTTTATATTCAGTGCTCAGGTAAGCAGACGTCAGGGCTTCGGCAATACCCAGAATCAGCCCGCCAATCATTGCACCTGGAATGCTGCCAATGCCGCCCAGCACCGCTGCGGTAAAGGCTTTCATCCCGGCCATAAAGCCAATAAACGGGTTAATTACCCCATAGAACTGGCCCAACAGCACACCGGCAACCGCCGCCATCGCTGCACCAATAACGAAGGTCAGTGCAATCACGCGATCAGTGTTAATACCCAGCAGGCTCGCCATTTTCAAATCTTCGGCACAGGCACGGCAGGCGCGCCCCATACGGGAATAACGAATGAACAACGACAATGCCAGCATCGCAATAAAGGTCACCACCCAAATCACCAGCTGCATGGTGGTAATCGTTGCCGAGAAGTTCTCACTGGCACCGATGATCCACTGCCCGTTAATCAGGCTGGGTAATGCAACATCGCGGGAACCCTGAGTCAGGCTGACATAGTTTTGCAGGAAGATAGACATCCCGATAGCGGAAATCAGCGCAATCAGGCGCTTGGAGTTACGCACGGGTTTATATGCCACTTTCTCAATGGACCAGCCGTAAGCGCTGGCAATAACAATTGCGCCCACAAAACCGGCACCAATCAACATCCAGCTGGCATCAATCCCCATCATCATCAGTGCGGCGATTATCATGAACGAGACATAACTGCCAATCATATACACTTCGCCATGGGCGAAGTTGATCATGCCGATAATGCCGTAAACCATTGTGTAGCCAATGGCGATAAGGGCGTAAGTGCTACCCAGTGTCACGCCATTAAACATTTGCTGTAAAAAATAGAGAAACTGCTCAGACATAACATAGCCTTTTTCTGTCCTTCCGGCGGTCACATAGCCGGAAGGCGGGATTACAGTCAGTCAGCCTTACTTCGCCACAGAGGACGAACCATCAGCATGCCAGCGGAAAACACCGAATTCGAATCCCTTCAGATCGCCTTTCTCATCCCAGTTCAGCGGCCCAATTACGGTGTCTGCACCGTGTGATTTCAGGTAGTTTGCCAGTTCCAGCGGTTCGTCGCTGCCAGCATGTGCCAGTGCGTCAGCCAGTGACTGCACGGCGGCATAGGTGATCCAGACATAGGGGCCAGACGGGTCTTTTTTCTCCGCCTTCAGCGCCGCCACAATGGCCTGGTTTGCCGGGTCCTGGTCGTAGCGTTTCGGCATAGTTACCAGCATGCCTTCAGCCGCCTTACCGGCAATATTAGACAATGAAGCGTTACCCACACCTTCCGGGCCCATAAACTGCGTTGACAGCCCGGTAGCCCTTGCCTGGCGCAGGATCTGCCCCATTTCCGGGTAGTAACCGCCGTAGTAAACAAAGTCGATATTTTCTTTCTGCAGGCGAGCCACCAGCGTGGAGAAATCTTTCTCACCGGCGGTGATACCGTCAAAGAACACCACATTGGCTCCGGCTTTTTTCAGGCCATCACGCACTGAAGTTGCCAGGCCTTCACCGTACTGTTGTTTATCGTGGATAACCGCAATACGTGTTGGTTTCACTTTATCGACGATATATTTCACCGCGGTTGGTGCCTGGGAGGAATCCAGCCCGGCAGTACGCATAATGGTCTGGTAGCCACGCGTGGTGAGTTCCGGGTTTGTTGCCCCGGGGGTGATCATCAGAATGCCTTCATCTTCGTAAATATCAGATGCAGGTTGAGTGGAAGAAGAACAGAGGTGACCAATGACATACTTGATGCCTTCGTTAACCACTTTGTTCGCCACAGCAACAGCTTGTTTCGGGTCACAGGCATCGTCGTATTCCACCGCAACCAGCTTATCGCCGTTAATACCGCCTTTTGCATTAATATCTTTAACCGCCTGGCGGGCACCATTGAATTCCATATCGCCCCATTGCGCTACCGGCCCGGACATCGCACCAATTACCGCAATTTTTATCTCTTTCGCCAGCGCCGCGTGAGACATCGCCAGCGCAACCATGCCAGCGAGCAGTGTCTTCGCGTTGATTTTCATCCTTTGTAACCCCATTCGTGATGTTGTGTGTGAATATTTTGTTTTGTTATGGTTAAAAACAGACCTGTCTTTTTTATAAACAATGCTATTTTTACCTGTCCCTGTAATGAGTTAGCGGTATTTTTTCCTAAAACACCACCAAATACTCTATATTTCAGGTGATTAACCGGAGATTTTATTCTGTATTACGGCCGAGATAAACAAAAAAAACCACGCACAACAGCACAAAATATTGACATAAAAAGTTACCAAAGCACGCATATTGCAGATAAATAAACTGGATTGTTTTTATACTTACGGTTTAAAAACCATCCAGTAAGAATTCGCTAAATGAATCAACTGAACGCATTCCGCTTTGATGTTGGGAGCTTGCCAGTAAAATAGCGTTACATACTCACTGTTTCATTCCAGGAAATGCAGCTTATGAAACTCACTATCATTCGTCTTGAGACGTTTAGTGAACAGGATAAAATCGATCTTGCGAAAATTTGGCCTGAATATTCAGAAGCCTCTCTGAATGTTGATGAGAACAACCGCATCTATGCCGCACGTTTTAATGAGCGTCTGCTCGGAGCAACACGGGTCACGCTCAGCGGGGCACAGGGAACGATGGATTCATTTAGGGTCAGAGATGTCACCCGCCGCCGCGGTGTCGGGAAATATATGCTCGAAGAAGTGCTGAGTGCTCTGCCAACTGTATCCGACTGGTGGGTAACGGATGTCGGAGTGGAAAACTACGCGACAATGAACGCGTTTATGCAGGCTCAGGGCTTTACCGAACGCGAAGGCGGCTGGCATATCCCCGAATAAGAACGGGCAGGTGCATGGCCTGCCCCTGCCCGCAAGGCCCTCTCGCAGAGGGCGCTTTTACTGACGGCTGTTATTTCGCGTCAGTTGCTGTACCGTTGGCATGCCAGGTAAACACGCCGAATTCAAAGCCTTTCAGGTCGCCTTTCTGGTCCCAGGACAATGGCCCCATAACCGTATTTGCACCGTGGGCTTTCAGGTAGTCCGCCATGGCTTCGGTATCGTCACCACCGGTATTTTCCAGTGCGGTAGCCAAAGACTGAACAGCAGCGTAGGTGGTCCATACAAACGCACCGCTTGGATCCTGTTTCTTGGCTTTAATGGCATCAACAATCGGTTTGTTTGCTGGCAACTGGTCGTAGTTTTTAGGTTTGGTAACCAGCATGCCTTCTGCTGCTTTCCCGGCGATATTGGACAGAGAAACGTTCGCCACGCCTTCCGGGCCCATAAACTGAATTTTCAGACCGGCAGCCTGAGACTGGCGCAGGATCTGCCCCATTTCCGGGTGATAACCGCCGTAGTAAACAAAATCGATGTCTTCTTTCTTCAGGCGGGCAACCAGCGTGGAGAAATCTTTCTCACCAGCGGTGATACCGTCAAAGAAAACCACATTGGCACCGGCTTTTTTCAGGCCATCACGCACTGAAGTTGCCAGGCCTTCACCGTACTGTTGTTTATCGTGGATAACCGCAATACGTTTTGGCTTAACGTGGTCCAGAATATATTTCACCGCGGTTGGCCCCTGGTCAGAGTCCAGACCAGTAGTACGCAGAGTCAGTTTATAACCACGCGCAGTCAGTTCTGGCGCTGTCGCAGCAGGCGTAATCATCAGCACACCTTCATCTTCATAGATATCAGATGCTGGCTGAGTGGAAGAAGAACACAGGTGGCCAATAACATATTTGATGCCATCGTTAACCACTTTGTTCGCTACGGCTACAGCTTGTTTCGGGTCACAGGCATCGTCGTATTCTACGGCAACCAGTTTGTCGCCTTTAATTCCGCCTTTTGCGTTAATATCCGCAATAGCCTGGCGCGCACCAGTAAACTCCTGGTCACCGTACTGCGCTACCGGCCCGGACATGGCGCCCACAACAGCGACTTTAATATCCTTAGCCACTGCCACGCCGCTCATCGCCAGAGCAATACACCCTGCCAGTAACGCTTTACCCTTCATATTCATCCTGAGTTTCCCCATTCTTGTTGTGATTGCAGTTTGTTGTATTTGGCACTTTTTTGTAACGGCCAGCTTAAGTGTGCCTGTTACACCATTTGTTTTATTGTCGGTAAGGCTGCCCGTGCCCATGCAGCATACTCTGCCTGAACATACCTTATTTTGATGGATTTGGAATAACATTTTTCAACAGACTGCAACACTTTTGTGATGCAAAAAGCCCACTTGCCAGCACTACACAGCAAGTGGGAGAGCGGAAAATCACCAACCAGCGGGTAAATAACCTAATGCAGAAACGATAGCGTAGAGAGCGCTCAGTATGTACATCAGCACAATCACACATTTGAGTACCGGGTGTGTAATCACATCAGCACACTGCCAGGCCGGGGTGATATCCCCTTTTTCCCGGGCACCTTTGAGGATAAGAATCGGCATAATCGACAAAATAACGCCGCTGAATACCCCGGCGAAATAAAGCGCATTCACAAAAGACACCATGCCGCTGTACGCCAGAATAAATGGCGGAATCACCACCAACAGCATGACACCAAGCCGGCGCAGTGGTTGGGTATCACTGCCGAGTGAAAATTTGTCGAAAATATTAGTCAGAAAGCTGCCACCCAGCCCCCAATATGAGGTCAACATGGCGCATAACGCAAAGATATTGGCCGAGAAGAAAGCCCATTCACCCAGCGCCTTGCCCCAGGAAATGGTGGCGACATCGCTGACAGCATCCAGGCCATTGAGTGAAATCACCGAAAGCGGCACCACTGTTAATAAAACGAATGTCAGCCCCATTCCCACCATAATGGCTTTGGGCAACTGAGCAGGTTTATCGCTGAACCCACGGGCCATTTCCGGCACGATATATTGCGCAGAAAAACAGAATGCGATCACGTTAAATACCGGCACCATATAACGCCAGTCACCTTCCAGCAGAAAGCGCATTTGCGTGGTGTCTTTCAGGAACGTTGCCGCCACCAGTACCGTTATCATCACAACCATACCGACACTGATAAACTTTTCGCCGCGGCCAATCGCCTTCAACCCCAGCCAGAGCACACCTGCCGCAGGTAAGAAGAAACACAGGCTACCTACCGCAGGTGAAATCCCTAACAGGGAGTGCAAGAGTTTACCACTGCCGGTCATATAGGCGGTTAACGCGCCAACGCTGTTGACACACACAGAGAGGAACATCAGCCATGAACCCACGCCGCCGACATAGCGTTTCGCCAGGCCGCTTAACTGGAGATGAGCACGAGTACGTAACGTAGATTCAGCGACATAGAGCATAGTAATCGTGGTCAATACTCCCACAATCACCAGCCAGAACAAGAGAGAAAGGAACCCAGCTTTGCTGGATGCATAAGCAATGGACAGGACGCCTGCGCCGATGTTGGTCCCAACAATCATGGCGACGCCTTCGAGGAAACTTAAGGGTTTGGCGGGTGCAGAAACCCGCTCTCGAGCCGCCCAGGCCCGGGAGATAGAGGTGTTCTCAGACATAATTCTTCCTTAAATAACCGGTGGCATCCCCCACCGGTCCAGGTTGTTTTAACGGTGATTAACAACTCACATCGATACACAGGTACTTAAGCTCCAGATATTCCTCAATTCCGTAGCGCGATCCTTCGCGTCCGAGCCCAGATTGTTTGACGCCACCGAAAGGTGCGACTTCATTAGAGATAAGACCGGTATTCACACCAACCATGCCGTATTCCAGCATTTCGGAAACACGCCACTGGCGCGAGGCATCGCGGGTGAAAAAGTAGGCAGCGAGGCCGAAAATAGTGTCGTTCGCCATCTGCACCACTTCCGCTTCGCTGGTAAACCGGAATACAGGCGCGACCGGGCCGAACGTTTCTTCAGTGGCAAACCGCATGGTTTTGTCTACATCGCGCAGAACAGTCGGTTCAAAAAATGTCCCGCCAAGTGCATGGGGTTTCCCGCCAGTCACCACCTGCGCGCCTTTACTCACCGCATCGGCAATGTGTTGCTGCACTTTATCGATAGCCGGGCTATCAATCAGCGGCCCCTGAGTGGTACCCGGTTTGGTGCCTTCGCCCACGCTCAGCTTTTCAACCTCCTGTACCAGCTTGTCCATGACCTGGTCGTAGACCCCGTCCTGCACATAAACACGGTTGGCACATACACAGGTTTGCCCGCTGTTACGGAATTTAGACGCCATAATGCCAGCCACGGCGTTATCAATATCCGCATCGTCAAATACGATGATGGGGGCATTACCACCCAGTTCCAGCGACAGTTTTTTAATGGTCGGCGCGCACTGGGCCATAAGAATACGGCCCACTTCCGTAGACCCCGTAAAGCTCAGTTTGCGTACTACCGGGCTGTCGCACAGCACTTTGCCAACCTGGGCTGCATCGCCCGTGACGATTTGCAACACACCAGCCGGAATACCGGCATCCTGCGCCAGTTTGCCCAGCGCCAGTGCGGTAAGCGGCGTTTGTTCTGCGGGTTTAACAATCATGCTGCAACCCGCTGCCAGCGCAGGTGCAGCCTTGCGGGTAATCATTGCCGCCGGGAAGTTCCACGGGGTAATCGCCGCACACACGCCAACGGGCTGCTTGATAACCACCAGGCGCTGGCTGGCCTGAGGAGCCTGCAATACACTGCCATCTATTCGTTTTGCTTCTTCAGCAAACCAGGTAATGAACGATGCCGCATAGGCCACTTCGCCACGGGATTCCGCCAGAGGCTTGCCCTGCTCAGCTGTCATTAACTGCGCCAGGTCTTCCTGGGCGTCAAGAATAGCGGCAGCCCAGGCCTGCATATAGCCGGCACGTTGTTTGGCAGTCAGCGCTTTCCACTCCGCCTGTGCCTGCTGAGCAGCAGTGATTGCCTGCCCGGTTTCAGCAGCACTCAGTTGGGGAACATGCGCTATCACTTCGCCCGTTGCCGGGTTGGTGACAGCCTCTGTTTTCCCATCCTGCGCATCGCACCACTGACCATTGACCAGCGCCTGCTGGCACAGTAAGCCAGGATTATTCAGTTTCATTGCGCCGCGGCCTCCTGCTCCAGAGCACGGCTCAGAATATCCAGCGCTTTGCTGAATTGCGCTTCCGGAATCGTTAATGGGTAGAGGAAACGGATCACGTTGCCGTACACGCCGCAGCTAAGCAGCAGTAAGCCTTCTTTCATTGCGCGCTGCATTACGCCACGAGTGAAATCCGCGGACGGTTTACCTGTCTTGGGATCCAAAAATTCCACGGCGACCATTGAGCCCTGAGCACGGATTTCAGCAATTTGTGGGCAGGTTGCGCGGGCTTTGGTCAGCACTTCCACCAGGTGTTGGCCCAGTTGGTTGGCACGCTGGCACAGTTGTTCTTCATCAATCACATCCAGCACTGCGTGAGCGGCTGCAACAGACAGTGGGTTACCGGCATATGTACCGCCCAGCCCACCAGGGCCTGGTGCATCCATCACTTCCGCACGCCCGGCAACACCAGACAGCGGGAAACCGCCCGCCAGGCTTTTCGCCATGGTCATCAGATCTGGTTTAACACTGTGGTGTTCCATGGAGAACAACTTGCCAGTACGGGCAAAACCAGACTGCACTTCATCGGCAATCAGCAAAATGCCATGCTCATCGCACAGTGCGCGTAACGCCTGCATAAATTCAGCCGGAGCCGGAATAAAACCACCTTCGCCCTGAACCGGTTCCAGCAGAATGGCTGCCACCTGGGTTGGCTCGATGTCGGATTTAAACAGGCGCTCAATGCTGTCCATTGCATCCTGAACACTCACACCATGCAGTGCATTCGGGTACTGCGCATGGAATACAGAACCAGGGAACGGGCCAAAACCAATTTTGTAGGGAGCCACTTTGCCAGTCAGCGCCATGGTCATGAAAGTACGGCCATGGAACCCACCACAAAAGGTAATAATGCCCGGGCGGCGTGTGTAAGCGCGGGCAATTTTTACCGCGTTTTCTACCGCTTCTGCCCCGGTAGAGAAGAAAGTGGTTTTTGCCGGTTTCTCTACAGGTACCCGTTCGTTAATACGTTCGGCCAGGGAAACATAGCTTTCATAAGGCACCACCTGGTAGGCCGTATGAGTAAATGACTGGAGCTGGCGTTCTACCGCGGCAATCACTTTGGGATGGCGGTGGCCAGTGTTAAGCACCGCGATACCGGCAGAGAAATCAATATATTCATTGCCTTCAACATCCCACAGCGTGGCGTTTTCGGCTTTCTCGGCATAAAAACCACACATAACACCCACGCCACGCGGTGTGGCATCCTGACGACGTTTATCTAATTGCTGATTTTTCACCCTGAATTCTCCTGTCACTTAGGCTGGCAGCCTTTCACGTATGTGCAACAAAACTTATACAGTGACGTTTATTTACACAGGGTATGGCCCTATAATCTAGTACCAGTTAAGAAAAATTGAGGGATCCAATTGCGCTCGCTGATTGGAGATTTACTGCAACTACGTTTGGCAGAACAGCCAGAAGATAAGCTGCATAAGCAGCTCTACAACGCAATACGCCTGACTATTCTTGATGGCAGCCTGGCGCCAATGAGCCGTTTGCCCCCTTCCAGGGATTTGGCTCAGCAACTCGGTCTTTCGCGCAACACTGTATTAACAGTTTATGAACAACTTCTTGCCGAGGGATATATCGTTTCCCGCCAGGGAAGCGGTACTTTTATCGCACAAACTTTGCCAGACTCATTTTTTTCCTCTGTGGAAATACTTAACTCAGAAGAAGACTCTGATCTCTCCCAGGCCTTCTCATTACGTGGTCAGACCTTACTGAACCACAGTAGTGCAAGCCCGCAGCAGTGGGGAGCGTTTATTCCCGGAGTACCGGATGTAACCGCTTTTCCCCATGCGTTGTTCAGTAAAATTCAGGCCAGGCTCAGCCGTCGGCCAAATGCCCAACAACTGACTTACAGTTGCCAGGGCGGCAGCCCGGACCTGCAACTCGCGCTGGTGGATTATTTACGTGTCGCACGCTCTGTGCATTGTTCTCCGGACCAGATTCTGATTACTGAGGGTATTCACCAGGCTTTCGATTTAATCAGCCGCATGCTGTGCAACCCCGGCGATAACGCCTGGGTTGAGGAACCAGCTTACTGGGGCATTCGCAATATTTTACGGATGAATGATGTCCGGATTACGCCTGTCAGTGTTGACCAGTACGGCATGAACCCACCAGACCCGCCACTCTCAGGCAGACCACCGCGCCTGATTTTCGTCACACCATCCCACCAGTATCCGTTAGGGTCTGTAATGAGCCTGGAACGCCGCCAGCGCTTACTGGCCCTGGCGCGCTACAGCGGCAGTTGGATTGTGGAAGATGATTACGACAGTGAGTTTCGCTTTTCGGGGCAGCCCATTCCCGCCCTGCAGGGCCTGGTCCGTGACCCACCCGTGATATACATTGGGACATTCAGCAAAACACTCTACCCGGCCTTACGGCTTGGCTATGTAGTGCTTCCCAAAGCCATTGCCAGCGCATTAAAAACCGCACATGGGGAATTGTACCGTGGGGGCCATTTGCTGGCTCAGAATGCACTGGCACAGTTTATTACCCAGGGGCACTACACTGCGCATATTCGCCGGATGCGTTTATTGTACGCGCGCAGGCGGGCTTTCCTGGCGGGGCTGATTATCCGTTATTTAGGTGAGCAGGCGTTGGGCGATTTCAACAACAACGCCGGGTTGCACCTGATTTTAAATCTGCCGTTAACAGCCGACGACGTGGCAATTGCGCAGGCCGCCAGCGCGCGGGGTATTTTGGTGCGCCCGCTTTCCCGTTACTACTTCGGAACCCGGGTACATAAGGGGCTGTTGATGGGGTTTGCCTGTGTGCCCGAAGAGGAAATGGAACGCGCATTTCTCAAGTTACTGCCCTGCATCCACCAGGCTTGCCCGGAAATGGCATTACCCACCGGGGCAGAATAACAGGCATAAAAAAACCCCGCCTGCCTGGTGGCAAACGGGGTGATGTTGTTCTGTGCAATCAGGCTTCGATAGCCGCTCGCAGTTTTTTCATGGCGTTCTTTTCAAGCTGGCGAACACGCTCAGCCGAGACACCATAATGATCTGCCAGTTCCTGCAGCGTGCTCTTGTTGTCTTCATCCAGCCAACGTGCACGAATAATCTGCTGGCTACGTTCATCCAGGCCTTCCAGCGCCAGAGTGAGTTTGTCAGCGGCATGAGACTCCCAGTTATCATCTTCAATGCCATCGGCAAAGTTAGAAGATTTATCCTGCAGGTACAGGACCGGAGCCATTGGCTGGCTGTCATGGGAATCGTCATCACCTGGCATATCGAAGGTCATATCCTGCGCTGCCATCCGCGATTCCATTTCACGCACATCTTTGCTGGTAACGCCCAGTTCGCGGGCAACCATTTCGACTTCATCCTGGTTAAACCAGCCTAAACGCTGTTTGGTTTTACGCAGGTTAAAGAACAACTTACGTTGTGCTTTGGTTGTTGCTACTTTCACGATACGCCAGTTACGCAACACATACTCATGGATCTCAGCTTTGATCCAGTGAACTGCGAACGATACCAGGCGCACGCCGACATCCGGGTTGAAACGGCGCACGGCTTTCATCAGGCCGATATTGCCTTCCTGGATAAGGTCAGCCTGTGGCAGACCATAACCGGAATAGTTACGCGCAATATGAACAACAAAGCGCAGGTGCGACAGAATCAGCTTCTTAGCTGCTTCCAGATCACCCTGGTAATGCAGCCGTTCAGCCAGCTCCCGCTCTTCATCTGCCGATAACATCGGCCAGGTATTGGCGGCCCGGATATAGGATTCCAGATTGCCTACCGGGGCTAAAGCTAAATTTTGCATTTCTTTGGTCATTCAAATCCTCACATCACCTGTCGCCTGGTATTGAGCATACCCCCATCAGGCAGCCATGCTTTTACCAAAGCGTGTTGAGTAACGAGACTATCATTCACACCTTAGCTATGACAACAAAGTTATCCACAAGTTCACATACGATTTGTGAATATTTTACACACAAAGTGTGACACAGGTATGAACATCCAGAAAAGTGACGCCGGGTTATTCATTACGTCTCTCTCCCGGCTGCGATTTCTCGCAGGCAATGGGAGAGTATACCAGAAATTTTTTAATCGGGCGTAAAGTGGCGTAAATGCTGAACCGTTGCCAGCCAGGCCGCCGCCCACCCAATCATTGCCGCAACCAGTAACAATAACAGGGCTTCATCAAAGGAAAACCCGCTGATACTGAATGTCGTGCCAAATACTTTTGCCACATCTCCGGCCGCAGAGGCAAGACGCAATACTAATACTTCAGACAATATCAGCGATAAGAATGCGCCACTGAAGCCGAGCAAAGCACCGCCATACAAAAACGGTCGCAGAATAAAACCATCAGTTGCACCAATCAATTTTTGTACATTGATAGTATCTCTACGAGCAAAGATACTGAGGCGCACGCTATTACCAATCACCAGGAATACTGCTGCAACCATCAGAATGCCAATCATGGCCGAGACATTCCCCACCAGTTGAGTAATTGCCACCAGGCGTGTAAACCAGCCGTCGTCCATACGCACTTCATCTATGCCATGGATACGGGAAATACGGTCTTTAAGCGTGGTCAGCGATTGCGTATTCTGAAAATCAATTTTGGGTACCACTACAGCCACTGCGGGCAGTGGGTTCTCTTCCAGCATATCCAGCGCGCCGCCAAAACCAGACCAGTTACGGAACTCGCCCAGCGCTTCGTCACGCGTCAGATAGTTGACCTTATCTACGCCAGGCTCTGCCTGGATTTGCCCCACTACTTGCTGTGCTGCGTTATCGTCCAGTGTTTTCTCGAAATAGACGGTGATTTGCGGCGAAGGGTAATACTGGTTCGCCGCTTCACTGACATTTTTGTAAACGATATAGCATACGCTGGGCAGCGTCAGTGAAATGGCAATCACCATTACAGTAAGAAATGTGGCAAAAGGTTTACTGCGCAGGTCAGCCAGCGCTCCCTGCCAGGCGTAACGTACCTGTTCATTAAATACATTACGGTTGCCAGGCTTCCCGCGCTGGTTGCCCCCTTTATGGCGAGCTTTTACATTCCGGGAAGCCGGTGCCGCGCTTTTGGCTGCACGGTCTTTAAAGTCCTGCAATTTATTGCCAAAGCGGCGTATGCGCTTCAGTGCATCATTCTTATTCACCCGCAACGCCTCCATGCAAATGCCCGTCACTGAGTGTCAGTACCCGGTAAGAGCGGCTGTCAATCAACGCCGTGTCATGGGTTGCCATCAATACCGTCACCCCAACGCGGTTAAATTCTTCGAACAAACGCAAAATGCCTTCCGACAATGCATTATCCAGGTTACCAGTCGGTTCGTCCGCCAGCAAAACGGCGGGCTTATTCACCACCGCCCGGGCAATCCCCACACGCTGCTGTTCACCACCAGATAACTGAATAGGGAAACTTTTCGCTTTGTCCAGCAGGCCGACTTTATCCAGCGCCGCACTGACGCGACGGCGGATATCTTCCACCCCGGCACCGGCAATAATCAGCGGGATTGCGACGTTGTCAAACACTGTGCGATCCATCAGCAAGTGGTGATCCTGGAAGATCATGCCAATCTGGCGGCGCAGAAACGGGATCTCCCGGTTCTTCAGCCTGCTGATCTCATGCCCGCTAAACCAGATCTTCCCCGTGCTCGGGCGCTCAATGCCACAAATCAGCTTGAGCAATGTACTTTTCCCGGCGCCAGAGTGCCCGGTCAGAAATGCCATCTCGCCCGGTTGCATATGGAGCGATACTCCCTGCAACGCCTGTCTCCCTCCGAGATAAGCTTTGCTGACATGTTCAAAGCGAATCATCTTTAATCCTCTCGGGCAAATAATGCCTCAATAAAATCGTCCGCTTTAAACGGACGCAGGTCTTCAATACGTTCACCCACCCCAATATAGCGAATTGGAATGCTGTACTGGTCAGCAACCGAGAAGATAACTCCCCCTTTCGCAGTACCATCGAGCTTCGTGAGCGTGATGCCACTCAGACCCACTGCCTCATGGAACAGCTTCGTCTGGCTGACTGCATTTTGCCCGGTACTGGCATCAATTGTCAGCATCACTTCATGGGGGGCATTTTCATCGAGCTTTTTCATCACCCGAACAATCTTTTTCAGTTCTTCCATCAGGTGTGCTTTATTCTGCAAGCGCCCGGCGGTATCGGCTATCAGCACATCAACATGGCGAGCCTTCGCTGCCTGAATAGCATCAAAAATCACCGAGGCAGAATCCGCGCCGGTGTGCTGTGCAATTACCGGAATATCATTACGCTGACCCCAAACCTGCAACTGCTCTACAGCCGCCGCTCGGAAAGTATCCCCGGCAGCCAGCATCACTGATTTGCCCTGCTGCTGGAACTGGCGAGCCAGTTTACCAATGGTGGTGGTCTTGCCTACGCCATTCACCCCAACCATCAG
This sequence comes from Mangrovibacter plantisponsor, assembly GCF_003182475.1. Taxonomy (GTDB): domain Bacteria; phylum Pseudomonadota; class Gammaproteobacteria; order Enterobacterales; family Enterobacteriaceae; genus Mangrovibacter; species Mangrovibacter plantisponsor. Next base: position 27,041 of record NZ_QGTS01000017.1, read on the forward strand.
GATGACAAACGGTGTTTTCCCTTCGATATCCAGCGGCCGGTCTACTTTTACCAGAATTTCCGCCATCTCTTCTTTCAGCAACCCGTACAGGGCTTCTGCATCGCGCAGTTGCTTCCGGGAGGCGCCTTCCGTGAGATTGGTGATAATCTTACGGGTGGTTTCCACCCCAACGTCTGCGATGAGCAGTTGTTCTTCCAGTTCCTCGAACAAATCATCATCGATTTTTTTGCCACGGAACAAGGAGATAAATCCGGAACCCAGATTCTGGCGCGTTTTAACCAGGCTGCGTTTCAGGCGGGCAAAGAAACCATCTTTGGTGGGTTTCTCCTGCTCAACGGGCTCAGACACCGCTTCTGCTCCAGTGTCAACATCACCCGCTGCCTGCTGAGCTACCGCAATTTCTGCTTCTGCTTCTGCTTCTGCAGGAAGCTGCACGGCCTGAGGAATCTGTTCAACCCCGCCAGTTTCATCCAAAACAGTGTTGCCGGTGCTTTCGGACTGGGCTACCAGGGCTGAATGCTCAACGCCCGCATTATCCACATCCTCTTCAACAGCCTCTTCTTCAACAACATGTTCTTCACTGGCGGTATCGGGCGATGAAGCCAGTTCAGCAGGCGCGCTGGTTTCACTTTCTGCCTCAGGCTCTGCCACATTGCGCGCATGTTCATCCTCTGCGGGTGTAGCCGCTTCAGGCTCTGCCGCCTGTTCTGTGCCAGGCGCACTTTCACTGGCTTGTAGCGCAGCCGCTGCGTCTTCATCACGGGGGGTTGCGTCCTGCTCAGCAACATCCTGTTTTTGTTCTTCTTCCGCAGCCTTCTGGCCAAAGCCCAGCCAGGAAAACAAGCCACGTTTTTTTTCTTTTGCCATCGGCGACCACACTCCTCGCTGCTGATTCATGGCGATGCCCCGCATGCCATCAGCAGGGACCAAAAATGGAAATAATTGAATGAGACAGTCTATCACTTTCCCGTCGAGTGAGCACTCCGGCAGATGCTATCCCGCAAGCTGCCTGCAAAATGCTGCAGGTTAATGACATCGCCGGAATGGATGGAGGTTTCCCCATTGCGCGCTCGCCGCTAGAATAGCCGCAACATCCTTAAGCTCAGTGCGATTTATGAAGAAAAAACAAACTAACGGCGCCGGCCAGATACGTATTATTGGCGGGCAGTGGCGGGGGCGTAAACTCCCGGTGCCAGACAGCCCCGGCCTGCGCCCCACAACGGACCGGGTAAGAGAGACAGTGTTTAACTGGCTGGCTCCTTACCTGGTAGATGCGCACTGCCTTGATTGTTTTGCCGGAAGTGGTGCACTGGGTCTTGAAGCCTTATCACGCTATGCAGCCAGTGCGACATTGCTTGAGCTGGAACGCGGTGTCGCTGCACAGTTGCAAAAAAACCTGGCAACGCTCAATGCCCGTAACGGTAAAGTGCTGGCGACCAATACGCTGGCACACCTTGCACAACCCGGTTCACCGCACAATATCGTGTTTGTCGACCCTCCGTTTCGTAAAGGGCTGCTGGAAGACACAGTGCAATTACTGGAGCACAATAACTGGCTGGCACCAGACGCTGTGATTTATATTGAGAGCGAATCAGAGCATGGGTTACCCGCAGTGCCTGGTAACTGGGAATTACACCGCGAAAAAACGGCCGGGCAAGTGGCCTATCGCCTGTACTTGCGCAAAGCTCAAGGAGAACAGAATGCTGATTAATCTGGGCCGCCTGCTTATGCTCGGCGTGTGGGGGTTTATGGTATTGAACCTGATCCACCCCTTTCCTAAGCCGCTGAACTACTTTATGAATGTGGCGATGGTTTTCACGTTTTTTATGCATGGCCTGCAAGTCACTTTGTTGAAAGCAAGCCAGGGTAAAGACTCCCCAAAAATCGGCACATTGCAGCAAACACGCATCTTTTTGTTCGGCGTATTCGAATTGCTGGCCTGGCAAAAGAAACAACAAAAAAAACCATGATGCCTGTATTCAGGGTGCTGGCGTAAATTCCAGAAACCGGGTGCCCTGGTAATGCAACGTGCCCTGGTCGCCAACGGACACGGCGTGGTATTGCTGCGCCGTTACCCGAAAACGTATTTCCACGCCACCCTGTGGGGTACGGAAACCCATCTCATAACGCACAGTATCCGCAGGCGACGAAACTTGTTGTTCGCGTGAACGCCGTTTCGTTACCGGCACTTCCCGCTTACTGGACACCACCATCGTTTTAAGACTGACTGGCGCTCTGTCATTTGCCGCGTCCTGGCGGCGCTGCTGCATGTAACGTAACGAAGCCAGAACCACGATTACCGCAATAACAGCAACGAAAAAAAATGGCGGTTTACTCATACCTTTCCCCAGTGATACAACGAGTTTCAGACTACTCTGTGCTTAGTGGTGTTGTCAGCCAGGCACTTTGCCGCTCAGACTTTAACAAGGAAAGGTCGCACAGGTATATGCGCCAGCCCTTTTTTTAGCCCATCAATCCAGACAGGGAGAGTGACTATGCTTTGGTCATTTATTGCAGTGTGTTTTTCTGGTTGGCTGTATGTTGATGCGTCCTACCGCGGCCCTGGGTGGCAGCGCTGGCTGTTTAAACCCGTCACGTTGTTGCTGTTGCTACTGCTGGCCTGGCAAGCCCCCATGTTTAATTTAATGAGCTACCTGGTACTCGCCGGAGTAGTAGCATCCATGGCCGGGGACGCCTTACTACTGCTACCCACTCAGCGCTTTATTTATGCCCTTGGTGCGTTTTTTCTGTCGCACCTGCTTTATACCGTCTGGTTCGCCAGCCAGATGAGTTTTGGCCTCTGGTGGCCGGTGCCGGTAGTGCTGGCGGTTTTGGGTGCCCTGTTACTGGCAGTTGTCTGGAGCAAATTAGGTGAACTGCGCTGGCCTGTTTGTGCGTTTGTGGGGATGACTCTGGTCATGGTGTGGCTGGCGGCAGAGCTCTACTTTGCCCGCCCGGTGGATACCCGCTTTTCGGCCTTTGTTGGTACCGCGTTGCTGCTAATCAGCCATAGCATCTGGCTATTCAGCCACTTCAGGCGGCGTTTTAGCGCCGACCGCGCAATAACGGCCGCGTTCTATTTTGCCGGGCACTTCCTGATTGTTCGCTCGCTCTATCTGTAAAAATGGCGACGGGAAGGGTAAAGCAGATATTTTCCGTTCCCGTTAGCAACGGCAAACGCATTTTTTACTTGACTCTGGAGTTGACTCCAGAGATTAGCATCCATACAGGCCCTGCTTTTTACCGGAGACTGTATGCGTATCGCACCGCCACCCAATTTACCCCAACGCCAGGTTCCGTCATTGAGTACGGCCCGGCTTAAGCCCATTGCGCCATCGGCAGTACAACCCACCAAAATGTCCTGTTGCCAGGGCGAAACGGCCTGTTGTACCGCAACGCCGCATGCCGAAGCCACAACCAGCAAAATGCAGGCAGCCAGCCAGCGTTTTCAATGGCGAGTGGAAGGAATGGACTGCGCGGCCTGTGCCAGAAAAGTTGAAACAGCCGTACGCCAGCTAACGGAAGCGAAACAGGTGCAGGTTGTGTTCGCCAGTGAAAAACTGGTTGTGGATGCCGACAGCGATATTCGTAGTCAGGTTGAGCGTGCGGTCAATAACGCAGGCTACCGTTTGCACAGCAATACCCAGCCGGTTGTGCCAACGCACACATGGCGCGATTACCTGCCACTGTTGGCGTTAACTGCCATGATGCTCTGCAGTTGGGCTGTTCGCGCATTTTCCCCCACAGCCGGGCAAGTGGCCTTTATCCTGACCACGCTGGTTGGCCTGTGGCCAGTTGCCCGCCAGGCACTGAAATCCATAAAAACCGGCAGCCCATTCAGTATTGAAACCCTGATGACTGTTGCGGCCCTCGGGGCGTTATTTATTGGCGCTACAGCTGAAGCTGCCATGGTCCTGTTGCTGTTTATGCTGGGCGAACACCTGGAAGGTTACGCTGCACAACGAGCACGCAGTGGTGTCAGTGCGCTGATGGCGTTAAAACCCGATACCGCTACGCGCCTGCGAGATGGGCAGCGGGAAACCGTTCCGGCAGAATCGTTGCGCCCTGGCGATATTATTGAAATCGCCGCAGGTGGGCGGCTTCCGGCTGACGGTACATTAAATGATGGCATCGCCAGCTTCGATGAAAGTGCGCTCACTGGCGAATCTGTTCCTGTCGTTCACCGGCAATATGATGTGGTGCCAGCGGGCAGTACCAGTGTGGAAAACCGGGTAACACTCACTGTTGTATCCCGCCCGGGGGAAAACGCCATCGACCGGATCCTCAACCTGATTGAACAGGCGGAAAGCCGTAAAGCGCCAGTTGAGCGTTTTATTGACCGCTTCAGCCGGGTTTACACACCACTGGTTATCCTGCTGGCACTGCTGACAACCTTACTTCCGCCTTTGCTGTTTGCCGCACCCTGGCAGGAATGGATTTATAAGGGGCTGACCCTGCTATTAATTGGTTGCCCCTGTGCGCTGGTTATTTCCACCCCGGCCGCCATTACCTCTGCGCTGGCGGCTGGTGCACGTTTTGGCGCTTTGATTAAAGGCGGTGCAGCACTGGAGCAACTGGGCACAGTACGCCATATCGCCTTTGACAAAACCGGAACATTAACCCTGGGCAAGCCATCCATTGTTCACACTGAAACCTGCGCTGAAATCAGTGAACATGAATTGTTGCGGCTGGCAGCAACTGTTGAACAAGGTGCCACTCATCCACTGGCACAGGCAATTGTTACCGCCGCCCAACAAAAGCAATTGGCACTTCCCGAAGCCCTGAATCAGCGAGTGGTTCCGGGTAAAGGGATTCAGGCACAAATTAACGGTGAAGATTATTTCCTGTGCGCGCCAGATGCCGCACCCGATGGCGTACTCACGCCTCAACAGCGTGCAGCCATTACCGACCAGGAAACGGCCGGGAGAACATTGATTCTGGTGGTGGCACTCACTTCCCGGCAATTACTGGGCTACTTTGCCCTGCAGGATACCCTGCGCCCGGATGCCCGGGATGCCATTGCCAGGCTTCAGGCTATGGGGATCCGTGGCACGATGTTAACCGGTGATAACCCACGGGCGGCGGCAGCAATTGCCAGGGACACCGGGCTTGAATTTCAGGCTGGTTTACTACCTGCAGATAAAGTGGCGGCGGTAGCGCGTTTGCGTGAACAGGGCGCAATCGCCATGGTAGGAGATGGTATCAATGACGCTCCGGCAATGAAGGCCGCAACGACAGGTATTGCCATGGGTAACGGAACCGATGTCGCACTGGAAGCCGCGGACGCAGCCATAACGCACAGCAACCTGGGTGCTTTACCCGACATGATTCGCCTGGCACGTTCTGCGCACAACAATATCCGCCAGAACATCACCCTCGCCCTTGGCCTGAAAGGTATTTTTCTGGTCACCAGTTTATTGGGAATAACCGGGTTGTGGCTGGCGGTACTGGCCGACTCAGGCGCCACAGCGCTGGTGACATTAAATGCCTTGCGGCTGTTACGCCAGCGCGCCCGGTAACAGAATCAGTGTTGTTTACGCAGCAGGTAGCGGTAGGGCAAGGTTTCTGTGCTCTGGGCTACCAGCTCGTGTTCCATGAAACGGCAAAAACCGGGGATATCGCGAGTGGTTGCCGGGTCATCAGCCAGAATCAGCAATGTTTCACCGGGTTGCATGCCACGCACCGTTTTGCGCACCATCATCACCGGTTCCGGGCAACGCAGCCCCTGCGCATCAAGCATGTGGTCAGGGCTGGAAAACAGATTCGACATAGTTTTCTCTAAAAAGTCATAAAACCAGGCAGATGATAAGCCCGTGTATCTCACCCGGCTATCATGGGGTTTTAAAAGAACAGAACGGGAAACCAGGGTTCCTGATTCGCCATTTATTACCATGTACCTTACGGCAAAACCGCGCGCGCCTCTGCCTGTAAGAACCAACCGCTCTAGTTTACGCAGAGCACACGGTAGCGCAAGCAGCGTGAACGATTGCGTTAAAATTAACCATTGCAAAACCTGTTCAACTGCGTATCATTCGGCGGTTTTCATCGCTATGGCGCATATCGTGCCAGGCAAACCAGTGACTGGGTTCCCTCACCCCAGCAAACAAAAAGGTGACATTGATGATTCGTTTTACCGCAATCCAGCGCATGCATGCGCTTTTTTGGCTTTCGTTGTTCCACCTGCTGGTGATTACCTCCAGCAACTACCTGGTACAGCTCCCGGTTTCCGTGTTTGGTTTTCACACCACATGGGGCGCCTTCACGTTCCCGTTTATTTTTTTGGCAACCGACCTGACCGTGCGTATTTTTGGCGCGCCGCTGGCCCGCCGGATAATCTTTGCCGTGATGGTTCCCTCATTGCTGATTTCCTATGTTATCTCCTCGCTGTTTGCCGATGGTACCTGGCAAGGGTTTAGTGCGCTGGGGCATTTCAATCTGTTCGTTGCCCGTATTGCTGCCGCGAGTTTTATGGCTTACGCCCTGGGGCAAATTCTGGATGTTCATGTCTTTAACCGCCTGCGCCAAAGCCATTACTGGTGGCTGGCACCCACTGCATCCACCTTTTTAGGCAATATCAGCGATACCCTGGCGTTTTTCTTTATTGCGTTCTGGCACAGCCCGGATCCGTTTATGGCACAACACTGGGTCGAAATCGCACTGGTAGACTACAGCTTTAAGGTTCTTATCAGCATGGTCTTCTTCTTGCCAGCCTACGGTGTACTGCTCAATGTGGTGTTGAAAAAGCTGGCAGACAAATCTGATTTAGCCGTGTTGCAAGTCCATTAAGGGACGCGCTTTTTTCTTGTGGTAAACTGGCCGGATAGCCGTCATGGCTGTTTAACTTAAAGGAAGATGTCAATGCGCAACCTGGTAAAATATGTCGGTATCGGCCTGCTGGTCTGTGGGCTGGCAGCTTGTGACAATAAAGACAGCAATACGCCAACAGCGAATAATGCTGACCAGAGTCAAAAAGCACAGAGCAACACGGTCTCGTTACTCGAAGGCAAGCTGAATTTCACCTTACCGGCGGATATGAGCGACCAGAGCGGGAAACTGGGCACGCAGGCTAATAATCTGCATGTGTACTCAGATCCAACCGGCCAGTCCGCAGTCATTGTTATTGTGGGCGATAAGAGTGTGGATGCACTGGACGTACTGGGCAAGCGCCTGGAAGATGAACAACGTGACCGCGACCCGCAACTGCAGGTTGTCGCCAACAAGTCTGTCGAATTGCACGGGCACACTTTCCAGCAACTCGACAGCATTATCTCCGCGAAAGGCCACACAGCCTGGTCTTCTGTTCTGCTGGGCAATGTGGACAATAAACTGGTCACCATGCAGGTAACCCTGCCTGCGAACGATCAGCAGCAATCGCAGGTTGTTGCGAATAATATTATCGGCAGTGTTGAAGTGAAATAACGCCTTACAATTAACCGGCCTGTAATGCGGGCCGGTTTTTCATCCGCCAGGTTAACAACAACCCAATTCCCGCCAGCCCGGCAGCACCAAAGTAGATAGCCGGAACCCCCGCCCATGCCATCACTAACCCGGCAAGTGGCCCGGTAATCCCCAAAGACATATCCATAAATACGGTATAGGTTGCCAGCGCACTGCCCTGGTTTTGTTGCGGCACGGCTTTAACGGCCACCACACCCAATGAAGGAAAGACCAGCGAGAACCCGGCACCCGCCAGTAACGCTCCGGTATTCGCCACCCAGGGGGACATTGAAAACCCTACCAACACTAAACCAACAATCTCCATGCTCAGGCAGCACATTGCGACAAACACGCCACCCCGGCGGTTAATGGCATTGGGAAATAACAGCCGCGTCCCCACAAACGCGCCACTGAACAATGTCAGGGCGAAGGCGGCATCAGACCACCCTTTGGCCTGGAAAAACAGTGTAATGAAAGTGGCGATAACCCCAAAGCCTGCCGACCCCAGAGCCAGCACCAGGCCATACACCCATACTTTGCCCAATACAGCACGAAACGGCAGTGGCTTGCCTTTACTGGCCTTCACATGAGGGCGAGGAAGCGCCAGCAAAATTGCCAGCAATGCCACCCCCATAATCACCAGGGACAGCAGCAATAAACCGCCCTGATGGTAAATCCACACACCAAGCGGAGCACCCAGCGCCATCGCACCGTAAGTGGCAATACCATTCCACGAAATCACTTTGCCTATTTGCGCCGAACCCACCACCCCCACGCCCCACAACGTTGACCCTGTACCGGCAAAACTTTGCCCAAGGCCGAGAATAACCCGCCCCAGGCACAATGCGGCAAGGCTCACGGCAGGCAGGTGTTCAAGGTTAGCGGCCAGCAGGTAACATGCGCCACTAAGCAGGCAACCGCATAACCCAAGAATAACCACGCGTTTGGGCCCAAAGCGGTCAGCCGAGCGGCCAGAATACGGGCGGCTCAGTAAGGTCGCAAAATATTGCAGGCTGATAACCAGGCCAGCCCAGAAAGCACTGAACCCCATAACGTCATGGACATAGCCCGGTAACACGGCCAGGGGCAGGCCAATCGTAAGGTAGCTGGCAAAGTTGAACATAACGATGGAGCCGATGCGCAAATTCAGGCGCGCACCACTGAGCGGGGCTTCTGAAACAGAGGCTGACATGGAAGGGTACCGGAAATAATAAGTTACCAAATAATTCACTATACCCTGAAAATGCGCGGGTTTCTTCGATTATTCGGTGTGAATTACTGCTGCCGCTGCACCGTGTTTTTCCCCGGCCAGATAACCAGCGTAACGCCTGCCATAATGGATAACACACCCAGCAAATTCAGCCAGGAGAAGGTGTCGTGCCAGCCGGGCAACCAAATTGCCGCTGCCCACACTAATATGTAGCTCAGGCTTAACAGAGAATAGGCTTTGCTCAGTGGCAGTTTTTTCAGTGCGCCGTACCAGCACACCATTGAGGCCAGATAGCCGCCTACCCCCGCCACCAGCCACAGGGTGCCTGGAGCAATATGGAGCATGGCCAGAAGAAAATCAGGTAAAGGCCAGACAGCCGGTAAACGGCCCATTGCCAGCTTCATTGCCAGTTGGGCTGCGGTGACGAATAACACGCTACATAACGCCAGCAAATACCCCATTACACGCCACCGTTCAGCAAAATAATCCCCAGAATAATCAGTAAAATGCCCAGCCAGTGCCGCCGTGTTAAACGCTCACCCCAAATCCAGTGTGCTGCCAAAGAAACCCAAATAAAGTTCAGGCTCATCATCGGGTAGGCCAGGCCAACCGGCACAGATTGCAAAACTACCAGCCACACCAGCAGCCCCAGGCCCATCGCCACCAGCGCCACAAATAACCACAGCCAGGCGCGATGACGCCCGGCTGAACCTGAAGGGACACAGGCTGCCTGTTTTTGGCACAGTTGCCCAAGGCAACTGAGCAGGCTGGCAATAATTATTCCGCTAATACCCATTATTTTTGGTGATACAGGTAAAGGACAAAGCGCCCCTGATGAACAATAGCATCCGGTTTGGGGACCTCATGCTCATCAACAACCCCGTGGCGCGAAAGTAACAGCACCAGAGCAACATTACCTTGCTGGCGGTGCCGGCTCAACCAGGCGGGGAACTCCGCCGTTTGTACCAGCCTGCCACGGGCATCCGGGTAATTCATGCCATAAGCCAGTTCCCCCGGCGAACCGTACATGTTGATATCACTGCGTTTTAGTGCCCAGGCAATCGCAGAAGCCGTGCCCACATTATTGCTCAGAATATAGCGGCTGCCAGCCAGTTCACCCTGTACATTTTCCACAAAGGCCTGGGGTTGCTTGGAATCAATAATCTGATCCGGAATCGCCGCCCCGACCAGTAACGCCAGCCCAAGTGGGCATAGTGCGGCAAGTTGCCAGCGTGGTTGCCAGCCCCGGGAAGAAACCCAGCCCACCAGAGCCCAGCACACAAAAGCAAGTACGGCACAAAAAACTTTAAACAACTCGTTGGTTTGGTAGAGCGGGTGTTTTGCCAGACCAAAGGGGGCCAGCACAGCGAGTACAGCCAGCACACACACGCAGCCAAAACCAATATTAATCCAGCCATTCAACCGGCGAATACCAGAGCCAGCCGCCTGGGCATAATGTGCCAGCAGAATGGCTAACGGGGCAAAGCAAGGAAGAATATAGGTAGGCAACTTCCCTTTCGCGATGCTGAAAAAGAGAATCGGCATCACCACCCAACCCAGTAAATAAACCGCGCCAGAATGGCTGTGCCGCTTTACCCAACCGGATTTAAGTGCACCTGGCAGGTAAGCGAGCCAGGGTAGCGTACCGGCCAGTAAGAAAGGCAGGTAATACCAAAACGGCGCTTTATGCTGGGCATTACTCTCAGCAAAACGCTGAATATGTTCCACCCAAAAGAAATAGTGCCAGAAATCAGGCTCAAGGCGAGCGATGGCCAGCGCCCAGGGCAGCGTAATCAGTGTGGCACTAATCACCGCCAGCGGCCCAAACAACAAGACTTCTTTCCAGCGCTTATGCACAGCAACCCAGGGTAAAACACCAATTACCGGCACGGCCAGCGCCAGGAAACCTTTGGTCATCACGCCCATACCACAGGCCAGGCCCAGTAACAGGTAACCACCGATTTTGCCTCTGGTGGTCTGTGCTTCGCAGGCCACCCAGAAACTGCACATTGCCGCGGTAAGCCACAACGTTATCATTGGGTCGAGAACCGCATAGGTCCCAATGCCATACACTAAAAAGCAGGTAAGAAAGATAACACCAGACATCACGGCTGTGGCGTTATCTTTCCAGATACGTTTCGCCAGCCAGACCACCATCAGCGCACTGAGTGTGACGGAAAAAACCGAACCAAACCGTACCGCAAAGTTATTATGGCCAAACAACAACTGGCTCAGGTTATTGATCCAGTACCCGGCAATGGGTTTTTCGAAATAACGTACCCCCAGGAAATGGGGATCCACCCAGTTTCCTGCCGCCAGCAGCTCACGGCTGATTTCGGCGTAGCGCGTTTCATCAGGTTGCCATAACAGGCGAAACTCAAGGGGCAACAAATAATACAATGCATAGCAGGCCAGCAGCACAAACAGCGTCTTTGTTGATTTCATCAAGATTACCGTTAAACAGGTTGTTGGCATCCCAGCCAGCCTTCACGGCCAGCAATTTCATGTCGGTAGATTTGCCCGGCAGGTAACAGCGAGCTGTCTTCAGGCAACAGTGCGGAAAGCGGGCAAAACTGAATACCTTCGCGCTGGGCCTGGTCGAGAAGTTGTTCAAAGAGCGGGTTAAAAATTATCCCTTCAACCTCGGCATGAATGGTGTAAACCGGCACACCGGGATCTGCGTGAATTTTATCCAGTAAAAACCGGTTAAAACCCGCAGCATCCACAGACTGGCCAACCACTTCATCCCATGTTGGCAAGGTAACGGGGATTTGAGCTGTACCCCGGGAGCCATCATCCAGCACCGGTGTGAAGGGCATCCGCCCGCGGCAATCACTGTTGTACAGGAAACCGAAGGGTTGCTTGGCAGCCACAACACGCTGGTCTGCTCGCCAGCCCGCCACCGCGGAACAGGTAACCGGTGCGCCAATAATCTGCTCCAGTGCATCTTTGCCCTGGCGAATATGGTCCGTGAGTTTTTCCTGTGACCACACTCCTGCCCAGGTTTGCCAGGCAAAGTGGTCCCAGGCATGCAGGCCCACTTCATGGTGCCGGGCAGCGTCACGGATCACCGCCTGGTTAGCCTTACCAATCAGCTTTCCCGGCCACGCCGTACCCGCCAGTAAAATATCCAGCCCATACAGTGAAGCGGCACGTGAGCGCAGCATCTTCCACAAAAATTTAGGTTTCACCAGGCGCCACAAATGGCGACCCATGTTATCTGGCCCCACACTGAAGAAAAAGCTGGCCTGTATTTGGTAACGGGCCAGGCTTTCCAACAGACGAGGAACCCCGTCACGGGTCCCTCGCAGGGTATCGACATCAATCCGCAACCCTACCAGTTTCATGCATTATCTTCCGGTAGCTCAACCGTGCGCAGGAAGAAATCCAGCGTTTCATCAATGGTGCGTTCCATTTCCACGGCTGGCGTCCAGCCCAGCAAACGCTGTGCATTACGAATACTGGGTTTACGGTGCTCAACATCCTGGTAACCTTTTCCGTAATAGGTGCTGCTTTCCACCTCACGGAAACCGGCAAATGGCGGGAAGTGTTTGCGCAGTGGGTTCCGCTCGAAGCTTGCCAGCAACATTTCCGCCAGTTCTTTAATACTGGCTTCGTTTTCCGGGTTACCGATGTTGATAATCTGCCCGTCACATTTGCCATCTTTGTTCTGGATAACCCGGAACAACGCTTCAATACCATCGCTGATATCGGTGAAGCAGCGTTTCTGGCGACCACCATCAATAAGCTTGATAGGTGAGCCTTCCACCAGGTTCAGGATCAACTGAGTGATTGCACGCGAACTGCCAATACGTGCAGCATTCAGGTTATCCAGGCGCGGCCCCATCCAGTTAAACGGGCGGAACAGCGTAAAGCGCAGGCCTTCTTTTTCACCGTAAGCCCAAATAACCCGGTCGAGTAATTGTTTGGATACCGAGTAAATCCAGCGCTGTTTGTTAATTGGCCCAACGATCAGGTTCGAGTGGTCTTCATCGAACACCGGGTCGGTACACATGCCATACACTTCTGAAGTAGACGGGAAAATGATGCGTTTTTTGTATTTCACGCAATCACGGATAATTTTCAGGTTCTCTTCAAAATCCAGCTCAAATACACGCAGTGGGTTACGGGTGTATTCAATTGGTGTGGCAATCGCCACCAGCGGCAGCACGACATCGCACTTCTTAATGTGGTATTCGATCCACTCAGAATGAATACTGATATCCCCTTCCACAAAGTGGAAATGCGGGTTGCCGAGGAAGCGGCTGATAGCATCAGAACCAATATCCAGACCGAAGATTTCGTAGTTTTCATCCTGCAACAGGCGTTCAGTCAGGTGGTTACCAATAAACCCGTTAACTCCAAGAATCAGCACCCGCGTACGGCGTTTTGCAGCTACAACAGGCGCGTGGCTTAAAATGGCGCCCTCAACTAAGCCCAGGGTCTGAGCCAGTTGCCCACCCTGCATATACACCCCGTTGTCGGCCTGGCCGGTGACAATTTCCAGAGCACCCGAACCACAGGCAACGACCAGAGGTGAAGTGGATACCACAGTGCCCGCGCGCGCTGCGGGGTAACCATCCACCAGGCGAGATGACCAGACCACAAAGCGGGTTATCCCGGCGTAGCTGAACGCACCAGGCCAGGGGTGCGCAACAGCACGCACCAGGTTGTGTAAATCGCTGGCATTCCGGTTCCAGTCAAGGCGGCCATCTTCCGGCGTGCGGCGGCCAACATAGCTGGCCTGGCTGTTATCCTGCGCGCGGCCCGGCGCATTCCCGTTGCGAATTTTTGGCAGAATATCACTTAACAGAGTGCGTGCCTGTGCCGTCAGCTTATGGTGCAGGCTCAGCGCGTTATCTTCCGGCGCAATAGCAACAACGGCCTGAGCAATAATATCCCCGGCATCAGCCCGGCTGACCATTTTGTGCAGTGTCACGCCGGTTTCTGTTTCACCATTAACCAGAACCCAGTTCAGTGGCGCACGCCCGCGGTATTTCGGCAATAAAGAACCATGCAAATTGAATGCGCCAGCTGGGGCACATTCGAGAATGTCGTGGCAAATCAGGTTACGGTAATAGAATGAGAAAATCACATCCGGTGCCAGGGCACGAATACGGTCAACCCACAGAGGATGGTTCACATCATCTGGCGCATAAACAGGAATGCCACGCTCGGCGCCAATACGCGCAACAGAGCCAAAAAATGGGTTCTCTCCGGCGTTGTCCTGATGGGTGAAAATAGCACTGACTTCATAGCCAGCCTCTAACAGTGCGCTGAGCCCAACACACCCCATATCATGGTACGCGAACACGACGGTTTTCATTCTTCTTCATCCTCTTGAGATTCTTGATGATTACTGCTCACAACTTGCTGAATAAAGTAGCGGGGACGGGCACGGACATCGTTGTAGATCCGGCCGATATACTCGCCCAACAGCCCCATACCAATAAACTGGGCACCAATAAACATGAACAACACGGCAAACAACGTGAAGACCCCTTCGGCACCCCATGCAGGGCCAAAGACCAGCCGCAATGCCACTAACAACACAGCGAACAAGAAACCAAGCAACGCAATAACGCTGCCAAACACACTCAGTAAACGTAATGGTGTGGTGGTCAGGCAGGTCACCAGGTCGTACATCAGGTTAATCAGGCGCATAAAGCTGTATTTAGAATCGCCGTGTTCACGTTCCGCGTGCTGAACCGGGATTTCCGCAGTCTTGCGGGCAAAGGTATTAGCAAGAATAGGAATGAAGGTACTGCGCTCATGGCAGTGCAGCATGGCATCAATAATATGGCGGCGGTAAGCACGCAACATGCAGCCGTAATCCCCCATCGCCTTGCCGGTGGTGCGCTGGATAAGGCGGTTAATCATGCGTGAGGCCGTTTTACGGAACAGGCTGTCCTGGCGATTTTGCCGCACCGTCCCGACCACGTCATAACCCTCGCTGGCTTTTGCTACCAGGCGGGGAATTTCTTCCGGTGGGTTTTGCAAGTCGGCGTCCAGGGTTATCACCAGGTCACCACTCACATGGCTGAACCCGGCCATAATCGCAGAATGCTGGCCGTAATTACGGTTGAGCAATACCGCCACCAGGTGGCTTCCTGGTTGCTGCGCGGCCTCGGTCATTAACCGGGCTGAATCATCACTACTACCATCATCAACTAATAAAATTTCCCAGTCACAAGGCAACTGCTGGCAGGCCGCCGTTGTGCGCTGGATAAGCTCGGGAAGGCTTTCCTGTTCGTTATAAACCGGAATTACCACCGAGACCTTTTGTATTGTGGACATAACTAAACCTCAACAACCTGCAATGTCGCGCAGTGCAGTAATCACCCGGGTGACATCGTCATCGGTCATATCCGGGAATAACGGGACAGAACAAATACGGGCGCTGTTCCACTCAGTATTTGGCAGCACAAGGCCTGGAAAGCGTTCGCGGTAATATTTTTGGGTGTGAGCGGCACGGAAGTGCAGGCCGGTGCCAATATTGCGGGTTTTAAGTTCCGCCATTAGTGCATCCCGGGAAATCCCGCACTGCGCTTCATCCACCCGCAAAATAAACAGGTGCCAGGCATGTTCATGGGGCCATTCAGGCAGAGCCAGCGGCTGATAAGGGGTGTCCGCCAGTTCACGCATATAACGTTCGGCAATGGCTTTGCGGCGCTGATTTAGTTGCGGCAGTTTGCCAAGCTGAACCAGCGCTATTGCGGCGTTGATATCGGTGAGGTTGTATTTGTAGCCAGGGCTGATAACTTCTGCCTGGGGAGCCCGGCCATGAGTCTGGCGGTCATAGGCATCAACGCCCAGGCCGTGGAACTTGAGGCTGCGAATCTGCCCGGCAAGCCGCTCGTCGTCAGTTACCACCAGGCCACCTTCTGCGCACGTCATGTTCTTGATAGCGTGGAAGGAGAAAATTGCCGTACCGCTGTGCCCAACATGTTCACCCCGGTAGTAAGTGCCAGCCGCATGGGCCGCATCTTCAATCACGGCGACACCGTGTTTTGCCCCCAACGCACGTATTGCGCCAAGGTCTGCCGGAGCACCGGCATAATGCACGGGAATAATCGCTTTGGTGCGGGGAGTCAGTGCGGCTTCTATCGCTTCTGGTGTAACCATCAGCGTGTCTTTATCGACATCAACCATTACCGGCTCTGCACCCAGCAGGCAGATCATATTGAGTGTGGATACCCAGGTCATGGAAGGTGTAATCACTTCATCACCTGGACCAATGCCCAGCGCCATCAGGGTGACATGCATTCCCCCTGTCGCCGAACTGACAGCAATAGCGTGTTGGTTGCCCGTTAATTCGCAAAATGCGGATTCAAGCGCCTGGTTTTTCGGGCCAGTGGTAATCCACCCCGAAGACAGTACATCAGCAATGGCGCTCAGTTCAGATTCGCCTAATGCCGGGCGTGAGAACGGCAGAAACTCACTCATGCATTGTTTCCTTTAACTATCATCGAAATAATAAATTGCGCTTTCAGAAAGATATGCGTTGTTATTATTTTGTTCTCAGTAAGATAAATGGCGCTATAACAAAGCGCATCCCTGTATCAACCACACATCAACGGCAGTAAACTAACAGCTGTTTCTTAGAAAAGACTTAAGGCGGGCCATCACCCGAACTGACTAGTTCGGTGTAAAACCATTATCAAGTTTGGTTATAAATCAGAAAGTTGCCAGCCTGTTTGTGATTATTTTTAAATATTTCACAATTAATAAACTGACATTAAATAAAATGTAAAAAATCAAGCGAGGTCAGGGTGTTGAATGCCAATAAAACTGTGATGCAATCCTCATTTGTCATGAATATTTAATTATTGTTTCATGCCATTACCATGATTACCATTTCCATGCCTGTGACATTCTTTCTGTAAGAAAAGTAACGAATAGCCTCACGCGAGGCGCTAGAAACCGGCTGTGTAAATACACGGCATTTAATGGTGCTGCCGGAATTTTATCGCCAGGGAGAATCTCAACTAAACGCCCGGCACGCACATCGTCGCCCACATCCCAGATTGATTTCATCACAATACCCGCGCCACACAGCGCTAACTCATGTGCTGCGGCACCGTCATCACAGACATAACGCCCCTGCACTTTCACCGCAATACGGGCATCGCCTTCGTTAAAGGCCCAGTCCACAGCGGGTGAATGGCCAATTAAAATACAATCATGGCGGATTAAATCCTGCACGCTTTCAGGTGTGCCTTTGCGGGCAAGATACTCGGGTGAAGCGCACAACAGCCTGCGGTTTTGCGCCAGGGGGCGAACAAACAGGCGGGAATCGTTCGGGGTGCCGTAGCGAATGGCAAGGTCATAACCACCCGCGACCAAATCCACCACTTCATCGTTCAATGAGAGATCCACATTCACCTCAGGATACAGCTCAGTAAAGTCTGCCAAAGCCGGAACAATATGTCTCCGGCCAAGGCCATGGGGAGCCGACAACCGTAATGTGCCGAACACCCGGCCATTGCGCCCAGTCATGGCTTCTTCTGCCTGTTCCGCCGCCGCCAGAATGCGCATGCAGTGGTCATAAAACAGAGCGCCCTCTTCCGTTACCGATAGCTGCCGGGTGCTGCGATTAATCAGGCGAATCGCCAGGCGGCGTTCCAGCTCAGACAGGCGTTTACTGACCACCGCTAACGATAACCCCAAATCACGGGCAGCTGAAGAAAGGCTGCCACCTGCGACAATGCGCTCAAAAATACGTAATGAAGCCAGGTCATCCAGCAGCGCCATTGTTAACCTCACGGAAAGAATACTTATCTATAATTGATGTTTGAAAAAATATAGCAAACCCGCAAACTGACAGATACCCCCTTACATTCACCACAGGAGATAAATCCATGAAAATTGATTTTTCCGGGAAAACAGCACTGGTCACCGCATCCACAGGTGGAATTGGCTTTGCCATTGCCCAACAATTGGCTGCCAGCGGTGCGGTAGTTATTCTGAATGGCCGCAGTGAAGAGAGCGTTGCGAAAGCTACCCGTAAACTGCAGGATGCAGTGCCTGGTGCAAAATTACAGGGTGCAGTCGCTAACTTGCAGGATGCAACCGGGGTGGAGCAGTTACTCAGCCAGTTACCCGCGGTTGATATTCTGGTAAATAACGCCGGGATTTACGGGCCGCAGGATTTTTACGAAACCGATGACGCCACCTGGGAAAACTACTGGCAAACCAACGTGATGTCTGGTGTTCGTCTGTCACGCGCGCTGTTACCCGCCATGACCAAACAAGGCTTTGGGCGAGTGGTGTTTATTTCGTCCGAATCAGCCCGCAATATTCCGGCAGACATGATTCATTATGGCGTAACCAAAACAGCACAGCTCGCTCTGGCGCGCGGGCTGGCAAAATACGTAGCCGGGACTGGCGTTACGGTGAATAGTGTTCTGCCAGGGCCGACGATTTCTGATGGTTTTGCCACCATGATGAAAGATGAGGTAGAACGGACAGGTAAATCACTGGAAACGCTGGCAAAAGAGTTTGTCATGGCTCACCGCCCTTCTTCTGTTATTCAGCGTGCAGCCAGTGTTGAAGAAGTGGCTAATATGGTGGTGTATATCTGTTCGCAACAGGCGTCTGCCACATCAGGTGCCGCACTGCGCGTAGATGGTGGCGTTGTGGACGATATTATCTAATTGCACAGCGCGCCCCGCACGCAGAACTCCCCCGCAGCAACGACTGACAGGCACTTTCGGGTGCCTGTTAATTCACTGGGCCCCGCAACCCATTCAAAATTATTGAGGACTAATCTCAAATAAATGCCATTTTCATTTCCATAAAATTTTATTATGATCACCTCAACCAGAATTTATGCGATGGTTAACAAATCAAAGACAGATAACGCGTACATAAATTAATCAATTTTTTTGTATGAGTTTAAAAAATAACTCTTTCTGTCTTACGCATTAATCTTTTTCATTTTAACGTCAGGCCAGGCTGGCCTGTCTCTTACCAAATGGTCGCTGAGGGAACAGCCGGAAGAAGTCGCCTGCGGGCGGCTTTTTTCGTTATAAAACGCCCAGATCCTTTTCTTATTCCGCCCGGGTTTGCCTTGCTTTTACAGTACCTTCCCGGTGAGATAAGCCAAAAAGGAGCCCTGCTATGTTTTACTTTGAGCCAGCCCCGGCGAGCCACCCAGAACTGCAACAACTGGTAACTGAACTTGATGACTGGCAAAACGCGTTATACCCCGAGGCCAGTTGCCACTGCCTGGATTTACAGGCTCAGCCTGAAACGCATCTTTACTGCCTGCTTGCCCGAACTGAGCAGGGAGAAACGGTGGGCTGTGGAGCTGTTGTTCTGGAAGGGGAAAACCGGGGCGAGATAAAACGGATGTATATTCGGCCAGCCTGGCGTGGCCATAAGTTGGGTGAAAAAATACTGGCAAGCCTGGAGGGCGTAGCCCGGAAGCATAGCCTTCCCTGGCTACGGCTGGAAACCGGCATCCACCAGCACGCGGCTATTCGCCTGTACCAAAACTGCCAGTTCGAAATATGTGAAGCGTTTGCCCCTTACCAGCCCGATCCCTTAAGTGTGTTTATGGAAAAGGCACTGGTGTAGTTCAACGCCCCCCGTTAATGGGTTGCATCAACGGCGTACTGCAATCGCTTCAATTTCCACACCGGCATCTTTCGGTAACCTGGCCACTTCCACACAGGAGCGCGCCGGGAAAGGTGCCTGATGCTCACGGAAAAAGGATTCATACTCAGCGTTTACTAAAGAAAAATGGTTGAGATCCTTAACAAAAACAGTTGTTTTTATAATATCCGCCACCTGTAAACCACTGGCTTCAACAATTGCCCGCACGTTTTCCAGAGACTGGCGGGTTTGCTGCTGTATATCTGCAGGCATTTCACCTGTTAGTGGGTTAAGCGGGATTTGCCCGGAAGTCATCACCAGTGAACCAAGATCCACACCCTGAACATAAGGCCCAATTGCGGCAGGTGCCTTTGACGTTGAAATTGCTGACATATTCACGACCCTGTTAAAAAACGAGATTATTATTGACCAGAGAGTTCGGTAGTACGGCGCACCGCCGCCAGCACACTGCTTTGCAAGCCAGCGGCAAAATCACTCTTATTCAGTTCATACAACCCATTGATACCCACTCCGGCTGGTGAGTTGTTGATATCCATTAACTGGCGCGGGTGGCAACCCGATAATTTCAGCATGGAGACAGCACCAACCAGATTTTCCCACACCACTTGTGTTGACTGGGCGCGGGTTAACCCGGCCAGCACACCAGCATCAGCCAGTGCTTCAGCGAAGTAATAAACATAATTCACCCCGGCGACAGCGAACCCGGTAAAGGTGTCTATCAGGCGCTCTTCCAGCAACATGACCTTGCCGAAACTTTCCAGAAAAGGCATTAACGGCGCACTGTCAACGTGAGCGTTAAACGCCACACCGCTGTATCCCAGCCCCGTGTCAGTCAGTGTGTTAGGAATAATTCGTGCCACAGGGCGGTTTTCACCCAGTAGTGATGCCAGACGGGCCAGCGTCACCCCCGCGATAATCGATACCACGGTTGCGCCAGGACTTGCGTGCTGGTTAATCAACTGAGCAACCCCGGGGATATCATCTTGTGGGCGTACGCCGATTACGATGTAATCCGCCGCTGCCAGCGCATCGGGCAAGGCCTGCGTATTGCTTAACCCATAGCGTGCGTTAAGCGTTGCCACCCGCTCAGAGTCGATATCCGATAGCGTAATTGCATCAGGGTTTACGGCTTCGCGTTTCAGCGCCGCGCGAATAATGGCTTCGGTCATCTGACCGGCACCAATAAAGTGAATCTGGCTCATCGTTAATCCTCTGAAGTCACTGCAACAGGATTTAATGACTGCTCTACCAGCGATACCCAAAGACCAATACCGGGGGCAATAAGCTGGTCATTAAAATCGTAATAAGGGTTATGTAATGAAGCACCGGGCGTTGGGCCATCGGCGCCCAACCAGAGGTAAGCCCCCGGGCAGGCTTCGAGCAGGTAGGCAAAATCTTCCGCAGCCATTGAAGGGGGAAGTTGGGTATGCACCTGAGTGATGCCAGGCGTACCGCGTGCCGCACGGGCAAGGGTTTCCGCCTGCTGCGCGTGATTGACAGTAACGGGGTAACCATATTCCCAGTGAATTTCCCCGCGTACCCCAAATGGCCCGGCGAGTTGCTCTACATAATCCGCCATCAGTGCCTGGCACTGCGCGCGTGCGCGCTGGCTCAGGCAGCGCAGCGTTCCGGAAAGTTGCATCGTTTGTGGTACGACATTAATCGCTTCACCAGCCTGGAGTTGTGTCACGCTTATCACCGCACTGTCCAGCGGGGAAAGGCGCCGCGTGGTAATAGTTTGCAACGCCGTAATCAGGTGCGCACCGGCGAGTACCGGGTCGGCGCCTTTTTCTGGCATAGCGGCATGGCACCCAACACCGGTTAGGGTAATAAAGAAGTTATCCTGTGAGGCCATCATTGGCCCCGGGTTCACCGCCACTTCCCCAACAGGCAAACCGGGCCAGTTATGCAATGCGTAAACTGCAGACATCGGGAAGCGGTCAAATAACCCTTCTTCCACCATCAGGCGTCCGCCTCCGGCATTTTCTTCTGCTGGCTGGAAAATAAAACAAACTGTTCCCTGAAACGCCCGGGTCTGGCTTAAATAACGAGCAGCTCCCAGCAAAATTGCGGTATGCCCGTCATGGCCGCAGGCATGCATGGTTCCGGGAGAAGCCGAACACCACGCCACGGTGTTGTTTTCCTGGATGGGAAGCGCGTCGATATCGGCGCGAATACCAATTGCCGGTCCTTCACCATTGCGCAGCACCCCAATAATCCCGGTGCCAGCCATGCCGGTATGCACTTCGAGCCCGAATGTTTCCAGCAATTCACTGATTTTGGCTGAAGTATGAAACTCCTGCAGGCCGATTTCCGGGCAGGCATGAATTTCACGCCGCCAGGTAATCGCCTGCTGAATAATATCTTCGGGAATTGGCTGCATATTTCCTCTGCATTGTCACCGCACAACGCCAGCGCGTTGCACAGGAAAAAATCGGTATAGCGAACAGATACCCTATTCGCTCAATCATCAGGTCAGTAAGTTTCCCTGCAGATATCAGGGTTTGCCGAAATAAATCCGGGCCAGACCTTCTTTGGTTACTTCAATGGCATGCTCAGCACTCAATGAAATATGCTGTTCAATCAGTGCCACGCCTTTTTCAATATCGCGCTGGCGTAATGCGGCAATAATATCGACATGCTCGTCATACGCGTTATTGCGCCTTACGGGGGTTTCTAAATCAATGCGCCGAAAGAAGCGGCTCAATGAATTGAGGCTGTCGAGCATTTCGTATAACCGGCTGTTATGAGAAATACGGGCGATTTCCATATGGAAGCGCTCATCAATTTCAGCAATTTTGGCCCAGTCCTGGTCATTTTGTGGCGGGCGATGCTGGCTTACCTCTTCCCAGATAGCCGTTGTCGCCGCAATCTCGTCGTCAGTTGCCCGCTGGCAGGCAAAGCGAAAAGTGGATTGTTCGATGACCATACGCACTTCGTACAACTCTCTGACGCCTTCAGGTGTCAGATCGCGTGAATAGAACCCTTTATTAGGGACGAAGTTCATGAAGCCATCTTTAGCCAGCCGGTTCAGCGCTTCCCTCACCGGGGTTCGCGACACCCCCAGTTGTGCAGCAAGCTCAACTTCATTCACCCTCTCGCCCGGGCGAAAGTGGTAATCAATCGCCAGTCCTTTCACTTTCTCGTAGACTTTTTCTACGCTGTCGGCGCTACGGGATTTCTTTTTAATAGCAACCACATTATCCCCTTACTTTTTCCCTTAACGTCGCCGCACACATGTGAATAAATAAACCAGCGGCACAGGTTATTTCACCGAATATTTTTATTGATAGCACAGCAAAAAAAACAACTCAACACAAAATTGAATACACTTATTCATAACCTAATAACCTTTGATTATTAAGCATTTTGCATTTTTATTTCCTTGTTAAATCATTACCATGCACCATTTTGCAGCAAGGCTGCTCCAAAATGAATCAAAGTGTATTCACTTTTGCACACAGATATTTTACCCGGCAGTTATCTAACAATGTAAAAAACCATAAGTGCCAAAATTTATTATTTACATTATCTCCATTGTATTTATTCATTAATTTCTTCCTGAACCCATAAAAATACCATGTTGTTTATCAGGTAATGTACTTCCCTGGCACTGTCTTTGCTTAATACACAAGTGTATGCACTTATACATTCACTTTTGGTGCACTACTTTTCGCCTTCACCAGGGAAGCCTCGCAATGCTGCAGAGGCTGAAAAACACCGGCCTTAAGAGCCGGCAACAATAAACCGGAGAACCAACATGAAAAGTCGTTTTGGGCAGAGCATGACTCTGTCAGCATTAACAGGCATGACGTTGTTAGGTTTGGCACACACAGCACTGGCTGATGTGAATATTGGCGCAGTTTTACCCTTAACCGGTACCAGTGCCAGTATTGGTGAAGACCAGCGCCGGGGCATTGAACTGGCGGTGGAAAACATTAACGCTCATGGTGGTGTGGACGGGCAACCGCTGCACGTTATCGTTGAAGATTCTGCCGGTAGCCCGGTTACCGGCCTTAACGCTGTACGTAAACTGACTCAGGTTAACCACGTCCCTCTGGTAGTTGGCAGTTTTTCTTCCAGCGTCACCATCCCTGTTGGGCAATACCTGGTGAAAAACCACCTGCTGCATATCAATATTTCAGGCACCAGCACGGATGTGCGTAAAATTGGCGCAACCTCCTGGAGTGTTATCGGTCTTGATTCCCTTTCAGCCCGCTTTTCCGCCGAAGATGTGCACCAACTCGGTTACAACAAAGTGGCCTTTATTGCCCCGGATGGCGCTTACGGCCAGGGTATGGCGGAGCAGTTCACTAAGGCATTTGAAAAAGCCGGTGGCAAAGTTGTCGCTAAGGTGCTCTACACCAGCGGGCAGCCTTCTTATCGTCGCGAACTGGAGCAGATTTCCCGCGCTCACCCACAAGCCTACGTTTACACCAGCTATGGTCAGGATGCCATAGTGCTGAACCGCGAAGCCTGGGAGTTGGGGCTGAATAAAACCCCCTGGTACGGCATGTATTTAACCATGGCGATAGATGGCTCTCCGGCACAATACACTAACGGCCAGATGGGAATGGAAGTCGCGGGCATTGACCAGAAAGCAGCAGGCAGCAATGGGGAAAATTACGCCACGCTTTACCAGAATAAATTCCATGAAAAACCCCGCTCAGTGTATGGCAGCTATGCCTGGGACAGCGTCATGCTGGCCGCCGCTGCAATCAACAAAGCACACAGTGCTGAACCAGCAGCAATGATTACCGCCATGAAAGCAGTAGCTCCCGGCTTTACCGGCATCACCGGGAAACTGGATCTGGATGCGGATAACCAACGCCAGAGCCAGCCATACCTGAAAGTTAAAGCCAGCAATGGCGCACCGGTTCCCCGGTAACGGGCGGTTTCTTATGCCTGTCTACGCTACATCATTGGGGAGAAATCATGCTGCAGTTTTTGATTGATACATTGATTCGCACGGCGGATTTATCACTGGTCGCGCTGGGATTAAGCCTGGTGTATGGGCTGGTGCGGTTTGCCAACATCGCCCATATGCAATACGCCATGGTTGGCGCATTTATTACAGCGGCCGGGCTTCACCTGGGTATGCCGTTATCACTGGCTATCGTCTTTTCTGCGGTTGTTTGCGGCATGCTCTCCATGGTGTTGCATCACTGGGTATTTCAGCCGTTGTTAAAAAGCGGTACGGCTAACGCCATGATTGGTTCGCTGGCCGTGTCAATGGTGCTGATTGCGCTGGTACTTGGGGTTGAAGGATCGGCCCCGATCAACTACGCCCTGCCGATTGGCGAGCTGTGGCAAATTGGCGATACCCGCGTCGCCTCAGATGAACTCTGGAGCCTGGGGGTCACTGGTGTACTGGTTGCCGTATTCAGTGTGCTGATGTTCAAAACACCACAAGGCCGTGCGATACGCGCTCTGGCAAGCAACCGCGACCTGGCGGCAGCGTCAGGATTAAACGCCAGCGCCATTATCCACAGTGTTAACCTGCTGGCAGGTATGCTGGCGGCCGTGGGTGGAAGCATGCTGGCAATGAATGCCAGTGCCTGGGTCAACCAGGGGAATGACCTGATGCTGCCCGTGCTGGCTGCTGCCATTCTGGGCGGGCTGGGCAACCCCATGGGCGCCATTTTCGGCGCATTGCTTATTGCCAGTACCGAAACCCTTGTGACCAACATTGACTGGAGCTGGCTGTTCGGCGGGGAATTACTGTTTATACCGGTTACCTGGGTCAATGCCTCATCGTTTGTCATTCTGTTACTGGCGCTGTTAGTACGCCCTTACGGCCTGTTTAATCGCGAGGTACGCCGTGTCTGAGTTTTTACTGCATATTTTTTGCCTGGCTGGCATCTATGCCATTGTCGCACTTGCTCTGAATTTACAGGCGGGGTATGCCGGGTTGCTCAACTTTGGCCATATCGTGTTCGTGGGCACTGGTGCGTATGCCATTGGTTTAGGCAGCCAGTTTGGTTTGCCATTGTGGGTAGTAATGCCCGCCGGAATACTGTGCGCCATGGTTATCAGCATCATGATGACGCTGTTGGGACGCCAGTTAACCGCAGATTACTGGGGAATAGCCACACTGGCACTGGCGGAGATTATCCGCATCGCAATCGTCAATGAAGATAGCGTGACTGGCGGAGCACAAGGTATCGGCGGGCTGGTCGCTCCCTGGTCAACCGGTAACAGTGTGGTGGATACCCGCATCTTCGCAGTCATTATTCTGGTGGCCGTTATCCTCGCCACACTGGCCTGCCTGCGCACCGGTTCCAGCCGCTTTGGCCGCGCGCTACGCTTGATGCGCGAACAGCCTCAGTTAGCCATGTGCATGGGGTATTCGCTGCCCTGGCTAAAATGCCGGGCATTGATGAGCAGTGCAGTTATGTGCTGCCTCGCCGGTATGTTGCTGGCCTGGTACACCGATTATGTCAGCCCGGATTACCTGCTCTCTTCAGAGACCTTTCTTATCTGGAGCATGGTGATGATTGGTGGCATCGGGAATGTCCGTGGTGTCCTGTTGGGGGTCTTGTTAGTGGAAGGCCTGTATAACTTCATTCCCTTCGCTAAAGATTATTTCCACATTAGCTCTGATCTGACAGGTGCACTGCGCCTGGGTCTGGTAGGGCTTGCGTTGCTACTGTGCCTGCTGACCAGACCTGCCGGTCTGCTCCCTGAAAAATTAAGGATTCTGTCATGACGCATTTACTCGAAGTGTCTGGCGTCAGCAAAGCTTTTGGTGGCAACCAGGTACTGTCTTCCGTCTCATTTAATGTGGCTAAAGGTGAGATCCTCGGCCTGCTGGGGCCAAATGGCTCCGGGAAAAGTACCCTGCTTAACACAATTTCCGGGTTCACCCGGCCAGATGGCGGAAGCATAACGTTCAACGGGCACCCTATTGCCCGCATGGCAAGCCACCGCATTATTCAGGCGGGGATTGCCCGGACATTCCAGTTGCCCGTCATGCCGGAAAAGATGAGTGTCATGGAAGTGGTGATGGCGGCGGGAACCCGCCAGCACGGGCTGATCAACGGGTTGCTGGGCCTGGCTTCCGGGCGCAAGGCTGAACAGGAAGACAAAGCCCGCGCCAGTGAATTGCTCGAAACCTTGCTGCTGACCAAAGTCAGAGATCTTCCCGCCGCCGCGCTGTCGGGTGGGCAAAAAAAACTGCTGGGTATTGCCTGCGCGCTGATGGGAAACCCGGCGTTGCTGATGCTCGACGAACCGATGGCAGGTGTGCATCCGCAGTTGCGCCAGGAACTGGTGGAAACCCTGGTTCGCCTGAGCCAGCAAGGGATTTCCTTACTGGTCATTGAACACGATATGCACTTTATCAACACCCTGTGCCAGCGCTGTATTGTGCTGGACAGAGGGCAGATTGTCGCCAGTTGTCGCCCGGACGAACTGGCAGAAAACCAGCAAGTGCTGGATGCGTACCTTGGGCGCAGCACAGCGACACTGCAGGAGGCCGTATGATAACGCTGGAAAACGTGGTTGCGGGTTACACACCCGGTATCGATATTCTCCACGGCATTTCATTACACGTTGCGCAGGCAGAAATTGTCACGCTGCTCGGGCCGAATGGTTGCGGCAAGTCTACATTACTGAAATCGATTGCCGGTTTCGTCTCCCCCCGCGAAGGGCGGGTCGATATTGAAGGGCGTGAAACGGCGAAAATTCCGGTACACCGCAAAATTCGCGAATGTTCTCTGGGGTTTGTTCCGCAACTGGATAACGTCTTCAACAACCTGACTGTTGCAGAGAACCTGCAAACAGGTGGGCAATTTTTACCGCCGGGGCAGCGCCGGCAACGCATGGCACAACTGGCAGAACATTACCCGGTGTTGCACAAGAAATGGCACTCCCCGGCATCTGCGCTTTCTGGTGGGGAACGGCAAATTCTTGCACTGGCCCGGGCACTAATGCCATCGCCTTCCGTGCTGCTGCTTGATGAGCCCTCTGCCGGGCTGTCACCGAAAATGCTTACCGAAGTGTTCAGCGCCATTCAAACCATTCGCCGTCAGGAGAAAGTCACTATTCTGATGGTGGAACAAAATGCCATGGAAGCGCTGCATATCTCTGACCGGGCGTATGTGCTGGCGTTGGGAAAAGTGGCAATGCAGGGTAAAGCCCGGGATCTGCTTAACGACCCGCAGATGCGGGAACTGTACTTTGGCGGCCGTGCTGCCTGACAGGAAAAGTAACAAAAACAGAAGGAATACATCATGCCGATTACCCCGGTTATCGACCACGCAGTAATCAATGTCGATGACGAACTGAATCAGGCACAACACGTGTTTCAACGGATGGGCTTCCAGCTCAGTGAGCGGGGCCATCACTCTATGGGCTCCAGCAACCACCTGGCGATATTCAGAGATAACTACCTGGAGCTGCTGGGTTATGAAGCTGACAGGCAAACTGCGTCACGCGGTTTGTGGCAAGTTGCTCCGGGTCTTGCTGGCCTTGTCTGGAAAACGGCAGATGCCAGTGCAGTATGGCAACATTTACAACAATGCGGGCTGGAGGGAGAGCCTCCTACAGCATTTTCCCGGCCGGTTACCCTGCCCGACGGCAGTACCACCGAAGCGCGCTTTTGTATCACCCGGATTCGTGGCAGCGCACTGGATTATGGCTTCAGTTTTTTCTGTGAACAGCAAACACCTGAAGCCGTGTGGCAACCCGCCTGGCAGGTTCACCCAAACACGGTGCAGGCACTGACAGCGTTTGTGATTGCCTCACCTCAGCCAGTACAAACGTTGGCGTTATACCGCCAGTTGTTTAACTGTGTGCCACGTATGGATGCGCAGGGCGGCTATGTTCTTGATTCGGGTACCTGCCGCCTGCGGGTTATCAGCCATGACCAGGCTGGCCTGGAATTTGCGCTGCCGCCAGCCGGGCAAAATGCCCCCGCTAAAATGGTGGCGCTGTGTTTCCAGGTTGCCTCATTGAACCAACTCAGGCAGAGCCTTACCCAGGGCGATATACAGTGGCGGGAGCAGGATAACGCACTACTGGTTACACAACAGCAGGCACAGTGGCTGGCGATGCGTTTCCATCTCTAAATCATAGTGGCTTCACTGGGCGGTAGTGTTGCACCGTCGCCCAGTGTGCGCTGCATTAATACGGTATCCACCCAGCGCCCATGCTTAAACCCTACAGATTGCAGCGTCCCAACCAGGTTAAACCCCAGGCTCTGGTGCAGGCGCAAAGATGCCTGATTTTCGCTATTACCAATCACCGCCAGTAACTGCCGGTAACCTGCCTGCTCTACCAGGCTAATGGCATGAGATAACAACGCCCGGCCAAGCCCCTGCCCACCATGTTGGTGATGAATATAAACAGAATCTTCCAGGGTAAAACGGTAAGCATGGCGCGGGCGATATGGCGCCAGGTAGCAATAACCCAGCACTTGCTCACCTTCCAGTGCCACCAGCCAGGGTGTACCGTGAGACTGCACTTTTGCCAGCCTGCCCACCATTTCAGTAACATCCGGCGGCGTTGTTTCAAATGAAGCGATGCCATGCTCAACATGCCAGGCGTAAATCGCACAAATTTGCGCGACATGTTGCTGTTGTGCGGGAATTATTTTCATGTTTTGCTCACAGGAATTATGCAGGCCTTCAGAGTGCCATGTTTAGGGTATTCCAGACAGCCTGTATTGCTTATGCACGCTATAAGGAAGCCTTTGATGACCGCTCTTAATCTGGATCATCTGCATACGTTTTGCCTGGTGGCCCGCTACGGCAGTTTTTCCTCAGCCGCCAACCTGTTGGGGTTGTCTCAGCCCGCGGTAAGCCAGCAAATTCGCCAACTGGAGCAATGGTTTGCCACGCGCCTGCTTGAACGTACAGCCAGAGGTATGAAACCCACGCCTGCGGGCCAGGTTCTACTGGAGTTATCACCACAACTGGAACATATCGTTGCTGATATTCAGGCTCAGGTTGCCAATTGTAGTGGTATTGCCCGTGGCATTGTCTCTCTGGGAATGGGGGCTACCGCCTGTATTCACCTGATGCCGCCAGTGCTGCAGGCACTTCGCCAGTCTCACCCTCAACTCACCGTCAGTATCCGCACCGGTAATACGCAGGAGATTATCCGCGCCGTAGAAGAAAACCGGCTGGATGCCGGGTTAGTGACGCTCCCTGCCGACAGCCGCAACATAGCGCTGACCCCTCTATGTGACGATGAATTCTTCGCTATTGGCCCGTATGAAGAGGCTCGGGACAAGGTACTTTCCCCGCTAACGCCCGAAACACTGAGCCAACACCCACTGATTATCTTCGAGCCAGGCAGCAGTACCCGCAAATGCATTGATGGCTGGTTCTCCGAAGCAGGCTTCGGGTTACAGCCTGTGATGGAATTAGGCAGTATCGAGGCCATAAAAAGCCTGGTGCGCGCTGGTATGGGTTACAGTATTGTTCCCGCGATGGCCATCACTCAGCCAGAACCCGGCATCACCAGCCAGCCGTTAACGCCCCGGCTTTCGCGCACGCTGGCACTGGCCTTACGCCAGGATAAGCCCCTGAACCACGGTATGAATGCACTGCTCAGCGCACTAAAAAACGCTGTCCTGCCGGTTAACCCGGTGTGACGCTTCACAACCGGGCATTACCACGTTAGGTTATGCTTAACGTTCCCCTGACTGAAGCTGAATATGACTGTGCTGCTTAATGAATTTAATCAACCTGTTGGCGCACCACTCACTGGCTGGCAAGGCTGCCCGTTACCGCAACACTGTAATCTGCAGGGCCACTACTGCCACCTGGTCCCGCTGAATGCAGCGAGCCACAGTGAGCAACTCTATGCTGCATGGCTTCAGGCAGAAGATGACCGGGGCTGGACCTGGCTACCCGCCGGGCCATTCCCAGACTTCGCCTCATTTAACCAATTTATTATTCAGGCTGCCGAAAGCCGGGATCCTCTGCACTATGCGGTAATTGACAACGCAAGTGGTGAAGCAACGGGAAGCCTGGCGTTAATGCGCCAGGACCCGAAAAACGGCGTTATCGAAGTGGGTTCCGTTATTTTTTCACCCCGCCTGCAGCACACCACCGCCGCAACAGAAGCCCACGCGCTACTGATGCAGTACGTGTTTAATACGCTGGGTTACCGGCGCTATGAATGGAAGTGTGATTCCCTGAATGCACCTTCCCGCCGGGCAGCGGAACGGCTGGGTTTCACGTTTGAAGGTATTTTCCGCCAGGCCATTGTCTATAAAGGGCGCAACCGGGATACCGCCTGGTTTTCGCTGCTTGATAGCGAGTGGCCGCAAGTTCATGATGCCCTGAGCGCCTGGTTATCACCGGGTAATTTTGATGAACACGGGAAGCAACGCCAGGCACTGAGCGCACTGCGTGCCTGCCAGCAAAAACCGCAGGAGCAGCAAGCATGACCACCACAATTCGGGGCGCCCGCCCGGAAGATGAAGCCGCCTGGCGCGCTTTATGGCAGGGTTACACCACATTTTATGGCAGTGACATCCCTGAACCGGTTACCCGATACACCTGGCAACGGGCTCTGGACCCGGCGTCCCCATTAGGAATTCGGCTGGCAGTTTGTAATGAACAGATTGCCGGTTTTAGCCTGTATGTGACCCATGAAGGCTCATGGGTCACCACCCCGGTGTGTTACCTCGAAGACTTATTTGTTGACCCTGCTGTACGTGGGCAGGGGCTGGGGCGGGCGCTGATTGATGACCTGATTCACCAGGCTCTGCAAAACAACTGGTCCCGGCTCTACTGGCATACTCGTGAGGGGAACCCTGCGCGAAAACTGTATGACCAGTTTACCCAGGCCGATGACTATGTGCGTTACCAGCTTGCTATGCCTGCCAACTCTTAATAGCGTGTGGTTCGGTCTGGCGGGAAATATTCAACATTGCCCGGTATGACGGATAGCAATGAGTGTAACTGCGCAATAAACAGTAATTACTTTTCATGCCAGATTAATCTCAACATCTCTGAAATGATAATTTTTATGCCCATGATAAATTTAATAAAAAAACATCTTATTAAAACCACGGCATCCATTAATAAGTTTTTGATTGTTCTTTTTTTATTATCGGGAACCGGGTGTGTTGCTGACCGAACCACCACCGCACAGGACATAGCCCAAAAAGGACAGCTAACCGAAAAAGTTGTCGTCACTCCTGAGTTTAGTTTTCTTACCTGGCAACGTATAAATACACCATCACAGCCACTTACTATTTATATTGAAGGCGATGGTCTGGCATGGATTTCACGCTACCAGCCATCATCTGACCCTACGCCGAAAAACCCCGTCGCACTGCGGCTGGCTGCGCTGGATCCCGGGAATAATGTGGTATATATCGCCCGCCCCTGCCAGTACATTGGCGTAGGCAGTAACCCTGCCTGCCAGATACCTTACTGGACAAGCAAGCGGTTTTCTGCGGATGTGATTAACGCGATGTCCGAAGCAATTGACAAGGTTAAACAAAGTACCTCAGCAACTAAAATTCAATTAGTGGGTTATTCAGGTGGCGGTACAGTTGCTGCATTATTAGCTGAACAACGTAAGGATGTATTATCTTTGCGCACTGTAGCGGGTTACCTTGATATTGAATATGTGAATCAGTTACATCATGTATCGCCAATGCCCGATTCGCTTAACCCAGCCGATGATGCGGGTAAATTAGCACTTACTCCTCAAATTCATTTTAGTGGTGCACTTGATACGCTCATTACCCCTGAAGTTGCCCGGCGTTTTACCCGGCAAACGGGTGGCAGTTGTGCGCACGCTGTGCTGGTTCCCGGAATGACGCATCAGGGCCCATGGGAAACACAGTGGCTCTATTTACTCCAACAGAAACCTGAATGCAGCAATAGAGAACAATAAGAATTTATCCGGGGCAATCATTGACAAGCCATTCAGACATAAAGCCGCTTAATGTAGTAATCACTTCAGGCCTGGTGCCATTTTTCAACACCAGGCCATGTTATTACAGGGCCGCGGCTATCGCTTCCCCCAGCTCAGTAGTGCTGGCTGTTCCACCCAGGTCACGGGTCAGGCAATGCCCTTCTGCCAGCGTTTTTTCTATTGCCTGCAAAACTGCGGCTCCAGCTTCAGCGTAGCCCAAATGCTCCAGCATCATTGCGCCACACCAAATCTGGCCAATCGGGTTGGCGACACCTTTACCGGCAATATCTGGCGCAGAACCATGTACCGGTTCAAACAGGCTGGGGAAACGGCGCTCTGGGTTGATGTTGGCAGAAGGGGCAATACCGATAGTGCCAGTACAGGCCGGGCCAAGGTCTGAAAGAATATCGCCAAACAGATTACTGGCAACCACCACATCGAACCAGTCAGGGTGTAAAACAAAATTCGCAGTAAGAATATCAATATGGAATTTATCTACAGATACCGACGGGTACTGCTGTGCTATCTCTGCCACACGGCTGTCCCAGTAGGGCATAGTGATCGCGATACCATTCGATTTAGTGGCCGATGTCAGGTGTTTTTTCGGGCGGCACTGAGCCAGCTCGAACGCGAATTTCACTACGCGATCCACGCCGGTTCGCGTCATTACGGTTTCCTGAATCACCACTTCCCGTTCAGTACCAGGAAACATCGTGCCACCGACACTGGAATATTCTCCTTCGGTGTTTTCCCGCACCACATAGAAATCGATATCGCCCGGTTGCCGGTTTGCCAGAGGCGCTTTCACACCAGGCATTAAACGTACTGGCCGCAAATTTACATACTGGTCAAACTCCCGGCGAAACTGGAGTAAAGACTCCCACAACGACACGTGATCCGGCACGACATCCGGCCAGCCCACAGCACCAAAATAGATGGCATCACAGGCCTGTAACTGTTCACGCCAGTTATCCGGCAACATTTTGCCATGCTGCTGCCAGTATTCCGCACTGGCGAAGTCATGCCATTGCCATTCCAGAGGGATTGAGAATTTACTGGCAGCCGCGTTCATCACCCGAACGCCCTCCGGCATCACTTCCTTGCCTATACCATCTCCGGGAATTACTGCGATTTTATGAACAGCCATTGCATGCACCTTTGGGTTGTTTATGCCTGTATTGCAGTATATGTTTTCATTTCAGGTTAATAATTGGCTTAAAATGAAATCCAATGTTTCTTAAAAGTAAAGAAACCAGAACTTCAACAGACGATATGGCATTCTTCATGCGCCTTGCTTCTGCCGGGAGCCTGACGGAGGCCGCCCGGGAAATGGGGTTATCTTTGCCTGCGGTCAGTAAGCGCCTGCGGTTACTCGAAGAGCGCCTTGGGGTGCAGTTGCTGCACAGAACCACTCGCCGTATCGAACTGACACCAGAAGGCAAAAGCTACTTTGAAGGCGCCCGGCCTTTGCTGGACCAGTTACTCGAACTGGAAGACAGAATCAGCAGCCAAAACCCAATGTTACGCGGGTCGCTCAACATTAATGCGTCATTTGGTTTTGGGCGGCGTTTTGTTGCACCCTGTTTATCGCGTTTTGCCGCCCTTCACCCGCAACTGAATATCACACTGCAACTCACCAGCCAGCCGCTTAATTTCCTTGATGCACAAATGGATATTGATATCCGGGTTGGTGAGCCGCCGGATGCCCGGCTGGTGGCCCGCAAGCTACGCGATAACCCGCGAGTGCTGTGTTGTTCGCCAGGTTATGCCGCACAGCATGGGTTGCCTGCCAGTGTAAACGACTTGGCAAAGCACAGTTGTATTCTGCTTAAGCAATTTGACAGTGATTTTGCTTTGTGGCGCATGAGCCGGGGAAAGCAGGCCATCAGCCAGAAAGTTCACGGCCACCTGGTGACCAATGATGGTGAAGTCGCCATGAGAATGGCAATCGACGGGCACGGCATTTTGCTGCGTTCCTGGTGGGACGCAGGGCCCAGTATTGCCTGCGGTGAACTGGTACATGTCCTACCGGAATGGCAGGCTACTGGCGGGAACATTTACGCAGTCTGGCTCCCTCAGCGCACGCCCCATAACCGGATTACTGCGTTTGTGGAGTACCTGGCTGCACAACTGCAAGGCGATGCCGGGCAACATCTGCCAGGCAGGCTCACTAACTGAATGGTTAGTTGCCAGCCAGCGCCTGGGCACACGCCCACGCGGAACTCCACGCCCACTGGAAGTTGTAACCACCCAGCCAGCCGGTGACATCAACCACTTCACCAATAAAATAGAGCCCGGGCACTGTGCGGGCTTCCATGGTACGGGAAGAAAGCGCATGGGTATCGACGCCGCCAAGCGTTACTTCGGCAGTACGGTAACCTTCGGTGCCATTTGGCACCACTTCCCACTGCGACAGTTGTGCGACCAGCTCCGCCTGCTGGCGTGAATTAAGCTGTTTCAGAGTGACATCCGGCACCAATCCCAGTGACATCAGCACTTCGATTAACCGCTTTGGTAATAACATGGCCAGGGTGTTTTTCAGGCTCTGGTTCGGGTGCGCCTGGCGTTGTTCATCCAGTAGTGCATCCACACCACCATCGGGGGCCAGGTTAACCATGACCGGTTCACCAGCCCGCCAGTAACTGGAAATTTGCAGCACTGCCGGGCCAGACATGCCCCGGTGCGTGAACAAAATATTTTCACGAAATTGCGTGCCATCCTGCGCGGTTACCACCGAAGGGAGCGATACCCCGGACAAAGTTTGCAACTGTTCCAGCAAGGGTTTATGCAGCGTGAATGGCACCAGGCCTGCCCGGGTAGGCAATACGGGGAGGCCAAACTGCTCAGCGACTTTATAGCCAAAAGGAGAGGCTCCCAGACCGGGCATAGACAAGCCGCCACTGGCAACCACCAGCTTGTTTGCGTGAATTTCCGCGCCATTAAGCTGCAGCGTATAGCCCTGCTCATTGCGTTCAATAGTTAACACTTCACTGCGTAACCGCAATGTCACGTTACCCTGCTGGCACTCATCAAGCAGCATGGTGACAATTTGTTCTGCTGAATCATCACAAAATAACTGCCCCAGCGTCTTTTCATGCCAGGCAATACCATGGCGGGAAACCATGTCGATAAAATCCCATTGGGTATAGCGTGCCAGAGCAGATTTGCAAAAATGGGGGTTTGAGCTCAAATAGGCCGCAGGTTCGATATAAAGGTTAGTAAAGTTGCAACGACCACCACCAGACATAAGAATTTTTCTGCCTGGTTTTTTTCCGTTGTCCAGTACCATGACGCGCAAACCCGCCTGCCCGGCCTGAGCCGCGCAAAATAACCCGGCCGCACCCGCGCCAATCACCACCACATCGAATTGTTCCACGCTTTCCCCCTGTTTTATCTGGCGGCGAATTGTAAAGATAGTCCGTTAATCACACCAGCACAAAAGCCAATCTTTCAGATATCCCATTGAATTATTACAAGTTAATGACAGTCAGCGAAAAAAGCGACGCAATTTAAATCAAAAAAAGTCTATTTTCACTTTGCCCCCGGCGCAGTTGTCCTGGATAATGCGCCGCGTTCATGTCCACAGAATGGCTTAACGTCTATGCTACATCTCTTTGCAGACCTGGATTTGCATACCGGGTTGTTATTGGTTCTCGCACTGGCCTTCGTGTTGTTCTACGAAGCCATCAATGGTTTTCACGATACCGCAAACGCTGTCGCCACCGTCATTTATACGCGTGCGATGCGTTCACAGCTGGCTGTTATGATGGCTGCGGTATTTAACTTCTTCGGCGTCCTGTTGGGCGGGCTGAGTGTTGCTTATGCCATCGTTCACATGCTGCCAACAGACTTATTATTGAATGTAGGTTCCGCACACGGTCTTGCCATGGTGTTTTCCATGTTGCTTGCCGCCATTATCTGGAACCTTGGCACCTGGTACTTTGGATTACCGGCATCCAGCTCTCATACTCTGATCGGCGCCATTATAGGTATTGCCCTGACGAACGCCCTGATGACTGGTACATCTGTTGTGGATGCACTCAATATTCCAAAAGTTATCAATATTTTTGCCTCCCTAATCGTTTCTCCAATTGTCGGCCTGGTTCTGGCGGGCGGGCTGGTGTATTTATTGCGCCGCTACTGGAACGGCACCAAAAAGCGCCGCCGTGTCCACTTAACGCCTGCTGAGCGCGAAAAGCAGGATGGTAAAAAAAGGCCTCCATTCTGGACGCGTATCGCTCTGATTGTTTCTGCTATTGGCGTTAGTTTCTCCCATGGCGCGAACGACGGGCAGAAAGGTATCGGGCTGATTATGCTGGTTCTGATTGGCGTGGCCCCTGCCGGTTTTGTGGTAAACATGAATTCAACAGGTTACGACATCACCCGTACCCGGGATGCCGTCACTAACGTCGAACTCTACTTCCAGCAGCATGGTGAAGCATTTAAACATGTCATTGATATGGCTCCTCCGGCTAATCTGGAGCCAATCCCGGGTGAAGCCCATGAGTTCCATTGCGATGCCAGCCGTGCTGTGTTTGCGCTGGATACTGCCAAAGGCCTGTTAGCCAACCTCGACAGCTATGAAAAATTGAGCCTGGAGCAACGCAGCCATTTACGCCGTATGATGCTGTGTATTGCCGATACGACAGACAAAGTGGCTAATCTGCCGGAAACCAACTCCGACGATAAACGCTACCTCAAGAAACTCAAAGGCGACATGCTGAGCACCATCGAATACGCGCCCATCTGGATTATTATGGCGGTAGCGCTGGCTCTGGGTATCGGTACCATGATTGGCTGGCGCCGTGTTGCCACCACTATTGGTGAGAAAATCGGTAAGAAAGGCATGACTTACGCACAAGGGATGTCTGCACAGATGACCGCGGCGGTTTCCATCGGTATTGCCAGCTACACCGGCATGCCAGTGTCCACCACCCACGTGTTGTCGTCTTCTGTTGCCGGTACCATGCTGGTTGATGGCGGCGGGTTACAAAGCCGCACGGTTAAAAGCATTCTGATGGCATGGATATTTACTCTTCCTGCTGCCATTCTGCTTTCCGGCTGCCTGTACTGGCTGTCACTGCACCTGATCTGATTTTAAGATTTCGCCATAAGCGGGCTGTAAGGCCCGCTTCATATTGATGAAAAAGAAGGAAAAAACGTGGTTTTTCCTTCTTTTTAGTTAGTAGCCGAAAATCAATGAATTGATTTTCCTTGTTTTTAATTGGGTGACACCCTCTGGTTCTGTGCGGAAATGAGGATTGTCATCGGCCATAAGCGGGCTGTAAGGCCCGCTTAATCTTACCCTTTCAGCACACATTCCATTCAGCTCAGTGCCAGATAGCCAACCCCACCAGGCTTACAATCACTAAACCACACAGCGAACTTGTCAGGATAAACTGGCGGCGAACCCGTTCACAGCGGCGAATAAATTCATCGTCATGATGGTCTGAATACCGTCTGGCATAAATGTATCTCACCAGGCGCATTTGTTTGCTTGGTTGACCATGTGATGTGAAGAACCCACCACCATCAACGTACTGATACAGTAAAGGATCACAGCCTCGTAGCACCACCAGTAACGCACGTAACGATGAGAAGTAACGCGCCATATTGATGACACATACGACACACAACGCCCAAAACAACGCAATGGTGCTGATCATACATCCTCCCCGGCGATTTTCCGGCCACTCCGGACAATATCGCTCCCCAAAAACAGACAGTCAGCAAAAGGGTCAGTGAGCTACAGGCGCCCAGCCATAATAGGTATATCGGCATGCCTTATTAAATAGTGTAGGTCGCAGGTTGTTTTTTTTTCCATACAACAAACCGATAACAACCGCACAAAACAGGTAATTGATTGTTATATATCAACCTGGCGCAAATTGACTGCGTGACTGTCGCGCTATAATGTAGTTAAGGATTCAGTACCTGAGGTCATTACGCTGGAAGTCGCTCCCGTAAACCAGCCGGGCTGGTACGGGCGCACAGGAGACCAAAATTGCCTGGGTTGTTCTCCTGTCCATGTGTTCATCGACAGCTTATGGAAGGAATAACATTATGGCTTACAAACATATTCTGATTGCGGTAGATCTTTCTCCGGAAAGCAAAGTTCTGGTTGAAAAAGCGGTATCCATGGCCCGCCCCTACAATGCGAAAATCTCGCTGATCCACGTCGACGTAAACTACTCAGACTTATACACAGGTCTTATTGATGTGAACCTGGGCGATATGCAGAAACGGATCTCCGAAGAAACTCATCACGCTCTGACTGAATTGTCCACCGGCGCAAACTACCCGATTACTGAAACCCTGAGTGGCAGTGGTGATCTGGGCCAGGTTCTGGTGGATGCCATTCGTAAATATGACGTTGACCTTGTGGTATGCGGCCATCATCAGGACTTCTGGAGCAAACTGATGTCTTCAGCGCGCCAGCTTATCAATACTGTTCATGTCGATATGCTGATTGTGCCGCTCAATGACGACGACGACGAAGAAGCATAACGGGTAATATGCCTTAAACATAAAGCGCACCCTTGCCACTGCGGCAAGGGTGTTTTTTCAGGCGAGTGGTGTTCCGGGGTAAATATCAAAGCGGTGGTTTTTGGTGGTGATAGCGGAACGGGTTTCGACACCCGCCAGCGCCGGGGCATAATCCGGGCGTTTCACGACCACCCGTTTAGTTGCCAGCCGTTGTGCAGGGGCCAGCAACGCATCAGCATCGTCGTCTGCGCCCACCAGTGACTGAAACACCCGCATCTCTTTTTTTACCAGTGCACTTTTTTGCTTATGGGGATACATCGGGTCGAGGTAAACCACCTGCGGGCGGGGTTCCAGCCCTTCCAGTGCTGTCAGGCTCGAACCGTGGATCAGTGCCAGCCGTTCACGCAACCAGCCACCAATTTCCGGGTCCTGGTAACCACGATTCAGGCCATCATCCAGCAAAGCAGCCACCACCGGGTGGCGTTCCAGCATCCTCACATGGCAGCCGACAGAGGCCAGCACAAAGGCATCGCGCCCAAGCCCTGCTGTCGCATCCACTACATCAGGTAAATAGTCACCTTTCACGCCAACCGCTTTTGCAACCGCTTCCCCTCGCCCGCCGCCAAATTTGCGCCGGTGAGCCATCGCGCCAGCAACAAAGTCGACATAAATACCGCCAAGCTTTGGCTCATCCCGCTTGCGTAATTCCAGGTGAGAAGCAGTCAGTACCAGTGCCATGGCATTATTTTCATCGTGGGTTAACCCCCAGCGAGCCGCCAGAACAGATAAGGCGCCGGGATCGGCGCCTGTTTCAGCTAACAAACAAATGTTCACTGTTAATCTCAGCCCTGAATACCGTAATGGTGCAGCATGGCATCCAGTTGTGGTTCACGGCCACGGAAGCGTTTGAACAGTGTCATTGGCTCTTCGGAACCGCCACGGCTTAAGATGTTTTCCAGGAAGGACAGACCAGTCTCACGGTTGAAAATACCCTCTTCTTCGAACCGGGAAAACGCATCCGCTGCCAGGACATCGGCCCACAGGTAGCTGTAATAGCCCGCAGCATAGCCGCCAGCAAAGATATGGCTGAAGGCATGCGGGAAGCGCCCCCACGCCGGAGAAGGCACCACAGCTACCTGTCTTTTGATTTCTGCCAGTGTTTCGAGAATTTTTGCCCCCTGTTGCGGAGAAAACTCCGCATGCAGGCGGAAATCAAACAGGCCGAACTCAAGCTGGCGCAGAATAAACATTGCCGCCTGGTAATTTTTCGCCGCCAGCATTTTATCCAGCAAAGACTGTGGCAGCGGTTCACCGGTTTCGTAATGGCCAGAAATAAATGCCAGCGCTTCCGGTTCCCAGCACCAGTTTTCCATAAACTGGCTTGGCAGTTCGACTGCATCCCAGGGCACACCGTTGATTCCGGAAACACCTGCGGTATCAATACGTGTCAGCATATGGTGCAGGCCATGCCCAAACTCATGGAACAACGTCGTGACTTCATCATGGGTAAACAGTGCCGGTTTGCCATTCACCGGGCGGTTAAAGTTGCAAGTCAGGTAAGCAACGGGTTTTTGCAACGAACCGTCGGCTTTACGCAGCTGGCCTACGCAGTCATCCATCCACGCGCCACCCCGTTTGTGCTCACGGGCATACAGGTCGAGATAGAAACTGCCACGCAGGTCGCCCTGCTCATCATAGAGTTCGAAGAAACGTACATCCGGGTTCCATACGTCCACATCATGGCGTTCTTTCGCGGTAATACCGTAAATGCGTTTCACCACTTCGAACAGGCCATTTACTGCCTTGCTCTCCGGGAAATAAGGGCGCAGTTGTTCGTCGCTGATACTGTAAAGGTGCTGTTTTTGCTTCTCGCCATACCAGGTGAGATCCCACGGGTTCAGTTCTTCCACACCATAATGCTCACGGGCGAAAGCGCGCAATTGAGCCAGTTCCGCTTCACCTTGTGGGCGCGCGCGTTTGGCTAAATCGGTCAGGAAATCCAGCACCTGCCCAGTGTTTTCCGCCATTTTGGTTGCCAGAGATTTTTCAGCATAACTACCAAAGCCCAGCAGTTCAGCCAGTTCGTGGCGCAATGCCAGGATCTCTTCCATGATTGGCGTGTTATCCCACTTACCGGCATTTGGCCCCTGGTCAGAAGCACGCGTGCTGTACGCGCGGTACATCTCTTCACGCAACTCTGCGTTATCGCAATAGGTCATTACCGGCAGGTAGCTCGGGATATCCAGCGTCAGTAACCAGCCATCCTGCTCTTTCGCTTCTGCCTGAGCTTTGGCCGCAGCCAGCGCGCTTTCTGGCATCCCCGCCAGTTGGGATTCATCGGTAATCAGTTTGCTCCAGCCCATGGTGGCATCCAGCACATTATTGCTGTAAGCCGAGCCCAGTTCAGACAACCGTGCCGCAATCTCACCATAGCGTTTCTGTTTGTCTTTCGGCAGACCAATACCGGACAATTCAAAGTCTCGCAGTGCGTTATCCACTGCTTTTTTCTGTGCCACGCTCAGGCTGGCGTAATGTTCGCCATCGCGCAGGTTGCGATACGCCTGGTACAGGCCTTCGTGCTGCCCAACCCAGGTGCTGTATTCGGATAACAACGGCAGGGTTTGTTCATACGCTGCACGCAATTCCGGGCTGTTTTTGACCGAATTGAGGTGGCTTACCGGTGAGAAAATCCGCCCCAGCCTGTCGTCGGTTTCCGCCAGTGGCTGGCACAAATTATCCCATGTCCAGGGCGCACCCTGCGCCACCACCTGCTCAACTGCGGCACGGCAGGCGCCCAGTGCGTCGGTTACGGCTGGCACAACATGTTCAGGCTTGATTGCAGAAAACGGCGGAAGAGTAAAATCGGTAAGTAATGGATTGGTCATAGCGCAGTCCCAAATAAAGTGAGGCGTGTTGCCACACGCACTCTGGTGTTCCTGAATTGTCCACATCTCAAATAACCCAGCAGCCTTACAAGCCACAAATCACTGGTATTATCAGGATATACATTAAGGTATAGCATGGGGGCGTAACCTGCTCATTTCAATACTGGCCCGCACCTTTCCCGTCGCTACCACTTTTCCGGTATACTGAGCGATTATTGTCAGACATCCTGGACTCCCGCAATCATGCTTAGTTACCGCCACAGCTTTCACGCTGGCAACCATGCCGATGTGCTAAAACACACGGTTCAAAGCCTCATCATTGAGTCGCTTAAAGAAAAAGAAAAACCGTTCCTTTACCTGGATACCCACGCCGGAGCCGGGCGCTATTTACTTAGCAGTGAACAGGCGGAGCGCACGGGTGAATACCTGGAAGGGATTGCCCGCGTGTGGGACTGCCCGGATTTGCCTGAAGCCATGGCACCCTATATCAACGTAGTTCGCCAGTTGAACACCAACGGAAACCTGCGCTATTACCCGGGCTCCCCACTGATTGCCCGTGAGTTACTGCGCCCGCAGGACAGCCTGCAACTGACTGAGCTGCATCCCAGCGATTACCCGCTGTTACGTACAGAATTCAGCAAAGATGACCGTGCGCGAGTGGCACGCGGCGACGGTTACCAGCAACTGAAAGCAAAATTGCCGCCTGTTTCGCGCCGTGCTCTGGTGCTGATAGACCCGCCTTACGAAATTAAAACGGATTACCAGGCAGTGGTAGAAGGTATTGCCGAAGGCTACAAACGCTTCGCCACCGGGGTGTACGCGTTGTGGTACCCGGTAGTACTGCGCCAGCAAATTAAACGCATGATCCACGCGCTGGAAGAAACCGGCATCCGCCGTATTTTGCAAATCGAGCTGGCTGTACGCCCGGATAACGATCATCGTGGCATGACAGCGTCAGGTATGATAGTGATAAACCCGCCGTGGAAGCTGGAAGCGCAAATGGCAGAAATCCTGCCCTGGCTTCATGGCAAACTGGTGCCAGAAGGTACTGGTCACACGGCACTGAACTGGATTGTGCCCGAATAATCACTGATTGGAGTGATTGGTGGCATCATTGCAGGTCCAAACGGATACTGTTGGCCTGTTTTCACTGCGCAGGCATAACCGCGCACTAAACTAAGGAACCCCATGAGCAAACATTACGACTACATCGCGATCGGCGGCGGCAGCGGCGGTATCGCATCCATTAACCGCGCCGCTATGTACGGCCAAAAATGTGCCCTGATTGAAGCAAAAGCGTTGGGCGGAACGTGTGTGAACGTGGGTTGTGTCCCCAAAAAAGTGATGTGGCACGCCGCGCAAATCGCAGAGGCCATTCACCAGTACGGCCCGGATTATGGGTTTGATACCACAGTGAATAACTTCGACTGGCAAAAACTCCTTGCCAGCCGTAGTGCTTATATTGACCGTATTCATGCCGCTTACGATTCGGGTTTATCAAAAAACAAAGTCGATGTGATTCACGGCTTTGCCCGTTTTGTTGATGCCAAAACCGTCGAGGTCAATGGCGAAACGTATACGGCAGACCACATTCTGATTGCCACAGGCGGCCGCCCGAGCTACCCGGAAATTCCGGGCGTAGAATACGGTATTGATTCCAATGGGTTCTTTGAGCTCGAAGCACTGCCCAAACGGGTTGCGGTGGTGGGTGCCGGTTATATTGCCGTGGAAATTGCCGGTGTGCTGAACGGGCTGGGGGCTGAAACCCACCTGTTTGTACGCAAACACGCACCACTACGCAGCTTTGACCCAACCATCGTGGAAACGTTGGTTGAAGTGATGGCCGCTGAAGGGCCGCAACTGCACACCCAGGCTATTCCCAAATCGGTACAGAAAAACAGCGATGGCAGCCTGACACTGCACCTTGAAGATGGCCGCAGTTGCGAAGTTGACTGCCTGATTTGGGCCATTGGCCGTGAACCGGCGACAGATACCTTTAATCTGGCCGTTACCGGCGTGAAAACCGATGCAAAAGGCTACATTAAAGTGGATAAATGGCAGAACACCAGTGTGCCAGGTATCTATGCGGTGGGCGACAACACCGGCCATGTCGAACTGACACCCGTTGCTGTTGCCGCAGGCCGCCGCCTG
Organism: Mangrovibacter plantisponsor; assembly: GCF_003182475.1. Classification (GTDB taxonomy): domain Bacteria; phylum Pseudomonadota; class Gammaproteobacteria; order Enterobacterales; family Enterobacteriaceae; genus Mangrovibacter; species Mangrovibacter plantisponsor. Next base: position 70,715 of record NZ_QGTS01000017.1, read on the forward strand.
TCTGAACGCTTGTTTAACAACAAGCCAGATGAGCACCTGGATTACACCAATGTGCCTACCGTCGTCTTCAGCCATCCACCCATTGGTACTGTCGGGTTAACCGAGCCACAGGCGCGTGAGCAATATGGCGACGACCAGGTGAAAGTGTATAAATCCGGTTTCACCGCTATGTATACCGCGGTAACACAACACCGCCAACCGTGCCGCATGAAGTTAGTCTGCGTGGGCGAAGAAGAAAAAATCGTTGGTATTCATGGCATTGGTTTCGGTATGGATGAAATCCTGCAAGGCTTCGCTGTCGCCCTGAAAATGGGTGCCACCAAGCAGGACTTCGATAACACTGTTGCCATTCACCCAACAGCGTCTGAAGAGTTTGTGACGATGCGTTAATCACGCCTGTTTCACACTTTTCTGATAAACAAAACGCCAGGTCATCAGCTACCTGGCGTTTTTATTGCGCATCAATCAGCGTGAGAAAACTTCCCACGCTATGCATACCCACTACTGGCACAAATGCTTCGCGTGCCAGGCGATATGCTCACCAACAAACGTGGAGATAAAGTAGTAACTATGGTCATACCCGCCCTGCAGGCGAATCGTATGCGGCAGGTTTTGCTGCTCACAGGCGGTTTTTAACAGCCCGGTTTTCAGTTGCTCTTCATAGAAGTTATCGCCCAGCCCCTGATCCACCAGCAGGTCTTTTACCCGGTGGCCGCTGTTGATTAACGCCACCGCGTCATACTGCTGCCAGGCAGCCCGGTCTTCCCCCAGGTAGGCGGAGAATGCTTTCTCACCCCAGGGAACCTGGGTGGGTGCAACAATAGGCGCAAAAGCAGACACACTGCAGAAAGCTTGCGGGTTACGTAATGCCAGCACTAACGCACCATGCCCACCCATTGAGTGACCAAACACACTGCGTTTATCCACTACCGGGAAGGAAGCCAGCACCAGCGCATGCAGTTCATTAAGCACATAGTCATACATCTGGTAATGGGGCTTCCAGGGCGACTCGGTCGCATTGAGGTAAAACCCGGCGCCCTGCCCTAAATCCCAGGCAGCATCATCGGCAACACCTTCACCGCGGGGACTGGTATCTGGTGCCACCAGCACCACACCATGCTCAGCGGCATAACGCTGCGCACCTGCCTTGGTAATAAAATTCTGCTCGTTGCATGTCAGCCCGGAAAGCCAGTACAGCACCGGGCAAGGAGCCTGGCTTGCCTGAGGAGGCACAAATACCGCGAACTGCATGGCACAATTCAGTGTGTTTGACTCATGGCGCCATACTTGCTGTAAACCGCCACACACCCAGTGTTCTTCAACTTTTTGCATCCGTTTTCTCCTGTTTCCGTGATGTCAGCAGCCGGCGGGAGGCTGTTAACCGCCCGCCAGGCAGGTGCATTAATCGTAATGAATAACAGAACGGATAGATTTCCCTTCATGCATCAGGTCGAAAGCTGTGTTGATTTCGTCCAGCGGCATCGTGTGGGTGACAAACGGTTTCAGTGCGATTTTACCGCGCATTGCATCTTCAACCATGCCAGGCAGCTGGCTACGCCCTTTCACACCACCAAAAGCAGAACCCTTCCATTGACGGCCGGTAACTAACTGGAATGGGCGAGTAGAGATCTCCTGGCCTGCGCCAGCCACACCAATAATCACAGACTGGCCCCAGCCACGGTGCGCACTTTCCAGCGCAGCACGCATCACTTTTACGTTACCAATACATTCAAAAGAGTGGTCAACGCCCCAGCCTGTCATCTCAATGATCACTTCCTGAATGGGCTTATCGTAATCGTTAGGGTTGATGCACTCTGTAGCGCCGAACTCTTTAGCCAGCTCAAATTTAGACGGGTTGGTATCAATAGCAATAATCCGCCCGGCCTGCGCCTGGCGTGCACCCTGCAGAACCGCAAGACCGATACCACCCAGGCCAAACACAGCCACAGAATCACCCGGCTGAACTTTAGCCGTGTTATGTACGGCACCAATCCCGGTGGTTACACCACAACCTAACAGGCACACCTGTTCATGGTTGGCCTGCGGGTTAATTTTTGCGAGGGAAACTTCAGCCACAACAGTGTACTCACTGAATGTGGAGCACCCCATGTAGTGATAAACCGGTTCGCCGTTGTAGGAAAAACGGGTGGTACCATCTGGCATCAGCCCTTTACCCTGAGTGGCGCGCACAGCGGTACACAGGTTGGTTTTACCGGATTTACAGAACAGGCACTCGCCGCATTCAGCGGTGTACAGTGGAATAACGTGGTCGCCAGGCTGCACACTGGTCACCCCTTCACCCACTTCAACCACTACACCGGCACCTTCGTGGCCCAGTACCACCGGGAAAACCCCTTCCGGATCATCACCAGAAAGCGTAAAGGCATCGGTATGGCAAACGCCGGTATGGGTAATTTTGATCATCACTTCGCCTGCACGCGGTGGAGCAACATCCAGCTCAACAATTTCCAGCGGTTTACCAGGACCAAAAGCAACAGCGGCACGAGATTTCATGTAGGAACTCCACTTATCAAAAAGGCACAGCGTAGCGCTGCAAAGCAGCCCGGATATCATTATGAATGGCTGCGACACAAGAAAGGATAGCCAGGCTATCGCATGATGGGGTGAGTATAGAACATATACCCCTACCGGGTATACACATTACAAGAAAAGCATTAACAAAAAGAATACAAGCTACTTATATTTAAGGAAAATTATTTAAAATAAGAGCGCACAAGCTTTGCCAACTCATCAATATCGGCCCCGTTTTCACTCTCTTCGCGCAGTTTTCCGGCAAATTCCTCACGAATGTAGCTGTCCAGAATTTCGGCCATCAGGCTGTTCATAGCACCACGCACAGCGGCCATCTGCATCAGTATTGGTGCGCAATCTGTGCCTGCTTCCAGTGAACGCTGAATGCCTTCGCACTGACCCTGAATGCGCTTAATACGGTTAAGAGCACGTTTTTTATCTTCAGGTGAATGTGGCACAGGCTCTCCTATACGGGATGGGGGTATATTGAATGTAGTCTAACACGGAAATACTGACCAGCGAGTTTTCTGTTTACACCAGAAATAAAAGTTGCGTGATGTGGCGCCCGCTGGTTACCGGGCGCATTGCCACTAACCGTGCCGCCACTGAATGGATGCAGGCAGGCGTCGCTGGTGTGGTGTGGGCTCCTGGCTGTCCACTAACTGGGTGATCATTTCAAAACAGTCACCCGCCAGTTGGCGACAATCCTGTTGAATGGTATCGATGCGCACTGAAAGAGAATCATACAGGTAATGGTCATCGAAACTGGCCAGGTAAATATCGCTGTCCAGTAAATTATGCTGGCTCATATAACGGAGCACCCCTTCGAGCAAACCACAGGCAGCGACGAACAAGGCCTTCGGCGGCCTTCCCAGCCGGGCGCACAGCGTGGCAAACATTTCATAACCACTGCTGGGGTGGTAATTACCATGAATAATCCATTCCGGGCGCAGTGCCACTCCCGCCTGTTCCAGCCCTTTACAGAACCCTTCCAGCCGGTCTTTGGTCGGCGATAAACGCGGCTGCCCGCCAAGGAAATAAAATTCGTCGGCATACTTACCTGCCACCCGGGCAACCAGCTCCGCAGTGGGCGAGACAGAATCGGTCATGACCAGTGGCAAGGTGGTGTCGCTCATATGGCGGTCAAACAATACAACCGGTAACTGCTCACTCAGTTTTTGGTAATCCGCATCGTTGAGCATGCTGGAAGCCACAATGATGCCATCCACCTGGCGTGCCACCAGGTTGCTCACCACTACCGCTTCCTGACCGGGGTTTTCATCGGTACAGGAGATAAGCAACTGCAACCCGGCTTCACGGCACAAGGTTTCCAGTTCATAAGAAAAAACAGCGAAGCCGTAGTTGGTGATTTCCGGCACCACCAGGCCTAGGGTGTGGCTGCGGCTGTCGCGCAGCAGGCGGGCGTGAATGCTGGGCTGGTAATGGTGTTGCTGGGCAACAGACAGCACACGTTCGCGTGTTTCCTGTGCGACACGCAATTCCTTACCCCGGCCATTAAGCACCAGGCTGGCGGTCGCTTTCGAGACACCCGCCAGGCTGGCAATATCACTGATGGTAATACGTTTGGTTTTTCTCACGGCAGCGAATTGGTTGATGTAAAACCCTATTCTACCATGCAGGCGCGTAACGACCAGTAGCGTGCCTGCAGTTCTGCTTCTCCGGAAAAAGAGAGTGTTGCTGGCTGTGCCGGAAAATAACGGCTACTCATTACACCTTCACCCTGGTTAATGAAAATCTCTACGCTTGAATGGTCGCACAGAATCTGCAACCCGGTAGCTGGGGCATTCCAGTACCGATACTGCCACTCACCGTTTTCCAGGCTACGCCGGGCGAGGCATAATTCACCGTCACTCCAGGTCAGCACCAGGTCATCATTGCCAAAATGCAGGGTGGCACTCTTCCCCGGAGTACGGCTCAACAAGATCTCCAGCCGCTCCGCCGGGATTTCGGGGGCCTGCGACGCCTGCCCTTGCCAGCCAGATTCCGTTTCGCGCAACATCTGCAATTCAGTGACTGGCTGTTGGAATAACCGCCCTTGCTTCAGAGAAAGCTGGCGCGGGCAGGTCATCTGGTGGATCCACCCTTGTTTGATGGTGGGCTGGCGCATTTCTTCACCGTCCGGTACGCCCATCCAGCCAATTAACAGCCGCCGCCCGTCTTCCGCCAGTGCAGTTTGTGGGGCATAGAACTCAAAACCGGCATCCAGCTCTGCCAGTGGGCCATGGTGGAAGGTTGCGCTGCCGGCCTGCAGAGTGCCGCACAACCATGCTGCAGGGTAAGTATTCAGAAAGCGTTTTTCTTGCTTTGCGACGCCCTGCGGGCAGGCGATTAACACATCCTGCCCGTCCAGGTGAAACAGATCCGGGCATTCCCACATATAACCTGCTTCGCCCAGGCCACCCAGGCCACTGCCAGCAATTTCACCAGCCAAAGTCCAGTCAGTGAGGTTGCAGGAATGGAATAACAACACCTTGCCTTGCTTGTGTTTATCCTGCGCTCCCAGCACCATGTACCAGGTGTCACCCTGTTGCCAAACTTTCGGGTCGCGCACATGCCCGGTGTACCCTTCAGGCAACGCCAGAACCGGGCCTGTTTTATCAAACCCACCCTGGGCATTTTCTACCGCCAGGCACTGCCAGGCAGTACGGCTGCCGTCGTCAAACTTTACGTTACCGGTGTAGCACAGGGTTAATTGTCCCTTGTTATCCACAGCACTGCCGGAATAGCACCCACTGCGGTCATAGTCTTCCCCTGGCATCAGCGCGATGGGAGCATGCTGCCAGTGCACCAAATCCGGTGAACGCCAGTGCCCCCAGCTTTTATTTTGGTGGCTGCAACCCAAAGGGTTCCATTGGTAGAACAGGTGGTATTCACCCTGAAAATGGATAAACCCGTTTGGGTCGTTCATCAGCCCGGTAACCGGCGCAAGGTGCCAGCCCGGGTAGTGAGGGTCTTTCAGTGCCCGGGGCTGGCCCTGCATAACTGCCTGCAAAAACGCAGGCAGCAGAGAAGAAGAAGTCATTATTGTGAGTCCGTTTTGTATTTCAGTAACAAGGACACCAGGAACGCACTAACAAATGCGATAGCCATTCCAATAATATAATTGAGCAAAGAACCGGCCTGCACAATTGCCATCCCCGGCAGCCCGGTAAGGCCTACCGCGGTCATATAAACATGCACGGAAACCACCCATGCGCCACCCAGCGCACCACCAATCAGCCCGGCAATAAACGGCTTAACAAAGCGCAGGTTAATACCAAAGATAGCCGCTTCGGTAATCCCCAGTAAGGCGGAAAAAGCGGAAGGAAGGGTGATGGCTTTAATTTTCGCATCGCGGGTTTTAAACCACACGGCAAGACACGCACCGCCCTGAGCCACGTTAGACATCGCCCAAATGGGCAACAGGAAGTTCACCCCAACAGACGGGTCGCCCAGCAGGCCGGCTTCAATCGCGTGAAAACTGTGGTGAATACCGGTAATGACGATGATGGAATAGAGCCCGCCGAACAGTAAGCCTGCCAGCCACCCGGCATGGGTTATCAGGGTACTGAGAACGAAAGTAATACCGTCACCCAGCGCACGGCCTGCCGGACCGATAAGCAACAGCGCAACAAAACCCGAGATAATCACGGTCAGGAAAGGTGTGAGAATGAGGTCCAGTGCATCCGGAATCACCCGGCGTAACTGTTTCTCCAATATGCTCATAAACCACACGGCCAGCAGTACCGGAAACACAGTACCCTGGTAGCCAATCATGGCAATTTCGAGGCCGAAGAAGTTCATGGTATGGAAACCGGCAGCCACGCCCCAGGCATTAGTCAGCGCAGGGTGAGTCAGTATCCCGCCAAGGGTCGCCCCCAGATACGGGTTGCCACCAAATTCACGGGCGGCGGTAAAACCTATCAAAATCGGCAGAATGATAAAGGCTGCTGAACTGAACATATCCAGCATGATATACAGCGCGTTATCGGGCTGTACCCAGCCGTAGGTTTTCACCATCCCCAGAAGCCCCATCAACAAACCAGAAGCGACAATGGCAGGGATAATAGGCACAAAAATATTGGATAGCAGGCGGGCAATACGCTGGAAAGGATTTAACTTTCTGGCGGCCAGTGTCGCGGCCTCAGATTTGCTGGATTCACTGACTCCGGCAACGACAACAAATGCGGCATAAACCTTGTTGACTACCCCAGTACCAAAGATAATCTGCAACTGACCGGCATTGCGAAAACACCCTTTTACGCCGTCAACTTTTTCAATCGCGGATGTATCTGCTTTGGCGTCATCAGCCAGAACCAGGCGCAGGCGTGTTGCGCAATGAGCCGCACTGGCGATATTTTCCTTGCCGCCGATCAAGGGTAATAACGACCGGGCAATCTGTTCAAAGTCCATGATGACCTCTGTGTTTATTGTTGTTAATCGTGGTTTAAGGCCTTCAGGCTGAGCGTCCTCCTAAAGGCCCATGCCTGTCAGAACCAGGTTTCCATCTGTACGCCGAAGTTCCACTCGCCACCGGCGGTAAAGCCATTACTGCCAAAGCTGTCGCTGCTGGAGTAGTTATCCAGGCGATGATCCCAGTCCATCCATGTTGCGAACAGGCGCAATTCAGGACGTTTGAGGAACTCACCCACATCACTGGCTTTCAGCGTTGGCGCCACTGTCAGTTTGTAGAAGTTGCCACTTACTGCATTACGGCTGTTATAGCCTTGCGGGCGTAAGTCCATATACTGGTAAGTGGTTTCATACTGCATTTCAAAGTTTTGGGTAAATTCCTGAATAAAGCGCAGGTTCAGTGTGGCCCACTGGTAGCTGTCACCTTTTACATAGCGGTCTTTGCTGGTTTGCGCCAGCACAGCAGGTGCAATGTGCCAGCCATCACCTAAAGAGGTCATCCCGTAGCTTGCCAGCCGCCAGGTATTGGCTTCTGGCAACAGCGCGCCGTCAGCCCCGATGGTTTTCACTTCAGCACCCAGGCCATGGCCGTACAGCAATGCCGTTTTTGATGTGCCATCACGCAGGCCGTAGAAGCTGTCGTTATGCAACCCCAGTAAAGCGTGGACACCGGTATTGGCGGCGTCTTTCTTCACCAGGTTATCGTCAATATCGCGCCGTTCATCATTGTCTTTTGCCCGCATACCGCTGACCATTAACTGTACCGGGCCCATATAGTTATTCAGGGTCAGGATATAGTTCTGTGCGGTATTTTCGCTATTCTCGATATCGCCGAAGGTACGGCCATACAAAGAGAAGTTACTGCGCGCATTGTCGCTCCACGCCATGTCATAAATACCGGCACCGGTCCCGGCCAGGAACACGACATCTGAGTCAATCCAGTGGATGTCAAAGTTGTCGCGGTCAAAGCGTTTACCGGCCCACACTGTGCTGTCTTTGAACGCGCCACTGAACGTGGGCAAATGGCCGAGTTCGGTAAAGGCCTGGCGCACGTTGAGGTCGCTGGAAGAAGCGGTCCAGTCGTTATAGGTTCTTTGCCCGTCAGCCAGCATCACTTTAAAGCGAGTAGTTGCGCCATTGGCCAGGGTTTGCTTGTGTTCCAGGTTCATTTCCAGGTAGGTGTCTGGCTCATTACCAAGGCGCCCCACGTGCCCACCCGTTTCCCCGGCTGGCGTAAAGGTTGGGCCACCCTGAGTTTTCGCGGCAGAGTCATTCATCAACAAACCAGAACGGGCATATCCATGAAATTCAAAGCCATCACTGGCGTTGTTTTTTTCTTCCAGACGAGCAGTACGCTGCTCTGTTTGTTGAGCAACCGCCTGAGCCTGTACAACGGTTGCCTGGGTTTTCTGTTGGGTTGCCGCCAGGTTTTTCACCTGTTGTTCTGCGGCCTCGGCCCGGTGTTCAGCTATATCCGCACGGTGTTCTGCTGCCTGTAGGCGCTGCTCCATTGCGGCAAGCCGTGCTTCAATGCTGGTTAAGTCCGTATCGGCGAAAGCGGTCTGAGAGCCGATCAGCAAGCCAATGCTTATTGCAAGAATGCTTTTTTTCATCATGGTGAGGCTTTCCTGAAAGAGAGGTATCATCATTTTTTGCTAACTTGCTAAACCGGTTTAGGCCTGAATCATAATCATGTCAGAATTTGCCATGCAACATATTCTGCTAAACCGTTTTAGTCATTGTGACAAGCTTCGCAAATCGGGCTGACAGACAGCCCGCAGAGGTACTCAGGAAACCAGGTTTACAGGCAGTGACGGAAAGGTAATGCAGTCATAGCGCCTTTGGCAGTTGTTGCCAGGGCACCACAACGCTGAGCTGTCGCAATTAATGGTGCCAGTTGCGGCATGTTTTGTGGGAAGCCATCGCGTGCCAGCCCCCACAGTAACCCGGCAACAAACGCATCACCGGCGCCAGTGGTATCAATGCTTTCCACAACCTGAGCCGGGTAATGCTGAACCGCTCCCCCAAAGCAGGCCATAACGCCTGCCCGCCCCTGAGTCACCAACAACAACGGAATGTGGTAATGCGCAGCCAGCGCCTCCGGGCTCTCTGGCGCGCCAGGTGAAGCCATAATAAATGCCAGTTCCTCTTCGGAAAGCTTAACCACATCGGCCAGCGCCAATGCTTTGCCAAGGCATTCCCGCAATAAAACCGGGTCAGGCCACAAGTCTTCGCGAATGTTGGGATCAAAACTTACTCGCCCTCCCGCCTGGCGAATTTGTGCCATTGCCGCAAATGTTGTGCTGCGGCTGGGCTCAGCGGAAAGCGCAATGGAGCACACGTGCAACCATTCATTTGCGGCCATCACCGGTAAATTATTCTGTGAAAGGAAAAGATCGGCACTGGGCCGGACCATGAAAGTGAACGTGCGCTCGCCCTGCTCATCGAGAGCAACCACAACTGTTGAGGTGCGTTGCTGTAGGTCGAATGTGAGGTACTGGGTATCAACTTGTTCTGCCTGCAGTGTTTGCGCCATAAAATGACCAAACGGGTCATCACCCACCCGGCCAATGAAAGCACTTTTCCCTCCGAGCCTTGAGATACCCACCGCAACATTGGCAGGCGCGCCACCCGGGCATTGCAATAAACGGCCTGCTCCATCAGGCAGCAGGTCGACGACCGCATCGCCCAGCACCCATACTTTTCCAGACATGTTTTATCCTCATAAATTGTGCTGGCTAAACATTAAATTAAACCGGTTTAGCAAATCAATTCATTTTTAGCGAAGCCTGCCTGGCAAAAAATTTATGAGTTAGCTGAATGCTGAGGTTATCTGAAGTAGAAGAAAAACAGTAAGCAGCGAGGCGGGCTATTCACACGCCCGCCAAAGAATGAAGATTACCGAATGGTGTCGTAAATTTGCTCATGAATATCTGACCACTTAACAGCACCACCTGCGCCAGATCTTTCGCGCTGCAGTGCCTGAAGCCAGGCCTGATGCTCCTGTTCAACAACATCATTTTGCCAGCAGAAGGTTTCCAGGAAGGTTTTACGCATAGAGGTTAGTGATTCCCCTCGCGCCATTGCATCACTGATGGTGCTAATCATCCGGCGGCAAGGTTCCGGTTCATCCATCTGGGAACGAAAGTTAATTAACAGTTCCAGCATGTCACGCTGGTCTTTTGCCAGTGGTTGCTCAGCCCATGAAGCCTGCCAGGTCATACCGCCTTCAAGGAACTGCCGCACCACTTTGCGGTCACCGCGCACAATTGCCGAACGAAAGTTTTCCGGGGTCCAGTCTATACCCTGGTGTTTTAGCTCCAGGCGCGGGCCGGTGACATCGCCAGAAGGGGCATTTTTCATAAATCCTACATAACGTTCGCCCATCAGCTTGCCGTCGTTCTGGTTATCACGATTAAGATGGGTAAGCAGAAAAATACCCACACCGAGTATTGCCACCAGAGCTACGCCCACAGCAGACCACAACACAGTCGCCAGCAAATTGACCGGTTCAGATGCCACATCCGGAGCTTTGTATTGTTCTTTTTGCAGGCTGTCCTGCACCGCACCGGTATCAGTACCGTTTTTTTGGAAGAACTGCCCAAGCTCTGCCGGGTCGGCATGCTGAAAAGCTGAAGGGTCAACTTTAGTGCGGCCTTCCCGGTATGCTTTCTGTACCGGTTCAGTGATTTCGCCGACATAATTTTCCAGCAAGGCAAGCTGGACAGCAGACAAAGGCTGGCGGGCAACTACCTGGTTGCGCATCAGGCGGATTTCATCAAGAAATGCCTGCAATGTTTTGCGCTGGTCCACCAAAAACCCCTGGGAGGACGCATTAAAAACCGGGGCATAAAACCGGTTGAATTCCCGTTTATCCACCAGCACTGACGCCAGTTCGCTGAACATCAGGCCACTGATAATGTCACCTTTATCGCCCTGTGACTGGCTGCGTTTCACGGCACTTACACCCAGTAAAGTCGTCAGGTGCGTGGAGAGTTTAGCTTTGTCCGGCCAGGCTCGGCTGATGAGCTGGCGCAACATCAGTTCCACAGCACGAATCTGCGCTTTTCCCTGAAACTGGGTTTCTGCGTCGCTGGCAGGCAAGGACGCGGTCCATTTCAATGCGGGCTGTTTCTCGCGCATTTTCTCCAGCCAGGAAACATAACGCAGAGCGGCAATAACCTGGTGTGGCGTGGCCGATTGCGCACTTTCATTGGTGGGTACCAACTGCTGGAAGTGACGCAGCAGTAGTGTGAACTGTGACATCCCGGCATCGTTAAGCTTCAGGCGCTTACCGATTTCCGCCCAACTGCCCAGGCTGGCGCGGGCCTGTTCAAGCTGTTCGAAGAACCATTCAGGGCCACTCCCCGCCAATGGCTTGTAATTCAGCAAAGCGAGGATTTGCACCGACGCTTCGTCAGAGATTGCCAGGCAGTGAGCCAGTGTGTCTTTCAGCGCTTGCGGGGATGGGGTTGTCATAATCGTCCTTAGTGTAAAACCGTGGCCCAAGACAGGCTTAAATAATAGTTATCGGTATTTATTCAGGTTTATTCAGCGTCAAACGGAAAAACTGTGGGGTCAGGAACACTATTTGCGACAAGTAAAACGGCGCGGTGTTGAAATCGCGCCAGAAACATGGGAGAAGAAAGTTAATGTATTCCACAAATCTTCTGGGAAAAGGCACATTTGCTATGCCGGGCTCGTATCCTGACACGCTGGTTCTCACAACTCCCCGGCTGGTAATGCGGCAACTCAGTGCTGCCGACTGGCCATTTTACTTGTCCCTGCAATCTAACCCGGCAGTCATGAAATTTATTAGCGATCCCCGGAATGAAGAGGCTGCCCGGGCTGGTTTTGACACCCGCTTGCCACACTGGCAACCGGGAAGCCAGCACTGGTTGTGCCTTGTTATTATGCAGCGCGCCTCAGGTGTACCTGTTGGGCTGACTGGTTTTTTACCTGACGGAAACGCACAGGCTGAAGTAGGTTTTATGCTCAGCCCGGACTGGCACAGGCAGGGTTATGGCTATGAATCGCTCCAGGCGGTGGTGAAATACGGGTTTACCACCCTCGGGTTACATAAGTTAACCGCAACGGTTACCGCGGGTAATCAGGGGAGCCGGGCGTTGTTAGAAAAGGCAGGTTTTTGCCTGGAAGGAACACGGCGGGAAAGTTACTGGCTGGGTGGAGAATGGCGTGATGACTGGCTGTTTGGGTTGCTGGCGCGGGAGGCCGCCCTCTGAGTATTTTGCCAGAGGGCAACACCCTGAATTACAGGAACATGCCGCCAGATACTTCAACACGCTGCGCTGTCATCCAGGCCAGAGAGTCGCTCAATAAAGCAACAATGGCATCACCGATATCATCTGGCAAACCCACCCGGCCCAGAGCCGTCTGGCTGGCAATAAACTGGTTCATATTGCTGTTATCACGCACATTACCACCTTCAAAGTCGGTTTCAATCGCACCGGGGGCAATGCAGTTAACACGAATACGACGCGGCCCCAGCTCTTTTGCCATATAGCGGGTCAGCACTTCTATCCCGCCTTTCATGGTGGCATAAGCGGAATAACCCGGTACGGAAAAACGCGCCAGCCCACTGGAAACATTCAGAATAGCGCCACCATCGCGAATAACAGGTAACAGCGCCTGGCTCAGGAAAAATGGCCCTTTCAAATGGAGTGCCATCAACCCATCAAAAACAGCCTCAGTAAACTCGCCAAAAGGCGCACTGCTGCCAGTTCCGGCATTGTTGATTAAATAATCAATCTGTGAGCACTGCCATTGTGAATGCAGTGCCTCTGTCAGGGTTTCCACAAAGGCAGGGAATTGAGAACTTTGGCCAACATCTAACTGAATATCTTTAACTTTGACGCCTTTTTCGGCTATCTCCCGCAAAGTTTCCTCTGCCGCCTGTTGGTTGCTATGCCAGGTAAAAATAATATCAATTCCGGCACTGGCAAGCTTCAGCGCAGCATTTTTCCCCAGCCCACGGCTCCCGCCAGTTATCAAAGCAATACGTTGTGTCATCATAAACCTCATCTTTGTCTGTTGTGTTGTCGAAATACAGCTTATTAGCTGCTATAAAAACAATAAATGTAACGAAATACACATCACTGTTTCACTCATGACAACAATAGAGCAAAAACATGGATAAAATTCACGCAATGCAATTGTTCCTGCGGGTTGCGGAACTCGAGAGTTTTACCCGTGCCGCAGACACGCTGGGTTTGCCCAAAGGTAGCGTGTCCCGCCAGATTCAGGCGCTGGAAAATCAACTGGGCACCCAGCTGCTGCACCGCACAACACGCCGTGTCAGCCTTACCCAGGACGGCATGGTTTATTACGAACGTTGCCGGGATGTTCTGGCGAACCTTGATGAAATGGATGGCATGTTTCAGCATGACCCGCGCAGTATTAGCGGGCGCTTGCGCGTAGATTTGCCCGTAGATATCGCCAGTAAAGTGGTGATTCCCCGCCTGCCGGTATTTTTACAACAATACCCCGGTATTGAGCTGGAGCTCAGCAGCAGCGACCGCCTGGTGGATGTCATTCGTGAAGGGTTCGATTGCGTGTTACGGGTTGGCGGGCTAAAGGATTCAGGGCTGGTTGCGCGCCCACTGGGAAAAATGGTGGTTGTTAACTGTGCCAGCCCGGATTACCTGGCACGTTTTGGCTACCCTTCAACGCTTGAAGACTTGAGCAACCATGCATTAATTCATTACACAGTGAATCTGGGCACACGCCCCACAGGGTTTGAATACGTTGACGACAAGCAGTCACATCAGGTCAAGACGGGCGGTATTCTGACGGTAAACAGCACCCAGGCATATAAAGATGCCTGCCTGGCGGGTCTGGGCATCATTCAGGTTCCGCGCGTAGGAGTAAGAGAGTTTTTACGCCAGGGGAAATTAATTGAGATTCTTCCACAGTACCGGGCAGACCCCATGCCTGTATCCCTGATTTACCCGCACCGGCGCAACCTTTCACGCCGGGTACACTTGTTTATGAACTGGTTAAGCGAAGTTGTGAAACGTTATCTGGAACAGCCCTGAGCTATACTACAACCAATGAGCCCGACCGGCAGGGCTCACGCATTCAGCTATTAATTGAAGGGAAACACATGTCTGTACCGGAAAACCGCCCAAATACCGGCGACTCATCTCAGCAATCATCCTCCACCCGCGCGGCGAACGGCGCGGTAGATAAAGCGATGTCGGCAGTAAACCAGGCAAGCCGTAACCCGGTGGTGGCACACTTACTGCGCGCGGCAGAGCGTTTTAATGACCGTATGGGCAACCAGTTTGGCGCTGCCATTACCTACTTTTCATTTTTATCACTGATTCCGGTATTAATGGTGTCGTTTGCTGTTGCCGGGTATGTACTGGCTTCACACCCCACACTGCTGGAGGATATTTTTACCCGCATCCTCAATAATGTCAGTGATCCCACCCTGGCAAGTACACTGAAAAGCACTATCAACACCGCCGTACAACAGCGCACAACCGTGGGCCTGGTTGGGTTGTTGATTGCGCTTTATTCCGGAATCAACTGGATGGGCAACCTGAGGGAAGCGGTAAGGGCTCAGTCACGGGATGTCTGGGAACGTAATCCTCAGGACAAAGAAAAAATTTGGGTGAAATATTTACGCGACTTCACGGCACTGACAGGGTTGATTATTGCTCTGGTGGTCACGCTGTTTATTACCTCTGTTGCCGGCTCGGCCCAAACGCTGATCATTCGCCTGCTGCACCTGGATGCACTGACCTGGCTGAAACCCGCCTGGCACATGATTGGGCTGGCTATTTCAATTTTCGCCAACTACTTGTTATTTTTCTGGATATTCTGGCGATTACCCCGCCACCGCCCACGCCGTAAGGCGTTAATTCGCGGTACCCTCATCGCCGCGGTCGGTTTTGAAGTGCTGAAGATTATTATGACCTATACCTTGCCGAAACTGGTCAGTTCGCCTTCCGGTGCAGCCTTTGGCTCCGTGCTGGGTTTAATGGCGTTCTTTTACTTCTTTGCCCGCCTTACGCTGTTCTGTGCCGCATGGATAGCCACAGCACAATACAAAGATGATCCTCAAATGCCAGGCAAATCACGAAATTAATGCTGCCTTTCCCGCCATTTTTAGCAATAAATGGCGGAATGACAGATAAATAGCATATAACACCAGTCCGTAACTTTTATTTAACCAAAATCCAGTTTTTTATTCTATTTTTTACAAATTGAAAAGCATGTAACATAAGTTTTCTTCCCAGCATAAACATTATCCACTTTTCGCCTGTTTTTTCACCAGCAGAGCTACCTTTGCGCCGTTGAAATGTCACTTTTGCTGTGCCTAATATTGCTGTCCACACGTCGTAAATAAGAAAAAATTATGCAAGCTTCCGTCACAACAACTATCGATACTGAAAGTCAGGAGACTCCGGTTAACTCACGCGGCAAAGTGGTAATTGCATCACTTATTGGCACTGCAATCGAATTTTTTGATTTCTATATTTATGCCACCGCAGCCGTTATTGTCTTCCCACATATCTTCTTTCCGCAGGGCGACCCAACCGCGGCAACACTGCAATCACTGGCAACCTTTGCTATTGCGTTTATTGCCCGCCCTATTGGTTCCGCACTGTTTGGCCACTTTGGTGACCGTGTTGGCCGTAAAGCAACGCTGGTTGCATCGCTACTGACTATGGGTATTTCTACTGTGCTCATTGGCCTGTTGCCCAGCTATGCCAGCATTGGCGTGATGGCACCGCTGCTGCTTGCTTTAGCGCGCTTTGGGCAAGGCCTGGGGCTCGGTGGTGAATGGGGTGGAGCCGCACTACTGGCGACAGAAAACGCACCGGCGAAAAAACGTGCACTTTATGGTTCTTTCCCCCAGTTAGGTGCGCCAATTGGCTTCTTTTTTGCCAACGGCACTTTCCTGCTGCTTTCCTGGTTGCTCACCAATGAGCAATTTATGGCGTGGGGCTGGCGTATTCCGTTTATCTTCTCGGCTGTACTGGTGCTGATTGGCCTGTATGTGCGTGTTTCATTGCATGAAACGCCAGTATTCACAAAAATTGCCAAGGCCGGGAAACAAGTGAAAGTGCCGCTGGGGCGCCTGTTGAGCAAACACCTCAAGGCGACGATTCTTGGCACGTTCATCATGCTGGCAACCTACACGCTGTTTTACATCATGACAGTGTATTCAATGACATTCAGCACTTCGCCAGTGCCTGCAGGACTTGGCTTCCCACGCAATGACGTGTTGTGGATGCTGATGATGGCGGTAATTGGTTTCGGGCTGATGATTCCTGTTGCCGGGATCATTGCAGATAAATACGGGCGCCGGAACAGCATGATTGTCATAACCAGCCTGATCATTCTGTTTGCGCTGTTTGTATTCCCGAAACTTCTGGGCTCTGGCAACGAATCACTGGTAATGCTGTATTTGTTCCTTGGGCTGAGCCTGATGGGGTTAACTTTTGGGCCGATGGGGGCATTACTGCCTGAGCTGTTTCCAACAGAAGTACGTTATACCGGGGCATCTTTCTCCTATAACGTTTCTTCTATTCTTGGCGCATCGGTAGCACCTTATATTGCCACCTGGTTACAGGCTAACTATGGTTTGTTGTATGTCGGTTTCTACCTGGCGACCATGGCCGTTCTGACACTGATTGCACTGCTCCTCACCAAAGAAACTCGTCACCAGTCACTCTGATAAATAAGCTGGCTAACAGCCGCAGCAAGCTTCACGCTGCGGCTGAATCAGACCAGCTGTAGTAAAACATGTTCCAGGTTATTGAAAGGTTGAGGCCGGGAAAGGAAATAGCCTTGCGCGGCCATCGCCGGAGAAGCCTGTACTGCCCGCCACTCCTCTGCTGTTTCCACGCCTTCAACAATCACACCATTACAATAACGATTCATCAGTTGCAGTAAGAGGGTGAACAGATTGCGCCCTTCAGCTGTTTTGCGCAGCATAATGAACAGCTCACGCGCCACTTTAATGTAGTCGTAACGCACTTCACTGAGCGAAGAGAAGTTTGCCATGCCCGTGCCAAAATCATCCAGCCACAGAGGGCCAAACTCCGGCATACCGGCCAGAGAGGCATTGCTGGGTAAACGAATATGTTCGACCAGCTCAAAGCGAATCCACGGCAGGCGAGCGATACGCGCCAGCATAGCGGGCTCCTGGCGAATAGCCAGCAAGGTTGGCCCGTCGATGTTAACTGAAGCCAGAATATTAAATCGCAGGAAAAGGCTCTCCAGATGTTCCAACAGGCTGAGCTGTTCCCGCACGACTTCAACTCGTTGTGCTGTGGTAATTGCAGCAAAATAGTGATCCGGCGGCACACGCCTTGATGCATCTTCCCGGTCAGTGATTGCCGTTAACATTTCGACCGCCATCAACCTCCCGGAAGTCCGGTAGATCGGCTGAAAAGTGTAAGCACGTTCACACGCCGACCACAAGCGTTGAGCCTGTCCGCTTTCTATATTCGCTTCAGGCGTATACAGCCGGTGGGTGATTTGCTTTAAATTCATTGTTAATGACATCCTGTATAGACGAGTATAAAGGCAGAGCCTTGTCACTCGGTTATCGGCGGAGCGCGGGATAACTTTACGCGCGTTTTCCAGGCAAGTGACGCAGGGCACGCATGCGCGGTAGCCCCAATACTGTGCGATGTCAAATTTTTATCGAAACGTCGTTTTAAAACGTTTGACTGATTTTCAATCGGGCCGCACACTAAAGGCAGTCCCTCCAATCAGGTTCCAGAATTATGCCGACCCCAAAAATTGCCGTTATTGGCGAATGTATGATTGAGTTGTCGCAAAAAGGCGCAGATGTTCATCGCGGTTTTGGCGGCGACACCCTGAACACGTCTGTTTATATTGCCCGTCAGGTTGATGAGTCTGCGTTGTCAGTACACTACATCACTGCTCTGGGTACAGACAGCTTCAGTCAGCAAATGCTGAATGCATGGCAGCAGGAAAATGTACAAACGAGTCTGATACAACAAATGGAAAACCGCCTGCCAGGGCTTTATTACATCGAAACCGATGACACTGGCGAGCGTACATTTTACTACTGGCGCAACGAAGCCGCAGCCCGTTACTGGCTGGAGAGCGACCAGGCAGATACCATTTGCCAGCAACTGGCACAGTTCGACTACCTGTACCTGAGCGGTATCAGTCTTGCAATCCTTAGCCCGGAAAGCCGTGAAAAATTGCTGAACCTGTTACGCCAGTGCCGTGAAAACGGTGGGAAAGTTATTTTTGATAATAACTATCGCCCACGTTTGTGGCGCAGCAAAGAAGAGACTCAGCAGGTTTATCACCAAATGCTGACCTGTACAGACATTGCCTTCCTGACTCTGGACGATGAAGACGCTTTATGGGGTGAAAAACCTGTAGAGGAAGTGATTCACCGCACTCAGGCGGCTGGTGTACGTGAAGTTGTGATTAAACGTGGTGCCGACAGTTGCCTGGTGGCTATTCAGGGGCAGGCAACAATTAATGTTCCGGCCGTGAAACTCCCCAAAGACAAAGTGGTTGATACCACTGCAGCAGGCGACTCCTTCAGCGCAGGCTACCTGGCGGTTCGCCTCACCGGAGCCAGTGCAGAAGATGCAGCAAAACGCGGCCACCTGACAGCCAGTACGGTTATTCAGTACCGCGGAGCGATTATCCCTCGCGAAGCAATGCCTGACTGATTCCGGCGTACTCTCCCGGGCCTCCGGGAGAGTATTTCTATATTTTGCCTTTCCAGCCGTTCTCTGCAGCACGTCTTTCTTGCCTGAACTTTGCTGTTAAAGCTGGTTCACTTCCCCGATGTATTGCCCGCGCCGGATGCCGCCGGTGTTTCTGGCGCATCTGGAGCTACAGGCGAAGCAGGGACGTCAACTGGCATATGCTTCCCCCAGATTTCGCGTAGCGTTTTCGGGTTAACCTCAGCCTCACCCTGCGGCTGCAACAATACCAGTGCCGTACCCTGTGAGAGCATCTGGTGCAGTTCCTGATTAATTTCAGCAATAGTCACTGACCCCAGAAAATCTTCGCGCAGTTTTTGATACTGCTCAGGCGCAATATCCACCACCTGGTTTTGCAGTGAACGAAGCCGCTGATTCATCAGCACCCCGGTATCAGTACGGGCGTAGGTGGCAAACAACGTTTGCAACTCTTTGCGTTTCTGTTCTATTAGCGCATCCACACTTTCTTGTGGTAACCCTTTTTCCCGGACGTTCGCCAGCTCTTCACTCAAAAGCGCCATGTTTTTATCCAGCGTGGCACCCGGTGAGTCCAGATTAAGCCCGCACTGGGCGCGTTGATAGAGCACACGGCAGTCAAAGCCAAGGCCTGTATCTTTCACTTTACGCTTTTCCATGGCCTGCTGAACATGCCAGAAAAGCGCTTCACGGGCCAGGTCAGCACGCCAGTAATGGAGCAGCGCCGCCGAATCACGAATAGGTTCCCAGGGGGTATCCCACATGACAGAAAGCCGGTCTTGCTGCAGGTGGTTACTTATCAGGCTTACGGCATCAGACTTCAGCGGTTGTAATGTCGGGAGCGTAACCGGTGCCGTACGTTTGCCAGTGAGAGGGCCAAAAATTTTGGCAATTTGCTCAGACACACCGCGGCTGTCAATATTGCCGACAATTATCAGTGTCATGGCATCTGGGGTGTACCATTTTGCGTAAAAAGCCTTTAACGCGGCCATATCAACAGGTTGCGCCAGCGAGGCGCCGGGAGCATGAGCCAGCATTGCAGAGCCCTGCAAGCGGTAGCGCCACCATGCGTCCTGCGGGTTAGCCGGCCAGGTTTTCACCATATCTTCTGTCGACAGCGCTTTATCAATACTTTCCTGTGTAATCGCCAGTTTACCGCTGGCATCAGCCAGCCAGGACAACGCTTCTTTCAACAAATCGTCACGGTTATTCGGCAGGCTCATGTCGTACATAGTAAAGTTATACGACACCAACGCGGGGGGCGCGGGACGATTCGGATCAATACTTTGCTGCCATAAAGACCGGGCCTGAAGTGCTGGCAGGCTGCCGCTCTGCGTCAGCGCAATACGCGGAATAAATGCAGTGAAACCACTCTGCTGAGCGGTTTCTGCCAGAGAACCTGTGTTTACTGACAGGCGAATCTCAATGCGGTCACTGGGGCGCTGCGGAGTTTGAAGAATTTGCCATTTCAGGCCATTAGGCAGCTTCCCTTCCTGCCATGCGGGATCGGGCTGTAGTGCATCCGCCTGCGCAAAACCAGAGGCTGTCAGCATCAACACCCCACTGGCTAAAAGTCGAATTCTGTTGCCCTGCATGTATACCCCTGCTCAACATTCCTGGTAAAAAAACACTGATGGCCTGTGCCATCCAGACATAACGTTCAGGCATGTTGCTTAGACAGCAAAAAAGGCCAAACGTCACGCAATAATGTGAAATTAAAAGCCAATTATGCGCAAGAGCCCGCGGCAAGGGCAAGTCACCGCGGGGAATTAAGCCGGTCAGGAAGGAATTTTTTGGGATTTTTTATCACTCGCTGCGCCAGAGAGCACATCAACGAGTTGTTTTTCATCCAGTTCGTTCACTTGTTTGGCAACAAAAATGGTTGCCACGCCGTTACCAACCAGGTTGGTCAGTGCACGGGCTTCCGACATAAAACGGTCAATGCCCAAAATTAATGCCAGGCCTGCAACGGGTAAGTGCCCCACCGCTGAAATGGTGGCGGCCAGAACAATAAAGCCACTACCGGTTACACCGGCTGCGCCTTTAGATGACAACAGCAACACAACCAGTAATGTAATCTGGTGCATAATATCCATATGGCTGTTCGTTGCCTGGGCGATAAATACCGCTGCCATTGTCAGGTAAATAGCCGTGCCATCGAGGTTAAAGGAATACCCGGTAGGAATAACCAGACCGACGACAGATTTACGGCATCCCAGTTTTTCCATTTTATCCAGCATACGTGGCAATGCTGATTCAGAGGATGACGTACCAAGAACAATCAACAGTTCTTCTTTGATATAACGGATAAATTTAAAGATGCTGAACCCGGTATAACGAGCAATACTTCCCAGAACCAAAAACACAAACAGCAGGCAAGTGATATAAAAACAGATAATCAACTGCCCTAATTGCAACAGTGACCCGACACCGTATTTACCAATAGTAAATGCCATTGCCCCAAATGCACCAATCGGTGCCAGGCGCATAATCATATTGATAATGCCAAAAATGACACCAGAGAAACTTTCAATCACATTAAAAATTAACTGGCCTTTTTGCCCCAGGCGATGCAAAGCAAAACCAAACAGCACAGAAAATAATAACACCTGCAAAATATTGCCGCTGGCGAATGCGCCAATCACACTGTGGGGAATAACATCCAGTAAGAAAGGAACTACACCGGTTTTTTCTGCCTGTTGTGTCCAGGCTGCAACAGCACTGGCATCCAGCGTGGCCGGGTCAACATTCATACCTGCACCAGGCTGCAATATATTCACCACCACCAGACCGATGATTAATGCAACGGTACTGACCACTTCAAAATAGAGCAAAGCCACTGCGCCGGTACGGCCTACGGATTTCATACTTTCCATCCCGGCAATACCTGTAACAACAGTACAAAAGATGACTGGGGCAATGATCATTTTGATTAATTTAACAAAAGCATCACCAAAAGGTTTCATCTGCGCACCCAGATCAGGCCAGAAGTGTCCCAGAATAACCCCGACGGCTATTGCGGCCAGGACCTGAAAATAGAGGCTTTTGAACAACGAGGTTTTCATAAGGTGTCCTTGAAATATAATCCGCATGACGGATGGAAAACTGACCGGGAAATTAACATCTAAGAAACATTTTAAAAACTAACACGCATCACACATTCAACAAGACAAGAACGCAATTGCAATAACAATAGTTACATAAGGGCCTGCTGCACATTTTCAGCAGTAAGAAACCAGGCAGAAGAAAGACAGGAAGGCGCCAGGAAGGCCATTATTACCAGAAGAACACCAGGCCGCCGGAATAACCGGCAGCGAAATCAAGGCAGAGTAATTAGCGGGCGTCGTTAGCAGGCAGATAGTCGCGGGAAAATACCTCAGGAGTAACAGCTTTACCAAACAGGAACCCTTGCCCTACTGCAACACCTGCGTCTTCCAGCCACTTGCGCTGGATTTCCGTTTCCACACCTTCAGCCACGATTTTCAAACCCAGCGTCTTCGCCAGAGAGAGAATAACGGACACCATGTTGCTGTCGTCAGGCAAACTGCTCACAAATCCTTTGTCAATTTTCAGGATATCAATAGGCACAGCTTTAATGTGATGTAAATGATTCAGGCTGGCATAGCCCATACCGAAATCATCCAGCGCAATCTGAAGCCCGGCATCATGCAGCGGACGCAGAATATTTACCGCTTCTTGCGGGTCATCAATACGGCGGCTTTCCGTTATTTCAAGAATCAGAGTGCCGGGCTGGATTTTGTAGTGACGCAGCAAAGACAACATATTGGGGATCATATTGCTGTCGAGCAATTGCAATGCGGAAAGATTCACACTCAATGGCAAATTAACCCCACGGTTTTGCCATTGTGCAAGCAGAGCCAGAGATTCCTCCATGACCCAGCGCCCCACTTTAACCATCAGGCCACAGGCTTCAATACGCTCAATCAGGCCTTCGGGTAAATCCCAGCTACCATCAGGCTGGCGCATCCGCAACAAGACTTCCGCACTCAGCACAGCCCCGGTACGCATATCAACCTGGGGTTGTAGCCAAATAGCAAACTGCCGGTTTTCCATCGCCTTGAGAATATCGTTTTCCTCAGTCAGGCGTTGTAACGCAATGGCGTGCTGCCCGGGTTCATAAAACTCCACCTGATTTTTCCCGGCACGGCGCGCACTTTGGCTGGCAGACACCGCTCGCTGGAAAAATAACTGCGCGTCATCCTCACCTTCTTTTTGCATGGCAATACCAATGCTGGCAGAAGGCCGTAACTGCAAGGGGCCGAGATTGAGCGAATCACCCAGCGCGTTCAGCACCTGGTTACTTAATGTCATCGCAACCCAGGGTTTATCCACTCCCTGAACCAGGGCAACAAAATCCGTGGCATTAATTTGTGCAAGAAAGGCGTGCTGCCCCAGCGCATTACGAAGTTTATCCACCAGCATAAGCAACAACGCTTCTCGCTGGGCTTCATGCAATACGCCATCAGAATCCTGCAGTGTCTGGCAGGAAACAGCCAGAATAAAACACGGCCGAGATTCGCTCATTACATTTTCCAGCAGCGCCAGAAAGAGGTCTTTATTGGGTAATTCGCTCACCGGGAAACGCGTGCTAAGCCGGTGCATATGTTCATGGAGTTGTATTATCCGGGTTTGGTTACGGTTATAAGTTTTAACCAACAACCCGATTTCATCGTCAGCGTGTAGTGCAGGTACAGGCAACTGATGTTCTATCGCTTCAGATTCGGCAGCAGAGGCCAGTGAACTGGCGATATCCCTTAATGGGTGCACCACCAGGCGGTTAATACACCAGGTCACCGCGACAGACATCATCAGAGACAAGAGCAAAAATGTCGTAACCAGTGTTGAAATAACGCTGATGATGTAACGATACATTCGCCAGGAATCGGACTGTATTACCAGATAGGCCAGAGGCTGTGGGTTTGCAGGGCGTTCCAGCGAATAAAGTGGCAGCGAAATTTGTGCGGGCAATTCGAAAACACGGGCAACCCAAAGAGGTACCGGTTTTTCTGGCTGAAATACTACCCTTAATGCCTGAAAACGATTAGGTAATACCACATCGGCACGGCTGATAATGCCAGACGGAGTTATATGTTTAAGAATTGACTCAGCCTCGGGAATATCTGCTCTGAGAATAGCCCCAGACAATGGCTGGCGCACAGACCTGGCAATATTTTCCATTTGCATAACAGTATCATGCCGGTGCTGCTGTACCAGATGGAACAGTAAGACAAGCGTAAAAACAGCAATAAAAAATATGGCAACGCTTGCCACCATCGCCATTTGTTTTATTGTTAATGACCGGCTAACTCGCAAATTCACGCTTTATTTTTCCCACCTGATTATTCTCATTTAGCCTGCCGATTATACTGCATTGTTGTGACTTTTTATTACTTCCTGGCGGATGATTTAGGGGTATTCGGTGAGTTTGAGTCTGAAAAGTGGGGGGAATGGTGTTGTTCACTTTGCACTGATGCTAGTGTGGCGAAAGTTCCGTTCACTTAAAGTGTAGTTGTTTCCGTTCACTTTTCACTGTGTCAGTGTGGTGAAAGTTCCGTTCACCTGCAGTGTGGTTGTTTCCGTTCACCTGCAGTGTGGTTGTTTCCGTTCACCTGACGTGATGTGGTTAATGTGGCTTCACAGCCTGTGAACGGGCTAAAGGGGGCTCGCCCCCTTTGCAATCCCCGTTTTCGCGGGCGACCGGTGCTGCGCACTTCGTTCACCTCCGGGCAGTCAGCCTGCGGCCGGCTCGACTCGGCATCCATGCCTCGGTTCGCCTTATTCCGCCGTCCGGGCGGAATAACCTTGTCT
>NZ_QGTS01000018.1 GCF_003182475.1 Mangrovibacter plantisponsor
TCGCCCTCGAACTCACTGACAGAGACATGGTCTTTGGTTAACAGATAGTATTCGGTATCGTCTTTTGCTACAGGAAAAGGATTCTGATAGTAGAAAGGTTTGCTCGACATTTTGTTCCTCACTTCATCCGTTATTGTCGCCGTTCTTCCAGTGATACAGCTGTTGGCGACGGTCGTTATTGATGCCTTTGCCTGCAATATGGCACAGCAAAGGCTGAGGTGTAGATAGTGTAAAACCGGGGCATAGCGCCCCGGTAATCATCAGAACATCATGGACATCCATGGGTAGCCAATCACAATCAGCGCTACCAGGAACAGGGCACCGAAGATGGTTCCCAGACGCCAGTAGTCTTTGGTCGGCAAATAGCCACTTCCATAGTATATCGGGCTTGGGCCGGTACCATATGGAGTGATGATACCCATCACACCCAGTGAAGTGACCAGCAACAGGCAGAATACTTGCATGTTCATACCTGGGATAGTGGAGCCGATAGTCAGTACCGCTGGCAACAACGCGGTGGTGTGCGCAGTGGTGCTGGCAAACAGATAGTGCAGCAGGTAAAACGCCAGCAGCAGTACAATTGTTGCCGTGCCCGGAGAGATACCGCTCATCAGTGCGCCACCTTCTTTACCCAACCAGCTAATAAAGCCAGTTGAAGAGAGGCCACCCGCCAGCGCTACCAGGGTTGCGAACCACACGAATGTGTTCCAGGCTGCTTTGTTACCTGTAATATCGCTCCACTCCAGTACACCGGTCCACAGCATCAGTGTAATAACCAGTAACGCAGCCATTGCCGGTTCAATCCAGCTGGCAGCGAAAATCCACATCATCAGTGCACAGCATACGAACACCAGCAACAGAATTTCGTTGCGTGACAACCGCCCCAGTTTAGCCAGTTCTTCACTTGCCCAACGCGGCACTTCGTCGTTGATTTTGACTTCAGGCGGATACAGCCAGTAAGCCAGCAGCGGCATAATGAGAATCAGCAGTACACCCAAAGGCAGGAACGCCATAAACCAGGTGCCCCAGGAAATAGCGATGCCGACGGTGCTTTTCACCAGCGCCAGAGCCAGCAGGTTCGGTGCCAGTGCAGACAGGAACATGGAACTGGTAATACAGGCGGCTGTAATCGCTACCCACATCAGGTACGAACCAATTCTGCGTGCGCTCGGATCATTAGGTTTTGAACCATAAAGCGGAGGCAGGTTGGCAATGATGGGGTAAATTGTGCCACCACTACGTGCCGTATTCGATGGGGTGAACGGAGCCAGTAACAGGTCCGCCAGGGTAATGGCGTAACCCAGAGTCAGGCTGCGACGGCCAAGGTATTTCACCAGAATCAGCGCCAGGCGGCGGCCGAACTGGGTTTTATCATAGCCTGCGGCAAACATGAACGCGCCGAAGATAAGCCAGACGGTGGAGTTACCGAAACCGCTAACCGCCCATTTAAAGGACGCCGCAGCCATTTTGAACTTCGGTGCGGCCATTTCATCAGGGCTGAACAGCAACCACTGACTAAACAGCGCGATGACAACGACACCTGTCAGGCCAATCACAGCACCTGGCAGCGGCTCAAAAATCAGGCCGACAATAACACCAACAAAAATGGCAAAGAAGTGCCATGCATAGGGTTGTAAACCTTCAGGAGTGGGGACCAGCAGTAGTAACACTGCTACCAGGACTGGCAGGAACATAAACAGCAGGCGATTTTTTTTACCACCTGGTGCTTTGCTTGCCGGTTTTGTAACCGATGTTTTCGCAGTTTCTTTCATGATGATTTGTCTATAAGTAGTTAAGAATCTTGTGGTGCACAGATAAGACAGCTCTGATTTTTTTAGTTACTTAAGTTTTTTTAGTTATTTAATAGTGACATTTTAATCGACCTCTCTTTGGTATTTCCTACGGAACTGTAGTGAATCTCCTGGCCCGACTAAATGTTTATATAATGCTTTTTTTGTATTTTCCACTGTTGATCAGGATCAATAAATTACAGCGATATTTTCATTTTTGAATAATAACTTTCAATGTAAATAAAATTCATAAAAATAACCTTTAATATCTTGTGTGAATTATGTGTTTTTTTGTCTCTGGGTAAGGTAAGTCTTGTCTTTGTATTTTTTTTGCATTTTTTTACGTTAACCAGGTACTGGTAAGAGTTGTTACATGTCTTTACTGGAGCGGATTGTGTGGGGTTTTATTGAGTTTATTAACACTTTTGATGATAGGTAAATAAAAGGTTAAATAAATTTATTGTTATGTAAAATTATAAATTTGAAATTGCTTTTTAATTAATTGATCTGGCTTTTACCTGCTCGGTAAATAGTTATTTAACTAATGTTATTACTTTTGAAACTAAAAAAGGATTTATATTAATGGCATGCAATCGGTAACGAATAAAAATTAAAAATAAGACGCCGGCAACAGAATTCAATTTTTAAATTTATGATCTTTGGAGCTGCTAATATGAACAGTAACGATAAAGTATTGAGTCCATTTACGTTACCCAATGGCACTGTATTGAAAAACCGCCTGTTGATGGCACCGATGACAACTTGTACTGGCTTTTATGATGGCACAGTCAATAGCGAACTGGTTGAGTACTACCGTGAGCGTGCTGGTGCGATAGGTACAGTTATTGTTGAGTGCTGCTTTATTGATGACCGTGGCCTGGCGTTCCCGGGTGCGATTGGTATTGATAACGACAACAAAATCGAAGGCCTGGCAAAAATCGCGGAAGCTATCAAGGCTAAGGGTTCTAAAGCAGTTCTGCAGATTTACCATGGCGGCCGTATGGTTGAGCCAAAACTGATTGGTGGCCGTGCACCGGTTGGCCCGAGTGCAGTCGCTGCACCTCGTGATGGAGCTGCCACACCAGAAGAACTGACCGCTGAAGAAGTGGATGGCATGATCACCAAGTTTGGTGAAGGTGTCCGCCGCGCGATTCAGGCCGGGTTTGATGGCGTGGAAATTCATGGTGCCAACACATACCTGATTCAGCAGTTTTTCTCTCCGAACTCAAACCTGCGTACAGACAAATGGGGCGGCAACCGTGATAACCGTGCCCGTTTCCCTATGGCTGTTCTGGAAATTACCCACCAGATGGCGCAGCAATACGCCGACCCGTCTTTTATTATCGGCTACCGCTTCTCACCTGAAGAACTGGAAGAACCGGGTATCCGCTTTGATGACACCATGTTCCTGCTGGAAAAACTGGCTGAACGGGGTGTGGATTACCTGCACTTCTCGGTTGGTTACACATTGCGTCCTTCTATTGTTGAAACCACAGACCCCACTCCGCTTATCAACAAATACGTTGCTATGCGTTCCGACAAACTGGCACAAGTTCCGGTCATGGGCGTCGGTGGTGTGGTGAATAAAGCTGATGCAGACCTGGCCCTGGAGCATGGCTATGATCTGGTCGCAATTGGTAAAGCCTGTATCGCGTACCCTGACTGGGCTGATCGCATTGCGAAAGGTGAGAAACTGGAGCTGTTTATCGACAGCACCAAACGTGAAGCCTTAACCATCCCGGAACCGTTATGGCGGTTTTCCCTGGTTGACGCCATGATTCGCGATATGAGCATGGCCTCCAAAAAATTCAAACCGGGCGTTTTCCAGGAAAAAGTGCAGGATGATGCCAATGAATTGCTGATTAATGTCAGCCTGGAAACTGACCGTATTGTTGATATTGCACTGGCTGATAACCCGGCACTGGATGTTGAGTTCTCCACCAGTTTCGACATCATCCGCGAGCGTATTCTGGATGCCAACAGCCCGCACGTTGACGCGGTTACCGGTGCAACCACTCAGAGTGAAGCTGTGAAAAAAGCAGTTTCTAAAGCCATTGCCAAGTCCTGCAAAGCACAGTTGCTGGAAGACGGTGGCGATCTTAACCAACCTCAGCACTACGATGTTGTGGTGGTAGGTAGTGGTGGTGCAGGTCTGGCGGCGGCCATTCAGGCATGTGATGAAGGTGCCCGTGTTCTGATTGTGGAAAAAATGTCCAGTATTGGCGGGAACACCATCAAAGCTTCTGTTGGGATGAACGCGGCCGAAACACGCTACCAGAAATTAAAAGGCATTGAAGACAGCAAGGAGCTGTTCTACCAGGAAACACTGAAAGGCGGGCACTTTAAAAATAACCCGGTCTTGCTGCGTGAATTTGTGGAACAGGCACCGCAGGCGATTGAATGGCTGGCAGAGCGTGGTATCGAACTGAGTGATATCACCATTACTGGCGGGATGAGCATTGACCGTACTCACCGCCCGGCTGACGCCTCTGCTGTGGGTGGCTTCTTGATCAGCGGTTTAGTGAAAAACGTCAACAAACGCAACATTGATGTCATGCTGGATACTTCGGTAACCCAAATTCGTTACGAAAATGGTGCCGTCGCCGGAGTTGAGTTGTTGAATGACGAAAATGAATCTCTGGTCATCGATGCAAAAAGCGTTGTTGTGGCAACCGGTGGCTTCAGTGCTAACCGTGACATGGTTGTGAAATACCGCCCTGAACTGGATGGCTTTGTGACCACAAACCATAAAGGTGCGACAGGTTCCGGTATTGCTATTCTGGAAGCGATTGGCGCGGCTACTGTGGATATGGGCGAAATTCAAATTCACCCAACCGTTGAACAAACCACTTCCTACCTGATTTCTGAATCAATTCGTGGTGGTGGGGCAATTCTGGTAAGCCAGGCTGGTAACCGTTTCTTCAATGAAATGGAAACCCGCGATAAAGTCTCTGCGCAGATTATCGCATTACCGGAAAAATATGCTTATGTGGTGTTTGATGAACAAGTACGCCTGAAAAATAAAGCAGCGGATGAATACATTGCCCGCGGTTTTGTAGAAAGTGCAGATTCTCCGCGTGAGCTGGCCGGTAAACTGGGTATGGATTACCATGCTTTCCTCGCCACACTGGAGCGTTACAATGTGTTTGTCGACAAACAGTATGACGAAGATTTTGGCCGCAAAACAGCGATGCGTCACCCACTGAACCAGGGGCCATTCTATGCGATTCGTATCGCCCCGGGGGTTCACCACACTATGGGTGGTGTGACAATTGATACCGAGACTCAGGTACTGGATGCCAGCAAAGCGGTACTGAAAGGTGCTTTTGCTGCCGGTGAAGTGGTTGGAGGTATCCATGGTGGTAACCGTATTGGTGGTAATGCGGTTGCGGATATTATCATCTTCGGTATTCTGGCAGGCCGTAACGCGGCACACAACGCGTTGCGCTAAACATCACTACGGTGCCTGCTGGCCTGGCAGGCACCGTATTTCTCCCGCAATACTGCAGGTGATGCCATGCCGCAAGAAGCTCACGTTTATTCTTACTCCGCCGTTCTGATGGGTTCCCCCATCCTGTTAAAACTCTTTCAGCACAATGAACACCTCGCCCATCAGGTTTTCCGCCTGATTAAACACTACGAAAACCTGCTCACCGTAAACCGTTCACCCTCTGAAGTAATGAACATTAACCATGCTGCCGGCCTGCACCCGGTGGTGGTTAACCCGGCAGTATATCAGTTGATTAAGTGCGCTAAAGCCGCAAGCCTGCTGCCCAACAGTGCCTTTAATCTTGCCATTGGCCCGCTGGTTAAATGCTGGAAAATTGGTTTCCAGGGGAGCAGTGTTCCCCCGGCGGGCGAGATTAGCGCGCGCTTAGCCCTAACCAGTCCTCACCAGGTGATACTGGATGATGAGCAACACAGTGTGTTCCTGGCTCAGGCTGGCATGGAGCTTGACCTGGGGGCTATCGCGAAAGGGTATATCGCCGACCGGGTCAGGGATTTTCTTCACAGCCAGCAGGTTTTTCAGGGGCTGATTAACCTGGGCGGTAATGTTCAGACTCTCGGTGGAGCTTCACAAGTGAGTGGTACGCCCTGGTCAGTCGGCCTGAAAAAACCGTTTGCCGGGCCGGATGATCTGATTGGCGTGATTGAGGTGGAAGGGAAGTCGGTCGTGACATCCGGTACTTATGAGCGCTGGTTTGAGTTTGCAGGCAAGCGTTATCACCATATTCTTGACCCGCGCACGGGGTACCCGCTGGATAATGAGCTTCACAGCGTGACTATAGTGTCGCAAGACTCTATTGATGGCGATATCTGGACCACATTGATGTATGGCATGGGGGTGGATCAGGGGTGTGCCTGCCTGGCGAATAAACCGGGTATTGAAGCGATTTTTGTCACTAAAGACTGCAGAGTTGTTCTCTCATCGCAGCAGTTATTTACCTTCACGCTGCAGGATTCATCTTACCAACTGGTGTAATTTCCCCGGTGGCGCGCAATAACATGCGCGCACCGGGTAATTGTGCATGAGCCGCTACAGTTACTGGCAGTATTGTTTGAGTAATGCGTAATGCTCCGCCTGCAGGCGGTAGCGGTAAACCGGGCGGCCGGTTACACCATAGTGAATACTGGTAAACAATATTTCGCTTTGCGCCAGCCAGATAAGGTATTTCCGGCACGACACGCGGGAAATATTTACCGCGTTTGCCAGTTCATCCGTGGAGAACTCACTACCCGGATGGGCGTCAATCCACAGGCAAATGGTACGCAGAGTTTGTGGTGTCAGGCCCTTTGGTAACCGTTTTGATTCACTGTTTTGGTGAAGACTACCGCGAATCAGCCGGTCCACATCCGCCTGCTCGTAATATTGCTGGTTATCCATCAAATTTTTCTTTTGACGCCAGCCTGTCAGTGCTTCTTCAAACCGGGAGAACTGAAAGGGTTTGATCAGATAATCCACTACACCATAATTCAGCGATTTCTTGATATTGTCGGCATCGGCGGCGGAAGAAATCACAATCACGTCGATGGGGCGTTGTGCCTGGCGCAACACAGGTAACAGATCCAGCCCGTTGTCCTGCTGCATATAAATGTCCAGCAGAATGAGGTCAATAGGTTGTTGCTTGTTGAGCACCAGTTCACTGGCTTGTTGCAGCGTAGAGGCAGTGGCGCAGCAGGTAAAACCGGGCACCTGGGCAACATAACAGCGGTTCAGTTCTGCGACCATCGCATCATCATCGACTATCAACACATTGATCATGTGCTCATCCTCTTACCATCCCAGGGAAGTTGTACATAAAATTGAGTGTAAACACCGGGCTCTGATTCAACTGAAATGGAGCCACCGAGGTTTTCTGCTTGTTGCTTCGCGAGGAACAGCCCAACACCGCGTTCACTTCCCTTGGAAGAGAAACCTTTTTCAAAAATAGCCTGAACATTTTCGGGGGCAATACCCGGGCCATCATCACTTACTTCACATGAGAGCCAGCCTTCCTGGTAGTGCAGTAACACACTGACTTCCCCTTCAGGTTGCCCCTGAAGTGCATCCAGGGCATTTTCAATCAGGTTCCCCAAAACAGTGATTAATACCGCGACTTGATCTTCATTATCGTTATCCGGCATCAGGCAGTCTTCTGCCAGAGTAAGACGCAGGCCGGCATCATGAGCGCGGTTAATTTTCCCCAACAGAAACCCGACAATGACCGGCGATTTAATTTTCAACTGCAGGGAGCCAATTTCAGCCTGGTAGTTATTTGCGGTACTGAGAATATAGTCTTCCAGCCGCTCATAACTCTTCATGTGCAGTAACCCCAGAATGACATGCAATTTATTCATGAATTCATGGGAGCGTTCTCGCAACGCATCGACATAGTTTACCATGCCGCTCAGGCGCTGCATTAACTGACTGACCTCGGTTTTATCCCTGAAAGTACAAATTGCGCCAATAATCGTATTGTTACTGCGCACCGGAACGGTATTACTCAGCAGAACCCGGCCATTGAGTGTAATTTCCTGGTCCCGGAGCGGTTTACCGGTTCGCAATACTTCCCGTAGCGTGGCAATAAGCGGCTGCGAATCACTGATATGGCCGGGCAAAGGCGCATCTGCAGTACTGGTGTCACGTAGCAGTTGCCGTGCTGTCTGGTTGATCAAATTAACATGGGCCTGGTCATCAACCGCGATCACCCCTTCTTTAATTGACTGCAACATGGCCTGGCGTTGTTCAAACAACGTCGATATCTCATAGGGTTCCAGGCCAAACAAAATGCGTTTCAGCATCCGTACCAGGCACCAAATGCCAATGGCACTGATTAAAGCACCGAACAGCACGGTCCAGATAATGCTCCAGCGGCTGTGATTAATTTGTGCTTTTACTTTATCGAGGGAAATACCTATCGCTACCACGCCAATTTGTTGGTGCTGGCTATCATAGACCGGGGTATATACCCGTACAGCTTCACCCAGTACCCCATGGTTAACTGAGACATTCTCATTACCAACTAACGCCGTGTTAATGTCACTGCCAATATAGTGGTGGCCAATGGCGTCTTTGTTTGGGTGGGAGTAACGAATACCATCCATATTGGTAATCACAACAAACAACAGGTCATTACGTTTGCGAATGGCTTCCGCCAGAGGTTGGATTTGCCGGGTTTGTGGCGGTTGTAATAACGCCTGTTGAACTTGTGGTGAATCTGCCAGGGTGCGGGCGACAGCCATAGCCTTGTCTTCGAGCCCGTCACGCGTGGCATCGCTTATCTGAAAAAAGTAGAGCAGATGAACCACTAACAATAATGGAATAATGACGGCGCTCACCATCAAAATGACGGATGTGCTCAGCTTCATTGGCCGCTTGCGAGCCGTCCGGGGTTGCTGCGAGTCGCTCATAAGCGCCCTTAACACAAAAAAACATGGGATTATTATCGCCAGGTGGCGTTATTTGTAAATGACTGATGCCGGGTAAAAGCAAGTTTAGTTTGATAAATCAGATATTGCTTTGTGGCAGGTTAACCTAAAAGCAAAAGTGGTACTTTTTGTAAGTTATAAAACTGCCTTACTGGTTGACAAAGGGTGAGAGTGAGTCAATGCAGGTCAGTTTATTTTAGAAAGGCAATATTAAAAACTTAATGTGAGTAACCGGATTAATTACTTTGTTAAATATATCTGGATGGCTACGGTTTTCTCGATGAATGTGCATGGTATATTCTAAATGGAAAAGAACAGACACCAGGTAACGTTGTGTGACGTGGCATGCAAGTGAATTGCATGGCACGTTATTGTGGTCAATAAAACGGCTGTTTTTTTATTGAATCATTAAATTTTTCTGGATAATAAGTAAATATCGAGTGTTTTATATTTGTAGCATCATTAATGTTAATTAAGGCATTTTTAATGACGAAAAAGTCTTCTGAATGTTGCTGTTGTGAATTTTTCCTGTACTATTCTCCTGCCTCTGGTGAGGTATATTAAATTCATAATTATCGGCGTTTTTAATTTAATTGCTTTATGTTTTTTTGTGTTCATTTATCAGAATACAGTTTTTTAGCAAACGGTGTTTATTTACAAGGAACGAATGTGCTTGTTTGTTAAGTGGTGCGTTTTTGCATGTATTTAACAGGTAAGCCGAGGACGGCAATATGTATGTGCATATTGCTAACAGTAACCCTGTAATGGGAAATAAAAAGGAGTTTTGTGTGAGAAAGCTAGCTTTAGCCATGGGTATCAGTGCTGCATTTTTGGCGTTTCCTGCCGTAGCCAGTACCGCAAGTGATGAAAACCGTACTATCGCGTATGTTACCTCCTGGGGTTTCACGGATGCCGATCCTGCCCCTATTTTGGCTGAATCAAAAGTCGATACCTATTTACTGTCTTTTGCTCGCTGGGATGCGCAAGGCAATATTACATCATCTGATGATATCGCTACGCCGATGCCTTACGACCCCTGGTGGATTGCTGGTGGGTATTTAGGGTGGACGCACATGAAGTATGACCACCCGGAAAGAAAAATTCTTGCCGCTTTTGGTGGACAGACGTATGAAGACATGTGGAGTTACATGGATACACCAGAGCGCCGCGAAGCCATCGCACAGTCTCTGGCTGAACTGCTGAAAACCCCTTACCCGGTGTATAAGCGTGGCCTGAAAGAGTCAGAGATTGACGGCGACTGCCAGTTCTGGAACTGGAATGGCTCCTGTAATACTGACGTGTATCAGAAAGCAGGTTCCGTTTACCTCGATGGTATCGACTTCGATTTTGAAAAAGTCGCTCGCCTGACAGAAAAGGAAAACGAAAACTTGTTATTGCTGGCACAGCGCCTGCGCGAGTTAATCGGTAAAGATAAAGTTATCAGTCTGACAACCTACCACGTTGGCGCAGACCCGGTTGAGTGTGCAAATAATACCGTGGTTGATAACTGCTCTTATATTGAAGATAAACGCTCCGACCACCATGGTGAAGTTCTGCCTTTGCTGGAAAAGAGTAAAGACTTATTCGACTTCTTTAATGTAATGGCTTATGACGCAGGTCCGAATTTCCGTTGGCAGGTTGCTATGGAAAACTATGCGCGCGCAATTGGCGATAAATCAAAAGTTGTTCTGGGTGCCACCATTAACTCTCAGTGGGGGCCGGTAAGCAACTTTATTGAAAGTAAAGAAAATAACCTGGCGCGAGCAGAGTGGCAGGCAGCCAATGGCTACGGCGGTTTCTTTGTCTGGACCTTCGGCGCAAATACCCAGAATATGCCGCTGTCTGAGCAGGTAGCATATGTGAATGACATGCGTGAAGCGGCTGATAACGCGGCACCGTCTGTCGAATTACCACCCTCTGGCATTGTGGTTTCTCCGCAGGCTGTCACTTTGACGCTGCCAACAGAGTATTTCAATGGTAATAACCGTGTGGTGATTGACCGCCAGAAAGGGTTGCTGGGCAACGAGAATCTGGGGTACACCCAGTCAGGTAAAGCCTGGGGATACCGCTACAGCGGTGCTCTGCCTTCAGTATTAACATCCGGGATTACGCACACAGCAGAAGGCATGACGGAGATAGCTTTCCCCGCCTTCATCAGTGTGGGCGACAAGCTGTTCTTCCGCAGTGTTGACCCGAACCTGACCAACAGTGTTTTAGCAGATTTTGGCAGCGTTACTGTCACTCAGTCCATGCTGGACAACGGAACTTTTTTGCCGCGCGAAAAGTAATTAAGTAAATGGTTGCTGGCAAGATGTTTGCCATCAGCCCCAGGAGGCCCAGTGGGCCTTCTGGTTATTAATATCAGCGTGTTATGTGTTTTTTCTTCAGCTTAAAAATTAATTTACAGCAGCGTTTTGTACAAATAATGCTCAGTAAGGTTTCCGGTATTAATGAGGTGCCTGTCTATGATAACCACCCGAATACGTCAGCAGAGTCTCAATATCATCGCAGTCATAATGATAGCGAGTTGCTGTGTTGCGGTTTATTTCACAGCCCGGGCCCCATTTTCAGAAATTAATAATGACTTTAATGAGAAAAACAGTGTTGGCGATGATACTATTCATCTTGCTGCAGCCTTTGCTCAGGCTCCACGGGACGGGCGTTGGGCATGGCATGAATCACAAGTTTCTCTGAGCAGTGAGCAGGTTAATAATGCCCCACCTTCCTCTCTGGCTTTGAAACTGGTGGGGGTAGTAAGCCACAAAGATTGTGAGCGGGCTCTGGCTATTGTTGAGTTGGGTTCCCGGCAATACAGTTACTCATGTGGTGAAGTGGCAGACCTTCCTGGTGTGCATATTATGCGTGTGTTAACCGATCGGATTGTTATCAAGCATAAAGGTTATTTTGAAACCGTGCATATCGGCAAAAAAGATGCGGGATAACTCACAAGCTGTAAGTTAAAGACCTCTGCCATCAATGGGATGATGGCTAATAACAGAAAGGATTCTGGATGAGCAAAGCAACAGTAATCTATGAACACGTAAAGTGTTTTTTTAAATACAGTATCGCAGGCTTCCTGATGATACTGATTCCTTTCTGTAGCACTGCTGAAAGCTATTCTGCTAATTTCCAAAATACCGAAATTCGTGAGTTTGTTAATACAGTCAGTAAAGTATTAAATAAAACGATTGTTATTGATCCTGCTATTCAGGGAACAATTAATGTTCGCTCTTATGATTCGCTGGATAGTGAACGGTATTATCAGTTCTTTCTGAGTGTATTGCAGGTTTATGGTTTTACTGCTGTTAATATGCCAGGGGGTATCACCAAAATTATTCCGGAGCGCAATGCGAAATCAGCCGGAATCCCTTTGGTTCAGGATGGCGATATTACCCGCCATGATGAAGTTATAATGCGAATTGTGCCGCTGGATAATATTTCCGGCCGCGAACTTGCACCTTTATTACGCCAGTTGAATGATGCGGCTGAAGGTAGCGTGGTGCATTATGATGCCGCCAATATGTTGTTGATGACCGGGCGTGCTTCTGTCGTTGAGCGCCTGGTGGCGATTGTTGCCAGGGTGGACAACCGCGCACAGCACCACGTAGAAACCCTGGCCTTGCATAATGCTTCGGCCAGTGATGTCGTCAACATGGCGAATGCCCTGCATCGCGATGGTACCGCAGGGCAGCCCGGTACAGTTGGGCGTATTTATGCCAGTATTGTGGCCGATGAGCGCACAAATACAGTGCTGGTTTCCGGGGACGCGCCAGCACGAGCCCGCATGATTCAAACACTGCAGAAGCTGGACCGCGAACACAGCCCCGGGGCCATGGGAGGCAATACCCAGGTCGTTTATCTTAAATACGCGAAAGCCGCACAACTTATTGATGTACTTAATGGCGTAATCAATAACGCGGTGGACAGCAGCGACCCGGCGGCCCCAGTAGTCATTGAAACCAGTAAATCCACCCCTGTCTCTGTTACTGCAGACGACCAAACCAATTCATTGATTCTTAATGCGCCAAATCACATCATGCGCCAACTGCGTGATGTGATTGACCAACTGGATATTCGCCGCCCGCAAGTACTGGTTGAAGCGATTATTGCTGAAGTTTCCGATGCGCAGGGGCTTAACTTCGGTATTCAGTGGATGAACAATTCCGCAGGCGGCACGAATTTTGGTTCTGCCACCGATCCCTCTGTCACTGCTATCCCTGGCAATGGCATGGGGCAGGTCCTTGGCAGCGCGCAAGGGCTGGCGGCCGGTTTCTATCGGGGAAACTGGGCCGGGTTACTCACCGCGCTGCAAACCAGTAACCAAAACAATATTCTGGCAACCCCCAGTATTGTCACACTCGATAATGTAGAAGCCGAGTTCACCGTTGGGCAGGATGTACCGGTTTTAACCGGCTCACAAACCACTTCCGGCGACAATGTTTACAACACCGTTGAACGCCGCAGCGTGGGAATAAAGCTGAAGGTGACCCCACAAATCAACCTGGGTGATACGGTTCGCCTGGATATTGAGCAGGAAGTATCCAGCGTGTCCACTTCTGCTGCCAGCAATGCGTTGGGGCCTACTTTCGACACGCGTAACGTGCGTAATGCGGTACTGGTCGGGACTGGGAATACTGTGGTGGTCGGCGGCTTGTTGGATAACAGCACCAGTGAAGGCAACAGTGCTGTGCCATTGTTAGGCCGCATTCCGGTGCTGAAGCATTTGTTTGGCACGACCAGTAAATCCACGTCCAAACGTAACCTGATGCTGTTCATTCGCCCCACCATCATGCGCGAGCAGGATCGCTATGATCAGGTCAGCCTGCAATCCCTTTCCCGCTTTAAACAACATGATTTCTCTACTCCGGCAGACCAGGTGTTTCACCAGGCGCTGGACCAAAGTGTGGGCGCTGGTGGGCAAACGGTGGATGCCATGCTGAACGATATTCAGCGTTTCTATGCCGGGAGTAGTAACGAATGACAGGGTTATTGCCATTCGCCTGGGTGCAGAAACAAGGCGTCTTTTATCAGCCAGATGGCAAACAACCGGTTGTATGGTATCGCCACGGTGTATCTTCCGGAGCTTTACAGGAAGTGTACCGTGTAGCTGGCGCAGCGCCACTTTATGAGCTGAGTGATGCGGCGTTTCGCCAGAAAATCACCGAAGCCTATCAACAGGAAGGGGGGCAGGCCAGCCAGGTTATGGCTGAGCTGGAAAATGGCGACGATCTTTTCCAGGTGATAAACGCATTACCCGAAAACGAAGACTTGCTTGATTGTGATGATGGCGCGCCGGTGGTGCGTTTTATTAACGCTATGTTGGGGGAGGCCATCAAAGAAGGGGCCTCGGATATTCATATTGAGCCCTATGAAAAGCATCTTGCCATCCGCTTCCGGGTGGATGGTGTGTTGCGCCCGGTTCTGACACCACCACACCATCTTGCCGCTGTATTAATCTCGCGCATCAAAGTGATGTCCCGGCTGGATATTGCAGAGAAGCGGGTGCCACAGGACGGGCGTATTACTCTGCGAATTGGTGGCCGGGCAGTGGATGTGCGTGTGTCCACATTGCCGTCTCGCCATGGTGAACGCATTGTGTTGCGCGTGCTGGATAAAAACAGTGTGCAACTGGATTTATCCAGCCTTGGCCTGGACCGGCATAAACGCACCGCTCTTGAATCGCTGCTGGCTCAGCCTCATGGCATTATTTTGGTTACCGGGCCAACAGGGTCTGGTAAAAGCACCACGTTATATGCGGCACTGAACCAGATTAACACCAAAGACCGCAATATTATGACGGTGGAAGACCCGGTGGAATATGAGCTGGAGGGCGTTGGGCAAACCCAGGTTAATCCCAAAGTTGATATGACGTTTGCCCGCGGGTTACGTGCCATTCTGCGCCAGGACCCGGATGTTGTCATGATTGGTGAAATCCGCGATGGCGAAACAGCAAAAATTGCCGTGCAGGCCTCGCTTACCGGGCACCTTGTGCTGTCAACACTGCACACCAATACAGCTATTGGCGCGGTAAGCCGGTTGCGTGATATGGGCGTGGAGCCTTTTTTACTGGCAAGTTCACTGATTGGGGTGCTGTCGCAGCGCCTGGTTCGCACCCTGTGCCCGGCATGCCGGGTTCCCGTCACTTACACCACTTCACAGTTATCCACTCTGGGTATTTGCATGGAAACGCCGCTGGCGGCTTTTCAGCCAGGCGGGTGTTCTGCGTGTAACGGGCATGGTTACCGTGGCCGAACAGGCATTCACGAACTGGTGCTGGTTGGCCACGCCATGCGCCAGGCTATTGCCGATGCGCAGCATGATGTCGGCCTTGAACAACTCATTCGCCAGGATACGCCCGGTATTGTGCATGACGGGTTGGAGAAAATTCAGTCTGGGGTCACGTCCCTTGAGGAAGTGCTCCGGGTAACCAGCCAGAGGTAGCCCATGAGGTATCGTTATGTTGTGGCAGGGCAGAATGGTAAGCGCCAGCGTGGCTCCCTGGAGGCTGAATCACCCAAAGCGGCCCGCCAGTTGCTGCGTGAGCGTTTTCCGCAAATTCTTTCAGTGAAAGAAGAGCGTTTATCTGCGTGGGGCACCATGCGCCAGGCACGCCTGAATGGGCAGGCGCTGGTGTTATTTACCCGCCAATTGGCGACATTGTTGGGGGCCTCGCTACCACTGGAAGAAGCACTGCTGTCGCTGGCACAACAAAGTGAAAAAAACACTATTCGGCACATTATTGAACAACTACGCCGCCAGGTACTGGAAGGGCGAACATTTTCCGATGCCCTGGCGCAGTTCCCCGCTTCATTTTCACCTTTGTACCGCGCGTTAATTACCGCAGGTGAGTTGTCCGGCCACCTGGACGCGGTACTTTCCCGGCTGGCCGACCACCTTGAGCGCAGCCAGGCCTTGCAGGGGAAATTATTACAGGCATTGTTGTATCCGCTGGTGTTGACCACGGTTGCTCTGGGCGTGGTCGCCATTCTGCTTACTGCTGTAGTGCCGGGCGTGGTAGAGCAATTCATGTATTTACAACACAGTCTGCCGCTCTCTACCCGCATCCTCATCGCCCTGAGCGATACCGCAAGGGACTTCGGCCTCTATTTTTTGTTGGCGGTGTTCATGCTCTGGGGCGGGCTTTCTCAGGCCTTGAAGCGCCCTGCAGCCCGCCTTGCCTGGCACCGTGCTTTTTTACGGGTTCCTGTTGTCGGCCGGGTGGCGCTTAACCTGAATATTGCGCGCTATGCCCGCACATTAAGCATCCTGACCAGCAGTGCCGTACCGTTATTAGACGCCATGGGGATCAGCGCCGCAGTGGTAACCAACCAGTCAGTGCAGGGCCGCTTAGAGCATGTGCGTGATCAGGTACGCGAAGGGTGCTCATTAGCGGCAACACTGGGCGAAACCGGAATGCTTTCGCCCATGATGCGCCACATGATTGCCAGTGGTGAAAACAGTGGTGAACTGGAAAACATGCTGGAGCGCGCGGCAGATTTACAGGAAAACGCTTTTCACAGCCAGGTTTCTCTGGCTATGGGCGTTTTTACGCCAGTGCTAATCACCGGCATGGCTGGAATCGTCTTTTTTATCGTCATGGCGATTCTACAGCCCATATTGCAGCTTAATAGTTTAATGGGATAACCAAAGAAAAGGAGTTTATTTATGTTGTCATCGCAGCGTCAGCGGGGGTTCACCCTGCTCGAAATTATGGTTGTCGTTGTGATCCTCGGTGTGCTTGCCAGCCTGACAGTACCGGGGCTGATGGGGAATAAAGACCGGGCAGACCGGCAAAAAGCTGTCAGCGACATCACAGCTATCGAAAATGCCCTGGAAATGTACCGGCTGGACAACGGTATTTATCCGTCAACAGAGCAGGGCCTCCGCGCGCTGGTCAAAGAGCCAGCCATTGCTCCGTTACCGCGTAATTATCGCCAGGAAGGGTATTTACGCCGCCTTTCGAATGACCCGTGGGGGAATCCTTATCAATACCGCCACCCGGGTCAGCATGGTCTGGTTGATATCTGGTCATGGGGGATGGAAGGCGAAAACAGCCAGAACCTGATTGGCAACTGGGATGCGGATGAATAAAACCTCCGCGTCCGGGTTCACGCTACTGGAAATCATGCTGGTGGTGGTGTTGATTGCCGGGATGGCGATGCTGGCTGTCGGCACCCGCCCCGGCAATGACGATAGCGAAAAGCTTGCGCTGTCACTGGCGAAATCGCTGGACAGCCGGGCGGAACAGGCAATGCTGGACGGACAGCTCTATGGCGCTTTCCTGTACAGCAACGGCATGGATATTTACCAGTTGTCTTTGCAACCCAACCAGGGGGTACAAAGCCATGCCTGGCCCGGCTACCGTTGGCAGAAAGTCCCGCTGGCACGGCGCAATCGCCCGTTCCGGTTACCAGATGGCTGGTCGCTGGATTTGGTCATTGAAGGCCAGCCGGTTCCTCTCGCTCCTTACCCTCAGCACCCGGCCCGTGATCCAGTTCTGGTCTTTTTCCCCGGTGGAGAAAGCAGCGACTTCCAAATTGCGCTCAACCACAACGGTGCTACCCGTTACCTGGTCATGCCGGTTGATGGGTATATTGTGCACCGTAGCGGGAGGCAACCATGAAATGCCGTGGCATGACATTGCTCGAAGTGATGCTGGCGCTGGTCATTCTGTCTGTGGCCGGGCTGGCATTGATGCGTTCTGGTGCCGAGCAAAATCGCCATTTACAGCATATGGAGCAACGCCAGTTAGCGCTGTGGGTCGCAGAAAATCAGGCAGTACGTTTACGCCTTGCTAAAAGTATCACAGCAGGGAGTGAGCATACGCTGGCAACCGAAATGGCCGGGCGGCCATTCATTATTACCTGGTCTGCAACCGCCACATCTTCGCCCAATGTAGTTTCACTCCATTTGCGTGTTCGCTCTCCCGGGCCATCGCAGCCGCTGCTTTATGACATGTCTTTTTTGCATTCATCATGACAACACAGTCTCCGCGTGGCTTCACGCTTCTTGAGATGTTACTGGCTATCACGGTTTTTGCGGTGATGAGTGCGGCAGGCCTGGCGATACTTCAGGGTACCTTGCGCGCCGGGCAGCAAGTGCAACAGGCCACAGGGGATATCACTGCATGGCAACGGTTAATGTGGCGCCTGGATCAGGACTTTAGCCAGGCAGTAGCACGGCCACGGCTCCCAGGCTCTGGTACGGCAGGCAGTGCGGGGGATTTCCGCTTGCAGCGAGAGAGTGAAACAGACAACGGCAGCCACATTGTGACACTGTTGCGCAGCAATAAGCTTAATCCAGGCGGCCGTTTCCCCAGAGCCTCAATGGAGTGGGTGCAGTGGCGTATCAGTAGTGGTGCACTGGTGCGCATAAGCTGGCCATACGGCGCAGAACAGCCAAACCCCGTGACACAAATTGTTTTGCCGGAGGTAAGCAGTTTTCATCTCCGGGTCTTTAATGGTGCGCAGTGGCAACCAAACTGGCTGTCTGCCAACACAGTTCCCCAGGCCGTAGAAATCACAGTATCCGGGCCGCGTTTCAGCCAGTTACAGCGGGTCATTCCCATTGTGGAGGGGGTGTAATGAACCCGCGCCGCGAGTGGAGAAATGAACAGGGGATGGCCTTGTTGATGGTGCTGTTGATAATCGCCAGTATGTCAGTATGTGTGTCACTTACCCAGACGCACTGGTTCAGCTTTTTCCAGAGAACCGTTTCTTTTCAGTCTGCAAGCGAGGTGCGCCAGCAACTGGCCGGTGCGGAATCTGTGCTGGTTTCGCGCTATCGCCGGGTGTTGGCCAACCCGGTGCTTCAGCCTTCTTACCCCTGGCTTACTCGCTGGCACTCTATGGAGCTTGATGGGCAGCATGGCCAGTTTCTGGTTCGGGATTTGCAGGCCTGTTTTAACCTCAACGCCATACTGGCACAGGGCGCCGGAGCAGGTGCAGAAACCGTACCGCAACAGCTTTTGCGCCATTTACTGGTTGCCACAGGCAGCGACGCCAATACGGCCCGGCAGGTAGTGGCATTGCTGGTGGCTCAAAAACAACAGGAAGGCAAAGGGTTTGCTGATGTCAGCGAACTGCGCCTGAGCATGCTATTACCTGCGAGCCAGGTTACCCGGTTACGTTCACAACTCTGCGTGTTACCGGTAATGGACCTGAAAATTAACCTTAATGGGCTAACTCAACGCCACGAGCCACTGCTGGCCGCACTGTTATCTGCGGCTGGTGAACCACTGAGCGCCAGTGCACTGCTGGCTTTGCGCCCGCAGGCTGGCTGGCAGAGTATTGATCAGTTCATGGCATCGCTGGAAGACGATGCCCTCAGGCAACAATTAGAAAACTTGTCGCCTTTTTTAAGCACCGGCAGTGATTTTTATGAATTTACCCTGCGTATGGACTCGCAGCCATTTGCACAATTACGCAGCCAGGTCCGTAACCAGGGGCGTTCTTTTACTGTATTTCGCCGTTTGTATGGTCCAGAGGAAGGATAACCATCAATGAAGATGAATACACAAGGCCATTTAATTCTCAGAGCTTCCCATCAATCTGATGCACTATTTCACTGGTTTTACTCCCGCGGGCGGGATGAAGGCCTGGGCGGCACCACACGTGATGGCAGCAACCTTCCGGCAGGGTGCCGTGAAGGCCGGGTAACATTGTTACTGCCTGCCGGGTGCGTGATCTTTCGTGTGTTGCCTGCTAACTCGCGCTGGAAACGCCCGGATCCTCAGGTGTTACTGTGGCAGGTGGAAGACGAATTATTGGCTGACGTGAGCCAACTCCACGCCATTATCACTGGCAGGGATCAAACAGGTCACTATGTTCAGGCGGTAGACAAGGAATGGCTCTCCCGGGTGTTACACCAACTTGCTCAATGGGGGATCTGCCCCGGAGCTATCCACCCTGATAGCGCCGGGCTGGAGCCGGGGTACTGCATTCGTTTATGCGACGAATGGGTTTTTCGTCCAACCCCGGGCACTGCTGCCACACTGCCGGAAAGCTGGTGTGAGGCCTGGCTTGCTCAGCAGCAT
Organism: Mangrovibacter plantisponsor; assembly: GCF_003182475.1. Lineage (GTDB taxonomy): Bacteria > Pseudomonadota > Gammaproteobacteria > Enterobacterales > Enterobacteriaceae > Mangrovibacter > Mangrovibacter plantisponsor. The sequence goes on from NZ_QGTS01000018.1 coordinate 19,735, forward strand.
GGCTCATGCCTGGAAGTGCCGAATACTGATGCCGACCCGGTTGCAGTGATGCAGATCCTGAGCCGGAACTTACCTGAAGGCCGCGGGTTCCAGTCTGCCAAAGAGCACCTCAGGCTGTCGTTGGCAGGCCTGCCAGGCAGGCGGTTATTGGCCTTTGCCTGCATCTTATGCCTGGTTGTGCTTTGTTTTTACCCCATGCTAAGTGCCGGGGCGCGTTACTGGCTGGCATGGCGGCTGGAGCAGCATTCGTTTCGCCAGGTCGAAATGACTTTTGGAAACACACCTCGTGGTGTCCCTCCGGGAGTCTGGCTGGAAAACCGGGCACGCGGGAGCAGCGGGCGGGTGGGCAGCCGGTTTACTGAGGTGTTTCATGCCAGTAATGCTTTTCTGCATAACCTGCCTCATGGGCATGTTGAATCTGTGCTGTGGGATGGCAAAGAAATGCAATTACACCTGGTCGATGTGCCTGCCGGTTTAGCTGTGCTGGCACAGCAGCACAGCCAGGGAAGCCTTGAGGTAGTGGTTCAGGATGAAAACCCCGGTATCCCGGGAGCACAGGTTGTTATACGGGAGCGCCGCCCATGAAAAAATATATTCAGGCTTTTCTGGCAAGCAAAACACTCAGGGAAAAACGCCTGTTAATGCTGGCCCTGGTCATGGTGTGTGGCGCGTTATTTAAATGGGTATTTTTTGATGTCGGCAGCATGCTGGGTAACCGAAGCCAGCGGGCATTAACTGCGGCGCAAGTGGATGCTCAAAAAGTTGCTTATTACCTTGCCGGAACGGGGTGTGCTGATTCGCTGTTTAACCAGGCTGAGAAAACGTTGCCTGTCGGCCTGACACTTCTTTCTCACCAGAACACAGAGCAAATACTCTCTCTGTCTGTCGCGTATAACCAGCAATTACAGGTGATGGACTGGCTGGTTAATCTTGAACACCAGGGGATGCACCGGATAGACAGCGTAAAGGTATCTGCCGGTAAAGCTGATGTTGTGTTATCACCAGGCATGAGGTGTTCCGATAATGGCCGTTGATCTTATTTTCCTGCCGCTTATTGCTGTGCTCGGTGCCTGTGCCGGTAGTGTGGTTAATGTTCTGGTTTGGCGCATTCCGGTAATGCTGGCACAACCCCATAACCGTGATTTCAACCTCTGCCTGCCGCGTTCACACTGCCCGCAGTGCAAAACGCCGGTTGCCTGGTATTACAATGTCCCTCTGGCGGGCTGGCTATTGCTGAAAGGGTGTACCGCCTGTTGCCAGCAACCACTGGCCCGGCGTTATGTACTGACTGAGTTAGGGCTGGCAATGCTCTCGCTTTTGCTGGCCTGCCTGCTGAGCAGTGAAGTTCTGCTCGCTGCCGGTGTGTTGTTTTCTGCGCTGCTGGTTGGGTTGTTGCTAACAGACCTGGAGCATATGTTGCTGCCCGATATGCTGACGCAACCCCTGTTATGGTGCGGTCTGTTATTGGCACTTTCCGGAGCCGGCCCGGTGAGCCTTGAATCGGCCGTAGTCGGGGCTGTTACGGGGTATTTGGTGTTATGGCTGCTGTACTGGGTTGTGCTGCTGGTGCGCAATAAAGAAGGCATGGGGCATGGGGATTTTAAACTACTGGCGGCGCTGGGAGCATGGTGCGGCTGGCATATGCTCCCGTCTGTTTTGCTGGGGGCGGCATTATTAACCCTGGCCTGTATGCTGGCAGCACGCATCATTCACCAGCGTTCACTCCAGGAAGCCATACCTTTTGGGCCGGGGCTGGCAGTAAGTGGCTGGCTGGCCTGGTTGTTCGCCATTCACCAGTCGCTGGTTTGGTGAATGGCCTGCCTTGCCGGGGCCCGGTCGTTACGGGCTGACAAAGTGAGATAACACACCGCTCAGCCGGGTGCATTTACTGGCATCAGGCTCTGTGTCTTCCACTAGCTGGTGGTAACGCAGCGTGGTCAGTGTGGGGAGTTGGCGAAACTCAGCAGCGTGCGTATTCCAGTTGCGTTGCCGGGCAAGGCTGGTGGCTCTGGAGTACAACGTGTCGTTATCCGGCACGGCTGTTTGCCCACAATGCGTGCGCAGGTATTGTGCACCAGCAACCAGAGAGGCCAGTTGCGATACCTGTTCCATTACCTGCGGGTTAGCTGCCTGTTCAGGCATTGCCTGGGTAGATGTCTGGCAGCCAGTTAAAGCCAGACCACATGCCATGACTATGGCGGAAGAAAGGTGAGAAAAGCGCATTGTCGTTCCTTCGCGTTGTTGCCAGTTTGCCATCCGCAAACCGGGTTAAATACCACTTTTAACCTGCGGCTCCAGTGCCGCATGGTGCCGTTATCATACCTTAAATGCAGGGCAAATGCCGCTTGTTGACGTGGTGCAGGGGCGTTTTCCTGGCCAATCTGCAGGGTATTACTGTAATGCAGGATGACATTGTCCGTTATTCAATAACATCTGTCTTAGGAACGTAATAACGGACAACGTATTTTGATGGATAATCAAACAACTGTTCGTTTTCCATGGCGTAGCCGGGTAATAGCACCGGTCTGTGCCGTTTTCGTTCGTTGCTTTACTTTTATCTGCCGTCACACGCAGATTTGGCAACAGTTGTGGAGACTCCCTGATGTACGACTCAATTGACCAGCTGTTTACCCGTGCTGAAAGCCTGCTGGCTGCGGGTATGCACCGCCGTGCTGCACGTTTACTGCGTGATATCGCCACTTCTCCTGAAACCCCGGATTCCGCCCGTAAACGCGCCTGGCATATGATAGGCGAGCCGCAAATCTCGGCAGACGAAAAACGCCGCCAGGGAATGGAGAAAGCGTTGCAGGCAGCGCAACGGCACCAGCAACTAGTGGATGACCGCAAGCTTGTGATGGCCTATTTCAACCAGGGGTACAGTGCACCTGAGGTACAGAGCATGACCGGGCGTTCAAAAGCCTTTGTTGCTGCCTGGCATAAAAAGTGGGCAGATCTTCAGTAACGCGAAGGCGGCACGCCAAACATTTGGCGAAAAGCATAAGTAAAGGACGCGACGCTGGCATAGCCTAAATCCAGTGCTACCTGAGTCACACTGTGGTTATTTTTCAGTAAAATAACGGCATCCAGCAAGCGCATTTTCTGTTTCCATTCACTGAATGTAATACCGGTTTCTTTTTTGAAGCGCCGGGAAAAAGTGCGAACAGACATGCCACAGTGAGCAGCCCATTCATCAATAGTATGGGCGTGCCCGGGTTCAGCCTGAATAGCCCGGCACACCTGCATAATTGCTGGGGAAGCAGGCCAGGCAAGCGAAAAACCAGCATCAGGTAATTGTTCCAGTAAGTGGAGTAAGACCGTAACCAGCATGCCATTTGGCCCGGTTTCTTCATAATGCGCCGGAACATGCGTTGTCGCATGGTGAATAAATTCCCGCACAAAATGGCTCACCACCACGACATGGCAACTGGCGTGATTCAGTGTGATTTTTCCCGGTGAGATATACAGGCTTTCCAGCTGGGTATCACCGCTGGCCTGCACCTGGTGCGGCGTATTTTGTGGGATCCAGATACCATGAAATACCGGCACAAACAGTGCTCTACCATCCACCTCAACCCGCATTCCACCTTTGCGCGCATAAAGAAACTCAACAAACTCATGCTGGTGCTGAGCAACGTAGTGGTTGTTGGGTATTGGGTAACTGCGGAAATACACCGGCCGGGGCAGGTGGGTGATTTCTGCCACACGGGTAGCAGCGGCGTCTTCAACTCTGGCTGGGCGTGGCATCGCAGGTTGTCCTGTTTTCGATATAAATTGTCTTTGTATGGTAATACCTGCCATGGGGGAATTCCATAAAATAATCAGACGAATAACCTTTCAAACTTCTGCAGGAAACCAGAATGAGTCATACCTCTCTCGCGGTGGAGTCTTCCACGCAACATGATGCCTGGTGGCGTATTGCCGAAACACTACTTGATGAAGCCGGTATCACAATTAATGGCTCGGGTGCTGCGGATATTCAGGTAAAAAACCCCAATGTATTTAAGCGTATATTGCAACAAGGATCCCTTGGCCTGGGGGAAAGTTATATGGATGGCTGGTGGGAGTGCGAACGCCTTGATCTCTTCTTTACCCGTATTCTTAACGCCGGGCTGGACACTAAAATCCCTCACCATCTGAAAGATGTGTTACGTATTTTATGGGCGCGGACAGTCAATCTCCAGTCACGCAAACGGGCGTGGATTGTGGGCAAAGAACACTATGATCTGGGAAATGATCTGTTTACCCGCATGCTCGATCCCTTTATGCAATATTCCTGCGGGTACTGGAAAACAGCGACTGATCTTGCCAGCGCCCAGCAGGCGAAACTGCGCCTGATTGGTGAAAAACTGCAACTGCGCCCGGGAATGAAAGTGCTGGATATTGGCTGCGGCTGGGGCGGGCTGGCTGAATTTCTTGCCCGGGAATATGGCGTGTCCGTGTACGGGGTCACCATTTCCCGTGAACAACAGGCACTGGCGCAACAGCGCTGTGCAGGCCTGGACGTGACTATCCTGCTCCAGGATTACCGCGACCTGAACGAACAATTCGACCGCATTGTTTCGGTTGGGATGTTTGAACATGTTGGCCCGAAAAACTATGCCACTTATTTCTCTGTTGTGGCCCGCAATCTCAAACCTGACGGGTTATTCTTATTGCATTCTATTGGTTCCAATAAAACGGATATGAATGTTGACCCGTGGATTAATAAATACATCTTTCCCAACGGCTGCCTGCCATCTGTGCGCCAAATAGCCGATGCCAGCGAACCCCATTTTGTGATGGAGGACTGGCATAACTTTGGTCCGGATTATGACAAAACGCTCATGGCCTGGTACCAGCGTTTCCTCGCTGCCTGGCCGGAGATTGCCAGCAACTACTCCCCACGTTTTAAACGGATGTTCACCTATTACCTTAATGCCTGTGCCGGCGCCTTCCGCTCCCGTGACATCCAGTTATGGCAGGTGGTGTTCACTCACGGCACTGAAGGTGGGCTGCGCGTACCGCGTTAATTCGGTACGCCCAGCAGTTGCAGGGCGTTGTCTGAATTTGTTTACTGACTATAATTAGTGACAAATTCATTTACCACAACGCCCTGGCTGCCAATGAACTCAGTGCTGATTATTGTTCCCGATGGGGGCATGTTATTTGAATCTGTCGGGGTAACCGACATCCTGATGCAGGCCAACGAACGTAATGCCTGTAGTGGCCTGGCGCAAGCGCCATATCAGGTCACCATTGCCACTACCCAAATGCATAAAGCAGTGCATGGCCGTTCCGGGCTGACATTGCTGGCTGATGCCCGGCTGACAGAGCTGGATCCCCGGGAATCACGCGGCACGATAATGGTCACTGGGCGTGGTGTGGATGCAGAGGAAGACGATGCAGTCGCCAGCTGGTTACGCATGGCGGCTCCGTATACACAACGTATCGCTTCTGTGTGTGGTGGCGCGTTACTCCTGGCGATGGCGGGTGTGTTGAACGGGCGTCGGGCCACGACACACTGGCGGCTGCTGGATTATATGGCGCAAACCTGGCCGGATATTACTGTTGAGCGCGGGCCAATATATGTTCAGGACGGCCCGGTATGGACATCAGCCGGTGTCAGCTCTGGCTTTGATCTCACTCTGGCGCTGGTGGAAGCGGACATGGGGCATGCCATTGCCCGCGAAGTGGCGCAGGATATGGTGATGTACCTGCGCCGCCCGGGTGGGCAAAGCCAGTTCAGCCGCTACCTGCCAGCCAGAGCCGCAAAGCCCGGGCCCATTCGCGATTTACAGGACTGGATTCAGGGCAACCTGGCTGAAAACTTGTCTGTGGAAAAGCTGGCGGAATCCCTGGCAATGAGCCCGCGTAACTTTAACCGGGTATTTTTACGGGAAACGGGCACCAGCCCGGCAAAATATGTTGAGCATGTCCGGCTGGATGCTGCCCGTGAGTGCCTGGAACGCACGCGCGAAGGAATTGAGCAAATCGCATTACAGACTGGTTTTGGTTCAGGAATCAACTTGCGCCGCGTTTTTGAACGCCATTTACAGGTTGCCCCCACAACTTACCGCGAACGCTTTTATGCCAGCACGATGGCTGAAATTGATCGTTAAATGTCATATTCGCCAGTCGCCGTACTCAGTACAGTAGTTAACAGAAACTGACTGAGGAGGTGTTTATGGTTAAGGTAGGCATTAACGGATTTGGGCGTATTGGCCGCAATGTACTGCGCGCAGCGCTTGGCCAGGATGATTTCAACGTCGTTGCAATTAACGACCTGACCGACAGTGCCACTCTGGCGCATTTACTTAAATACGATTCCCTGATGGGGAAATTTCCGGTCAGCGTGGAATCTGAGGGTGATAACTTGTTGGTGGGTGGAAAACCTATTCGGGTTTTTGCCCACCGCGACCCGGCAGAGATCCCCTGGCATTCGCTGGATGTGGACATAGTCATTGAAGCCACTGGCTTTTTTACCGAAAAAAGCAAGGCAGAAGTGCATATCACCCACGGCGGCGCTAAACGTGTGATTATCTCGGCACCAGGAAAAAACGATGACATCACCATCGTGCTGGGGGTAAACGATACCCTGTATAACCCTGAAAAGCATCTTGTGGTCAGTAACGGTAGCTGCACGACCAATGGGCTGGCTCCTGCCGTGCAGGTACTGAACCAGGCGTTTGGTATTGAATACGGCATGATGAACACTACCCACGCTTATACCAACAGCCAGGCACTGCACGACCAGCCGGAAAAAGATTTGCGTGGTGCCCGTGCCGCTGCGTTGTCTATCGTGCCGTATTCCAGTGGCGCGGCAAAAGCAATTGGCCGGGTTATCCCAGAGCTTGATGGCCGGCTTACCGGGTACTCTTTGCGGGTGCCGGTGCCTGTGGTCTCAATTGTCGATTTAAGTGTCAACCTGAAACGGGATGTCACCGTAGAGGAAGTGAATGACGCTTTCCGTGCAGCCGCCAGTGAAGGCCCGTTGAAAGGGATCCTTGGTTACAGTGATGAACCGCTGGTGTCCAGCGATTACCAGGGCGACCCGCGCTCTTCCATTATCGACGGGCTGTCTACCCTGGTTATTGGTGGGCGCATGGTGAAAGTCCTTGCCTGGTATGACAACGAATGGGGCTTTTCAAACCGCCTGGTAGACCTGGCACTGATGATGGCGCGCCTTGGGTTATAACGGGTTTATCCTTACTTTTTCCCGGTGCATTCAGCGCCGGGATTTGCTATTTTTCGCGGAATTTCTTAGCAAATCACGCAGAGTTCGTATCAATATCTCTTTACTGCGCCCGCGGCGGAAAATCAGGGAAAAAGGAGCCTGGTAACCATAATCGGTGGGTAACAGTGCCCGCAACCGTTGCTGCTTTACCCAGTTCAGTGCGTAATGTTCTGGTAAATACCCAATGTATTTTCCCGAGAGGATCAGCATCAGCTGTGCTTCCATACTTTCCACGCTGGCAAGGCTTTGTTTAAACCCTTTCTTGCCCAAATCTGCCGCGCTCCAGTAACTGCGTGTGACCATACGCATCTGGGAAATATGCGCCACTGTTGGGTGGCGAACCGTAAATAATTCATGCTGATCACTGCAATACAGCCAGTGTTGTTCACGGTACAGCGGGTGTGACACCACGCTGTTGCCTTGCAGCGAAAAGGTGCCAACAGCGATATCGAGTTCATTATTCAGAATGCCGTGTAACAGCGCATTCGGGTTTTTGATTTGCAGGTTAAGGTGAACCAGGGGAAACAGTTCACTGAACTGGGCAATGGCTTTACTGGCAGGAAGCATTGGGTCGGTAATTGTGGAGTCAATAATGCCCAGGTTCAGAGTGCCACTTTGTTCTCCGCGCAGTGACGCTGTGTAGCGGTCAAAATTTTCCAGTGTGTTCAGTAACGTCATACTCTGCTGTAAAAAGGCTTCACCTTTGGTTGTTAGCGCAAACCCGCCTCGCCCCCGGCGGCACAGCACAAAACCCAGTTTTTCTTCCAGCTCACTCATGTAATTACTGATAGCCGATACGGTTAAATTCAGCTCACCCTGAGCATTGGCAAACCCCTGGTGTTTGGCCACCGTAACAAAAATATGCACCAGCCGAAGATTAGGGAATTTCCCAGCAGCCATAAGCGATTACCTCTGTTTTATTCCATCAATTAGTTTTCCTTTTTCTAAACTAATTTTTTGCTTTTTGCTATTTTTTCATCCTTTCGCCCTGATGCACTATTTCCAGACACACCGGGGGCAGGGTTGCCTGCTCCGCTAACCAGGAGAAAGTGCTCATGGAGAAAGTGTATAACCAACCACAGGGTGGCAATGAAATGCCACGCTTTGCCGGGCGCGGCACCATGCTACGCCTGCCTTTCTGCGACAGCCCTGCTGGCCTGGATGCTGCGTTTGTCGGGATCCCTCTGGACGTAGGTACTTCACAACGTGCCGGAACCCGCTACGGGCCACGTAACATCCGCAATGAATCCGTGATGATTCGCCCGTACAACATGGCGACCGGAGCGGCTCCTTTTGATTCTTTGCAGGTTGGCGATATTGGCGATGTGCCGATTAACACCTACAGCCTGCTGAAATCTGTCGACATCATTGAAGATTTTTATACCCGGCTTAATGACTGGCCGCTTATCCCTCTCACTCTGGGCGGTGACCACACGTTAACGCTGCCCATTCTGCGCGCACTGGCGAAAAAACACGGCCCGGTGGGGCTGATTCATGTTGACGCCCATACCGACACCAACGACGACATGTTCGGCGAGAAAATCGCTCACGGCACCACTTTCCGCCGGGCGGTAGGAGAGGGCTTGCTGGATTGCCAGCGTGTTGTGCAAATCGGGCAACGTGCCCAGGGCTATGCCAGTGGTGATTTTCAGTGGGGGGTAGACCAGGGGTTCCGGCTGATTCCGGTTGAGCAGTGCTGGCATAAAAGCCTGTCACCCCTGATGGCGGAAGTTCGCCAACTGATGGGCGCGGGCCCGGTGTACCTCTCTTACGATATAGACAGCATTGACCCGGCCTGGGCACCTGGCACAGGCACTCCGGAAGTTGGTGGGCTCAGCGCCATTCAGGCACTGGAAATTGTTCGTGGTTGCCGGGGGTTAAACCTGATTGGCTGCGACCTGGTCGAAGTCTCCCCCCCTTACGATATTAGCGGTATGACTGCACAACTCGGCGCCAACTTGCTGTACGAAATGCTGTGTGTGTTGCCTGGTGTGCGTTATCAAGGAGAAACACGTCTGTGAATACTTTAACTTCAACGGATTACCCGCAGCCCCAAAGTGGTGACATTCCACGTTACAGCGGGCTGCCCACCTTTTTTCGCCTGCCATTTGGCGCACAAATTGCATCGCTGGATATTGGTGTGGTGGGCGTGCCCTGGGATGGCGGTACCACCAACCGGGCGGGAACCCGCCATGGGCCACGTGAGTTACGTAATGCCTCAAGCCTGGTGCGCCGGGTTCATCCGGTGACTTATCAGTCGCCTTACTCTCTGGCAAGAGTTGGTGACCTGGGCGATGTGCAGGTTAACCCGGTCGATGTGCAGGACAGCCTGGCGCGGATCGAAAACTATTACCGCACTCTGTATCAGCAGCAGGTTATGCCGCTGACAGCAGGCGGCGATCACCTGACTACATTGCCCATTCTGCGGGCGCTGGGGCGGGAACAGCCAGTGGGTATGATCCATTTTGATGCGCATTCCGATACCAACGATACCTATTTTGGTGGTGAACGCTTCACCCATGGCACGCCGTTTCGCCGTGCGGTGGAAGAGGGCGTGCTTGATCCCAAACGCACAGTGCAGATTGGTATTCGCGGCGCGCTGTTCAGTGAACATGACCACGACTGGGCCCGGGCCAATGGCATCACCATTATTCCCATGGAACAAGTGGCGCAAGAAGGTATGCAAACTGTAATGGAGCGTGCCAGAGCCATTGTCGGGATGGAACCGACCTATATCAGTTTCGATATTGACGTGCTGGACCCGGTCTATGCACCCGGTACCGGAACACCAGAAATCGGTGGAATGACCACGCTTCAGGCACAGCAGGGTGTGCGCCTGTTGCAGGGGTTGAACTTAGTGGGCGCTGATGTTGTGGAAGTGGCACCGCCTTTTGACCAGGGCAACCTGACCAGCATGACCGGTGCCACCATGATGTTTGAATTACTTTGCCAGCTTGCCGATGCGCATCATCGGCGAATGACTTCTACAGGAGCAATGCGATGACTCAGGCTGTTTCTCTTCGTGGTGTATGTGTGGCCCTGGCGTTAATGGCGGGCCTGGGCTCGGTTTCTTCAGCGGCCAGTGCGGCCGATGGCACATTGAAACCGGGGGTGTTAAAAGTGGGGGTGGAAGTCGCTTACCCGCCGTTTGAATCCTGGCAGGACAATAAAATTGTTGGGTTCGATGCTGAGCTTGCACAATTACTCAGCCAGCAAATGGGGCTGAAACTGCAACTGGCAGATACCAAATTCAGTGGCCTGATCCTCGGGCTGAACGCCGACCGCCATGACACAGTCATTTCCGCACTGTATATCACGCCAGAGCGTACAGCCCAGGCCGATGCCATTCCTTACGCCGACACTGGCGCGTACATCATGGTGCGTAATGACAGCACCATTGAACCAAAAACAGAAAAAGACCTGTGTGGTGTCACTGTCGGGTTGCAGCAGGGCACTTCCTGGGTGAAAAAACTGCGTGAGCTTTCAGACAGCTACTGCAAAACCAGCGGTAAAGGCGCCATTACGGTGAAAGAATTCCCTACCGCGCCCGAAACCATGCAGGCCTTGCTGGCAGGACATGTTCAGGCTCAGGTGGATATCGCCGGTGCAGTCAGCATGTTTGCTGAACGCAGCCATGGCCGGGTGAAAATCACCTCACCCAACACCATTTACCCGCAAACTCTGGGTATCTATGTGAAAAAAGGCAATGACGCGCTGAAAGCCAGCATGACTAAGGCCCTGGCAACTCTGCGCCAGAACGGGGAATACACCGCGTTACTGAAAAAATATGCCCGTTACGGCATTACGGATACCCAGGCCCGCTAATGGCAGGTGGTGTTAACCGGACAGGAGAGAGCAGCATATGACATTTAACTGGGCCTATTTCTTTTCACTTTTTTCGATGAATGCGTTTTGGCAGGCCTGTGTCACCGTGGTCGAATTAAGCGTGCTCTCCTGGCTGGCAGGCCTGGTACTGGGCTTTCTGATGGCCAGTGCCCGGCTGTCCGGGCCGGCCTGGCTGAAAAGTATCAGCCAGGTCTATATCTGGTTATTTCGCAGCGTACCTCTGCTGGTGCTGGTGGTGTTTGTCTATAACCTGCCGCAACTGTTCCCGGGCACAGGCGCTATTTTGGGCAACGCCTTTGTGGCTGGCCTGATAGCAACTGTGCTGGTGGAAACCGCGTACATGGCGGAAATCCACCGTGGCGGGTTGCTCTCGGTGGCGAAAGGGCAGCACGAAGCGGGCCATGCTCTGGGGTTTGGCTATGTTGGCATTCAGCGCCTGGTGGTTATCCCACAGGCACTACGCATCGCGCTGCCATCTCTTATCAATGAATTTATTACCATTGTGAAGCAAACCTCTCTGGTGTCGGTTATCTCATTGCCTGAACTGCTGATGACCGGCCAGCGGTTATATGCTGAAAACTTTCTGGTGATGGAAACCCTGGCGGCAGTGGCGGTTTACTACGTGTTGATAGTCTCGGTCTTCAGCGTATTGTTCCAGCTTGTGGAGCGCCGGGTAAACGTACAGGCTAAAACGCCACAAACCCTGGCGGACGACCAGCTTGCCGCATTACGTGAGCAGGCTCAACCTCTGGCATTACGCCAGCCTGCAACCCAGCACGGCAGCCCTGATGCACTGTTGATGAAGGATATCCATAAAGCCTGGGGCCAGCATGAAGTACTGAAAGGCGTCGAGTTACGGGTGGCACCCGGCGAAGTGGTCAGCGTGATTGGTCCGTCTGGTTCAGGAAAAACCACATTGATCCGCACCATTAATGGTCTGGAAAATCTGGATAAAGGTGAGGTGGTGTTATTCGGTGAAGGGTTTATTCAGCCTGGTAACGCCCGTAACCGCAAGGCGGAGCAGCAAGGTATTCGCCGCATTGGTATGGTTTTTCAGGGGTTTAACCTGTTTCCCCACTACACCATTTTGCAGAACGTGATGCTGGCTCAGCGCTATCACCACCAACCCGAAAAAGAGACCGTGCGCCGTGCTCAGGCACTGTGGTTACTGGATAAAGTAGGCTTGCTGGCACATGTGAATAAGTACCCACACCAGTTATCAGGCGGGCAGCAACAGCGTGTGGCAATTGCCAGAGCACTGGCGTTGTCGCCGGATATCATGCTGTTTGATGAACCAACTTCGGCGCTGGATCCGGAACGCGTGGGTGAAGTGCTGAAAGTCATCAGTGATCTTGCCCGGGAAGGCATGACGATGGTTATCGTGACTCACGAAATGGATTTTGCCCTGGCAATTTCGGACAGAGTGGTACTGATGAACCGGGGGAATATTCAGGCCGATGCCACACCGGCCCATATTCGTTGCGGGGATAACAGCCCCGCTTTACAACGCATTCGCCAGTTTATGGGTGTGAATGCTGCTGAAGTGGCCTGAAGTCTTCTTCATACAGGCGGTACTCACAATCATCGTAATAGTGGCCATTCAGTAAATAGCTCTGTTTGGTCACTATTTCACAGCGAAACCCCGCCTTTTCCAGCAACTGAATGGAAGCCAGGTTCTCTTTGAGTGCCAGCGCACTGATTTTCTTTATGCCGGGCAGGTTGAGAGCAAACTGGCATACCGCAGACAGGGCTTCATACGCATAACCTTTGCCCCGAGCTTCCGGCAACAGGCTGTAACCCACCGCCGCGGTATCAGGCACCAGCCTGTTGATATTCAGGCCAATATCGCCCATTGCCTGAGGATTGTGCTGTTCACGAATAATAAAATAGCAGCCAGGCTCCTGGTTCAGCAGGCGTTCAAAACTTTGCCGAATACCGTCTTCACTATCAATTTCCGCCATGTATTTCATGACGTCCGGGTTTTGGCGCAGCGCCAGGTAAAATGGCCAGTCATTGGCATTGAGTGGCGTCAGTACCAGCCTGGTGGTGGTAAGTTTGTTTTTCATCATGGCAATTACATATGGCAGAGTAATGGGAAGCAAAAAAAGCGCTGCCACCATACCACGTTTGCCCGGTTGTTGGTCTTGTGTTGTTGTGGGTTTTTACTTCACCATGACTCAAACACTGAACTTTTCTGAACTATGAATAAACTAGTTTTGTTAATTTTATCAATAATTTAATTTGGTTCATCTTATGCCCGTGCTTTCTGATATTTGACCCGGCTTCCGTCCGCCCGGTCACCGACATTGCCAATTCCGGCATCCCAGTTAAGGTCGGAATGGCGCTCACCGCGCACAAGAGTGTGGCGGCTGTTGGACGTGGGCGGCTTGTGGGTGTGGATGGTGATCGGCCCTTGTAAGAGATAGACAATCATACCCGTTACGGGTATATTTTAAGGATGAATTATATGGACATATTGAAACGAAAGGACTTTGCACGGTGGCAAGCGGGCGAAAAACTGCCCGATACTGCCTTGTGCAAGGCAGTCCAGGAAATGGAAAGTGGGCTGATTGATGCCGACTTGGGCGGTCACCTCTACAAGAAGCGGGTTGCGCGTCCCGGTGCGGGCAAGAGCGGTGGTTACCGTACCTTGCTATCGGCCCGTGTGGGTCACCGTTATGTATTCCTGCATGGGTTCCCGAAAAGCGACAAGGCGAACATCACGCGGGACGAGAAACAAGCACTGCAATATGCCGGCAAGGTATTTCTGGAGTTATCGGCCAGGGACCTGGTGAAGGCATTGCAGGCTGGCGTTTTACTGGAGGTGTGTTGTGACGAGCAAAATAATTGAATCTTTGCGCGGTGACCTGGCCGCATTGCACGACGCTGGCGCGATCAGCAAGGTGACGATGCGCGAGTTCGACGCGATTTGTCCACCGCCGGTGCGCGAGTTCAGCGCAGACGACATTAAACGTCTGCGTGAAGCACTGCATTTCAGCCAGCCAGTGTTCGCCCATCACCTGCACACCACCGCCTCGACGGTACGCAAGTGGGAACAAGGCGAAACGCGTCCAGCTGGCCCGGCGCTCAAGCTGCTCAACGTCATCGCTGACAAAGGCTTGCAGGCCATTATCTGATGCGAGCATGGCGGAGATACGGATAGAGAGCTAACCTACTGCTCCGCATATGACTTCAAGTCTCGTGTATTTTGCACAAAAGCTTGACGTCAGCTTTTTTTAGGGCACATCGTGAGTTGTGGTGGAAAGTTGCGCCCTGTGCTGGCGTAACCAAACCACAATACCAATGACTGCGGCGATGATACCGGCTGCCGCACCGATTCCCATCGCACTGCGCGCACCATAGTGGTCCGCCACCCAGCCCACAATGGGCGCGCCGATTGGCGTCCCGCCCATGGCAATACAGATACGCAGTGCCATCACCCGCCCACGCATGCTGGATTCAGTGGTAAGTTGTACCAGGCTATTCGACGTATTCATAAAGGTCAGCGAGGCAACCCCGGTTATGCCCAGCATCGCCGCAAACCACCAGTACCCCGGAGCTACAGCTGCCAGGATACAACCTGTACCGAAAAAACCGGCTCCCAGAATTAAGGTGGTAAAGCGCGGTCTCTCGCGCCCGGCGCACATCAGAGCCCCCAGCAGAGTGCCACACGCCATAACCGAAGAGAGCAAACCAAAACCACGGGCATCGGTATGAAATACACTGACGGCCATTGTCGAAATATAAATCGGAAAGTTAAGGCCGAATGTGCCAATAAAAAACAGCATCAGCAGAATGGCTTTCAGATCTGGCCGGCCTTTTACATAGCGCAACCCCTCAACAAAACTGCCTTTCTTACGTGCTGCCCGCACCTGGGGGTAGAGCTTATCTGCCTGCAGAAACAGCAGTGAAATCAGCACAGCGATAAACGACAGCCCGTTCAGCGCAAACGCCCAACCGGTGCCTACCGCGGCAATCACCAGCCCGGAAACGGCGGGGCCAATCATCCGCGCCGAATTAAACGAGGTAGAGTTGAGCGCTACTGCATTGGGTAAATCGTTATCGCCAACCAGTTCAGCAACAAAGGTTTGCCTTGCCGGGGCATCGAACGCGTTGGCTGTACCAAATAAAAACGCGAAGACATAAACATGCCACAACTGAACCAGGCCAGTAATAGTCAGCACCCCAAGCCCCAGCGCCAGGATGCCCATAATCGCCTGGGTGGTCAGCAACAATTTCCGCTGGTTAAAGTAATCCGCTGCAAAACCGGTCCACGGCAGGAACAATAGCGGTGGGGCAAACTGCAATGCCATAACGACGCCAACAGCCGAAGCATTATGGTCTGTCAGTTGCGTTAAGACTATCCAGTCCTGCGCCACACGCTGCACCCAGGTGCCAATATTTGACACAAAGGCACCGCAGGCCCAAATACGGTAATTGGTATTGCGAAATGAACGAAAAATCGTGGTGACTGACATAGCGACCTGTACTTAGCAATCTGTTTCTGGGGAAGAAGGCCGGTTGATTATTTTCCGTCACTGGCATCATCGGTCAGCCGGTTAATCAGGCCGATGGCCTGGGAAAGCGTTTCTTGTTCATCCGCACTGAGAGACGCTGAAATCGAACGGGTTAACCAGTCCTTACGCAGTGCCCGGCGCGGCATAACCCACTCATACCAGGCATCAGTCAGCGAAAGTAATGTCTGGCGCCCGTCATTTGGGTCCGGGCTGCCGGTGATGAAACCGGCTGCCATCAGGCTGTTAACAATGGCTGCCATTGATTGTGGTCGGATACCTTCAGAACGGGCCAGCGCAGAAACGGTTTCTGCTCCCTCGTTTTCCAGGTGATGCAGTACGGCCAGTTGTGAAGCAGAAAGCTCGCTCAGAGTGGATTGCTGGCGTAAGCGGCGGCGGAGTTTGCGCATTGCCGTTTGCAGAGACTGGGCCAGCATGGCGCTTTGTTCTGAAGGGATGGGTGTATTCATGTGTATTTCACTGTCAGTTAGTTGTGTTCTTCATACTTCAAATTATCTACAGCTAAACTGTACAGTTAAACTGAAAAGTTTTCCTGTATAAAAAAACAAAACCGCACGGAATGCCTCATGCGGTTTTGGGCGTGATGATGTAAAAAGGCCGGGAAACCTGTGATTTTCCCGGCAAAGCTCTGCGTTATTGACTTGTTATTATTAGAATGTTTCCCAGTTTTCCCCGGTGTTGGCGGTAATCGCCTTCACGCCCTGGGTCGGTTTTAGCGCCGGCTTTCTCACTTCAGAATTCGTTTTGGCGGTATAGCTGCTGCCAAGGTCAAACACCGCAATCGCACCGGTCAGATGTTCTGCTTCCATCTCCAGCGCAGCGGCACTGGTTGCAGCCTGCTGAACCTGGGCAGCGTTCTGTTGGGTGACGCTATCCATCGCGTTCATCGCCTGGCCGATTTGGTCAATACCACGAGACTGTTCATCAGAGGCGACGGAGATTTCGCCCATCAATTCGCGAACCCGGCTGACAGAAGCAATGATGGTTTCCATCGCTTTACCCGCTTCCTGTACCTGGCCTGCACCGGCGGTAACCCGGCTGACAGATTCACTGATTAAGCCTTCAATCTCTTTAGCAGCCTGGGCACTGCGCTGCGCCAGGGAGCGCACTTCACTGGCGACGACAGCAAAACCGCGCCCTTGTTCGCCTGCTCTGGCTGCTTCAACGGCCGCATTCAGTGCCAGAATATTGGTCTGGAACGAGATGCTGTTAATCACACTGGTGATATCAGCGATTTTTTGCGAGCTTTCGGAAATCCCTGCCATGGTTTTCACCACAGTATTGGTGATTTCACCGCCTTTTTGGGCAATCCCCTGGGCTTCATCGGTTAACTGGCGTGCCTGGTGTACGTTTTCCGCGTTGTTTTTCACGGTGGAAGTCAGTTCTTCCATACTGGCGGCAGTCTGTTGCAGCGCCGCTGCCTGCTGGTCGGTACGGCCAGAGAGTTCTTCGTTACCTTTGCGGATCTGGCTGGTGCTGGTGTAAATGGTGCCAGAGCTGTCGCGGATTACGGTAACCGTATCGCGCAGGCTGTCTTGCATACTGCGAATGTAGGGAATCAGTTGCCCGGCGCAGTTGCGGCCAAAGTCATCAATATTATGTTGCAACTGGCCTGCAGTTAAACGTTCCAGGTGCCGTTTGATGATGCCAACAGGGCGTACCAGGTAAGCGACCAGGTAACGGTCAGTGAGAAACAGTGTGACAATCCCCGCCACCAGGGCAGCCAGCAGGATAAAACGGTTACTGGTAATGTGGTCCTGAGCTTGCTGAACCATGCCACCAGACTGTATGGCCTGGGTGTATTTTTCAGCAGTAGCGCCAAACTGCACACTCAGCGGTGGGTATACGTGGCGAAATGTCTGGCGGAAACTGTCTATATTATTCGCCTGGGCATTTTGCAACATAGGGGCGATAGTGTTAAGCAGGGTTTCCCAGTCATTAACCATTTGCTGAACCAGGGCGTCATCTATACCCGGGTGCTGGCTCTGGCGAAACTGTGCCAGCATATCCTGGCTGATTTTCAGTGCCTTACCTGCGGAAACAAAGGTTTTCTCTGCACTGGCTTCATCACCAGACTGGCGGAAGTCTACCGCGCGTAACATGCGCGTCATGGTACGGAAGTACTGGTCATTGCCTTTAACCAGCATGGCATAAGTGTGTTTTTGTACCGAGTTCTGTTCCAGTAACTGGCTTACATCAGTAAAGTTTTTCAGGGTTAACGTGGTTGCCACCCCCCAAATCAAGGTGAACACGGCAAGGATAATCAACAACATTTTTCTGACGGTAATATCTTTTAAGATCTGCATAATTGGCTCCGGATAATCAGTGTGGTTATCCACGGTGGAAAATAAATGGCCAACATGAGACTGGCTTTGCGTTATTTGAAATTCAATTTCAAAAATATCCTGTCATGTGTGTTACGCAGAGTAGTTTACTATTAAGCCAGACACAGGTTTTGGTAATAAAATTCAGTCACAATTAAATATGTCAAAGGTCACTAAATACAACAATAAAGTGTGTTTGGTACTCCTTGCTGCATGGTGATTAATATACCCTGGATTACTTAAAATAGTCTTAATTTATTTATGATATTTAAATGCATTAATCACATTTTTTTGCTTATTTTTTAAATAATAGACAATAAAATTAACAAGATCGCTTTGAACTGATCTGTTATAAGTAATGGCGTGTACCCCTCCAGAGGTATCCCGTTAATACTTCAGTGTATGCGTGCTGTTATTTTTATAATTGTATTAATACTGATATTTTTATTGTGGTTTATTTTTTACTTAACGCAAATAAACAATACCGGAATAATTAATATAACCACAGCCTGGAGATATTTCTCATGGGCAGGGGGGGAGGGTATTCACATGGGGGTGAAAAATAGCACTAACTTGACCGTAGCCGGGATACGCTTACTGCGATTTCTGCTAATTTATCTCCCTTAAGGTATTTCTTGCTTGCAACCTGCACAGAGAAAGCGTCAGATACCTGAGCCCATTTAGCCGGCGCGGGGCGAGCCTGGTTGTAAACAGGCAAACCGGCATTTCCCGGCGGTTCCCTCCCGTACCAGTCACCGCCGCGTATTGAATCTTGAGAAGGTAACCATCATGGCGAAAGTGACATTTCTTGGCACCGGGGCAATGGGTAGCCGTATGGCAATGAACTTACTGAAAGCCGGGCATGATGTAACGGTGTGGAACCGTACCCCGGAAACCGCAGCACCTTTGGTTGATGCCGGGGCCTGCCAGGCTTTTACGCCACGAGAAGCCGTTGAACAGGCTGGTGTGATAATTTCGGTATTGCGTGATGATGACGCTTCCCGGGAAGTGTGGCTTAACCCCGAATGGGGCGCACTTGCGGGTATGCCTGCCAGTGCTATCGCTATTGAAAGTAGCACGCTGACTGTGGCCTGGGTGCGTGAACTGGCACAGATAATGTCTTCCCGCGACCGCCCGTTTCTTGAAGCCCCGGTTTCCGGTTCACGCCCCCAGGCCGATAATGCCAGCCTTATCTATTTTGTGGGCGGCTATGAAGGCTATGTCGATCATGTCCGTTCTTTATTATTACAAATGGGCTCCGATGTATTTTATGTCGGGAGCCACGGTGCGGCGGCAATGAGTAAGCTGGCGACCAACACGCTGATGGGGGTGCAGGTTGCCGCGCTGGCGGAAACTATCGCTATTCTGATTCGTGAAGGGGTGGATGTTGCCCGCGTGCTGGATGCTGTTGCAGGCACGGCTTCCTGGAGCCCAATGGCTGGCCGGGTCGCCCAGTCTATGCTGGCCCAGCAGTTTGCCCCGTTGTTTCCGGTGGAACTGATAGAAAAAGACCTGGATTACATGTTGCGCTCGGCCGATGAACAAGCCCCGGCAATGCCCGCAATCAGTGGGGCGCGTGATGCGTTCCGTGAAGCCATGGCGCAAGGCCTGGGTGAAGAGGATATGAGCGGCGTGGTGCGTTTATTCGTGAAATAAGCAGGCGCAAACCTGGTGGCACACCAGTGCCACCAGCCCGGGAGGAAAGCCAGCCGGGCTTGTGAATATCAGTTGTGCGTGCGGAATGCCAAAGAAGGGAAACTGGAGCGCGTAACCGCTGGCACGGCACGGTAATTTTCTTGCCCATTGACCCCCGGGTCTTCACTGGTAATCAGTGTCCAGGCATTGGCGGTATCCAGTACTGCACAAATCAACGCATTATTCAGTGCATGGCCTGATTTATACGCGCTGAAATGGCCCAGCAGGTTGTGCCCACCGGCAAACAGGTCGCCCACCGCATCCAGCATTTTATGGCGCACCAGCTCGTTCGGGTAACGCAGGCCATCCGGGTTTACTACCTTGAATTCATCCAGACCAATGGCGTTGTCCAGGCTTGCTCCCAGGCTCAACCCCTGTTTCTGCAAGTATTCAATATCTTTGATAAAACCAAAGGTACGTGCCCGTGACAGTTCAGCCACATAACGTTCCGGAGTCAGTTGTAATGCAAACTGGCAGGTATCGGCAGCAATGGCCGGGTGGTTAAACTCAATGGTGAAATCCAGGCTAAAACCAGTGCCAGGTTCCAGCATGGCCCATTTGTCGCCATCTGTTACTCGCACAGGTTTAGTAATTTTCAGGAAGGATTTTGCTTCCTGCTGGTCCTGAACACCGGCCTGGAGCAGCAGGTACACGAACGGGTTGGAGCTCCCGTCCATAATCGGCACCTCGGCGGCATCCAGTTCGACATACAGGTTATCAATACCTAACCCGGCAATGGCGGAAGAGAGGTGTTCGATAGTCGAAATGCGTACACCGTTATCATTGAATAAATTGGTAGCGAGAACGGCATCTTTAATCCGATGTGCGCGTAACGGGATCTCTTCGGCAGGGGAAAGATCGACACGGCGAAACACAACACCTGTGTTAACTGGTGCCGGAGAGAGTTTCATATGCACTTTTTTCCCACTGTGCAGACCAATCCCAGTGGTTTCAATATGCTGGCTAATTGTTTTTTGTTTTAACATGGCAGTTTGGCAATGCACGAAAACGTCATTATACGCAATTAAGGATATCCCTGGGAACATCACTTTTTCGGTGGAGCACAATAACCACCAGGCCTGTACAGGGTTACCCGCCGGAGCATTAAGAATAGGCCATGATTATGAGGGAAATTTGCAGTGAGCGTGTAGATTATGCCACTTTTTTCGCGCCGGGTACTTTATGGTTTTACGCCGGGTGCAGCACAAGGAATGGCTGTGTGTGGGTGGTTTTCAAACAGCAATCAATGGCTAACAGACTGTGGCGGGTAAAAAATAAGCAGTGCAGGCTGAAGCTGAGCTTCACAGCCACACCGCTTATTTTTCCCAACACCGGTTTGGTTATCGCGCCGACTGAATCAGGGGGCCTTTATTACCGCCTGCTGGGCAACCACCGCGGCTTTTTGCTGCATACGGTTTTGCATCTGGTCGATAATGACCGCAATAATAATGACCAGGCCTTTAATCACCATTTGCCAGAACTCGCTGACGCCCATCATTACCAGACCATCAGCGAGAAAACCAATAACAAACGCGCCAATTAACGTACCCAGAATGGTACCTCGCCCACCTGCCAGCGATGTCCCCCCGAGTACCACTGCGGCAATGGCATTCATTTCAAACGCTGTCCCGTTTGCCGGGTGGCTGGCCAGTAATTGGGCGGAGACCACAATCCCGGCGATGGCTGCACAAAAACCCGATAAGGTATACACCCACACTTTTACCTGGCGGACTTTAACGCCAGAGAGCTCGGCTGCGCGTTCATTATCGCCAATAGCATAGACATGGCGGCCAAAGGGCAGGCGGCGGGCCACGTAAGCAATGGCGATGGCAAGAACAATCATTATCCAGATGGCCCACGGAATACCCAGTAATGTGCCAGAGCCGATTTCGTCAAACCCTGTGTTGCCCAGCAACGGGTTGCCTTCCAGCCCCGGGAAGGTTTGCCCACCCGAGGTCAGCATAGCCGCACCACGCAGTACATACATAGTGCCCAGCGTGCAAATAAAAGGCGCGACATTATAGCGGGTGATTATCCAGCCATTAATTGCGCCAATAAATGCACCAATCAGTAAGACAACAGGGACGATGACCCAGACACTGGGAAAGATAGCAATGCCAAACATTGGCAGGACGATGCCTTTGGTTATCAGCCAGCCAGCTATCATTCCGCACAAACCGAGAGTGGCGCCAATGGAAAGGTCAATGCCCGCCGTGATGATGACAAAGGTAATCCCCAGAGCCAGAAACGCATTGATAGCAATATGCTTAATCATAATGACCAGGCTGCCGGTTGCCAGAAAGCCAGGTACGGTTAACGTAAAAAAGCCGACAATTAAAAACAACGCAATAAACGTGCGCAGTTTCAGTGCCAGTAACAGTAACCCTTCACGGGAGCGGGAAGGGGAAGGTGAAGGTGTGGCTAATGTTTCGGAAGATGTTGTTTTCATTTCAGAACCCCTGAGCACTTGCGCTAACCAGAGCTGCTTCTTCAGCCTGATTGCGGGGAATATTGGCAGTAAGCTTGCCACCGGACATAACAAGAATACGGTCTGACACAGACATGATTTCTTTCAGATCAGAGGTTGAGAAGATAACCGCGATACCCTGTTCAGATAAGTTGACCATCATGCGAAAGACATCGGCTTTGGCACCAATATCAATCCCGCGCGTGGGTTCATCCAGTAACAGCACTTTGGGGTTGGTCAGCAAGGCACGGCCAATCACCACTTTTTGCTGGTTTCCTCCGCTCAGTGCCTGTATTTCTACTTCCGGAGAAGAAACTTTAATGGATAAATTGCCAATGGTACTGGCAACCACCGCGGCTTCTTCTTTAGTGGCAATGGCGAAGTGTTTTTGCAGGCGACGCCACAGGCTGGCTATAGTCAGGTTCGTTGCTACCGATGACACCGGGAAAATACCGGTTCGTTTCCGGTCTTCAGGCACCATGCTCATCCCCATTCGAATACGCTCTGCGGTACTGAGCCGCTGGGGGACGGGTTTACTGTCCAGCCAGAGCCTGCCATGGTAAGTGCGCTCAGCGCCCAGCAGGCATTCGAACAACTCTGTTCTTCCTGCGCCCATCAGGCCATAAATACCGACAATTTCCCCGGCCTTAATCGACAGACTGACGTCATCCACCACTTTATGGCCCAGAGAATTGACGCAGGTAATATGCTCCGCTTCAAGCACCGGCGCGCCAAAGGTTCTTTCTTCCGGCAAAAAGCGTGATACAGGCTCACTTCCCAGCATTTCGCGCACAATCCATGGTACGTCGATGTCGCAAACTTTCGCTTCCGCCTGAAATTTTCCATCGCGCAGAATCGTAATGACATCGCCAATCGCCATCAGCTCTTCAAGGCGGTGGGAAATATAGATGATGGAAACGCCCTGGCGCGTCAGTTCACGGATAACCCGGAACAAAATACTGACTTCTGTTTTGCTCAACGCCGAGGTGGGTTCATCCAGAATCAAAATATCTGCGTTTTCTGCCAGTGCCTTGGCAATTTCCACCAGTTGCTGCTGGCCAACTTTCAGGTTCCCGACCAGTTCGCGTGGTGAAATGGGCTGATCAAGGCGCGCAAGTAATTGCTGAGCAATCTCCTCCTGTTCTGCTTCCCGGATAGGGGTCAGCCCGGACTGGTGTTCGCGGCCGAGAAAAATGTTTTCCGCCACTGTCAGATTTTCAAACAGGTTCAGCTCCTGGTGAACCATACCAATACCTTTGGCGGCGGCATCCCGGGTGTTGGCGAAGTGAACCGGTTCGTTGTTGAGAAATATTTCCCCGGCACTGGGTGGCTGAACCCCGGCAAGGATCTTCATCAGTGTTGATTTCCCGGCACCATTTTCGCCAATAATCACATTGACCTTACCGCGCCAGACGTTGTAATTGACGTTATCCAGGGCAATAGTGCCAGGGAAAACCCGGGAGATACCCCGGGTGCGTAAAATGATGTCATCCTGGTGTAATGCGTTCATTGCGCGGCCTCTTCAGTTAAGCTGAGCGCCACTGCGTCCGTGACTTTACCCTGAGCAATGGTCACAGCCAGCAATGCGCTAACCTGTTTCCCCATCCATGCCGTATCTACCTGCGGTAAGTGGCTTGCGGCTTCACGGTTATAGGCTTTGGAAAGCTGAGCGAACTGCACCTGATTTGTGAAATCCTCAAACTGGAACCCTGCCGCATCACGGATAGTGTTACCGCGAATAACCGGGCCAATTTGCACCAGAAGAGGCTTAGCATCGACCATAATGGTTATCTTCTTCTCCCGCTCATTCTGGGTATCTTCACCAGTTACCGGTCCTGTCACCCGCAAGAAATAACTCTGCTTGCTGCCCGGCGAAGCAGACAAACTGGAGATGAATGCCGGTGTATCCAGAGCCTTGTCCTGTGCCGCCTGCACTACACGGCTTTGCCAGGTTTGCTGAGCAATTTGCTGGGGAGTCATGTTGTCATACCCAGGCGCACTGTCTGCGGCTTTTGGCAACATGGGGTTCCCATTGGCATCCAGTTTCACTACATCACAGGCTGTCAGTAACAGGATTGCGCAGGCAGCCAGCACATTTCCCCATCGTTTGAGTGACATAAAACCTCCACCCGGTTATTTGCTCAGGTTGAATAAACTGAGTTTTTTCGCATTAGAGGAATCAATCAGAACGCAATCCATCAATTGCTTTTCTGTTTTTTCCGCTTTGCCGTGAGTGAGGTAATAGTCGGCCTGTGAAACAGCCATTTGTGCCTGCTGCCAGCCAGGTTGCAGCACGGTTGCTTTGATATTGCCATTATTGACAATGGAGTCGCGCACATAGTCGCTGCCATCAAACCCAACCACGATGACATTCGTTTTCCCGGCTGCTTTCAGTGCCGCTTCAGCACCCAGCGCCATGGTGTCGTTACCGGAAATCACACCCACAATATTGGGGTTGGTTTGCAGAATGGATTCCATGCGAGTGAAGGCCTCTGTCTGGCTCCAGTTAGCACTTTGTTGTGCCACCATCTTCATGTCCGGGTAATCATCCAGCACGTCATGGTAACCCTGGGAACGGACGTGAGCATTGGTATCCGATTCACGGCCGAGCAGCTCAACATATTCGCCTTTACCATTAAGCAGTTTGGCGAATTTCTCTGCACCTAACTGCGCGCCCTGGTAGTTATTGGAAACAATTTGGGCAACGGCTACGCCAGTTTTATTTACTTCCCGGTCAATAAGAAATGCCGGAACGCCTGCCGCTTTTGCTTTCTCAAGCGGCCCAATAGTGGCATCTGCCCCGGCATTATCCAGAATGATGGCTTTGGCCTTACGGGCAATGGCGGTTTCAATTAACTGGTTTTGTTTATTTACATCATCATCATGAGAGGCAACCAGGGTGGTGTAACCCAGTGCTTTGGCTTTTTCCGCCGCACCATCTGCTTCAGCCTTGAAGAAGGGGTTGTCGTGAGAAGGGGTAATAATGGCGATAAGGCCTTTATCTGCAGCGTGAGCCAGGCCTGAAGCGCCAATCAGAGCAGCCATAATCAGGGTAGTACGTAGGGTCAGTTTCATCTTTATCTCCACATTGAATATATATTCAATAATGATTTATTATTCAAGGTAACCATAATTCGCCGTTTAAAAACTGTCTACTGACTTACAGCGCGAATTTCTTAAAAAGAGAAAAGGATCACGATCCGGGGGTTACCAGACGCTGGCATTAATGCCGTTAACGCAGGCAGGTTTGGGGTTTTTTATGAATTAAAACAGATTGATAGAATGATTATTTGGGCCGCCCGCCGCCCCGGGGAAGGGCAGCAGGCCGGTTATCAGGCCTGCCAGAGCGCTCTGGCTGTGGCAAAATCGGTTATCAGTACGTCAATGTACTGCCCGCGTAATGCACCACGAATGGCATGGCATTTTTCTGGCCCTCCAGCCAGCGCAATCACATGTTTACAGGCATGCACCTGGTTCAGTTCCATGCCAATCACCGGGTCTTCCTCTGGTGACAGTACTGGCTTGCCATCGGCATCGTAGTAGTGCAGGCAGATATCCCCCACGGCCCCGCGCGCTGCCAGTAACTGGAGCATTTCTTCGTTGTAATAGTTTCCGGAATTTTTCAATAACTGCGAGGGTTCCAGTTCACCAATGCCAACAATGGCGATATCAACGGCAGAAAATTTACTTACCGCTGCGGCGACATCGGGGCTGCTCATCAACCGTGCCCGCTCTTCCACTGAATGCTCAATACTTTGAGAAGGCAGTAACCAGGCGGGGCAGGAGAGATGTGCGGCAAGTTGCTGGGTCAGGATAGTTGCCTGAACATTGCCATTTGGCCCTACGCCCCCGAGTAGCTGAATAACCCCCTGAGCGCGAACACTTTGCGGGTGCATTTCATCCACCATGCAACGAATGGTGCTGCTCCAGGAAGAAATGCCCACCATATCTTCCGGGCGAATACGGGTTTCTACATAGTGCGCGGCAGCGCTACCAATGGCATGCTTAATTTGTGCGGCGGTGGCCTCTTCACCTGCATCGACAATAATGGCCTGGCTCAGGGCGTATTTCTGCTCAAGGGATTTTTCCAGCTCAACAAAAATATTGGTGGGCTGAACTACGGTGATTTTCACCAGGCCTTCCTTCTGGCAGCGCGTCAGGGCGCGCGAGACAAAGGATTGCGACAGGTGCAGCAAAGAGGCAATCTCAGATTGCTTTTTATTCTCGCTGTAATAAAGCGTCGCGATTTTTACCAGCAGACGCTGATCATCCTGCTTCGACATGGCATTCCCCTTGATTTACTTGATGGTATTTTTATTCATTGCTGCATAGATAACAAGCCGTTGTCCAAAACGGGTCCGTTTTCAAATGTGATCATTTTCTCTTTTTGCTAACTTTCGCGTGCTGGTGGATAGACAAATGCCAGCCAGCGGCATACGCTGTTATTGAATATTAAGTCATATATGAATATATATTCAATGGCATTCTCACTTAAGTCTTACGGGTATGTTCGGGGAAAACCGTCTTTTTTATATCTTCCTTGAATAAATATTCCATAAAGACTAAAAATTCACGAGGTACAGATATGAACCCCTTTAAGCTCTCTGTAGATGCGCTGGAGAAAAAGGCCCGGGCGATTCGCCGCCGAATCATTGTGTTGAATGCAGAAAGCCCGGCTGGTGGCCATACAGGTGCAGACCTTTCCCAGGTGGAATTACTGACTGCGCTGTATTTCCGCATTCTTAACTGTTCACCCTCACAGCAAAACAGCGAGACGCGGGATATTTATATCCAGTCGAAAGGGCATGCGGTTGGTGGCTATTACTGTGTTCTGGCGGAAGCCGGATTTATCCCGGTTGACTGGCTGGCAACTTACCAGCACGCCGATTCACATTTACCAGGGCACCCTGTACGCCATAAAACGCCGGGTGTGGAACTGAATACCGGTGCGCTGGGCCACGGTTTACCCGTTGCGGTGGGCCTGGCGCTAGCTGCCAAACGCAGCCACAGCCCGCGCCGGGTATTTGTCGTTACTGGTGATGGCGAACTGGCGGAAGGCAGCAACTGGGAAGCGGCGCTGGTGGCAGCTCATTACGGGCTGGATAACCTGATTATCATCAATGACAAAAATAACCTGCAGCTCGCAGGTTCAACCAAAGAAATCATGAATACCGACCCGCTGGATGAGAAATGGCGTGCCTTTGGCATGGCTGTGACTTCGTGCCGGGGGAATGACATGGCTGATGTTGTCGCAACGCTGGAAGGATTAAAGCCAGAAGGCAAACCCCATGTCGTTATTGCTAATACCACGAAAGGTGCCGGGATTTCTTTTATTCAGGGCCGGGCTGAATGGCACCACCGTGTACCAAAAGGCGAAGAGATCCAACTGGCACTTGAGGAGTTAAAAGATGAGTAATAGTGAACATTTAGCCACGGTAATGGTGAACGCCTTTATTGACGCCGTTGACCGGGGGGTAGACCTGGTGCCGGTTGTGGCAGATTCAACCTCGACGGCAAAAATTGCGTCTTTTATTCAAAAATTCCCGGGGCGCCTGGTGAATGTTGGCATCGCAGAACAAACGCTGGTGGGTGCTGCCGCAGGGCTGGCACTGGGGGGGAAAGTTGCCGCCACCTGCAATGCTGCACCATTTCTTATCTCGCGCGCTAACGAACAAATAAAGGTGGATGTTTGTTACAACAACACCAATGTGAAACTGTTCGGCCTGAATGCCGGGGCAAGTTACGGGCCATTAGCCAGCACACATCACAGTATTGATGATATCGCTGTTCTGCGGGGTTTCGGAAATATTGAGATTTATGCACCATCAAGCCCACGGGAATGCAGGCAGATTATCGATTATGCGCTGGCGCATGTAGGCCCGGTTTATATTCGCCTGGATGGTAAGGCATTGCCGGAATTACACGATGACAGCTACCAGTTCGAGCCAGGACGCATTGATGTGCTGCAGGAAGGCACCGATATCGCGCTGGTTGCTATGGGTTCCACAGTCTATGAAATCGTTGAGGCGGCAGCGCACCTGGCGGAACAGGGGATTCATGCCTGTGTCGTCAGTATTCCGTCTGTTCGCCCATGTGATACACAACAATTACTGAAGATACTGCGTTCCTGCAAGGCTGTTGTCAGTGCTGAAGAGCACAACATCAATGGCGGCGTGGGCAGCCTGGTGGCTGAAGTACTGGCCGAAGGTGGTTGTGCAATACCGCTGCGCCGCCTGGGAATTAAAGATGGCCAGTACGCGATTGCGGCAGACCGCAAAGCCACGCGTGCCTACCACGAAATTGACGCGGCGGGTATCGTGCGCCATGCCACCGCTCTGCTGGCACAGCAGCGCTAAAACAATAACAAGTGGGCGCATGCCCCGAACAGAACTCTTACTGGAGAAAGCTATGTCCCGAATTGCACAACAAATTACGATGGGCGTTATCATTGGTAACCGGGGTTTTTTCCCCAGCTACCTGGTGGCAGAAGCTCGCGAACAGGCGGTGGCGCTGTTTGCGCGCCTCGGTATCAGCACCGTGATGCTGGACGACACGCAAACTGAATTAGGCGGCGTTGAAACCCGCCAGGATGCGAAAGTGTGCGCTGAATTACTTAAAGCGCACAAAGACACGATTCAGGGCATAGTCGTGTTGTTGCCTAACTTCGGCGATGAAAAAGCAATCGCTGAAGCTATTCGTTTATCGGGCCTGAATGTGCCGGTGCTTGTCCAGGCGCAGGAAGATAATCTGGATAAAATGGGGCTGGCAACCCGCCGTGACAGCTTCTGCGGGAAAATCTCACTCTGTAATAACCTGCGCCAGTACAACATTCCCTTTACGCTGACTACGCAGCATGTCTGCGCGCTGGATGGTGAGGTATTCGCCCGTGACCTGCGCCAGTTTGAACAAGTCTGCCGGGTAGTTTCGGCAATGCGTAATGTGCGCGTCGGCGCGATTGGTGCCCGCCCGGCTGGCTTTAACACCGTGCGTTATAGTGAAAAATTACTGGAACGTATGGGGATCGCGGTTGAAACCCTCGATTTGTCAGAAGTCTTCACCCGTATTGGGCAACTGCGTGATGACGATATTCGTGTTGATGAAAAACGCCGTATCCTGCTTGATAACGCCGATGCCAGTGCCATCCCGGCAGATAAAATGCTCACCATGGCAAAACTGTTTGTCGTGATCAGCGAATGGACCACAGCAAACGATATTGATACCACCGCCATTCAGTGCTGGACATCACTCCAGGAAAATCTCGGCATCAACGTGTGTTCTATTATGAGTGTGATGTCCGGGCAACTGATGCCCTCAGCCTGCGAAGTGGATGTGATGGGCGCGTTGTCTATGTATGCCCTTGCCAGTTGTAACCTCAACCCGGCTTCTATTGCAGACTGGAATAACAACTTCGGCGAAGACCGGGATAAATGTGTCCTGTTTCACTGCGGCAATTTCGCTGCAGCCAGCCTGGAATCACCCAAAATGGGCACCGCCGATATCATTGGCACCACTGTAGGGAAGGAGAATACCTGCGGTGCCGTTCATGGCCGCCTGAAAGCGGGCCCACTGACCTACTTCCGGTTGAGCACCGATGACCTGACTGGTGAAGTGAAAGCCTATGTGGGTGAAGCGCAATCAGTGAATGACCCACTTGATACCCCAGGGTGCCGCGCAGTTATTCAGGTTCCTCACCTTGAAACGTTGCTGGCCTGGATTTGCCGCCAGGGCTTTGAACACCATGTTGCGATGAACCACTCATCAAGCAGTGCAGTACTGGTGGAGGCGTTCACCCGCTATCTGGGCGTGAATACTTACCTGCATCAATAACCAGGCGTGCCGGTATTCATTTGATTTGGAGACGCATCATGTCGGTGAATAAGGGTGTCATCATTGCACTGGATGAAGGGACCACCAATACCAAAGCAATTGCGATTGATGCACAGGGGAGGATTGTTGCCAGCGCGTCGCGCGCGCTGAGCATCGAAACCCCCCATGAAGGCTGGGTACAACAATCAGGTGCATTATTGATTGAGGCATCGTTCGATGTTGTATCCCAGGTTTGCCAGGCGGTCGGTAGTGAGAATGTTGCAGCTCTGGCTATCAGCAACCAGCGAGAAACTGCACTTGGCTGGGAGCGGGCAACCGGCAAAGCCATTGGTCCGGCGATTACCTGGCAGTGTTCGCGCAGTGCCGGGTTTTGCCACAGCCTGCGGGATAACGGGCTGGAAGCGCGAATCAGGGAACTGACCGGGCTGCCTGTCGCCCCACTGTTCTCTGGTTCTAAAATGCGTTGGTTGCTCCAGTCAGTACCGGATGGCGAACAGCGTGCAGCCCGGGGAGAGATTTGTCTGGGCACAGTAGATAGCTGGCTGTTGTGGCATTTTACTGGCGGGCAGGCATTTTGTTGCGATGAGTCCAATGCTTCCCGTACCCAGCTTTTCAATGTGCATACCGCAGCGTGGGATGACGAGTTACTGAGTATTTTTTCGATTCCGCGTGGTGCTTTACCGGAAGTGAAGCCTTCCAGTGGGCTGTTTGGTTATACCCACTGTCCGGGTGTATTACCTGACGGCATTCCCATTCTGGCTATGGCGGGTGATTCCCATGCTGCACTGTTTGCTCATACTCTGGGCGAACCCGGGTGTGTGAAAGCCACCTACGGTACGGGTTCCTCCGTGATGGCGCCGGTTAACCAGCCCGGTGCAGATGTGGCCTGCCTGGCAACCACGGTTGCCTGGCATGATGGCAGCCAGCGGGTTTATGCCCTGGAAGGGAATATTCCCCATACCGGGGATGCGGTGACCTGGATGGCCGAAAGTACCGGGTTAAGTGAGTTACCGGCAGAGGAGGTGCGCGACGCATTAAACCACTTACCTTCAACGGTGGATTCAACGCTCGGTGTTTATTTTGTGCCAGCGCTGACGGGCCTGGGCGCACCCTGGTGGAATGACCGGGCGCGTGGGTTGATTCAGGGTTTATCCCGCGGGGTTAAACGAGCACACCTGATTCGGGCGGCCCTGGAATCTATCGCTTACCAGGTGGCAGATGTGATTGATGCCATGCAA
Source organism: Mangrovibacter plantisponsor (assembly GCF_003182475.1). GTDB lineage: Bacteria > Pseudomonadota > Gammaproteobacteria > Enterobacterales > Enterobacteriaceae > Mangrovibacter > Mangrovibacter plantisponsor. Next base: position 50,880 of record NZ_QGTS01000018.1, read on the forward strand.
CAGTGCCCGGGCTTCCAACTGCATACGTTGATGGTGGATGGCGGGCCGACTAAAAATGACTGGTTAATGCAATACCAGGCGGATTTACTCGGGTGCCCGGTTATGCGCAGCAATATTGCGGAGTTATCGGCAGTGGGTGTGTCTTTGATGGCAAGGAAAGCCCTGCTTAACCTGGCAACTCAGGAACTGCGGGCATTTTTGCCGGAGCACATTGCGTTCCAGCCAGATATGGCGCGCCATGAGCGCCTGCAGGTGCGCTGGCAGGAATGGCACCAGGCCGTAGAGAGCACGCTGTGGGCATGCCGCCAGCCGCAGAATACCCCGGCTGCATCCTGCCTGCGGTAGTTGCTGTATGTTCCCACCAGGTTTGCGCTGTTGCAGCCTGGCGGGAACACCTTCCAGTTAACAGTCCTCAGGTTCAATAATGGCAAGTAATTGCCCGGCATCCACCCGCTGGCCCTGCTGGCGCTGCACTTTACGAACCTTACCCTGTACCGGAGAAACTACCGGGATCTCCATCTTCATGGATTCCAGCAGGCCAATCACCTGGCCCGGCTCAATGCTATCGCCTTCGCTAACCATCCACTGCCAGATACTGCCTGCCACCTGGCTCTCCACGCCATAACAGGTCTCCGGTATTGCATCATCGTCTGCCATCGCTGGAGCTTCTTCGGCAACATAGGTGAACTGTCCGTCAGCCCGCCAGCGAGCCAGTTCGTCATCGAAAGCGGCCTGGCGTACCGCCTGGAAGTCTTCAATGCTCTGGGCTTCACTTGCCAGCCATTGCTGGTATTCCGCCAGGCTGAATTCCCCTTCTTCGATACGCAGCGGTACTTCCCCCCAGGGGAAGCGTTCGCGCAACTGCATCAGTTCATCGTGGCTGACCGGGTAAAAACGGATTTGGTCAAAGAAGCGCAGCAGCCAGGGTTGGGTAAACTCGCGTGTTTGCCGGTCGCGGTTCCACATTTGAATAGTACGCCCGACAAACTGGTAGCCCCCCGGGCCTTCCATGCCATACACACACATATAAGCGCCGCCGATACCCACCGAGTTTTCCGCCGTCCAGGTGCGGGCAGGGTTATATTTAGTGGTCACCAGGCGGTGGCGTGGATCCAGTGGGGTGGCAACCGGAGCACCGAGATACACATCCCCCAGCCCCATTACCAGGTAACGGGCGTTGAACACAATGTCTTTCACCTCATCAATATGCTTCAGACCATTGATGCGCCGGATAAACTCAATATTGCTTGGGCACCATGGCGCGCCAGGGCGAACAGACTGGGTGTAGTGATCGATGGCTTTCTGGCAGGCTTCGTCATTCCAGCTTAAAGGTAACCACAGGGTGCGCGAAGGCACGCGCCCGTCGCGCAGGTCGCCCAGTTTTGCGTCTGCGGCTGTAATGGCGTTGAGCAGCCTGTCGCGGGGTAACAGGTGCGGGTCGAAGTGAATCTGCAATGAGCGAATACCCGGTGTTAACTCCAGTTGCCCGGCAAGTGGCGCATTTTCCAGTTCCTGCATCAGGGCATGGACACGAAAACGCAGGGTAATGTCCAGGCGTTGTTCACCATATTCCACCAGTAAAAAGCGGTCACCTGCTGCCCGCAGGGTTAATTCTGGCATACCGTCGCGTGCCGGGTCCTGCAGCAATATGGGGGAAGGCAGTGCGTCGGGGCTGGTTTCTTGCCCGGTGGGCATTGCGCCAATTCCGCTCAGTGCATCTGCCGTGCTCAATGTCACCGGTACAAACTGCACGCTGTCCCCGGCTTTAAGTTGCCCGAGCATCCATAAATCTGCATCGATAACCGTTGCCGGGCAGACAAACCCACCTAATGAAGGGCCGTCCGGGCCAAGGATAACCGGCATATCACCGGTGAAATCGACGGAGCCAAAAGCATAAGCATTGTCATGAATGTTTGACGGGTGCATACCCGCTTCACCGCCATCCGGCCTTGCCCAGTTTGGTTTCGGGCCAATCAGGCGAATACCGGTACGGCTGGAGTTATAGTGCACCTGCCAGCGTGCGGCAAAAAACGCGGCAATGTCGTCCGGGGTAAAGAATTCGGGCGCGCCATGCGGGCCATAAATCACCCTTAATTGCCAGTTGTTGCTGAGTTCTGGCATGGCAATATCTGTTGGTGTCGCGTTACTCCGCACTTCGGGAGCGGCCAGGTGCAGCACATCTCCGGTACGGAGCGCCCGCCCGGCGTGCCCGCCAAATTTGCCTAAGGTAAACGTGCTGCGGCTACCCAGGTAATACGGGCAATCCAGACCACCGGCAACCGCCAGGTAACTGCGGCAACCCGCGCCGTTAATTGCCCCCAGGCTCAGGGTTTGACCACGGCCGACGCGGGTTACTTCACCCATCAACACGGGGATGCCGTCCAGTGTGGCATCGAGAGTTGCCCCTGTCAGTACAACGGAGCAGGGCTGGTTAAATTTCAGCACCGGCCCGCGTAGGGTGATTTCCAGCCCGGCGGCATCCGGGGCATTCCCCAGTAAGGTATTTGCCAGGCGAAATGAACGTGAATCGTAAGGGCCGGATGGGGGAACGCCCACATGCCAGTAACCTGTCCGGCCCGGCATATCCTGAATCGTGGTCAGCGTTCCGCCACTTAGTACATCCAGCGTGTTGGGTTGCCAGTGGATTTGGCTCAGCGTGGAAGTCAGCATGCGCCCGTCACGCACGGCAGGCTGCTGAAGAATATGCTGCAACCACGCCAGATTGGTTTCAATGCCATATAACCGGGTATCCGCCAGGGCGGTGTTCAACGCGTTCAGCGCAGTGTCGCGGTCTGGCGCATGGGTAATGACTTTTGCCAGCATAGGGTCGTACAGCGGAGAAACCTCGGTGCCGGTCGCAATCCCGTGGTCGATGCGTAGCGTTGCGCCAGAAACCGAAGTGGGGAAGCTGACATCGCTTAATAACCCGGCAACGGGCTGGTAATCTTTTGCCGGGTTTTCGGCATACAGGCGCACCTGGATGGCATGACCATGGGGTTGGGTTTTCAGGCTGCTTAATGGCACGAGTGTTCCCTGTGCCAGTTCCACCATCCAGCGCACAATATCCACGCCAAACACCATTTCAGTCACGCCATGTTCTACCTGCAGGCGGGTGTTCACTTCCAGAAAATAGAAACGGTCTGCTTCAGCGTCATAGACATATTCTACAGTACCGGCACTGCGGTATTTCACGGCCTGGCACAGGCGGATGGCGGTCTGCTGGAGTGCCTGGCGTGTTGGTTCGCTCAGGTGCGGCGCCGGGGTTTCTTCAATAACTTTCTGGTTACGCCGTTGTGCGGAACAGTCACGCTCACCCAGCGCCAGTACATTGCCCTGGCCATCGCCAAATACCTGCACTTCAATATGGCGCGCCCGGGCAATAAATTTCTCCAGGAAAACGCCGTCATCGGCAAAGTTATTGCCTGCCAGGCGTTTTACCCGTTCAAAGGCGGCCTGCAGTTCACTGGCGTCATTGCAGCGCTGCATACCGATACCACCACCACCAGCCGTGCTTTTCAGCATAACCGGGTAGCCAATTTCCAGCGCTGACTGGAGTGCGGCGTCACAGTTCGTCAGCAATGCACTGCCGGGTAACAGCGGAACCTGCTGCTGTTGCGCCAGTTCACGCGCCCGGTGTTTCAGGCCAAAGGCGGCCATTTGCTCCGTAGTGGGGCCAAGGAACTGCACACCGGCGGCTCGGCAGGCGGCAACAAATTCGGCATTTTCACTTAAAAAACCATAACCCGGATGCACCGCCTGAGCGCCACTTTCACGGATAATGGCAAAGAGCTTTTCCTGGTTAAGGTAAGTTTCACGGACGTTGCCATCACCCAGCGACCAGGCTTCATCGGCCAGGCGTACATGGCCTGCATGCTTATCTGCTTCGGCATACACCGCGATGGCGGTAATACCCATCTGTTTCAGGGTACGGATAATTCGCACCGCGATTGCGCCACGGTTGGCAATAAGAATTCGGGTTAACATAAATCACTGGCCTCAGGCTATGCAGGTCGTCCTGCTTCAATCCTGGCGCGTCCTTGCGGGTCGTCCCGCAGCGCCCAACCTTACCAGACCGCGACTTCAACAGGAGTGGGGTGATAACCGTTGCAGGGGTTGTTAAGTTGTGGGCAGTTGGAAATCAGCACCAGTACATTCATGTGTGCTTCCAGTTCAACGTATTTTCCGGGTGCGGAAATGCCATCAGCAAACGTCAGGTCACCCTGTTCAGTAACGGGGACATTCATAAAAAAGTTGATGTTATGGGTGATGTCTCGCCGGGTCAGCCCGTATTCCGGGTGTTCGGCAACTGCCAGCATCCAGGAATCACGGCAGGCGTGCATATGGCGTTTTTCCAGGTCGTAACGCACGGTGTTACTTTCGGTAGCACAGGCACCACCCAGGGTGTCATGGCGGCCGCAGGTATCAGCAACAATGGTCAGCATCGGGCGGTCTTCATTGGAGCGCAACACACTGGCAGTTGTCAGAAACAGGTTCCCCTGGCCGCGCAGTGTGTCGGTTACGCTGTAGCGTTCGGCAGTGTCATCGGCGTTAAAAAACAGGGTGTCGGCGGCCTGGTTTCCTTCCAGGTCCGTAATCCGTAAAACTTGCCCGGATTCCATCCGGTACAGCCAGTAATCACCGGCCGGTACAGCCATGCGGTACAGTGCATCGCTGGTTACTCGTGGGCTGGTTTGCAACATGTTCAGACTCCTTCGCTCAGGTAATAGAGTTGGTTATTGCGCAGGCCGCGCTGGTTTTCTTCCCGTACCAGGCAGTGCTCTGCCAGTGGTTTGCGCTCACCATCAAGGGTGATACCCAGAGAAGCGCGCGGGTAATCGCCGCCTGCATGCAACGGGTGTGGGCAGGTATGCAGCAGTACCAGTGTGTCCATGGCAAAACGCAGGCGTACTTCGCTACCCGGCTTGCTGTGCAGCCCCTGGTGTAAAGTGCCGTCTGCGCCCGCCGTTACCTGGGTGAAAAAGTTGATATTGGCGGCCATATCGCGTTTCCCCAGGCCGTATTTCGCCAGCTCAACCAGGAAGCTGTCGTAGCCATTCTGGTGGCGTTCATTGTGTGCGGCCTGGTAATTCAGCGCACCGAAGCGCTCAGCAACCAGGGCGGCGTTGCTGTTGCCGCAGACTGTGTCGTGCCAGCCAAAACTGTCTTCTTCTATGGCGCAGAAGATTCGCCCCATATCGGAATAGAGGCAGTGGCCGCGGCCAAGGCGGAACGTATGCTGGCATTTCAGCGTATCTGGCGCGTTATACCGCTCCAGTAAGTTCTCCGGGTTGTAAAACAGCACGGCTGCGTTGGCCCCGCCGTCAATGTCGGTCAGGGTGAGCGCCGTACCACGGCGCATCACCAGTGACCAGTGACTGCCCGCAGGCAAAACCGTGTGGTAGTTCAGGGTTGTCATGGTTATCTCCATCCAGGTGTATCAGGCTGCACGGTTAACCAGCGGAGCTGGCCCGGCAGCAGGAGAGCCCGCCGGAGAACGATCCAGCGGGATGTCGTAAGTAATGCTTGCGCCAAAGGCATCAGGAGCGTGCGGGTCGTGGCGCACTTTATCGAACACCCACAGGCGTGAACCCAGTGAGAACCCCTCTTTAAGGTCGTGGGTTATCATAAAAATAGTGAGCTGATGCCGGGTCCATAGTTCGCTTATCAGCGTGTGCATTTCTGCCCGAATGCCCGGGTCCAGCGCTCCAAAAGGTTCATCAAGCAATAAAATACGCGGTTGTTTGATAAGCGCCTGTGCCAGAGCCAGGCGTTGCTGCATCCCACCAGAAAGCTGGTGAGGGTATTTGTCTTGTGCCGCCAGTAACCCAACCTGGTTGAGCATGTTGCGCGCCCGTTCACGAATGGCAGCACGGCGGCGGCCAAAGACTTTGCCAAGCCAGCGGGATTCACTGAATTCTTCCCCCAGCATGACATTGCCCAGAACGGTCAGGTGCGGGAATACCGAGTAGCGCTGAAAAACCACGCCACGGTTGGCATCCGGCTCTTTCGCCAGCGGTTTCCCTGCCAGCAGTAATTCGCCTTTGCTTGGGGATTCCGTGCCCAACAGCATTTTTAAAAAGGTGGTTTTACCGCAACCAGATGCCCCGACAATGGACACAAACTCACCTTCATCAACACTGACATTCAGCCGTTCCAGCACGACCTGCCCGTCGTAGTGTTTCTCAAGGTTTTTCAGTTCAATTAACGGCATAACAGTTCCTTAAGTGGCCGGGGGTTATTTTGCGTAGTACCAGGGGAAACAGCGGCGGTTGATAAAGCGCAGGGCGAAGTCGAGCGCAAACGCCAGCAGTGTTATCCAGGCGACATAAGGCAAAATCACATCCATTGCCATATAACGGCGCATCAGGAAGATGCGGTAACCCAAACCGTCTGTTGCGGAAATGGCTTCTGCGGCAATCAAAAATAACCAGGCTGAACTCAGTGACAGGCGCACAGAATCCATCAGCCGTGGCAGTAATTGCGGCAATACCACGCGCAACAAAATCTGCCCGGAATGCCCGCCGAGTGTTTGGGCTTTCACTAACTGTTCCTCAGGAATCGACATCACGTGCAGTTGCAGGTCACGCACAATAAACGGCGTGATGCCGATAATAATCAGCACGACTTTTGCCAGCTCCCCCAGGCCGAAACAAATAAACAGAATGGGCAGAATTGCCAGCGGTGGCACCAGCGCAATCACGGTGATTAACGGTGAAAGAAACGCACGAACCACCGGCAGCGCGCCACAGAACAACCCAAAGACCAGCGCGAGCAGGGCGCTGAGCGCCGTGCCCCTTAGCAGGCGAGCCAGGCTGGCGCTGGTGTCGGCCCATAACAGGTATTCCCCGGTGCGTGGGCTGGGGGTAAACGCCATGCGCATAATGGCGTCACCCATGGCATTAAAACCGGGGAGTAACTTGTCGGCGCTGTTGGCGGCCAGGCGCGCATCAGAGGCGACCAGGTAGACAACCAGCACCACCAGTAGTGGCAGGGTGCCCAGCAGCAGGCGATTCATCGGCTGGGGTTGGTAGTTAATGATCTTTTGCATTGGGCACCTCCGGGTTACAGTTGGTTACTGGCAGCCATGCGAATAAATTCATCGTCAAAGCGCAGTTTGATGTTGCCCGGGTTACCCCAGTTGCCAGCCGGTGTCGCGACACCCACCACATCTGCAGAAGGCGCTGCATCGCCTAACAGGCCGTGGGCGAAAGAGAACTCGGCCACTTTTTGCATGGTGGTTTTCAACTGCGGGCTGGTGGTGAAATCCAGTGCTTTTTTCGGTGTGTCGAACAACCAGGTATCTGCCAGTTGGGCATCAAACCCGGCCAGATCAGTACCGGAAGCCGTCGCCATTTGGGTACGAGCCGCTTTCGCCGTGGCACTGTCGCCTTCCATGGTTTTCAGCGTTTCAAACCAGGCTCCCACCAGCGCTTTACCCAGCTCAGGGTGTTTTTTCAGGGTGGCAGAATTCACCACCAACAAGTCGAGAATTTCGCCCGGGATCTGGGCTGAGGTGAACAAAGATTTGGCACCCGGTTGTTTGGCGGCTTCTGCCAGTAACGGGTTCCAGGTGACAATAGACTTAACTTCTGGCGTGGTGAATGCAGAGACGATATCGGCATCAGAAGTGTTCACGACTTTGATGTCTTTTTCACTCATGCCGGATTGTTGCAGGGCACGGGCCAGCAAGTAATGGGAAACCGACAACTGCACCAGGTTAATGTCCTGGCCTTTCAGGTCTTTAATGGATTTAGCCGTTTTCGACAGAATGCCATCGTTACCGTTGGAGTAATCCCCGACAATCAGTGCCGTGCTGTCCACACCGCCTGCGGCCGGAATAGTCAGGGCATCCATATTGGTCATGGTGCAGCCATCAAACCCGCCAGCGGTGTACTGGTTAACAGATTCAATGTAGTCGTTGACCTGCACGAATTTGATATTGATATGGTATTTATCTGCCCATTTTTTCAGGATGCCGCTTTGTTGAGCGTAATCCCACGGCATCCAGCCCGCGTAAATGGACCAGCACAGTTTGAAGGTTGGTGTGGCGGCGAGTGCGCCTGTGGTGAACAGGGCGAGCGTGACCAGGAGCAGGGCGCGTTTACAGGCTGTGAGCATGAAATTTCCTCTGACGTTGGAGTAAATAAAAGCAGGAGGGCGGCGCGTAATGGTCGCTTATCCTCCCGGGCTTTTATCCCGCCGTGTAACCGCCAGAGGGCGGTCGATCACTCTCGGACCTGCGTCAAAAGACCGGAACCCTAGTGATCCATTTCCAGATTGTCTGGCGACACCGGTTACCCGCTTGTCACCCCTGCCTGTTTAGCAAGGCAAGAATGGTGCCAGTCTGGCTGATATTTTTAAAAACCTTTAAAAACAGCCGGATAACACTCGCCTTTGAGCATTATTTCCCCTGTATTCTGTGAGTGATTTTGGTGCAATGCCCGCAACGGGTGCACTGAGCTGGCGCAATTCTGCGTTATTTCGGGGCATGGCTTGCCGGAGGAAAATGGCTGTGATGTGCCTGAGTAAGTGTTGCCACCGTCTCTTCTAAAAACAGATTCAGGGCGGCTGAGCGGTTCTGGCTTGCCGGGGTTTGTAACTGCAGGGTGCGCTGGCTTAATGTGGGGCTGTCGATGGGTTTTAACACCATTCCATCTTGTTTCGCACGCCACAACACACTGAAATGGCTGCATACCGTTACTGCACCGGGTAACTGGCGTGTCGCACCATAAAGTGTCGCGAAATTATTGCAGCTCAGTGCCGGTTCCAGAAATGTTCCGGCCAGGCGGCAGGAAAGGTCAAACAGTTGGCGAATGGTCGTGCCGGGTTCTGGCAATGCTACGGGGTAATCCTGTAAGTCACTGATGGCAATTTTGTCCTGCTGCGCCAGGGGGTGACCCGGGTGTAACAGCAACAATACCGGTGCCGGCCAGGTCGTCACAATATCCACATCGCGTTCTGGCGCCAGGCTGAACTGGCATGCTGCGTCACAGGTGCCTTTACGCACCCATTCGGCAACGGCCTGTGCTGTGCCCACCTGTAAATCAAAACTCACACTGGGGTAGTGGCGGCGAAAACGGGCTATCAACCCGGGAAATAAATCAAATGCCATGCCATCGGTACAGGCGAGGCGGACCAGCGCCTTGCGCACGGCTTTCAGGCCCTGAATTTCTGCCACCGCGTTATCCATATCGCGCAGGCTTTTGCGTACATGGTTCGCCAGTATTTGCCCGGCATCCGTCAGGACCATTCCCCGCGCATGGCGCTGAAACAGTGTGACGCCCATACGGCTTTCCAGCTTGTGGATCTGGCGGCTGATTGCCGAGCTCGCCACATACAGTTGCTGGCTGGCCTGGCTCAATGAACCTGTGGTGGCAACAGCCAAAAAATAGCGTAACTCATTATTTAACATCGTGGTTCCTGCCCGTGCGCCAAAAGTGTGCATATTAGCGTTATAAAAAAGGCAACGCATAATTGCAATTATTATTATTGTGGCAACGCTCTGGTCTGGTTTAGAACGAAAAGACAACAACAACGGCCCGCGCAAAATGCAGCGGGCTGATACCGGACAGGGTACACAACATGAAAACACAACAGGTGGTTAACCAGGCACTGGACTGGTTCGACAGCGGGCATTTCAAAGCACTGCTGGCAGAGCGTGTGGCAATCGCCAGTGAGAGCCAGCGAACAGACCGCGATGAGCAACTGCGCCGTTATTATGATGACGCTTTTATTCCTGCTTTCACGCAGATGGGCTTCACTACAGAAATCATCCCTAACCCGGTTAACCCGGCCCGGCCATTTTTACTGGCGGTACGCGAGGAAGACCCGTCACTCCCCAGCGTAATGTGTTATGGCCATGGTGATGTGGTTTTTGGTGATGATGCCCGGTGGAGTGAAGGGTTGTCGCCCTGGCAGTTAGTCGAAAAAGACGGTAAATGGTACGGGCGCGGGAGTGCAGATAACAAAGGCCAGCACAGCGTTAACCTGGCTGCACTGGAACAGGTGTGGCGTGCCCGTGAAGGGCGCCTTGGTTTTAACTGCGTGTGGTTGTGTGAAATGGGGGAAGAGATTAGCTCCCCGGGGCTGGCGCAAGTGTGCAGTCAGTTGAAAGACCGCATTAACGCCGACTTGTTTATCGCGTCCGATGGCCCTCGCCTTAACGCAGAACGGCCGACACTTTTTTTAGGGTCCCGCGGGTGTATCAACTTTCGTCTGAGTATTAACGCCCGTGCGAAAGACTACCATTCTGGCAACTGGGGTGGGCTGCTCAGCAACCCGGGCACCCAACTGGCTAATGCTATTTCCTGCCTGGTGAACGGCCAGGGGGCGATTCAGGTTGCAGGCCTGAAACCACCGGCGTTAACCGAATCACTGAAAGCCATTCTTGCGGATGTTACCCCAGCCGGAAACCCGGGCGACCCGCAGACCGACGCTAACTGGGGCGAACCCGGTTTAAGCGCGGCAGAAAAACTGTTCGGCTGGAATACTCTTGAAGTGCTGGCTTTTCTGACCGGGAACCCGGCACAACCCATGAACGCGATTCCCGGCCAGGCCACTGCAGTTTGCCAGTTACGCTTTGTGGTGGGAACGGACTGGGAAAATCTGGCCTCCCATGTGCGTGCTCACCTGGACGCCTGCGGTTTTTCCATGGTGGAAATCAGTGAGGTGCGGGGAACCCCGGCAACCCGCTTCGACCCCTGTGACCCTCTGGTGAACTGGGCGCTGAGTGCGATGGAACACACCACGGGGAAAAAACCGGCGTTATTGCCCAACCTGGGCGGATCCCTGCCAAACGACGTGTTCGCCGGGATCCTCGGTTTGCCCACCTTGTGGGTTCCTCACTCTTACCCGGCTTGTGGGCAGCATGCGCCAGACGAACATTTGCCGGTTTCTGTCGCCCGTGAAGGCCTGGCGATTATGACGCATCTGTTTTGGGAACTGGGCGAAAACGGCAATGCTCTGCTCGATGCTCACCGCCAGTACCAGGCCGGAGGTGCGCGATGACCAGTATTGCCCGTGAGAACGGCACTATTAGCGTTCGCCCCAGCCTGTACAAAACCTTATTTGCCACCTGTATTGGTAATGCGCTGGAGTGGTTTGACATTGCGGTATACGGCTTTTTTGCCAGTTACATTGCTCATGCTTTTTTCCCGGTAACCGACCCGTCAGTGTCATTGTTACTGACATTCGGCAGCTTTGGTGTGGCGTTCTTAATCCGCCCATTAGGGGCCATTGTGCTGGGTGCATATGCAGATAAACATGGCCGCAAAGCCTCGCTTTTGTTGTCCATCAACCTGATGATGCTGGGCGGGGCGATAATCACTTTTATGCCCGGCTACCAGACCATTGGCCTGGCAGCACCTCTGCTGATTTTGGTCGCCCGGCTGATTCAGGGCTTTTCAGCCGGTGGTGAATTCGGCAGTTCGACGGCATTTCTGGTTGAGCACTTCCCGGAGCGCAAAGCGTTTATTGCCAGCTGGCAGTTTGCCACCCAGGGCGCAAGCACGTTACTGGCCTCGGCATTTGGTTTGGGTCTGGCTCAGTGCCTGTCCACGGACCAGCTTATGGCGTGGGGCTGGCGTATTCCTTTCGCATTTGGGTTAATCATTGGCCCGATTGGGTTATACATTCGCCGCCATGTGCATGAACCGCAACGTTATGCCCAGGCAGAAAAAAGCGCACACCCGGTGCGGGCGCTCTTTGGCAGGCAAAAACGCCTTATCGCAGTGGCTATTGGGCTGATGGTGGTCTCGACCGCCATTAACTACATGCTCAACTATGTGCCAACATGGGCAACCCGCACTTTGGGGCTGCCGGCGTCAACTGCGTATACCGCCACACTGGTCGCCGGGATTATCCTCACCGTAGTTACGCCGATTGCCGGGCTGGCAGCCGAGCGTTTTGGGCGTGTACGCCTGTTATGGAGTGCATTGGGGCTTCTGGGCTTCACCATTCTTCCGGCATTCTGGTTAATGAGCCGGGATGTCACAGCCTGGTCGTTGATATTATTAGTGGGATGGATGGCACTGCTGAAATCGGTCTACTTCTCGACGATTCCCTCAATGATGGCGGATATTTTCCCCATCAGCACGCGGGCCAGCGGCATGGCGGTAAGCTATAACATTGCCGTCACGGTCTTTGGTGGGTTTGCGCCGTTCATTTGTACGCTGCTGATTCGCACTACTGGCTCTCACTTTGCCCCCGGTTTTTACCTGATGGCAACGGTGTTCCTGAGTGTGCTGGCTCTGTGGCAGGCGCAGAAAAAACAACGCTGATAATAACAGGCAAGGCACCTGGTGTTTCCCGGTGCCTTGCCTGGCATTAAAGCGGTTGGCCTAATGTAAATGCGGTTTAAAGAAACCACTCAGGTTTTACGCCAAAGCGGGCGGATAACGCTTTAATGTGCGTAATGGTCAGAGAGCGCTGGCCGGATAAAATCTGGCTTACCAGCGATTTTGAACCGATCTCTTCTTTCAGGTCTGAATAGGTGAGTTTGTGCTGGTCAATAAGTGTTCGCAGCAGCGCTACGCCGACCGGCATCTCAGCCTGGGCTTTATTGAACCTGGCGAAACGGTCGCTGTTATCCTCATAGTCAGCTATTTTGCTCGCCAGGAAGTCAATAAGCGGGTTCTCATCATCGTTCTCTATCAAATAATCTACCAATGACAGTGCTTCCCGGTAATCGCTCTCTGAAGCGTTATTTCCCAGAAAAGGGACTGCGTCTACGAGTTGCCTGGTCGCTTCAATGGCTTTTGCGGCGTTGGTTATCATTCTTTGTTCTCCCTGTAATAGCGGGTCAACTTGTCGTATTCAGCGTGGGTTGTAATATGCTTGACGTAAAAGCGTTTATTCACAAAGTTAATGTAAGCGACAACCCGCAGGTTGTTGCCTCCCACGTCCAAAACCCACCATTTGTTCCGGTACTTAAAAGTGTCCAGGCCTGGAATCAGTGTTCTCATCTCAGCCGGAGAAGAGAAATCTATTTCACGCACTAAGCGGTACAGTGCCAGTATGGCTAACGAATCATTGGGGTACCGCTTTGCCGCCTCCTCGAAAGGCTCCTTTGAAATGACGTGCATCTTGCATTGGTTCCATCCGTTTACATTATGTAAACACTATAACGCCAAGCTGGATGGTTTACAATATGTGAACGAACAGCCAGTATTGCCGGAATCTCTATTCACAGGCGCTGGATGCTCTGACCGGCTACGTGCGCGCTGCGGCCAGAGCAGTACAACCCGGGTGATAACCCTGCTCAGGTGCGTGCCGGTGCTGCCCGCAACAGGCGAACCACACTTGCGGCATGCAACGCGAATTGCAGCAACATCATGAATCCCAGTACCAGCAGGCCAGCTTTCAGCGCACTTAACTGGTGAATATCATCACTGGCGAGGTGCTGAATATACATCGCTCCCGCCAGTGCTGTACCCAGAGCAATAGCGGTTTGCTGCATGGTGGTCATCAGGGCACTTCCGGCACCGGCAAACTGGGCTGGCAAGTCGGTTAACCCAATACGCACCGAACAGTTAACGGAAAAGGCGTTGCCAATCCCCGTAATTCCCATTGGCGCAATCAGGTCCCAGGGGGTTAGCGCCCCTTGCTGCGCTGTAATCAGATCAAATAACAACCAGTAACCGGACAGGTTAATCAGGCTGGCACACATGACCAGACCAGAGTAAGACAGCCGCCCAAACCATTTAGCCACCCGGTCGGCATACAACGAGGTAATGAAGTACGTAACACCCAGCGCAATAAACGCATTACCAGATTCAACAGATGACCACTGAAACCCCGACTGCAGTGTCAGGGCAACCACAAACATAAAACCACCATAAGACGCCACCTGGAGCACTAAACTGCTCACGCCAGCCAGATAAGTGCGGCGCTGCAATAGCGCTGGTGGAAGCAGCGGTGTTTTGCCGAGACCTGCCAGTTTTTTTTCTACCCGAACCAGCCCCGGTAACAGTGCGATGACTGCCGCAGCACATAGCCAAACCGGCCAGCCCCATTGCCATTCCGGGCCCCAGGAGATGGCGGTTAAAATCAGCGTGATCACCAGCGCCAGGAGTGCGGTGCCGTACCAGTCAAATATGGTTTGCCCGTCTTGTCGGGTTTCTGGAATAAATTTGCGGGCGAAATAGAGAATCACCAGGCAGACAGGCAGATTAATATAGAACACGGCGCGCCATGACAGGCCAAATAAATCTGCCGACACCAGCCAGCCACCCAGCGCCTGGCCAATAACAAATGACAACCCGCCAACTGAGCCATAAATGCCAATTGCCTGCGAGTGGCGGGTACCGGAAAGTGAAACGTGAATAGTGGCGAGAATTTGTGGCATCAACAGTGCCGCAGCCACACCCTGAGCAATGCGGGCCACAATTAGCTGGTGAATGGTGGTTGCCAGCCCACAAAAAAACGATGCAATGGCAAACAGCGCAATGCCCAGCATAAAGAGCCGCCGCCGCCCGTAGCGGTCGCCCAGCCGCCCACTTAACGCAAGGCTTACAGCAAATGCCAGCCCATATAATGAAACAATTAAGCCTAACTGAGTTTTACTGGCATGCAGCGAAATACTCACTGATTCCAGCGCAACGTTAACAATTGAAAAATCCATTTGTGGCATCAATTGCCCCGCAACCAACAACAGCAGACCAGCCATGGTCAATGTGTGGCGCCCCGGGGACGTTTGGTTCATGAAGTGCTCCGAAAAGTAACAGGTCATGCTATATTAGCGCTTAATAAAAGGTGTACCAGAAACCACTAAGACGTGTACTGGCAGTATCTGTTACAGGAAAACCTGCAATGACAAACCCGGAACGGCTGGGCGAATTTCTCCGCCTGAAACGTAACACTATTGCCCCGGAAAGCGTGGGGTTAGGTAAAGCTTTGCGGTCCCGTACTCCCGGTTTGCGCCGGGAAGATGTGGCGGAGCTGGCCCAGATTAGCACTGTCTGGTATGCCAAGCTGGAACGAGGAAAAGCAGAGCGCGTTTCCCGCCAGGTATTGCTGGGTATTGCGCGCGCGATGCGGTGTGACGACAGCGAAACCCGCTATTTGCTGCAACTGGCCGGTTACCAGGATGGTGTGGGGCGTATTGAAACCTGCAACAAATTGTCTGTAGCCAGTAAAAATTTGCTTGAAGCGCTCAACCCGGTTCCGGCACTGTTTTGTAATGACTTTTACGACATCCTGCAGGTTAACCAGGCTTTTGAATATATGGTGGGGTTCGATGTGAACGCGCTGCCTGTGCACCAGCGCAATACGTTCTGGCTGCTGGAGCACAACCCACAGTGGCAACACTGGCTGAATGTCAGCTCACCTGAGGAACTGACCAATTGTATGCTCAACGCTTCCGCGCGGGTGCGCGCAGCACTCGCCAGCAGAGTGAGTGAGGAAGAGTGGCAGCTTCGCCTGGATCAACTCATGGCCGCAGGGCCAATATTCCGTGAAGTGTGGGCCAACCACCGGGTTAAGGCAAAAGAACAAATTGTGCGCCACTACCGCCATTGCCGGGCAGGCCAGGTGCGGCTGGTGAAACAATCCTGGGCGAATGCCAGCGGAAATATTTCTGGTGATTTACAGGTCTTTCTGCCCGAAAACGATATGGATAAAGCCCGCCTGCAGGCTGCCATGACGCACCCACAGGTAGTTGTCTGAGCCTCTTTTGCTCCGGCGTTAATCCGCCGGAGCACTTCCATTTCTGTCTCTAACTTGTCTGACTTTCCCCCTCTCGCAGTTAAATAGCACAAATTGCCAGGCGATATATATTGATTTATATAGCGAATCTGCGAGCATATTTGTCATACAAAAATAAGCTGTTCCCTTCACTTCCAGCAACAACTTTTCCCCAATGCTCTGCGTGAAGCAGTGCTTTCCATGCAAAATGATTTCCAGGATAAAGTGATGAAACAGCAGGTAGCAGTCTTTCTTTTGTGTCTCACCTGGCTTGCCGGGGCAGCCCACGCCAGCAGGCAGGTGGTGGATGACGCCGGTAATACCGTGACAGTACCGGATACCGTTACTCATATTGCGGATGGGTGGTTTGCCCACCACTCCATGTTGATGACACTGGGCGTTGGGAATGAAATCGTGGCAACGGTAAATCACCCCGACAGCCACCCGTGGATGTTTAAAATTGACCCGGCACTTAACCAGGCATTGCAGGTTCATGGCATTACCTTTAACAGTGAAAGCCTGGTGACACGCCATACAGATGTGCTGTTTGTGGCAAAAGGCAACCCGGATGTTGCCGGGTACCGCCAGGCGGGGATCCCTACCCTGGAAATGGCCTTCACCGATTACCCGTCGATGGCGCGTTCAATAACCACCACGGCTAATGTTATTGGTACGGCCACAGCACGAGCCCGGGCGCAGGCCTGGGTTAATTACCTGCACCAAACGGTTGCCAGCATTTCTGCCAAAACTGCCACACTGACTGATGCACAACGCCCGCGGGTTCTGCATATACAGTCCCTTAACCCACTCAAGGTGGATGGCAGCGGTACGTTGATTGATACCTGGATTCACCTCGCAGGAGGGAGAAATGCGGCGGCGGAAGTGAAGGGCAATATGAAAGAAGTCTCGCCGGAAATGGTGTTGTACTGGCAACCGGATGTCATCATTCTTGGCCAGGGGTGCGGTGATTTTGCCCATTCACGCTATGCCAGCCTGTTTGCCGGGTTAAATGCAGTGAAACAAGGGCGCGTGTGGCAAAACCCGGCGGGGGTTTTCCCCTGGGACCGTTACGGCACGGAAAGCGCACTGCAAATCCAGTGGGCTGCTCACAAGCTGCATCCTGAGTTATTTACTGCCACTAATATGGCTCAGATAACGCAGGATTTTTACCAGCGCTTCTTTGACTACACACTGACAACCGCGCAGGCACAACGCATTCTGCATGCACAACCGCCAGAGAAATAACACGCCAGCCCGCACAGATTGTTACATCTTTTCAGGCTTGAAAGTGGTTACATTGCCACCAGTAAATGGAAAGGTGGCAGTGGCTGTCCGGGCTTCTGCCGCCTCTCTTTTCTCAGCTAAAGTGGGTGGCTTATGTATGTTTTGCTGGTGGTGGCAATCGTTGTATTTGGTGTGTTTGTCTGGCTAAAACAGCCCCAGTATGTTGCACCCGAGCGTGATGCCGGAAGCGAAAGCGTGCTGTACCGTGACGGCCAGTTCAGTAACCCTGTTGCGGCCGCGCCGGTTAATTCGGGTGGCTCCAGAGGTGTGCTGGCTATCTGGTACCGTTTTTTGTTTTACAAACCAAAAGACGCCATACCGCAGCAGGCATTGCCTTCGGTTAAAGTAGACCTGCATGCGCTGCCTGGTACCGATAACGTGATTATCTGGATGGGGCATTCCAGCTATTTTTGCCAGGTGGACGGGCGGCGGTTTTTGGTTGACCCGGTGTTCAGTGATGAGGCATCTCCTGTGCCGGGAACCAACCGGGCCTTTAAAGGCAGCAATGTTTACCACGCCATTGATATCCCGGAGATTGATTACCTGCTTATCACTCATGATCACTGGGATCACCTGGATTACCCTACTGTTTCCCAACTACGCGACAAAATTCGCCATGTAGTAACACCGACTGGCGTGGGATCTTATTTTAGAAAATGGGGTTTTCCTGAAAGCGTTATTACACAAGGGGAGTGGTTTAGCACCGTTGAACAGGGCGATTTAACACTGCATATTCTGCCCAGCCAACATTTTTCCGGGCGTTTATTTAAACGTAACCCAACCCTGTGGGGGTCATTTGCCATTATTACGCCGCATCATCGCCTCTATTTTGGGGGCGATAGTGGTTATGGCCCGCATTTTCAGGAAATCAGCCAACGGGTGGGCGCGTTTGATATCAGCGTGCTGGAGTGCGGGCAATACGACGACGACTGGCCGCGTATTCATATGACACCGGAACAAACGGCACGGGCAGCATCTGATTTGCACAGTACAGCGTTGCTGCCATCTCACAATAGTAAGTTTAAGCTGGCGCACCATGCCTGGTATGAACCACTGGAGCGTATTTCTGCCGCCAGTGAGCACCACAACTGGCAGCTAAAAACACCACGCATTGGTGAGCGCATTAACATTGATGACCCACAACAAGTGTTTACGGACTGGTGGCGTAACCAGAAAAACCCTGTTGGCCGGTGCTACGTGAGGGAAACAAGGCAGTCTCTGCCTTGTTTTTTTGCCTCATATAACGCACGGTCTGCGCGCTCCAGGATATCGCTAAAGGTTTCTGCCGGGCGAAACTGCGTAATGCCAAAACTGGCAGTAACGTTACCCGATGTACCAAAATCGCAGGCGTGGATCTTCGCCTGTAATTGCCGGGCCAGGTTACAGGCTTCGGCAAGGCGGGTGTGTGGCAGCAAAATAACAAACTCTTCGCCGCCCATGCGGCCCACGTTATCCTGCGGGCGTGTAACGTCGCGTAGCAGGCGGGAAAACTGAATCAACACCTCGTCGCCTGCGGCATGGCCGAAGGTATCGTTAACCTGTTTGAAGTGGTCAATATCCAGCATAATCAGAGATAACGGTGCCGGGCTGTCAAGGGCCTGTGCTTTTTCCTGTTCGAATAACACTGTCATTTTTGCCCGGTTCCACAATCCTGTCAGGCTGTCGCGCGAGGCACTCCAGGCCAGGTCCATTTGCTGGAGGTACAGCGTTTTTTGTGCTTTCTCCATCACCATCCCGCCTAACAGCCCAAATAAGAAAGCGGATGTTATCCATAACAGGTGCAGGTCGATAAAAACAGCGTTAACACCGCGGTTTACTGTCATCAATAATGCCATCAACACATTGACTGATGCTGCACTGATTGCGTATTTAAGCGTCAGGCCGGAAACCGTAAAGGTCCAAAAAATACACAGGTATATTTCAGGCGCAAAAAACGCAAAATCAGGTTTTCCCAGATTCAGCCACAAATTGGTAGCCATGGCACAGACTGGCGCAATAGTCAGCAGCAGGCGCATCCAGGTATATAACCTGGGGTAATAGCTCATTGCGCTGATTACCAGCAACGTGCCAGGTACAATAAAACCATGTACCAGCAGGCGTATTTCGCTGAAGTTTAGCGCCATGTTGTATTCAATTGATGCATAAAGGAAATACAGCATGGCAGTAAGAAATGCCATATAGCGAATTTGTGGCACTTTGCTGCGTAAATGCCACTGCTGGAACCCTTGCTGCCAGGGTTCACGCAGAGCAACGCTCTCAGGCGATACACTTAACAAGGTTGCAGGTATCCTCAGATTGATGAAAAAGAAGGAAAAAGCGTGGTTTTTCCTTCTTTTTAGTTAGCAGCCGAAAATCAATAAATTGATTTTCCAGGTTTTTTATTAGGCGACATTCTCTTGTTCTGTGTGACCATGAGGTTTGTCATCAGACCCAGGTATCCTGTTGGTATTCTGCTGTGTGTTTTTTATTCAGGCTAACAGTACAGAGTAAAAATACAATGAAAATATATCCGGGAATACCCTTTATTCACACAGGCGGTTATTGGCTGGCTGTGATGTTTGTCTGGGAAGTATTGCGGGAAAGTATCGAGGGAAAGTATTGCGGGCAGGAATCAGGCCTGCCCGCAATAAACTTAATATCAAATGGACGGAATCAGCCCACCATCAACACGCATCACGGTGCCGGTAATATAACTGGCCTGCTGGCTTGCCAGGAAAGCAGCCGCCGCGCCATATTCAGTGGGTTTACCATAACGGCGTGCCGGAATACTCAGGCGGCTTTTCTCGGCAATTGCTTCCGGGGTGCTGTTTTCCCGGCCCGCTTTCGCTGCATCCAGTTGCGCGACCCGGTCAGTGGCGATACGCCCGGGAACCAGTACATTTACGGTAACACCATCTGCCGCCACTTCACTGGCCAGTGTTTTGGACCAGCCCAGTAAGCTCATGCGCAGTGCATTGGAAAGTGCCAGGCCCGGAATTGGCGTGATAACACCAGAAGACGTACTGGTAATAATCCGCCCCCAGCCCCGTGCGCGCATGGCGGGAAGCAGTTTATCTGTCAGTTGAATCAGTGAGCCAACCATTAATGAAAACTGCTTGTGCCAGGTTTCCTCTGCCACGCCCTGCGCCTGTGCAGGCGGCGGGCCACCCGAGTTGTTGACCAGGATGTCAATATCACCCCAGTGCTGGCGAATAGCATTGAGCGTGGTGTCGAATTGTTCTGGCGCGGCCAGGTCGAGTTGCCAGGCGCGTGCTTTGCCGCCTGCTTCCTCAATTAATGCCACAGTTTGCGCCAGTTTTTCCAGGTTACGCCCGGTAACAGCCACTTTTACCCCTTCTTGTGCCAGCGCCTGCGCCATTGCGCGCCCCAAACCACTTCCGGCGCCTGTTACCAGTGCGACACGGTTTTCTATCTGCAAATGCATTCACTTCTCCTGATTGTATTGCTGTTGCTGATTTGTATTTTCAGGTTCAATAAATGCAAAAATGATGCCGTTCAGGCTTTGGGTACTTTGCTGGCAACTTGATCGTAAGCATATTGCAGGTGGCTGGTCATCAGGCTGGCGGCTTCTTCCCGGTTGTTCAGCCGAATGGCATCAAGGATAGCGACATGCTCTTCACACCACTCTTTAACCCGCCGTTTATTGTGATAACTGCCAAACTCCATCAGGCGGCGCAGGCGGTTTTGTTGCTGGATAGCCTGTAATACAAACAGGTTGCCGCTGGCTTCCGCCAGCATTTCATGGAAAGAGGCATCGGTTTCAAAAATATCTTTAGGGGGAACCTGGGTGATATCCGGGTGAGCAATCAGCCATAAATGGCGGGCGCGCATCCGTTTTAAGGCATGGCGGTCGAGGTGAAAATGCGGAGAAAGCAGGGCGCCTGGCTCAATCATCAGGCGAAAGCCGTAGCCATTTCTCAGGGCAACATCAGTATTCAGTGTTTGCAGAAAACGCCAGCCATGGCCTGGGTTGCGGGCAATCAGGCCATCTTCCGCGAGCCCCAGTAAAGTGCGGGTCAGAACGCCCCGGTCTGCTTCGTAGCGTTGGGCAATCTCGGTTTGGGTAAAAGAGGCGGGCAGCAACCCGGCTATGCGGTCATGGACTAATTGTTCGTAAAGATTCTGGTCGGTGGTTTTGGGTTGTTCAATGGTTAACGCCTGCAACTCTTCTACGTTCTTAAGCAAGTAAAACCCTTGATTTGGCCGGGCTTCCACCGCGCCAAGTTGAGTCAGCTCTTTTAGCCCGGCGCGCACTGGCGTGCGTGATACACCCAGTGCATCGGCTAAATGTTGCTCGCGCAAATGATGACCTGGATCGAATCTTGCTTCAGTTATCAGGTCAAGTATTTGTCGGGCTATCCGGCGACTGCTTGCTGTAGAAGGAGATTGCATGCTGGTGGCTTCCTGAAATGCATTATTGTGGTCGTAATATACAATATCACAGGAAGCCAGACGGAACGAAATAAAGCAATTAGCGCACTTTTTGAGGGCAGGCGCACCAAAATGATCACTTTGTTTTGCGCTTTTAATTGTATTTATTGACACAACAAATCCAATCGTTGAAAGATTCAGGAGACGCGTATGTCCAGACACAATCCACGAATTCGCCTTGCCGCAGTTCTGGTTGCACTCAGTGCTTCACTGCCTTTGTGCAGCCAGGCGGCCAGTGAATTTGTTACACCAGGCAAACTGACTTACGGCACAGCCGCCACATTTATGCCATTTGAATTTATGAAAGATGGCAAGCTCACCGGGTTTGATATCGACATGATTAACGCCCTGAGCAAAGAGATAAAACTCACCCCGGTGGCGATGCCAATGGAGTTTAAAGGGCTTATCCCCGCACTCCAGGGCAAGCGCCTCGACATCATTAACTCCGCGATGTACGTCAACCCCACGCGTGCCGCCCAGGTGGATTTTGTTCCCTACCTGAAAATCGGCAGCCAGGTCATTGTGCGTAAAGGCAACCCGGCAGGTATTACCGGGCGCGACCTCTCACTGTGCGGCAAAAATATCGCCGTGACGTTGGGCGGCATTGAAGAGAGCCAGGCGCGTGAAGACAACAAACACTGCCTCGCGGCCAGTAAACCAGCCATTAACGTGATGACTTTCCCGGCGGCAACAGATTCAGCGGTTGCTGTAGCTCAGGGGCGCGCAGATGCGGAGTTTCTCTCCACACCAGGTTCCGTGGCGCTGATGACAGAAAAACCAGGCATGTTCGAAACGACAGGCGATGAGTTTGAAGCCAATACCCATATCGCCATCGCAGTACGCAAAGGTGATACCGAAACCAAAGCGCTGCTGGAAAAAGGCCTGCAAGCCATGGTGAAAGATGGCACTTACCAGCAACTGATTGAGAAATGGCACTTCCCGGCGTCAGTTTCTATTTTCTGATCCCGCTTTTTTGTCCCAACGGAGGATGCTATGTCGATTGATTTAATGTGGCAGTACGTGATTTCCCCCGCGTTTTTGCAAGGGGCGTGGATGACGCTGCTTATCACTCTCTGCTCATTGCTGTGTGGGGTGGTGTTAGGGCTGGTGCTGGCTTTATTACAGGAAGCACCGTTTCGGGCTGGCAGATTGCTGGCGTTCTTCTATCTGTGGCTGTTTCGTGGAACGCCAGTGCTGTTTCAGATCATCTTCGTCTATAACGTGCTGCCCGGCTTCGGCCTGCGTTTCTCCGCATTCACCTGTGCCGTTCTTGCTTTATCCCTGAACGAAGGGGCATACATGGCGGAGATCCTCCGCTCTGGCTTGCAGGCAGTGAAAAGCGGCCAGCGCACCGCCGGAATGGCTCTGGGGATGACCAATGCACAGATCATGCGCAAGATAGTGTTGCCTCAGGCTGCCCGTATAGTTCTGCCCCCCATGGGTAACCAGATGATCAGCATGCTGAAATCCAGTGCACTGGTTTCTGTTATAGCTGTTCAGGAACTGCTGCTGGTCGCCAACCAGGCGGCCAGCGCCAGCTTCCGTTATTTCGAAGCGCTGTGTGCCGCGGGTATTTATTACCTGCTGTTAACCACGCTGTTCATGATTTTCCAGTCCTGGCTTGAACGCACGCTGGACCCTAAACAGCGCCGTCGCCGCAGCCAAAAGAAGCCGGCCCAGGCACATTCCCCCACTGATGCTGTTAAGGAGCTGCCATGAGCAATGAAGATAAACCGATGCTGGAAATGATTGGTATCGATAAAGCCTTTGGCCGCCAGACAGTGCTGAGAAACTGTTCACTGAGCGTGAAGCGTGGTGAAACCGTGGTACTGATTGGGCCCTCTGGCTCTGGTAAATCCACGTTGCTGCGCTGTGTGAACCTGCTTTCCCCGGCAGACAGTGGCGATATTTTCTTTGCCCGGCAAAACATCAGCCGTGGCGAGATCCCGGCCACCAAAGTACGCCAGCACATTGGCATGGTGTTCCAGAACTACGAATTGTTTTCGCACCTTACGGCGGCGGAAAACGTGATGCTGGCACCTATGACTGTGCTCGGTATTAACCGTATTGAAGCCCGTAAACAGGCCGATGCCTTGCTGGCGAAAGTTCACCTGTTTGACCGGGCTGATCACTTCCCTGACGAACTTTCTGGCGGCCAGCAGCAGCGTGTCGCGATTGCCCGCGCCCTGGCGATGAAACCGGAACTGATGCTGTATGACGAGCCGACATCGGCACTGGATCCGGAGATGATCCGCGAAGTGCTGGATGTAATGGCGGAGCTCAGCGCAGAAGGCATGACCAGCATGGTGGTGACCCATGAAATGGGGTTTGCCCGGCGGGCTGCCAACCAAATTTTGTTTATGGAGCAGGGCGAGATCATTGAGCGCGCCAGCGCAAATGACTTTTTTGAAGGCCAGGTCAGCGCCAGAGCGCGCCGTTTCCTCGACCAAATTTTACATTAATTGGGAGTTCCTATGAGTGGCTTTAACGCGGACAGCGCCCGCATGAAAAAAGACCTGGCAACGCTGGTCGCTATTAATACTGAAAACCCGCCAGGCCGTGAACGTGAAGCGGCGGAATGTGTCGCGGTCTGGCTTACTGCCGCTGGGTTTGATTTGTCGTTCAGTGAGTATGCGCCAGGCCGTACTAACGTGATTGCCGTGCTGCAAAATGGCCCTGGCCCCTGTTTTGCTTTTAATACTCATCTGGACGTTGTCCCGGCGGGAAAGGGCTGGCAGCGTGAACCTTTTACACTGACAGAAGAAGATGGCCGGTTATATGGCCGTGGCTCTTGTGATGCCAAAGGCCCGTTGGTGGCAATGGTGGAAGCGCTGCGTATGCTGGCAAACCAGCGCGACAGCTGGTCTGGCACATTAATGGGTGTTTTCACCGCCGACGAAGAAGTTGCCAGCGAAGGGGCGAAGTTTTATGTCAAAGAAAGCCCGGTCACCATTGATTTTGCCGTGATAGGTGAACCCACCTCCAACGCTACGTTTTCGGCGCATAAAGGCAGCCTGCGCCCCCGCGTGCGCGTCAATGGCGTTACCGCGCATTCCGGCACACCAGACCTGGGCGTGAATGCCATTTATAAAGCCGGGCAGTTGCTGGGCCTGGTCGAACACAACCACCAGCACACCGTGTGTTGCCGCCACCACCCGCTGGTGGGAAATGCCAGCCTGACGGTAACCCGGGTACATGGCGGGCATGCCGATAACGTGGTGCCAGACAGCTGCGAATTGCTGCTCGACCGCCGCATGGTGCCGGGTGAAGACGAAGACGCCGTTAAAGCCGAAATTCAGCAACTGCTGGATACCGCTCGCCAGCAATTCAACGTGGATGCCGAAATTATTGGCTGGCAGCCCACCACCGGTGGTGCTACGGAAACCGACAGCAACGAAAGCATTGTACAGGCAAGCCTTGAAGCCTGCCGCCGCCACGGTCAGCCTGAACCCGGGCCATTTGGCTTCCAGGGCGGGTGTGACCTGGTGCATTTCCGCACGCTGGGCGCTAAAGGCGTGGTGATTGGCCCTGGTTCACTGGCGGTTGCCCATAAGCCAGACGAATTTGTGCCGGTCGAAGAGTTTATCTCTGCGGCATATATCTACCTGGATATTGCCCTGGCAATGCTGCCAGTGGGGAGCCAGGCGTGAAAGGGCGTTTGTACCGGGGAATGTTGCATTACCGGGGTGTGACATTACATACGGCGTCTTCTGGCTCGGTTAGCGGGCTGGATACGTTGTGGTTACACCTTGAGTGTGACGGGGTGTATGGCACCGGTGAAGTGCGGCTCAATATCCGTTACTTACATGGCTACAGTGAGCAACAGGTGCTCGATAACCTGACTCACTGGCTCAATGCACTGAACTGGCACACCACGCCTGCGGACATGCTGGCGGCGGTGCACCACCCGGACAGCACGCTGCTGGCACCAGCACGCATGGTGGTGGACATTGCCCTGCATGATTTGCTGGCTCGCCAGCAGGGGCAAAGCCTGGCGGCCTGGCTCGGCCAGCCGGGCAGTGCCTGCGCTTTCCCAACCAACCAAACCTTATTCTGGGGCAGTGAGCAGCAGTTGCTGGACCAGGCGCAGCACTATGTTGACCGGGGATTCACCCAGCTCAAGCTGCGCACTGGCGTGGCGGATTTCGCCACTGACCTGAACCGCCTGACCATTTTGCGCCAGCATTTTGGTTCGGCCATCTCACTGGCGATAGATGTGAACGGCCAGTGGTCGCCTGAACAGGCTCAGGAATATTTCCCGCAGTTGAGCCCATTACAGCTCAGTTATATCGAACAACCGCTGGCACCTGCCAATGACCACCGCCTGGGCGAACTGTCTGCGCTGGGCATTCCCGTCATGCTGGACGAAAGCCTTAACAGCCCGGCGGCGATAACCCGGCTGATTGAAGCTGACGGCCAACTGCGTGGTCATTTAAAGCTGGTGAAAATGGGCGGCATAGCACCGTTAATGGAGGCCGCCCGCCAACTGCAACTGGCTGGTGTGCCGTTTATGGTCGGCCAGATGAATGAAGGCCATGTGGCCACCGCTGCTGCCTTGCAGGTTTGCCGGGTGTTGCAACCTGTCTGGGGCGAGCTGTATGGCGCTGATGGTCTGACCGACGACCCGGCCTGCGGGCTTTTTTACCACGACGGCACAGTGCGCGTCGCCGAATCTGCCGGCCTTGGTGTGGTGTTTAACCCCGCCCAGGCCACATTTATTCAGGAGTGGAACTATGCAAACTAATGTTATTCAGGGGCGTGAGTCTGCCTTTGCTGCAGAAGAGTACCAGGACCGTATCCAGCGTGCCCGTGCACGCCTGAGCGCTGCGGGTGTTGATGTGATGATTGTGACCGGCCCGGAAAATATCTTCTGGCTCACCGGCCAGCAAACCCCGGGTTATTACACCTTCCAGGCGTTACTGCTGCCAGCAGAAGGGGAGCCGGTGTTTGTGATTCGCCAGCTCGAATACTTCAACTTTATTGCCAACACGTTTATTTCCGATGCCGCGGTTTACCAGGATGGCGATAACCCGGTCGATTTCTTGTTCAGCATGCTGCAACAAAACAACTGGCAGGGTAAACGCATTGGTATTGATAAACGCGGCTGGTTCCTGCCCATCGCCGTGTATGAAGCACTGCAAAGCAAATTAGGTGAACTGGCAGACTGCGCCGGAATTATCGAGCCACTGCGGGCGGTGAAATCAGCGGCAGAACTGGAAAAGATCGCCACGGCGGCTCGCTATGTGGATGCCGGGATGAAGGCAGGCCTGGCGGCAATACGTGAAGGCGCCGATGAAAATGCCCTGGTGTCGGCCATGATGGGGGCTGCCATTGCTGCGGGCTCTGAATACGTGGGGATGGAGCCTCTGGTTTCCACCGGCCCGCGTAGCGGTGTGCCGCACGGCACCTGGCGCAGGCGCGTGATGGAAGCGGGCGACCCGGTGTTTCTGGAAATGTCTGCCGCTCATGACCGTTACCACGCCGCACTGATGCGTTCAGCATGGTTAGGTAAACCCCCGGCCATTGCGCTGGAAATGGAGAAAGTCTGCCAGGAAGCGTTACAGGCAGCACTGGACGCCATTCGCCCGGGCGAAACCTGTGCGGCTCCGCACCTGGCCTGCCAGCGGGTCATTGATAAAGCCGGTTTCACCGACAATTTCAAAAAACGCACCGGCTACTCCATTGGTGTTGCGTTTGCACCGGACTGGGGCGAAGGCGGCATTCTCAGCCTGTACAGCGGTGTGGATACCGTACTGCAACCCGGCATGACCTTCCATATTCCCCCGGCATTACGGGTTTACGGCCAGTTCACTGTCGGTGTCAGTGAAACCATTGTCGTGACAGAAACCGGCTACCGCCAACTGGGCTCACTGGCCCGCCCTTTAACCCTGCTGTAAGGAGCAACTTGTGAAAAATATGAACGAAACCCGGGAGCGCCTGCGCGGCATTTTCAACATCACCGTTACCCCCTTTAACTCACAAGGCAATATCGACTTTGCCGCGTTACAGGAAAACATTGAACGCGTTATTGGCCTGGGTTACGACGGTATCCTGATTGGCGGGACTTATGGCGAATTCCCCACCTTATCTGTTGAAGAGCGCCGGGAACTGTTCACCCGTGTAATGAGCATTGTGGGTGACCGCGTGCCGGTTATGTTGTGCAGCGCCAGCTCAGACCCGCGCGTGGTGCGTGAACTGACGATCCTCGCCGGGGAGCTCGGCGGGCTGCCGATGGTAACCCCGCCGTTTGTTACCGAAATTACCGATGCGCAAATCATCTCGTTTTTCGAAGAAATGGCACCGCTGTCACCCACCGGTATTCTGATTTATAACGCACCAGGTATTGGTATCACGCTGTCTCCGGCGCAACTGGAAAAACTGGCAGATATCGACGGCGTGGTGGGGATCAAACAGGGGGATTTAACCCCAACAGTGGTGGACCAAATCGCCAACCGCCTGGGGGGCAAAGTTCGCCTGTTCTGCGCATCAGACCTGGTGTTTAACGGCCCTATGCTGGCCGGGTTTGACGGTATCAGCACCACCAACAGTGGCGCACTGCCTGAACTTATTCTGGCAACTTACCGTGCGGTAGAACAAGGGGATGCCCACACCGCGCGCGATTTACACAGTCTTTGGTACAGCTACCGGGCACTGGCTCGCCAGCACGGCCAGCCGCAACTGGTAAAAGCGGCTATGGCGTTACGTGGTTTTAACGGTGGTGCGGTTCGTGCGCCATTAAAACCCATTTCTGACAGTGCGCTGGCCGCCCTGCGCGAGGTAATGAACACCCTGGCGCAGGACCCACGCAGTGGCGTTACGCTGGCGTAATCTGCGCTGCCTGTAAAAAGGCGCAAAACAGTGGGTGAGGGGCCTGCGGGCGGGAAGACAGCTCCGGGTGGCCCTGAACCCCGTGCCAGAACGGGTGGTTGCTCAGGCTGATGGCCTCAATAATCCCGTCTGTTTCTGCGCTGATTTGCCCGTCGCCTGCACAAAGTTGTGTGCGCAGTGCCGGGTTGAACACGTAGCGGTGGTTGTAATGCATGCCGGAGGGCGGCATCAGGTTGCTGAGTAGCCCCAGGGGGATGAACGGCAGCACGCCACAGCGGTGGCGCTGGTCATCAAAGCGCACAAAGCTGTGGCAGGGGGCATCAGGGGCTGCTTCGGCAAGGTTTGCCTGCTCAAACCCCGGCGTCTGGCGCACCAGTGCTGTCGCCATACTTTGCATGCCAAGGCATAACCCCAGCGTGGCCAAAGCGCGCTGGTTTGTGGCACCCGCCAGGCGAATTTGCCCGTTAACGGCGGCCATGGAAGAACCCCCTGGCAGGATCACGCCATTCAGGCCATCCAGCTCAGCAAGGTTTTCAGATAGCGTGGCCGGGGCGAAAAAGTGCAGTTGGACGCGCACACCGAGCGCATCTGCGGCATCGCCCAGTGCAGCAACAATGGCCGGGTAGCCCAGGCAGTGGTCAGTTTCACGGCCAGCCAGCCCAATATGCAGTGTGGCACCCTGAGTGGGTTGTGCCTGGGCCTGCCAGCGGCCCCACTGGTCGGCCTGCCAGTGGGCGACAACGCCGCGTTCTGCGGTGAGTAATTGCAGGGTATCGCCTTCATGGTGGGTATACAGGCGAGTGCCTGGCAAAGTGGCGGTTGCTGCACTGTGAGCCGGGCTGAGGACTACGACGCAGCCAGGCTCTGCGGTTGCCAGTTGTGATACCTGTGCCACTTCTTCGCGCAGAGTATCGCTTAGCCACAGCCCACTGGTTACGCAGTAGCCTGCCTGGCAGACGTGCTGGTGGCTGTCGGGGAAATCGCCGCTAAATGCCGGGCGTAAGCTCCACAACGGGCGTTGCTGTGCATTGGCCCACAAGCTGGCGGCAACACCAAAGCGTGCCGGGTACGGGGAATCATCAACGATAAAGGTCTGTGTCACGGGGCTCTCCCGGTTAATGAATGTGTAGACAGGTCTGTGATTGTATAAACTGACTCATTAGATACAAAAGAGGATTTATGAATAATAACGCGTTGGCGCGCCGGATGCGCCGGGTAAGGCCCTCGCCCACAGCGGCAATTTCTGACCAGGTGCGTGAGCTGGAAGCCCGGGGGAAGACAGTGATTAACCTTGGTGAAGGTGAGCTGGACTTCGCAACGCCGGATAACATCAGCTATGCAGGCATTCAGGCCATTGTGCATCACCAGACTAAATACACTGCGGTTGCCGGTACAGCGGAACTTAAAGCGGCGATTGCCCATAAATTTGCCCGCGATAACCAGCTGCACTACACCCCCGGGCAGATCATTGCTGGTAGCGGAGCAAAACAGCTGATTTTTAACGCCTTCCTGGCAACTGTGGATGCCGGCCAGTCGGTGATTATTCCTGCTCCATACTGGGTCTCTTACCCGGATATGGTTGCTCTGGCGGAAGGGGAACCGGTGATTGTTCCTTGCGATGAAACCCATGGCTGGAAACTGCAACCAGAGCAACTGGCACAGGCCATCACACCGGCCACCCGCTGGGTGGTACTTAATTCGCCGGGTAACCCGAGCGGGGCGGTTTACCGTGCCGATGAACTGTGTGCGCTGGCCGATGTGTTACGCCAACACCCGCAAGTGCTTATCCTGGCTGATGATATTTATGAGCCACTGCGTTATGACGATACCCCGTTTGCCACTTTTGCCCAGGTTGCTCCAGACCTGGCAGACCGCACCTTAACCGTTAACGGCGTATCGAAAAGCCATGCCATGACGGGCTGGCGCCTGGGTTATGCCGCCGGGCCTCAGTGGCTTATCAATGCCATGCAGGTACTGCAGTCACAAAGTACCTCTAACCCCAGCACAATTTCTCAGGCGGCAGCAGTGGCAGCCCTGACCCAGCCAGACAGTTTTTTCCACGTCTGGCGGGAAAAACTGAACACACGCCGCCAGCAGGTGCTGGATACACTGGCCGCTATTGATGGCATCAGTGCTCAGCCCCCGGAAGGCGCATTTTATATTTTTGCCAATTGCCAGGGCCTGATTGGCCGGGTTACTCCCGAAGGAAACCGCCTTGAAAGCGACAGTGATGTGGCGGCATGGCTATTAGCGACTGCTCATGTAGCGGTATTGCATGGTTCGGCTTTTGGCACTCCGGGCTATTTGCGCATTGCTTATGCTGTAGAAGACAACCTGCTACACAGTGCCTGCCAGCGCCTGCTGGCCGCATGTGAAAGCCTGAGCGTGTAGCTTTTCCAGTCCCCGCATTTTTTCGCCGCAACCCCGTGGGTTTGCGGCGCTTTCCTTTTTCCCCGTGGTTTTTTCGTGGTCAATTTTGTGAAAAATATCACCCGTCATCTGGCGTATGCCCAAATCTCTGTTGTTTTTTTTCGTGTCTGCATGATGCCGGGCAGGGTGTTTTCACGTAGAATTCATATTTGAAACATCTTTTCAAAAATAAAATTATTTGTTTTCTCAGAATGAAACTGAGTCATATCGTTCATTGATGAACGCTTCTCCTTATCTTTTCAGCCAGGTGAATAAAGACTGACCTAACCGCATGTGCCATGGGCGGCGGCCGGAGGTTTCGCCGCAGGCATATGCGCAGATAACACAAGCGGTAATCCTGAGGAACTGGAATGAAAATCGAATCTATCAATACCACTACTTTTAGCTGGATGAGCCCACGGGTGTCCGACAGTGCCGGGCATTCACACCCGGGAGACCCACATTCGGCAACGATGGCGATGCTGACAATCACCGCTGATGACGGCACGCAGGGCTTCTCTTTTGCTCCCCCTGAAATTGTCCGGCCTTATGTTCTGGATGCTTTTTTCCGCAAAGTCATGGTGGGGCAGGACCCCTTCGACCGTGAACGCCTGTGGCAGGATCTGGTGCTGTGGCAGCGCGGCAGTGCGCACCAGCTGACAGAGCGCGCGATGTCATTTGTTGAACAGGCACTGTGGGATTTAATTGGCCGCAAACTCAATTTGCCGGTCTGGAAAATACTCGGGGGCTACCGCGACAAGGTACCCGCCTATGGCAGCACCATGTGTGGTGATGAACTGCGCGGGGGGCTTTCCACACCACAAGAGTATGGCGATTTTGCCGAA
Source organism: Mangrovibacter plantisponsor (assembly GCF_003182475.1). Classification (GTDB taxonomy): domain Bacteria; phylum Pseudomonadota; class Gammaproteobacteria; order Enterobacterales; family Enterobacteriaceae; genus Mangrovibacter; species Mangrovibacter plantisponsor. The sequence continues at coordinate 82,358 of NZ_QGTS01000018.1, forward strand.
AAACTAGTGGCGCGGGGTTACAAAGCTATCAAGCTGCACACCTGGATGCCTCCCGTAGCTTTCGCACCCGATCCCAAAATGGATGTGAAAGCCTGTGCCGCGGTACGTGAAGCCGTAGGCCCGGATATTGAACTGATGCTGGATGGCTACCACTGGTACAGCCGCAGCGATGCGTTGTACATCGGTAAGGAGCTGGAAAAACTGCGTTTTGCCTGGTTTGAAGAGCCCATGCAGGAAGAGAGCATGTCTTCTTACGCCTGGCTGGCAGATAACTTACAGATTGATGTTATCGGGCCGGAAAGCCTGGGGGGCAAATACCACTCCCGTGCCGACTGGGTGAAAGCAGGTGCCTGCGATATTTTGCGGGCCGGGGCGAACGGTGTGGGCGGTATCTCGCCTTGCCTGAAAGTGGCTAACCTGGCAGAAGCCTTTGGCATGAACTGTGAAGTGCATGGTAATGGTGCCGCCAGCCTGGCTGTAATTGGAGCGATTAAAAACTGCCGCTGGTACGAGCGTGGTTTGCTGCACCCATTCCTGGATTACGACCAGCCAGCCCCCTGGCTTAACAGTCTGGTAGACCCGATGGACAGCGAAGGGAACGTACAGTTACCTGCCAGACCTGGCCTGGGTGAAGACATTAATTTTGCGTATATCGAAGCCAATACAATCAGCCACGGCTGATAAATAAAAAAACCTCAACCCTACGGCGGTATACAACATGAAAACCAGCTCCCGAATGGGGGCGTGGCTGCTCACGCTCCTTATCATGCTGGGCGGTGGTCAGGCATGGGGGAAAACCCCACCTGATCAACTGATCATCGGCATGAATATGAACAATCTCCTGACTCTTGACCCGGCGGCCATGACCGGTAACGAAGTGGTGGGAATCGTCGTTAATCTCTACGACTCGCTCGTGGAACTTCCTGCAGATAATCCTTCTGATGTGCGCCCGGCGCTTGCCCGTAGTTGGGATATCAGCCCGTCCCGGGATATGTTGACCTTTCACCTGCAACAAGGGGTGACATTTCAGTCGGGTAACCCGTTAAGCGCAGAAGACGTTGTCTGGTCGATGCGCCGCTTGTTGCACCTTAACCTGGCTCAGGCATCGGTATGGAAATCTTATGGGTTTACCAAAAACAATATCGATTCACTGGTCAGCGCCCCGGATGCGTTCACTGTGCAAATCCGGTTACCCAAACCTAATGACCCGCAACTGGTTATCTATTCGCTGGCAGCCCTTGGGAGTTTGGGTGTGCTGGACAAGCAAACCGTGTTACAGCATGAACAAAATGGTGACTGGGGCAACCACTGGCTGACTACACACTCTGCCGGTTCCGGGCCATTCAGCCTTGATGTCTGGCAGGCGAAAGATGTGCTGCGTATGGTGCGTAACCCTAATTACTGGCGCGGTCCTGCCAAACTCAGCCGTGTAATTTTCCGCCATTTCCAGGAGTCGCAAACCTTACGCCTGATGATGGAAAAAGGGGATTTGGACGTTGCCAGTAATATGGCGGTTGCCGATATCAATGCCCTGCGTTCAAACCCGGCATTAACCGTTGATGCAGTACAGAAAGGCACGCTGTATTACGTGGCAATGAGTATGAAAAGCCCGGAATTCTCCAACCGCCTGGTACGTGAAGCGGTGCGCTACCTGATTGACTACCAGGGCATTAACAAAGCCCTGATGCCGGGGTATGGCGAGCTTCACCAACGGCCCATAAAAGCCGGAATGCCGTCAACATTACCTGACCCGGGTTACCGGCTGGATGTACCGCGCGCCCGCAAACTGCTGGCAGAAGCCGGGTATCCGGATGGGTTCGATACCACCTTGCGGGTACTGTCAGACCAGCCATTCATGAATATTGCCATTGCCGTGCAGTCCACCCTGATGCAGGGCGGCATTCGCGCCAAAATTATTACCGGCACCGGTAACCAAATCTATGGAGCCATGCGTGAGCGCCGTTTCGACATGCTGGTAGGCCGGGGCGGAAGTGGTGTTGAACCCCATCCTCACTCCAACCTGCGTTCGCTGGTGTACAACCCGGATAACCGTGATGAGGCGAAACTCACCAACTTCCAGGGCTGGCGCACCGGGTTTTACGACCCGCAGCTTAACCAGATGATCAACCAGGCGCTGCTGGAGCAGAACAGCCAGAAACAGATTGCCGATTACCAGGCTATTCAACGCCGCTATGACCAACTGGTGCCTGCGCTTATCCCTGTTTCACAGATGGTGGACTCAGTGGTGGTGAGTAAAACCGTGCAGGGTTACCAGCCGCACCCATCGGCCACCACCTTCTTGCGTGATGTCTACAAAACTGAATCAGTACCACAGGAGGGCGGGTTATGAGTATGACGCTTGCGCTGACAACCGGGCCGGTGCGCCAGGTAACCCGACGTGCTGTTCAGGTGGCGATAACCTTGTTTGGGCTACTGTTGTTAACCTTTTTTATTGGCCGCGTGATGCCAATAGACCCGGTGCTGGCAATAGTTGGCCCGGATGCTGACCACAGCACCTACCAACAGGTATACCACCAACTGGGGCTGGATAAACCGCTCTGGACGCAATTTTTCATTTACCTCAATGGCCTGGCTCACGGTGACCTGGGTAATGCGCTACTGACAGGTAAACCCGTGCTTGACGATATTCTGCGGGTATTCCCGGCCACTCTGGAGCTGGCGACAGTGGCGATTATTGTCGGGGCCGGGCTGGGTATTCCTCTGGGTGTTCTGGCCGCTTCCCGGCGCAACAGCCTGGCGGATTATATTGTGCGTATTATCAGCCTGGCCGGGTACTCAACGCCCATCTTCTGGGTGGGCATGATGGGGTTACTGGTGTTTTACGCCTGGCTTGGCTGGGTAGGCGGTGCAGGCCGGCTGGATTTTGGCCTTGATGGTGTTGTACCGCGCCATACCGGATTGATGACGGTGGATGCGTTACTGGCAGGCAACGGCCAGGTCTTTATGAACGCACTGAAACACCTGGTGTTACCTGCTTCGCTACTGGGGTTCCATTCTCTGGCCTATATCAGCCGCATGACGCGCAGTTTTATGCTCGCTCAGCTTTCACAGGAGTTCATTATTACCGCCCGGGTGAAGGGGCTGAGTGTGCGCCATGTGCTCTGGCACCATGCGTTTCGTAATATCCTGGTGCAGTTGCTGACGGTGGTGGCACTGGCTTATGGCGGGTTACTGGAAGGCGCGGTGTTGATTGAAACTGTCTTCTCGTGGCCTGGATTTGGCTCATATCTGACCGGCAGTTTATTGCTGGGCGACATGAATGCGGTAATGGGATGTGTGTTGTTGGTGGGCGTTATCTTTGTGATGCTCAACCTGCTGTCCGACATGCTGTATCAATGTTTTGATCCGAGGACAAAATCATGACGGTATCGCTGGATTCACCGCAGATACTCGCCGGTCAACAACACCGCCTGCGTGTTCGCCGGTTAGTGCAACGCATGGCGGCTTTTGTTGGCAAAATGGCGCGTAACCCTTTAACTGCCGTGGGTGGCGGGATTATCACGCTGCTGGTTGTGGTGGCGGTTTTTGCCCCCTGGATTGCGCCGTATCACCCGTTAATTCAGGACCTGGATCATGCCCTTAACGCCCCCAGTGCGGCCCACTGGTTTGGCACGGATGAATTCGGGCGTGATATTTTCAGCCGCCTGGTGTGGGGCTCACGTATCACGTTATGGATTGTGCTGTTGGTGTCGGTCACGGTCGGCCCGCTGGGATTGCTGCTGGGGGTTACCGCCGGGTACTTTGGCGGCAAAGTTGATGCCGTACTGATGCGCATCACCGATATCTTTATTTCCTTCCCAAGCCTGGTACTGGCGCTGGCTTTTGTCGCGGCTCTTGGCCCTGGGCTTGAGCACGTGGTTATCGCCATTACGTTGACAGCATGGCCACCGATTGCCCGCCTGGCTCGCGCCGAAACACTGTCATTACGCCAGGCTGATTTCATTTCAGTGGTTCGCCTGCAGGGCGCGTCGCCGGTACGTATTTTGTGCCGCCATATTGTGCCGCTGTGCCTGCCCTCGGTCATTATCCGCATCACCATGAATATGGCAGGCATTATTCTGACAGCGGCAGGCCTCGGGTTTCTTGGCCTGGGGGCTCAGCCTCCAGAGCCTGAGTGGGGGGCGATGATTTCCAGTGGGCGCACTTACATGATGGAGTGCTGGTGGGTAGTAACGGTTCCGGGGCTGGCGATTCTGATTAACAGCCTGGCGTTCAATTTCTTAGGAGATGGCTTACGTGACATTCTCGATCCCCGCAGCGAATAACAGCGCACCTTTGCTGGAGGTGCAGGATTTACAGGTCGATTTTATTAATGGCCGCCAGGTGACATCGGCTGTTCGCGGTGTGTCATTCAGCCTCGGGCGCGAAAAACTGGCGATTGTCGGTGAATCTGGCTCCGGTAAATCAACCGTGGGCAGGGCATTACTGCATTTGCACTCGGCAAAAGCCCGTATCAGTGCCGCGCGTATGCAGTTTGGCGATATAGATCTGCGCACCGCCACCGAAGCGCAGATGCGCGCCATTCGTGGGCGGCGTATCTCCATGATAATGCAGGACCCAAAGTATTCTCTTAACCCGGTAGTGTGCGTGGGAGAACAAATTGCCGAAGCCTGGCTGGCTCACCACCCTGGGCACAAGAAACTGGCCCGGGAGAAAGCGCTGGCGATGCTGGATATTGTGCGCATTCGTGACCCTGAACGTGTCTGGCGGCTCTACCCCCATGAAATATCCGGCGGGCAGGGGCAACGCGTGATGATAGCGATGATGCTTATCACCGAGCCGGAACTATTGATTGCCGATGAGCCCACCTCCGCGCTGGATGTTTCCGTCCGCTTGCAAATTCTCGCCCTGCTGGATGACCTGGTCGCCTCGCGCGGGTTGGGGCTGATATTTATCAGCCATGACATCAACCTGGTACGCAGTTTTTGCGACCGGGTGTTGGTGATGTACGCCGGGCGGGTTGTGGAATCTCTCGCCGCCCGGGATCTGGACAATGCACAGCACCCTTATACCCGAGGGCTGATTGATGCATTGCCAGATTTGCACCACCCACGGGCAGTGTTACCGGTGCTGCAACGGCAGGCATCCTGGCTGAATGAGTAAGGAGTGTGACCCATGAAAACGGAAGCTATCACCATAAAAACCAGGGCCGAGGAAAGCATGAATGCGCAAACAATGATTGATGTCCGCCACCTGAACCTTCACTTCGGTGAGGGTAACAAACAAAACCAGGTGCTGTTTGATGTGAACTTCACCGTTGGTAAAGGCGAAATTTACGGGCTGGTGGGGGAATCTGGTTCAGGAAAAACGACGGTACTTAAGTGCCTCGCCGGGTTATTTACCCACTGGCAAGGCGAGTTGCAACTGAATGGCACCCCGCTGACTCACAACCTCTCTCCCGCCCGTTGCCGCCAGGTTCAGATGGTGTTTCAGGACCCATATGGTTCCTTGCACCCGCGCCATACTATTGGCGATATTCTCGAAGAGCCGCTGGCGATTCACCGTATTGGTGAGCGGGAAAGGCGTATCAGCCAGTTACTGGATAAAGTAGGCCTTAGCCGTACCTTTCGCGACCGCTACCCACACCAGCTTTCGGGCGGGCAGCGCCAGCGTGTGGCCATTGCCCGGGCGTTGATCCTTGAGCCACAAGTTTTGCTGCTGGATGAACCAACATCGGCACTGGATGTTTCCGTACAGGCGGAAATCCTTAACCTGTTGGCGCAGTTGCACCAGGAGGCGGGGCTCACTTATTTGCTGGTAACCCATGATCTGGGCGTGATTGCTCACCTGTGCCACCGGGTGGCGGTCATGCAACACGGTCGGATACTGGAAACCTTGCCCATTGAGCAACTGGTTTCCGGCAAAGCTGATTCGCCCTATACCCAAATGCTGGTTCAGGGGAGCCAGCGCTATAGCCGCGAGATGGCACAGCTTGTGGCTGTTTTCTGACTTTGCGCCGGGGAACCCGGTAATAACCTGTTTTTTGTTCACACCGGCAGCGGGCCACCCTGCCGGTTTTTTTATGTGCGCCTGTCAACGTAAAGCAGAAGTGGCCAAATGGCTTTCGCTGTCTGCGCACAGTCGCCACCGGCAGCCACCTTTTCCAGTGCATCTTTCAGCGGCAGACTCCCCCGCACCACGGTGGCCAGGGCAGTAACCGCCGTGATACCAAACTGCTGGTACAACGTCGGGTCAATCTGTACCCCGATAGGGCTGTGTCCACATTACGTGGGTAGGATCAGTATCTGGCGGTGGTGATTGACCTGTGGTCTCGTGCCGTTATTGGCTGGTCGATGTCCTCACGAATGACGGCAAAACTGGCCTGTGATGCGTTACAGATGGCACTCTGGCGGCGTAAACGCCCGAA
>NZ_QGTS01000019.1 GCF_003182475.1 Mangrovibacter plantisponsor
GTTGCAGAAAAATTCGGTGGAGCGGTAGTTCAGTTGGTTAGAATACCTGCCTGTCACGCAGGGGGTCGCGGGTTCGAGTCCCGTCCGTTCCGCCACCCTATTTAGGGGCGTAGTTCAATTGGTAGAGCACCGGTCTCCAAAACCGGGTGTTGGGGGTTCGAGTCCCTCCGCCCCTGCCAGAAATCATCCTTAGCTTAGGCTAAGGATTTTTTTTGCCCAAAATTTGCCATCTCTTCTTATTTACTTACTTGTTTGGTGTGCTCAGACATACGATGGCCGTCATCTGAGCAATTTTCGTAAGTAAATGACTCACATCTCTCATCACCCGATCATTCATGACCAGGAAAGGGATTTTTCAATAAATCATGTATTTGCTGCTGTTTATCACTATTTTGTAACCAGATGGCATATAACGGCCGTTGGATTGGCTTGCTGTGAGCTATCACACTCAGGTCAGGCATGGTTTGAGCCCACCGGACAGGTAGCCAGGTATAGCCGTCCAGTGTTTTCAACAGCGAACGGGTGATGTTAGCTGAAGTGGTGGTTAGCACTGGAGTGCCTTCTACAGAAGTTTTTTCTGCATCGTGATGCTGGAAATCGGGCCCCCACTCCAGCCGTAAATAGTTCAGTTCACTGTGGTGTTTCGACGGCGTGGCACAGAAGAGGTTCAGTTCAAAAGTCAGCAACTGCTGGCTGACAAACTCATCCATTTTAGGTGGCTCTGTCGTCACCAGCAGATCGAGTTGCCGCTCGTGTACTTGTTTCACCAGAGACTGGCGCTGAGCAATTCTTGCTTCCAGTTGTATTCCAGGATGTAAAGCATAAATGTTGGCAAGCCAGGGGCCAAGCATACACTCCCAGAGCGCTGCGCTTGCACCAATTGATATTTCATTGTGATTGGAAGTATGAGCAACATCTTTTTTTGCCGCGAGCCAGGTACTCATCAGATTTTCAGCATAGGGTAATAAACGCTCACCAGCACTGGTCAGGCGAATATTATTACGGTGGCGGGTAAACAGGTTTACCCCCAACTGATTTTCAAGTTGCCTGATGCGAAAACTCACAGCTGATTGAGTTAAATAGAGTGCTTCAGCTGCTCTGCCAAAATGTCTTGTTTTGCTCACTTCCAGAAATGTTTTCAGCAATTCTGTATCCACACTCACCTCGTAAAAAAATTTTTGTCGTTATGATTTAAATGTTTTGTTTTACACTCTGTCAAGCGTAACTAATACTCCGCGCCATAAATAGCCTGACAAAAGAATTAGGAGCGTGCAGGATGGCGGAAAGCTTTACGACGACTAATCGGTTTTTCGACAACAAATACTACCCACGTGGTTTTTCACGCCATGGTGATTTCACCATCAAGGAAGCGCAGATACTGGAACGTTTTGGTTATGCGTTTAATGAGCTGGATATCGGCAAGCGTGAGCCCGTTACGGAAGAAGAGAAACAGTTTGTTGCTGTGTGCCGCGGCGAACGAGCACCTGCTACTGAAGCAGAGCGTGTATGGGCTAAATATGTCACACGCATTAAGCGTCCAAAGCGCTTCCATACTTTGTCTGGCGGTAAACCGCAGATGGATAACATGGAAGATTATTCAGACAGTGATGATTAATAAAAAGGAGCTTCGGCTCCTTTTTTTGCACCAGGTGTAGGTCTGTCGCCTTTGCAAGGCAGTGCCTTGGTCTGCGTATTCGCGCCTGTTGTTCCGCCTGGTTGTTTGTATTGTTTAGCCCACCTGCCTTTGCAGGCGTAATAGTAGCCTGTCCATTGCGCGATAACTGAGGGCTTCCAACAGATGAGGTCGGCTAATATCAGCAGCCTGCTCCAGATCAGCAATTGTTCTTGCTACCTTAGTGAGGCGTTGCCATGCCCTGATGGATAGCCCAAGTTTATGCAGTGTTTCCTCAAGCCAGACCGCATCCTGCGGTTGTAACGGGCAATACTGGCGGATCTCCTGGTTTGATAAATGCGCATTAATTTTTTGCTGACGTGATTGCTGGTGTTGCCTCGCCTGTAAGACCCTGTCTCGCACCTGCTCAGTGGTTTCCGAACCTCTCTCTGGTTTACTCAATGAACCTGGCGGAAGCAGTGGGATCTCCAGCGTTAAATCAAAGCGGTCGAGAAATGGGCCGGATAACCGGCTAAGGTATTTAAGTACCTGATCTGGCGTGCTGCGGTTATGCCTGCCTTCATAGTGACCTGTCGGGCTGGGGTTCATGGCGGCAATAAGTTGAAAACGTGCCGGGTAAGTTAATTTTGCCCGGGTTCTCGATAAATGAATTTCCCCTGATTCAACAGGTTCCCGTAGTGCATCCAGCACCCGCCTTTCAAATTCGGGCAACTCATCCAGAAACAAGACGCCATTGTGTGCAAGGGAAACCTCGCCAGGTAGAGGGATACTGCCTCCCCCCACCATAGATGTGAGAGATGCGCTGTGATGAGGCGCCCTGAATGGCCTTTGACGCCATTTCCTTTGTAGCATGAGAGGGGAAACCAGGCTGGTAATCGCCGCACTTTCAAGTGCCTCTGAATCGCTTAATGGCGGTAACAAGCCATTGAGCCGTGATGCCAGCATAGTTTTGCCTGTGCCTGGTGGGCCAAGTAATAACAAGTTGTGGCCGCCAGCTGCCGTTATCTCAAGTGCTCTTTTGCCTTGCTGCTGGCCAATAATATCGGCCAGGTCGTTTGTCAGTTCCGGAGGAGTCTCCGCGAGAACGGGGGGAGAGTCCAGAGTGTGTTGTTTTTCCAGAAATGCGCAAACCTGCTGCAAATGATCAGCGATCAGGCTACTTTCAGGATCAATCAGGCCGACTTCGTCTGCATTATCGCGAGCAACAATGAGTTGCCTGCCACATCGCTGAGCTTCCCGTGCACAGGAAATTGCACCGGGTACACCTCTCAGATTCCCGGTGAGAGCCAGTTCGCCAACAAACTCGAATTCAGACAGGCGGCTGGCTGAAAGTTGGCCTGACGCGGCCAGCAAAGCAACAGCAATTGGCAGGTCATATCGCCCACCTTCTTTGGGTAAATCTGCAGGTGCCAAATTAATTGTTACCTTGCGGGCAGGAAACGTATAGCCGCTATTGATTAATGCTGAACGAACCCGGTCCCGGGCTTCTTTAACCGTGGTTTCTGGTAGCCCGACGATAGTTAACCCTGGTAACCCTGCGCTGATATGTACTTCCACTGTTATCAATGGCGCGGTGATACCCAGAGCTGCACGAGTGAAGACGATGGATAGTGACATGGTTCCTCCTTGCCGGGCATTGTGCCTGCCCACAAGCGGGCACACGATAGCGATTAACCATTACTGCGGCGAACCATGAAGACTATTCAGGGGAAGATGCCATCGTTGCAAAAATTTTCAGCCTGGTGCGCAGGAATCACTTTTTATTACCACGTGCTGCCACAGTCATTTTGGGTGAAATTATTTCAATCATTATTTTTTGCATTGAAAACAAGATGTTTGTTGAAAATTTGCCATCAGCGTCAAAAATAAAACATAAAAAAATCTTGTCACAGGTGAGATATCTATGGTAACTCTTTAGGCATTACTTCGAACGAGACACAAGATCGAACATAAAATGACAGCCCTTCTACGAGTGATTAGCCTTGTCGTGATTAGCGTGGTGGTGATTATTATGCCACCGTGCGGGGCTGCACATCGGCGAAGAATGGCTTAAAAATCAAGCCTGAATCTCGAAAAACCCCCGCACCGAAAGGTCCGGGGGTTTTTTATTAACTGACGCAATGACAATGAGGAACAGAGAATGCACAACAGCATAAAATCCTGTTTCTGTAATAGTGAGACGGGGAACTAACTATGAATGGCGCACATTGGGTGGTACATGCTTTGCAGGCACAGGGGGTTAACACCGTTTTCGGTTACCCTGGCGGGGCAATCATGCCGGTATACGATGCACTGTATGACGGCGGCGTGGACCACCTTTTGTGCCGGCACGAGCAAGGTGCTGCAATGGCTGCGATTGGATATGCCCGTGCGACGGGGAAAACCGGAGTCTGTATCGCCACTTCCGGGCCTGGCGCCACTAACCTGATAACCGGCCTGGCTGATGCGTTACTGGACTCCGTGCCCGTCGTCGCAATCACCGGCCAGGTGGCGGCACCGTTAATTGGTACCGATGCGTTTCAGGAAGTGGATGTTCTGGGTTTATCACTGGCCTGCACCAAACATAGCTTCCTGGTTGAATCCCTGGATGAGTTACCTCGTGTTATTGCTGAAGCTTTTGAGTTGGCCAATAGCGGCCGCCCAGGCCCTGTACTTGTCGATATCCCCAAAGACATTCAGTTAGCTGAAGGTGAACCAGAACCCTGGCTGGCAAGCGTTGAGGAACCTGCGGCCGAATACAGTGAGGCAGATATCGCCCAGGCGCGGGATATGATGCTGTCTGCTCACAAACCGATGCTGTATGTCGGTGGTGGCGTTGGCATGGCGCAGGCGGTGCCAACCTTACGGGCGTTTATGGCTCACACAGGCATTCCTGCGGTTGTCACGTTAAAAGGTTTGGGTGCAGTGGACCCGGCTGATCCACTTTATCTCGGTATGCTGGGCATGCACGGAACAAAAGCGGCAAATCTTGCGGTGCAGGAGTGTGATTTGTTGATTGCGGTTGGTGCCCGTTTTGATGATCGCGTCACCGGGAAATTAAATACCTTCGCTCCCCATGCCAGCGTAATTCATTTAGATATTGATCCGGCAGAGATGAACAAATTACGTCAGGCTCATGTTTCTTTGTGCGGTGACCTGAACCAGGTATTACCTGCTTTGCAACAGCCACTGGAAATTCACGACTGGCAGCACCAGGTGAATGTATTGCGAGAAGCGCACCCATGGCGATATGACCACCCTGGCGAGGCTATCTATGCACCGTTGTTGCTCAAACAATTATCTGAACGTAAACCAGCAGAGAGTGTAGTGACTACGGACGTGGGCCAGCACCAGATGTGGGCGGCGCAACACATGGCATTCACCCGGCCCGAAAACTTCATCACATCAAGTGGACTGGGTACCATGGGCTTTGGGTTACCTGCTGCGGTAGGTGCGCAAGTTGCGCGGCCTGACGACACAGTTATCTGTATCTCTGGTGATGGTTCATTCATGATGAATGTTCAGGAACTGGGAACAATAAAACGAAAACAGTTACCTGTAAAAATCGTGTTACTGGATAACCAGCGATTAGGAATGGTTCGACAATGGCAGCAATTATTCTTCTCTGAACGCTATAGCGAAACCACTCTCACCGATAACCCCGATTTCCTCATCCTGGCCAGCGCTTTCGGCATCCCCGGCCAGATAATTACCCGAAAAGACCAGGTCGAAGCGGCCTTAGACGCGCTACTGAACAGCGACGGTCCTTACCTGCTTCACGTTTCCATCGATGAATACGAAAACGTCTGGCCTCTGGTACCACCTGGTGCCAGCAACTCACAAATGCTGGAGAAATTGTCATGATGCAACATCAGTTAGCTGTACAGGCCCGTTTTCGCCCGGAAACGCTGGAGCGTGTTCTGCGCGTTGTGCGTCACCGTGGTTTTCAGGTGTGTGCGATGAATATGGCATCATCTGCCAACCCGGATGAAATTAATATCGAATTGACCGTTGCCAGCCTACGGCCTGTCGAATTACTGTTTAGTCAATTAAGCAAGCTGGTTGATGTCGCTTATGTCGCTTACCAGCAGCCAACATCACAACAAATACGCGCATGAGCGTAAAAGGAAGAACAATGACGACGAAAAAAGCTGACTACATTTGGTTCAATGGCGAGATGGTTCCGTGGGGTGAAGCGAAAGTGCACGTGATGTCTCACGCACTCCACTACGGTACTTCTGTGTTTGAAGGTATCCGTTGCTATGATTCTCACAAAGGGCCGGTAGTGTTCCGTCATCGTGAACACATGCAGCGTTTGCATGATTCAGCAAAAATCTATCGCTTCCCGGTTTCTCAGAGCATTGATGAACTGATGGAAGCCTGCCGCCAGGTACTGCGTAAAAACAACCTGACCAGCGCGTATATTCGTCCGCTGATTTTTGTTGGCGATGTTGGCATGGGCGTGAATCCACCAGATGGTTATTCTACCGACGTTATCATTGCTGCGTTTCCGTGGGGGGCTTACCTGGGGCCGGAAGCACTGGATCAGGGTATTGATGCAATGGTTTCTTCGTGGAACCGTGCTGCTGCAAATACCATCCCAACTGCGGCAAAAGCTGGTGGTAACTACCTTTCCTCTCTGTTGGTCGGCAGCGAAGCACGCCGCCACGGTTACCAGGAAGGGATTGCACTGGATGTAAATGGTTACCTGTCTGAAGGTGCGGGTGAAAACTTGTTTGAAGTGAAAGAAGGCATTCTGTTCACTCCGCCATTCACTTCTTCCGCACTGCCAGGTATTACGCGTGATGCCATTATTAAACTGGCAAAAGAGCTGGGTATTGAAGTGCGTGAGCAGGTACTTTCCCGCGAATCACTGTACCTTGCTGACGAAGTGTTTATGTCGGGTACTGCAGCTGAAATTACCCCGGTACGTAGTGTTGATGGTATCCAGATTGGCGCAGGCCGTTGTGGCCCGGTCACCAAACGTATTCAACAGGCATTCTTTGGCCTGTTTACGGGTGAAACCGAAGACAAATGGGGCTGGCTGGATCCCGTTAACCCGTAATTGCACAACACAACAAAAAATGTCCCGGCCAGCCGTTCCCCGGCCGGGAAAATGTACAGACTGGAGTGAATAAAGCATGCCTAAGTATCGTTCTGCCACCACAACTCATGGCCGTAATATGGCTGGAGCCCGCGCACTGTGGCGCGCAACCGGGATGACCGACTCAGATTTCGGCAAACCGATTATTGCGGTGGTGAACTCCTTTACTCAATTTGTTCCTGGCCACGTTCATTTGCGCGACCTGGGTAAACTGGTTGCTGAGCAAATCGAAGCGGCTGGTGGTGTGGCTAAAGAATTCAACACCATTGCCGTGGATGACGGTATCGCCATGGGGCACGGGGGCATGCTTTATTCTCTGCCATCGCGCGAACTTATCGCGGATTCTGTCGAATACATGGTGAATGCACACTGTGCCGATGCCATGGTGTGTATCTCTAACTGCGACAAAATCACCCCGGGGATGTTAATGGCATCCTTGCGCCTGAACATCCCCGTTATTTTCGTTTCCGGTGGGCCGATGGAAGCCGGGAAAACCAAGCTGTCTGATCAAATCATCAAGCTGGACTTGATTGATGCCATGATTCAGGGCGGTAACCCGAATGTGAGCGATGAACAAAGCGAGCAGGTTGAACGTTCTGCCTGCCCGACCTGTGGTTCCTGTTCCGGCATGTTTACTGCCAACTCAATGAACTGCCTGACCGAAGCACTGGGGTTATCTCAGCCAGGTAATGGTTCATTGCTGGCTACCCACTCTGATCGTAAAGAGCTGTTTGTTAACGCCGGTAAACGTATTGTCGCGCTGACGAAGCGTTACTACGAACAGGATGACGAAAGCGCGCTGCCGCGTAACATTGCCAGCAAAGCGGCTTTTGAGAATGCGATGACGCTGGATATTGCGATGGGTGGTTCTACTAACACCGTATTGCACTTACTGGCGGCGGCGCAGGAAGCGGAAGTTGATTTCACCATGGAAGATATCGACCGGTTATCCCGCAAAGTACCTCAACTGTGCAAAGTGGCCCCCAGTACGCAGAAATATCATATGGAAGATGTACACCGCGCAGGTGGTGTAATGGGTATTTTGGGTGAGCTGGACAGAGCTGGCCTGCTGCACACTGATGTGAATAACATTCTTGGTGGCACACTGCGCGACGCTCTGGCTGCTTATGATGTGATGGCGACACAAGATGATGCCGTAAAATCAATGTATACCGCAGGCCCTGCAGGTATTCGTACCACTCAGGCATTTTCACAGTCCTGCCGCTGGGACAGCCTGGATACCGACCGTGAAAATGGTTGCATTCGTTCTCGTGAACATGCCTACAGCCAGGATGGCGGGTTAGCTGTGCTGTATGGCAACTTTGCTGAGAATGGCTGCATTGTGAAAACGGCGGGTGTGGATGAAGGCAGTCTGGTATTCCGTGGCCCGGCTAAAGTGTACGAAAGCCAGGACGATGCCGTAGAAGCTATTCTTGGCGGTAAAGTTGTGGCGGGTGACGTTGTGGTTATTCGTTATGAAGGGCCTAAAGGTGGTCCGGGGATGCAGGAAATGTTGTATCCCACCAGTTTCCTGAAATCGATGGGGCTGGGTAAGGCTTGCGCGCTGATCACCGATGGGCGTTTTTCTGGCGGCACCTCTGGTCTGTCAATTGGGCACGTTTCTCCGGAAGCGGCGAATGGCGGGAACATTGGGTTGATTGAAGATGGCGATATGATTGCTATTGATATCCCTCAGCGCAGCATCCAACTGGATGTCACTGACCAGGTGCTGGCTACCCGCCGTGAGGCACAGGAAGCGCGTGGCGCACAGGCGTGGACACCGCGTGCCCGTGACCGCCAGGTCTCCTTCGCGTTACGTGCATATGCCAGCCTGGCCACCAGTGCCGACAAAGGCGCTGTTCGTGATAAAAGCAAACTGGGGGGCTGATCATGTCTGAATCGCAGCCCCTGTCAGCAACTCCTGGGGGAGCAGAATATCTGCGCGCAGTACTGCGCGCACCTGTGTATGAAGTGGCTCAGGTCACGCCATTACAGAAAATGGATAAAATCTCCGCCCGGCTGGAAAACGTGGTTCTGGTTAAACGTGAAGACCGGCAACCCGTGCACAGCTTTAAGCTGCGTGGCGCTTACGCCATGATCGCCAGCCTGACGGAAGAGCAGAAATCCCATGGTGTGATTACCGCCTCTGCGGGTAATCATGCGCAAGGGGTTGCGTTATCCTCCACGCGTCTTGGGATCAAATCATTGATTGTGATGCCAGTGACGACTGCTGACATCAAAGTGGATGCAGTGCGTGGTTTCGGCGGTGAGGTGCTGTTGTTCGGTGCTAACTTTGATGAGGCGAAAGCCAAGGCCATTGCGCTTTCTGAACAGCAAGGTTTCACCTATGTGCCTCCGTTTGATCACCCGGCTGTCATTGCCGGGCAAGGCACACTGGCAATGGAACTCCTGCAGCAGGATGCCCATATCGACCGGATATTTGTTCCGGTTGGTGGGGGCGGTCTGGCTGCTGGCGTCGCCGTGTTGATTAAACAGCTGATGCCGCAAATTAAAGTGATTGCTGTTGAGTCTGAAGATTCAGCCTGCCTGAAAGCGGCACTGGATGCCGGGCATCCGGTGGATTTACCCCGTGTAGGTCTGTTTGCTGAAGGTGTGGCAGTTAAGCGGATTGGCGATGAAACCTTCCGCCTGTGTCAGGCTTATATCGATGATATTGTCACTGTCGACAGCGATGCCATTTGCGCCGCGATGAAAGATTTGTTCGAAGACGTGCGTGCCGTGGCAGAACCCTCTGGTGCGCTGGCGCTGGCAGGGATGAAGAAGTACGTGCAACAGCATGGTATCCGGGGTGAGCGCCTGGCACATATCCTTTCGGGAGCTAACGTAAACTTCCATGGTCTGCGTTATGTGTCTGAACGTTGTGAGCTGGGTGAGCAGCGTGAAGCATTGCTGGCTGTCACTATTCCGGAAGAAAAAGGCAGCTTCCTTAAGTTTTGCCAGTTGCTCGGAGGGCGTGCGGTAACTGAATTTAACTACCGTTACGCAGATGCCAAAGAAGCCTGTATTTTTGTTGGTGTCAGGCTCAGCCGGGGTCTGGAAGAGCGCCAGGAGATAATTAACCTCCTGACGCAGGGCGGTTATGGCGTAGTGGATTTGTCAGATGACGAAATGGCAAAACTCCATGTTCGCTATATGGTTGGTGGCCGCCCCTCTCAGCCTTTGCAGGAGCGCCTGTACAGCTTTGAATTCCCGGAATCACCTGGTGCGTTGCTGAAATTCCTGCATACATTAGGCACCCACTGGAATATTTCCCTGTTCCACTACCGCAGCCACGGAACGGATTTTGGTCGTGTGCTGGCGGCATTTGAACTGGGCAGCCATGAACCCGATTTTGAAAGCCGGTTACATGAGCTGGGCTATGATTGCCATAACGAAACCAATAACCCGGCTTTTCGGTTTTTCCTGGCGGGTTAGTTGCCTGGCAGTATTTTCCAGAATGCTTCAACAAGCGGCTCATGCAGCCGCTTTTTTTGTACACACACACCCAGTTCGAACGGCGTTTTTTCATCGCTCCGGTCCAGAATCATCACCCTGTTGCGAACCGGTTCGGGGCTGTTATCCAGTACCACTTCCGGGATAAGAGCAACACCACAACCCAGAGCAACCATGGAGACCATCGCTTCATGGCCGCCAACTGTGGCATAAATAGCCGGGTTACTCACCTTCTGGCGGCGAAACCATAACTCAATACGGCGGCGTACCGGTCCCTGGTCGGGCAGAATGAACGGTATTGTGTTCCAGTCAGGTTCTTCGGCACTCACCTGATTACGTACCGGGCAAGGCAAAGCTGGTGCTATCAGTGCAACAGGAAGATGTTCCAGAATAGAAAATGCCACCGCTGCCGGGAGGTGCTCCGGCTTACCGGCAATAGCCAGATCTGCCTCGCCAGACACAACTTTTTCTACTGCATCTGCGGCGTCGCCGGTCGAGAGTTTAATTTCAACGGAAGGGTGCTCAGCCCGGAAACGGTCAAGTATGGGAGGCAAATGGCTGTATGCGGCCGTGACAGAGCAGAATAAGTGCAACTCACCCGATAACGATGGCCCTTTCTGGTCAATGGCATGGCGCAACTGCTGGTATTGCAACAATGTTTGCTGAGCAAACTGGCGCAGCTCCTCACCGGCTTCGGTTAATTGCACGGTGCGGTTGTCACGGATAAACAGCGGCTGGCCTAAATCCTCTTCCAGGCGTTGGATCTGGCGTGACAATGTCGAGGGGCTGACATGCATCGCCCGGGCGCTACGGCCAAAATGGCGGCTTTCTGCGAGGTGTAAAAACGTTTTCAGATCGCGTAAATCCATACGCTTATCTCCCGGAAAGTTGATGTTGCATATAACGCAACGTGACGTTGTTAATATATCAATTTAAGCAACGCATTTCCTGACATATAGTGAGTGCATCATTCGCAATGCTTATAGCACACGCGATCAGAATAAAACGCACAACACCACACCGATGGAGCAACACGATGGCTAATTATTTCAATACACTGAACCTGCGCCAGCAACTGGCACAACTGGGTAAATGCCGCTTTATGGGCCGCGATGAATTTGCTGATGAAGCCAGCTTTCTGAAAGGCAAAAAAATCGTGATCGTCGGCTGTGGCGCTCAGGGTCTGAACCAGGGTCTGAACATGCGTGACTCCGGCCTGGATGTGTCTTATGCGCTGCGTGCAGCTGCCATCGCTGAAAAACGTGCTTCATGGCGTAAAGCGACTGAAAACGGTTTTAAAGTTGGGACCTACGAAGATTTGATCCCTCAGGCGGATCTGGTGGTTAACCTGACTCCGGACAAACAGCACTCCTCAGTTGTTCAGTCTGTACAGCCGCTGATGAAACAAGGTGCTGCACTCGGCTATTCTCACGGCTTCAACGTGGTGGAAGTCGGTGAGAAAATTCGTCAGGACATCACCGTAGTGATGGTTGCGCCGAAATGCCCGGGCACTGAAGTGCGTGAAGAATACAAACGTGGTTTTGGTGTCCCAACCCTGATTGCCGTTCACCCGGAAAACGACCCGAAAGGTGAAGGTATGGCAATCGCGAAAGCCTGGGCAGCAGGCACTGGCGGCCATCGCGCTGGTGTTCTTGAGTCTTCTTTCGTTGCTGAAGTGAAATCTGACCTGATGGGCGAGCAGACAATTCTGTGCGGTATGCTGCAGGCAGGTTCGCTGTTGTGCTTTGACAAACTGGTTGCCGAAGGCACCGACCCGGCATACGCAGAAAAACTGATTCAGTTCGGTTGGGAAACAGTGACAGAAGCGCTGAAACAGGGTGGTATCACTCTGATGATGGACCGCCTGTCTAACCCTGCGAAACTGCGTGCATTCGCACTGTCTGAGCAGATGAAAACCATCATGGCTCCACTGTTCCAGAAACATATGGATGACATCATTTCTGGCGAGTTCTCTCGCGTGATGATGGCTGACTGGGCTAACGACGATAAAAATCTGCTGACCTGGCGTGAAGAAACCGGCCAAACTGCATTTGAAACTGCGCCGCAGTTTGAAGGCAAAATCGCTGAACAAGAGTACTTCGACAATGGCGTGCTGATGATTGCGATGGTGAAAGCCGGGGTTGAGCTGGCATTCGAAACTATGGTGTCTTCAGGCATCATTGAAGAGTCTGCTTACTACGAATCACTGCATGAACTGCCGCTGATTGCCAACACCATTGCACGTAAACGCCTGTATGAAATGAACGTGGTAATTTCCGATACTGCTGAGTACGGTAACTACCTGTTTGCCAATGCCGCGGTTCCGTTGCTGAAAGAGTTTATGACTACTCTGCAACCGGGTGACCTGGGTAAAGCGATTGCTGCCGGTAGCGTTGACAACGCGCAACTGCGTGATGTTAACGAAGCGGTCCGCAACCACCCAATCGAAGTGGTTGGTAAGAAACTGCGTAGCTACATGACGGATATGAAACGTATCGCTGTTGCTGGCTAATTCAGTTGCGCCTGAGTAGCCTGTCACGCCCCGGCACCCGCCGGGGCGTTGTTATATTACCGGCGGTATAACACCTTAATAATATGGTAGCCAAAGCGGGTTTTTACCGGGCCATAAGGCTTGAGCAGTGGGCAACTGAAGACTGCTTTATCAAACGGCCCAACCATGGCTCCTTTGGCAAATTCACCCAGATTCCCGCCGTTGCGGCCAGAAGGGCAGGTTGAAAAGCGTTTAGCCAGTTGGTCGAATTTTGCCCCTTTCTCCAGTTTTTCCAGGACTTCCCGGGCTTTTGCCTCAGTCCTGACCAGAATGTGTAATGCTGCCGCCGTGCGGGCCATATTTATTTCCCCGGTGAGTAAGATACTTAGGGCTACTTTACCATTATCCTTCCAGTTCGCGGTAAATCCTGCCGTTGCTTTCTGCTACAATCCTTTTCCCCATCAGCCAGGTGAGCTTCAGCCATGCGTTTAAATCCCAGCCAACAACAAGCCGTCGAATTTGTAACAGGTCCCTGCCTGGTGTTGGCGGGCGCAGGCTCTGGCAAGACTCGTGTTATCACGAATAAAATTGCTCACCTGATCCGCGGTTGTGGTTACCAGGCCCGGCACATTGCGGCGGTCACCTTCACCAATAAAGCTTCCCGTGAAATGAAAGAGCGTGTGGCACAAACGTTGGGGCGTAAGGAAGCACGGGGATTAATGATTTCAACGTTCCATACGCTTGGCCTTGAAATTATTAAGCGTGAGTATGCTGCGTTGGGCATGAAAGCGAATTTCTCGCTGTTTGATGATACCGACCAGACCGGGCTGTTAAAAGAGCTTACCCAGGGCCTGATTGAAGAAGATAAAACGGTTCTGCAGCAACTGATTTCCACTATCTCCAACTGGAAAAATGCCCTGATGAGCCCGGCGGATGCTCAGGCTCAGGCCCGGGGCGAACGTGACCGCATTTTTGCGCACTGTTACAGCCTGTACGACACCCATCTGAAAGCCTGTAATGTACTTGATTTTGATGACCTGATTTTACTGCCAACACTGTTACTTAAACGTAATGAAGAAGTGCGGGAACGTTGGCAAAACCGTATTCGTTATTTGCTGGTGGACGAATATCAGGATACCAACACCAGCCAGTATGAACTGGTTAAATTACTGGTAGGCAACCGTGCTCGTTTTACGGTTGTGGGCGATGATGACCAGTCAATTTACTCCTGGCGTGGTGCCCGCCCACAAAACCTGGTTCTGCTCAGCGAAGACTTTCCGGCACTTCAGGTTATTAAGCTGGAGCAAAATTACCGCTCTTCCGGGCGAATCCTGAAGGCTGCAAATATTCTCATCGCCAATAACCCCCACGTTTTTGAAAAACGTCTGTTTTCAGAGCTGGGTTACGGCCCGGAGCTGAAAGTTATTACCGCCAATAACGAAGATCATGAAGCAGAGCGGGTGGTGGGGGAGCTTATTGCACACCATTTTATTAATAAAACCGGATATAAAGACTACTCAATTTTATACCGTGGGAACCATCAGTCGCGGGTATTCGAAAAGCTGCTGATGCAAAACCGTATTCCTTACAAAATTTCTGGCGGCACATCGTTTTTCTCGCGCCCGGAAATCAAAGATTTGCTGGCGTATTTGCGCGTGTTAACCAACCCGGATGATGACAGCGCTTTTTTGCGTATTGTGAATACGCCGCGGCGCGAAATTGGGCCGGCTACATTACAAAAGTTGGGTGAGTGGGCAACAGTTCGTAACAAGAGTCTGTTTGCGGCCAGTTTCGATCTCGGCCTGGAGCAAACCCTGTCAGGGCGTGGTCGTGAAGCACTGGGGCGTTTTACCCACTGGCTGGATGATGTGATGCGTAAGGCGGAGCGTGAGCCAGTAGTGGCGGTGCGCGACCTGATCCATGGTATGGACTACGAAAGTTGGTTATATGAAACTTCACCCAGTCCAAAAGCTGCAGAAATGCGGATGAAAAACGTGAACCAGTTATTTACCTGGATGACGGAAATGCTCGAAGGTTCTGATATCGAAGAGCCAATGACATTGACCCAGGTGGTCACGCGTTTCACCCTGCGCGACATGATGGAGCGTGGCGAAAGCGAAGATGAGCAGGACCAGGTACAGCTCATGACACTGCATGCATCAAAAGGTCTTGAGTTCCCTTATGTTTTCCTGGTTGGCATGGAAGAAGGGTTATTACCCCACCAGAGCAGTATTGATGAAGATAATATCGACGAAGAACGTCGTCTGGCCTATGTAGGGATTACTCGTGCGCAAAAAGAGCTGTTCTTTACGTTGTGCCGGGAACGCAGGCAATTTGGGGAATTGGTTCGCCCTGAGCCGAGCCGTTTTTTACTGGAACTGCCGCAGGACGACTTGCTGTGGGAAACGGAACGGAAGGTTGTCAGTGCACAAGAACGTATGCAGAAAGGCCAGGGTCACCTGGCCCACCTGAAAGCACAACTGGCAAAAGCGCGTGAAAAAGGCAATTAGTTAAGTGCCAGTTGCCAGTGAACATAGCTTTGCCAGTGCTCTTCTTGCTCGAGTAACTCTGCACACAGCGGGTGTGCCGCCAGCCAGCCGTCAGGCAGGTGTATTGCCAGTGCATCCAGGTTCACCGCAAGCTTAACTCCTGCGAGGGATTCATCCTGGCGCCGCCCGGCGAAAATAATAGCCAGGCGCAGCAGGCGACATAACCGTTCTGCATCACGTGGGGCAATGGCGTTTTGTTGATTGAGGGCCGAAAGGTCAACCGGGTTTGTCTGGTTAAGCAACAGCGTTGCCAGCAAGGTTTTCTGTGCTGGCGTGAAGCCCGGCAAATCAAGGTTGCGAACCAGGTACGCACCATGTTGTGGGGCACGTTTGAAATCCACACTTAGGCCAATTTCATGCAACAGGCAGGCACTGTGCAGTAAATCGCGATCTAAAGGGGTTAAAGCCCATTGCGCTGCGACCTGGTCGAAAAACTGGCCAGACAGTGCAGCGACACGATCTGCCTGTTCTGCGTCAATCATAAAGCGCCGTTGAATGTTACGCAGTGTCCGCTGGCGGATATCCTGGTCAACGGTAAGGTGCAACATACCGTATACCAGGCCTTCACGCAGTGCGCCGCCAGCAAGCGTCATACAGTCTACGTTCAGTGCTTTAAAGATGGCAATCAGGATGGCAAGACCGCTCGGAAAAACCAGCGCGCGTTCCAGAGTCAGCCCTTCAATCTCCAACTCCTCCAGGCGGCCACACAAAATGGCGCGTTGTTTTAACTGCTGGAGTTTGTTTAGCGTAATACGCTCATCCATGCCCTGCGCCATCATGATTTCCTGAAGCGCCTGAACCGTGCCTGAAGCACCGACACAGACTTTCCAGCCATGGCGTTGCAATTCACCAATAACGGGCTGGAGGACTTCGCTGGCTGCCTGCTCTGCAGCATCAAAGTTTTCCCTGGCAAGAACTCTGTCGGTGAAATACCGTTCCAGCCAGGTGACACAACCCATCGACAAACTGAATAACGATGTGGCCTGCGCGCCGCTGCCAGTAACCAGTTCAGTACTGGCACCACCAATATCCACCACCAGGCGTTGATCTGCTCCACCTGTGGTATGTGCCACACCCTGGTAAATCAGGCGGGCTTCTTCTTCACCACTAATAACCTGAACCGGGCAACCCAGGATCTGTTCGGCCTGGTGAATAAATTCACCGGCGTTGGTTGCCAGGCGCAAGGTCGCGGTGGCCACAGCCCTGATTTGAGCCCCAGGAATATCCTGCAGGCGTTCAGCGAACAACTTCAGGCATTGCCATCCCCGCTCCATCGCCTCCTGAGAAAGCGCATTGTTGCTGTTCAGGCCGGCAGCAAGACGAACTTTACGTTTGATGCGGGATAGCGTTTGAATGCTGCCAGCCACCTCGCGTATGACCAGCATATGGAAACTGTTGGAACCCAGATCAATAGCGGCATAGAGTGAGGTTGGGCTGCGCATAGTCATTAACCCTGACGACGGCGGTTACGCGGCGCACCACCACGGCGTTGGCCGTTTGGACGCGGACGGGTTAAACGTTTTGGCGGCGGCAACTCAGATAACAGTGCATCCGGGTTGTATTTGCTCACCGGAATTGAGTGCCCAATATACGTTTCAATCGCAGGCAGGTTCAGCGCGTACTCTTCACAGGCAAGGCTGATGGAGTGCCCACTGGCGCCAGCACGCCCGGTACGACCAATGCGATGCACATAGTCTTCGCAGTCATCCGGTAAATCATAATTGAACACATGGGTAACAGCCGGGATGTGCAGACCGCGAGCAGCGACATCAGTAGCTACCAGAATGTCCAGGTCACCACGCGTGAATTCGTCCAGAATGCGCAGGCGTTTTTTCTGTGCGACGTCGCCAGTCAGTAAACCGACACGGTGGCCATCGGCGGCAAGATGCCCCCAGATTTCTTCGCAACGGTGTTTGGTGTTGGCGAAAATAATTGCGCGTTCCGGCCACTCTTCTTCAATCAGTGTCTGGAGCAAACGCATTTTTTCTTCATTGGACGGGTAGAACAGTTCTTCTTTAATGCGGTGGCCGGTTTTCTGTTCCGGTTCCACTTCAACATATTCAGCATTGTTCATTTGCTCAAATGCCAGTTCACGCACCCGGTAAGATAAGGTTGCTGAGAACAGCATGTTGAGGCGTTCCGTGGCAGCCGGCATACGGCGGAACAGCCAACGTATATCTTTGATAAAGCCAAGATCGTACATGCGATCTGCTTCATCCAGTACCACTACCTGAATTGAGCCCAGATTGATGTGATTCTGTTTGGCGTAGTCGATAAGACGACCGGTTGTGCCAATCAGAATATCAACACCCTGTTCCAGCACTTTGAGCTGTTTATCATAACCATCGCCACCATAAGCCAGGCCCATTTTGAGGCCAGTTGCCGCAGCGAGTGGTTCCGCATCAGAGTGAATTTGCACCGCCAGTTCACGGGTTGGCGCCATAATTAATGCGCGCGGCTGGTTAGTCTGGCGACCTTCTGGTGCAGGGTGGGAGAGTAAAAAATGAAACGTTGACGTTAAAAACGCCATCGTTTTGCCTGTACCGGTTTGCGCCTGCCCCGCAACATCCCGCCCGGCTAAAGTCAGCGGAAGTGCCAGTGCCTGAATAGGCGTGCAGTTATAGAACCCTTTTTTTTCAAGGGCTTCTACCACCTGAGGGTGCAGGGCGAAGTCGGAAAACTTCTGTTCGGTTAAATGTGTTTTGCTCATAAGGGTGATAGAATATCAGCTAACTATTGCTTTACGAAAGCGTATCCGGTGAAATAAAGTCAACCTTTGTGTTGGTTAATGCTACACCAACCACCCAGGCATAATCTTGTGGAGTAAAACATGAGCGATAAAATTATTCACCTGACCGACGACAGTTTCGACACGGATGTGCTAAAAGCTGATGGGTTAGTTCTGGTTGACTTTTGGGCAGAATGGTGTGGTCCTTGCAAAATGATCGCCCCGATTCTGGATGAAGTTGCTGATGAGTATCAGGGCAAACTGACTGTTGCCAAACTGAACATCGATCAGAACCCAGGCACGGCTCCGAAATACGGTATCCGTGGTATTCCGACCCTGCTGTTGTTCAAAAACGGTGAAGTCGCTGCAACGAAAGTTGGCGCATTGTCTAAAGGTCAGCTGAAAGAGTTTCTGGACGCGAACCTGGCATAATTTTGCCTTGCCGGCGCATCCAGTTTTCCATAAATGTTGTGGACTGCTGGACGCCCGGCATTTGTCGTGCTAAGTTATGGCTAACTTCTTTTGAACATGTCTTTCGTTTGAATCTTGTAATACCCCTAAAGCCTTGCAAATTCTGTATTAAACGTTTTTTGTAAGCTAAGTTATTTATTCAGGGTTGTCCCCTTATTCCGTCTCATCGAATCAGTTCTGTGTTTTTCCTCAACCAGGCAGCGGTCAGACATAAGCGGCAACTATTAACAGGCATGGATGAACCCTTCCATACCATTTCATGATACTAAGTTCGAGATTTACCCCGAGTTTAAGAACCCACCACTATGAATCTTACCGAATTAAAGAATACGCCGGTTTCTGAGCTGATTACTCTCGGCGAAAATATGGGGCTGGAAAACCTTGCCCGTATGCGCAAGCAGGACATCATCTTCGCTATTCTCAAGCAGCATGCGAAAAGCGGGGAAGATATCTTTGGTGACGGTGTACTGGAGATATTGCAGGATGGTTTCGGTTTCCTCCGCTCTGCAGACAGCTCCTACCTCGCCGGTCCTGATGACATCTACGTTTCTCCCAGCCAAATCCGCCGTTTCAACCTCCGTACCGGGGACACTATCTCAGGTAAGATTCGTCCGCCGAAAGAAGGTGAACGCTATTTCGCGTTGCTGAAAGTTAACGAAGTTAACTACGACAAACCAGAAAACGCCCGTAGCAAGATTCTGTTTGAAAACCTGACTCCACTGCACGCCAACTCACGTTTGCGTATGGAGCGCGGTAACGGCTCAACAGAAGACCTCACCGCACGTGTTCTGGATCTGGCATCCCCGATTGGCCGTGGCCAGCGTGGTTTGATTGTGGCACCGCCAAAAGCGGGTAAAACAATGCTGCTGCAGAATATTGCTCAGAGTATTGCTTATAACCACCCTGATTGCGTGCTGATGGTTCTGCTGATTGACGAACGTCCGGAAGAAGTAACCGAAATGCAGCGTCTGGTAAAAGGCGAAGTGGTCGCGTCTACGTTTGACGAACCAGCCTCCCGCCACGTTCAGGTTGCTGAAATGGTTATTGAGAAAGCAAAACGCCTGGTTGAACATAAAAAAGACGTTATCATTCTTCTCGATTCCATTACCCGTCTGGCGCGTGCTTATAACACCGTGGTACCGGCTTCAGGTAAAGTCCTGACTGGTGGTGTGGATGCGAATGCATTGCATCGCCCGAAACGTTTCTTCGGTGCTGCGCGTAACGTTGAAGAAGGCGGCAGCCTGACAATCATCGCAACTGCGCTGATTGATACCGGGTCCAAAATGGACGAGGTTATCTACGAAGAATTTAAAGGCACCGGTAACATGGAACTGCACTTGTCCCGTAAGATTGCGGAAAAACGCGTCTTCCCGGCAATTGACTACAACCGTTCCGGTACCCGTAAAGAAGAGCTGTTGACCACTTCTGAAGAACTGCAGAAAATGTGGATCCTGCGTAAAATTATCCACCCGATGGGTGAAATTGACGCAATGGAGTTCCTGATTAACAAGCTGGCGATGACGAAGACCAATGATGATTTCTTCGACATGATGAAACGCTCATAATTTCAGGTCAACTCGGGGAAACGCCACGCATTGACGTGGCGTTTTTCTTTATCTGCTATAATTCCATCGCCAGCAATCGAGGCTGGTAACATCCGGGCAGTGGAAGCAAAAAGAAGTAAGAGGATTTCGGATACCTTCGACATTTTTTGCGTATTACAATAGTGCCCTTTGCTTGTGCATGTAGCGCAGAGAGTTATTTAACGTGAATCTACTCGGTATGAGTACGGACATCCTGTATGTCTTTTTCTTCACTTTCGCTTTCCTCTTTTTTGCCAGAAAAATGGCAAAACGGATTGGTCTGGTAGACCGTCCTAATTACCGTAAACGGCACCAGGGGCTCGTCCCTTTAGTCGGCGGTATCTCTGTCTATGTCGGCATTTGTGCGGCGTTTCTTGTCGCCAGCGTCAATTCTCTTTACTACGTTCCCCATGCAAAACTTTACCTGATCTGCTCGGGTATTCTGGTGCTGGTCGGCGCACTTGATGACCGGTTTGACATCAGCGTGAAGTTCCGCGCTTTTGTTCAGGCCGCTATCGCCATTGTCATAATGGTGATGGGCAATTTGTATCTGAGCAGCCTGGGCCATTTGTTTGGCGCGTGGGAAATGGAACTTGGCCCCTTCGGTTATTTTCTGACTTTATTCGCGGTGTGGGCTGCTATCAATGCCTTTAACATGGTTGATGGCATTGATGGCCTGCTGGGTGGGTTGTCCAGCGTCTCTTTCGCTGCGCTGGGTATCATCCTGTGGTTTAACGGCCAGGTGAGCCTGGCGATGTGGTGCTTCGCCATGATTGCCGCCATCATGCCATACATTCTGCTCAACCTGGGTGTATTAGGCCGCCGGTATAAAGTATTTATGGGCGATGCGGGCAGTACCCTGATTGGTTTTACCATTATCTGGATATTGCTGGAAACCACACAGGGAGAGAACCCACCGGTTAACCCGGTTACCGCGTTGTGGATAATCGCTATTCCGCTGATGGATATGGTTGCCATTATGTATCGTCGGCTACGGAAAGGCATGAGCCCCTTTTCACCTGACCGGCAGCATATTCACCACCTGATAATGCGGGCTGGTTTTTCGTCCCGGCAGGCATTTGTCCTGATAACCCTGGCGGCCGCTTTGTTAGCCACCTTCGGCGTGCTGTGTGAATATTTCCAACTGATGCCGGAATGGGGCATGTTGATGTGTTTTCTGCCTGCGTTTCTGCTGTACGGCTACTGTATAAAACGCGCATGGAAAGTGGTGCGTTTCATCAAACGTGTCAAACGGCGTATTCGTCGTAGCTCTCACCGTAATCCAACGTTAACCAAATAATTTTCGGGAAAACAATGAGACAAGAGTCAACTGATGAGCAATATGGGGTGGATAACCAACTGGATATCCGTGAACTGTTTCGCACTCTGTGGGCAGGGAAAACATGGATTGCCGGTGTCGCCGTGCTGTTTGGGTTGCTGGCGCTTGTCTACAGTTTTCTTGCCAAACAAGAGTGGAGTGCCACTGCAATTACGGATCAGCCAACGGTCAATATGCTGAACAGCTTCTATTCCCAACAGCAGTTTTTGCAAAATCTGGATATTAAGTCATCACTGATTTCGCCCGACCAGCCTTCACCAATGGCCGAGGCCTATAAAGAATTCGTGATGCAGTTGTCTTCCTGGGATACCCGGCGGGCGTTTTGGTTGCAGACCGACTATTACAAACAGCGCCAGACCAGTAACAGCCATAATAACGCGGCATTGCTGGATGAACTGATTAACAATATCCAGTTTACACCTGCAGACCCGGCGCATAACACCAACGACAACACCCGGCTGGTGGCTGAGAATGCTCCATCAGCGAATAATCTGTTACGCCAGTACATTGCTTTTGCCAGCCAGCGGGCTGCTCACCATCTTAATGGGGAGCTGAAAGGCGCATGGGCGGCGCGTACCGTACAGATGCAGGCGCAAATTAAGCGCCAGGATGCAGTAGCGAAAGCGGTGTATCAGCGCAAGCTGCATAACATTCAGGCAGCACTGGCGATAGCGGAACAGCAAAACATTACTCACAACCAGGCTGAGACACCTGCGGAGGAACTCCCGCCTTCTGAATTATTTATGTTGGGGCGCCCACTACTCAAAGCGCAACTGGAAAACCTGGAAGCAACCGGGCCTGATTACAATATGGATTACGAGCAGAATCGCGCCATGTTGGCTACGCTGGCAGTGGGGCCGGTACTTGATGACAACTTTCAAACATACCGCTACCTGAGAACACCGGAAGAACCGGTTAAACGGGACAGCCCGCGGCGTGTTTTCTTATTAGTAATGTGGGGCTTTATTGGTGCGTTGGTTGGGGCCGGAGTGGCTCTGGCCCGCCGTAAGGCATAGCGAACCGCCGTTATAAAGTCTCCCAAAGAAAGAGAATAAACGTGAAAGTTTTAACCGTTTTTGGCACACGACCTGAAGCTATCAAAATGGCTCCTTTGGTCCATGCTCTGGGAAATGACCCTTTTTTTGAGTCAAAAGTTTGTGTCACTGCCCAGCATCGGGAGATGCTGGATCAGGTGCTGCACCTTTTCTCAATCACTCCGGATTATGATTTAAATATCATGCAGCCGGGCCAGGGGTTAACTGAAATCACCTGTCGAATCCTGGAGGGGTTAAAACCCATCCTGATGTCGTATCAGCCAGACGTGGTTTTGGTGCATGGCGATACCACCACAACCATGGCCACCAGCCTGGCGGCATTTTACCAGCGAATCCCTGTAGGCCATGTTGAGGCCGGGTTGCGCACTGGAGACCTCTATTCCCCATGGCCGGAAGAAGCGAACCGGACACTGACCGGGCGGCTGGCACATTATCATTTTGCCCCCACAGACAATGCCCGCCAAAACCTGCTGCATGAAAACGTGTCAGACCGGAATATTTTTGTTACGGGGAATACAGTGATCGATGCGTTGCTGTCTGTCAGTGACCGTGCTTTGCAGGACAGCGCCCTGCGCCAGCGCATGGAAAAGCATTACCCATTCCTTAATAAAGAGAAAAAGACGATCCTGGTAACCGGGCACC
The DNA here is from genome assembly GCF_003182475.1 of Mangrovibacter plantisponsor. Classification (GTDB taxonomy): domain Bacteria; phylum Pseudomonadota; class Gammaproteobacteria; order Enterobacterales; family Enterobacteriaceae; genus Mangrovibacter; species Mangrovibacter plantisponsor. The sequence goes on from NZ_QGTS01000019.1 coordinate 23,028, forward strand.
GCCGGGAAAGCTTTGGTCGTGGGTTTGAACAAATTTGCCATGCGCTGGCCGATATCGCCGCCAACTGGCCCGATGTGCAAATTGTCTATCCTGTGCATTTGAACCCTAATGTCAGTGAACCCGTAACCCGAATTTTGGGGCATGTTGAAAACGTGGCACTGATTGAACCTCAGGATTATTTGCCTTTCGTGTGGCTGATGAACCATGCCTGGCTCATCCTGACTGATTCAGGGGGGATTCAGGAAGAAGCCCCTTCACTGGGTAAACCTGTCCTGGTAATGCGCGATACCACTGAGCGCCCTGAAGCAATTGACGCCGGAACAGTGAAGTTAGTGGGAACGGATAAAAACAACATCGTTGCTGCTGTCACACAGTTACTGACACAGGATGCTGCTTACCAGCAAATGAGCAAAGCGCATAACCCTTATGGGGATGGCATGGCATGCCAGCGTATTTTAACCGCGTTAAAAAACAACCAGGTAACATTATGAATTTTTCTACCATATCCGTGATTGGTCTTGGCTATATTGGGTTACCCACGGCGGCAGCATTTGCCTCACGGCAAAAACAGGTTATTGGCGTAGATATCAATGCGCATGCTGTTGAGACCATCAATCGTGGGGAAATTCATATTGTCGAACCTGAACTGGATCTCGTGGTGAAACAGGCTGTTCAGGATGGTTATTTACGGGCATCACAGACACCAGTTGAAGCAGATGCTTACCTGATTGCGGTTCCCACACCATTTAAAGATGCTCACGCACCAGATATGCGTTTTGTCAGGGCGGCGGCCGAATCCATTGCGCCGGTACTGAGAAAAGGGGCTTTGGTTATTCTGGAATCGACATCCCCGGTAGGCAGTACCGAGCAAATGGCTCACTGGCTGGCAGCGTTGCGCCCTGACCTCACGTTCCCACAACAAGCTGGTGATAAGGCGGATGTGAATATTGCCTATTGCCCTGAACGCGTGTTACCCGGCCAGGTTATGGTGGAACTGATCAAGAACGACCGCGTAATTGGTGGGATGACGCCAACCTGCTCTGCTCGCGCCAGTGCCTTGTATAACATCTTTCTGGAAGGGGAGTGTGTGGTGACCAATGCCCGCACTGCCGAGATGTGCAAACTGACTGAAAACAGTTTCCGTGATGTCAATATCGCGTTTGCGAACGAACTGTCACTGATTTGTGCCGAACAGGGCATTAATGTGTGGGAACTGATTCGCCTTGCCAACCGCCACCCGCGAGTCAACATTCTGCAACCCGGTCCGGGCGTTGGTGGGCACTGTATTGCAGTGGATCCCTGGTTTATTGTTTCACAAAATCCCCAGCAGGCTCGCCTGATTCGCACAGCACGCGAAGTGAACGACTACAAACCGCACTGGGTTATTGAACGGGTGAAAGCGATGCTGGCCGATTGCCTGGTAGAGAGTGGCCGCAAAGCCAGTGAACTCACCATCGCCTGTTTTGGTCTGGCATTTAAACCCAATATCGACGATTTGCGGGAAAGCCCGGCCATGGAAATCACCCGGTTAATTGCCGAGTGGCATAGTGGAACAACGCTGGTGGTGGAACCTAATATTCACCAGTTACCGGACAGTTTGGCTCATTGCCAACTAACAGAGACTCAGGATGCACTAAAACATGCCGATATTCTGGTTATGTTAGTGGATCACGCCCCATTCCGTGCGGTTGCCCCGGAGGCAATTCAACAGCGCTGGGTGGTTGATACAAAAGGAGTCTGGCGATGAGAAAAATATTGGTGACAGGAGGAGCCGGTTTTATCGGCTCTGCCGTGGTGCGTTATATCCTTGAACAAACCCGGGATTCCGTGGTGGTGGTGGATAAACTGACGTATGCGGGTAACCTGTCATCCCTGGCGCCGGTTGCATCATTACCGGGGTTTGCATTTGAACAGGCTGATATTGGCAACGGGCCTGAGATGGCGCGTATTCTGGATACATACCAGCCAGATATCGTGATGCACCTTGCTGCAGAAAGCCATGTGGACCGCTCTATTGATGGCCCGGCTGCGTTTATCGATACCAATATTGTTGGCACTTATACCTTGCTGGAAGCAGCACGCCACTACTGGCAAACTCTGGAGCCAGTTAAAAAGCAGGCATTCCGTTTCCACCATATTTCTACCGATGAAGTCTATGGTGATCTGCACGACAGCAACGGCTTCTTCACCGAACAAACACCTTATGCGCCCAGCAGCCCATACAGTGCGTCCAAAGCTGCCAGTGATCATTTAGTTCGCGCCTGGTCCCGGACTTATGGCCTGCCTGTTGTCGTGACTAACTGTTCGAATAACTACGGGCCGTACCATTTCCCGGAAAAGCTTATACCACTGACCATTCTTAATGGCCTGGCAGGAAAACCGTTGCCGGTGTATGGCGACGGGCAACAAATTCGCGACTGGCTGTATGTTGATGACCATGCCAGGGCGCTGTACCTGGTGGCAACCACAGGTAAAACCGGTGAAACCTGGAATATTGGCGGCCATAACGAGCGTACTAACCTGGACGTGGTTGAAACAGTTTGCACTCTCCTTGAAGAATTGGTGCCTGAGAAACCTGCGGGTGTCTGCCATTATCGTGACTTAATCACATTTGTGGCCGACAGACCCGGGCACGATGTGCGTTATGCCATTGATGCTGGCAAAATTGCTCGTGAACTGGGTTGGCTACCCCAGGAGACATTTGACAGCGGGATGCGCAAAACGGTGACCTGGTATTTGTCGAATAAAGCGTGGTGGCAACAGGTGCAGGATGGCTCCTATCAGGGCCAACGTTTGGGTCTGGCTGGTAAAGAGAAGGAGTAACTCATGAAGGGGATTATTCTGGCTGGGGGAACGGGAACACGCCTGCACCCCATTACGCGTGGCGTCTCCAAGCAGTTGTTACCTGTGTACGACAAGCCCATGATTTACTACCCATTGTCTGTGCTGATGCTGGCGAAAATTCGCGACATTCTCATCATTACAACACCGGAAGATAAACCTTATTTTCAACGTTTGTTAGGCTCCGGTGAGGAGTTTGGCGTACACCTGAGTTATGCTGAACAGCCAAGCCCCGATGGGCTGGCACAAGCTTTTCTGATTGGTGAAACCTTCCTCGAAGGCGAGGCCTCTTGCCTGGTTCTTGGCGATAATATCTTTTTTGGCCAGGGGTTCAGCCCCAAACTGCATCATGCCGCTTCACGTAAGCAAGGCGCGACAGTCTTTGGCTACCAGGTGATGGACCCTGAGCGTTTTGGCGTTGTGGATTTTGACGATAATTTCCGGGCGCTGTCTATTGAAGAAAAGCCGCAAAAACCAAAATCCAACTGGGCAGTCACCGGGTTGTATTTCTATGACAACAAGGTAGTGGACTATGCCCGCCAGGTGAAGCCGTCACCGCGTGGCGAGCTGGAAATTACCTCAATTAACCAAATGTATCTGGAACAGGGTGAACTGTCAGTGGAAAAGCTGGGCCGTGGTTTTGCCTGGCTGGATACCGGTACTCACGACAGCCTGCTGGAAGCCAGCTCTTTTGTGCAAACAGTAGAAAAGCGACAGGGTTTCAAAATTGCTTGTCTTGAAGAGATAGCCTGGCGTAACGGTTGGCTGGATGACGAAGATGTCCGTCGTGCAGCACAGGCTCTGGCGAAAACTGGGTACGGCCAATACCTGCTGGAGTTGTTACGTGGTTATTCACGCAAGCGTTGAACCCCTTGAATGGGAAAGCACCTTTTTCAACATTCATTCGGGAATTATCCATTTTTCTGATTCTGCTGCGCCACTTACTGTGGCGCAATTAGTGCACTGGCCGCGGGTTCAGGCAAAAATTGATGCCGCTGACACCGCGCGGCTGCCTGCTTTGCAGGCGCTGGGGTTTCAGGTGGTAGAAGCAGAAATGGATTTTGTGCTGAGCGTTGGTTTACCCCCAGCCGGGCAGTCTGAGGCACTTCCTATTGCCAGGGAACATGATATTCCTGCGTTGCGTACTTTAGCTGCAACATTGTTCACTCACAGCCGTTTTGGTACGCCATGGTATGCGCCTGGCGAAAGCGGGCGTTTTTATGGGCAGTGGGTGGAAAATGCAGTGCGGGGCACGTTTGATGATGTTTGCCTGCTGGCTTACGATGCCACAGGTTTGATCTCAGGGTTTGTTACGTTACGGCGGTTACCCGGCAACCAGGCAAGAATTGGGCTGTTGGGGGGGAAGGGCGCAGGCGCAGTGTTAATGGAGCTGGCACAAAACTGGTGCTGGCAGCAAAAAATAACAGGCTTACATGTCGCAACGCAGTTTGGCAATTTGCCCGCGTTGCGCCGCTATGTTTTAAGTGGTGCGCAGCCAGTTGGCACAGCGTACTGGCTCTACAGGTGAGAAAAGATGATTCCTTTTAATGCCCCACCCATAGTGGGAACTGAACTTGAATATATGCAATCTGCGATGGAAAGCGGGAAGTTATGTGGTGATGGTGGGTTTACTCGCCGCTGCCAGCAATGGATGGAGCATCGCTTTTCCTGTAAGAAAGTCCTGTTAACGCCATCCTGTACTGCATCACTGGAAATGGCCGCCATGCTGATTGATATTCAGCCGGGCGATGAAGTGATAATGCCTTCATTTACTTTTGTCTCCACGGCTAACGCCTTTGTGCTGCGTGGGGCAAAAATCGTGTTTGTCGATATTCGTCCGGATACGATGAACATTGATGAAACGAAAATTGAAGCTGCCATTACCGAGAAAACCCGTGCGATTGTGCCGGTTCATTACGCGGGTGTTGCCTGCGAAATGGGCACCATTATGCGTCTTGCAGAACAACATAATCTCTATGTGATTGAAGATGCGGCTCAGGGCGTAATGTCGAGCTGGCAAGGCCGGGCACTGGGGACCATTGGCCATATTGGCTGCTTTAGTTTCCATGAAACCAAAAACTACACTGCTGGTGGTGAAGGTGGTGCAACACTGATTAACGATGCATCACTGGTTGAACGCGCTGAAATCATTCGTGAAAAAGGCACCAACCGTAGCCAGTTCTTCCGCGGGCAAGTAGATAAATACACCTGGCGCGATATTGGCTCAAGTTACCTGATGGCAGACCTGCAAGCGGCTTACCTGTGGGCGCAACTGGAAGTGGCTGACCGGGTCAATGAACAGCGTGTTGCTTTGTGGAACAACTATTTCCGCGCTCTGGAGCCTCTGGCGCGTGCGGGGCGCATTGAGTTACCCACCATCCCGGCAGACTGCCGCCATAATGCGCATATGTTCTACATCAAATTGCGCGATATGGATGATCGCAATGCGCTGATTGCGTTTTTGAAAGAAGCAGAGATCCTGGCTGTTTTCCATTACATTCCGTTGCATTCCAGCCCGGCAGGCCTGAGTTTTGGCGAATTTAATGGAGAAGACCGCTTCACTACAGCAGAAAGTGAGCGTCTGCTGCGGTTGCCTTTATTCTATAACCTGGCTCCGGTTAACCAGCGCACGGTTATTACTACGCTGTTGAGTTACTTCTCCTGATGTCATTAGCCAGAGCAAGTGTGTGGACCGCTGCGTCCACACTGGTCAAGATAGCTGCAGGTTTATTAGTCGTTAAATTACTGGCGGTTTCATATGGCCCTTCCGGTGTCGGCCTTGCCGGGAACTTTCGCCAACTGGTTACTGTATTAGGTGTAATGGCGGGGGCCGGGATTTTTAATGGTGTGACACGAAGTGTCGCTCAGTATCATCAGGACAACCCCGCATTACAGCGAGTGGTAGGCAGTGCATCGGCTATTGTTCTTGGCTTTTCGGCTTTGCTCGCGGTTTTCTTTGTTTTGGCTGCCCGGCCCGTCAGTATTGCTTTGTTTGGTTCCGGTGATTATCAGGGGCTGATTTGCCTGGTGGCTCTGGTACAAATGGGCATAGCCTGGGCAAACCTGGTCCTGGCTGTACTCAAAGGTTTTCGGGATGCAGCCGGGAATGCAGTGGCATTGATGGCCGGGAGTGTTGTTGGCGTTGTAGCTTATTATGTTTGCTACTGGCTGGGCGGTTACCACGGCGCATTATTGGGGATTGCGTTGGTGCCGGCGCTGATTGCTTTACCTGCGTCCTGGGTGTTATGGCGCAGGGGGCGAATCCCGCTGGCCTGGTTCCGACCCCGTTGGGATAGCGCGCAGAGCCGCCTGTATGCTCGTTTTACTATCATGGCGCTGATGACGACTGTCACGTTGCCTGTTGCCTGGGTAATGATGCGTAACTTGCTGGCCGCGCATTACTCATGGGAAGCAGTGGGTATCTGGCAAGGGGTAACCAGTATCTCAGATGCCTACCTGCAGTTTATTACCGCATCATTTAGCGTCTATTTACTTCCGACCTTGTCGCGGCTAACGGAAAAAAGCGATATTGCTCGTGAGTTAGGTAAAGCATTCCGGTTTGTTATCCCGGCGGTGATGTTTGCCAGTTTTATGGTCTGGTTACTGCGGGATTTTGCTATCTGGTTGCTGTTTTCTCACCAGTTTGCCGCAATGCGTGATTTGTTTGCCTGGCAGCTGACCGGGGACGTATTAAAGGTCAGTGCTTATGTCTTTGGCTATCTGGTTATTGCGAAAGCTTCACTGCGTTGTTATTTGCTGACGGAAGTCAGCCAGTTCGCCTTGCTAACAGGTTTTTCTCACTGGCTTATTCCGGCCCATGGTGCACTGGGTGCCGCGCAGGCCTATATGGCAACTTATCTTGTTTATTTCGCGCTTTGTTGCAGCGTATTTTTTATCTGGCGCAGACAATGACTACTCTGATTCATGTGTTAGGTTCGGATATCCCGCACCATAACCAAACTGTTCTCACATTTTTTAGCGAACAACTTGCCGATGTCTCAGTTGCGAGCCGTACTTTTTTTGTCGTCTCGTCTGAGCCTGGCATTGCAGCGCAGTACCCTGCGCTGGATATAACGTGTTTCTCGTCAAAAAAAGCCTTGTGTGAAGTAGTAAAACAACAGGCAAAGCAACGCCGTGAACTGCGTTTCTTTTTCCACGGGCAATTTAACCCGGGAATCTGGCTGGCATTGCTTTCCGGGGCGATTAAGCGCCATCAGGCCTGGTGGCACATCTGGGGGGCTGATCTGTATGAAACATCGCGCAGTCTTCGTTACCGGTTGTTTTACCTGTTACGCCGCCTGGCGCAACGCCGGGTAGGGCGGGTGTTTGCAACCCGGGGAGATCTGGATTATTTCCAGTCGCGTGCACCACGAGTACCTGGCGAGTTGCTCTATTTCCCAACCCGTATGGACCCGGCGCTTAATGCGCTGGAACGCACGCATAAAACTGGGCCGCTCACCGTGTTGGTGGGGAACTCTGGCGACCCGACCAACGCCCACATTGCCGCGCTGAAGGCGGTGCATAAGCAATTTGGTGATACCGTTCAGGTGGTGGTGCCAATGGGGTACCCACCCAATAACCAGGCTTATATTGATACTGTTACCAAAGCGGGGCAGTCACTGTTTTCTGCCGGGAATATTACGATTTTGCAGGACAGGCTGGCATTTGATGATTACCTTGCGCTGTTACGCCAGTGCGACCTGGGCTATTTCATTTTTGAACGCCAGCAAGGGATTGGTACACTATGCTTGTTGATTCAGGCTGGAATACCCTGTGTACTGAGCCGCAAGAACCCTTTCTGGCGGGATATGGCCGAACAACATGTGCCTGTTCTGTTCAGCGATGATACGCTGACAGAGGCGCTGATTCGTGAAGCACAGCGCGAGCTCTCGCTGGTAGATAAAAACACTATCGCATTTTTTAATCCTGCCTATATTGCGGGCTGGAAACACGTTATTCACCTTGCCTCGGGAGATTTGGCATGAGTCTGGTTGAGTTTGGCGGCCTGTTTATTGTCTGGCTGCTATCCATCCTGTTTATTGGCACGCTGACGTTACAGGAGTTCCGTCGGGTGCGGTTTAGCTTTAATGTCTTTTTTTCTTTGTTGTTTTTGCTGACGTTTTATTTCGGCTTCCCGCTTACCTGTACGCTCTATTTTCGTTTTAATACCGATGTTGCGCCGCCGGGTATTCTGCTGCAGGCGTTACTGTCCTCCACCAGTTTTTATGCCATTTATTACGTGGTTTATAAAACCCGCCTGAAGAAAACATCTGCCCCCACTCAGCCTTTTTTCCGCATGAACCGGGTAGAAACCCAGCTTACTTGTGGGTTGCTGATGGTGATTTCGCTGGTGACGCTGGGTATTTTCTTTGCCCACAATGGTTTCTTGTTGTTCCGTTTGCAGTCTTACAGCCAAATCTTTTCAAGCGAAGTGTCGGGTGTGGCGCTTAAGCGTTTCTTTTATTTCTTTATTCCTGCCATGCTGGTGGTTTATTCCCTGTACCAAACCAAACGCGCCTGGCTGTTTTTCCTGGTCAGTACGGTCGGTTTTGGCTTGCTGACATATGTGATTGTGGGTGGTACCCGGGCAAATATTATTATCGCATTTGCTATTTTCCTGTTTATTGGGCTGATTCGCGGCTGGATAACATTGTGGATGCTGGCATGCGCAGGGGTTCTTGGTGTCGTTGGTATGTTCTGGCTGGCACTGAAGCGTTATGGGCTTGATGTCCGCGGAGCTGAAGCATTCTATACCTTCCTGTATTTAACACGGGATACCTTCTCACCCTGGGAGAACCTGGCGCTGCTGATACAGCACTATGGTGAGATCCATTTCCAGGGAGTGGCGCCGCTATGGCGTGATTTTTATGTTTTTATCCCTTCATGGCTGTGGCCGGATCGCCCGCATCTGGTACTGAATACTGCCAATTACTTCACCTGGGATGTATTGAATAACCATTCAGGGCTGGCAATATCCCCAACCCTTATCGGCTCATTATTGGTGATGGGCGGCGTGGGTTTTATTCCCCTGGGGGCAATAGCTGTTGGGGGGATCATTAAATGGTTTGACTGGCTGTATACGTTGGGGCAAAACAGCGAAAACCGCTATGTTACTGCGCTACTGCACAGTTTTTGCTTTGGGGCCATTTTTAACATGATTGTGCTTGCGCGCGAAGGGCTGGATGCCTTTGGTTCGCGGGTGGTGTTCTTTATGGTTATCTTTGGTGCCTGCCTGGTCGCAGCTAAGCTGCTTTACTGGCTATTTGACGTGAGCGGGTTGGTGAAAACACCACTTCGCCCAGCGGCTCAGGTTTCTACCACTTCAAACTCCTGACAAAACATCATGAAAACGACGTTGATGGTGCCGGAATACCGTATCCGGCATCTGAATATTCTCGGCTGGCGTAATATGGCTCACGCTTTGGAATCTTTATGGCCCGGCGGCGTGTTATGCAAGGGCACGTTGATTGCCATCAATGCAGAAAAAGTGTTGGTCACCGAAGACGATAATGCCATTCGTGAACTGGTTGACCTGGCTGAATATAAATATGCCGACGGCATAAGTGTTGTGCGTGCTATTCGCAAAAAATACCCGCAGGCTCAGGTATCTCGTGTCGCGGGCGCAGATTTGTGGGAAGCCATGATGGAAAAGGCCGGGAGTACCGGGGCTGGGGTGTTTTTATTAGGGGGCAAACCGGAAGTCTTGCAGGAAACCGCTAATAAATTAAAGGCTCGCTGGAATGTGAATATTGTGGGTATGCAGGATGGCTATTTTAAGCCAGAGATGCAACACGCAGTGTTTGAACGGGTCAAACACAGTGGCGCTGCGTTTGTCACGGTTGCTATGGGGTCGCCCAGGCAGGAAAGAGTGATGCGTGACTGCCGCCAGGTATACCCGGACGCGCTATATATGGGAGTCGGTGGCACCTATGATGTTTTTACCGGCCATGTTAAGCGGGCGCCCCGCTTTTGGCAGAATCTGGGGCTCGAGTGGCTGTATCGTTTGCTGTCACAGCCCAGCCGCCTTGGCCGCCAGTTACGTTTAGTGCGTTTTTTACGCTGGTATTATTCAGGGCAGCTTTAATTGTTGTTCTGTGAGGCTGGCGGCCTGTTTGCCGCCAGATAATCATCCCCGTTGTTTTTCCCTTCCTGTGGCTGTGTTGGCCGCATATGGCAATGCGGTTGTCCGCTATTCAATTTGCTATTTCCGAAAAATTCATCAAGTATTGCCCGCTTTTAAACTTCCCGGACGCGGTTGTCACGGGAAAACACAAGAACCGGCATAACCGGGCAGCTTTTGAAGTACAGGAACGTTTCTATGGCAACACAACCAAACACACTGCAGCGCGGCTTACAGGCGCGGCACATCGAACTTATCGCATTAGGGGGCACAATTGGCGTTGGGCTGTTTATGGGGGCCTCCAGCACCCTTAAATGGGCAGGGCCTTCTGTTATGCTCGCATACCTGCTTGCAGGGGTCTTTGTCTTTCTCATTATGCGTTCAATGGGGGAGATGCTCTTCCTTGAACCTGTTGCAGGCTCATTTGCTGTATATGCTCACCGCTATCTCGGCCCATACTGGGGGTATTTAACTGCCTGGTCATACTGGTTTATGTGGATGGCGGTGGGTATTTCGGAAGTCACTGCTGTCGGGGTTTATACCCAGTTCTGGTTCCCCGAACTGCCACAGTGGATCCCCGCATTGACAGCAGTGGCGTTAGTCGCTGTGGCTAATTTGGCCGCTGTGCGTTTGTATGGCGAAATCGAGTTCTGGTTCGCGATGATTAAGGTAACCACCATTATTGTGATGATAGTGGTTGGCCTGGCGGTGATTTTCTTTGGCTTTGGGCACAATGGGCAACCAGTCGGGCTGCATAACCTCACCGCTCATGGCGGGTTCTTTGCCGGGGGCTGGAAAGGCTTTTTAACCGCACTGTGTATTGTAGTGGCGTCTTACCAGGGTGTGGAGCTGGTAGGGATTACAGCAGGAGAGGCACAAAACCCGCAGGTGACCTTGCGCCGGGCAATCAGCAAAATCTTTTGGCGCATCCTGATTTTTTATGTCGGCGCCATTTTTATCATTGTTTCGCTGTTTTCCTGGCAGGATGTGGGTGGCAGTGGCAGCCCCTTTGTGCTGACCTTCGCGCGTATTGGTATTACTTCTGCCGCCGCGATTATTAATGTAGTAGTGCTGACTGCCGCGCTCTCGGGTTGTAATAGTGGTATGTATAGCTGTGGGCGCATGCTGTATGCCCTGGCTAAGAATGGCCAGTTACCTGCTAAACTGGCCCGTGTGTCACGCCATGGCGTGCCGGTTATTGCTGTTGCGGTCTCGGTGGTTATCCTGCTGCTTGGATCCGGTCTGAATTACGTTATTCCATCGCCTCAGCGTGTCTTTGTTTATGTCTACAGTGCCAGTGTGTTACCGGGAATGCTGCCCTGGTTTGTTATCCTGGTGAGCCAGTTGCGTTTCAGGGTGGTTCACCAGCAGGCAATGGCATCGCATCCGTTCCGGTCAATGCTTTTCCCGTGGGCAAACTACCTGACACTGGCTTTTCTGGCTTGTGTCCTGGTTGGCATGGGGTTAAACCCAGAAACACGTGTCTCATTGATTGTGGGCGTTGTCTTTCTCGGGCTGATTTCACTAATTTGGTGTGCTTTACGGAATAAGCGGGTTAAAAATGTGCAGGAACCAGCTAAATAAGCGACAGGTTGCACAGAACATAACCAAACGCGCTTTTTATTTAAAAAAAGCACTAGACAGGTGAGCACTAAGTCCGTAATATCCGCCTCCGCAACGGCGCTACGCGCCCGTAGCTCAGCTGGATAGAGCGCTGCCCTCCGGAGGCAGAGGTCTCAGGTTCGAATCCTGTCGGGCGCGCCATTTTGTGAGGCGCTTTGAGCTGCGGTGGTAGAATGACCGCGAAAGATTTACAGTGGTGGCTATAGCTCAGTTGGTAGAGCCCTGGATTGTGATTCCAGTTGTCGTGGGTTCGAGTCCCATTAGCCACCCCATTATTTAGTGGAATGCGAAGGTGGCGGAATTGGTAGACGCGCTAGCTTCAGGTGTTAGTGTCCTTACGGACGTGAGGGTTCAAGTCCCTCCCCTCGCACCACAACTTAGGTTTTAAAAAAAGTAAAATAGCAGTATTTCGGCGAGTAGCGCAGCCTGGTAGCGCAACTGGTTTGGGACCAGTGGGTCGGAGGTTCGAATCCTCTCTCGCCGACCAATTTTAGAACCCCGCTTCGGCGGGGTTTTTTGTATTTAAAATTGCAGTTTTCGGCATTAACGCCGGTTTTCCTTTCTCTGTCGCAGTTTGGCGACTTTCCCTCGTGCTGTTGTCTCTATTCAGTAACATTTAACGTTATGATTTTTAAAGTATGTTTCCCGGCTGCATGGTACTTGTCGTTGGTGCCCGACATCTCTTATCTGTTGGGGAGATACGGCGCGTTGCATTACCCTGCGAAAGCCCGCCACCCGTGCCCTGAGGCCTGAATAATCTGACTGTAACTTTGGCATCATTTGTGCAAGAATATACGGGTAGATGCTCATTCCACCTGTTATGTTCGCTTTATGCCTCATAATGCCAGGAATGATGCAGAGCCTTTGCGGTGCTTATCGTCCAAAGACAGATGTCGGTTTCACCCTCATCAGACACCATGGACATAACGTTGAGTGAAGCACCAAGCTTGTTGTTATATGACCTGATTTAACACCTGCCCAGTGGGCAGGTGTTTTTTTATGGGAGAAAGGTGAGGTTAGCTGTTTGGCTTGTCGCTGGGGTTAACACTCAACAACAGGCCTTCCCGGCGCATTGTTGCCGCTTCTGCGGGTTCTTTCAGGCGGTCGAGAGTATCTGCCAGCAAGGCATAATCCTCGGCGTCCGGGCGCTGTTTCAGGGCGGCACGAAACGCCAGGCTGGCTTCCTGCCATTCTGCGTGCTGCATCAGCAACTGACCTAACGTGCGCCACAGTAATGGGCGGTCACCCTGCAGTTTGATTTGCTGGCGCAACGCTTTTTCCAGCACAGATGGATCGCCTGATTTAAGCTGTGGCATCAGTGTTACCAGCCGGTCATCGTACTGGCGTTTTAAACCTGCCAGAATAATTTTTTCTGCACTGGTGTGGTCGTTACACTCAATCAGGCGTTTTGCCATCGCCACCTGCAGCAAGGTTTGCTGGCGGGTTTTACGTGGCTGATTCTTCCACCAGTTATTTAACCCTTCGCTGCCTTGCTCAGCCATTGCCTGGTTAATTAACCCAAGCCATGCCTGCTCTTGCAGCGCTTCGCGGTGTGCATCATCTGCAACCCCGGCTTTTGCCATAGAAGGGAGGATATCCAGCAAGGCATTCCATGCGCCGGTACGGATGTAAGCCTGTTCAGCAAGGCGTAATACTTCCGGGTGGCGTGGTGCAATATCCAGAAGCTTGTCCACGCCGTGGCGGGCCGCGTGATCTTCATTGCGGGCCAGTTGCAAGCGAACCCGGGTAATATCTACCGGGATCTGGTCGTTGTCGGCCAGCTCAGCCGCCCGTTCCAGGTGCTGGTTGGCGCGCATTTCATCGCCCCGCTGTTGAGCGGCTTCAGCAGCCAGCAAGTAGTTCACCAGTGGTTGTTCTGCATGATCGGCATTTTTAGCCATCAGCTTCTCAACTTGCTGGTAATCCCCTTCGGCCAGTTTTAGCAACGCCTGGCGGGTTTGCTTGCGTGCGCGTGTGCGTTTGCGGCCCACAAACCAGCCATGGGTACGTGCACCGGTTCTGAATACTTTACGCAGCAGCCATTCAACCGCGAACAACACCAGCATTAGCAGAACCAGCATGATAACCAGCCCGGTTACACTGGTTTCAATGTTGTAATTGTCTGTCTGAATCAGTACGTACCCTTGATGCCCGGCGAGCATTGGGCCAAGCACGATGCCTGCAATCAGTAATAAAAACAGCAACAAGACTTTCAGCATGATTACTCTCCCTGTACCGGCTGTGTAGTTGCGTCGCCAGAATCCGCGCTAACGCCTGGTTGGGACAATAAGTTGCGCACGCGTGTCTGCATTAATTTTTCCAGAATTGGCTGGCTTTGCAGTGAGTCCGGAACATCCATGCTGATATCTTGCTGGCTCAGCGAGTCCAGGCTTTGCAGGAAGGCTTTGGTCGCCGCATCATTGGTATCGTAATAAGCGCGTACCCAGGTCGAGACATTTTCCAGCGCCTGTTTATACACTTCGTCCTGATGGCGGGGAACCGCCTGTGCAGCGACTAACAAACGTGAGCGCAAGTTTTCACGCAGGTAAACATCCTGGTTTGGTGCCAGCAATGGGACTGCCGTTTCATCCCTGCGGCGTATGGTGATAAAGCTGTCCATAAAGTTGTGCCAGCTCTTCGTCAGGTTTTCACGCCACTGGCTGAAGGAACCAGACAGCTCACTGCTGTCGTCGTCCATGGGTGTGTCATCCGTGGTGTTATCAGCAAGGCGGAGATTATCAATTTGGTTGGTAAGCTGATTAAGCTGCAAAATAATGCCGTCATAGTCGACTTGCGTCAGGGCGGACAACGTTGATAAATCTTGCGTGATGGCACGGCGGGCAGGTAGCAAACTGGGGTCATTCATGTCAGCCAGGCTGGCATCGGCGCTTTTCAGCAGGGCGGCGGCGGTAGTGACATCCTGGTCGCTCCATAACTTCCGCGCGGCCAGTTTTACCAGAAAGTCTGCCTGTGACAGCATCCATGTTTTGGCATCTGATCCAGAAATGGTCGCCACTTTTTGTTCCAGTTCAGACAGTTGAGCTGCCTGAGCCTGTTGTTGCTTGTGTGCCTGAGCGAGCGCATCAGCCTGTGCTTCAACGGTTTTTTGCAACGCGGCGTTCTGTTGCGTTTGCTGATGCTGCAAAGCGGTTAACTGATCAATTACGGTATCACTGGTTGACGTTTGCGTTGCCAGTTGATGTTTGGCCCAGGTCCATACCCCGGCACTGCAAGCCAGCGCAATGGCGATAGCAACCACGCCTAACGCAATTCCTGCGCTGCCACTCTGTTTTTTCTTGTCTTCCGCATGACGTGTTGTACCGGTGTTTTGTGATACTGAGGATTCTTCCACCCGGGTTTCGTCAGTTGCGGCGGAGTCGTTATGTTGTTCCGTCATTATGGCATCCCATTAATAAAGTGATTGCAGGGTGCGCAAAAGCGCATCGTTATCAGCATTTTCGGCGACAGTGATTTCTTCCCAGCCCAATTCCCGGGCAACCTGCGCCAGCCGCTCGCTGACGACAACAAGCCGGCAGCGGAATAACCAGTTAGTTCGATACAATTCGGGAATCGTGTTCGTGAGTTGCGTGAGCATCTCGCCACTTGTCACCACCAGTATGCGGATCCCACGGTTTTGCCAGCGCCAGGCCTCTTCAAGGCCATCATACTGGCAGGGTTGGCGTTGGTAACATTCGCAGACTGTCACTGCCGCACCTCGCTCGCTCAGCGTATCAGTGAGCAACTCCCGCCCACCATTGCCGCGCAAAATGAGCGCACGTTTCCCGGCAACATTCTGTAATTCAGGTAATTGTAGCAAGGTTTCGCTGGTTTCCCGATCTCGTGGGTAGCTAATTGGCAGCCTGCTCACGGTATGCAGTGCCAGAGCAGTAGTGCGGCCAACCGCAAATGCCTGGATATGGCCCGGCCAGCTTAACCGGGTTGCGGCAAGCTCTGCCTGGGCAAATTGCACTGCATGCCGGGAAACGGCAAACAGCAAATCGCCCTGTGCAAGCTCGCCCAGTAGCGCCGGGAGTTGGCTTAATGCATTACCCCGGGCGAATTCAATCAAAGGAAAGTGCCAGGCCTCTCGCCCGAGAGCCCGGAGACGGCTAACCAGCGCTTCCCCATCAGGCGATGGGCGAGTGACCAAAATACTCATTGCGGCTTTTCACCTTGATAAACGTCGTGAAGAATTTGGCTCGCACCGCGTGCCAGCAGTTCTTCAGCAAGACTAATACCCATTGCTTCAGCTTGTCCTGGTTCACCACGGCGTTCACCCGCGATGATTTGTGAACCATCAGGCGCGCCAACCAGTGCCCGTAACCATAACTGGCCATTTTCCAGCAGTGCAAAACTGCCAATGGGTACCTGGCAACCACCTTCCAGGCGCGTATTCATTGCACGCTCGGCAGTCACCCGGATAGCGGTATCGGTATCATGCAATGGTGCGAGTAACTCACGAGTCCATGTATCATTGAGGCGGCATTCAACACCAACCGCACCTTGCCCAACTGCTGGCAGGCTTACTTCAGGTGCGAGCGCTTCCCGAATCCGGTCTTCCAGTTTAAGGCGTTTTAAGCCAGCCACAGCCAGAATAATGGCATCATATTCACCGCTATCCAGTTTACCCAGCCGGGTACCGACATTACCGCGTAATGAGCGAATTTGCAGGTCAGGGCGGCGCGCCGCAATTTGGCACTGGCGACGCAGGCTGGATGTTCCTACGACTGCGCCTTGTGGCAGTGAGTCCAGGCTGGTGTAGTGGTTGGATACAAATGCATCGCGTGGGTCTTCCCGCTCGCAAATGGTGACCAGCCCCAGGCCTTCAGGGAAGGCAACCGGTACATCTTTCATTGAGTGAACGGCGATATCAGCCCGATTCTCCAGCATCGCCAGCTCGAGTTCTTTGACAAACAAGCCCTTACCGCCCACTTTTGCAAGGGGAGTGTCAAGCAACACATCACCACGAGTGACCATCGGAACCAGTTCAACCTGCAAATCCGGGTGGTATGCCTGCAAACGTTGTTTGACATATTGTGCTTGCCACAGCGCAAGCGGGCTTTGCCGGGTGGCAATTCGTAATACTTTGTCTACCATGCTAGTTACCGTAAAAAACGCTTGAATATCATCCTACCATTGTTAGAGGAAGCGTGTCAGTTTCAACGGGGTTTATCCTGAAAGTGTCAGTTTAAGTGTATTAAGATGCGCCTGAATGCTAGACTTACTTAGCGCATCTTTCTTTACGGTCAATGCTCGTGGTGTTAAATTGATCACGTTTTCACCAATTGCCAGCCTGTTCATTCTATAATCATTAAAGGCTGCATGCGGATTACGTTTTTGAAATACTGTAACCAATCAGGCGATACGTCTTGTACCTCTATATTGAGACTCTTAAACAGAGACTGGATGCCATAAACCAACTGCGCGTGGATCGCGCCCTGGCTGCAATGGGACCCGCTTTTCAGCAGGTTTACAGTCTGCTGCCTACATTATTGCATTGCCATCATCCGCAAATGCCGGGCTACCTTGATGGCAACGTTCCCCATGGAATTTGTCTGTACACCCCTGATGACACACAACGCCATTATCTCGACAGCCTTGAGCTGAAATATGGCGCTTTCCCGCAAGAAGAAAACACCAGTGAGTTACCCATTACTGGTGTGTACTCTATGGGGAGCACTTCATCGGTTGGGCAAAGCTGTTCGTCTGACCTGGATATTTGGGTGTGCCATCAGGCGTGGCTGGACAACGAAGAGCGCCGTTTGCTCCAGCGCAAGTGTGCGTTACTGGAAGGCTGGGCTGCATCATTAGGTGTGGAAGTCAGTTTCTTCCTGATTGATGAAAACCGTTTCCGGCATAACGAGAGCGGGAGCCTGGGTGGCGAAGATTGCGGTTCTACACAGCATATTTTACTGCTGGACGAATTTTACCGCACCGCAGTGCGCCTGGCTGGGAAACGTATTCTGTGGAATATGGTGCCCTGTGAACAGGAAGAGAGCTATGACGACTATGTTATGAAGCTCTATGCACAAGGCGTGCTGACTCCTAACGAATGGCTGGATCTGGGGGGGCTTAGCTCCCTGTCTGCGGAAGAGTACTTTGGCGCCAGTTTATGGCAGCTGTATAAAAGTATTGATTCCCCGTATAAAGCCGTGCTGAAAACACTGTTGCTGGAAGCGTATTCCTGGGAATACCCCAACACACGTCTGTTAGCCAAAGATATTAAACAACACCTGCATGATGGTGAAATTGTCTCGTTCGGGCTGGATGCGTACTGCATGATGCTGGATCGGGTTACCCGGTATTTAACGGCAATAGACGATACCACTCGCCTTGACCTGGTTCGCCGCTGTTTTTATTTGAAAGTATGCGAAAAACTCAGCCGGGAACGTGCTTGTGTTGGCTGGCGGCGTGAAGTTATCGGGCAGTTAGTGAAAAGCTGGGGCTGGGATGAACAGCGCCTGGCGATGCTGGATAACCGGGCTAACTGGAAAATTGACGAAGTCCGTAATGCCCATAATGAATTGCTGGATGCGATGATGCAAAGCTATCGCAACCTGATTCGTTTTGCCCGCCGCAACAATTTGAGTGTCAGTGCCAGCCCGCAAGATATTGGGGTTCTCACCCGTAAGCTCTATGCAGCGTTTGAAGCTCTGCCCGGGAAAGTTACCCTGGTGAACCCACAAATATCGCCAGATTTGTCTGAACCGAATCTGACTTTTATTCACGTACCGCCAGGCCGGGCAAACCGTTCTGGGTGGTATCTGTATAACCGTGCGCCGCACATGGACACGATTATCAGCCATCAGCCACTGGAATATAACCGTTATCTGAACAAGCTGGTGGCCTGGGCCTACTTCAATGGTTTATTAACACCGCGTACTCGCCTGTTCATTAAAGGCAATGGTGTCTGTGACCTGGCAAAATTGCAGGAAATGGTGTCGGATGTATCTCATCATTTCCCTATCAGGCTGCCAGCGCCGACACCCAAAGCGTTGTACAGCCCATGTGAAATTCGCCATCTCGCGATTATTGTCAACCTTGAATATGACCCGACTACGGCGTTTCGCAACCAGGTGGTGCATTTTGATTTCCGTAAACTGGATGTCTTCAGTTTCGGTGAAGAACAAAAATGCCTGATTGGCAGCATTGATTTGCTGTATCGCAACTCGTGGAATGAAGTGCGTACTCTGCATTTCAATGGCGAACAGGCCATGATTGAAGCGTTGAAAACGATTTTGGGCAAAATGCACCAGGATGCCGCACCGCCAGACAACGTTGAGGTGTTCTGCTACAGCCAGCACTTGCGTGGGTTAATTCGTACCCGTGTTCTGCAACTGGTTTCTGAATGTATTGAGTTACGCTTGTCGAGCACCCGTCTTGAACCGGGGCGTTTTAAAGCGTTGCGTGTTGCCGGGCAAACCTGGGGGTTGTTCTTTGAACGGCTGAATGTGTCTGTGCAGAAACTGGAAAACGCCATCGAGTTTTATGGGGCGATTTCTCATAACAAACTGCATGGGCTGTCTGTTCAGGTTGAAACCAACCATGTCCAGCTCCCTTCGGTTGTGGACGGGTTTGCCAGTGAAGGGATTATTCAGTTTTTCTTTGAAGAAACCAACAGTGACAAAGGGTTCAACATCTATATTCTGGATGAAGGTAACCGCGCTGAAGTTTACCATCACTGCGAAGGCAGTATTGAAGAACTGGTTCGGGATGTCAGCCGATTCTACTCCTCATCTCATGATCGTTTCACCTATGGCTCAAGCTTTGTGAACTTCAACCTGCCACAGTTCTACCAGATTGTGAGCGGGGAAGGGCGTGCTCAGGTGATTCCGTACCGTACTCAGTCTGTTACCGCGGCCGCAGCGCTGGCATCAGACGGCAACGCTGCGACACTACTGCAACAATATCAGCAATAATTACTGGAAGTGGACCGGCTCACCAGCTTGCTGAGAGCAGGCTTCTTCCAGTAAGGCCCAGAAAGTTTTCCCGCTACGGTCGCACACCCAGGTATCTTCTTTCAGGTTGAAGTGGTAGCCACCGCTTTTGGTTGCCAGCCAGACCTGGTGCAGGGGTTCCTGGCGGTTAATAATAATTTTGCTGCCATTTTCAAAACTCAGTGTCAGCACACCGCCATTGATCTCGCAGTCAATATCGCTGTCGCCATCCCAGTTATCAAAATGCTCTTCAATGGTTAGCCACAGTTTGTCGGCCAGTCTGTGGAATTCTGAATCGTTCATGTTTCGCTTCCCGTTATAAGGCTGTGCAGGCAGTATAAAAGCACAACGCGGGAAATTGAAATACCGCTCACAGGCCCGTGAGTAAGCAAGTGTTTTTGGCGGGAATTATCTGTTCCTCAGACTCTGGCTATTGCTTTTCAGGGTTCACCTGCGATGATAGATAACAATAACGATATACAGGCACTGCAGAATGAAGAAACTCGTTTATCCGCTGGCCATGGCGCTGGCAATGTTTAGCCTCAGTGGATGTGGTTTAAAAGGCCCACTTTATTTCCCTCCGGCAGACAACAAAACACCCGAACATGTTGAAGAACCAGCATCGTCGACGCAATCAGCCACACCTGATCAAAACGATCGTGGAGATGGCGATGACCCGACGCAGGTTGTCACCCAGTAGCACCCCAGTGCATAACCTGGGGAAGGGAGTTCTAAATGCAGTTTTCCAAAATGCATGGGCTTGGCAATGATTTCATGGTGGTTGACGCAGTAACACAAAACGTCTTCTTCTCTCCGGATATGATCCGCCGCCTGGCTGACAGGCATTTGGGAGTGGGGTTTGATCAGTTACTGATTGTGGAACCGCCTTATGATCCTGAGCTGGACTTTCACTACCGTATTTTTAATGCGGATGGTAGTGAAGTTGCGCAGTGTGGCAACGGCGCGCGTTGTTTCGCCCGCTTTGTGCGCCTGAAAGGCCTGACCAACAAGAACGACATTTTTGTCAGTACCGCCAACGGGCGTATGGTTCTGACAGTGACGGACGATGATTTAGTCCGGGTGAATATGGGCGAACCGGACTTCGAACCTGGCCGTATTCCTTTCCGTGCTAATAAAATGGAAAAAACCTATATCATGCGCGTCGCGGAGCAAACGGTACTTTGTGGCGCAGTATCGATGGGCAACCCCCATTGTGTGATTCAGGTTGAAAGTGTTACGACAGCAGAAGTGGAGTTGTTGGGGCCGCTGGTAGAAAGTCATGACCGGTTCCCTGAACGGGTGAATGTTGGCTTTATGGAAGTGGTTAACCCTGAGCATATCCGCCTGCGGGTTTATGAACGCGGCGCGGGTGAAACCCAGGCATGTGGTAGTGGGGCCTGTGGTGCGGTTGCTGTCGGTATACAACAAGGTTTACTGGCTGAACAAGTACGGGTTGACCTGCCCGGTGGCCGGTTAGATATTGCCTGGAAAGGCCCGGGGCATCCTTTGTATATGACCGGGCCTGCCACTCATGTCTACGATGGGTTTATACATCTATGAAGAATGTCGGAGAACAGCAAGATATTTTGCCTGAGCTGACAGACGAGATGGTCGGAGATTATCTGCGTCGTCACCCTGATTTTTTTATTCGTAACGCACAACTGGTTGAACAACTCAGTGTTCCGCATCCGGTACGGGGAGCAGTGTCGCTGGTTGAATGGCATATGGCCAGGTCGCGGAACCGGATTGATAACCTGGAAACCGGTATGGGTTTGCTGGTTGAACAGGCAATGGCAAATGAAGGGCTGTTTTACCGATTACTGAAACTACAAAGCCGTCTGGCATCCGCCCCGGATTTTCAGTCTTTTCTTGAACGCCTGTCGCGTTGGGCAAAAGAGATGAAACTGGCCAGTGCTACGTTACGGCTCTTTCCGGATAAATGGCGTATTGGCGCGCCTTCCTGTTTTACTCACCTGGCGTTGAGCCGGCAACTGTTTGAGCCATTGCGTGTGCAGCGGTTCGGCGACCAGTCGCATTATCTTGGCGGCCTCAATGGTAATGAACTGCTGGTGATGTTGCCGCAAGAAAAAGCGGTAGGCTCAGTAGCCATGTCATTGCTGGGGGAACAGGGGGATTTAGGCGTACTGGTATTCTCCAGCCGTGACCCGCAACACTACAGTGCAGGCCAGGGAACCCAGTTCTTGCAGGAACTGAGTACATTATTACCCGGGTTACTGGAACGTTGGGTGGAGCGGTTATGAGCGGTTTGCAGGCGAGTGTTGACCAATATTTGCGTTACCTGAAAGTGGAACGCCAGCTAAGCCCACTGACGTTACTCAACTATGGCCGCCAGTTGCAGGTGATTATCAGCATGGCGGCGGACATGGGCATACAACACTGGGCTCAGTGCGACAGCAGCAAAGTGAAACGCTTTACTGTGTTGAGCCGCAAGCATGGTCTGCAGCCTGCCAGCATGGCATTACGCCTTTCTGCCCTGCGTAGTTTTTTCGACTGGCTGGTTGCCCAGGGCGAACTGGATGCCAACCCGGCAAAGGGTGTTGCCAGCCCCAAAGCACCACGCCATTTACCCAAGAATATTGATGTGGATGACATCAACCGGTTACTGGATATTGATATTAATGACCCACTCGCCGTGCGTGACAGAGCGATGCTGGAAATCATGTATGGCGCCGGGCTGCGTTTATCCGAACTGGTCAATATTGATTGCCGCCACCTGGACCTTGCCAGCGGTGAAGTGTGGGTGATGGGGAAAGGGAGTAAAGAGCGCAGGCTACCTGTTGGCCGTAGCGCGGTGCAATGGGTTGAGCACTGGCTGGAGCTGCGTTTGCTGTTTGGCCCGGATGATGACGCCCTCTTTTTATCCCGCCAGGGCAAGCGTATTTCAGCTCGTAACGTGCAAAAACGCTTTGCCGAATGGGGTGTGCGCCAGGGTCTTAACAGCCATGTCCATCCTCATAAATTACGCCACTCATTTGCCACACATATGCTGGAGTCCAGTGGTGATTTACGCGCGGTACAGGAGTTGCTGGGCCACGCTAATTTATCCACTACCCAAATCTATACCCACCTCGACTTTCAACATTTAGCCTCGGTGTATGATGCTGCGCATCCACGCGCCAGGCGGGGGAAATCGTAATGCATTTTTACCGTCCACTGAGCCGGATTGCCGCTCTGACGTTTGATCTGGACGATACGCTGTATGACAACTATCCAGTAATTCAAAAGACTACTCAGGCATCACTTCAGTTTCTTCAACAGTACCATCCGTCGCTGGCGCAACTGACCGCCAGTGATTTTATTGGCGTGCGTGACGCCTTAAGGGAAGAAGAACCGGAAATCTACCATGATGTGACGCAGTGGCGCTGGCGGGCAATAGAACGCACGATGCAACTCGCCGGGATACCAGATAGCCAGGCGCGTGAAGGCGCTGATGCGGTGATGGGCGAGTTTGCTCACTGGCGTAGCCGCATAGAGGTACCGCAGGAAACACATACCACACTGGCAAAACTGGCGGAGAAATGGCCGTTAGTCGCCATTACTAATGGTAATGCGGATCCCTCCCGTTTCGGGCTTGAGCCGTACTTTCAGTTTGTATTGCGCGCCGGCCCGGATGGCCGCTCAAAACCGTTTGGCGATATGTACTGGCTGGCGGCACAAAAACTGGGTGTTCAGCCCGGAGAATTGCTCCATGTAGGCGATGACCTCACCACTGATGTGTTAGGTGCGGTACAGAGTGGCGTTCAGGCATGCTGGATTAACCTGAAACAGGCCAGCCTGATGACGGCAAAAGACAGCCGGTTGCTACCCCATGTAGAAATTTCGCGGTTGGCATCACTCACTGCGCTGATATAATGCTGTAAAAATTTCCAGGGGTACGATCCCCCCTTTCCCCAATTTGGCGGTGCTGATGGACGTTTCTTACCTGCTCGACAGTCTTAATGATAAACAGCGTGAAGCCGTTGCGGCGCCACGCAGTAATTTGCTGGTTCTGGCAGGTGCGGGGAGCGGGAAAACTCGGGTACTGGTGCATCGTATCGCCTGGCTGATGTCGGTTGAGAACAGCTCGCCTTACTCCATTATGGCCGTCACCTTTACCAATAAAGCGGCTGCGGAAATGCGCCAGCGTATTGGTCAGTTGATGGGTAGTGTGCAGAATGGTATGTGGGTGGGGACTTTCCACGGTCTTGCACACCGTCTGTTGCGCGCGCATCACCTTGATGCAGGTTTACCGCAGGATTTTCAAATTCTGGATAGTGAAGACCAGCTACGCCTGCTCAAACGCCTGATCAAAGCCATGAACCTTGATGAAAAGCAGTGGCCTGCCCGCCAGGCAATGTGGTACATCAACGGTAAAAAAGACGAAGGCCTGCGCCCACAACACGTAGAAAGCTATGGCAACCCGGTTGAGCAAACCTGGTTGAAAGTTTACCAGGCCTACCAGGAAGCCTGTGACAGAGCCGGGCTGGTGGATTTTGCTGAATTGCTGCTGCGCGCCCATGAACTTTGGCTTAACAAACCCCACATTCTCCAGCACTACCGTGATCGCTTCACGCATATTCTGGTGGACGAATTTCAGGACACCAACAACATTCAGTATGCCTGGATTCGCCTGCTGGCGGGTGATACCAGCCATGTGATGATTGTGGGCGATGACGACCAGTCAATTTATGGCTGGCGTGGCGCTCAGGTGGAAAATATTCAGCGTTTTCTGCGGGATTTCCCGGGGGCGCAAACCATTCGCCTTGAGCAAAACTACCGTTCAACCAGCAATATTCTGAACGCAGCTAACGCCCTGATTGATAATAACACCGGGCGGCTTGGTAAAAATTTATGGACTGATGGCAGCGAAGGTGAACCTATATCGCTGTACTGCGCCTTCAACGAACTGGATGAAGCCCGGTTTGTTGTTAACCGTATCAAAACCTGGCAGGACAATGGTGGTGCTCTGGAGCAGTGTGCCATCTTATATCGCAGCAACGCCCAGTCACGTGTACTGGAAGAGGCTTTACTGCAAGGTAGCATGCCGTACCGGATTTATGGCGGGATGCGCTTCTTTGAACGCCAGGAAATTAAAGATGCACTGGCGTACCTGCGCCTGATGAGTAACCGCAATGATGATGCCGCATTTGAACGTGTGGTTAATACACCAACCCGGGGAATAGGCGACCGCACGCTGGATGTCGTGCGCCAGACTTCGAGAGAGAACCAGCTCACGCTATGGCAGGCTTCACGCCAGCTGTTGCAGGATAAAGCCCTGGCAGGGCGTGCAGCATCCGCTCTGCAGCGTTTTATGGAGCTGATTGATGCGCTGGCTCACGATACCGCAGAAATGCCCCTGCATGTCCAGACTGACCGGGTGATTAAAGACTCTGGCTTGTGGATGATGTATGAACAGGAAAAAGGCGAGAAAGGCCAGACACGTATTGAAAACCTTGAAGAACTGGTGACAGCCACACGCCAGTTCAGCTACCAGGACGAAGACGAAGATCTAATGCCGTTACAGGCCTTCTTGTCTCATGCCGCACTGGAGGCAGGAGAAGGGCAGGCAGACACCTGGCAGGATGCAGTACAACTGATGACACTGCATTCGGCGAAAGGTCTGGAGTTCCCACAAGTGTTTATTGTTGGGATGGAAGAAGGGATGTTCCCCAGCCAGATGTCGCTGGATGAAGGCGGCCGCCTGGAAGAAGAGCGCCGCCTGGCTTATGTCGGTGTCACGCGGGCCATGCAAAAGCTCACGCTGACTTACGCAGAATCGCGCCGCCTGTACGGGAAAGAAGTGTATCACCGCCCTTCCCGGTTTATTGGCGAGCTGCCGGAAAACTGCGTGGAGGAAGTGCGTTTGCGGGCAACGGTTTCCCGCCCGGTTAACCACCAGCGGCTGGGTACACCCATTGAGCAAAACGATAGTGGCTATAAACTAGGGCAGCGGGTACGCCATCCCAAATTTGGTGAAGGCACTATTGTCAACCTGGAAGGCAGTGGTGAGCACAGCCGCCTGCAGGTGGCATTCCAGGGGCAGGGCATTAAGTGGCTGGTCGCCGCTTACGCCAGGCTAGAAACGGTGTAACTCCGTGTGGGAAAATAAATTTTCTGGTCTGTCTGCTAACCTTAACAAATAACAGATATTAATTAATTGCGAGTGTTCTGTTGTTTATTGACGCTGCTTTTTCGCTGGCGTAACATGCGCGCACGATTACGCTAAGAGGACATTCGCCTTGGACACACCCAGTAGATGCTGGCTCTTTCACCTGTTTTCAGGGTGCAACTCCTAAGGCTATCCTCATTGCTGATAGCCTTCGCGGTTGTCAGCGACATCTTTTCCCGTCGCGTTGAGCCAGTCTGTTTCTTGGTTTGAAACCCCCGTTTCTGTGTGCCCACCGAACTGTCCGATATTTTTGCATTGGGAGTCCCGGTCATGTTGAGCGCATTTCAACTGGAAAATAATCGGTTGTCCCGTCTCGAAGTGGAAGAGGCTGAAAACCTGAGCAACGCGATATGGGTTGATCTGGTTGAGCCGGACGAAGACGAGCGGCAACGCGTACAAACGGAACTTGACCAGAGCCTGGCGACACGACCAGAGCTTGAAGATATTGAGGCATCTGCCCGTTTTTTTGAAGACGAAGATGGCTTACATATCCACTCATTTTTCTTCTACGAAGATGCGGACGATCACGCGGGCAACTCAACCGTGGCTTTTACCATTCGTAATGGTCGCCTGTTTACGCTACGTGAACGTGAGTTACCTGCATTTCGCCTCTACCGCATGCGCGCCCGTACACAGTTAGTGGTTGACGGCAATGCGTTTGAATTGTTACTCGATTTGTTCGAAACCAAAATTGAACAGTTGGCTGATGAAATCGAAAACATTTATAGCGACCTGGAAAAGCTCAGCCGTGTGATTATGGAAGGGCAACAAGGTGATGAGTACGACGAAGCGCTCTCCACCCTGGCTGAGCTGGAAGATACCGGCTGGAAAGTTCGCCTGTGTTTGATGGATACCCAACGGGCACTGAATTTCCTGGTACGTAAAGCTCGCTTACCGGGCGAGCAGCTTGAACAGGCGCGGGAAGTATTACGCGATATCGAATCCCTGTTGCCGCACAACGAATCCCTGTTCCAGAAAGTTAACTTCCTGATGCAGGCTGCGATGGGGTTTATCAATATCGAGCAGAACCGGATAATCAAAATCTTCTCCGTGGTATCTGTTGTATTCCTGCCACCCACGCTGGTTGCTTCCAGTTATGGGATGAACTTTGAGTTTATGCCGGAATTGCACTGGAGCTTTGGTTACCCTGGAGCCATCGTCTTTATGATGCTGGCGGGTCTGGCCCCGTACCTGTACTTTAAGCGGAAAAACTGGTTGTAGCGGTTAATGCTCAGAGGCAAAAAAGCGCTGTGAAAACAGCGCTTTTTTTATGGTTACAAACTCCAGGTGTGCTTGTTTTTTACCTTGAATTCGTAATACCAGAAGATAGTCTGGCATGCGACATACATGTTGAAAAAGAAAGAAAGGAATCGGAAATGAATCATCAGACCAATAATGGCAACAACACAGCTGATTAGAAAACACACTATGGCTTTTTTCCATAATCCTAAAATCAGCAGATAAACTGGTCCAAATAAAAAAGCCAGAAAACTCATTTGCATTGTAATTCGTGGCCAAATCGGAAGTTTTTTCAATTCCTCACGACTTTCTTTGGTTTGCAGGAAGCCATTATACTTTCCGCCTAACTTATCAATAAATGCAAAGCGTTTTTTCCACTTTTCTTTTACTTTCGGATCCTGCTGGTAGTCGTAATTTTCTTCAGGCAATGTTGTGTTAGTCATCGTATTACCTTTTATCCCTTGCCAAATGGCGGTTAATTGTTTGGTTAATTCGTTATCTTGCCTGGAGTAAGAGCCAGAAAGAATGCAGTCAAAATAGTCATACCCGCAGTAAAACGGGTACCCGGAGAGTCACAATCTGCCCCCCAAATACGAATCATAACTTGCCCGATCACGACTATGCTCATCCAGAGAATCACGAAGTAGCGGCCTTTTATACCAATATCCCGGCAGCGCATGGCACCCGTATTACAATAAATCCAAAGCAGTAATACTGCCGTAAAAATAAGGGTGAATTTCCCCATATTAAACATCAGCGGTGTGCCCTGAAGAACGAAATACAAAATACTGATGATTAAAAAGGGTATTCGCCGAATAGTTGTGCTATGTGACGGTTTGAATAAATTGATGATGAAAGACATAGTTGTTTTCTTACCGGCAAAGGCTAATTCTTACCTGGCATAGTGCATGTGAGTTCAGTTTATGGAGATTATAGAAACAGTGTTGCCTGATAGTAAGATAGTGGTTGTACTAAAAAAGGTAGGTGAGGGAATTGAATTGCTGGTGTATGGCTGGCGTAATGTATGAATAAGAATACTACGCCAGCATTTTGTTTTATAAGGATTATCTGACTTTTCTCTGGGTATATAATGCATCCAGAACAAAGACAAACAGGGCTATCCAGATAAATCCGAAAGTAACCATTTTATCTTTCCCGGGCACTTCACCATAGAATGTTACGGCTAATAAAAACATGAGTGTTGGGCCAATATATTGAAAAAAGCCGAGGGTGGATAACCTCAGGCGGGTGGCCGCCCCGGTGAAGCATAATAACGGCACCGTGGTGACAATACCGGCAGCCATCAGCAATAAATTCAGTGACCACGGGTTGTTAGCAAGATGGCTGGTGGGCGTATCTGTAATACCAAATAGCCAGATAGCGGCAACCGGCAACAGCCATAAGGTTTCTATCAGCATGCCAGTTTGGGCATCGACGGCAATTTTCTTACGCACCAGGCCATACAGCGCGAAACTGAACGCCAGCGCCAGGGCAATGACGGGCAACGACCCGAAAGTCCAAAGTTGAACCAGCACGCCACAGGCTGCCAGTAACACGGCCACCCACTGCATCAGGCGAAAACGCTCACCGAGAAAGATCATACCCAGCAGAATATTCACCAGCGGGTTAATAAAATAGCCCAGGCTGGCTTCCAGCATATGGTTATTATTGACCGCCCAAATAAATAGCAGCCAGTTACCACCAATTAATACGGCAGAAACGGCAAGCCCAAAAATCTTCCGCGGCGTGGCTATAATTTTTCGCACCTGACGCCACTGACGGCTCAGCGAAATCAACGCTACCATGAAGAAAAAAGACCAAATGATACGGTGGGTCAGTATTTCATTGGCGGGGACAAACTGAATAAGTTTGAAATATGCGGGGGCGACCCCCCAAATAAAATAGGCGATCAGGGCGAGGATAACCCCTAAGCGTACTTGCCTGCTGTCCATGTTAATGTGTATATGCGTTGGAAAAGTGTACAGGCAGTTTATCAGAAAAAGCCGCTACCCGACCATGTAAGTCGCTGTTGCACTGGCAATATAGGTTTTTTGTTCGTTATGTAATTCAACCCGGGCGACCGCCACTTTGTTACCTGCACGCAGTAGTGAACTGCTGGCGGTAAAATGAGTGCCACGCCCCGGGCGCAGGTAGTCCACACGTAAATCTATGGTGCCCATTTTACCCAGACGCTGGCGTAACTCTTCCTCACTGATGGTGTCATGCCGTGTGAGTGTACTGCCGACACAGACCAGACCGGCGGCCACGTCGAGCGCGGATGCAATCACGCCACCATGTAAAATATTTTGTGCCCAGTTCCCCACCATCATAGCCTGGTGTTGAAAGCTAAGTTCAGCATAATCAGGTACGTACTTTACCAGCTCCAGCCCCAGAGCCCGGTTAAATGGCATGTGGTATACAAAAATATCACCCACCAACTTCAATGCTTCTTCAGCGGTAAGAATAACGCCAGACATAGAGATGCTCACTATTAGTTAACAAGATGTTTATTTTATGTATCGTTTATGTTTTAAACCAGTTTAAGAGCAGAAGAGTGCGTATCGGACAATGAAATATGTAGAATGGGTCACACCAATAATAATTGCTTCAGGAGAATGAGGCTGATGCGCAAGAGTTTTACCGCTTTGATGATGATGTGTGTGCTCCCGGTCACGGCCTGGGCACAGGAAGCAACGGTGAAAGAGGTGCATGATGCACCCGCCGTTCGTGGCAGTATTATTGCTAATCTGTTACAGGAACATGATAACCCATTTACCCTGTACCCTTACGATACCAACTATGTGCTCTACACAGAAAGCAGCGATATTAATAAAGAAGCGATACAAAGCTACGACTGGGCCGACCATGCCCGCAAAGACGAAGTGAAATTTCAGTTGAGCCTGGCTTTCCCATTGTGGCGCGGAATCCTTGGTGATAACTCTGTGCTGGGTGCATCTTATACACAGAAATCCTGGTGGCAGCTTTCCAATCAGTCACAGTCTTCACCGTTCCGTGAAACTAATTATGAACCGCAATTGTTCCTGGGTTTTGCCACAGACTATCAATTTGCTGGTTGGACATTGCGTGATGTCGAAATGGGTTTTAACCATGATTCTAATGGGCGCTCAGACCCTACGTCTCGCAGCTGGAACCGCGTTTATTCTCGCCTGATGGCGCAGAATGGTGACTGGATGGTTGAAGTGAAACCCTGGTATGTGGTGGGGAATCTTGATGATAACCCGGATATCGCCAAATATATGGGTTACTACCAGGCGCGTGTGGCATATAGCTGGGGCGATGCCGTCTTGAGCGTGAAAGGGCAATATAACTGGAATACCGGTTATGGTGGCGCTGAATTCGGCGTGAGCTACCCAATTACCCGCCATGTCCGGGCTTATGCTCAGGTGTGGAGTGGTTACGGTGAATCCCTGATAGACTACAACTTCAACCAGACACGCGTTGGTTTGGGCGTTATGCTCAATGATCTGTTTTAAAGCATTGCAGTTTCTCACTCAGGCGCTGAAAATAGCGCCTGTTTTATTTTAACCGGATGGAGTGAGTGTGGCGCAGGCGGAAATGATGAATCGGGAGTCACTGGCACAACAAGTGTTACAGGAGACCTTTGGCTACCAACAGTTTCGTCCGGGCCAGAAAACCATTATTGATACGGCACTCCAGGGCCGCGATTGTCTTGTGGTTATGCCGACCGGCGGCGGAAAATCCCTCTGTTACCAAATCCCTGCTCTGGTGCTTGGCGGGTTGACGCTGGTTGTTTCTCCGCTTATCTCTTTGATGAAAGATCAGGTGGATCAGCTGTGCGCCAACGGGGTTGCCGCCGCCTGCCTGAATTCCTCATTAAGCCGTGAAGACCAACAACAGGTTATCGATGGGTGCAGAAACGGGCAAATACGCCTGTTGTATATCGCCCCAGAACGCCTGATGATGGATAACTTCCTCGACCAGCTGGCTCGCTGGAACCCAGTCATGCTGGCAGTTGATGAAGCCCACTGTATTTCCCAATGGGGGCACGATTTCCGCCCGGAATATGCAGCCCTTGGGCAACTGCGCCAGCGTCTTCCTGGTGTGCCATTTATGGCGTTGACGGCCACGGCAGACGACACCACCCGGCTTGATATTGTGCGTTTATTGGGGCTTGATGACCCGCTCATCCAGGTAAGCAGTTTTGACCGCCCGAATATCCGCTACATGTTAATGGAGAAGTTCAAGCCTCTTGACCAGTTGCTGCGGTATGTCCAGGAACAACGGGGCAAGTCAGGCATTATTTACTGCAACAGCCGGGCAAAAGTGGAAGACACAGCAGCCCGCCTGCAAAGCCGGGGAATAAGCGCGCGTGCCTACCATGCCGGGCTGGAAAATAGTGTGCGTGCTGAGGTACAAGAGAAGTTCCAGCGCGATGATGTGCAAATCGTGGTGGCTACCGTGGCCTTCGGTATGGGGATTAATAAACCCAACGTGCGGTTTGTTGTCCATTTCGATATTCCGCGCAATATCGAGTCGTATTACCAGGAAACCGGGCGTGCCGGGCGCGATGGGCTGCCTGCGGAAGCGATGCTGTTTTATGACCCGGCAGATATGGCCTGGCTGCGCCGTTGCCTGGATGAAAAACCAGCCGGGCAGTTGCAGGATATTGAACGCCATAAGCTGAACGCCATGGGAGCTTTTGCCGAGGCACAAACCTGCCGCCGCCTGGTACTGCTGAACTATTTCGGTGAAGGCCGCCAGGAAGCATGTGGCAACTGCGACATTTGCCTGGATCCGCCACGCCGTTATGATGGCCTGGTAGATGCGCAAAAAGCGTTATCCTGCATTTATCGTGTTAACCAGCGTTTTGGGATGGGTTACGTGGTAGAAGTATTGCGAGGCGCTAACAATCAACGTATTCGCGATATGCAGCACGATAAACTGCCAGTGTATGGTATTGGGCGTGAACACAGCCACGAACATTGGGTCAGCATCATTCGCCAGCTCATCCATATGGGGTTTATCACCCAAAACATTGCCAACCATTCTGCTCTGCAGCTGACTGAAGCGGCCCGGCCAGTATTGCGAGGTGAGGTGCCATTAATGCTGGCGGTGCCTCGTATTACTGTGCTGAAACCGCGTGCTCACCAAAAAACCTTTGGCGGTAATTATGACCGCAAGTTGTTTGCCAAATTACGCAAGCTGCGTAAAGCCATTGCCGATGAAGAAAATATTCCACCGTATGTCGTCTTTAACGATGCAACGTTGATAGAAATGGCGGAACAGTTACCCGTTTCACCGGGGGAAATGCTGAGTGTGAATGGCGTGGGGATGCGTAAACTGGAACGGTTTGGGCAACCTTTTATGACCCTGATTCGTGAACATCTGGACGAACGGGAAACCTGGTAGCGGGCAGCAGAGAAACGTGCCAGGATAATACCTCCTGCGATTATTCTCCTGCGAGCAAGTTATGTTAATGCTTTTTCTGACAGTGGCACTGGTGCATTTCTTAGCGCTGATAAGCCCTGGCCCGGATTTCTTTTTTGTATCTCAAACGGCTATCAGCCGCTCTCGCCGTGAAGCCATTATGGGCGTACTGGGTATTACCTGTGGCGTAATGGTCTGGTCCGGTGTTGCGCTGCTTGGCCTGCATCTTATTCTGGAAAAAATGGCCTGGTTGCACACCATTATTATGGTGGGTGGTGGTTTGTATTTATGCTGGATGGGTTTCCAGATGCTGCGGGGTGTATTTAAAAAACCAGTGGCGCATGAGCCAACACAGCAAGTTGAGCTGGCTCAGGCTGGTCGTAGCTTCCTGAAAGGGCTGCTAACCAACCTGGCTAACCCCAAAGCCATTATCTATTTCGGGAGTGTTTTCTCACTCTTCCTTGGTGACAGTGTTGGCGCACCAGAACGCGTTGGGTTGTTTTGCCTGATTGCGTTAGAAACCTTTGCCTGGTTTGCTGTGGTCGCCAGCCTGTTTGCGTTACCGAAAATGCGGCAAGGCTACCAGCGGCTGGCTAAATGGATTGACGGGATGGCAGGTGCCTTGTTTACCGGGTTCGGAATCCATCTGATTATTTCCCGCTAACCGGCACCCGCTGTGTAGCATGCAATTATGCCTGGCGCGCACTGGCGAGCAGTGCGCCCACCAGCATAAAGAGTGAACCAAATACTCTGTTCAGCGCTTTCATCTGGCGTGGCCCTTTAATCCAGCCTGCAATACGTTGTGCCAGTGTGGCATAACCAATCATCACCACAATATCCACCGCGACGGTTGTTACACCCAACACCACATACTGCATGACCTGCGGTTGGTGCGGCACAATAAATTGTGGAAACAGTGCGGCCAGGAAGACAATGCTTTTGGGGTTGGTCAGATTGACAAAGACCGCACGCTGGAACAATTTGCGCCGTGGTTGTTGTTGCGCCAGGGTTTTCAGATCAAGCGCACCTGCCGCCCGCCATTGCTGAATCCCCAACCACACCAGGTAAGCGGCACCAGCCCATTTGAGAATTTCGAACGCCAGTAGCGAGTGAGAGAACAACGTCCCTAAACCCACGCCGACCAGAACAATATGAATCGCCAGCCCGGTTTGCAGGCCCGCTATAGATGCTGCGGCACCACGGTAACCATGGCTCATGGCGGTACTCATGGTATTAATTGCGCCAGACCCTGGCGATAAACTTAAAATGATCGTTGTAATAAAATAGGTAAACCACCACTCGAGACTCATCCTGGATTCCTGATCTGCACACTTTTATGTCACAATACGCCATTGTCTGGTGTTGCGCTATGGCTCACAAAAAAAGTGCTATTCCACTACTGAAAGGTGCTGATGCTTGCTATGAAAAAGCACAAAAATGAGTGGACCGAAAGGGAAAAAGCTTTTGCTGCTTTTGCTGTGGGTCCGCTGAATGATTTCTGGCAACAGCGTGAAGAATGCGAGCTCGCAGGTGTTGGCGGCGTGCCCATTCGTTATGTTCGTTTCCGTAGCAAAAAACACCACCAGGTGGTGGTTATTTGCCCCGGGCGCATTGAAAGTTACGTGAAATACGCTGAAGTTGCCTGGGATCTGTTTCATTGCGGGTTTGACGTATTAATCATTGATCATCGCGGGCAGGGGCGATCCGGGCGGATGCTGGACGATCCCCATCGTGGCCATGTGGTGAATTTCAGTGATTATGTCGATGATTTAACGTCATTCTGGCAGCAGGAAGTCGCTCCGGGTCCGTGGAAAAAACGTTTTGTTCTGGCGCACTCTATGGGAGGCGCGATAACGGCGCTGTTCTTAAGCCAAAACCCACAGGCCTGTGATGCCGCCGTGTTATGCGCCCCGATGTTTGGCATTGTTATTCGCCTGCCAGACTGGATGGTGCGGCATATCCTTGACTGGGCAGAAGGCTACCCAAAAATCAGTGAAGGTTATGCAATGGGCACCGGGCGCTGGCAACCGTTACCCTTTGTGATGAATACATTAACCCACAGTCCTGAACGTTACCGGCGTAATCTGCGTTTGTATGCGGATGATCCGCGGTTACGTGTGGGTGGCCCAACTTACCATTGGGTTCGGGAAGGTATCCTTGCAGGTGAACAGGTTTTGGCAGAGGCCACTGCTATGACCACGCCGGTATTGCTCCTGCAGGCAGAACAGGATCGTGTCGTGGATAACCGGATGCACGATAAGTTCTGTGAAATTAGAGCCGCGGCGGGCCACCCATGTGAGGGGGGAAAACCTTACGTCATAGAAGGTGCGTATCATGAGATCCTGTTTGAAAAGGACGATATGCGCGCTGCTGCATTGCATGCCATTGTGGACTTTTTTACACGGCATGCAGACTAAAGGCACGAGGCCTTAACGTTATTTCCACCAGAGGTAGAATCGCCTATGTACCATGTTGTCGCGTCGGATTTAGACGGCACACTGTTATCGCCTGAGCACAGGCTTACGCCATTTGCCAAAGAGACATTAAAGCTGCTGGTAAACCAGGATATTCATTTTATTTTCGCAACTGGTCGGCACCATATTGATGTCAGCCAGATTAGGGATAACCTGGGTATTCAGTCGTATATGATTACGTCCAATGGTGCCCGGGTGCACGATAACCAGGGTAACCTGGTGTTCTCTCATGACCTGGACCGGGACATTGCTGGCGACTTGTACGGCATGGTTGTGGGCAACAAAGACATTACCACTAATGTGTATCGTGGTGATGAATGGTTTATCAGCCAACCACGGCCTGAAGATATGGTCTATTTCCGTGAGGCAGTATTTAACTACCAGGTGTTCCAGCCAGGTATGCTGGAAACCGATGGCGTCAGCAAAGTGTTCTTTACTTGTGACTCCCACGAGAAGCTGTTGCCACTGGAGCAGGCCATTAATGCCCGCTGGGGTGACCGGGTTAATGTCAGTTTCTCAACAGTAACATGCCTTGAAGTGATGGCAGGTGGTGTCTCAAAAGGCCATGCGCTGGAAGCGGTTGCGAAGGCGATGGGCTACCAGTTAAAAGACTGTATCGCGTTTGGCGATGGCATGAATGACAAAGAGATGCTCTCTATGGCCGGGAAAGGCTGCATCATGGGAAATGCTCATCAGCGCCTGAAAGACTTGTTGCCCGAACTGGAAGTGATTGGAACCAACGTAACTGATGCTGTACCGCATTATCTGCGGAAATTATTTCTCTCCTGAGAACGTCAGTTAACTAACGAGTGGTTTTATTTTAACCACTCGTAAACTAAATAGTTGGGCGCGCAGCTGCCTGTCTCGCTAAAATATTGGTTCGTTTCATTATGAGCCAATATGCCGTGATCTTACTGATAATCACCACTATCTTGTGGGCTTTTTCCTTCAGCCTGATAGGCGAATACCTCGCCGGTCATGTTGACAGCTACTTTTCTGTTTTGATGCGTATTGGCCTGGCCGCACTGGTCTTTTTGCCTTTCCTGCGAACCTGCGGGCAAAAATGGCGCACGTTATTGTCCTATATGCTGGTTGGCGCCATGCAACTGGGCGTGATGTATCTGTTCAGCTTTCGGGCTTATCTCTACCTGACAGTGTCGGAATTTCTGCTATTTACTATCTTCACTCCACTGTATGTCACACTGATATACGATGTGCTGAGCCGCCGCCGGTTGCGCTGGGGGTATGCGCTTAGTGCTTTGCTGGCAGTGACCGGTGCCGCGATTATTCGTTACGACAAACTGAGTGATCACTTCTGGCTCGGCCTGTTACTGGTGCAACTTGCCAATATCAGCTTTGCCATTGGCATGGTGGGCTACAAACGCCTGATGGAAGTGCACCCAATGCCGCAGCACAGTGCGATTTCCTGGTTTTATATGGGAGCACTGGTTGTGGCGGTTATTGCCTGGTTTACGTTGGGTAACCCAAATAAACTGCCAGAAACCTCGTTACAGTGGGGCATTCTGGTCTGGCTGGGAGTGGCTGCATCCGGGCTGGGGTATTTTATGTGGAACTATGGCGCGACACAGGTGGATGCCGGGACGCTTGGCATTATGAACAACGTCCATATCCCGGCCGGGCTGCTGGTAAACCTGGCTATCTGGCAGCAACAACCCCACTGGAGTAGTTTTCTTATTGGCGCAGCAGTGATTCTGGCTTCACTGTGGGTGCATCGGCGCTGGGTCGTTCCGCATTCTTCACAAACGGCAGGTGGTCGCAGGCGTGCTGGCGCGCCGAGCGAGTAAACGCGTCAATAACTGGTTGGCGCTGCTCTCCGTCCCGCACGGCAGCGTACAACCGGCTCCATAAACCTTCACCTAATGTCCGGGTCACGACCAGCCCCTGTCGTTCAAAACTTTCCACTACCCAGTGCGGCAAGGCTGCAATTCCCATGCGGGCTGCCACCATTTGGATGAGCAGCAAAGTATTATCAACACTTTTTAACGATGGGCTGATACCTGCGGGCTGCAGAAAATGACGCCAGACATCAAGGCGCTGGCGCTGTACCGGGTAAATTAACAGCGTTTCACGTGCCAGGTCTTCCGGGCTGATTCGGGCTTTTCCTGCCAGTGGGTGATCTGCAGCCAGAACCAGACGTACTTCGAAATCAAACATCGGCGAATAATGCAGACCGCTACGCGGCAGAATATCGGATGTCAGTACGATATCCAGCTCACTTTGTTGCAAGGCGGGTTGCGGGTCGAAAGTGACGCCGGATTTAAAATCCATCTCTACCTGTGGCCACAACTTGTGGAAATGTTCCAGAGCGGGGGTCAGCCACTGGATGCAGCTATGGCATTCAATCGCAATGCGCAAAGTGCTTTGTTGTGGCTCATTGCAATCCTGCAGCGCCTGCTGAATTTGTGGCAACACCTGTGCGGCCAGTTGTAACAGGATTTCACCCTGGGGAGTGAAACGCAGAGGCTGGCTTTTACGGATAAACAGCCTGAACCCGAGCCGTTGCTCCAGATCGCTGAACTGGTGAGAAAGGGCGGATTGCGTCTGGTGCAGGACGGCAGCGGCAGCGGCCAGTGACCCACTACTGCGGAGTGCCTGCAGGGTTCTCAGGTGTTTTATCTCGATCATGAAAGTCCTTCACTTCGCCTTGAGGATTTTGCGCTTGAGGAATATACAGTACCTGCGGAATATAGATGTGTAAACATCTGGATGGCTAAATGGAGAAAGAAAATGACTGTCCTCAACCATACCCTCGGTTTTCCGCGTATTGGCCTGCGACGCGAACTGAAAAAAGCACAGGAAAGTTATTGGGCTGGCACTCTGAGCCGTGAAGCGTTGTTCGAAACCGGGCGTGAATTACGCGCACGCCACTGGCAACAACAAAGTGATGCCGGTATCAACATACTTCCTGTTGGCGACTTCGCCTGGTACGACCATGTTCTTGGCACCAGTCTGTTGTTGGGCAATGTCCCTGCACGCCACCAAAATTCCGATGGCAGTATTGATATCGACACCTTATTTCGTATTGGCCGTGGCCGGGCACCTACAGGGGAACCTGCTGCTGCCGCAGAAATGACCAAGTGGTTTAATACTAACTACCACTATATGGTGCCGGAATTTACTCAGGGGCAGTCATTTCACCTGGCCTGGACACAACTGCTGGATGAGGTTGATGAAGCCCTGGCGCTCAACCACAGAGTAAAACCTGTGTTACTGGGGCCGGTGACTTATCTATGGTTGGGGAAAGTGAAAGGTGAGGCTTTTGACCGTTTGTCTTTACTCAACGATATTCTGCCAGTTTATCAGCAGGTTTTGGCGGAACTGGCAAAACGTGGCATTGAGTGGGTACAAATAGATGAACCCGCTCTGGTCCTGCAATTGCCAAAGGCGTGGCTGGAGGCATTCAACCCGGCTTACGAGGCGCTGAATGGCCGGGTCAAATTACTGCTGACTACCTATTTTGAAGGTATCACCCCTAACCTCGAGACTATCACTGCATTACCTGTACAAGGGTTGCATGTCGATTTGGTTCACGGCCATGATGATGTGACTGAATTACACCGCAAACTGCCACCAGACTGGTTATTGTCTGCCGGTGTTATCAACGGGCGTAATGTCTGGCGCGCTGACTTAACACAAAAATACCAGCAACTTAAAGGCATTGCTGGCCGGCGCCCGCTATGGGTTGCCTCTTCTTGTTCTTTACTGCACAGCCCCATTGACCTGCGTGTTGAAACCCGCCTTGATGACGAAGTGAAAAGTTGGTTTGCCTTCGCGGTACAAAAATGTGAAGAGCTGGCGTTACTTGCTCATGCGCTGAATAGTGCTGATACCCGTAATCTGGTTGAATGGAGTGCCCCGATTCAGGCCCGGTCTGATTCTCGCCGTGTGCATAACCAGGCTGTTGCTGAGCGGCTTGCAGCTATTGGTGAACGAGACAGCCAGCGAGCAAGCGCGTACGCAAAACGCGCTCAATTGCAGCGTGCGCACTTTAATTTGCCTGCCTGGCCGACCACCACAATAGGTTCATTCCCGCAGACTAAAGAGATTCGCGGCCTGCGCCTGGATTTCAAACAGGGGCGTTTGGATGCGGGCAATTACCGCACCAGTATCGCTGAGCATATCCGCCAGGCGGTGCAGGAGCAGGAACGCCTGGGGCTGGACGTGCTGGTGCACGGTGAGGCAGAACGTAATGATATGGTTGAGTATTTTGGTGAGCATCTTGATGGTTTTGCGTTCACCCAAAACGGGTGGGTACAAAGTTATGGTTCGCGCTGTGTGAAACCGCCTGTTGTGACTGGCGATGTCAGCCGCCCGGCACCCATTACAGTTGAGTGGGCTAAATATGCCCAGTCATTAACAGATAAACCGATGAAAGGCATGTTGACCGGCCCGGTGACGATTTTATGTTGGTCATTCCCTCGCGAAGATGTCAGCCGCGAAACCATTGCGAAACAGATTGCCCTGGCACTGCGCGATGAAGTGGCAGACCTGGAAGCAGCAGGTATTGGCATTATCCAGATAGATGAGCCCGCGTTGCGTGAAGGTTTACCGCTACGCCAGAGTGACTGGCAGGATTATTTGGCATGGGCCGTGGAAGCATTCCGTCTGAATGCTGCGGTTGCTAAAGAC
Source organism: Mangrovibacter plantisponsor (assembly GCF_003182475.1). Taxonomy (GTDB): domain Bacteria; phylum Pseudomonadota; class Gammaproteobacteria; order Enterobacterales; family Enterobacteriaceae; genus Mangrovibacter; species Mangrovibacter plantisponsor. The sequence continues at coordinate 62,490 of NZ_QGTS01000019.1, forward strand.
GAAACACAGATTCATACCCATATGTGTTACTGCGAATTTAATGACATCATGGATTCCATTGCGGCACTGGATGCTGATGTTATTACTATCGAAACATCACGCTCTGATATGGAACTGCTGGAATCCTTTGAAGAGTTTGAATACCCGAACGAAATTGGGCCTGGTGTCTATGACATTCACTCACCCAATGTGCCTGATGTTGCCTGGATAGAAAACCTGCTGAAGAAAGCCGCCCGTTATATTCCGGCTGAACGGTTGTGGGTAAACCCGGATTGCGGGCTGAAAACGCGGGGCTGGCAAGAAACCCGCGCAGCACTGGCAAATATGGTTGAGGCTGCCCGTAACCTGCGCCAGTCCTGTTAATCAATCCGTTTAAGTGTGGCCTGCAATGAGTAGCCGGTAATGAGTAACCAGCAATGAAAAAGGAAAGGCTTTTGGCCTTTCCTTGTTTTTTTATAACGTTAGCTACCTATTTTGCGCCTTTATCATATGCCGTGAACCAGGCGAGCATTCTTTCCCAGCCATCCTGCGCTGACGCCTGGTGGTAGCTGGGACGGTAGTCAGCGTTAAATGCGTGCCCCGCTTCCGGGTAAACCACGATTTCTGCTTTCGCATTTGCTGCGCGCAATGCCTGGCGCATGGTTTCTACGCTGTCGAGCGGGATGCCGTCATCTTTGCCGCCATACAAGCCCAAAACAGGAGCGCTAAGGTTTGCAGTAACATCAACCGGGTGTTGAGGTGATGTCAGCGTGTGTGCGCCAACCAGGCGGCCATACCAGGCCACAGCAGCTTTAAGCTGGGGGTTATGTGCGGCATACAGCCAGCTAATACGACCGCCCCAACAAAAACCAGTAACAAACAAACGGTGCAGATCACCATGGTGTTTACCGGCCCAGCTAGCCACATGATCAAGGTCGGCCAGCACCTGAGCATCGGGTACTTTGCTCACCAGATCGCGGAGTAATGCGCTGATCTCATCGTATTCATTCGGGCACCCCTGGCGGAAATAGAGTTCCGGAGCTACGGCCAGATACCCCAGGTGCGCCAGACGCCTGCATACATCTTTTATATGTTCATGCACGCCGAAGATCTCTTGCACCACAATGACAACGGGCAAAGGAGCGGCTACATCCTGTGGCCTTGCATACCAGGCTGGCATGTTTTCACCCTGGGTTGCTATGGTCGTTTCGCCTGTGTGTAACCCCTCATCGCTGGTATGAATGACGGTTGATGTTACTGGGGATACCGCAGGTGCGAATTGGTTATTGGCAGGCGTGGTTGTCTTTTTTTCTGTCATAGCAATCTCCATGTGAATAGCGCATAAACTTAACTATAGCTGCACAAGGGTGGGCTGGCAGTGTACAAAAAGTGTAATTAAAACAAATTTCTTAACTGGTCCGATTACAATTTGTGATTAATATCACAATCTATAAGCAACGTAATGTAATCTTGAAGTTTTAAGGTGATTACTGTCACTTTTTAAAGCCAGATACTTCAGTAGAGTACAGTTTTACTTCACCCGAACATTGACTCAAAGAGGAGTGATTTATGTCCAGGTCTGATGTGTTTCATCTTGGGCTTACCAAAGCGGATTTACAGGGCGCAACACTGGCGATTGTTCCGGGCGATCCTGAGCGGGTGGAAAAAATAGCCGCATTAATGGATAACCCGGTAAAACTGGCCGCACACCGTGAATTTACGTCATGGAGAGCGGAGTTAGCCGGGAAATCGGTCATTGTTTGCTCCACCGGCATTGGTGGCCCGTCTACCTCGATTGCTGTTGAAGAGTTAGCTCAACTGGGTATTCGTACCTTCCTGCGTGTAGGGACCACTGGTGCCATTCAGCCGCATATCAATGTTGGCGATGTCCTGGTCACAACGGCATCTGTGCGCCTTGATGGCGCGAGCCTGCATTTTGCACCGATGGAGTACCCGGCGGTGGCGGATTTTGCCTGCACTACTGCATTAGTCGAAGCAGCCAAAGCCGTTGGTGCTACCACTCATATTGGGGTGACTGCATCGTCTGATACTTTTTACCCAGGCCAGGAACGCTATGACACGTTTTCCGGGCGCGTTGTCAGCCGCTTTAAAGGCTCTATGGAAGAGTGGCAACAAATGGGTGTCATGAACTACGAAATGGAATCTGCGACGCTGCTGACTATGTGTGCCAGCCAGGGTTTACGCGCCGGTATGGTTGCTGGTGTCATTGTTAACCGCACCCAGCAAGAAATCCCTAACGCGGAAACCATGAAACAAACGGAAAGCCATGCGGTGAAAATCGTGGTAGAGGCTGCGCGTCGCCTGCTGTGATTATTGCCAATACACCAGCGGGGGACCCTCCGCTGGTTTATCTCATGCTCTCTTGTTCCTCCCTCCTGAACGGCGAAAAAACAGCCAAATTACCTCAAGATAGCCATCCGGCACCATAAAGCCTTTTAATCTGGACATTTATACAGCAAAATTTTAGCAGACTCAGATTTTCAGGTGGGAGGGAGTGTGGCATTTACCTGGTTTTTCCTTGCGGGCGGATTAGCCGTAGGCGGCTTAACGGGCTGGTTGCTTGCCAGTTTGCGCGCAGCACGGCATATGGCAGAAGAACAGGCCGCGCATCGTGATGTGTATGGTGAACTTATGGCAACCCGCCAGCAACTGGTGCAAAGCCAACACTGGCAAGAAGAATACGAACAACTGAATCAGGAGTTGCGTAATCAACTGGATATTAACCGTATTCAGGAAGCAGACCTGCGGGAAATGGCCACCCGGCTGGAAGAAAACCGTTTACATACGGAAGATAAACACCGGCAGATGATCAACAGTGAACAACGCCTGAGTGAACAGTTTGAAAACCTGGCTAACCGCATTTTTTCTCAAAGCCACCAACGTATGGATGAGCAGAACCGCCAGAGTTTGTCGGGCCTGCTGGCACCTTTGCGGGAACAACTGGACGGCTTTCGTCGCCAGGTTCAGGAGAATTTTGGAACAGAGGCACGTGAGCGGCATACCCTGACCCACGAAATTCGGCAACTACAGCAGCTCAATGCGAAGATGACGCAAGAGGCAGTCAACCTTACCCGTGCGCTGAAAGGTGATAATAAAACTCAGGGGAACTGGGGAGAAGTGGTTCTGGCTCGTGTTCTGGAAGCTTCCGGTTTGCGGGAAGGGGCTGAATATGAAACCCAGGTCAGTGTCACATTAGATAACCACAGCCGTATGCAGCCCGATGTGATTGTGCGCCTGCCACAAAATAAAGATGTGGTAATAGACGCCAAAATGACGCTGGTGGCCTATGAGCGCTATTTTAATGCCGATGATGATGTGACCCGTGAAGCGGCACTTAGTGAACATATTGCGGCAATACGTAACCATATTCGCCTGCTGGGCCGTAAAGATTATCAACAACTTCCCGGTTTACGCTCGCTGGATTATGTGCTGATGTTTATTCCGGTGGAGCCCGCTTTTTTATTGGCAATAGACCGCCAGCCAGAGCTGATTAGCGAAGCTTTGCGCAATAATATTATGCTGGTCAGCCCGACAACGCTGTTGGTGGCACTGCGCACGATAGCGAACCTGTGGCGCTACGAGCATCAAAGCCGTAATGCCCAACAAATCGCTGAGCGTGCAAGCCGGTTGTATGACAAAATGCGCCTCTTTGTTGATGATATGATGGCAATAGGGCAAAGCCTTAACAAAGCCCAGGACAATTATCACCAGGCAATGAAAAAATTAGCTCATGGGCGCGGGAATTTGCTGGTTCAGGCAGATTCATTCCGTGAGTTAGGGGTAGAGATCAAGCGTGAGATAAATCCTGAACTAACAGAACAGGCACGCCAGGAAGATACTGATGCCAGTGTGGCATCACGGCAGGATACGCCACTACCGCCCTGACAGGCGCAATAACAATCGTTCGGTGGTATTTTGCCACCGGGTTTGAGACTTAGAGCAATATTGCGCAATCTGTTACACTTCACACTCTTTTTTAGGATGGGCAGGCACTAAGATGGCTGATGAATCTGATTCAAAAGATACTACGCATTTCGGTTATCGCACCGTAGCGACAGAACAAAAGGCGGATATGGTCGCGCAGGTTTTTCATTCGGTGGCGTCAAAGTACGACCTGATGAACGATCTGATGTCCTTTGGTATTCATCGCATATGGAAGCGCTTCACTATTGATTGCAGTGGTGTAAGGCGTGGGCAGTGTGTGCTCGATTTAGCGGGTGGTACCGGCGACCTGGCTGCCAAATTCTCGCGGCTGGTTGGCGACAGCGGCAAAGTGGTGCTGGCAGATATTAATGACTCCATGTTGAAAATGGGGCGTGAGAAACTGCGTAACCTCGGCATTGTCGGTAATGTTGAGTATGTTCAGGCCAACGCTGAAGCGCTGCCATTCCCGGACAATACCTTTGACTGCATTACCATCTCTTTTGGGCTGCGTAATGTGACAGATAAAGACAAAGCGTTGCGCTCAATGTTTCGCGTTCTGAAACCCGGTGGTCGGTTGCTGGTGCTGGAGTTTTCTAAACCCATTCTGAAACCGCTCAGTAAGGCTTATGACGCGTACTCTTTCCATGTCCTGCCGCGGATTGGCGAATTGGTTGCTCATGATGCGGAAAGTTACCGCTACCTGGCTGAGTCGATTCGCATGCACCCTGACCAGGAAACACTGAAGGGCATGATGGAAAACGCCGGGTTTGAAAACGTCACTTATTTCAATTTGACTGGCGGAATTGTCGCACTGCATCGCGGCTATAAATTCTGAAGAAAGACCTGACAGGAGGCGCAGGATGCCATTTATGCCATTGATGACAGCAGGGATTGAAACCGCACTGAATAAGCTGCTCTGGCAGGATAAAGCACTCAGGGCAGCCCGCCTGCGGTTATACGGGAAAGTATTGCGTATCACCCTTCAGGAACTGAATGCCCCTCTTGTTATGGTTTTCAGTGAACAACAACTGGATGTCGTGGCGCAGTGGGATGGTGAAGTCGATTGCACGGTGGTAACACGGTTATCGGTTTTGCCCTCTCTGCGAGACCGTAGTCAGCTAACTCAGCTGATTCGCCAGGGTGATCTTGAGGTCCAGGGCGATATCCAGGTTGTACAGAACATGGTGGCGCTACTTGACCTGGCTGAAACTGACCCGGCAGAAATGCTGGCTCCCTGGACGGGAGACGTTGTTGCAGAAGGCCTGAGCAGGGCTGTGCGCAATGGTGGCCAATTTTTGAAGCAAAGGCTGGTACGCCAGCGCCAGAATGTATCTCAGGCTATAACTGAGGAGTGGCGTCTGGCGCCTGGCTCGCTTGAAGTTGCGTGGTTTACTGAAGAAGCACAAGCACTAAATACTGCTGTTGAAAACCTGAGTCAGCGGCTTGAGAAACTGGAGGCCAAATGACGCCAGGTGAGATTCGCCGCCTGTACTTCATCATTCGTACTTTTCTGACTTACGGCCTTGATGAACTTATCCCCAAAATGCGCATTACGCTGCCACTGCGTTTATGGCGGCGTTTGTTGTTCTGGTTGCCAAACCGGCATAAAGATTTGCCGCTAGGTGAGCGTCTGCGGTTGGCGTTACAGGAACTGGGCCCGGTCTGGATAAAGTTTGGCCAGATGTTATCCACTCGCCGGGATCTGTTTCCCCCGGCGATTGCGGATCAACTGGCTTTGTTACAAGACCGTGTTGCCCCCTTTGATGGTCGCCTTGCACAGCAACAAATCGAAAAGGCGATGGGCGATATTCCTGTGGAAACCTGGTTTGATGATTTTTCTGTCGAACCACTTGCGTCTGCATCTATTGCGCAGGTACATACCGCACGTCTGAAAGACAACGGCAAAGAGGTGGTTATTAAGGTTATCCGCCCGGATATCCAGCCTGTTATTAAAGCCGATATTCGGCTTATTTACCGCCTGGCGCGCTGGGTGCCACGCCTGATGCCGGATGGGCGCAGGTTACGCCCCACGGAAGTGGTGCGTGAATACGAAAAAACCTTAATGGACGAACTGAATTTACTGCGGGAAGCCGCCAATGGTATTCAGTTGCGCCGCAATTTCGAAAACAGCCCCATGCTGTACGTCCCGGAAGTTTACTCTGACTACTGCAGCGAGAATATGCTGGTCATGGAACGTATCTATGGGATACCGGTCTCAGATGTTGCAGCCCTGGAAAAAAATGGCACCAACATGAAGCTCCTGGCTGAGCGTGGGGTTCAGGTGTTTTTTACTCAGGTTTTTCGTGACAGTTTCTTTCACGCTGATATGCATCCGGGCAATATTTTTGTAAGTTACGAGCATCCGGAAAACCCGCAGTACATCGGTATCGATTGTGGGATTGTGGGGTCGCTTAATAAAGACGACAAACGCTATCTGGCTGAAAACTTTATCGCATTTTTTAACCGTGATTACCGCAAAGTAGCTGAACTGCATGTGGATTCAGGATGGGTTCCGCCAGATACCAATGTGGAAGAGTTTGAGTTTGCCATCCGTACCGTTTGTGAGCCGATTTTTGAAAAGCCGCTGGCGGAAATCTCCTTCGGTCATGTATTACTCAATCTGTTTAATACAGCCCGGCGGTTCAATATGGAAGTACAACCGCAACTGGTGCTGTTACAGAAAACCCTGTTATATGTAGAAGGTGTCGGGCGGCAACTTTACCCACAACTCGACTTATGGAAAACGGCAAAACCGTTCCTTGAATCCTGGATAAAAGACCAGGTGGGTATTCCCGCGCTGGTTCGGGCATTCAAAGAGAAAGCGCCATTTTGGGTAGAAAAAATGCCGGAAATCCCGGAGCTTTTTTATGAAAGTTTGCGCCAGGGGCGGCATTTACAGCACAGCATGGATAAGATTTCCCGTGAATTGCACGATAATCGGGTACGTCAGGGGCAGTCGCGATATTTGTTTGGTATTGGTGCAACACTGATTGTCAGTGGTACGCTGTTGCTAATTAATCGGCCTGACTGGGGTATGATGCCCGCATGGCTAATGGTAGGTGGCATCGCTGCGTGGCTTGTGGGCTGGTGGCGTACTACCTGATTTTTTCATTATGAAAGCGTAAGCCCCGCAATGCGCGAGGCCGGACTTCACTTTTCGTCTCTGAGGAACATTATGGGTGGTATTAGTATCTGGCAATTATTGATAATCGTTGTCATTGTTGTGTTGCTGTTTGGCACCAAGAAACTCAGTTCTTTGGGTTCTGATCTTGGCGCATCCATCAAAGGCTTTAAAAAAGCAATGAATGATGACGATGACGACAAAGGCGACAAAACGAAATCCGCACCTGATGCCGATTTCACCACCAAGAACTTGTCAGAAAAAACTGACGAGACCACGAAAGACGAACAGAAAAAGAGCGATAAAGAGCAGGTGTAAACAGTGTTCGATATTGGTTTTGGCGAGTTATTACTGATTTTTATAATTGGTCTGGTTGTGCTTGGGCCTGAACGCCTGCCTGTCGCTGTGAAAACAGTGGCGGGTTGGGTTCGGGCGTTGCGTTCGCTCGCCTCAACTGTGCAAAACGAGTTGGCGCAGGAGTTAAAGCTTCAGGAATTTCAGGACAGCCTGAAAAAAGTTGAAAAGGCGAGCATGGACCACCTGACGCCTGAACTGAAGTCTTCTATGGATGAACTGCGTGAGGCTGCTGAGTCAATGAAGCGCTCCTATAGCCAGCATGATCCAGAAAAACTCAGCGATGAAGAAAACACTATTCGCAACCCTGCGAAGCAACAGGCAGAGCAGGATGAAATAGTATCTTCGTCAACTGAACCCGGTACAGCCTCAGAAACGGTAACATCGCACTCATCTGAAGCACCCGTCAACTCGTCTGATGTACACGAGCCTGAAACGATAGCAGGCGAAACCAGCGATGAAACTCCTGTGTCTTCCGTACCGACTAAAAAAGGGTAACTATGGCAGTCGATGATACCCAACCGCTGATTAGTCATCTGATTGAGCTTCGCAAACGCCTGCTGAATTGTATGATTGCTGTGCTGGTCATCTTTCTTGCGCTGGTCTACTTTGCCAATGACATCTATCAACTGATTTCGGCGCCATTAATTAAACAGATGCCCCATGGCGCGAGCATGATCGCAACCGATGTCGCATCGCCATTTTTCACCCCCATCAAGCTGACGATTATGGTGTCGGTGATTTTGTCGGCGCCCGTTATCCTGTACCAGGTGTGGGCATTTATTGCCCCAGCGCTCTACCGGCATGAGCGGCGCCTGGTGGTGCCATTGCTGGTTTCCAGTACGTTTTTGTTTTATATCGGCATGGCCTTTGCGTATTTTGTGGTTTTTCCCCTCGCATTTGGCTTCCTTACTCGTACCGCACCCGCAGGGGTTGTGATATCGACGGATATCACTAATTACCTCGATTTTGTCATGTCGCTCTTCATGGCGTTTGGTGTGGCATTTGAAGTCCCCGTTGCGATTGTCCTGTTGTGCTGGATGGGCGTGACAACCCCGGCGGACTTGAAGAAAAAGCGCCCTTACATACTGGTTGGGGCATTTGTGGTGGGTATGCTGCTCACACCACCCGATATCTTTTCACAGACATTGCTGGCTGTGCCTATGTATTTGTTGTTTGAGATAGGCGTTTTCTGTTCCCGGTTTTATGTAGGGAAACGCCGTCCACGGGATACGTCCGATGACGAAGATCCGGATAACGCAGACAGCGCCAGCTAATTTCATTTAAACCGCCGCCCTTACTGGGCGGTCAGATTGATGAAAAAGAAGGAAAAAGCGTGGTTTTTCCTTCTTTTTAGTTATCAGCCGAAAACCAATGAATTGATTTTCCTGTTTTTTTGTTGGGTGACATCCTCTCGCCTGTGCGTACATTAGGTTTGTCATCAGACTCACCGCCCTTACCGGGCGTTTTTTTCAGGTTACTCCCATGTTTGATATTGGTGTTAATTTAACCAGCTCACAGTTTGATAAAGACCGTGCTGATGTTGTTTCTCGCGCGCAAAACGTGGGTGTCCATGGTTTGTTAGTGACGGGAACCAGTGTGCAGGAGAGTGAACAGGCACTGGCGTGTGCTACTGAGTATAAGAATTGTTGGGCAACCGCCGGTGTACACCCCCATGATGCCAGCACCTGGAGTGAAACGGTGGCTGAGCGCATTTATCGCCTGGCCGGGCAAGATAAGGTGGTGGCAGTTGGCGAATGTGGGCTGGACTTTAACCGTAACTTTTCTTCCCCCCTTGATCAGGAGCGGGCTTTTTCTGCGCAACTGGCTATCGCGGCTGAATGTGAGTTACCCGTTTTTCTTCACTGCCGCGAAGCGCACGACTGCTTTATGGTGTTGCTAAAACCGTGGCTGAATAAGCTGCCAGCGGTCGTATTACATTGTTTCACCGGAACCCGGCAAGAGGCGGATGAGTGCCTGGCGCATGGGATGTATCTGGGAGTGACCGGGTGGGTGTGTGATGAGCGCAGGGGGTTAGCTCTACGGGAATTATTACCGGTAATTCCGGCAAGCCAGCTATTTCTGGAAACCGACGCACCTTATTTGTTGCCCAGAGATCTGTTGCCCAAACCGCGTTCCCGGCGTAATGAGCCTTGCCTGTTACCGCATATTTTTCAACAGGTCGCCCGGTGGCGTAATGAAGACCCAAATGAACTTGAGGCTGCTACAGACAATAATGTACGCCGGGTTTTTAACCTTAGTTTCTGATAGCCCCTGAACCCAGGTGTCAGATTTTGCGAAACTCGGTATTTTTAACGCTTCTCAACACTTGCTTGTTCAGCAGGTTAAGCAAAAGAATGGAGCGGGTTTCGCCATCGGGTTCGGTGAAAATGGCATCCAGCCCTTCGAATGTCCCATCCGTAATTACAACCTGGTCGCCAGGATATGGCGTCTCCGGGTCGGTAATATCTGAACCCGGCTGGTAACACAATAATTGGTTGATGACATCGTCAGGCACAATGGCGGGTTGCGTACCAAAACGCACAAAATGGCTGACTCCCCGGGTAGAATTGACCGTGGTTGTGTGAATCCTTTCCGGGTCGAATTCAACAAATAAATAGTTTGGAAATAAAGGTTCCTGAACGGCAGTACGTTTGCCACGCACTATTTTTTCCAGTGTGATCATTGGCGTGACGCAATTGACAGACTGGCGCTCCAGATGCTCTTGCGCCCGTTGTACTTGCCCACGTTTACAATAAAGCAGATACCAGGATTCCATAATGTCTCTAATATTATCGCCCGACTGGCAAGCATAGCAAATAGTGCTTAAGAGGGATAGCCACTCGCGTAACGTGGCTATTTGCCAGTATATTTTCTCCTGCCGACTGCTGATTTAATTGTAAAGCTGCGTGCAGGTTGTGCGGTAAATTCACGCTAATTTAACAAAGTTACAGCATCAGCGGGCTGAAGCCCGTATAATGATGCGCTAAATTTGGTGCGAAAAAGAACAGCATGAAATATCACGACCTACGCGAATTTCTTACCCTGCTCGAAGCGCAGGGTGAACTAAAACGTATTACACTCCCTGTTGATCCCCATCTGGAAATAACAGAAATAGCTGACCGCACTCTGCGTGCTGGCGGACCCGCATTATTGTTTGAAAATCCAAAAGGTTACAATATGCCCGTACTGTGTAATTTATTCGGTACGGCAAAACGGGTTGCCATGGGTATGGGGCGTGACGATGTATCAGCGTTGCGTGAAGTGGGGACTTTGCTGGCGTTCCTTAAAGAACCTGAGGTTCCGAAGGGCTTTCGTGATTTATTCGATAAAATTCCGCACTTTAAACAAGTTCTGAATATGCCCGCAAAACGGGTACGTTCCGCGCCTTGCCAGGAGATTGTTCAGCAAGGGGATGATGTAGACCTGGGGCAGATCCCGGTGATGCACTGCTGGCCCGAAGATGCCGCCCCACTGATTACCTGGGGGCTGACGGTTACACGGGGGCCGCATAAGGAGCGCCAAAACCTGGGGATTTATCGCCAGCAGGTGTTGGGTAAAAATAAAATCATTATGCGTTGGTTATCCCACCGTGGTGGTGCGCTGGATTTTCAGGAGTTTTGCCAAACCAATCCAGGCGAGCGCTTCCCGGTTGCGGTTGCGCTGGGGGCAGACCCGGCCACGTTACTGGGCGCGGTCACCCCTGTGCCAGATACGTTGTCAGAGTATGCGTTCGCCGGGCTGCTGAGGGGTAACAAAACGGAAGTGGTCAAATGCCTGTCCAATGACCTCGAAGTGCCTGCCAGTGCCGAGATTGTACTGGAAGGTTACATTGAACCTGGCGAAATGGCAGTCGAAGGGCCTTATGGTGACCATACCGGGTACTACAATGAAGTAGATAGCTTCCCGGTGATGACTGTCACGCATATTACCCGCCGTGAAGATGCCATTTACCACTCCACATATACCGGCCGCCCGCCAGATGAACCGGCGGTGATGGGTGTGGCACTGAACGAAGTTTTTGTGCCTATTTTGCAAAAACAATTCCCGGAAATTATCGATTTCTATTTGCCGCCAGAAGGGTGTTCTTACCGTATGGCAGTAGTCACAATGAAAAAACAGTATCCGGGGCATGCCAAACGCGTAATGATGGGCGTATGGTCATTCCTGCGTCAGTTTATGTATACAAAGTTTGTTATTGTATGTGATGACGATATCAATGCGCGTGACTGGAATGATGTTATCTGGGCGATTACCACGCGTATGGATCCCGCCCGGGATACGGTGATGATTGAAAACACACCGATTGATTATCTGGATTTCGCCTCGCCTGTTTCCGGGCTGGGTTCGAAAATGGGGCTGGATGCCACAAATAAATGGCCAGGTGAGACACAGCGTGAGTGGGGGCATCCCATAACCAAAGATCCTGAAGTGGTGGCTCGTGTTGATGCTATCTGGTCGCAGCTTGGTATAGTGGATGACGGTAAAACTGCCTGAGCCGCAGCCGTTGCAACATCGCTTTAATGACCCGAAGAGGGAACGCATGACAATTTTAAGCTGTAAAGTGACCTCGGTAGAAGCCATTACGGATACGGTGTATCGCGTACGTTTACTACCGGAAGCTGATTTTTCTTTTCGTGCCGGGCAGTATTTGATGGTGGTGATGGATGAGCGGGATAAACGCCCGTTTTCTCTGGCTTCCACACCGTCTGAGCAAGGGTATATTGAACTGCACATTGGTGCGTCTGAACTGAACCTGTACGCAATGGCAGTAATGGACAGGATCCTGAAAGACCGTGAGATTGTTGTCGATTTGCCCCATGGTGAAGCCTGGTTGCGCGAAGATGATGACCGCCCGCTGGTTCTGATTGCTGGTGGTACGGGGTTCTCTTATGTCCGTTCAATTCTGCTCACTGCGCTGGAGCGTAACCCGCAGCGGGATATCGCAATTTACTGGGGCGGGCGTGAAGAAAAACACCTGTACGACCTCAGTGAACTTGAAGCGCTCACCCTTCAGCACCCCAATTTGCGGGTTGAGGCCGTGGTTGAACAGCCTGAGGAAGGTTGGCAGGGGCGCACCGGGACGGTACTGGCAGCAGTAATGCAGGATTACGGTACACTTGCCGGGCATGACATTTACATTGCCGGCCGTTTTGAAATGGCGAAAATTGCCCGTGAGCTGTTCTGTAATGAGCGTAGCGCGCGTGAGGACCGCATGTTTGGTGACGCGTTTTCATTCATCTGACAGCAACGCCAGAGCGGGAGAACACCACGCAACTAAAGGGTGTTTTTCCGCCTAAAGAATGAAAAAACCCGCCCCTGACAGGCGGGAACACGGCAACTAAATCGGTTATTCAGTTCGTTCAAAAACAGTCGCAATGCCCTGACCCAGCCCAATACACATTGTCGCCAGGCCAAACTGCGCATCTTTCCTTGCCATAATATTCAACAAGGTTGTGCTGATACGCGCACCGGAGCACCCCAATGGGTGACCTAACGCGATGGCTCCGCCGTTAAGATTTATTTTCTCATCCAGCATATCCATAAGCCCCAGGTCTTTAATACAAGGCAGTACCTGAGCTGCGAAAGCTTCATTCATTTCAAAAACATTGATGTCTGCAGGTGTCAGGCCAGCTTTTTTGAGCGCCAGTTTTGATGCGGGCACCGGGCCATAGCCCATAATTGAAGGGTCACAACCTACTACGGACATAGAACGAATTCGGGCCCGAATGGGTAACCCAAGGGACTTCGCCCGGCTCTCACTCATGACCAGCAGGGCTGCGGCCCCATCGGACAGTGCGGATGAACTGCCTGCGGTAACGGTACCGGTGACGGGATCAAAGGCCGGTTTCAGTGCCGCGAGGCTTTCCAGACTGGTCTCAGGGCGAATAACTTCATCTGCGCTCAGCATGACCGGAACGCCTTGGGCATCATGGCCGCCGGTTGGCACAATTTCACTTTTGAACGCACCAGACTGTGTTGCGGCAAAAGCACGTTTGTGTGACCGTTCGGCAAACGCATCCTGCATTTCACGGGAAATACCGTGCATTCGGGCCAGCATTTCCGCTGTCAGCCCCATCATCCCCGCCGCTTTGGCGACATTGCGGCTCAGACCCGGGTGAAAATCCACACCGTGGCTCATGGGAACATGGCCCATATGTTCCACACCGCCGACCAGGCAAACATGGGCATCTCCGGTCATTATCATGCGAGCGGCGTCGTGGAGGGCCTGCATGGATGAGCCGCACAGTCGGTTAACGGTCACCGCTGGCACACTGTGCGGGATCTCAGCAAGCAGGGCAGCATTGCGGGCAACGTTGAAACCCTGCTCCAGAGTTTGTTGAACACAGCCCCAATAGATATCGTCAATATCTGCTGCATCCAGCGCCGGGTTGCGTGCCAGCAGGCTGCGCATCAAGTGAGCAGATAAATCTTCTGCACGGGTGAAGCGAAATGCCCCGCCTTTTGAACGGCCCATTGGGGTTCTGATGGCATCAACGATGACAACTTTTTCCATAACTCACTCCTCAGGCGCATTTCAGGTTACTGGATGGGCGGGCAGGCTCCACGGATGGATAATAGCTTGCGTTGGTGCGGGCTTTTTCGCGTAAGCCATCGGTGACGGCATACAGAGGCCCAAGTTCCTGGTAGTGTTCTGCCATATCGAGATATTTGGCACTTCCCAGCGTATCCAGCCAGCGCAGTGCACCACCATGGAATGGAGGGAAGCCAAGGCCGTACACCAGCGCAATGTCTGCTTCTTCGGGTGAAGCAATAATGTTTTCTTCCAGGCAGCGAATAACTTCGTTAACCATGGGGATCGTCATGCGCGCAATAATGGTTTCATCACTGAACTGAGCCGCGGGCTGGCAAACCTCGCTGAGCAGGCCAGTAACACTGTCATCAGCGATTTTACGCGGTTTGCCCTTGCTGTCGGTTTCATAGCGCCAGAAGCCCTGGCCATTTTTTTGCCCATAACGCCCGGCGTCAAACAGCACATCAATGGCATCGCGGTAGTCTTTCTGCATGCGCTGTGGGTAGCCAGCTGCCATTACGGCCTGGGCATGGTGGGCGGTATCGATTCCGACCACATCCAGCAGGTAAGCCGGGCCCATCGGCCAGCCAAACTGTTTTTCCATCACCCGGTCAATCTGGCGGAAATCAGCACCATCTTTGAGTAGTTGGCTGAAACCGGCAAAGTACGGGAACAGAACCCGGTTTACGAAGAACCCCGGGCAATCGTTCACCACTATTGGTGTTTTCCCCATTTTGCTGGCCCAGGCAACCACTTTGGCAAGTGTGGTTTCACTGGTTTGCTTACCGCGAATCACTTCGACCAGCGGCATACGGTGCACCGGGTTAAAAAAGTGCATGCCACAGAAATTCTCCGGGCGTTGTAATGCACCGGCCAGCTCACTGATAGGAATCGTCGATGTATTAGAAGCCAGTACGCAGTCCTGGCGAATGTGACTTTCGGTTTCGGCCAGCACAGCTTTTTTAATTTTCGGGTTCTCAACAACCGCTTCAACCACCACATCGGCTTTCTCAAAACCTGCATAGTGCAGCGTCGGCTGAATAGTCGCCATCACACTGGCGAGCCTGATACCATCAATTTTTCCGCGCTCAAGTTGTTTGTTCAGCAACTTACTGGCTTCACTGATGCCCAGTGCCAGCGCCTTTTCATTGATATCTTTCATAAGTACCGGTACGCCTTTCCAGGCCGACTGCCAGGCGATACCGCCACCCATAATTCCCGCACCCAACACAGCTGCCTGCTGTGGTAATGCAACGTCGCGGCTGTATTTTTTCGCCAGGCTTTTTACATGCTGATCATTAAGGAAAATGCCAACCAGAGCACGGGCCTGAGGGGAGTGAGCCAGGGGGACAAAACTTTGATTTTCCAGTTTCAGGGCGTCATCCCTGCCCATTGAAGCGGCGGCTTCTATCGTTTTCACGGCTGTAATTGGTGCCGGGTAATGTTTCCCTGCTGTTTGAGCGACCATACCTTTCGCAATTGTAAAACTCATGGCGGCTTCAATTTTACTGAGTTTCAGCGGCGCCAGTTTTACAGCTCGTTTACTGCGCCAGTCCATGCTCCCGGCTATCGCCTGTTGCAATACCTGCACTGCCGCAGTTTTCAGGTTCTCCTGGTTTACCACACCATCAACCAGGCCAATTTTCAGTGCCTGTTGTGCATCCACATCTTTGCCCGCAGCAATGATTTCCAGCGCGCTGTCTGCGCCAAGCAAGCGAGGCAAGCGAACAGAACCGCCAAACCCAGGCATAATCCCCAGTTTTGTTTCCGGTAAACCAATACGTGCTTCCGGTGTGGCAAGGCGGAAATCAGTTGCCAGCACACATTCGCAACCACCACCCAGTGCATAACCATTAACAGCAGATAGGGTTGGTACAGGCAGATCTTCAAGGCGGTTAAATACGCTATTGGCGAAGTGCAACCATTGGCTGAGCTGCTCGGCCGGAACCAAAAACAGAGAAAGAAACTCCATGATATCTGCGCCGACAATAAAGGCATTTTTATCCGAACGCAGTAACAGACCTTTTAGATCTTTCTGTTTTTCAAGTATATCCAATGCATTTCCGAGGCTGGCAACCGTTGCGGTGTCCAGCTTATTGACTGAACCGGGCGCGCTAAAAACCAGTTCGGCAATGTCATTTTCCAGCCAGTCGAGATAAAGGGTTTCACCTTGGTAGAGCATGTCAGTCTCCTGAATCCAGCAAAGGGATCTGGTCGTACCAGATGAGCGGAGTGTGGAATTTATGTTAAAAAAATGCAAATTAATCTTTAATTTTTTGCTGGAAAGATCACGGATACGCGAAAGCACGCTCTGGATAAGCGGGTGTGTTAAAATGCCCACTTCAGGGTTAACGTACAAAGGGTAAGTTATGGACTCGTTAGTTACACTGTATAAAGAACATATTGAGGCATTGCAGGAACGTACTCGCAATGTTCTGGCGCGTTTCAATCTGGATGCACTACTGATTCATTCCGGTGAATTATTTAATGTTTTTCTCGATGATCACCCTTATCCATTTAAAGTTAACCCGCAGTTTAAAGCCTGGGTACCTGTTACACAGGTACCTAATTGTTGGCTGTTGGTAGATGGCGTAAATAAACCCAAATTGTGGTTCTGGTTGCCTGTTGATTACTGGCATAACGTTGAACCGTTACCGCAATCTTTCTGGACAGATGAAATTGATCTGAGCGCTTTGGCTAATGCCAAAGAGATTGGCAGCATGCTGCCCGCGCAGCGCAAAAATATTGCTTATATTGGACCGGTTCCGGAACGCGCTCTGCAACTCAACATTGAAGCCAGCAATATTAACCCTCAGGGAGTGATTGATTACCTGCACTTCTACCGGGCCTATAAAACTGAGTATGAACTGGCCTGCATGCGCGAGGCGCAAAAAATGGCCGTAGTTGGCCACCATG
Organism: Mangrovibacter plantisponsor; assembly: GCF_003182475.1. Taxonomy (GTDB): domain Bacteria; phylum Pseudomonadota; class Gammaproteobacteria; order Enterobacterales; family Enterobacteriaceae; genus Mangrovibacter; species Mangrovibacter plantisponsor. The sequence goes on from NZ_QGTS01000019.1 coordinate 79,340, forward strand.
CCGCTCATGATGCCTTTTTATCCGGGATGAGTGAGTTTGATATCAATCAGGCTTATTTAACCGCGACGGGTCACCGGGACACTGACGTTCCTTACGGCAATATCGTGGCGCTGAATGAGCATGCGGCAGTATTGCACTACACAAAACTGGATCACCAGGTCCCGGCTAAAAACCTCAGTTTCTTGCTGGACGCAGGGGCTGAATACAACGGTTATGCCGCAGACCTGACGCGCACATGGTCGGCGCAAAATGACAATGACTTTGCCGCGCTGATTAAAGACGTGAATGAACACCAGCAGGCGCTGATTGCCACCATGCAGGCTGGCACACGTTATACCGAATATCATTTACAGTTCCATCAGCGTATTGCGCAGATACTACGTAAACACCAGATAATTACTGGCATCAGTGAAGAGGCAATGGTAGATGCGGATATTACCGGGCCTTTCATGCCTCATGGCATTGGGCATCCTCTGGGGCTGCAGGTGCATGATGTAGCCGGATTCATGCAGGATGACTCCGGCACAAACTTACCAGCACCAGAGAAGTACCCGTATCTGCGTTGTACCCGGGTGCTTGAACCCGGTATGGTGCTGACTATCGAGCCAGGCATCTATTTTATTGAGTCTTTGCTTTCAGCCTGGCGAGAAGGGCCTTATAGCAAGCACTTTGACTGGCAGAAAATTGAAGCACTGAAACCGTTTGGCGGTATTCGTATCGAAGATAACGTGGTAATTCATGAGAAAAGCGTTGAGAACATGACCCGAGACCTGAAACTCAGCTAATGGAGAGCTGGCTCATACCCACTGCGCCAGTTGAAGTGAGCGCCGAGATAAAAAAAAGCCGGTTTATTACTTTCCTGGCGCACACAGATGGCGTGGCGGCGGCGAAAGCATTTGTTGAGCAGGTACGTTCAATGCACCCCAGTGCCCGGCATCATTGCTGGGCCTGGGTGGCCGGTGCTCCTGACGACTCACAGCAACTCGGTTTCTCCGATGACGGCGAGCCTGCCGGAACCGCAGGTAAACCGATTCTGGCGCAGTTACAGGGAAGTGGCGTGGGCGAAATTACCGCTGTAGTGGTGCGTTATTATGGTGGTGTATTACTGGGTACTGGTGGGTTAGTAAAAGCCTATGGTGGCGGTGTCGGCGATGCGTTAGCCCAGTTAACGACTCAGCGGAAAATGGCGCTTAAGACCTATACTTTGCGTTGTGAATATGGGTTGCTGGCTGCTGTTGAGGGGCTAGTCGTTCAAACGCAAGGGCTCATTGTTTCCAGTGACTACCAGGATGTGGTGCAGTTAACTATCGCGTTGCCGCCGAGCCATGTTGATGTGTTTCGTTCGCGCCTGGCAGATATGAGCCGGGGCTCGATGCAATTATTTCCTGTTGTGTAGTCTCTATTATTTTCGAAGGATCCGCGCGTGATGCATTTTCGCCCTATAGTCAGAATTGTTGGCTTACTGGTTATTTTATTTTCGGGAACGATGTTTATTCCCGGGCTGGTGGCCCTGATATATCGCGATGGTGCGGGGAGAGCCTTTACACAAACCTTTTTCGTCGCGCTGGCGATAGGTGCGCTACTGTGGTGGCCTAACCGTCGCCAAAAGCGCGAGTTAAAACCCCGGGAAGGTTTTCTGATAGTCGTGCTGTTCTGGACTGTCCTTGGGAGCGTAGGGGCACTGCCCTTTATTTTTGCTGAGCGCCCCAATCTGACGGTTACCGATGCTTTTTTTGAATCTTTTTCCGGCCTCACAACGACAGGCGCAACAACACTGGTTGGCCTGGATACACTTCCCCACGCAATTTTGTTTTACCGCCAAATGCTGCAGTGGTTTGGCGGTATGGGAATCATTGTGCTGGCGGTGGCAATTCTGCCAATTTTGGGTGTTGGGGGGTTGCAGCTCTATCGGGCGGAAATGCCGGGGCCACTGAAAGATAACAAAATGCGCCCGCGTATTGCAGAAACTGCCAAAACACTGTGGCTTATCTACGTATTACTGACAATTGCCTGTGCTGTAGCATTGTGGTTTGCCGGGATGCCAGTGTTTGATGCCATCAGCCACAGTTTTGCCACTATCGCCATCGGTGGTTTCTCTACCCATGATGCCAGTATTGGTTACTTCGACAGCCCGGCTATTAACTCGATTATCGCACTGTTTTTATTGATTTCAGGGTGTAACTACAGTCTGCATTTTTCTTTGCTAAGCGGGCGAAGTTTGAAGGTGTACTGGCGTGACCCTGAATTTCGTATGTTTATTGGGGTGCAATTCACGCTGGTACTGATTTGTACTCTGGTGCTAATTCTGCATCGAACCTACGGCTCTTTCTGGCAAACCCTGAACCAGTCTTTTTTTCAGGTAGTCTCCATGGCAACAACGGCAGGGTTTACTACAGATAGTATTGCCCGCTGGCCCCTTTTCCTGCCGGTATTACTATTATGTTCGGCATTTATTGGTGGTTGTGCTGGTTCTACCGGTGGTGGCCTGAAAGTTATCCGTATTCTGCTGTTATTTAAACAAGGTAACCGTGAGCTTAAACGCCTGGTACACCCTAATGCGGTTTACAGCATCAAGTTAGGGAACCGGGCATTGCCAGAACGCATTCTGGAAGCTGTATGGGGGTTTTTCTCTGCTTATGCACTGGTATTCATTATCAGTATGCTGGCGATTATCGCGACAGGTGTTGATGATTTTTCTGCGTTCGCATCAGTCGTCGCCACACTTAATAACCTGGGGCCAGGGCTTGGGGTTGTGGCAGATAACTTTGCCAGTATGAATCCAGTTGCTAAATGGATTCTGATTGCCGATATGCTATTCGGACGGCTTGAAGTCTTTACACTACTGGTTTTGTTTACCCCGACTTTCTGGAAAGAATAAGAAGGACAACATGAGAACGCTGATTTTATTTTCCAGCCGGGATGGGCATACACGGGAAATTGCACACTATGTTGCAACACAACTACGCACTGAAGGAGAAGAGTGCGAAGTAATGAACCTGCACCGCACACCTGATATCGAATGGGCGCTCTTTGACAAGGTCATCATTGGCGCATCTATTCGTTATGGGCACTTCCATTCTTCACTCGGTAATTTTGTAAAACGCCATGCTTCGGTACTAAACCAACTCCCCAGTGCTTTCTTTGCGGTGAACCTGGTTGCCAGAAAGCCAGAGAAAAGAACGCCACAGACTAACAGCTACGCACGCAAGTTTTTGTCGGATTCGCCATGGGCTCCTTCGCTCAGTGCCGTTTTTGCCGGAGCGCTGCGTTACCCCAAATACCGTTGGTATGACCGGTTAATGATTTTACTGATCATGAAAATGACAGGGGGAGAGACTGATACCAGGAAAGAAGTGGTCTACACAGACTGGGCACAGGTTGATGCTTTTACCCGTGAAGTTGCTCGTTTACCCAGCAAAAAGTTGTAAAAATGTGCGCCTTGTTCGAAAAGCAGGCGAACGATATTTTTTTTGTATTAAACACTTGCCAGCTTCAGATTAGGCCCTATAATGCGCCTCCACTGACACGGCACAACGGCAAACAAACCGGCCTGTCAGGCAAAGTTAAGTGAAAATAAATGCTTGACTCTGCAGCGGGAAAGCGTAATATACGCAGCCCGCGCCACCCGGAAATACGGTGGCAACGCTCTTTAACAATTTATCAGACAATCTGTGTGGGCACTCATAAGCACTGATATCTTAACGTCGAAAGACGCTAAAAATTATCAAGTCTTAAAGAG
>NZ_QGTS01000020.1 GCF_003182475.1 Mangrovibacter plantisponsor
GGTCGGGGTATCGTATTCAACGTGAGAAGTGTTGATGGTGATACCACGTGCTTTTTCTTCCGGTGCGTTATCGATCTGGTCGAATGCGCGAGCGGAACCACCGTAGGTTTTTGCCAGAACGGTAGTGATTGCAGCAGTCAGGGTTGTTTTACCATGGTCAACGTGACCGATAGTACCGACGTTGACGTGCGGTTTTGTACGTTCAAATTTTTCTTTAGACACGGCTATATTCCTTACTATTGCGCTCCTCCCGCAGAAGGAGCGCTGGACTTTGTGTTAACCCTGAGGCTTATTTACCACGGGCTTCGATTACGGCCTGAGCGACGTTGTTCGGCGCATCATCGTACTTCAGGAACTCCATAGAGTATGAAGCACGACCTTTGGTCAGAGAACGCAGCTGAGTTGCGTATCCAAACATTTCAGACAGCGGAACTTCAGCATGAATGATAACGCCAGTCGCGTTAGATTCCTGACCACGCAGCACACCACGGCGGCGGCTCAAGTCACCGATAACGTCACCAGTGTTCTCTTCAGGCGATTCAACTTCAACCTTCATGATAGGCTCAAGCAGAACAGGTTTTGCTTTCTTAAAGCCATCTTTAAAGGCCAGAGATGCCGCCAGTTTAAACGCCAGCTCGGAGGAGTCAACGTCGTGGTAAGAACCGAAGTGCAGACGCACACCGATATCCACTACCGGGTAACCAGCCAGAGGACCAGACTTCAGCTGTTCCTGAATACCTTTATCAACGGCAGGGATGTATTCGCCAGGAATTACACCACCCTTGATGTCGTTGACGAACTCATAACCTTTCGGGTTAGAGCCTGGTTCCAGCGGGTACAGGTCGATGACAACGTGACCATACTGACCACGACCACCGGACTGTTTGGCGTGTTTACCTTCGATATCTTTAACGGTCTCGCGAATCGCTTCACGGTAAGCAACCTGCGGTTTACCCACATTTGCTTCAACGTTGAATTCACGTTTCATACGGTCAACGATGATATCGAGGTGCAACTCACCCATACCAGCAATGATAGTCTGGTTAGATTCTTCATCTGTCCATACGCGGAAAGACGGGTCTTCTTTCGCCAGACGGCCCAGAGCCAGACCCATTTTTTCCTGGTCAGCTTTGGTTTTCGGTTCTACAGCGATAGAAATAACCGGTTCTGGGAACTCCATACGTTCCAGGATAATTGCATTATCCGGATCACACAGGGTGTCACCAGTGATTACGTCTTTCAGGCCGATTGCCGCAGCAATGTCACCTGCACGTACTTCTTTGATTTCTTCACGTTTGTTGGCGTGCATCTGAACGATACGGCCGAAACGTTCACGTGCAGCTTTCACGGAGTTCAGTACGGTGTCACCAGAGTTAACCACACCAGAGTACACGCGGAAGAACGTCAGGTTACCAACAAACGGGTCGGTAGCGATTTTAAATGCCAGAGCAGAGAACGGCTCGTCATCACTTGCGTGACGCTCTGCCGGAGTATCTTTACCGTCATCCAGCATACCGTTGATTGCCGGTACGTCAGTCGGAGACGGCAGGTAATCAACTACCGCATCCAGCATTGCCTGAACACCTTTGTTCTTAAATGCAGAACCACAGGTAACCAGGATAATTTCGTTGCTCAGAACACGCTGACGAAGAGCGCCTTTAATCTCTTCTTCAGTCAGATCTTCACCACCCAGGTATTTTTCCATCAGCTCTTCAGATGCTTCAGCTGCGGATTCCAGCAGGTTCTGGTGCCATTCGTCAGCCAGGTCCTGCATGTCTGCCGGGATATCTTCATAGGTGAAGGTTACGCCCTGGTCTGCTTCATTCCAGTTGATAGCTTTCATTTTCACCAGGTCAACAACACCGGTGAATGCTTCTTCAGCACCAATAGCCAGCTGCAACGGAACAGGGTTAGCACCCAGACGGGTTTTAATCTGATCAACAACTTTCAGATAGTTCGCACCCATACGGTCCATTTTGTTAACGAACGCGATACGCGGAACTTTATATTTGTTAGCCTGACGCCAAACGGTTTCAGACTGCGGCTGAACACCACCAACTGCGCAGTAAACCATTACCGCACCGTCAAGAACACGCATGGAACGTTCTACTTCGATAGTGAAGTCAACGTGCCCTGGGGTGTCGATGATGTTGATACGGTGCGGTTCATACTGCTTCGCCATACCAGACCAGAACGCGGTAGTAGCAGCGGAAGTGATGGTGATACCACGTTCCTGCTCCTGCGCCATCCAGTCCATAGTAGCGGCGCCGTCATGAACTTCACCGATTTTGTGGTTTACACCGGTGTAGAACAGAATACGTTCGGTAGTGGTAGTTTTACCGGCGTCGATGTGTGCACTGATACCAATGTTACGGTAACGTGCAATGGGTGTTGTACGAGCCATTTGATTCCTCTATATCCTGGGACGTTCAAGTTAAGTTACCCAGAGTGGGCGCAACAATAAAGTTATATCGCCCACCTGGAACTAACACTAACGCGGGATTACCAGCGGTAGTGAGCGAACGCCTTGTTGGCTTCAGCCATGCGATGAACGTCTTCACGTTTTTTCACTGCAGTACCTTTGTTTTCTGCAGCATCAGACAGTTCGTTTGCAAGACGCAAAGCCATGGATTTATCACCGCGTTTACGAGCAGCTTCAACGATCCAACGCATTGCCAGAGCATTACGACGAACCGGGCGAACTTCAACTGGTACCTGATAAGTAGAACCACCAACGCGGCGAGACTTAACTTCGACAGTCGGGCGCACGTTTTCGAGGGCTACTTCGAAAGCTTCCAGTTCAGTTTTACCAGAGCGCTGAGCCAGGGTCTCCAGCGCGCTGTATACGATAGTTTCTGCAGTAGATTTTTTACCATCTACCATCAGGATATTTACAAATTTAGCCAGCAGTTCTGATCCGAACTTCGGATCTGGCAGAATTTTACGCTGACCAATGACGCGACGACGTGGCATGGAAATACTCCGTTGTTAATTCAGGATTGTCCAAAACTCTACGAGTTTAGTTTGACATTAAAATAAAACGTTTGGCCTTACTTAACGGAGATCCATTAAGCCTTAGGACGTTTAACGCCGTATTTGGAACGAGCTTGCTTACGGTCTTTAACGCCGGAGCAGTCAAGCGCACCACGTACGGTGTGGTAACGAACACCCGGGAGGTCTTTAACACGACCACCACGAATCAGGATCACGGAGTGTTCCTGCAGGTTGTGACCTTCACCACCGATGTAGGAAGTCACTTCGAAACCGTTAGTCAGACGAACACGGCATACTTTACGCAGTGCGGAGTTCGGTTTTTTCGGAGTGGTGGTATATACGCGAGTACATACACCACGTTTTTGCGGGCAAGCTTCCAGTGCAGGCACGTTGCTTTTAACAACTTTGCGTGCACGTGGTTTGCGTACCAGCTGGTTAACTGTTGCCATTAAATAGCTCCTGGTTTTAACTTTTGCTTCGTAAACACGTAATAAAACGGCCTCATACAATATGAGGACGCAGAATTTTAGGGCCCGGCAGAAAGGGTGTCAAGAATTATACAGTCACTATGTTATTACCAGGCCATCTGATTCTTATGTTTCACTGCCAGTATGACAAAATCATTATAGCTAACCCTGGCAATACTGGTTGATATTTGACCAGAAATTCCGCGAGCCTGCACGTCATCTTCGAGCACATAGAAAGAGGCGGGGCAAGTTTGCAACTCTGCAAAAGCCGCACTGCCTTCTATGGCTGCGTAGACGCCATCCTGCAACAGCAGAAGAGCATCGCCTTCCCGAAGGTTGCGTTTTAGCAATGGCAGGTCGATTTGGCCCGGTGAATGAAAGAGTGTATGCAGCATAATGTCTCAGAAAGTCAGCACAACATCGTACTGTTCAAGGTGGGTGCGTAATACATCAGCAGGCTCAATTGCGGCTGGCAGTATCAATTCTACACCCTGTGGTGTAAGCCCGCGGGCCTTTAACGAATCACTGCACACCCAACAAGATGTGATGTCATAGAGCGGTAACACCTTAAATGTTGAAATGTAGTCACGCGAATAAATGACTCCTGGCTGTTGCCCTGCCAGTAATTGCAGAACACCATCCCCCATGAAGAACACCCCCGGGTCATCACTGACTGCAGAGGTTGCCAGCAATGCATCAAGCCCTTCTCGCCCGGCAGAAGAACCATGTGGTGGCTGGGTAAACACAAAAGCAATACGCTTCATCAGAACTGCACCACGCGGTCACAGGTTAATGCCGCTTCAGCTAACGCCCCCAGGCCACTCAACTGAAAACCGTCGAGTAAATTATGGCAGCCCAGACCAAGGCGAATGGCCTCTGGCTCATCAACCACACCACGCCGTAATGCCGCGGCGACACAAATATTGAGAGCAACGCCCTGTTGCAAAGCCATTTTCTGCCACGCCCGCACCAAATCGAATTCATCTGAAGCTGGAGACACCAGTTGGTTACCGTTCAGTATGCCTTCCCGATAAAAAAAGACGCTGTCCAGTACATGCCCTGAATCCAGTAGCGCATTAGCAAAACACCAGGCTGTCGTTGCCTGTTGCGTGCCATAAGCGGGTCCAGTAACCATTAAAGCAAAACGCATTACCTGTCCTGAGTCTGAAAGTCGCCACTCTTAAACTGGCGAATATATAAATAGACGGTATGTTTAGAAATATTCAGGCGGTCTGCCACCTGATTGATGGCATCTTTGATGTCGAAAATCCCTTTTTCATACAGATTAAGAACGATTTGCCGGTTCTTGGCATTGTTCGAAACTGAACGGTCTGCATTGACTTCTTCAATCGTGAATTCAAGTGTTTGCATTACCAGATCTTCAACTGAAGATGCAAAATTAACAGAAGACGATTCTTCTTGCGTCTCCGGCGGCACAAAAGTGCTCATTATCTGGGAGAACGGAACATCCAGGTTCATGTTGATGCACAACAACCCAATAACACGATGTTCCCGATTACGAATCGCAATCGTGACCGACTTCATCAGCACACCGCTTTTCGCCCGCGTAAAGTAGCAGCGAGAGACGCTACTATCTGCACCTGTCATGTCATGCAACATACGCAGAGCTAAATCTGTAATTGGTGAGCCAATTTTACGCCCGGTATGTTCGCCATTGGCAATACGCACTGCTGAGCACTTCAAATCCTGAAGAGAATGCAGAACAATTTCGCAGTGGGAACCGATGAGCATTGCCAACCCGTCAACAACAGCCTCATATGACTTAAGGATATCAAGATCTGTCTGCTCAAAAGGACGTTGATCCAGTAAATCAAGCTCACTGGTTTCGTTGGTTAGAAGCGAGTTGGACATGAAGAAACACCACCTTTTCCACGGAGTCTGTCGCGATGATGGTCATTATTATCGTAGGGCAGACTCATTCTTAATACATTGCGCAAGCCCATAAAGTAATACAGCGCAGCACGCCTGTGCCAGTTTTTATTATATCCTGGTTCCAATGAAAAACCGCCGCCTGCGTGGCGACGGTTTCAATATTGCCTGATTAATTGCCTGATTACTTGCTTGCTGCTGCGCTGGCATCGTCTGCTTTGGCGTCTGCAGCCTTGTCATCATTCTTCGGTGCAGGCTTGATATCCAGCAATTCGACATCAAACACCAGTGTAGAATTTGCCGGGATCCCCGGAACGCCTGTTTTGCCATAAGCCAGGTCTGGCGGAATAACCAGTTTAATTTTGCCGCCTTTCTTGATGTGCTTCAGCCCTTCTGTCCAGCCAGGGATTACGCCATCCAGGCGGAAAGAAAGCGGTTCACCACGAGTATAAGAGTTGTCGAACTCTTTCCCGTCAATCAGTGTACCTTTGTAGTTAACAACCACGGTGTCCGTATCTTTCGGCGCTTCACCTGAGCCTGCTTTCTCAACCAGGTACATCAGGCCAGACTTAGTGGTTTTAACCCCTTTCTCTTTTGCGAAAGCCGTACGGTATGCAGTACCTTTGTCTTCATTTTCTTTCGCGTCTTTTTCCATTTTTGCCTGAGCGGCAGTTTTCACACGGGTTTCAAACCCTTTCAGCGTTTCTTCGATTTCCTGATCGGACAGTTTGCTCTTATCAGCGAATGCATCCTGTACCCCGGCAATCAGTTGCGCTTTATCCAGCTTAATACCCAGTTTTTCCTGCTCTTTAAGGGAGTTATCCATGTAGCGGCCCAGAGATGCACCCAGCGCATATGCTGCCTGCTGGTCGTCATCTTTGAATTTTGCAGCACTCTGGTCTGCTTTTGCCGCAGCCCCTTGTTCCGCAGAGGTCGTTGCTGCAGATACCAGAGGTGTATTCAGTGCCATCGCCATGGTGGTTGCCAGCAGCGTGGCTTTAAACAGTGATTTCATCCATTATCTCCGGGCAGGGCGTCACACCCCAGGGTTAAGAAATTAAACTAACAGAGCGACGTACTATAACGTCGGGAAAGAAAGCAGCACAATCTCTAACGCGGTTATTGCGCCAAATTCTGACTTATTTTTGTGTAAATTAATGTCATAACCAGGACAGGCGGTATTTGCGCCATAATTCAAGTACAATCCCCCGCATATTGCCCTGAGCGGGCTCAAATTCCGGGAGAACCGTATGCAAAGCACAGAGACAGAAAAACGCCTGGAGGAGTTAGAAAGCCGGCTGGCATTTCAGGAATTCACTATTGAGGCTCTTAACCAGGCTGTTTCCAGCCATGAACTGGAACTTGCCAGGTTGCGTGAGCACATTCGTTTACTGGTGGAAAAACTGAAGGCAAGCCAGCCTTCAATGCTGGCATCACAGGCGGAAGAAACACCGCCGCCACACTATTAACAGAAATCGCAGAAACCAGTATTAAAAAAGGGCGCCACTGCGCCCTTTTTTGCTGCTATGTGGATTAGTGGCAACCACACCCGCCGTTACCACAACCACCTTTGCCATGTTCGTGGTCATGGCCATGACCACCACAGCAACCTTCGTGGTCATGGTCGTGATCATGATGGTGATCATGAGCGCCATGAACGTGACCGTGAGCCAGTTCTTCTGCCGTTGCTTCACGCACAGCGACAACTTCCACATTGAATTTCAAATTCTGGCCAGCCAGCATATGGTTACCGTCAACCACAACGTGGTCATCTTCCACAGCAGTGATTTCAACCGGTACCGGGCCCTGATCGGTTTCAGCCAGGAAACGCATCCCAACTTCAAGTTCATCAACACCCATGAAAACATCTTTCGGTACGCGCTGTACCAGATTTTCATCATACTGACCGTAAGCGTCGTTTGCGCCAACGCTGACATCAAAGCGATCACCCACTTCATGGCCGTCCAGCGCATTTTCCAGGCCAGAGATCAGCGACCCATGACCGTGCAGATAGTCAAGCGGCGCGCTTACCGGAGACTCATCAACTAACACACCGTCTTCTGTACGTACCTGATAGGCCAGGCTGACCACCAGGTCTTTTGCTACTTTCATGATATCTCCTGAACGTGGGGAAAAAACTGGCGCGAATTGTAGCTGAAATTCACGCCGGTGTACCCAATAGCTTAAAGAAAGCTGACGCGTATCGCTAGTCCGGATGAAAAATCCCTATGACTTGCTCGTGTTCACGCAATTGCTCACGCGCCTGTTTATCGGCCTCACGCATCTGGTGACCACATTTCACGCAGGCAACAATATCGACATTATTTTCGCGCCACATAGCCAGTGAATCTTGCGCCTGGCACTGCGGGCACACCGCACCCGCAATAAAACGTTTACGTACCGCCATTACTCACCTTGTTATTCAAATTCGTCCCAGCCATCCAACTGATGACGCTCTCGTTGTAATTCACGCTGAAATATCTCTTCCAGTTCCCTGCGCGCTTCTTTCACCCGCGAGATTTGCGCAGTATCGGTATGCACAGGCATCAACTCACGTAACATACGCATATCCAGGCGACGAAAATGTAATTGCGCTCGCAAAGCCTGATGAGGATGCATTCCCAGCGAGATCAGCGCTTTTTTACCCAACTCCAGCGCACTGGAAAATGTTTCGCGGGAAAATTGCGTGACTCCAGCCTGTAATAGCTCATGAGCCTCAACGCGCCCCCGCGCCCGCGCCAGGATAGCTAAATGTGGAAAATGTTTCTGGCACAGGTGCACGATTTTCATCGTGTCCTCCGGCTCATTGCAGGTAATAACAATAGACTGTGCATTTTCAGCCCCTGCAGCACGTAACAACTCTGCATCCGTCGCATCACCGTAATACACCTTATAATCATATTTCCGCATGATATTAACAGCGCTGATATCACGTTCCAGAACAGTGATACGCATCTTATTCGCCATCAATAAGCGCCCGATAACCTGCCCAAACCGGCCAAAACCAACAATAATGACCTGAGGATGGTCGTCTTCAACCCAGGGGTGCTCATCACTGTCAGTTACGGGCTGGTTAAAACGGCGCACCAGCACATTATCAATCACCCGCATTAGTAGTGGTGTAGTCATCATGGAAAGTGTGACCGTCACCAATAACAAGGCCATCTGATTGCCAGCAAAAATATGCTGTGCTGACGCCGCAGAAAACAGGACAAAAGCAAACTCGCCCCCCTGGCTTAACACGCCCGCAAACTGAGCCCGCTCGGAAGAACGCAAACCTCGCCAGTGAGCCAACGCATACAGCACAGCCATTTTGATGCTGACCAGAAGTGCCACACTGACCAATATCCATAACCAGTGGGTATAAAGCACACCCAGGTTAAGCACCATGCCAACCGAAATAAAAAACAGCCCTAACAGCAACCCTTTGAAGGGTTCAATGGCACTTTCGAGCTCATGGCGGTATTCACTTTCCGCCAGCAGTATTCCCGCAATGAAAGTCCCCAGTGCCATAGAGGCGCCCAGAAGGTCCATAAACAATGCAGCGCCAAGAACAAGTAGCAACGCTGCAGCAGTAAACACTTCGCGAACACCCGATGCGGCAATAATGCGAAAGACCGGGCGAAGTAAATAACGCCCGCCCACCAACATGCCAGCAAACGCCACCACCTTAATGCCGAATTTGAACCAGTCAGGCGCCTGCCCTTCACTGCCAGCCAGTAAAGGAACCAGCGCCAGCGCCGGAATAACCGCCATATCCTGAAAGAGTAAAACCGAGAAACCCAGTTGCCCTCCCTCGCTGCGTTTCATGCCTTTTTCGCGCATCAACTGCAACGCCATTGCTGTTGATGACATAGCAAGCCCGATGCCACCGATAACAGCTGCGGGCAAAGAAAAGCGGCTTAGCATCAACAAGCCACCCAGGATCACTGCACTAATCACCACCTGCAAGGTTCCGGCACCGAAGATGGAACGCCGTAACCGCCAGAGTTGTGCGGGGTTTAATTCAAGCCCTACCAAAAACATCAGGAAAACCACACCAAGTTCTGAGAAGTGCAATATCTCATCGACATCGCTAATCATCCCCAGCCCCCAGGGGCCAATAGTGACCCCTGCTAACAGGTACCCCAGTACCGCACCAATACCAAGGCGGGCGGCAAGTGGCACAGCGACTACCGCCGCCAGAAGGAACACCACTCCGGCAACAAGGAGATCGGGTTGATGCATCAAATTCCTCCCTGGTGAAACGGCGAAGACAACCATTCGACATACGCCCGGGCATGGCTGGCAAGTTCATCAGCGGGTAACCGTCGGGCCCAGTAGATGACAAAGGGGTTTAACCAGTGCATCCGGCACAAAGCAGCGGTTAATTCAAACGGGCGCAAAATCTCACTCAGAGGGTAACGGTTCAACCCATCGTACCGGAACGCACCTTCCGGCTCACCAGTAGTAATCACACTGCGCCAGTATTTCCCCACCAGTGCATTTCCCCCCTGTCCACTGGCAAACCCACGGCTTAACACGCGATCCAACCACTCTTTGAGTAAGGCCGGGCAACTGTAAGTGTACAAAGGATGTTGAAAGACAATGATGTCATGCTCACGTAAAAGGGCCTGCTCATGCTGGATATCAATAAAAAAATCAGGATAGTGGGCATAAAGGTCATGAACGGTCACGTTAGGCAGTTGAAAAACGCCTTCCAGCAGGACCCTGTTCGCCACCGAACTGTGAAATTCAGGATGGGCGTACAACAGCAAAACCTTGGGTGGCTGCGACATCATTACCCTCCGGGGATCGTGTTGAGTGCTGTTTTGGGCTAACATGCAGCGCGGTTGGCCAAATACCGGCCCAGGTTACCTGATTATAATGACAAATTAACATAGTCTAAACATACGGCGCGCTATGATTGTTTTCTCTTCACTACAAATTCGCCGCGGCACCCGCGTGCTGCTGGACAATGCTACTGCTACTATCAACCCCGGGCAGAAAGTTGGGCTTGTGGGAAAAAATGGTTGCGGGAAATCCACGCTGTTATCACTGCTGAAAAGTGAAATCAGTGCCGATGCAGGTAGCGTGACCTGGCCTGGTAACTGGGCTATGGCCTGGGTTAACCAGGAAACACCAGCACTCCCGGAACCCGCCATTGAGTATGTCATTGATGGCGACCGCGAGTACCGCCAGCTTGAAGAGGCGTTAAAAAACGCTAATGAAGCTGATGACGGCCATGCCATTGCCACCGTACACGGGAAACTGGATGCCATTGATGCCTGGACCATTCGCGCACGCGCAGCAAGCTTATTGCACGGTCTGGGCTTCACCAATGAGCAGCTTGAACTACCAGTGAGCGATTTTTCTGGTGGCTGGCGCATGCGCCTGAATCTGGCTCAGGCACTAATTTGCCGATCAGATTTACTGCTGCTTGATGAACCCACCAACCACCTGGACCTGGAAGCGGTTGTCTGGCTGGAACGTTGGCTAAAAAGCTATACCGGCACACTAATTCTTATTTCCCATGACCGGGATTTTCTCGACCCGGTTGTTGACAAGATCCTGCACATTGAACAACAAGCGTTGTTCGAGTACACCGGTAACTATTCCTCATTTGAAGTACAACGTGCCACTCGTCTCGCCCAGCAGCAGGCGCAATATGAAAGCCAGCAACTGCGTGTGGCGCATCTGCAAAGCTATATTGAGCGTTTTCGCGCTAAGGCTACTAAGGCAAAACAGGCTCAGAGCCGCATCAAGATGCTGGAACGCATGGAGTTAATCGCTCCGGCGCACGTTGATAACCCATTTCATTTCGAGTTTCGCGAACCCGAAAGCCTGCCAACGCCATTACTGAAAATGGAACATGTCAGCGCGGGTTATGGTAATAAGACCATTCTGCGTTCAATCAAACTCAACCTGGTTCCGGGTTCCCGTATTGGTTTACTGGGCCGAAATGGCGCCGGGAAATCGACACTGATTAAATTACTTGCTGGTGATTTGGAACCACAGCAAGGTGAAATTGGCCTGGCGAAAGGCATTAAGCTTGGTTACTTCGCCCAGCACCAACTGGAATACTTGCGCGCAGATGAATCTCCGTTACAACACCTGGCGCGAATGGCTCCCGGCGTGCTTGAACAACCGTTGCGTGATTACCTGGGCGGTTTTGGTTTCCAGGGTGATAAGGTTAATGAGCCAACACTGCGTTTCTCTGGTGGGGAAAAAGCGCGCTTAGTGCTCGCGTTAATTGTCTGGCAGCGTCCTAACCTGTTGCTGCTCGATGAACCAACCAACCACCTGGATTTGGATATGCGCCAGGCGCTGACTGAGGCCCTGATTGACTTTGAGGGCGCACTGGTCGTTGTTTCCCATGACCGCCACTTACTGCGTACTACCACCGATGACCTGTATCTGGTACACGATGGCAGCGTTGAGCCATTTGATGGGGATCTGGATGATTACCAGCAATGGTCGCTGGACCAGCACAAACAGGAAAGGCAAGAAAACAACCTGAAGGAAACGGTTAAAGATAACCAGAACAGTGCCCAGGCGCGTAAAGATCAGAAACGGCGTGAAGCAGAACTCCGTACTCAAACCCAACCTTTACGTAAAACACTCGAACGGCTGGAAAAAGAGATGGAAAAACTCAACAGCAAACTGAGTGACCTGGAAACCCGGCTTTCAGATACCGCTATCTATGATATTAGCCGTAAAGCGGACCTCACTGACTGCCTGCAACAACAGGCACAAGCGAAAGCCGCACTGGAAGAGAGTGAAATGGCCTGGCTGGATACGCAGGAACAACTCGAAAATATGCTATCTGGCGGGCAAGAGTGACCTAAAAAAACGTGCACATGAGTATAACCTCATGTGCACTGTTCTCAGGAAAGAGCGGGTGATGGCCTTGTATTCACCACTGCCTTATTGCTGAGCTGCAAGGCGCTGGCGCAGTACCTCAAGGTGTTCAACATTATACTGTTTACCATCCAGAAAGCGGGTTTTCAGTTCCCCTTCACCTTCCTGTGCTGGGGTTTGCTCATCAAAAAGGCATAACTCGCCTTGTTCATTACGCACCACTTTCAACAGCCCTCTTGCTGAGCGTTTCAGGCCGCTGTCTGTTTTCGGCTCTTTAAAGATCATGCGACCCGTTCCGTTTACCGCCCCCCAGGTGGCTTTCATCGCGAAGCCGAATGTATCACGCGTGTTGTACTGGTAGGTGTATGAACCAACGCCAAAAACAACACAGGAGCTGGCAAAACCTTTTGCTGCAAGGCGGCGTAAAATTTCATTGGCCCGCTCGAGGGTAATTGAATCGCCATAAATCAGGCCGACATGGGAATCGAGCACTTTGTAACCTTTGCTGTTCACCGTGCCGCCAAAGATTTCCCACAACACTTCGACAGAACCTTTTTCCTGGGGAGTACGCGTGGCGCTTTGGTCGTCATCAGCACCTGTACCACATAAAATTTCTACCGGATCACCACTGTCCGGGCGGAAAACCACTCGGCCTTCCCGTGCCATAATGGCGGCTTTAAGTTCTCGGGTATAAGTTGTCAGCACCTGCCAGTAATCCCAGGTGTCCGATACGATGGACACAAACCCTTGCGGGTACAAATCACAAATCAGGCGGCGAAATGTAGCAATTTCATGATCTTTTTCACCCATGCACATCACACTGTGTTCTGTTGCCGGAATACTGCCTGCAATAAAGTAATCAGCATCATTGCCGGTATAATACTGGCGGGCATACACAACTGCCGGAATACTGTCAGTCCCTTTAAAACTCAGCAAATGCCCACACCCCGCCTGGGCAACATCCTGCATACCCGCCATCCCCCGGAAAGAGAAGTCATGGCACTGAAAATCCAGGTGAGCAAAGTCATCACAGGTTTGTTCTGCCCAGGCTGCGCATATTTTGTGGTAGTGGTGCGCAATAGTAGCGTTTGTTGATGCTTTCCACAGTTCAGCCGAGAGCACCGTTTCCAGGTAATTCACCAGCCAGAAAAATTCATCCCGGGTGTTGGTAATTGTTAATACCGGCACTTTCATCGGGATTTTATCGCCTTCGTCCAGCCCTTTAATGTGCAAGGGCAAATAACCTAAACGGTGCAATGCCCGAATATGTTCAACATCAACAGCATCTTTTCCCAGGTAACTGTCCATCAGCATTTTGTATTCACTAACCACCTGCTCTTCCGGCTGTGCGAAAAACTGGCTGTTAAACATGTCTATCAGGAACCATTTTATAAAGCCCTGCAGGCCAAAAAAGACCAGCTTGTTGTCCGCGACTGGCGAACGGAAAAAACGGTCGCTGCGGGGTGTAAAATTCGAGTAAACACGCGTTGTGCCTTCAGGGTATTGCTCACGGTGTGAAACTTTATAGCCATCAATTGCCAGAATAGGGTTAATCATCATGTCCGTATCTCCTTAAGCCACAAATAACGTGTCAACATCCACAACAGAAAGGCGTGAATCAGCCGGAGCCTGTGCAGAAAATGAAGTGGTGGTATAAATGTGGTGAATACCCTGGCTAAGCAGGTTTTCCACCCCTTTAGAAAAAATACCGTGCGTCACATACAAACTAACGGAACGAGCTCCTGCCGCTAACAACACCTGGGCAGACCCAATAAAAGTTCCCCCGGCATCACACAGGTCATCGGCAATCAGCAGGTCCTTCCCTGCCACATCGCCACTCGCCAGTGCAAACCCGGTTAATGCACCAGTCGCCACATCTCTGTTTTTAGTCATGATGGCGAAATCTTTTGCTCCGGCGGCGGCGGCAACGGCATGGATCTTTTTCAGCGCGCCGGCATCAGGTGCCACCAGCATTAATGCGCCAGACTTCAATTGCGAGCGCAACGCCTCATGGGCCAGTAAGGCAGTTTCCTGCGGAATAATGACCATGTTGCGCACTGCCGCTGCTGCAGCTTCACTATGCGGGTCAATAACGAAAATCTTATCAAAGTTAAGGCTGTTCAGTGCGTCAGCAAAAATACGTAACGCGAAGCTGTCTCCGGGTTGCATATACCTGTCCTGCCGGGCACACGCCAGCCAGGCCAGTTGTAAGTGGCTAAAGCGGATATCACACTGATGGCGGATAGCATCAACAGACTGAGCCAGCAACATCCAGTCATCCATAGTGGCAAGCCCTGTCGCCCGGACTACCATTTTGTCAGCAAAACCAGGTAACTCAGTACGCGTTTTTGCCCAAACAGCACCGTCCGGGAAACGCCCGGTTTCAACCATAACCTCCTGGTTATCAAGCCAAATACTCAGTGTCATATTCATAACCGCCTCCAATTAATGTCCCTAAGACAGTTATAATATTGTCCTAAAGACATTTTATTGCAAGCAAAAATTGTCCCTATGACACAATTAATAATTAATACATTGATTAATATAAGAAAAAAAACATACCCACTCCACAGCAGCACCATGTAAAATGTGACTTTGAGACAGTTATTATTGCCAGGAGTGAAGGTGGAGAGCGAAGAGCAGTACCTGAAAAATTATGACGCCAGTCGTTTCCCCTCGCCTATCGTCACGGTAGACAGCGTGCTATTCACTCTGCATGAAAAACAACTCTGTGTATTGCTGGTGAAACGTAATCAGCACCCTTTTCTGGGGCTGTGGGGGCTGCCTGGCGGTTTTATTGATTTGCACAAAGATGATTCCACACAAGCAACAGCTGCGCGCAAACTGGCAGAAAAAACAGGCATTTCTCCTTCGTGGCTGGAACAACTGGAAACCTTCTCCGGGCCGAACCGTGACCCAAGGGGCTGGAGCATCACCGCAACCTGGTTTGCACTCATCGCCTGGGAGGCCTGCCAGCCACATATTGCAACAGTAAGTGATGTTCAGTGGTGTCCGGTAGCAAATCTGGAAAGCAAAGCACTGGCTTTTGACCACGCCGCAATCATTGCCGCGGCCTTGCAGCGCCTGCGGCAAAAAACGATGTACTCCCTGTTACCAGTCTATTGCCTGCCAGAAACATTTACCCAAACGCAGTTACAGGAAGCCACCGAAGCCATTCTTGGGCAACCAGTGCAGCGTAAAAGCCTGATCCGCCGCTTTGAAGCGTCAGGAATGTTTGAAGATACCGGGCAAAGTGTTGCCACCGGGGCCCGAAAAGCGCGGTTGTGGCGGCGTAAACCCAACATCCCGGTTCACTTGTTTTCGCGCAATCTGCTGGCAGATTGAACATGAGTTGGTTATTTTTACATCAATGCCGTGAAATACATAAACGTGACGCATGACTCACGGTATAGTAGCCAGTAATTAGCGCGATAATGAATTGATACCTGTTTTACAACTATGACCCAGATTACCCCCGTCGATGCCAGTGAAGAAAACAACAGTCAGAGGGATTTTCACCCTATGCCTGGGCTTTCTAACCCGCATTTACAAACGATGCTGCCCCGTCTCATTCGCCGGCGCCTGCACTTCAACCCTTTTTGGCAGCGGCTGGAGCTTCCGGACGACGATTTCGTCGATCTTGCATGGAGTGAAGACCCACAACAGGCTCTGCATAAACCCCGGCTGGTGGTATTTCATGGCCTTGAGGGCAGCCTGTACAGCCCCTATGCCCACGGTATGATAGAAGCAGCGCAAGCACAGGGCTGGTTGGGTGTCGTAATGCATTTTCGTGGCTGTAGCGGAACACCCAATCGCCAAAAGCGGATTTATCACTCCGGTGACACTGGTGATGCCAGTTACTTTCTTAACTGGCTGAACCTGCGTTATGGTTCAGCACCCACAGCAGCGGTGGGTTACTCACTGGGCGGAAACATGCTGGCCTGCCTGCTGGCAGAACAAGGTAACCAGTGCACACTGGATGCAGCAGTTATTGTCTCTGCCCCCTTTATGCTGGAGCAGTGTTGTTACCATATGGAGCGGGGTTTTTCTCGTATTTATCAACGCTACCTGTTGAACTTACTGAAAGCGAATGCCAGCCGGAAACTGGCTGTGTACCCGGGTTCACTCCCTGTCGATTTACCCCGGTTACGCAAAGTAAAACGAATCAGAGAATTTGATGATTTAATTACTTCCCGTATTCACGGTTTTGACGACGCACTGGATTACTATCGCCAGTGTAGCGCCATGCCCCATCTGCCGAATATCGCGGTAAATACACTGATTATTCACGCAAAGGATGATCCCTTTATGGATCATCATGTCATACCAGACAGCACTCTACTTCCGTCAAATATTGAATACCAACTCACCGATCATGGTGGTCATGTCGGGTTTATCGGTGGTAGCGTCGCTCGCCCGGAAATGTGGCTTGAAAAGCGCATCCCCAGTTGGTTAACCCGTTATCTAAGTAATTAAAATGATCATTCCCTGGCAACAGATAGCACCCGATACGCTTGATAACCTGATTGAGTCCTTTGTATTACGTGAAGGTACCGATTATGGCGCGCAGGAGCGCTCACTTGCTCAAAAAGTGGCGGATGTAAAACGGCAACTGAAACAGGGTGATGCTGTTCTGGTCTGGTCTGAATTGCATGAAACGGTGAATATCATGCCCCGCACCCAATTTAAGGGCTGATTCACAGGCGTCACACACAGTATTGGCATCCACCACTATACTGCTTTAACCTGCAGTACTGTGCGTTTCACATTGCCTCTTACTGATGGAGTGGTTGTTTATGTCAGCCAAGCACCCTGTTATTGCGGTTACCGGTTCCAGTGGAGCCGGTACCACGACAACCAGCATTGCCTTTCGTAAAATATTTAATCAGCTTAATCTGCGGGCTGCCGAAGTTGAAGGTGACAGCTTTCACCGCTATACCCGCCCAGAAATGGATATGGCAATACGTAAAGCCCGCGACCTTGGCCGCCATATCAGTTATTTCGGGCCAGATGCCAACGACTTTGCCTTGCTGGAGCGCACATTCAGGCAATACGGCGAGCAGGGTAACGGCCAGTCTCGCAAATATCTGCACACTTACGATGAAGCCGTTCCCTGGAATCAGGTGCCTGGTACCTTTACCCCCTGGCAACCGCTGCCTGAACCCACAGATGTATTGTTTTATGAAGGGCTGCACGGCGGCGTGGTAACTCAGGAGTGTGATGTCGCTCAACACGTTGATCTCCTGGTCGGCGTGGTACCTATCGTTAACCTCGAGTGGATTCAAAAGCTGGTAAGGGACACAAGTGAACGCGGCCATTCCCGGGAAGCCGTGATGGATTCAGTGGTGCGCTCAATGGAAGATTACATCAATTACATTACACCCCAGTTTTCACGTACTCACCTTAACTTCCAGCGAGTGCCGACCGTGGATACATCCAACCCCTTTGCAGCCAAAGCGATTCCTTCTCTGGATGAAAGTTTTGTCGTTATTCATTTCCGCGGGCTGGAAGATATCGATTTCCCATGGCTTTTGGCAATGCTGCAAGGGTCATTTATTTCTCATATCAATACGTTAGTTGTCCCGGGTGGGAAGATGGGCCTGGCGATGGAGTTAATCATGACGCCACTGGTCAAACGCCTGGCTGAAGGGAAAAAAATCGCGGGAGCCTGATACGGATAACGAACGGGCGGGCGCTGCAAAGTACAGCCCCCGCCATGAAAACTTAGCCTTCAACCACTTCCCATGAGTGTGTGATGGTGGCTGCTTTGCCAAGCATTAACGCAACAGAGCAATATTTTTCTGCAGACAAACCCACCGCGCGAGCCACGGCATTATCTTTCAGATCTTTCCCTGTAACGATGAAGTGCAAATTGATAGTGGTAAACAAACGCGGTGCTTCTTCCCGGCGTTCAGATGTCAGTTTGACCTCACAATCAGTCACATTATGGCGGCCTTTTTGTAAAATAGAGACAACATCAATGGCACTGCATCCACCGGCAGCCATTAGCACCATTTCCATTGGACTTGGCGCTTTATCACCGGAGTTACCATCCATCAGGATCTGGTGGCCTGAGGCGGATTCACCCAAAAATGTTAAACCTTCAACCCATTTAACTCGCGCCTGCATACTCATTACTCCCAACTAAAGTGTTATCGCAACAGATTACGCGGCATTAACAAAACAGGCAATGGAAGGCGACACAGGTCATGCTGAAACGAGACAATAGAAGACACTTCAGGAAACCTGTGCTAAAACAAACAAGATGTAACAGACTGACAGTGACGTCATACCTGTTACAGAGGAAAAAGCGATTACAGACCAAACGACTCATGGCTCGCTTCAGGAATGGGGCGATTTAATGTTGTAACGCCAACAGGGCCCTACCCTGTCTTTGAGCAAGTTTATAATAGAGGATAACCGCGCATGGTGCTTGGCAAACCCCAAACAGACCCGACTCTCGAATGGTTCTTGTCACATTGCCACATTCATAAGTATCCATCCAAGAGCACCCTGATCCATCAGGGCGAGAAAGCAGAAACGCTGTATTACATCGTAAAAGGCTCTGTGGCCGTGCTTATCAAGGATGAAGAAGGCAAGGAGATGATCCTTTCTTATCTTAATCAAGGCGATTTTATTGGCGAACTGGGGCTGTTTGAAGAAGGCCAGGAGCGTAGCGCCTGGGTTCGTGCAAAAACAGCCTGTGAAGTAGCCGAAATTTCATACAAAAAATTTCGCCAGTTGATCCAGGTAAACCCGGACATTCTGATGCGCCTTTCATCCCAGATGGCACGTCGTTTACAGGTCACTTCTGAAAAAGTAGGGAACCTGGCATTCCTTGATGTAACCGGCCGAATTGCACAGACTTTGCTTAACCTGGCGAAACAACCGGATGCAATGACTCACCCAGATGGCATGCAAATCAAAATTACCCGTCAGGAAATTGGCCAAATTGTTGGCTGTTCCCGTGAAACTGTGGGCCGCATTTTAAAAATGCTGGAAGATCAAAACCTGATTTCTGCTCACGGTAAAACCATTGTGGTATACGGTACTCGTTAATTTTACTGTATTTCATCACACATTGAGGCACGCTCCAGAGCGTGCCTTTTTGTTTGATCAACCAAACATCCCTACGGATTTCCCGAACAAATTCTGAAAATTGTTCACGAATGACACAAAACTGTCACAAATTCGCCTTATTCTTCCCGGGTACTGAAAACACAGCGATTAAAAAATTATTTTTGATCTAACCTTTTCCGGGAGAAATTATGGCAATGCTTAGCTCTTCAGCCCGTCTTGTAATCGCCGCTCTGACTCTGTCCACCACAACTGCATTTGCAGCCACTAACCTGACAGGTGCCGGTGGTACGTTCCCAGCGCCGGTTTATGCAAAATGGGCTGCAGAATATCAGCAGAAAACAGGTTCTCAGGTAAACTACCAGGGAATTGGTTCTTCAGGTGGTATCAAACAAATCATTGCAAAAACCGTCGATTTTGGTGCATCTGATGCGCCAATGAGCGATGCTGATCTGGAAAAAAATGGCTTATTCCAGTTCCCGACCGTGATTGGTGGCGTGGTTCTGGCCGTTAATATCCCGGGTATTAAATCAGGTGAACTGACTCTGGATGGCAAAACACTGGGTGATATCTACCTGGGTAAAATCAAAAAATGGAATGACCCGGCAATCACTAAGCTGAACCCGAATGCCAAATTGCCGGATACCAACATTAATGTGGTTCGCCGTGCAGACGGTTCAGGCACCTCTTTCGTCTTCACCAGCTACCTGTCCAAAGTAAGCCCGGACTGGGCAAGCCAGGTAGGTAAAGGCACCACCGTTAAATGGCCAACTGGCCTGGGCGGCAAAGGGAACGATGGCGTGGCTGCATTCGTACAGCGTCTGCCGGGTTCTATTGGTTATGTTGAATATGCCTACGCAAAACAGAACAACCTGACCTGGACTAAGTTGTTTGATGCTGACGGTAAAGCAATCGAGCCGACCCAAAAAAGCTTCAGTAACAGCGCAAAAGAAGCCGACTGGAGTAAAACCTTTGCTCAGGACCTGACTTATCAGAAAGGTGCAGATGCATGGCCAATCTCTTCTACTACTTTTATCCTGGTCTACAAAAAGCAGGAAAATGCAGAGAAAGGTGCCGAAGTGCTGAAGTTCTTTGACTGGGCTTACAAAAATGGCAACGCTATCGCTGGTAACCTGGATTACGCTCCACTGCCTGCAAGCGTTACTGAACAGATTCGTGCTGCATGGAAAGCCAATGTAAAAGACAGTTCAGGTAAAGCCCTGTACTAATCTTGATGAATGGAACACTCTGCTTCAAAAGTAA
Organism: Mangrovibacter plantisponsor; assembly: GCF_003182475.1. GTDB lineage: Bacteria > Pseudomonadota > Gammaproteobacteria > Enterobacterales > Enterobacteriaceae > Mangrovibacter > Mangrovibacter plantisponsor. Next base: position 20,532 of record NZ_QGTS01000020.1, read on the forward strand.
AAAGCCGGGGTTACCCGGCTTTCTATTGCTGTCATTGAACCCCGGCACCATCAGTTAAGTGCATACAGAGATTGCATGAGTGCAGTTACAGTCCTTTAACCACTGCTTTTATAGCATCATCAAAACGCACCATACCATCTTCAATATCTTTATAATCAATAACCAAAGACGGAGCCAGACGGACTACATCCGGCCCGGCGTTAAGGATCATCAAACCATTCGCTGCGGCCGCATTCAGTACATCACGCGCCCGCCCTTTGTATGCGGCACTCAATTCGGCACCAATCAGTAACCCCATTCCCCGGATATCACTGAAAACAGCGTACTGTTCATTAATCTGATTCAGGTGTTTTACGAACAACTCGCGTTTCGCCATAACACCATCCAGAACTTCCGGCGTATTGATAATATCGAAAGCAGCACCTGCCACCGCACACGCCAGTGGGTTACCGCCGTAGGTCGAGCCATGTGAGCCAACATGGAATGCCGATGCAATCTCTTCTGTTGTCAGCATTGCACTGATTGGGAACCCACCGCCAATCGCTTTAGCACTGGTCAAAATATCGGGAGTCACATTATAGTGCATGTAAGCAAACAGCTTACCTGCACGGCCCATACCACACTGAACTTCATCAAACACCAGCAGGGCTTTATATTCGTCACACAGCTCACGCAGGCCTTTCAGGAACTCAGGAGTGGCCGCCATCACGCCGCCTTCTCCCTGAATAGGTTCCACCACAACAGCACAGGTGTGGTCATCCATAACGGCTTTCACCGCATGTAAATCATTAAAAGGCACATGAACGATATCTGCCGGTTTCGGGCCAAAGCCGTCTGAATATTTAGGCTGCCCCCCCACAGAAACAGTGAATAAAGAACGTCCATGAAAAGCATTATGAAAAGCGATTATTTTTGTTTTATAAGGACTGTGGCGCGTAGACGCATAGAAACGGGCCAGCTTAAAGGCGGTTTCATTGGCTTCAGTGCCCGAATTCATAAACAAAACGCGCTCCGCAAAAGTTGAGGCTATCAGTTTTTGCCCCAGCTTCAATGCCGGCTCATTAGTAAACACGTTACTGGTATGCCACAAGGTTTCCCCCTGTGCTTTCAGTGCTTCAACCAGCGCCGGATGGCAGTGCCCTAACGCTGTAACCGCAATGCCGCCTGCAAAATCAACGTACTCATTACCTTGCTGATCCCACACTCGGCTCCCTTTACCTTTCACCGGGATAAAATTTGCGGGGGCAAAAATTGGAACGATAACGTCATCAAATGTTGAGCGGGTTACTGCGGGTTGTTCAGTTGCCATTTCATATCCACCTATGTTTAGTAGAAATGCGTAATGAAATTATAATCACAAAATATGCATAAAAAATCATTTGATAGCAATGAAAAATCAACGTTTCAGGAAATTATTCAAAAGAGCATGGCCTTGTTCACTAAGAATACTTTCCGGGTGGAACTGTACCCCTTCAATATCCAGCAACCGGTGACGGATCCCCATAATCTCTTGTTGTTCCGTCCATGCAGTCACTTCAAATACCTCTGGCAGACTCTCACGCTCAAGCAATAAGGAGTGGTAGCGGGTAACAGTCAGTGGGTTATTCAGACCACGAAAAACTCCTTGATCATTATGGTGTATCGCAGACGTTTTCCCATGCATCACCTTCGCGGCGCGAACTACATTGCCGCCAAATGCCTGACCAATCGCCTGGTGGCCCAGACAAACGCCCAGAATTGGACACCTGCCTGCATAATGGCGGATGGCTGACAGAGAAATACCTGCGTCATCTGGCGTACATGGGCCAGGAGAAATAACCAGCTTCTGTGGTGCCAGCCGGTCTATATCATCAAGGGTTATTTCATCGTTACGTCTGACCAGAACCTGCGCGCCCAGCTCACAAAAATACTGGTACAAATTCCAGGTGAACGAATCATAGTTATCAATCAGCAATAACATAGCAACTCCCGTTCTAAAAACGGGCATATTCTACCGGGTTTACACCAGGGACCGGGGAAAATAACGCCGGAGCGCAGAAAAAACTGGAGAGGCGAAGCAGGTTCATTCCCCCGCTTCGCGCCAGAAGATTATGGCAGGACTTTAGCCGAAAGGATAACAACCGGCTTGGTAGGGACATTCTGGTAAGGCCCAACATTATGAGTAGGCACCTGAGCGATTTTATCCGCCACTTCCATGCCTTTCACCACCTTGCCAAAAACAGCGTATCCGTAATCACTCTGGCCATGGTTTAAAAATGCGTTGTCCGCAACATTGATAAAGAACTGGCTGGTTGCGCTGTCTTTATCAGCTGTTCTCGCCATCGAAATTGAACCACGGGTATTACGTAACCCATTGTCAGCTTCATTCTTAATCGGTGGGTTCGTGGTTTTTTGCGTCATATCCACATTAAAGCCCCCACCCTGAATCATAAACCCAGGAATAACACGATGAAAAATCGTATTGTTGTAAAAGCCACTGTTGACATAGTCCACAAAGTTTTTCACCGTCACTGGCGCTTTTCCACTATCCAGCACTAGCTCGATATTCCCGGCCGACGTTGTCAGCAGCACATGAGGATCCCCTTTTGCGGCGAGCGCAGAAGAGGAAATCGAAGTCAGGGCAAAGACAGCCGTAACAGCCGCCAGAGTCGATTTCAGCATGAATGGTTTCCTTTACAAGCAATAAAAAATGCAATGAAACGATTCTAAAGAGCCACCTGCCGACAAGCCAGCCATTTACTCTTTTTTACGTAACAGAATACATACACTGGTAGTGATATCACCCAGGGTCGCCTCATACGCCTCAGTTGCACCAATAACAAGCAATAAACTGATTTCATTAAATAAAAATTCACATATTCACAGCATTTACCCGGTAGCATGGGCAATCAAACACCACACATCCCGGGCCTCACTCTTCAACTGGGTGTCTGCCGGGGTTAATCGCCTGAAAGGTCAGGATTACCAACCTGTGAAAAATCAACCAGCTCGCCCCCTTTATCCACTTGCACCCAGGTTTGGGCAGGTTGCGTAGTGGTAATGATACGCCCATTGCGAACAGACCAGCGCACCGGCACCTGCCGCCGTAGCGCATCAAAACCATTCAGGGCTGGCAGAATTATCATGTTCGCCGGATGCCCTTCCACAATACCGTAATCCGCAATACCCAGTGTACGGGCGCTGTTGTCTGTTATCAGCCGAATGCCCTCATCGATTTGCGGGTAGCCCATTAACTGGCAGACATGCAGCCCCATATGCAACACCTGCAACATGTTGCCCGTTCCCAATGGGTACCAGGGGTCGAAAACATCGTCATGGCCGAAACAAACATTAATGTCCGCTTCAAGCATCTCTTTCACCCGGGTTACCCCACGGCGACGCGGGTAGCTGTCAAAACGGCCCTGCAAATGAATATTCACCAAAGGATTTGCCACGAAATTAATTCCGGACAATTTCAACAACCTGAACAAACGAGAAGTATAAGCGCCATTGTAACTGTGCATGGCGGTAGTATGGCTCGCAGTTACACGCTCATTCATACCCAGTTTCAGCGCCAGTGCCGCCACCGTTTCCACAAACCGCGATTGCTCATCATCAATTTCATCACAATGAATATCCAGCGGCCGGTCATATTTTTCAGCCAGCGCAAATGCAGTATGCAAAGACTCGACACCATATTCGCGGGTGAATTCAAAATGTGGGATAGCGCCCACTACATCTGCGCCCATTACCAACGCTTCTTCAAGCAAAGCTGCGCCATTGGGGTAAGACAGAATGCCTTCCTGCGGAAACGCGACCAGCTGCAAATCAATCCAGGGCGCAACTTCCTGTTTCACTTCCAGCATGGCTTTCAGCGCAACCAGACCCGGGTCAGAAACATCCACATGACTACGAACATACTGGATCCCGTTTGCCATCTGCCACTTCAGTGTCTTCCACGCACGCGCTTTGACATCTTCATGGGTCAACGTTGCCTTGCGCTCTGCCCAACGCTCAATACCTTCAAATAAGGTTCCTGATATATTCCAGGCTGGTTCACCTGCTGTTTGCGTGGTGTCGAGATGAATATGAGGTTCAACAAAAGGGGGGAGAGCTAATCCACCATGGGCATTAAGTACATCGTTGCCTCCATGGGAGCGGGTTTCCTCCATGGGCGTTATTGCTCCAAACCGCCCGTTTTCAATAGTAATTTGCCACAAACCTTCACGCCCGGGCAGGCGAACATCCTGAATGAACCAAAACGTAGCTGGTGCCATATAACCTCCGGATGGTTGCATATTGAAAAAACAGATAGCGGCTATGACGTTATCATGCCTTTCAGTGACAGGCACAACGCATCTTCACTATGCCGTGCAACCATAGCGCCTTACAACTTCATGTGAAAACAGGAGTATTACTGAAAAAGCCAGCAGCAAGTTGCCAAACACCCGGTAAGGCAACTTGCTGGCAAGATAACAGGAGAGGAAAGCATCAGGTGCTCACAAAAAAACAATAAATTCACTGAGTTTGCATCTGTATATTATTGATAGTTTAACGTAATAACCCTTGCAGTTGCTTCTTCATTTTTTAAGGTAACTGTAATATTTTCCACCACGGACTCAATCGCCGTCCCATGTTGCTCAAAGCATATTGAACTGGTGTTATGCTTTATTGCCTGGTCAAGGCACTCAGTTCTCGCCGCAGATGCATTATCCAGAACGGAGCCGTGAAAGCGAATAACACTTGCTGATGAAAAATATGAGATAAAAAGTAAACAAACAACAATAGACTTAAATAATTTCATTGACTCCCCCTATATTTGATTCTGAACAACACTATTTTTTATTGAAGAATAACAACTCAGGAAAATAGCGTCAAAACTCCCTTATGCATTTATCATTTGATAAAAAAAGCCAGACAAATATTATTCACACCGAGAAAAATAAACATCACACCAACAATACCACAACATGGTACCCTCTCACTCCAGATGCCCTCCACATCAGTAAAGAAGGCTCAAACAACCGGCCGGGTCAGCTTCACACACAGACATATTAATTTCGTAGTGTCAGCCCCTTCCCAATAAATATAAACATGACTCACATTAGTCATAAAACCCATCACAAGCAATATAAAAAGTGGAACAATTCATTATTATAAAAGCATTTACAATTCAATTTTTAAGGCCAGTTAATATTTACAAACCAACCCCAATCCAAAAAACATAACAACCATCGTTATAACTATCACAGTAGAAAGACGCCATTACGAGCTATATAGTTATCTTTCTGACTATATGCTCGCATACTATATATCAGTACCCTACAACCAATAACGTGGTATCACGCATACCCAACCCCATCTGAATACTGAGTCCATTTTTGATGGGCAAGGATCTGTACGCTTTTGTACAGCTATGAGATAGTCTTCGCCTTACTGACGAAAATGCTTATCGCACTGGCCCGCGCAAGCGGGAGGAACGAGGAACTGCTGTGGATTATTTGCCTATTTTTTGTGAGCTGAAAAACCGCGACTGCCTGCTTGTTGGTGGAGGAGATGTCGCTGAGCGTAAAGCCAGGTTACTGATGGATGCTGGAGCAAACGTCATCGTCAATGCCCGGGAGTTTACCCCACAGTTCACAGTTTGGGCTGAGCATAAGCAGTTGTCACTGGTTAAAGGTGATTTCTCCCCCGCGTTAATGGACAACTGTTGGTTGGTGATTGCCGCAACAGACGATGACCAAACCAATCAGCACGTTAGCCAGGAAGCAGAGCAGCGTAAGCTTTTTTGTAATGTTGTCGATGCCCCGAAACGCGCGTCATTTATCATGCCATCAATTATTGACCGCTCCCCCATCATGGTAGCGGTGTCTTCCGGTGGTACAGCACCTGTTCTGGCACGGTTACTACGCGAAAAGCTTGAAGCAGTGTTGCCACAACACCTGGGTAAGGTGGCCCAATTTGCCGGGCAGTTGCGCCAGCGAGTCAAAGATACTTTCACAACAATGGCTGAGCGTCGCCGTTTTTGGGAAAAGTTGTTCGCCAATGACCGGCTTGCGCAATCTCTGGCGAATAATGATCAGGTCGCAATCCATTCGCAAACCGAAACCTTGTTCTCCACACCACTGGATAACCAGGGCGAAGTGGTTCTGGTTGGTGCAGGTCCTGGCGATGCAGGGCTTCTTACGCTAAAAGGACTACAGCAAATCCAGCAGGCCGATATTGTTGTGTATGACAGGCTGGTTTCTGACGATGTGATGAAACTGGTGCGCCGCGATGCTGACCGTGTATTTGTGGGCAAGCGTGCGGGTTATCACTGCGTCCCACAAGAAGAAATTAACCAGATATTGCTCAGAGAAGCGCAAAGTGGGAAACGTGTTGTCAGGCTAAAAGGTGGCGATCCGTTTATTTTCGGGCGTGGTGGCGAAGAGCTGGAAACGCTGTGTGAGGCAGGGATTCCATTTTCTGTCGTCCCGGGTATTACTGCAGCGTCTGGTTGTTCTGCCTACTCAGGTATTCCACTGACTCACCGTAATTATGCGCAAAGTGTTCGCCTGGTTACCGGGCACCTTAAATCCAGTGGAGAAGAGCTGGACTGGGCCAGTCTTGCTGCAGAGAAACAGACGCTGGTATTTTACATGGGGCTGAACCAGGCTCCGGCTATAGAGAAAAACCTGCTTGCCCACGGAATGCCGGCAGAGACGCCATGTGCTCTGGTAGAAAACGGTACCGCAACTACACAGAAAGTCGTGCAGGGTACGCTAGATAAACTGGCGGAACTGGCTCAACAAGTGCAGAGCCCAAGCCTGATTATTGTTGGGCGTGTCGTTGGGTTACGGGAAAAATTAAACTGGTTCAGTAACCATTAAACAAAATCCCCAAGATGGGGCTTGTGACTGATGACAAACCTCATGTCGCGCTGAACGAGAGGATGTCACTCAATAAAAAACAAGGAAAATCAATTCATTGACTTTCAGTTGCTAATTAAAAAGAAGGAAAAACACGGTTTCCCTTCTTTTTCATCAATCTGCTTTTAACAACAACCTGCAGAATCAAGGCTTAGCAACGAAACCAATCGCTTCGTATACTTTATTCAGGGTTTCAGCTGCCTGGGCCTGCGCTTTCTTCGCCCCGTCTCGCATAATTTGCTGCAAGAAAGCTTCATCATTGCGATAGCGATGGAAACGCTCCTGAAGCTCACTCAACATACCTGAAACGGCATCGGCTACTTCACCTTTGAGGTGGCCATACATTTTGCCTTCAAAGTGTTGTTCCAGTTCAGGAATACTCTGCCCGGTAACAGCAGACAAAATATCCAGCAAGTTAGATACACCAGCTTTATTGGCAACATCATAGCGAACAACAGGTGGCTCGTCAGAGTCAGTTACCGCGCGTTTGATCTTCTTAACCACTGATTTAGGATCTTCCAGCAATCCAATCACATTGTTGCGGTTATCATCAGACTTGGACATTTTTTTGCCCGGCTCAAGCAGTGACATAACACGAGCGCCAGATTTAGGAATAAAAGGTTCCGGCACTTTAAACACATCACCATAAATCGCATTAAAACGCTGAGCAATATCGCGGCTCAATTCGAGATGTTGTTTTTGATCCTCACCAACCGGTACCTGATTAGTTTGGTAAAGCAAAATATCTGCCGCCATCAGAACCGGATAATCAAACAGACCGGCATTAATGTTCTCGGCATAACGCGCAGATTTATCTTTAAACTGCGTCATACGGCTCAGCTCACCAAAATAGGTGTAGCAGTTCAGTGCCCAACCCAGTTGGGCATGTTCCGGCACATGAGACTGAACAAAAATGGTGCTTTTTTCCGGATCAATGCCACAAGCAAGGTACAGAGCCAGAGTATCCAGTGTCGCTTTGCGCAGTTTCTCAGGATCCTGGCGAGCCGTAATGGCGTGCAGATCCACAATGCAATAGATACAGTGGTAATCATCCTGCATGTTCACCCACTGACGCAGTGCACCCATATAGTTACCAATAGTTAATTCACCTGATGGCTGTGCACCACTAAAAACGATGGGCTTACTCATTTTTTCATTCCTGATTGTCATTGTGCGGGAGCCCAATAATGGGCAGGAGATCACTGAAACGATCACAAACAAAGTCAGGCTGACTTAACGTGATCGATTCACCATAGTTGTAACCATATGTCATGCCAGCAACGCTGACAGTAGCGGCTTTTGCGGCCTGGATATCATTGCGCGAATCCCCCACAAACAGTAATTCATGAGGGTACAGCCCCAGTTTACCCAGTACCAGGTACAGTGGAGCCGGATGCGGTTTTTTGGCAGCGACATCATCACCACCGATAACCAGGTCAAAATAACCGGCAATACCCAGTGTTTCCAGAATCGGCCGGACAAATGGCGTAGGTTTGTTGGTCACTATCGCCATTTTAACACCGTGCTCACGCAGGGTTTTCAATGTATCCGCAACCGCCGGGAATAAATAACTGCCTTCCTCTGCATACTGGGCATAATACGTATCAAACAGGCGCCGCATCATACCTGGCTGGCCATCCTGAGGTGATTTATCTTTCAGGGCCCAGGTAAGCGCTCGTTCAACCAGAATATCCGCGCCATTACCAATCCAGGTTGTCACGCGGTCTTCACCTGCAGCCGGCAACTCAAGGGCATACAATGCGCTGTCAATGGCATCGGTCAGGCCAGGGGCACTATCAATTAATGTACCATCAAGGTCGAATGCGATGCCTTTAATACCTTCAAGCTTACCCATGGCTAACTTTTCCCAGCTCTTCACGCATTTGGTCAATCACTTGCCTGTAGTCTGGTTGCCCGAAAATGGCCGAGCCAGCAACAAACATATCTGCGCCAGCTGCCGCAATTTCGCCAATATTCTCGACTTTCACGCCACCATCAACTTCCAGGCGAATATCGAACCCTGAAGCATCGATACGCTGGCGCACTTCACGCAACTTATCCAGAGTCTGTGGGATAAAAGACTGGCCGCCGAACCCGGGATTCACGGACATCAACAAGATGACATCCAGTTTATCCATTACATAGTCAAGGTAACTGAGCGGTGTAGCAGGGTTAAATACCAGGCCGGCTTTACAACCATGCTCTTTAATAAGTTGTAAGGTGCGATCAACATGTTCGGACGCTTCCGGGTGAAACGTGATAATACTGGCTCCTGCAGCCGCGAAATCCGGGATTAACCGGTCAACAGGCTTCACCATCAAATGAACATCAATGGGCGCCGTAATTCCGTACTGACGCAGTGACTTCAACACCATCGGCCCAATAGTCAGGTTCGGCACATAGTGATTATCCATCACATCAAAATGAACCACATCTGCACCAGCAGATAAGGCTCTTGCGGTATCTTCGCCAAGACGGGCAAAATCCGCCGACAAAATTGAAGGGGCAATGAGATACTGTGTCATCCGCGTCTCCATTTTTAAAAATGCATTATGCGGCAGCGAAATTGCTCAGACGTTATAGAGTGCCAGAAGTTCGTCTACTTTCTTGCGCGTGCCGCCGTTACTGCTGATGCTGCGCCGAACTTTTACAGGCAACAGCATACTAGCCAGCCTGTACCATTCCCGCGTCAATATCGTGTCATGATTAGAGATCAACACAGGAACGCGTTTTTGCCGCAACTTTTCAGCCAGACAAGCCAAATGCTGTTGTTGTTCGGCATTAAAACTGTTGGTGTGATATGCCGTAAAGTTTGCTGTTTCTGACAAAGGCGTGTACGGCGGATCACAATAGACAACCGCACCTTTCACTGCCCTGGCCATGCTGGAATCGTAAGACTCACAGACAAACTCAGCCCGCTGAGCTTTTTCTGCGAACAAAAACAATTCATCTTCGGGGAAATAAGGTTTCCTGTAACGCCCGAAGGGAACATTAAATTCACCACGCAGATTATACCGGCACAAACCATTGTACCCATGGCGGTTCAGATACAAAAAAAGTAATGCCCGCTGAAATGGGTCAGTGCTTTTGTTAAACGTGTCACGTAATACGTAATAACGTTCAGCACAGTTGTTTTCTGGAACAAAAAAAACTTTTGCTTCAGTAACATACTCCTCTGTACGTGTCTTAACGATGTTGTACAGACTAATCAGATCGCTGTTGATATCTGCGAGGAGATAACGAGAGTACTCTGTATTCAGGAAGACAGAACCCGCCCCGACAAAAGGCTCAATCAGGTACTCGCCTTCGGGGAGATGACGTTTAATGTCATCGAGCAGGGGGTATTTCCCCCCTGCCCACTTCAGAAAAGCGCGATGTTTTTTCATGCTGTATGACTAAATTACCTTCTCCCGCTGTGGAGAAGCTCCGACAGCATCCTGCGCTTTATACACTATTTAAGATCAGCCTGAACCTGGTGAATGGGTTTGGTCCAGGGGTTTTTCGCCTGTACATCCGCAGGGAGCGATGATACTGCGCGTTTGGCATCATCGCGATTTGCATAAATACCGCTTACCAGAACATACCAGGGTTGGCCATTACGCGTTGTCTTGTACACAACATAATCTTTAAGCTGCTCTTTTTTAGCCCAGGATGACAAGTTTGCTTCGTTAGAAGAGCTGCTTAATTGCAAGGTGTAATGACTACCTGGCGCTGATTTCAAAGCATTGACATTGCCAATAGTACCGCCAGAAGTTACAGCAGGTGCAGGCGTCGTTTTTGCTACCGCCACATGCTCCTCAACAACTGGTGCAGAACGAACTGGCTCAGCCTTCTTCACAACCGGTGCAGGTTCTCGGGTTTTCACCGGCGCAGGCTCTGTTACCTTCGCTGTTTTTGTCCTGGCTGGTTGAGAAGGCTCAATGACCACTTCGCGGCGTGTTTTTGCCGGCTCAGTGTGACGCACGGTGCGCTCCGGTGCAGCCACAGGTGAAGACTTACCATTCACAGGGGCGACCGTTGCGGGTTCCGTCGGCAGGGTTGAACTCGCAACAACGTTATTAATTTGCCCTTGTTGCTGAGTCAGAGCGGTATTGAGATCACCCGGCACATCCACGCGTTGTTCCGCATTATTAGCGGGTTGCGCAGGGTCAATAGCCTGCGAAGGCGTCGATGAAACGGGTGGGACAGAGATTTCTTGTGGTGCATTGTTGCTCTGAGCAACCTGACCATTGTTGTCTGCTACGGGTGCAGGAGTATTATTTTCCTGTGAAGCAGAACCGGAGAGATCGATACTTTTTTCACCACCAGAGGCAGCCGCAGAGGATGAATCGCTGGGCGACTTGGGTGATTGCAGTGCAGAACCAATCCCCAAAATCAGCACCAACAGAACCAGTATCCCCACCCCCATCATAATATGCTGGCGTGAAACTGGGCCTTTAGAAGGAGCAGACTTCATTTTTTTACGCTTAGGTGGGCGACGCGCGGGTTGTTCCCCACTTTCATCAACCTCATCATACTCCTGCGCATCGCTGTCACGCCGTGAACGCGATGGACGGCGCTCATCTGCATCAATATCTACATCATCCATGTTGATACTGGGCTCATTGTCATAGTCTGCAGACTGGCGTGAGCGGCCAGGATGACGGTCGCTGGGATCTGGTTTCAGACCGTCTTCCGGTTTTAATTCATCCATTTAACACCCCATTCAAAGGCGAAGAGTGTTAATACCTCATTCGCCCGAAGTTAAAGGCCACTTTGGGTGGCTAATCTCATGTCTTTGTAATCACGCCTGAAGGCAATCTGTGATAGCACTGAGAACAAGGTCGTGCGATACGCCTGCCCGTACTTCACTTTTACCAATAGCCAACGGAAGAACCAGGCGTAGTTCTCCCGCCAGAACTTTCTTATCCCGCATCATATGCGGCATATATGCAACCGGATCCATACTTTCCGGGCCGGTTACCGGCAACCCTGCACGCTTAAGGAGTGTAATGATACGTAGCGTATCTACTTCACTAAACTGCCCCAGGCGCTGAGCTGTACGAGCGGCCATTACCATTCCCGCAGAAACGGCTTCACCATGCAACCAGTTTCCGTACCCCATTTCAGCTTCAATGGCGTGCCCGAAAGTATGACCAAGGTTAAGTAAAGCACGTTGGCCACTTTCACGCTCATCGGCGGCCACCACTTCAGCCTTCAGCTCACAGCAACGGCGGATACAGTAAGACATTGCCGCAGGCTCCAGTGCCACCAAAGCATCCAGGTTATTCTCCAGCCAGTTGAAGAAATCAGCATCAAGAATAATCCCGTATTTAATCACTTCAGCAAGACCAGATGCTAATTCACGGGGAGGTAACGTTTTCAGACAATCGATATCAATGACAACTGACGCAGGTTGATAAAATGCGCCAATCATATTTTTTCCAAGAGGGTGGTTTACCGCTGTTTTACCACCAACAGATGAGTCAACCTGGGAAAGCAACGTTGTGGGAACCTGAATAAAACGAACACCACGTTGATAACTTGCTGCAGCGAAACCGGTCAAATCACCAATCACACCGCCCCCCAGGGCTACCAGTGTGGTATCCCGACCATGGGGTTTTTCAAGCAATGCGGTAAAAACTGAGTCAAGTACTGACAGGCTCTTGTACTGTTCACCGTCTGGCAGGATAACGACATCGACGTTAACCCCAGCCTGTTCAAGCAAGTGCCGAACCCGGTCAAGATAAAGTGGCGCCAGGGTTTCATTTGTCACAAGCATCACTTGCTCACCTGATTTCAGGGGCCAGAAAGAAGCGGATTCATTAAATAACCCTGATGCGATGGTAATTGGGTAGCTACGCTCCCCTAATGTCACCGTTAACCTTTCCATGACGCCGTTACCTTTTGTTGTGTATTACCCCTGCCGGGCTACGTTCACATCAACTGAAATTAGTTACTTTCCAGCATGTTAATTATTTGATTAGCAACAACCTTTGCGCTTTGATCGTCAGTGCGAATGACAACATCGGCAATCTCTTCATACAGAGGATTGCGCTCATCCGCCAACGCTTCGAGAACTTCCCGAGGGGGCATGTCTACCTGGAGTAACGGACGTTTTTTGTCACGTTGCGTACGCGCCAGCTGTTTTTCAATGGTGGTTTCCAGATACACCACAACACCGCGCGCAGAGAGACGATTACGCGTTTCACGAGACTTCACAGACCCGCCGCCGGTAGCCAGGACAATACCCTGCTTTTCGGTCAGCTCATTGATAATTTTTTCTTCGCGCTCGCGAAAACCCTGTTCGCCTTCAACGTCAAAAACCCAACCGACATCGGCTCCAGTACGTTTCTCAATTTCTTGATCGGAATCGAAAAATTCCATATTGAGCTGTTGAGCCAATTGCCGCCCAATAGTGCTTTTGCCGGCACCCATAGGCCCAACCAGAAAGATATTGCGTTTCTCTGCCATTTTTTCGGTACTACTAAGACAATTCGTTAATGATAAACCCACCATGCAACGTCCGGGCACGGCAGGAAATGAACTGAAACCTCTTATGCGATAGTGCGAGAGTCAGACTAAAAATTATCTCAACACTCAAGGTGGTTTGGCAACCGAATAAATTACTACTTCGCGGATATCCCCAGAACAAGCCCTGAGCCTGAAGCGGCCCGGCCCCACCTAAAACCGGTACATCTTGTATGATAATTCCAGCCTCAGGTCAAACACCATGACGGGTTTAACTAAACTTATTTGTATACATCTTTTATTTGTCAGATTTCTGCCAGATGCGTGGTGATAAAAACAACCAGCTCCCGGCGCTCATCTTCTTTTATTTGATGGCGAAATAAACCGCCAATCAATGGAATAGATCCAAGAACAGGGACCTGAGCCACACCATCACGTTGTTTATGCTGAAAAATACCGCCAAGAACAATGGTATCGCCATGGCGTACATCAATGCGGGTTTCTATTTCCTGTTTATCTATAGCCATAACATCGCCCTCCGCACGCTGTAAAACCTGACCAGGGGCATTCTGAGTGATACGTAAATTCAGGCGTACCCGTTTATCTGGCAGCACTACAGGGGTGACTTCCAGCCCCAGAACCGCTTCTTTAAACTCAATAGTCGCTGCCGAAGAATCCGTACCTGAGGTCTGGTAGGGAATTTCACTCCCTTGCTTAATACTGGCCGGTTGCTGATGTGCAGTAATCAGGCGTGGGCGTGCAATAATATCCAGTTGCTGGCGTTGTTCCAGAGCCGACAACTCCAGCGCCAATAAATTACTGTCCACCCGGCCAATATTAAACCCAAGACTGGTACCGCCCCCGGTAACCGCCAGTTCTGCAGAGCCTGAAACCTGCCGGGAGCTCCCTTGCCACTTCACGCCCAGTTCCTGCAAACTTTGCTGGTTGATAGTCACGATATGAGCCGCCAGTTCAACCTGGCCTAATGGTAAATCCAGTAACTCAACCAGTGCCTGTACGCGGTCGAGAGCCTGTTGTGTATCATTTAGCATCAACCTGCTGGTGCGCTTATCGACCACCATAGACCCGGAGCCGGACAGGCCGTTATCACCCAGTTCACGAATGGCAGAAGCTACCCGCTCGACATCAGCATGCTGTACAACAAAAACGGACTGCTTTTGCGGCAGGCGAGCCTGCTGCTGCGCTTTTTCTTCCCTCTGCGCCTGGCGCTGCTGGTTGGCCCATTCACGCGTATTAATACGCAAAATATTGCCCTGCACTTTTCCTTCCAGTTCGGCAATTTCAAGTACTACGGAAAGCGCCTGTTCCCAGGGGACATCCACCAGCCGTAATGACACCAACCGTTCACCTCCGTTCGCGATCACAACATTGAGCTGCCTGCCCTGCGCAAGCGCCTGCAACACCTGAGCCACTGGCACATGGTCAACCACCAGGGAAACCGGTGTGGCGCCACACCAGGCTGACCACAAAAATACCAGGCTCACCAGCCATCCCTTCATGTTTCGTTCCTCCCTGAAGGCAGTAAAATATGCTCAGGTGCCGAACACACTGCCACCCGGCGGACTACCATTTGGTGTTCGGAAACCGGGCCAACAAGCCAGCTATCGCCCAGTGCATCTCCCTCCACCACACGTAACCACCGCCCACTGCCCGCACTGACAATGCCTTGTAGCATTGTTCCCTGGCGTACTACTCCCATAAAACGCCATTCATCCGGTACATCTGACGAACAGGTTGTTGTCAGTGGAACGAATGGATTTCGCAATTCACTACTGACCAGCACAGGCACCCACAACATCAACAACATTATCTGACGCATCCATCATCTCCAGTTCCAGCTTCACGCTAACCTGCTCACCTTCATCAGCCTGCAACTGGAACCCTAATAACCTGACCGGTTCACCAGCCAGTGCCGTGAATAACTGCGAAACACCCTCCCAGGGCAAGGACAAATTCAGTTCGGCTTTACCACCATCTCCCTGTATCCCCCAGCGTAATATTATTCCTCCCACATCGCGGCTAAAACGCTGGGCGGAAAATACCGTGGCAGACTGCTCAGCACATAAATGCTGTTGTTCCAGTTCAGACACTTTTTGGCGTAACCGTAACCAGTGAGCCTGTTGTTGTTGCCATTGAGTACGCTGAATATTTAATTGCACACCAGAATCTGCAATCTGTTGTGTTACCGGAACAATCCAAATCAACCAGCCAATACCAGTACAAACCGCCATCAGCACAAACAAAAGCACTGCCTTTCTGGGGCCGGAAAGTGCCAGCCAGTGTTCAACTATCAATGTCATCCTTTTCACCCTGTAGGGTAAATCCAAAGTGAATCTCGCCATTACGCCGGGTGATATGGTTAACTTTTAGTTGGTGAAACCCAGGCCAGGCCGCCAGTACTGTTTCACAGGCCAGTGTGCCCTCAGCCGATAGCCCAACCCCTTCAACCGACAGAGTGTTATGTTGCACAACCAGCTCAGTAATCCAGGTATCTTCCGGTAACTGCTGGCTGAGATACACCAGGCTCTGCTGCCAGTGGTGCAAGTTTTGTTGGCGCTTTTTCATGGCGTCACTGCTCTGGCGTATCTGTGCTAACTGGGCAAGCTTTGCTTCCAGCCCGGCTACCGCATGTTGCTGCCGGTTATTTAAAGCGGGGAATGGCGCAGCCATACTCTTATGAACACGCAAACTGGCATGCAAAGGCTGAACAACAATTACCAGGGTAATGCCGACACAGCACAGTGCGATAAATAAGTACCGCCCCCACAGCCAGAACAACGACTTGCGCCGCTGAGCCCGCCACGGCAAAAAATTCAGCGAGCCACTCATGCCGGATACCTCCCCAGCGCCAACCCCAGCGCAATGACAAATGGGCCGATGTTCTCAGGCAAAGGGGGAGCTACCAGATGGAGTACGTGATACGGATCCAGCCACTCTTGCGATGGTTCCGTTCGCACCTCATGCGGCCCACAGAAATGAATATGCTCAGCCTCGCACCCCAACCGGGCCAATAAACCAGGTACGCCAGCCACATCGGAAAACCGCGTGGAACCCCATTGTTGAGGGCCATACCATAACCAGTCCTGCTGACTGCGATAGATAACCCAGGCGTTGTCTCCCTCCTGAGCCTGATACGGAGCCAGTGCCAGCGCATCAGGAGTAATTGCGCTCAGGTGACACTGACTCTGGGTAAAGTACTCCTGCAAACGTGCCACTTCGTCTGCCGGAGCAGTAACAACACTGACATGCTTGCTGCCAGCACTGGCAACATAGTCCCAGCACAATTGGCTGGCAGGCATATCCAGTTGTTGTGCTGCCATTTGACCGATATAGCGGCAGGTATCTGACTCAGTCATCGCCATGGCAGGTAATACCAGTTGCTGTTGGAGCGTACGCCCGGCGGGGATTCCTACCCGAATACGGTACCCGGCAGGTAACGAGCGCCTTAACTCCCCCAGCGCTGAAACGACATCAGCTTGCGGAGGCAGTTGTGTATCAGCCGGTGAATGATGAGACATAGGCCATTCCCACCAGCCGCGCAACTGCCACCCATAACGCCGGTGTTGAACAGCCACCGCCCGAAGACTGTCTCGCTGAATATCCACCCCCACCTGCCACTGCGCTGCTGGACGCATCTCATCTTCCTCCCTGACCTAAAAGTAAAAATGGCATATCAAAGCGCTCTTGATGCCTTTATACTACCGCCCGGTTGTTTATAAACTGCCCAACAGAAACCAGATGAGAAAAGCTCAGTGAAGTTCGTAAAGTATTTATTGTTCTTTGTTATTGCTTGCATTTTATTGGGTGCTGGCTCGATTTATGGCTTATACAAATACATAGAGCCGCAGTTGCCCGATGTTGCGACGCTTAAAGATGTCAAACTCCAGACTCCCATGCAGGTGTACAGCACCGATGGTGAATTGATTGCGCAATTTGGTGAAAAGCGGCGGATACCGTTGCACCTGGACCAAATTCCGCCGGAGTTAGTGAAAGCGTTTATTGCGACTGAAGACAGTCGTTTTTATGAACACCACGGCATTGATCCTGTGGGGATTTTCCGTGCAGCCAGCGTGGCTCTGTTTTCCGGGCATGCTACCCAGGGTGCCAGTACGATTACGCAACAGCTTGCACGTAACTTCTTCCTGAGCCCGGAAAAAACGCTCGACCGTAAAATTAAAGAAGCGTTTTTGGCTATCCGTATTGAACAGTTGCTGAGTAAAGATGAAATTCTTGAACTTTACCTCAACAAAATTTATCTCGGTTACCGTGCTTACGGCGTGGGTGCAGCCGCTCAGGTCTACTTTGGTAAGGATGTCAGCCAGCTAACATTAAGTGAAATGGCGGTCATTGCCGGGTTGCCGAAAGCACCTTCCACATTTAACCCTCTTTATTCTGTCGACCGTGCAACAGCCCGCCGTAATGTGGTTTTGAGCCGCATGCTCAGCGAAGGCTATATCACACAGGCACAATATAATGATGCCGTCACACAGCCGATAGAAGCGAATTACCATGGCCCACAAATTGCCTTCTCAGCACCTTATTTGGCTGAAATGGTTCGCCAGGAAATGGTTCGGCGCTATGGCGATAATGCTTATACCGATGGTTACAAAGTCTATACCACCGTTAGCCGTCGTTTACAGCAAGCCGCTCAGGATGCCCTGCGAACCAATGTAATTAACTACGACATGCGCCATGGCTACCGTGGTCCGGAAACGGTGTTGTGGCGTATTGGTGAAACACCGTGGGATACCCAAAAAGAAATTGCGCTGTTACGTACACTGCCTAATTACGGCCCGTTGCACCCGGCTATAGTGAACAGTGCCACCCCAACGGAAGCAGTAGCGATACTCGCCGACGGAAGTGCAGTACGGTTAACTATGGATGGTGTTCGCTGGGCAAGGCCATGGCGTTCAGATACCCAGCAAGGTGCCACGCCGCGAAAAGTGACCGATGTTCTTCAGGCGGGCCAGCAAATTTGGGTACGCCAGCAGGACGAAAACTGGTGGCTGGCTCAGGTACCAGCGGTAAACTCAGCGCTGGTTTCACTCAACCCACACGATGGTGCGGTAATGGCACTGGTGGGCGGGTTTGATTTCTACCAAAGTAAATTTAACCGCGCCACACAAGCTCTGCGCCAGGTAGGCTCTAACATTAAGCCGTTCCTGTACACCGCAGCAATGGATAAAGGCCTGACGTTAGCCAGTATTTTGAATGACGTACCAATTTCACGTTGGGATGCTGGAGCCGGATCCGACTGGAGCCCGAAAAACTCCCCACCAACTTACGATGGCCCGATTCGCCTGCGCCAGGGCTTAGGTCAGTCGAAAAACGTGGTCATGGTACGCGCTATGCGTGCAATGGGTGTTGATTACGCGGCCGATTATCTGCAACGTTTTGGCTTCCCGTCACAGAACATTGTGCGCACCGAATCGCTGGCGCTGGGTTCAGCTTCTTTCACCCCATTGCAGGTAGTTCGTGGCTATGCCGTGATGGCAAATGGCGGCTTCCTGGTTGATCCTTACTTCATTAGTAAGATTGACGATGAGCAGGGAAACACGATTTTTGCAGCCAAACCACAGGTTGCCTGTGCCGACTGTAATCTGCCGGTCATTTATGGTGATACACCGAAATCGAATGTTCTGGAAAATCAGGACATGGAAGATGTTGCCACTTCTACCCAGCAGCAGAATGCTACAGTGCCGATGCCTGAGCTTGAAAAAGTGGACGGGCAGGTTCCAACCGTGCAGTCTCAGGCTTATGCGCCTCATGTTATCAGCACCCCACTCTCGTTCCTTATCAAGAGTGCTCTCAACTCGAACATCTTTGGTGAACCGGGCTGGATGGGTACAGGCTGGCGCGCAGCACGGGACCTGAAACGTAATGATATCGGTGGGAAAACAGGGACAACCAATAGCTCAAAAGATGCCTGGTTCTCTGGCTACGGCCCGGGTGTCGTCACATCAGTGTGGATAGGCTTTGACGATCATCGCCGCGACCTTGGGCGTACTACGCTCTCTGGCGCGATTAAGGACCAAATTTCAGGTTACGAAGGCGGTGCTAAAAGTGCACAACCCGCCTGGGATGATTACATGAAATCGGCTTTAGATGGTGTTGCAGAGCAACCACTCACCCCGCCACCGGGTGTGGTTACCGTGCGTATTGACCGTGCCACGGGGCAACTTGCCAGCGGCGGTAATAGCCGGGATGAGTACTTTATTGATGGCACACAACCTACTCATCAGGCTGTACATGAAGTGGGCACAACTGTCATTGATAACGGTGAAACTCACGAACTCTTCTGATTAGCCAGCCCCTTCCTGTGGAGGGGGCTATTACAGCCGGCCTTGCTGATTAAGCCATTCGCGCACTAAAAAAAGCGCACTGATATTACGCGCCTCACTAAAGTCTGGTTCTTTCAGCAAGTCCATCATCTTCGCCAGCGGCCAGTGTTCCTGTACCAGGGGTTCAGGCTCATCACCTTCCAGCGACGATTCATATAAGTCTTCGGCCACAATAATATTCATTTTGCTGGAAAAATAAGAAGGCGCCATTGTCACTTTTTTTAGAAAGCTCAGTTTTTTCGCCCCAAACCCTACTTCTTCCTGTAGCTCCCGGTTCGCCGCATCAAAAGGCAATTCGCCGGGGTCAATTAAACCTTTTGGAAACCCCAGTTCGTAAGATTCCGTGCCAACAGCATATTCACGTATCAGAACAAGCTTATCTCCCAGGACAGGGACTATCATCACCGCTTCCCGTTCAGACGGACGCATACGCTCATAGACACGATGAACCCCGTTACTGAATGCCAAATCAACCGACTCAACATTAAACAGGCGGGAGCGGGCAACGGTTTCAACATTCAGTATTTGTGGTTTTTGTAGTGGTTTGTTCATGAATCTGCGCTTCATATATGGGATCCTGATGCTATTTTGCGACACGCGACAATGTTTGGGCAATTGCCAATTGCCTGTTTTTCACAATTGTGCAACGAAGCAAACACGAATCATGACGATTTGATTGATGTCAAGGCATTGCATTCTTTCCAGGAATTTGCTGATACTTCTCTTTATATAGCTTTGCTAACATTTAGTTACCTTCGGCATGTCTACCCAAAAAGCTAAAGAAAGAAATCAATAATGCCGATTATCATTCACTTAACTAAAATCATCAGTGAAGGGTTGCCGTTTGCTGTACTTGATTCAAAAAATGAAGGTTTGATGGGGATAGCATGAGCACCTTGTTGATTTTTTTCACTGCGGTACTGAGCTGCCTGGCTATTGCCGGGTTGGTGTACGGGTACAAGCAGCATCAGCACTCGCGCTACCCCTGGTTACAAGCATTGGGTGGCGCAACAACACGCCAGCTCAGTGAAGAAGAACGCTCAGCGATTGAGCATTACCTTTCCTCACTGGCACGCAATCAGCAACTGCCAGGCCCCAGTGGTGCCAGCGCTGGCCCGGTGACTATGTCTCTCGGCCCTAAAAGCCGTACCGTGTATTCCGTCGTACGTTCAATTACCCGCTACGGGCTTACTGCCGATGACCCTAACAAGTGGCGTTATTATCTGGACTCTGTTGAAGTCCACTTACCGCCTTTTTGGGAGCAGTACATCAGCGATGATAACAACGTCGACCTGGTGATTACCGATTCACTCCCACTGGTAATTGGCCTCAACGGCCATACACTGAAAAACTACCGCCAGGAAGCCCGTGGGGCGGTACATCAATTCTCGGGCAGCACCGCATCAATTCGTGGTGAAGAAAGTGAACAAATTGAATTATTAAATATTCGCGAAGAGACGCGCGAAGAGTACACATTGTCTCGCCAGGATAACCTGCGGGAAGCATTGCTTATCAGTGCAGCTTTTTTACTGTACTACCTGTGCCTGCTTATTCCGTCTATGTTTATCCCCTGGCTTGCCGGATGTGCCACGCTGCTGTTACTTGGCGGGTTATATGGTATTTGCATCCCACCAGCAAAAAGCAACTTACGGGAAATCCACTGTTTGCGCGGCACCCCCAAACGCTGGGGGCTGTTCGGTGAATCAGACCAGGAACAAAATAATATTTCGCTTGGTGTCATTGACCTGATTTATCCCTCCCACTGGCAGCCTTTTATTAACCAGGATCTGGGTCATAAAACAGATATTGATATCTATCTGGATCGCCATGTTGTTCGCCAGGGGCGTTTCCTGTCTTTACATGATGAAGTAAAGAACTTCCCTCTGCAGCACTGGCTGCGCAGCCTGATTATTAGTGCCAGCGCCCTGGTAGTGCTGGTGATGCTGGTTGTCTGGGTACCTCTGGATATGCCAATAAAGCTCACTATATCGTGGCTTAAAGGCGCGCAAAGTGTTGAAGCGACAACACTGCCGCAGTTAGAAAATGCCAACCTGCGCGTGGGTGATACAGTGCAGCTGTCCGGGTCAGGTATGTGCAGTGTTTCAGCCACAGACAACTGGTCAGCCCGCCATAACACGCCTTTCCGGCCCTTTGATTGTTCACAGATTTTCTGGAACAGCGCTACCCCGCTGCCAACACCGGAATCCGATATCGTCACCAAAGCCAGTGCTCTGGTGCAAACAGTCAATCGCCAGCTTCATCCCCAGGATGGCGATGATACGAAGGTAAACCCGCAACTGGCTTCTGCTATTCAGAAATCAGGTATGGTGTTGGTGGACGACTTTGCTGATATCGTGCAAAAAACCCAGGCGTTATGTACCTCGGACGATGATTGTGTTCGCCTCAAAAATGCGCTGGTAAATCTGGGAAATACCAAGGACTGGGAAACCCTGGTTAAACGTGCAGATAGCGGGAAACTGGACGGCATTAATGTTCTGCTTCGCCCGGTAAGTGCGGAGTCACTGTCTAACCTGGTGACAACATCAACTGCGCCTTTCTTCATGCGCGAAACATCCCGAGCGGCCTTGTCACTTAACACCCCGTCACCAGGTGGTTTTTTGATTATCAGTGACGAAGGTGCAGAACTGGTGGATCAGCCTTATCCGCCCGTGTCTCTCTATGACTATCCGCCACAAGAACAATGGGCCGTCTTCCAGCACCTTGCCGAAACCCTGACCCATACGCCATTCCATGCGGAAGGCATTATTACCGGGCTGTCCACCGACGCAAATGGAACGGTACACATCATGCTGCACAGCGTTCCAGACAGCGCCAGCTTGTGGCGTTATATCTTCACGTCGTTGCTGCTGGCCGCTATGGTACTTAGCTCTTTGTATAATGGCAGCATGGCCGCTATACGTTACTACCGCCACCGCCGTCGCCTGGCGCAAATTCAGGCATGGTACGAAAACTGCCTCAATCCGAAACTGATTCCCGGGCCGGACGTTCCCCATTTGTTCTGAGTATTCATGCCACAGGTTGTGATAACCTGTGGCACATGTGAATACCCGGGAGCCCCCATGCACGTCGACATAGACTGGCAACATATCGACACCGTCCTGCTGGATATGGACGGCACCTTACTCGACCTCGCCTTTGACAACTATTTTTGGTTGCACCTGGTACCGGAAACACTCAGCGAGCAGCGGGGAATTCCCCTCGAAGACGCGCATGCCCTGATACGTCAGAAGTACCATGCCGTTCAACATACGCTAAACTGGTATTGTCTCGATTACTGGAGTAATGAACTCGGTCTGGATATTTGCGCCATGACCAGGGAAATGGGGCCGCGGGCAGCATTAAGGGCAGATACCAGGCCATTTTTATCAGCCCTGAAGCAGGCCGGTAAGCGGCGAGTCCTGCTGACGAATGCGCATCCGTATAACCTTTCTGTCAAACTGGAGCATACCGGTTTAGGCAACTGGCTTGATTTATTACTTTCCACCCATACATTTGGTTATCCCAAAGAAGACAGGCGTCTGTGGCTGGCTGTTCAGGAGCAAACCGGGTTTGACCCGGCACGCACATTATTCATTGATGACAGCGAACCCATTCTTGATGCCGCCAAACAATTCGGCATTCGCTATTGTCTCGGGGTCACCAACCCGGATTCCGGGCAACCCGATAAAATCTGGCACCGCCATCCGGCAACAGGTGACTACCGGGGGCTACTCCAGGCACTATCCTGAATGGAGGTGAGATGAAAGAGAAAAGCGCAGAAGGTGTGCGGCTGGATAAGTGGCTGTGGGCAGCACGTTTTTATAAAACCCGCGCCATTGCAAGAGAAATGGTTGAAGGCGGAAAAGTCCACTACAACAGCCAGCGAAGCAAACCGAGCAAAATTGTCGAGCTGGATGCCAGTCTGGTGATTCGCCAGGGTAATGACCAGCGTACCGTTATCATTAAAGGCATCACCGACAAACGTGGCCCGGCAATACAGGCTGCTACGCTGTATGAAGAAACACAGGAAAGCATTGAGAAGCGCGAGAATATCGCACTGGCTCGTAAAATGAATTCACTGACGATGCCGCATCCTGAACGTCGCCCGGACAAAAAAGAGCGGCGTGATTTGATGAAATTTAAATACGGCGGCAATGAATAATCACCGCCCGCAAGAGAGAGAAAGTATGGTTCAACACGACCAATTGCACCGTTACCTGTTTGAAAACTTCGCTGTTCGCGGCGAACTGGTAACAGTATCCGACACCTGGCAGCAAGTGCTGGCAAATCACGATTACCCGCAACCGGTGAAAAACCTGCTGGGTGAAATGCTCGTGGCTACGTCACTGCTCACCGCCACACTGAAGTTTGAAGGTGATATTACCGTTCAACTGCAGGGTGATGGCCCATTATCCCTGGCTGTTATCAACGGTAATAACCAGCAGCAACTGCGTGGTGTTGCGCGTTTTAGCGAAGAGTTTCCAGCCAGTGCCACATTGAAAGAAATGGTGGGTAATGGTTACCTGGTTATCACCATCAGTCCGAAAGAAGGTGAGCGCTACCAGGGTGTGGTTGGTTTGGAAGGCGAAACCATCGCAGAGTGTCTGGAAGATTACTTTGTGCGCTCAGAGCAGTTGCCAACCCGGTTGTTTATTCGCCTGGGTGAATCAGGTGGTAAACCAGCCGCCGGTGGGATGTTCCTGCAAGTATTACCGGCTCAGGATACCGAGGCCGATGATTTCACTCATCTGGCAACGCTGACAGAAACCATCAAAGCCGAAGAACTACTGACACTGCCAGCCCAGGAAGTGTTATGGCGTTTATACCATGAAGAAGAAGTCACTCTGTATGAACCCCAGGATGTCAGCTTCTCTTGCAGTTGCTCACGTGATCGCTGTGCAGCGGCACTAAAAACGCTGCCACAAGAAGAAATCGACACCATTCTTGAAGAAGATGGGGAGATAGACATGCATTGTGATTATTGCGGTAACCACTATCTGTTTAATGCTATGGATATCGCAGAAATACGGACCAATGCTGATCCTGCGGATCCACATATTCACTAAGGTATACCAGCCCTGGTCATCACCGGGGCTTCTTTCCCACTGGTAAGCCTGCACACTGTTTTGCCGAAAAATAAACCAGCGCAACATTATGTATGCGTTTACAATCCCAAAATGGCTTTTTTTTCTACTTTTCAATAACATTTGCAAAACACTTATATCCATTCATAAAAAAATCCTGCGATAATGCTTCCCACAGCGAGACCTGCTCTGCTTCTATTATTTTGCGAACAAATCTTTGGATACGTAAATCTATGAAGCGGGTCGCGGTCAACATTCGGCTAATAACCCTACAATTTATAGTAATAGATCCTGGCTAAGGAGAAGTGACATGCGCGTTTTAACCCCGCAAGAACTGAAGGCTTATGGTATTCATGACGTCGTGGAAGTGGTGTATAACCCTGATTACGATACTCTGTATCGTGAAGAGCTCGACCCAACCCTGGAAGGGTTCGAGCGTGGCGTACTGACAAATCTGGGTGCCGTCGCTGTTGATACCGGTGTTTTCACTGGCCGCTCGCCAAAAGATAAATATATCGTCCGTGACGATACAACCCGCGATACGTTATGGTGGTCTGATAACGGTAACGGGAAGAATGACAACCATCCACTCACCCCTGAAGTATGGCAAGACCTGAAAAGCCTCGTCACTGATGAGCTTTCGGGAAAACGTCTGTTTGTGGTGGATGCTTTTTGCGGTGCCAACCCGGACAGCCGCCTGTGTGTACGCTTTATTACCGAAGTGGCCTGGCAGGCACATTTCGTCAAGAACATGTTCATTCGCCCCAAGGATGAAGAACTCGTTGATTTCGAACCCGATTTCATCGTTATGAACGGAGCGAAATGCACCAATCCGAACTGGCAGGCACAAGGCCTGAACTCAGAAAACTTTATTGCGTTCAACCTGACAGAGCGCATGCAGTTAATTGGCGGCACCTGGTATGGCGGCGAAATGAAAAAAGGAATGTTCGCCATTATGAACTACCTGCTGCCACTGAAAAATATTGCCTCCATGCACTGCTCCGCCAATGTCGGTGAAAAAGGCGATGTCGCAGTCTTCTTCGGCCTGTCCGGAACCGGTAAAACCACCCTGTCCACTGACCCGAAACGCCGCCTGATTGGCGACGATGAACACGGCTGGGATGACGACGGCGTATTCAACTTCGAAGGGGGTTGTTATGCGAAAACCATCCGTCTGTCAGAAGCTGCAGAGCCAGATATTTACCGGGCTATTCGCCGTGATGCCTTGCTGGAAAATGTGACTGTCGCAACCGATGGCGCCATTGATTTCAATGATGGCAGCAAAACGGAAAACACCCGTGTGTCTTACCCTATTTATCACATTGATAATATTGTTAAACCGGTATCCAAAGCAGGCCATGCCACTAAGGTAATTTTCCTCACCGCTGACGCATTTGGTGTGCTGCCACCCGTTTCGCGCCTGACAGCCGAACAAACGCAATACCACTTCCTTTCAGGTTTCACCGCAAAACTGGCTGGAACGGAATGTGGTGTGGACGAACCGACCCCAACCTTCTCTGCCTGCTTTGGCGCGGCCTTCCTCACTCTGCACCCCACGCAATACGCAGAAGTGCTGGTGAAGCGCATGCAGGCTGCCGGTGCCCAGGCCTACCTGGTGAATACAGGCTGGAACGGCTCGGGTAAACGTATCTCAATCAAAGATACGCGCGCCATCATCGATGCCATTCTCAGTGGAGAGCTGGATAACGCCGAAACAACCACACTGCCAGTCTTCAACCTCGCCGTGCCAGTAGCATTAACCGGTGTGAACGCCGGGATACTTGACCCGCGCAATACATGGGCCACTCCCGAGAAATGGGAAGAAAAAGCGCAGCATCTCGCCACGCTGTTTGTAGATAACTTCGAAAAATATACCGATACTCCGGCTGGTGCAGCGCTGGTCAGTGCCGGGCCACAAACCCGGTAACCCACTCCCTGAGCCTGAGCAACAAAAAGCCCGTGTATTCTGAAATACACGGGCTTTTCTTTGCACCACCAGCCTGGTGATAACCGCCTTGCAGCTTCCGGTTAACTCTCTTTCGCCTTCTCTGCCAGTAATCCTGGCATAATGGGCAGCCAGGCCCGAATGCGCAACCCACCGCAGTCACTGGAGCCAATATCCAGCAACCCGTTATGGTTATCTATAATACGTTGCACTATAGCAAGGCCCAGACCGGTACCGCTGGTGCTACGCGCGCTGTCTCCACGCACAAAAGGCTGTAGTAAATGTTTCAGTTGCTCAGGCGGGATACCCGGCCCGTCATCCTCCACCTGGAACCAGGCCTTACCCGGCTCAGTGCCACTACTGACTTTTATCCACCCATTACCATAACGCGCCGCATTAACAACCATATTCGCCACAGCACGTTTGATAGAAAGCGGATGGATATTGACAGTAATCTCACCCGGTTGCAGGTCTGTATTAATCTCGCGCTCATAACCACTTTCCGCAGCAATCACCTCCCCGAGCACACTGTTGAGATCTGCCGTTTCCAGTGGCATTTCCTGGCCTGTACGCAGGTAGTCAATAAACTGCTCAATAATGGCATTACACTCTTCGATATCTTTATTGATTGACTCAGCGAGATAACCATCTTCTTCACCCATCATTTCTGTCGCCAGGCGGATACGGGTGAGTGGTGTGCGCAAATCGTGGCTGACACCGGCCATCAGCAAAGTACGGTCATCCGCCAGTTGCTTCACGCCCGACGCCATATGGTTAAAGGCCCGGGTCACCGAGCGCACCTCTGAAGCGCCATATTCACGTAACGGGGGCGGAATAATCCCTTTACCCACCTGTAAAGCCGCATGCTCAAGGTCTACCAGGGGACGGTTTTGAATACGAATAAACAACCACGCGCCACCAATAGCCAGCAACATAATCGCCAGGGTATAGCGGAACAACGGTGAGAAATCGCCCTGATGAATTTCAGTCAGCGGTACACGTACCCAAATATTGGGCGATAGCCAGGTCTTCAGCCAAACAACGGGTGAGCTTTTATTGACCTCAACACGAACTTCCGTTGGCCCACCGAGTTGTTGTGCCATTTGCTGGCTCAAAAATTCGTAATGCTGCGCCCAACGCAGGCCTGCCTCTTCCGCCGCTTCATCGGAATACAGGGAAATCCCAAGCTCACGATAAATCTCACGACGAAAAGCAGGCGGTACGACCAGTTGAGTACCGTCCTCCAGTTGCAGTTTATCGGTCATCAGCATACGAACTTCGTAAGCCAGTACTTTATTAAACTGCTGGAGGCTCGGCAAAATCGCAAAGTTCAGCACGACCAGGTACGTTGTCACCAGGCTGGCAAACAGCAAGGTGACAATCAGTAACAAGGTGCGTGCAAATGAACTTCTTGGCGAGAAGCGCAGTCGCCTCATGCTTTAGCGCCATCCGGCACAAACACATAACCCAGGCCCCATACCGTCTGAATATAACGGGGGTGCGCCGGGTCTTCTTCCACCATGCGACGCAGGCGGGAGATCTGAACATCAATCGAACGTTCCATCGCACTGTATTCACGGCCACGTGCGAGGTTCATCAGTTTATCGCGGGATAACGGTTCACGCGGGTGGCTGACCAGGGCTTTCAACACAGCGAATTCACCACTGGTTAAAGGCATAGGCTCGTCATCACGGAACATTTCACGGGTTCCCAGGTTCAGTTTAAATTTGCCGAAAGCGATAACGGCTTCTTCCTGGGATGGTGCGCCGGGTAACTCATTTGCCTGGCGGCGCAACACTGCACGAATACGAGCCAACAATTCACGCGGGTTAAAGGGTTTGGGAATATAGTCATCAGCACCAATTTCCAGCCCAACAATACGATCCACTTCTTCACCCTTCGCCGTTACCATAATGATGGGCATCGGGTTACTCTGGCTGCGCAGACGGCGGCAAATGGACAAGCCATCTTCTCCCGGCAGCATCAAATCCAGAACCATTAAGTGGAAAGACTCACGTGTCAGCAGGCGATCCATTTGTTCAGCGTTAGCAACGCTACGAACCTGGAAGCCTTGTTCGGTGAGATAACGCTCAAGCAGTGCACGTAACCGCATATCGTCATCAACAACCAGAATTTTATAATTCTCTTGCATACTGTTAACTCCCAAAGGCTCGAATTGTACGTTGGCTATTCTAAAAAAGTGTGCGCCAACGACCAGATAAAACTGGTATATATTCTAGTCAAAATTGTTACAAAGCATATTTAACAGCGACTTATCTGTACAATACATCACAAACAGGCGCATAAAGCGACAGGCAAGTTATTGTAAAATAGGCCTGCTTCACCATTCGGCAGCACAGACAGGTACATAGTATGAAAACGCCCTTGATTACCCGAGAGGGTTACGAAAAGCTCAAAAAAGAGCTGGATTATTTATGGCGAGAAGAACGCCCGGAAGTCACCAAAAAAGTCACCTGGGCGGCAAGCCTTGGCGACCGCAGCGAAAACGCCGACTACCAGTACAACAAGAAACGCCTGCGCGAAATTGACCGGCGGGTTCGTTACCTCACTAAATGCCTTGAGAATTTACGCATCGTTGACCACTCGCCGCAACAGGATGGCAAAGTGTTTTTTGGTGCCTGGGTGGAAATTGAAAACGACGACGGGGATATCAGGCGGTTTCGCATTGTCGGTTACGATGAAATTTTTGGCCGCAATGACTACATTTCTATTGATGCCCCCATGGCCCGGGCTCTGCTCAAAAAAGAAGAAGGTGATACCGCCACCGTTATCACACCTTCGGGCATTGCAACCTGGTATGTAAACAGCATCAGCTATACAAGGCCGGAGTGGTCCGAAGAAGCCTGAGCCTCGGCACTGTTCACAAGATTTAAAGAACAAACTGAAAAAGCCGGCTGAAAGGTCGCCATAACTGGCATTTTATTTCCGGACTCCGTATAACTGTGCTTCACTTTTTATCGCGACAGACAGACAACAAAAGCCATGATGAACAATTCGCTTAACGGCATTATTGCCAGTGAACTCAAGGCACGGAATGAGCAGGTTGAAGCGGCCATCCGTTTGCTTGATGAAGGGAACACCGTGCCATTTATCGCACGTTATCGTAAAGAGGTCACAGGTGGGCTGGATGACACCCAATTGCGTCAACTGGAAGTCCGTCTGGGTTATCTGCGTGAACTGGAAGAGCGCCGTCAGGCCATTCTGAAGTCGATTAGCGAGCAGGGCAAACTGAGTGATGAACTGGCTGGCGCCATTAATTCAACGCTGAGCAAAACTGAGCTTGAAGACTTATATCTCCCGTACAAACCTAAACGCCGCACACGTGGGCAAATCGCTATTGAAGCAGGGTTAGAACCTCTTGCAGATTTGCTCTGGCAAGATGCCTCCCGCACACCAGAACACGAAGCAGAGCAGTATATTGACGCAGACAAAGGCCTGGCCGACACCAAAGCGGTGCTGGATGGCGCTCGTTATATTCTGATGGAACGCTTCGCTGAAGATGCGGCCTTGCTGGCAAAAGTGCGTGACTACCTGTGGCGTAATGCCCATCTGGCCTCCACCGTGGTACCAGGTAAGGAAGAAGAAGGCGCGAAATTCCGTGACTATTTTGCCCATCATGAAGCCATCTCTGGTGTGCCTTCACACCGCGCTCTGGCCATGTTCCGTGGCCGTAACGAAGGCGTGCTTCAGTTAGCCGTTAACCCGGACCCTCAGTTTGATGAGCCTCCCAAAGAAAGTTACTGCGAACAACTGATTATTGACCACCTTGGGCTACGCCTGAACAACGCACCGTCAGATAACTGGCGGCGTGCGGTCATTTCCTGGACCTGGCGTATCAAGGTGCTGATGCACCTGGAAACAGAGCTGATGTCCACCCTGCGGGAACGCGCAGAAGATGAAGCAATCAATGTCTTTGCCCGTAACCTGCATGATTTGCTGATGGCTGCGCCTGCAGGAATGCGAGCCACTATGGGCCTGGATCCGGGGTTGCGTACCGGGGTTAAAGTTGCCGTAGTGGACGCCACCGGGAAACTGGTTGCTACCGATACCATTTATCCACATACCGGGCAGGCAGCCAAAGCAGCAGTTGTACTGGCCGCACTGTGTGAAAAACACCAGGTCGAACTGGTCGCGATTGGTAACGGTACAGCCTCACGCGAAACAGAACGTTTCTGGCTGGACGTGCTAAAACAATATCCCCACCTTAAAGCACAGAAAGTGATTGTCAGTGAAGCCGGGGCATCGGTCTATTCCGCTTCAGAACTGGCGGCACAAGAATTTCCATCACTCGATGTTTCTTTGCGTGGCGCGGTCTCCATTGCCCGCCGCCTGCAGGACCCACTTTCAGAACTGGTGAAAATAGACCCGAAATCCATCGGTGTGGGCCAGTACCAGCACGATGTCAGCCAAAACCAACTGGCGAAAAAACTTGATGCTGTCGTTGAAGACTGCGTAAACGCCGTCGGTGTGGATCTGAATACTGCGTCCGTACCGTTATTAACCCGCGTAGCAGGCCTGACCCGCATGATGGCGCAAAATATTGTCGACTG
This sequence comes from Mangrovibacter plantisponsor, assembly GCF_003182475.1. Lineage (GTDB taxonomy): Bacteria > Pseudomonadota > Gammaproteobacteria > Enterobacterales > Enterobacteriaceae > Mangrovibacter > Mangrovibacter plantisponsor. Next base: position 51,831 of record NZ_QGTS01000020.1, read on the forward strand.
GCGCGACCAGAATGGCCAGTTCCAGAACCGCCAGCAACTGCTGAAAGTTAGCCGTCTGGGGCCAAAAGCTTTTGAACAGTGTGCCGGTTTTTTGCGTATCAACCACGGGGACAACCCGCTGGATGCATCAACCGTTCACCCTGAAGCCTACCCTATAGTTGAGCGTATTCTTGCCGCAACCCACAAAGCCTTGCGGGATTTGATGGGTGATGACAGTGCGCTGCGTAACCTGAAAGCGGTCGACTTCACTGATGAGCGTTTCGGTGTACCAACCGTTACAGACATTATCAAAGAGCTGGAAAAACCTGGCCGTGACCCACGCCCTGAGTTTAAAACAGCTCAGTTTGCTGACGGAGTAGAAACACTCAATGACCTCCAGCCCGGCATGATCCTGGAAGGTGCGGTTACCAACGTCACTAACTTCGGCGCATTCGTGGATATTGGCGTACACCAGGATGGCCTGGTGCACATTTCTTCTTTGGCTGATAAATTTGTTGAAGACCCACACAAGGTGGTGAAAACCGGTGATATCGTCAGAGTAAAAGTGATGGAAGTGGATCTGGCCCGCAAGCGCATTGCGTTATCCATGCGTCTTGATGAACAGCCCGGGGAAAGCCAGCCGCGCAAAGCGCAAGGTAACGACACGCGCCAGCGCCCTCAACAACAACCGCGCCAGCGCCAGCGTGAAGCAAGCACTTCAGGTAACAGTGCCATGAGCGATGCACTGGCTGCTGCATTTGGTAAAAAGCGTTAAGCTGTGATGTGGAAATTGCCAGTCTGGTCTGTCCAGGCTGGCAAAAAATATAAAAAAATTCGCTTTACCACTTTTAATTTGTACCCGTTTACATTTGTAACAAAGCTACTGCAGCCATACTGAAATAGTTGAGTAAAATTCGCAGGTTCCGGAAAATCACGCCCATAAAAAAGTTAATTATTAGCGAGCTAATTTTTAGCAAATAATTATTTTTAAATATAAATAAAAAACAGTTCACCAAAATATTTAAAATACCACCTTTAATTTAACAAAATTAACCATTTGTAGTTATTTGAAATACCCTGCCGCTCATGCTAAATACCATCTTTATGACACAGGTTAATCTTAGTACGAATAAAGTGTGAAATAAGATTCATTTGCGTTAAAGCGAGTTGATTACGAAAACCATTCTCATTATCATTGTATTACTTGTTTTATTCTGCTTTATTTTTCTGGCGAGGCTCCTCTGAATCTCATTCAGGCTGTTCTCTTGGTAAACGTTCATTTGTAAGTTCTGGCAGGCGGGCATTATGCAATTCTTACCATCCAGCTCATGGAAAATCATTGGGTTCTCCGGGGAAATCAGCCCGGCATACCGCCAAAAGTTACTTTCTTTGGGTATGCTGCCGGGTTCGTCATTCAATGTGGTGCGTGTGGCACCATTGGGCGACCCTATTCATATTGAAACCCGTCGCGTTAACCTGGTCGTGCGTAAAAAAGACCTGGCGCTATTAAATGTCGAGGAAATACGCTGAGTTACTCAGTTATTTCATCATGGCAATGCAAGTAAGTGGGTCATAAAATGAAAACAATTACTGTTGGTTTAATTGGTAACCCTAACTCCGGGAAAACAACATTATTCAACCAATTAACTGGTGCCCGCCAGCGTGTAGGGAATTGGGCAGGTGTAACGGTTGAACGTAAAGAAGGGCAATTTGCGACGCCTGAACACCAGGTCACACTTGTCGACCTGCCAGGTACCTATTCCCTGACCACTATTTCTGCACAAACCTCCCTCGATGAACAAATTGCCTGCCACTATATTCTGAGCGGTGATGCGGATTTACTGATTAACGTCGTTGACGCCAGCAATCTTGAACGCAATCTGTATTTAACATTGCAGCTTCTTGAACTTGGCATTCCCTGTGTTGTTGCCCTGAACATGCTGGACATTGCAGAGAAACAGCACCTGCGCATTGATATTGATGCACTCTCTGCCCGGCTTGGCTGCCCGGTCGTGCCACTGGTTTCCACTCGTGGGCGGGGTATCGACAGCCTGAAACGCGCTCTGGACATTCACCAGAAAAACAGTGAGCAAGAGTTCGTTCATTACCCACAGCCCATTATCGACAGCGCCCTGCAACTGGCTGAATCCATGCCGGGTACATTACCGGCTGACCACCGCCGTTGGTTGGGCATACAAATGCTGGAAGGGGATATTTACAGCCTTGCTTACGCCGGGGATGCGGCAGACAAACTGGATGCAGTAAAAGCCGGGCTGAGTGAAAAAATTGATGACCCGGCGTTATACATTGCTGACGCGCGTTATCAGACTATCGCCACCATTTGTGAATCGGTCAGTAACAGTATTACGGTTGAGCCAAACAAGCTCACCGCGCAAGTAGATAAAATAGTGCTGAACCGCTTCCTCGGTTTACCGATTTTTCTGTTTGTCATGTACCTGATGTTTCTGCTGGCCATTAACATTGGTGGTGCACTGCAACCGATTTTTGATGCGGGTTCCGTCGCTATCTTTATTCACGGCCTGCAGTGGGTTGGCGCAACGTTACATTTCCCGGACTGGCTGACGTTACTGCTTGCCCAGGGTATTGGCGGTGGGATCAACACTGTATTACCTCTGGTACCGCAAATCGGCATGATGTACCTGTTTCTCTCTTTCCTTGAAGACTCAGGTTATATGGCTCGTGCAGCCTTTGTGATGGACCGCCTGATGCAATCTCTGGGGTTACCTGGTAAGTCATTTGTCCCGCTGATTGTTGGTTTTGGTTGTAACGTACCCTCAGTGATGGGTTCACGTACCCTTGACGCTCCCCGTGAACGTCTGACGACCATCATGATGGCGCCATTTATGTCCTGCGGCGCACGCCTGGCTATTTTCGCCGTTTTCTCCGCAGCATTCTTTGGGCAGCAAGGAGCATTGATTGTTTTCTCGCTCTATCTGCTGGGTATTGTAATGGCAATACTTACCGGCCTGATGCTGAAGCACACGATTATGCGCGGTGAAGCAACCCCCTTTGTTATGGAGTTGCCGGTTTACCACGTTCCTCACCTGAAAAGTCTGTTAATTCAAACCTGGCAACGCCTGAAAGGGTTCGTGATCCGGGCCGGTAAAGTGATTGTGCTGGTGAGTATTTTTATCGGCGCACTGAACAGCTTCACGCTCAGCGGGAAAGCGGCAGATAACATTAACGATTCGGCGCTGGCATCCGTCAGCCGCGTTCTGACTCCGCTTTTACAACCCATTGGGGTTCACGAGGATAACTGGCAGGCAACGGTCGGGCTGTTTACTGGTGCCATGGCGAAAGAAGTGGTCGTGGGTACACTCAATACGTTGTACACCGCTGAAGATATTCACAATGAAGCGTTTGATCCGGCTACTTTCAACTTACTGGGTGAACTTCAGGGCGCGCTTGGTGATACCTGGAGCAGCCTGAAAGACACATTCAGCCTGAGCGTACTGGCTAACCCCATTGAAGCCAGTAAAGGTGATGGCGAAATGGCGACCGGTGCCATGGGTGTCATGAGCAGCAAGTTTGGCAGCGAAGCTGCGGCATACAGCTACTTAATCTTTGTTTTGCTGTACATCCCTTGTATCTCCGTGATGGGCGCCGTCGCCCGTGAAGCGGGCCGCGGATGGATGACGTTTTCCATTCTGTGGGGGCTGAACATTGCTTACTCGCTGGCTACGGTGTATTACCAGGCCGTCTCTTTCCGCAGCCATCCTCAATACAGCCTGGTTTGTATTCTGGCCGTGGTGCTGTTCAATGTGGTGCTGTTGGGTGCTTTACGCCGTGCGCGTAGCCGGGTGGAAGTACACCTGGTTGCAAAACCACGCAGTGTCGCTTCCTGTTGCCAGTCTGCTGGCGCCAGTGACTGCCACTAATACACTGCAAGAGGCAATTAAGTGATGGCAAGCCTGATTGAGATACGCGATTTACTGGCACTGCGCGGCACCATGGATGCCACGCAACTCAGCCAGCAACTTGCCACACCGCTTCCTCTGGTCAACGCTATGCTGGCCCGCCTGGAAGCGATGGGCAAAGCACAGCGCCGCACAGAAGATGCCAGCGAGTGCCTGAGCGGGGGGTGCAAGAGTTGCCCGGAAGGCAAAGCCTGCCTGAGAGAAGTGTGGAGCCTCAGCCAGCCTGTTTAAAGCATAACCCGGTGAGGTTTGCCGGGCTTGATTCCAGTTACAGGCGCAACCCGCTGGTCAACGCCAGTAATTGCTCGCAGAACAAATCGGGGTGAGAAATAAATGGCGCATGTGCGGCTTTAGGGAATACAACCGAAGCACTGCGCTGCCAGCGGCTGTCCAGAATCTGTGCTGTTTTGCGCGGCACCAGCCCATCCAGGTAACCATAGAGCCGCCAGAACGGCACAGGCAGGTTGTCCAGCGCTTCGCGCAAATCCACCTGTTCCAGAATAGCCAGCCCGCCATTGAGAACTTCTGGTGTCGGGAACGGCTGCGACAGCACCACTTCTTTGAGCGCCCGCGCATCCTGCCTCGCACTCTCTGTACCCAATGTTTGCAATGCCAGAAAACGCTCAACGGTTCGCCGGAAATCCTCACTTAGTTGCTGCTGAAACCCCTGCAGCACTGAACCTTTAATACCCGGCCACCCTTCATGTTCATTCGCCTGAAAACAAGGCGATGAGGCAACTGTAACCAGTGCATCAACCCGGGCGGGTGCAACCAGTGCGACCTGGCTGGCAACCAGCCCGCCAAGGCTCCAGCCAAGCCATACTGCGCGTTCAGGGGCCTGTTGCATAACCACAGCAGCCATGTCCTCCAAAGACATCGCACCATAGCCCTGGCTACGCCCAAACCCCGGTAAGTCAACCAGGTGCAGGGTAAAATGCGGGCTAAGCTGGGCGGTAATGCCTTGCCAGACAGCCGCATTCAATCCCCATCCGTGCAACAGCACAAGATGCGTTTTCCCTTCACCACATGTTTGCCACCACAAATCCGTCATCGGTTATAGTTCTCTGATTTATCCAGCAAGGAGGCTGTATGCTATCAATCCCCGGACATTGTTGGCTATGCAAAATGCCACTTACTCTGCCCCACTGGGGCTTTTGTTCCTGTTGTACCGCCAGCCTGCCCCGGCCACCTGTTTGTTGCCCCTGCTGTGGCCTGCCCGCCGGGAAGGCAGACTGCCTGTGCGGCCGCTGCCTGCAAAAAGCGCCTCCCTGGCAGAGCATGGTATTTGTCAGTGATTACTGCCATCCCCTTGATAAACTCATCCAGCGCTGGAAATTTCATAATACTCCGGCACTCAGCCTGGGGCTGGCACGGTTACTGTTTCTGCGTTTACAGGCACAGAAGTACACAACGAACTGGCAATTACCTGACACAATACTGAGTGTGCCATTATTTCAACGCCGGCACTGGTTGCGGGGGTTCAATCAAAGTGACCTGCTGGCCCGCCCACTGGCACACTGGTTAAAATGTGCCTGGGTGCCCGCTGGGTTGCGGCGGAGCATTCCAACAGTAACTCAGCACCGGCTTTCAGCGCAGTTACGCAGGCACAATCTCAATAATGCGTTTACGCTTGAAATTCCGGTAAAGCAACGCCACATCGCTATAGTGGATGATGTCGTAACGACTGGCAGTACTGCCGGTGAAATTGCCCGCCAGCTTAACAAAGCTGGTGCTGCAAGCATTCAGATCTGGTGCCTGTGTCGAACCTTGTAGAGCCTCGATGATGGGCGTATAATAACCGACTAAAATAGTCAACTATTAGGCCTTTGTTATGATCCGTATTTCCGATGCTGCGCAAGCACACTTTGCCAAACTGCTGGCAAATCAGGAGGAAGGGACACAGATTCGCGTGTTCGTTATTAATCCCGGCACGCCAAATGCTGAGTGCGGTGTTTCATACTGCCCGCCTGATGCTGTTGAGGCTACGGACACAGCTCTTCCGTTTGAGCAACTGACCGCCTACGTTGATGAACTGAGCGCACCGTACCTGGAAGATGCTGAAATTGATTTCGTCACTGACCAGTTAGGCTCACAGTTAACCCTGAAAGCACCCAACGCGAAAATGCGCAAGGTGGCAGATGACGCGCCATTAATTGAACGCGTGGAATACTTTCTGCAGGCTCAGGTTAACCCGCAACTGGCTGGTCACGGCGGGCGTGTTTCTTTGATGGAAATCACCGAGGAAGGTTACGCTATTCTGCAATTTGGTGGTGGCTGTAACGGTTGTTCCATGGTGGATTACACCCTTAAAGAAGGGATTGAGAAACAGCTCTTAGCCGAGTTTACCGAACTTAAAGGTGTGCGTGACCTCACTGAACACCAGCGCGGTGAACACTCGTACTATTAAAAACAGCAAGGCGCACTCTTTCTGCCCTGGTGTTTATGTAAAGGCCTGCGGTTTATAAACAACAGGCCTTTCTGTTTTCTGTTCCCTCTTTACTCTCCCGATTACTTTTCACGAGAACACCTGGCCCACGCCAGGCAAAGCAACACAGGTCCATGTATATTCGGCCCGTCTGTTTACGTTATTTTGTTATTCAAATAATTTGACCAATAACACCAAATCCTTCAGCTTTCACTTCTTCCTCCCCCGGCCTATTATTACTCCATCGAAGGCAAACAGCCTTTAAACAGACCAAACCATTAAGGAATACGACCATGAAATCTATCAAATCTTTAGTTGTAGTTACTGCTCTTTCCCTGGCTTCATTTGGCGCATTTGCTCAAACGGTTAGTGCAACAGCATCCACCCTTGATGGCGCTGAAGCAAAAATCGCAGCACAGGCAAAACAAGCCGGGGCGTCTTCTTACAACATCACTGAAGCGTTCAGCGGTAACCAGGTTCATATGACTGCGGAACTGAATAAATAAACCGCGTCAGGCCATAATTACCCTTTGATGTATTGCCATTTACTGCCCATGCCAAAACACTTGTTTGAACTCTGACTCTGATTCGGCGACAGTTTTCTGTCGCCTTTTTTTGTTTGCACCCCAGTAACGGCCTGGCAATAAAAAAACGCCCTGTACCACATGGCACAGGGCGTTGTTACAGCCGTAGCTCACCTGGATTATTTATGCTGTCCCGCTTTTTTACGCCTGGCAGTTAAATCCTTCAGTAGCCGGTTAATATCACCATCTGCAAAAATGGCTTCTACTTCACGATTAAGTTTACGCCGCCAGTTAGGGTACTGTGTACTGGTGCCAGGAACATTCACAGGCTCCGCCATATCCAGCCAGTCTTCCGGTTGTAAACCCAGCAACGCACTGTTTGAGTCAGCAATGTAACGCTGCAACCCCCGGTTAAGAACAGGAGACATCTGCATAAGGCGCGCCTGTTTTCCGGTACGTTTCGGCACACAACCATACTGGTGCAAACTATTAAGTAACCCTTGTTTCGCTGCTTCCCGATCCTGATATAAACCTTTCAGGATCACCTTGTCAGGATACAACCCCAAAGATTCACCAAGCGTCAGGTCCCCGCATGCCCAATATCCCCGTAGGGTTGGCAGGTCATGGGTAGTGGCAACAGCCATGGATTGTTCCGGCCAGATATCCGGTGCTTTGAACTGCTTTTCGCTGTCATGCTCAAAATAAAGCACTTTGTACGAATACACCCCACTGCTGCGCAGTTTCCCGACGATTTCTGCCGGAACAGTCCCCAGGTCTTCACCAATCACCATGCACTGGTGGCGCTGGCTTTCCAGTGCCAAAATGGCCAGCAGGTCGTCTACCGGGTAGTGAACATACGCGCCTTTATCTGCCGTTTCGCCATATGGGATCCACCATAAACGCAGTAGCGACATAACATGGTCAATACGTAACGCGCCACAATGCGTCATGTTCGCGCGTAATAAATCAACAAACGGCTCATAGGCACGCTCAAACATTACGTGAGGATTAATCGGTGGTAATCCCCAGTTTTGCCCGAGTGGGCCCAGAATATCTGGCGGAGCACCCACAGAAGCCTGCAGGCTGTACAAAGCACGGTCACTCCAGGTTTCGGCCCCACCTTCTGCCACGCCTACAGCCAGGTCACGATACAGCCCTACTGGCATTTCAGCTTTCAGGCACTCATCCCAACAGGCCGAGAACTGTGTGGCAGCCAGCCACTGTAACCACATCCAGAAGCGTACTTCCTGGGCATTTTGTTCACAAAACGCCAGGACTACAGCGCTTTGAGGATCCTGCCAGGCTTCAGGCCAGGCCGGCCAGCCCCAGTGCTGAGCATCTTTCGCCAGTAAATGGTGATGCACAGCATCATAAGCACCCTGCCAGTAAAGGCTTTCTCCACCATCACGCACAAAAGACTCAAACTGGGCAACGGTGTCATCATCATGAGGCCGGGCGCAGAAGGTATCCCAGGCAAGGCGTAATGCAGCAATTTTAAGTTCCGTTACCGTAGTGTAATCCACCCACTCGGTACTTCGGGCCTGGGCTATCGCTTGCTGTGTCGCCTTGTTTTCCCACCAGTGTTGTGCGGCATCACTGGCGGCAAAATCAGCCACAGCGGGAACATCGATATACAAAACATTCAGCCAGCGGCGTGATGACGGACTGTACGGACTGGCACTTTCAGGAATCGCCGGGTACAGCGCATGAACCGGGTTCAGGCCAATAAAAGCCCCACCTCGTGCGGCAACTTCTGGCAGCATACGTTTCAGGTCACCAAAATCACCAATGCCCCAGTTGGTTGCCGAACGCAAGGTATACAGCTGTACGCAAGCCCCCCAGAGTTTTTCCCCTTGCAAGAGTTCTGCAGGTTCATAACAGCGAGGTGGCGCGACAATCACCTGGCAGTGCCAGCGTTGCTCACCCTGCGTGAGGGTCAGTGAGTGGTATCCGGGTTGCAGGCTGGTGGGCAAACGCATGGGCTTGCCGCCCTGGACTGTGCCATGGTGAGGTTCGCCAGTTTCGGTTGTCAGCAACCACTGGAAACGCCCTTCCCCCCTTACCGGCACAGACAGGCGTTTACCAGAGACCAGCACATGTACAGGAGGCACCACGCGCTGGCTGTGTTGGTGTGCCAGTGCTGGCGCATCACCCATTGCCGCCAGCAACCGCTGGCGGGTGTCCATTCCAATGCTCTCAGGTTTACCGTGCGCATTGATATAACTCGATGCGATCCCCGCTTCCAGGGCGGCCTGCTCAAGACGTTTTTTGTCCATCATCCTTTCACCTACCTTGATGTCCTTAGCGCTTTGCCTGCCAAATACGGGCCTGGTAATCGCGAATGGAACGGTCCGAACTGAACATACCGCAACGTGCTGTATTCAGAATCGCCGCACGCGTCCAGGCATCCTGATCACGGTACAGTTCATCAACCTGTTTCTGCGCTTCAACATAAGCATGGAAGTCTGCCATCACCAGATAGGGGTCGCCTCCCTGTTTCCCCATGCTGTGCAGCATTTGGTCGAACGCATGTTTATCGCCGTTGCTGTATTTACCCTGTTCCAGCTCTTTCATAACGGCATCCAGCAACTTGTCTTTTTTACGCCATTTCTGTGGTTCATAACCAGCGGCTTTCAGCGCTTTCACTTGTTCTACGGTATGGCCGAAAATAAAGATATTTTCCGCACCAACCTTTTCGGCAATTTCAACATTCGCGCCGTCCAGCGTGCCGACAGTCAGAGCACCATTCAACGCCAGCTTCATATTCCCGGTACCTGAAGCCTCTTTCCCGGCCGTTGAGATTTGTTCAGAGACATCCGCTGCCGGGATCATCACTTCTGCGGCAGACACACAGTAATCTGGCAGGAAGACAACTTTCAGTTTGTCGCCAACCGCCGGGTCAGCATTGATAACCTCAGCCACTTTGTTAATGGCAAAGATGATATTTTTAGCCAGGTAGTAGCCAGGTGCGGCTTTTGCTCCAAACAAGAATACGCGCGGAACTCTGTCTGCTTTCGGGTTTTCACGGATCTCTTTGTACAGCGCCAAAATATGTAACAGATTCAAATGTTGACGTTTGTATTCGTGCAGGCGTTTGATTTGGATATCAAACAAAGCATTGGGGTTAATCTCAATCCCGGTACGTTGCTTAACGAACTCCGCCAGGCGAGCTTTGTTCTGTTGTTTAATTTCCCGGTAAGCCTTGCGGAATTTGGCATCATCAGCATATTTTTCGATACCTTCCAGGACATCCAGATCGTTCGCCCACTCTTTTTTCAGTGTTTTATCCAGCAATGCAGCCAGAGCCGGGTTGCACTGTTTTACCCAGCGGCGGGGAGTAATGCCATTGGTCACGTTATGGAACTTGTTCGGCCATAACTGGTGGTATTCCGGGAACAGATCCTTCACAACCAGTTCAGAGTGCAGCGCCGCCACACCATTCACCGCAAAACCACTTACCACACACATGTTCGCCATACGAACCTGGTGGTCATGTACCACAGCAAGTTTCGCCCACACAGCACCATCGCCCGGCCAGGTTGCTTCCACCCGTTTTTTAAAGCGGGCATTAATCTCTTTGATTAATTGCATATGGCGTGGCAGCAACGTTCTTACCAGGCGCTCATCCCAGCACTCCAGTGCTTCAGGCATCAGGGTATGGTTGGTGTAAGCAAAAGTACGGCTGGTAATCGCCCAGGCGTCATCCCAGCTCAACTGGTGTTCATCAATCAGCACACGCAGTAATTCCGGAATGGCTATCGTAGGGTGGGTGTCGTTCAACTGAATAACTTCAAAATCAGGTAATTGTGCCAGTTTACGGCCTGCCAGGTGATGGCGACGCAAAATATCCGCAACGGAACAGGCGCACTGGAAGTATTGCTGCATCAGGCGCAGTTTTTTCCCCGCCAGGTGGTTGTCATTGGGATACAGCACCTTCGTCAGTTTTTCTGCGTCGATCCCCTGTTTCTCGGCACGCAAAAAGTCACCATCGTTAAACTTACCTAAATCAAAAGGATGTGCATGTTTCGCCTGCCATAACCGTAAGGGTTGCGAAATGCCATTACGGTAACCAATAACCGGTAAATCCCAGGCTTCCCCCTGCATCACAAAAGCGGGTTCCCAGTGCGGTTTACCTTCGACAGTCACCACTTTGCCGCCAATGCCAACCTGCACATCCAGGGCACTGTTATGGCGGAACCATGGGTAACTGCCACGCAACCAGTCATCCGGGGCTTCATGCTGCTGGCCATCAACAAACGACTGGCGAAATAAGCCGTACTGGTAATTCAGGCCATAACCAATGGCAGACTGCCCAACGGTTGCCATGGAATCCAGGAAGCAGGCAGCAAGCCGCCCCAATCCGCCGTTACCCAGCGCCGGGTCGGTTTCCTGTTCAAGCAAGTCACTCAGGACAATATCGTAATCGGCCAGCGTATCGCTAACCGACTGATACCAGCCCATATTCAATAAGTTATTACCTGTCAGGCGGCCAATCAGAAATTCCATTGAGATGTAGTTTACATGGCGTTGTTTTTTTTCTGGCTTTGCCAGAGGCTGTGCAGCCAAAAGTTCCGCCAGTGCCCCGCTAACAGCCTGCCACCACTGGTGTTGCGTCATTTCTGCCGCAGCATGTAATCCAAAATGCTGCCACTGACGTGTCAGGGCAGCCTGAAATTGTGCTTTATCGAATGTAGGCTGTGACATAGGTAATCGGTGTCCTTCAAGTAATTAGACAAAGTTTACAGTAGTGTGCCTGGGCCCCTGAGTGGATACCTCATCCCGCCCGGGATTAGGCAGGGAGGAGTAGCGGGGAGTAGGAAAAACTGTGATCCATGACACTCAAATTAGTCGTAAACCACGTAAAAGCATAATGTGAAATTTTAATGAAACAGGTGAAAATTCAAGCAATGAAACACTTTAATCAATTGAAATAATTACTATTAGATGCAAATAAAGACAGACACACTTTCTGCACATTATGTAGAAATAAAACCAAACCCTTTGTTTTTACTTGGAAGAGATGAGCAGTTCAGAGATCAAGGTTGTGAAACAAAGGAGGACGGCGAACCCTGGCTACGCCCCCAAATCATCCAATAAGTTTCAGAAATGTGACCAGGTGCACCTTTGAAGGTCTTTTATACGGGGTTAACTTGCATTAAAGACTAATCTGTTCGAATTTATCTTAAGAATTAATTACGAAGCGCGAAAAAATTCGTAATCCCGTAGTTTCGACACAGTGAAGTGAATGACTATGTTAATTCCATCCAAACTTAGCCGCCCGGTGAGGCTCGACAATACAGTTGTGCGCGATCGCCTGTTGGCAAAATTATCTTCGGCCAAAAATTACCGTCTGGTTCTGGTCACCAGCCCGGCTGGTTACGGAAAAACAACGCTGGTTGCTCAGTGGGCCGCCAGCCAGCCGCATTTGGGCTGGTTTTCACTGGATGAAGGAGATAATCAGCCTGAGCGTTTTGCCAATTATCTGATAGCCGCTATTCAGCAGGCTACCGGAAAGCATTGCGTCACCACTGAAATGATGGTGCAGAAAAGGCAGTATGCCAGCCTGGTTTCACTCTTTGGGCAACTGTTTATTGAACTGGCTGAGTGCCAGCATGCTTTCAAGTTAGTCATTGATGACTACCACCTGATCACCAACCCGGTGATTCATGACGCCATGCGCTTCTTCCTGCGCCACCAGCCAGATAATCTCACACTGGTTGTTCTGTCCCGTAATCTGCCACAGTTGGGGATAGCCAACCTGCGCGTGCGGGATCAGCTGCTGGAAGTTGGCAGCCATCAACTGGCCTTTACCCAGCGGGAAACAAAACAATTTTTTGACTGCCGGTTAAGCTCACCACTGGATGACCAGGAAAGCCACCAGATTTGTGAAGATGTCGCCGGTTGGGTTACCGCGTTACAGCTAATCGCCCTGTCTGCCCGGCAAAAGAATACCGCCACACAACACTCTGCCCGGCGGTTGTCTGGCATTAACGCCAGCCACTTATCCGATTACCTGGTTGATGAAGTGCTTGATACCGTCACACCCGCTACCCGCCAGTTCCTGCTGAAAACATCGTTATTGCGTTCCATGAACGATGCATTAATTGTACGAGTGACAGGCGAAGAAAACGGCCAAATGTGGCTGGAAGACCTGGAGCGCCAGGGCCTGTTCATACAGCGTATGGATGACGACGGTGAATGGTTCAACTACCACCCACTGTTTGGCAGTTTTCTGCGCCAGCGATGCCAGTGGGAAATGGCGACAGAACTGCCAGCCATTCACCGGGCTGCCGCAGAGGGCTGGATGGCGCAGGGCTACCCGGCTGAAGCTATCCACCACGGTGTGGCAGCAGGAGATACCGCTTTATTGCGCGATATTCTGCATCAGCACGCCTGGGATTTATTTAACCAGAGCGAACTGGCACTGCTGGAAGAATCCCTCAACGCACTGCCCTGGTCTGTGCTGTTAGATAACCCACGCCTGCTGTTACTGAAAGCCTGGCTGATGCAAAGCCAGCACCGTTTTCAGGAGGTTAATAACCTGCTTGCCCGGGCAGAAGAAGAAATGACCCGTGAGCCAGACGAATCGCTGCATGGGGAGTTCAATGCTCTGCGGGCACAGGTAGCCATCAACGCAGGTAATCCCGATGAAGCAGAACGCCTTTCAATGCTGGCGCTGGAGACTCTGCCGTTTGCCAGTTTTTACGGGCGCATTGTCGCAACTTCTGTTCACGGAGAAGTGCTGCACTGCAAAGGCGAACTGAACAACTCACTGGCTTTAATGCAACAGACTGAGCAGATGGCGCAACTCAATGAAGTCTGGCATTACGTGTTATGGAGCCAGATTCAACAAAGCGAAATTTTATTTGCTCAGGGTTTCCTGCAGTCTGCATGGGAAATTCAGGAAAAAGCCTTCCAACTGATTCAGGCACAACACCTGGAGCAGTTACCGCTACATGAATTTTTGTTACGTATCCGCTCGCAGCTACTCTGGGCCTGGGCCCGGCTGGATGAATCCGAAGCAGCAGCCCGTCAGGGGATGGATGTGCTGGTTAACTACCAGCCGCAGCAACAACTTCAGTGCCTGTCATTAGTGATTCAAAACTCACTTGCCCGGGGCGATTTAGATAATGCCCGCGGTTTACTCAACCGCCTGGAAAACTTACTGGGTAACGGTTCGTACCACATTGACTGGGTCAGCAATGCCGACAAAGTTCGCGTCATTTACTGGCAAATGAATAATGACAAACAGGCGGCAGAAAACTGGTTACGCCAGACGCCGCGCCCGGAGACAGTCAGTAATCATTTTCTGCAAAGCCAGTGGCGTAACATTGCCCGGGCACAAATTCTGCTGGAAGAATTTGGCACCGCAGAAACCATACTGGAAGAGTTGAACGAGAACGCGCGTCGGCTTCACCTGATGAGTGACCTGAACCGTAACCTGTTACTGCTCAATCAACTTTACTGGCAGGCAGACCGTAAGAGCGATGCCCTCCAGGTACTGGTTGAAGCGCTGTCTCTGGCAAACCGTACTGGCTTTATCAGCCACTTTGTGATTGAGGGTGAGCCAATGGCGCAGCAGTTACGCCAGCTAATCCAACTGGCGACATTGCCAGAGCTGGAGCAGCATCGGGCACAACGCATTCTCAAAGAGATAAACCAGCACCACCGGCATAAATTTGCCCACTTCGATGAAAGCTTTGTACACCGTTTGTTGAACCACCCGGATGTGCCGGAATTAATCCGCACCAGCCCGCTAACACAACGCGAATGGCAGGTGCTTGGGTTGATTTATTCAGGCTACAGTAACGACCAAATTGCCGGAGAACTGGATGTGGCAGCAACCACAATCAAAACCCATATTCGTAACTTGTACCAGAAGATGGGGGTTGCACACCGTCGGGAAGCCGTACAGCAGGCACAGGAATTATTAAAAATGATGGGGTACGGCGTATAAGCCCTGTTTTTGCCAGCCCTGGCTGATATTGACCAGCCTGGCTGATAACCAGCCAGGCTAAGCCGTTTTAGCATAATTCTAACTGCACGTTATTTTCGGCAATCACCTGCATGACGCCTGCAGGGGGCATAATGTCCGTATACAACGCATCAACCAGGCCAATACTCCCCAGGTTTACCATGGCATTACGGCCAAATTTTGTGTGATCCACCACCAACATCACATGGCGTGAATTATCAATAATTGCCCGCTTGGTGCGTACTTCGTGGTAGTCAAATTCCAGTAGCGAGCCATCGCTGTCGATGCCACTAATCCCCAGAATGCCGAAATCGAGACGAAACTGTGAAATAAAATCCAGTGTTGCTTCACCAATGATCCCGCCATCGCGGCTGCGTAATTCCCCACCGGCCAGGATTATCCGAAAATCATCTTTTACCATCAGGGTGTTTGCCACATTCAGGTTATTAGTCACCACCCGCAAATGGCTATGGTCCAGCAAGGCGTGAGCGACAGCTTCCGGCGTAGTGCCAATATCAATGAACAACGTTGCTCCATCAGGGATCTGGCTGGCAACTTTCTGCGCAATACGCGCTTTCTCTGAAGCCAGAGTTGCCCGCCGGTCGTGCCATGATGTGTTTACTGAGCTCGATGGAATAGCAGCACCACCATGGTGGCGCATGATAATATTCTGGTCAGCCAGGTCGTTCAGGTCACGACGAATAGTCTGCGGGCTAACCGAAAAGTGCTCCACCAGCTCTTCAGTACTGACATAACCTTGTTTTTTGACCAGTTCAATAATGGCATCATGCCGCTGTGTTTGCTTCACCCTGCTCTCCTGTTGTTATTGTTTGCGGCGCAAGAGCCGTTTTCGCGACCAAAGCGGTTATGCGCGTTTTCGCGCCTGGCTGCTGTCAACCAGTGCCATCGCCAGCCCCACCAGCAAACCAGTCAGGTGTGCGCTATTGGCAATAGACATCCCCATAACATTAAACCAGCCAATCACCAGCCAGAGCAGTGCAAACACCATCAACCCGCGGGGTAACATCACACCGCAAGACGGGTCACGCTCGCCCCGCAACCACACATAACCCATTAAGGCATATACCACACCCGATAAACCGCCAAACCATGGCCCGCCAAAATAGTGCTGTATAAAGCCGCTGAGTAAGGCGGAGATCAGGGTGACAGTCAGCAATTTACCACTACCAAGGCGCTTTTCGACCGGGCCGCCCAGGTACCACCACCACACCAGGTTAAATGCGATATGCAGTAACGAAAAATGCAACAAGATATGCGAAAAATAACGCCAGACCTGGAATTTGAGCGAGGGCTCAAACGGCCAGGCCAGCCACAACATTACCTGTTGATCCCCGACTATCTGCATCAAAATATACACGGCCACACACAAAACCAGCATGCCCAGTGTCAGTGGGCCAGCTTTACTACGCAGTGTCGCGAAGAAAGGGTAACGCCGATAATGTAGCCCGCTACCGGTATGGCCCGTCGACCAACTGGCCGCGAGATAACGAGGATCGTTGGGGTTTGCCAGAAAGTGCTCCAGCGCTTCTCTGACTAGTGACTCCTGGCTTTCATCCTCCAGCCAGATATCCGTATTCACCCGGTGTTGCAAACTCAGGTGTACGCCCTGAGTCGCCATATAATCGACGAACGCCTGGGCCATACGCGGGTTTTCAAATGAGGCAACCATCAGCATAGGGTAACAACCTGCTTATCCATAATAGTCATAGCAGTATACTGGTTAAATGATGCCGGCAAAAATTACTCTTCACCCTGAGCGACTTCCGCCGGGAACTGACGATGCCATGCCTCAAAACCGCCATCAATGCTGTACACCTCATCATAGCCTTGTTGCAACAAGTACTGAGCCGCACCTTTACTGCTGTTGCCGTGGTAGCACATCACCAATACGGGTGTATCAAAATCCGTGTTTTGCATAAATGCCGGTAAAGAAGCGTTGGTAAGGTGAAACGCGCCAGGGGTATGCGCCAGGGTATAACTTTGTGGATCACGGATATCCACTAACACCGCACCACCAATGTGTAATTTCTGGTGAGCCTGTTCAACATTAATACACTCAAAGTTATCCATTATCTGCGCTTACTCTTTTCTGTATAGGGGATAAAACCCGTTTCCTGATAAGGAAAATGGGGCCTGATTCTCTGGCACCCAGTGTACGTGGCTGAGCGTTAATGCGCCATTGTGTTATGCATATCACGCGAAATTGTTTTTTTCTTGTTACCAAAAGCGCGTTCCCTTGCTATTATGAGCGATATCGAACATTTTTGAGCTTTAACGAAAATGCGTGGGGGCATAATGGAAACCAAAGATCTGATTGTGATCGGTGGCGGCATCAATGGTGCTGGCATCGCTGTAGACGCTGCCGGTAGAGGCTTGTCTGTCCTGTTATTAGAAGCTCAGGATTTAGCCTGTGCGACATCATCTGCCAGTTCAAAACTGATTCATGGCGGGCTGAGATACCTTGAACACTACGAATTTCGCCTGGTGAGTGAAGCTCTGGCTGAACGTGAAGTGCTGCTCAACATGGCACCACATATCGCCTTTCCTATGCGCTTCCGCTTACCTCACCGCCCGCATTTACGCCCGGCCTGGATGATCCGCATTGGTCTGTTTATGTACGACCATCTGGGTAAACGCACCAGTTTACCTGGTTCTGGCGGTTTGCGTTTTGGCGCAGATTCAGTGCTTAAACCTGAAATTGTGCGCGGTTTCGAATATTCCGACTGCTGGGTGGATGATGCAAGGCTTGTGCTGGCTAATGCACAAATGGTGGAAGAAAAAGGAGGCCAGGTTCTCACCCGCACGCGTGTTACCTCGGCACGCCGCGAAAATGGCTTGTGGGTAGTTGAAGCTGAAGATGCAGACACCGGCAAGCGCCATACCTGGCAAGCACGTGGGTTGGTCAATGCAACTGGTCCATGGGTGAAACACTTCTTCGATGACGGCTTACACTTGCCATCGCCTTACGGCATTCGCTTAATCAAAGGCAGCCATATAGTGGTACCGCGTGTCCATACACAAAAGCAGGCCTATATTCTGCAAAACGAAGACAAACGCATTGTGTTTGTTATTCCCTGGATGGATGAGTTTTCGATCATTGGTACTACCGATGTTGAATATAAGGGCGACCCGAAAAGCGTTCAGATTGACGACAACGAAATTCGTTACTTGCTGAATGCCTATAACGCGCACTTTAAAAAGACACTCACACAAGAAGATATTGTCTGGAGTTATTCAGGGGTACGTCCGTTGTGTGATGATGAGTCTGATTCACCACAAGCCATTACCCGTGATTACACGCTGGATATTCACGACGAGCAAGGCAAAGCCCCGTTGCTATCGGTATTTGGTGGCAAACTCACTACTTACCGGAAACTGGGCGAACACGCGATGGATAAGCTCAGCCACTATTACCCCAATATTAAACCCGCCTGGACCAAAGGCGCAGTCCTGCCTGGCGGCCATTTCTCTGGTGACCGGGATGATTATGCAGCGCAGTTACGGCGAAAATTCAGTTTTCTGACTGAATCACTCGCCCGCCATCTCGCCCGCACATATGGCAGCAACAGTGAGAAAATCATTGGCAGTGCCAGCAGCGTGGCAGATTTAGGTGAAGATTTCGGCCATGAGTTTTATGAGGCAGAGCTGCATTATCTGGTCACTCACGAGTGGGTACGTGAACTGGACGACGCTATCTGGCGCCGCACCAAGCAAGGTATGTGGTTAACTGAAGCCCAACAAACCCGTGTTGCGCAGTGGCTGTCTGAACACCAACAATCGTCAGACAGCAGGCTTTCACTGGCATCCTGAGTACAAAGAAATAAGCGCCTCTGAAATCCCCCACTCAGAGGCGCTTTTCATTCATAACAACTACATTAAAGCCTTACCGGTTTTATATGCCAAATTTCATCGGCATATTCCTGAATGGTGCGGTCAGAGGAGAAATACCCCATATTGGCAATATTGTGCATTGCCCTTGTGGTCCACTCTTCTGGTGTCCGATAAAGCTCGTCCACTCGTTTCTGGCAATCCACATAGCTACGGTAATCAGCCAGCACCTGGTAGTGGTCGCCAAAGTTTATCAGTGAATCAACCAGATCCCGGTAACGCCCCGGCTCCTGCGGGCTGAACACCCCAGTCGCGATTTGCGTCAGAACCTGGTACAACGCTTTGTCTTTCTCGTAATACTCACGCGGGTTATAACCCTTACGGCGCAGTGCTTCCACTTGTTCTGCTGTGTTGCCAAAAATAAAGATATTATCTTCGCCAACATGTTCCAGCATCTCCACGTTCGCACCATCCAGCGTACCAATAGTCAGTGCGCCATTCAGAGCAAACTTCATATTACTGGTACCCGATGCTTCGGTGCCTGCCAGTGAAATTTGTTCCGAAAGATCAGCCGCAGGAATAATCACCTGCGCCAGGCTAACACTGTAGTTAGGAATAAAGACCACCTTCAGCAGATCTTTTACCTGGGGATCATTATTAATAACCGCCGCGACATCATTTATCAGGTGAATAATGTGCTTCGCCATGTAATAGGCAGAAGCCGCTTTACCAGCAAAAATATTAACTCGCGGCACCCAGTCGGCGTCCGGATTTGCTTTAATCTGGTTATAGCGTGTAATCACATGCAATACATTCATCAACTGGCGTTTGTATTCATGGATACGTTTTATCTGCACATCAAACAACGCATGGGGATTCAGGACAACCCCCATTTGCTGAGCAACCCAGTCAGCAAGGCGTTTTTTATTTTCCAGTTTGGCGTGCTGAATATCGTTGTTTACTGATGGATAATCGATGTGTTCCTTAAGCTCACGCAGCAGGCTCAGGTCAGTACGCCAGTTATGGTCGATGTTATCGTCCAGCACTTTAGACAAACCAGGGTTTGCCAGCGCCAGCCAGCGCCGTGGGGTAATCCCATTGGTCTTATTACAAAAACGCATTGGGAAGATAGCCGCAAAATCAGCAAACAGTGACTGCACCATTAAGTTTGAATGCAACTCAGAAACACCATTCACTTTATGGCTGACCACCACAGCAAGCCAGGCCATACGCACACGGCGCCCATTGGATTCATCAATAATTGAAGCACGGCCCAACAGCCCCACATCTTCCGGGTATTGTTCCTGCAGCGTTTTCAGGAAATAGTCGTTTATTTCAAAAATAATCTGCAGATGACGGGGCAAAATCTTGCCCAGCATATCCACACTCCAGCTTTCCAGCGCTTCGCTCATCAATGTATGGTTGGTATAAGAGAAGACCTGGCAGGTCACCTCAAATGCTTCATCCCAGCCAAAACCGTGCTCATCTATCAACAGGCGCATCAATTCAGGAATCGACAATACTGGGTGTGTGTCATTCAGGTGGATAGCAATCTTATCAGCCAGATTGTCGAAAGTTTTATGCATTTGCCAGTGGCGGCTCAGGATATCCTGAATGGTGGCGGACACCAGGAAATACTCCTGGCGCAAACGTAACTCCCGGCCTGAATAGGTGGAGTCATCAGGGTAGAGAACGCGGCACACGTTTTCTGAATGGTTCTTATCTTCCACCGCAGCAAAATAGTCGCCCTGGTTAAATTTACCCAGGTTAATTTCACTACTGGCCTGAGCAGTCCACAGCCGTAACGTATTGGTTGCGTCCGTATCATAGCCAGGAATAATTTGGTCAGTGGCAACCGCCAGGATCTCTTCAGTCTCCACCCAGTGCGTTTTCTTGCCTTCTTGCTGAATACGCCCACCAAACCGCACCTTATAGCGCGTATTATGGCGGCGGAACTCCCATGGGTTCCCGTATTCCAGCCAGTAATCCGGCGATTCTTTCTGGCGGCCATCGACGATGTTCTGTTTGAACATGCCGTAGTCATAACGAATTCCGTAGCCACGGCCTGGTAACCCAAGTGTTGCCAGGGAGTCCAGAAAGCATGCTGCAAGGCGACCCAAACCACCATTACCCAGGCCCGGGTCGTTTTCTTCTTCGATAAGCTCTTCAAGAGAGAGCCCCATCTCTTTCAACGCCCCGTCAATGTCTTCATAAATTCCCAAAGACAACAGTGCATTTGACAGTGTGCGGCCAATAAGAAACTCCATCGACAAGTAATATACCTGGCGAACTTCCTGGGAGAGCTGAGCCCGGTTGGAACGAAGCCAACGCTCGACCATTCTGTCCCTTACGGCAAACAACGTAGCATTCAACCACTCATGTTTATTGGCAATAGCCGGGTCTTTACCGATGGTAAACATCAGTTTGTAGGCAATGGAATACTTCAACGCCTCGACGCTGAGAGTAGGTGATGCATAGCTAAAGGGTGCGTTCATAACAGTGATTCCTGGAGACTAAATCAAGCGTTGATAAAGTTCGCGGTAGGACTGCGCCGCTACCTGCCAGCTAAAGTCCATACTCATCGCCTGGCGCTGGACATAGCGCCATAACGATGGGCGTGACCACAACACAAAAGCCCGACGAATCGCCCGTAGAAGCGAAAGGGCATTACTGTCTTCGAATACAAAACCACTGGCGAGACCATCAGCCAGGTTTTCCAACGAGCAATCAGAAACGGTATCCGCCAAACCTCCTGTACGTCGCACCAACGGCAACGTGCCATATTTCAGCCCATACAATTGCGTTAACCCACAGGGTTCGAACCGGCTCGGAACCAGAATCACATCTGCTCCACCCATAATTCGGTGAGAAAACGCCTCGTGATAACCTATCTGTACCCCAACCTGCCCGGGGTGCTCTGCGGCAGCTGCCAGAAAACCCTCCTGCAGTACCGGGTCACCCGCGCCGAGTAATGCCAGTTGCCCACCTTGTTCCAGTAAGCCCGGCAGGGCTTCAAGCACCAAATCCAGGCCTTTCTGACTGGTCAGACGGCTGACTACTGCAAACAACGGCACTTTGTCATTAACCTTTAGCCCCATGGCTATCTGGAGCTGGCGTTTGTTTTCCGCTTTCGCTTCCACAGAATCACGGTCATAAGCGGCAGTAAGTAATAAATCATGGGCCGGATCCCAAATTTTTTCATCCACACCGTTAAGGATCCCACTCAACCGCCCTTCCCTGTGCCGCTGCGTTAACAACCCTTCCATACCATAGCCATACTGTGACTCGGTTATTTCACGAGCATAGGTAGGGCTCACGGCGGTAATGTGATCAGAATAGTAGAGACCCGCTTTCAGGAAAGAAATTTGCCCGTTGAACTCCAGGCCATGCATATTGAAAAACTCACCAGGCAACTGGATCTCTGCCATGTGTTTGGCATAGAACAACCCCTGGTAGGCAAGGTTATGCACAGTAAAAACGGATTTTGCTGGCCGCCCACGCGCGGCGAGATATGCCGGTGCCAGGCCTGCATGCCAGTCATGAGCATGAACCACATCCGGTTGCCAGAACAAATCCAGGCCGCAAGCCAGCTCACTTCCCACCCAACCTAACAGGGCAAACCGCAACACATTATCGGTATAGGAATGCAAATTGGTATCGTGGTAAGGGCTGCCCGGGCGTTCATAAAGATGTGGCGCATCAATCAAATAGATGCCCACACCATTAAAATGCCCATACAACAATGTCATCGGCCCGGCAAACGTATCCCGTCGGGTGACTACCTGCGCGTCAGTGATACCCTTGCGAATATCAGGAAAAGAAGGCAACAGAACACGCGTATCAACGCCACCTGCAATCTGTGCTGCCGGTAACGCACCGATGACATCTGCGAGGCCACCCGTTTTCAGCAGCGGAAACATTTCAGAACATACATGTAAAACCTGCATTGTCGCTCCCGTTCAATGTTTGGCCCACACTGTGTCAGTGAAGGCTCCCTGTTGTTCAGGCCTCCAGACGGGCCAGCATTTCACGCGTTACCAGAACAATGCCTTCTTCGGAGCGATAAAAACGGCGGGCATCCTCTTCGGCATTTTCACCAATGACCATTCCTTCGGGAATGACACAGGCTCTGTCAATAATGCAGCGTCGCAAACGGCACGAACGGCCGATCCACACATCGGGCAGGAGCACTGCAGAATCAATATTGCAAAATGAATTTATTCGCACACGGGGAAACAACACCGACTGCACCACCACAGACCCCGAGATAATGCAGCCACCAGACACCAGCGAGTTGAGTGTCATGCCGTGGCTACCAGAGCGGTCCTGCACAAACTTAGCGGGGGGAAGTGGTTCCATATGGGTGCGAATTGGCCATTTCTGGTCATACATGTCCAGTTCGGGGGTTACCGAGGCCAAATCAAGGTTAGCTTTCCAATAGGCTTCCAGCGTACCTACATCACGCCAGTAAGGTTCAGATTCAGGGTCTGACTGCACGCAGGACAACGGGAAGGGGTGAGCAAATGCTTCACCAGCTTTGGTAATTTTAGGGATGATGTCTTTACCAAAATCATGGCTCGACTGCTCATCCTTATCATCTTCTTCCAGCAACCGGTAAAGATAATCCGCATCAAAGACGTAAATACCCATACTCGCCAGTGCTTTTGTCGCGTCGTTAGGCATCGCTGGCGGTTTTTCTGGTTTTTCAACAAAATCAATAATGCGTTCTTCGTTGTCGACAGCCATGACCCCAAACGCGCGGGCTTCTTCAACAGGAACTGGCAGGCAGGCAACGGTACATTTGGCACCTTTCTCCACATGGTCAATCAACATGCGGGAATAATCCTGCTTGTAGATATGATCACCGGCAAGGATCACCACATAGCTGGCCTTATAACGCCGGATAATATCCAGGTTCTGCGTCACGGCGTCAGCAGTACCGCGATACCAGTTTTCACCATGGACACGCTGCTGTGCGGGTAGTAAATCAACGAATTCATTCATTTCTTCATTGAAAAACGACCAGCCGCGCTGAATATGCTGAACCAGCGTATGCGACTGATATTGCGTAATCACGCCAATGCGACGAATACCGGAATTAATACAATTAGACAGGGCAAAATCAATAATGCGAAATTTGCCGCCGAAGTGGACGGCAGGTTTGGCGCGTGTTGAGGTTAAATCTTTTAAGCGTGTCCCCCGGCCCCCGGCAAGAATAAGGGCAACCGACTTCATTGGCAGCTCACGCGCCAACATCAACGAATCGTTCTTATCTAATCTTATCATGACTGACTCCTTTATTTATGACCGGTAAAAAACGCACACTCCGTGCGCGGGCCCATGCCATACAGCCATTACCACCGGGTTATCCTCTCCGGCAAATGGGGGGACAGCACGCCATTCCCCTTCGGGTAAAACAAATTCACTAACAGACTGAGTGGCATTCAGGGTGATAAGCCAGTGCCCTGAAAGCAGTACCTGCAACTGCTTTATCTCTGACTGCCAGGCCTCAGGGCTCAGCGGCCCGGCCTGGCTGTTAAGCCAGACAACACTGCCATCGCCCTCATCCCACCACTGGTTACGGACCAGTGCAGGGATTTGCTTTCTGAGTTTGAGTAGTTCGGCAGTAAACGCCGTCAGCCCTTCATTCTTATTCGCCCAGTCCAGCCAGGTCAGCTCGTTGTCCTGGCAGTAGGCATTATTATTGCCGTGCTGGGTATGCCCGTGCTCATCGCCTGCCAGTAACATAGGTGTCCCCTGAGCAAGCAACAAAGTCGCCAGTAAGCCATGAGCTGAATGGCGGCGGCGCTCCTGAATATGAATATTGCCTGTCGGGCCTTCCTCACCATGGTTGTTACTGAAATTCGCACTGGTGCCATCACGGTTTTCTTCACCATTCGCTTCGTTATGCTTGTGGTTAAAGCTGACACAATCGCGCAGCGTAAAGCCATCGTGAGCCGTCACCAGGTTAATACTGGCCGAAGGGCTGCGCCCATGGTGGCGAAACACATCGCTGGAAGCCGCAAAGCGGCAGGCAAACTCACCAGGATTTGCACCGCCACTCAGCCAAAAGCGCCGCATACCATCGCGAAAGTGGTCATTCCATTCGGCAAACAGTGGCGGGAAATTCCCCACCTGATAACCCCCCGGGCCAATATCCCAGGGTTCAGCAATCAGTTTCACCTGAGATAGCAACGGATCCTGGCGAATCGCTTCGAACAATGGGGCATCCTGGCGAAACTCTGGAGTACGCCCCATCACACTCGCCAAATCAAAGCGGAAACCATCAACATGAAACTCCTCCACCCAGTAGCGCAGATTATCAACCACCATCTCCACTACCGCCGGGTGGCTCAGATTCAGCGTGTTACCACACCCCGTCCAGTTGTGGTAATCCCCGTTGCCCTGCAGCCAGTAATAGCTGGCGTTATCAATTCCGCGCCAGCTAAAGGTTGGGCCAAAGAGATCCGTTTCTGCCGTGTGATTGAGCACAATATCCAGGACAACTTCTATTCCCGCCTGGTGTAACGCTTTGACTGCAGTACACAACTCAGCCCGGGCTGATTCAGGGTGCGAAGCATAACCCGGCTCCGGGCAATACATCGCCAGAGGGTTATAACCCCAGTAATTGCTGAGCCCCATCTGCTGCAAACGCGGTTCTGTTGCAAACTGAATCACCGGCATTAACTCCAGCGCGGTAATTCCCAGTTGTTGGAAATAATCGAGCATGGCCGGGTGAGCCAGCGCAAGATACGTGCCGCGTAACTCCGCCGGAATACCCGGGTGAAGGCGTGTAAGGCCACGTACATGCGCTTCATAAATAACCGTTTCCCCCCAGGGGGTACGCAGCGGCTCGTCGTCTTCCCATTCAAAATGAGCGTGAACAACCACGCAGCGCGGCATCACACTGCTGTTATCCCGGTGGTCGGGGTTATCCAGGCCACCATGGAACAATGCGTGATCGGGAACGTCACCAATAACCTGGCGGGCACACGGGTCGAGAAGCAATTTTTCCGGATTGAACCGGTGCCCTTGCTCTGGCGACCAGGGGCCATGTACGCGGTAACCATACTGCAAGCCAGGACGGGCGCCGGGCAGGTAACCGTGCCAGATATCGCCAGTACGGGCAGGTAACAAGTGGCGTTCTTCGTTGCCATCTTCGCCAAACAGGCACAACACAACCTGCTCAGCATTAGCTGAGAACAAAGTGAAGTTCACACCGTGGCCATCAAACACCGCGCCAAGGGGCGCAGAATTACCCGCCAGCAGTTGTGTCATCGATATCCCCCTCGCGCACCAGCCAAATTGTTGCCAACGGCGGCACGGTTAAACACAACGAGTGTTCACGCCCATGGCTCTGGATAGCATCACTTTGGATGACGCCGCCATTGCCCATATTACTGCCATGGTAGTACTGAGAATCGGTATTAACGGCTTCGCGCCAACGACCAGGCTGGTTAACCCCTACACGGTAGTGCTCGCGAGGAACCGGGGTGAAATTGCTCACCACAATGATTTCATTGCCCTGCTTGTCACGCCGGATAAACGCGAATACTGAGTTGGCCTTATCGTCAACAACCAGCCATTCAAACCCATAAGAGTCAAAGTCTAGTTGATGCAACGCCTTGTGGTGCCGATAGGTGTGGTTCAGGTCGCGCACCAGGCGCTGTACGCCGTTATGCCAGTTATCCTTACCTTCCAGTAAATGCCAGTCCAGGCTGGAATCATGGTTCCACTCACGCCCCTGCGCGAACTCATTTCCCATGAATAACAATTTCTTACCTGGGAAGGCCCACATCCAGGCGTAATAAGCGCGTAAGTTGGCAAATTTCTGCCATGCATCACCGGGCATACGATCAAGAATAGACCGTTTCCCGTGAACCACTTCATCGTGAGACAGGGGGAGGACAAAGTTTTCGCTGTAGTTATACAGCATGCCGAACGTCATCTGGTCGTGGTGATACTGCCGATGGACCGGGTCCAGTTTCATGTAATTCAGCGTGTCATGCATCCAGCCCATGTTCCATTTAAACCAGAATGCGAGGCCATCTGGCCGGGAAACGCCGGGGAAATCGGTGGATTCTTCCGCCATCGTGACAGCACCAGGTACTTCCTTGCCAATTATCTGGTTGGTCTGGCGTAAGAATGAAATAGCTTCGAGGTTTTCACGCCCACCAAATTCGTTGGGGATCCACTCACCCTGCGCCCGGCTGTAATCGCGATAGACCATTGAGGCAACAGCATCCACACGCAAGCCATCAATCCCAAAACGCTCCATCCAGTACAGCGCATTACCCACCAGGAAGTTCTGCACTTCACGGCGGCCAAAGTTATAAATCAGGGTGTTCCAGTCCTGGTGAAAACCTTCGCGTGGGTCCTGGTGTTCATACAGCGCCGTGCCATCAAAACGCGCTAAACCGGCATCGTCTACCGGGAAATGGCCCGGCACCCAGTCAAGAATGACGTTCAGCCCGGCAGCATGGGCTGCGTCAACGAAATAGCGAAAGTCATCACGCGTACCAAAACGCCGTGTTGGCGCATATAACCCCTGAGGCTGGTAACCCCAACTGCCATCAAACGGGTGCTCATTGACGGGTAACAGTTCGATATGGGTAAAGCCCATACTTTTCACATAGGGCACAAGCTGTTCAGCAAGCTCCCGGTAACTTAACCAGAAGTTATTATCAGTATGGCGGCGCCAGGAGCCGAGGTGCACTTCATAAATCGAAATGGGGGCATCGAAGTCGTTCGCGCGCTGGCGTGATTCACTGATTGTCTGTTTTGGCGGCAACCCGCAGATCATTGATGCCGTGTCAGGGCGCATTTGCGCTTCAAATGCATATGGGTCTGATTTAATGCGTAAATTGCCGTGGCAATCCAGCAACTCGAATTTGTAGAGCTGCCCATTGTGCGCTCCCGGAATGAAGATTTCCCAAATCCCCGACTCGCGGCGTAAGCGCATAGGGTGGCGTCGCCCATCCCAGAAGTTGAACTCCCCAACCACCGAAACCCGGCGGGCATTTGGTGCCCAGACAGTAAACCGCGTACCCGTCACACCATCCATAGTTGCGGCATGCGCGCCCATCGCTTCGTAAGGGCGCATATGAGTACCTTCCGACAATAACCAACCGTCCATTTCCGGCAATAAAGGGCCAAAACGATAGGGGTCATCTATCAGGTTCTGTTGCCCATGCCAGGACACAGCCAGTTGGTAACGGAAAGGATTTTTTCTGCGAGGCAACACCGCGGCGAAAAAGCCACGAGAATCAAGACATGTAAGCTGGCCAACTTTCCGGCCAGTTTTCGGTTCAATCACCCACACTTCCGTGGCATCAGGTAACAATGCGCGAACTTCCAGCCCGGCATCGGTCTTATGCATACCCAGCACGGAAAACGGATCCGAATTCTGGCCAGCAAAAAGCGCAGTTATCACGTCCTTATCAATACACACAGACATGGTAAGCATCCTGTTTTTATGTGTCATACCTGTCCGATTTACGCATGTGCGCAGGCATGCCCACTTATTTTATTGACCTGACAGCGCAGTCTTTCTCCCTGCCACTCTGTCACACAAAAAGCAGAAACGTGGCAAGCACGCTCTCTTTAAGCATAGTCAATGGTTTAGCTGACTCCCGAGAAAAAAATGAACATCGCGTTTACTCCATGTAGTGCGCAAGAAAACGGGAGGGGATCCCCTCCCACGAAGCATAAAATGCTAATCAGGCCAGTTGGTGCAGCATACGACGCAGCGGTTCAGCCGCGCCCCACAGCAGTTGGTCGCCAACGGTAAAAGCAGAAAGGTATTCCGGGCCCATATTGAGTTTACGCAGGCGTCCAACCGGCGTAGACAATGTGCCGGTTACCGCAGCAGGCGTCAGTTCACGCATGCTGATTTCCCGGTCGTTCGGAATCACTTTCACCCAGTCGTTGTGCTCAGCAAGCATTGATTCAATGGTCGCAACGGAAACGTCTTTTTTCAGTTTCAGTGTGAAAGCCTGGCTATGGCAGCGTAACGCGCCAATGCGCACACACAAGCCATCTACGGGAATTGTTGATGTGGTCCCGAGAATTTTGTTGGTTTCCGCCTGGCCTTTCCACTCTTCACGGCTCTGGCCGTTATCGAGTTGTTTATCAATCCACGGGATCAGGCTGCCAGCCAGCGGCACACCAAAATTATCGACCGGTAATGCACCGCTGCGTGTCAGCGCGGTTACTTTGCGTTCGATATCCAGAATAGCCGATGCCGGATCTGCCAGTTCTGCCGCCACTTCATGATGCAACTGCCCCATTTGCGCTAACAGTTCGCGCATATGGCGGGCGCCACCGCCGGAAGCAGCCTGGTAAGTAGCAACAGACGCCCACTCAACCAGGTCATTGGCAAACAAACCGCCCAGGGACATCAGCATCAGGCTGACAGTACAGTTACCGCCCACAAATGTGTTAATGCCTTTATTCAGACCATCGTCAATAACCTTCTGGTTAACCGGGTCCAGAATGATAATGGCATCATCTTTCATTCGCAGGGAAGATGCGGCATCTATCCAGTAACCTTTCCAGCCGCTTTCCCGCAGCTTTGGATAGATTTCATTGGTATAATCGCCGCCCTGGCAGGTCACGATAATATCCAGGGCTTTCAGTGCGTCCAGGTTCCAGGCATCCTGCAAAGTGCCAGCAGCTTTCCCGGCGAACGCAGGTGCAGCCTGCCCGGTTTGAGAGGTAGAGAAGAAGATGGGGTTAATGGCGTCAAAATCGCGCTCTTCAACCATGCGCTGCATGAGCACGGAACCAACCATGCCACGCCATCCGATAAAACCAACATTTTTCATAACTTATCTTTCCTGCAAAGATGTGTGCGTTTTTTGTGTACCCGTGAGGGAACCGGTTTATCCTTTCACCTTACAAAAAGCAGCTAAAGTCGCAAGTGAAATTAATCAATGATGACCATCTCATCAGAAGCACGGCTTATTTAGCAGAAATTCCGAATTTATTATTATGGAAATTTATTTATGAATGAAATCATTTCCGCAGCAGTTTTGTTGATCCTGATTATGGATCCTCTCGGAAATTTACCCATTTTTATGTCTGTGCTGAAGCATACCGAGCCCAAACGGCGCCGCAAAATAATGATAAGGGAGCTATTAATTGCGTTGCTGTTTATGCTGATTTTCTTATTTGCAGGTGAGAAAATCCTGTCATTACTTAACTTACACGCAGAAACTGTTTCAATTTCAGGTGGGATAATTTTATTCCTGATTGCCATTCGGATGATTTTCCCTGCCCCCACGGGAAGTTCAAGTGGCCTGCCAGCCGGTGAAGAGCCGTTTATTGTGCCGCTGGCGATTCCGCTGGTTGCCGGGCCATCACTGCTGGCAACACTGATGCTGCTTTCTCACCAGTATCCCAACCAAATGGGGCATTTAGTCATCGCCCTGTTGGTTGCATGGGGAGGCACCTTCATCATTTTGCTGCAGTCTTCACTGTTTTTACGGCTGTTGGGTGAAAAAGGCGTTAATGCGCTGGAAAGGTTGATGGGGCTTATTTTGGTGATGATCGCCACTCAGATGTTTCTGGACGGTATTCGCACCTGGATGCAGGGTATACCGGTGCATGGGTAATACCCCTCGTGTCGGAAAGTCTGCAGCTACGATATGAAAATAAAAGTATCTGCAGGCTCTTAGCTACTACTGGTGGATTCCCGCTCCATGGCTTCCGGCCAGGCATCGGCCTTACGGGGTTGCCAGAAGTCCGCGGTTCCGGCATTGCGTGGCGGTGGCAGTTCATCGTCGTGCTGCATATACATACACAGGTAACTCCAGATTTGGTTCAGTTGCTCCCGCTCCCCCCACTCTTTCGCCAGCACAAAGCGCTCCACCACCTGGTGAGTGCCGGGTTCACACAGTGCCCCATACAGGTGGTAGCCACGGATACCCGGGGTGCTTTCAAAATGGACTTCTCCGTGGATATCTGCCCAGTTATACACACTGATACGGGTTATGGCTTTCCGCCAGGGCTGCCAGGGCTGTTTATAGTTATATACATAGAGTTTTTGCCGCTTGCGGTTCAGGCGTATTGGCAGGCTGCGAGGTTCGATAAAATAAGTTTTCAGGGCAAAAAAAACTAAACATAAAATGACGATAGAGGTTAAAAAGGCCGTGATGACAAAAAAATAATGAGCAATCGCGATACTATAAAAGGCAAGAAAGAAAATAATAAAAGTGAATATAACTACCAAAAAAATCATTCCTCCCCACATCACTTCAATCCGGTAACGGGGCACTTCCAGGTAAATATCATTCCGCTCTGTCAGCCAGCGCAGTTGCGGCGGCACCAGCTGGGGCTCATGGTTTTCCGGCAGGTCTTCACACCAGTTATT
>NZ_QGTS01000021.1 GCF_003182475.1 Mangrovibacter plantisponsor
TGTACGTTGCTGTTATCCCCGGTAATGGCAATGCCCGTGGAGCCTTCACCACTGACGCTGGTGTCCCCGCTGTTGCTGACACTGGCGTTGTCGCCATTCACACTCACCCCGGTGCCGCCGCCGGTTATGTCGCTGTTGCCATTGTTGGTGACCGTGGCATTGTTACCGTTCACCTCCAGCCCCACCGAGCCTTCACCGCTGACTGTTATCTCGCCTTCATTTGTGGTGGTGGTGTTGTTGCCATCCACCACCGTGCCCTTGCCGCCTTCGGTAACGTTTGTGTTGCCCTGCAGCGTGTTGTTGGTGTTATTGCCAGTCACCAGGTTGCCAATTTCCCCTTTCCCGGCATAGGTGTTGTCTGCCAGGATATTTTCCCGGTTGTCGCCTTCCAGCCTGTTGCCAATTTTCCACCCTTCGTAGCCATTGCCGCCACCACCGTTGCCTCCGTTATCGCCGCCTTCGTTACGGTCGCCGCCACTGCCGCCGCCCCCGCTGCTGCCACCGGCCGCAATGGCAATGGTGGCGGCCAGTGCGGCAGCGCCTCCCCCGGCCAGCAGGGTGGTCTGGTCGGTCATCCAGCCAGGCAGTTCACTGGCCTGGGCTGCCTGGGTTTCTTCTGGCGGCTGTTCCGTTGCCTGGCACTGCTCTGCCAGTGCCGCCTGCTCTTCACCGCTGAGCAGGCTCAGGTCTACCGGGCATTCCAGGTTTTCTGCGGGGGCAATGGCTGCCGGAGGCGGGGTTTGTGCAAAAGCCTGGCCGTTCAGTGCCAGGGAAATACACACTGAGAGCGCGCTGAGTGCTGCGGTTTTGTTTTTCATCAAACTGTCCTTATTTGTGGGGCCACCGGCCAGGTGCCGTTTCCGGGGAAAACGCTCCGGCCTCTGGTCATTAAAGGCGGCCAAAAAACAAAAGAAATTAAGCAACCGGGGCAAAAAAACCGCACCGGTTTTGCCAGGCGCAGTTATAAGAACAGCAGGCAGGAAAAGATAATTGGTTTGTTCAGCACAAAAGCAGGCATTGATAGGTACAACGATCAATATAAGAAAACTGATCGCTATTGCCGATCGCTGCAATGGATTAATAACAATAAATATCTTTTAAATCAAATAAATAAACAAAATCTATTACTGAAATTAAAATCACAGACAACGGAAATATAAGGGTAACCCCCAGGACACAAACATATTAATAATTACGTTTGTTTAGCTGATATTTAACCCATCGAATTAACCAGAATAATCACTCAGATATTCCTTACTTCAACCAACTATTATGGTTGCCGTAGTTTAAACAGTTATTAACTGCACCCATTGGCGGGGTAAGTGATGTGTACAGGAAAGGTTCACTTCGAAAGACTAACGGTATCACGGTTGCAAGTAATGCCTCTTACGGGAAAAAACATACCGAAAGACGTGTGGGAAAGGGAAGATACAGCATTTGTGGCTGTTACCCTGCCACAAGGAAAACAAAACCCCACTTACAAAGTGGGGCTTAGACCAGGTTAAAGCACCATAAAATGTGCTTTCCCTGCCTTTCACTGCTAACTACTTATAAGTAGCGGCACAAATATGCAGTTGCTTCAGCCACTTTCAGGTGGAATTCGCTGTTAGCAGGAACATTAAACTGTGTACCCGGGCCAAAAGTGTTCCATTCACTTTCACCTGGCAGTTGTACCGTTAACGCCCCGGAAACAACGGTCATTTCTTCCGCCTGCCCGGTACCAAAAGTGTATTCTCCGGGTTCCATCACCCCAACACTGGCCCGGCCGGCACTTTCGCTAACAAAACCAATGGATTTCACATTACCGTCAAAATATTCATTCGACTGAAGCATTTACTGAACCCTTATGAACTGACAAAAAAACACTATAAACAGCAAATTGCAGGCCGTCACTCAAATTCACAAGTCAGTTCATGATTTCACTGGCAAGCCTCGCCACCAGCGAATTAGACAATAATACTGGTACATCAAGTGCCTTTTGCAATAAATCTCGGTGCTTTGTGTGATAACAAGGACTATCCAGCACTAAAACATCTGCACCCTGGTCCAACATTTTACGCCCGGTAGCAACTAAAGCGTCATCATCCTGGGTTAATGGGTTTGCCAGCCCATACACTGGCGACATATATAACCGCCCCCATTTTGCTTCCTGGCCTGCCTGAAACTCCGGTTGAGGCAGGATTACACCAACCTGGTGCCCACCCACAATAGAAGCAACCAGAGGCGGGATCAGGCGTTCAGGTTCCAGCAACATCGCATTTGCGGTGTGCAGGCCATGAAAACGCACATGGCTTAACAGCAAGATCACTTCAAAACCCTGGTTATCCAGAACCTTAAGGATAGCGTGTAATGCCTGTTCAATTTTGTATCGCGATAAACGAACACGTTGAAAATCGGCCAGTAACGCCAAAATAGTTGGTTCGCTGGCGTCGTCATCGGCCCCGTATTGCGCCAGCACTTCGGCACGTGTTTTGTTACCCAGCAGAGTAAGGTAAGTAATTTGTTGCTCAGAAATATGCTCAGACAGCAAAGGCAGCATTTCACCGACTGGCATGGTGTCGATACACAGTATCGCCATCGTCGACTGCAACACATTTTTACCATGATCTATAACAGCTTGATTTAACATGGTCTTTAACCACTGCATTGGAAAAATTGATCATAAAATGATCATTAATTCTGGCAGCAATTGGCAAAAAATCCTGCGGATATATTTACCAATCGTAACCAAACGTAAACCACGGCATCGGAACATGTGCAGCATGCTGATAAACCAGCAGATAAAACACCATGGCCACACACCGCTGTGAAGGGAAATGCTGACTGGTACAGGCACAATGCCAACCGCAAAAAATACAGATTTCTCACCCACCGTATTCTTCGTGTTAACATCTCCGCCACACATAACCAGTATAGCTACAATCCGGCGTGAGCCGGGGAATGAAGGAAAATTAGCTGGCCGCTTTGCTGGCACCGGAAGCCGGGATACGTTGCAGAATATCGGCAACTATTTCAGAAGGGCTCAAAGAAGCATCAATAAAGTGGTGAGCTGATTGCTGGTAGAGCGCTTCACGCGCTGCCAGGACTTCAGAAATCTCATCGGTAATCGTTTTGCCTGTTAGCGTAGGGCGCTGGCCTTCATCGGGGAATGCTTCCAGGCGGTGGGTCAGCGTATCCACTGAAGCGCGCAAATAAAGAACCACCCCTTGTTCACGCATGAACTCAC
Organism: Mangrovibacter plantisponsor; assembly: GCF_003182475.1. Lineage (GTDB taxonomy): Bacteria > Pseudomonadota > Gammaproteobacteria > Enterobacterales > Enterobacteriaceae > Mangrovibacter > Mangrovibacter plantisponsor. Next base: position 3,227 of record NZ_QGTS01000021.1, read on the forward strand.
GGTTTTCGTCCCGCAGTATAATACCACCCCCGGTCGCGACCACAGCACCTGGCTGGGTTGCCGACTTCAGTGCCTGGCTTTCCCGCTGACGGAAACCATCCCACCCTTCCTGCTCCACAATTTCTGCCACAGACATTCCGCTCGTTGAGAGTAACCAGTGGTCGGTATCAATAAACTGCAGCCCCAGCGCCTGAGCCAGCGCCTGACCAATAGTGGTTTTTCCGCTTCCCCTGGGGCCAACAAGAAAAATGGGTTGCGTCATGGATTTACATTCCTCTTTTTTCACAACGAACAAGTGACAGATATCAGTGGTCTGCCACTTTACCATTAATTACGCCTTGTACACATGTAAATTTTTCATTACAGCCAAGTTTTTAAAACAAGAAATTCCTTACTGCACAAGGATTCTTGAATAAAATTAGCTGTAAACAATTCATGTCAGAAGCGGGCAGTAACCATACTGGAAATACCCGGTGAAGCACAAGAGCAATGGCCTGCAAACGGTAACAATATTCTGAAAAGCTTTACGTTGTAGCCCCTGTTTACTGCACAGAAATAATGCACACTGAATACTTCACTTGCAGGAGATACATATTATGCAACCCGAAGAAAAAAACCTGATAGACGGGCTGTTTCAGCGCCTTGAAACAGCCGAACACAGTGGCTCCCCCCGTGATGAGCAGGCCATGCAATTAATCCAGCAGCACCTCACGAAACACCCCGAAGCCCCTTATTATATGGCGCAGACGCTACTCATTCAGGATGCTGCCATTCGCAAACTGCACAGCCAAATTCAACAGTTACAAGACCAGGTCAGCCAGTTGCAAACCGCAGCTTCACAGCCTAAAAGCGGCAGTTTCCTTTCAGGGCTGTTTGGTGGCGGGCATACGGCCACACCTCAGCCACAGGCAGGTTACTCCGCAGCACAACCGCCTGTGGGGTACCCGCCACAGCAGCCCACTTATGCCCCGGCATATAATGGGCGTAGTGGCGGTGGTTTCTTGTCGGGCGCCCTGCAAACCGCAGCGGGTGTTGCCGGTGGTATGGTGCTGGGGAATATGCTTACTGGCCTGTTCCATTCTTCTCGCCCGGAAGAAATCGTGAATATCATTAACGAACCCGATTCCGGCCTGAATGGCTTTATGCCCGGTATCCAGGGTAACGACACAGCATTTCAGCCAGATGGCACCCAGGGGTTCACCGATGCCTCAGACCGCTTTTATGGCGACCCGGGGCTGGGAGATGACAATGCATTTACGGGCAACGATAATTCCTTTCTGGATAACAACACTGATTTTGGCAGTAGTTTCGGCGACGGGTTTAACAGCGATGACGATAGCTGGGTTTAACCCCGGCCTTCATCTTCCTGCCTTCCTGCGGTTTCATACCCAGTGAAACCGGGGTAATCTATGCTTGTTAACATCAAAGAAACATAAACTTACGGGAGCGACGCGTGGACAGAAAAATAGGCTTTATTGGTTGCGGAAATATGGGGAAAGCGATTCTTGGCGGGTTAATTAACAGCGGCAAAGTCGCGGCCAGCCAAATCTGGGTCTATACCCCATCAGCCGATAAAGTCACCGCACTGCATCAACAATGGGGAATTAACGCCGCAGAAAGTGCAGAAGAGGTTGCTGTACAGGCTGATATAATTTTCGCAGCCGTTAAACCCAACATCATTCTTCAGGCGCTCAGCAACATAAACAGCAGCCTGAATAAAGATGCAGTGCTGGTTTCTGTCGCAGCCGGTGTCACTTTAGACCAACTGGCAACTGCCGTAGGCCACGACCGCAAAATCATTCGGGCCATGCCGAACACCCCCTCGCTGGTGAATATGGGCATGACGTCGGTAACTTCTAACGCACTTATCACAGAAGAAGATCTGCAGGACGTTCTGGAGATATTCCGCAGTTTTGGCGAAGCAGAAGTTGTCAGCGAAGCCATGATTCACCCGGTTGTGGGTGTCAGTGGATCATCTCCGGCTTATGTGTTCATGTTTATTGAAGCCATGGCCGATGCCGCCGTGCTGGGTGGCATGCCGCGCGCCCAGGCATACCGTTTTGCAGCTCAGGCTGTAATGGGGTCAGCCAAAATGGTTCTGGAAACCGGGCAACACCCGGGAGCACTGAAAGATATGGTGTGTTCGCCAGGTGGAACCACCATTGAAGCGGTAAAAGCTCTTGAAGAAAAAGGGTTCCGTTCCGCAGTTATTGAAGCTATGCAGCAGTGTATGGAAAAATCCAAAGCACTCAGTAAAAGCTGAACTTAAAGGCGATTGCCGGGTATTAAATACTGGCGCGCAAACACAAATGCGCGCCATTTATTTGCTTGCTGCCGGGCGTGGTTACTCAAGGCCTAAGGCGTTTTTCATCGTCCAGAATAAATCGGTCTGGTCTGTCAGGCCCACAACGTTAGCAGCATGAGGGCCGTAAGCCGCCACACGCAACTGTGTACCCGTATGCGCCTGGGAATCCTCTTCCGAATTACCGTAGCTCATCACCATAATGGCGCCATCTTTGGTATTCAGTGCCTGAGTCAGACCCGGTGCTTTGGTCTTTGGCGGAATAATCTGGCTGGCGTGCGCATGGTCTGCGGTTACAATCACCAGGGTGTTGCCATCCTCACGCGCAAACTCTAGCGCTTTTTGCACTGCTTCATCCAGGTCCACAGTTTCACCAATTTGCCCACATGGGTTCGCCGCGTGATCCTGCTTATCAATCGATGCCCCTTCTACCTGCAAGAAGAACCCTTTTTTATTCTGGCTGAGCAGGTTAATGGCTTTCTCTGTCATTTGAGCAAGTGTTGGCACTGACGCGGTGCGCGCCGGGTTCACTTCACAGGTGACAGGTGGTTTTTCCAGGTTGCCATAGTGCGAGGCTTTTGGGCCATTCCAGCGTACAGGCATATTGCCCTCAGAGAATAACCCCAGCACCGGCTTATCCTGATTAGCGGACTGAACAGCCTCAAGTGCGTTAGCATCCGTTACCACCAGGTAGCCTCGTTTTTCGGCCTGTTCAAGCAACGACATCCCGGCCCAGTCGCCAGCAACGGCGTTTTCTGCGAAGGTTTTGGCACCACCACCTAAAGTTACATCGGCACGGGCATTCAATAATTGTTCACTGATAGATCCCGCTCCACCGTTTTGCAGGGCATTCGCCGCGCATTTTTCCAGTGTTGCTGTCGGGCCATAGCACTTACGTGATGTCACATGAGCAACCAGCGCCGCTGGGGTGGCATCCTGAATTTCTGCTGTGGAGACATTACCGGTGGCCAGCCCGGCAGCTTTTGCCAGTTCCAGAATAGTCGGATGAGGTTTGCTATTTACATCTACCCCCAGCGCACCGTTAAAGGTTTTCACCCCGGAACTCCATGCTGTAGCTGATGCCGCTGAATCCGTAACGTAGTCAGGTTTATGGGTTTGCTTATCGAGTGAGTAGTGAGTGTACTGGCCTGTAAGCGGGAGTGCGTCAATGCCCTTGAAATAACCACCAGCCCCCATCGCATAATTACGTGCAGCTGTAATTTCAGAATCGCCCATACCATCGCCAATCAGCAAAATTACATTTTTTGCTGGTTTATCACTGAGGGAGTCGCGTAACGCCTGGGTTTGATCCTGAGTAATGCGCCTTGCTCCACCAGGTGCAGATAAATCACCTTGTGCAGCTCTGTCCATCAGGTCAGGGCTTTCTGCAGCGCAAACAATTGCAGAGATGAGTAATGGCAATAACGCCATACAACAGGCTGGTTTGAACATTTGTATCTCCTTGTAAAATTACTTACCTTTTGCAATACAAGGAGACAATAGTTAATCATTATGACAGTGCCATGACAGGTATATAGCAAAAACCATCGCAGCTTTATTCGCTCCAGCCGCCGCAATACCTGCAGGTATATTGATTAATCACCGCCAGAACAACTTAATAATGCAATATTTTTTTTATATTCTGGCTCAACAGATCAATATTCGGGTCGGGCACATCGTCCCCCGGACGAAGATCGTCAAGCGCTGTCTCAATATTACCAATAAGGCTCTGGCGTTGTTGTTCCCCCATCCCTTTCAATAAGGCGGTAACAACCACTTCCAGTGCTTCAACCTGGGCTACAAGTTCTCTTGTAGCGTCTTCTTTCTCAGCCAGCGTGATAAGCAAATCAGCAATTAAGTTTTTCATGCTGCAACTCCTTGAAGGAATACGCAAACAATTCGCTATATTGCGCGTTCAGTTAGAAGAATAACAACACTATTTTTTGATGACCCGACCATTACCCAAGGATAATCTGAAAAACCAAATGGTAATAAATGATTATTCAGGCGCCTTCAAACTGAAAGCGCCATCAGATAAACAAAACTCACAACACAAAAAACCAACTTCACCGGAAGATTAGCTTTCACGCCTGGCTGCAGCTAACTGGTTTCGCTTACGCAACACCAAAGCAAACTGCAAAATATTCAGCACAACAACCACACCAGTAACCACAAACACCCAGCGAAAACCGATTAATGCTGAAACACTGGCCCCCATCAATGGCCCCACAACATTGCCCAGGTACATAAATGACTGGTTGTACCCAAATATACGCCCGGTTACCTGCTCTGTGGAATATTTCACCAGCATGGTTTGTACCGCCGGAAGCATAGCGCCATCGGCAAAGCCTAATAAAAACCGTAACACCGCCAGTTGCACCGGCGTGGCGACAAAGCTCATAGAGAAAAACAGCACCACGGCAAAGATCAGCGCACCCATTAAAATTTTATCGGTGCCAATCCTGTCGCCCAGGCGGCCAAGGCGTGGCGCGGCGAGTAAAGCAGGAATACCCGGAATAGCGGCAATCAGCCCACTCATAAACGCAATATTATTACTGCCAGGGTCAAGATACTTAATAAACAGGGCAAGAATCGGCCCAATAGAACCATTACACAGCTGAATTACCAGTGTAGTCACACACAAACTAACTATCAAAAAAGGGTAAGGCAGTGCTTTGAATACGGCTTTACCACTTAACTGGTCGGCCTTGCTTTGTACTGGCCGTGCCCGCTCTTTAATTAAAAACAGGGTCACTAAGAAGCTGACCATCAACAGAGCAGAGGTAAGTAAAAATACCGGCCGTAGACCGAAGTTATCCGCCAGGATCCCGCCCATTAATGGGCCAACTATCACACCGCTTATCTGGGCGGTAGATAAAGTGCTAATCGCCCAGCCACTGCGTTCCCGGGGAGCCTGAGAGGCAACCAGCGCCAGAGCGTTAGGGATATAACCCGAAGTCAGCCCCATCAGGCCCCGCAGAATAAAGAGTTGCCAGACATTGGTGGCGTATGCCTGTAGCAAAATAGTGACAGCCATACCCAGTGATGCACGCAGTAGCATCAGCTTACGCCCTTTACGGTCGGCAAGGCTGCCCCACCAGGGCGCTACAATCGCGGAAACCAGAAAAGTAATACTGAAAGTAAACCCGGACCACATCGACAATGCTTCATGGGAATGCACACCCAACTGGGAAATATACAGTGGCAAAAAAGGTAAAATTTGGCTAATAGCCAGCCCGGTAAAAAAACAGCCAAACCAGACTGAAATAAGGTTAACTTTCCAGGATTCCATACAGAAAACACTGCGAGATAAAGATGATGAAGTAGCGCCAGCATAACAGCGAACTTTTCATCCGCTCTCACATAACATGCCATTATTATTATTTTGGTAGTTTATCGGGCAACAAGCGTGATTTGTAGTACAAATACGATAACTGATATGCAAGTATGCTGGCTGTGCAGCATCTCATTCGGCACAACCTGCCCGCTTTTTCCGGATAGCAAAATGGACAAAATAACAGCACTTTGCTCCCCTTTTCACTTCCTGTTCATGAAGCACATGAATCCACCTCGCCAGCGTGATATGGTGTCGTTTTTGATAAGCCTCAGGAATGTGCGACATGGCAAAGTTACGTGTGGGGATCGTGTTTGGTGGTAAATCTTCCGAGCATGAAGTGTCCCTTCAGTCGGCAAAAAATATTGTCGACGCCATTGATAAAACAAAATTCGACGTTGTCCTTCTGGGTATTGATAAACAAGGCCAGTGGCATATTAACGACGCATCCAGCTATCTCCTGAATGCAAACAATCCGGCATTAATTGCCCTGAACCGTTCAGATAAAAACGTGGCGCTGGTGCCGGGAGTTGACCAAAACCAACTGATAGACTCAGGCAGCGCGCATTCGCTGGGCCAAATTGACGTAATTTTCCCGATAGTCCACGGCACGTTAGGTGAAGATGGCTCCTTGCAGGGCATGTTGCGCATGGCAAACCTGCCGTTTGTCGGTTCTAGTGTACTGGGTTCCGCCATGTGCATGGACAAAGACGTTACCAAGCGCCTCTTGCGTGATGCCGGGTTGAAAATTGCGCCGTTTGTCACACTGACCCGCACCAATCGCCATCGCTATGATTTCCAGGCACTGGAACAGCAATTCGGTTTACCGATGTTTGTTAAACCCGCCAACCAGGGTTCTTCTGTTGGCGTGAGTAAAGTGACCAGTGAAGCTGAGTTTATCGCAGCCACAGACCTTGCTTTTGAGTTCGACCATAAAGTTGTGGTTGAACAAGGAATTAACGGCCGAGAAATTGAGTGTGCTGTACTGGGGAATGGCGACCCGCAGGCCAGCGTATGCGGTGAAATTGTCGTGAAAAGTGCATTTTACTCTTACGACACCAAATACATTGACGACCAGGGCGCCGACGTAGTTGTCCCGGCAGCGCTTACTGAAGAAGTCAGTGATAATATCCGGGCCATTGCTGTAAAAGCTTACCAGGCTCTGGATTGCCTGGGCATGGCGCGCGTGGATGTTTTCCTGACACCAGGCAACCAGGTTATTATTAATGAAATCAATACATTACCTGGCTTTACTAATATCAGCATGTACCCCAAATTGTGGCAGGCCAGCGGGTTAAGCTACCAGGCGTTGATCACCCGCCTGATAGAGCTTGCACTGGAACGCCACCAACAAGATAACGCACTGAAAAGCAGCGTTGCGCATTAATTGCTTTACTCTTGTTCTTCTGCCGCTGCCTGCGGGTGGCGGCGAATAATTTTCCCCGCGAGCCAGAAACTGATAACCCAGGTAACCAGCCCCACAGCATAACTTTTCCACCCTTCAGTGGGGAAACCAGCCAGCCCTATCACACCATTGAGTATAAAAATCAGCCCAATAGCAAACGCATAATAGTGCCAGTCACGGCGAAGTTTCGTGCTCAGAGTCATACACAACAGGCTCCATTTACCCAATAAACAACCATTATCCAATATTCTGCACAGCCAGTCTGTGTAGTGTGTCGCGCCGCAGAAACGTTCTGCCTGGGCACAGAAATATGACAATTATTACAGTCTGTAAAAACCAGGATTATTCCGTAACCCAAATTACCACTATTCTGATGTCCGCCATGACATCGGGCTGTAACACTCTTGGTACTTTCTCAATATTTGCCATGCGCGTAACAATTACGGCAAGAGGGTGCACTATGACAGACCTGCCAATTCGTAACCTGCCCCGGGCTCGCCCCAAAGCAACGCTGCCGGGGAATATTGCCTATGCAGTTTTCGTATTGTTTTGTTTCTGGGTAGGTTCACACTTACTCAATATGTTGTCTCATTCGCAAGGTATTTTTGAACACTTGCTACAGACGAACAACCAAACAGACGGGCCGGCTATTGAAATGAGTATGCTGGTCAGCACTATTTTTGGGTTAGTGCCTGTACTGGCGGGCGGTTTTATTCTGGCGGTACTGGCACTGGTGTTTAAACTACGCCGTCTGTAATGTTTTTTGCCGGGAGTATTGCGCTCCCGGCAACCAGCCAGGTTATCAGGCCACTTCCACTTCTTCCGGTTCCGGAATGTTATCCAGCTCCCGTTCAAAGCTACGCAGACGCTTATAAATTGACATCAATTCTACCAGGGTTGTCCAGGAGCTGATCAAATACTGGAATGCCCCGCGAACCTGCCCGAACACATTGGTAATCTGCGTCATCAGCCCCAGTGTGATGGTGCCTGCAGCAATCGACGGAAACAGCAGGAAAATACCAAATACCGTATCTACCTGCAGATACAGAATGCGCACAATATTGAAGTACATATAGTGGAAATAGAGGCGGAAATAGTTTTTACGCACCCCGGTATACAGCTCTTTTACCGTAGGCGGCGTTGCGCGCATTTTGTCGTCTTCACCGTACACCAGTTCTTTTCGGTAAGCCGCTTCAACGCGCTGGTTTTTAAACTCAAGCCCGGGCAGTTTTATCCCGACCAGAGCCAAAAGACCGGTACCAAACAGAGACCAGACAATAGCCGCGATCACCAGGCCATAGGGGATCTGCCCCACGATGGGTAACTCAGGAACATGGGGCGACAACGCCACCAGCACAGGCAGGAAAGCAATCAGGGTCATGATGGCGTTAATCAGGCTGACACCCATGTCTTCCAACGTGGAAGCAAAGCGCATGGTATCTTCCTGCACACGCTGTGCAGCCCCTTCTATATGGCGCAGGCGCTGCCAGTGCTCCATATAGTGTTCGTTCATGGCGGTACGCCAGCGGAACACATAGTGGCTGATAAAGAAATTATTCAGCACCCCCACCACAACCGCTATCAGTGCGATCCCCAGAAAAACGCCCAGCTCGTTATAAAACTGATAGATAGGCACGCTATTGGGCTTTGCCAGCGCACGCTGGATGAGATCGTAAAACGGCTGGTACCAGGCATTAATTGCCACACTGACTTCCACCAGAAACCAGGTAACAAAGACAATTAAAGCAGAACCAAGGATAGACCAGTATTGCCAGCGATGCGGGCTGATTTTAAACCACACGAGAGCAAAGGCACCCACACAAAACAAGTAGTAAGCGTAAAACAACAGATAGCACCCGGACCAGAAGCGTGCGGCGCTAATCGGTACATCATTCGTAACTCCGGCTAAATGTTCCAGCCAACTCTCCCCACCCGCCTGCCAGAAAATCACCGCTATCATCGCCCAGATAAAAGCCGACAGGAAAAAGGCTGCCGGTCTGGGGAAAAAAGACTTGAACATGAAAGAACTCCTGAAAATAACTTCTCGTTATTGGGTTGTTGCATACTGCGACGCTGGCCGGACTTCCGTCTCCATTAACCATAACGCTTTCTGCTACCAGGGCGTTGCAAAACTTGTTTCAAAGCATGAAACAGATTGACAAAATCACGCCCCGGCCCATTGTGCCAGAATGCTGGCGACAGGCTGAACCAGCACCGGGTTACCCGGCACGGTAAAATTACGCCAGACATCATTGTGATGAGCAATCAGTACCTCTGCATTTGCCGCCGGGCGGTTTGCCGTGGTATGCGCATCTTCCGCCACTGTTACGCGGTAGCCAAGGCCAGCAGCACGTTTTATTGTCGCATCGACACAATAGTCAGTGGCGCACCCACACACTACAAACTCAGTAATGCCAGCGGATTCCAGTTCCTGAGCCAGAGAAGTGTGCCAGAAGGCATCACAGGCTGTTTTAGTCACACGTAACGCACTTGCTGGTTGATGAAGCTCCGGAAGTACCTCAAAAGCCTCTGTGCCTGGCTGCATGTCTGCTTCCGCGTGTTGAATAAAAATAACCTGTTCAGCGGCATCAATCAGTTGATTAATACGCTGGCAACACAAGTCACGCGCGACACGTTCCGTCGCAAACACACCCAACTGCATATCGACTACCATTACTGCCTGACGCTGTACCATAGCCATTCACCCCCGAAGAAAAAAAGATATTACCACAGCACAAAACGCCAAACACAGCGCCATACAAAGTGAGCGAATAACCTGAAGACCAGGCGGTTGACAATCATTTGCATTTATCACTTTGCACATACGCCAGAAGTAGTATAAATACCCATTTTATCGAGTGGTTTTACACACAGGATTCGCCTTGAAACGTTGTCTGTTCGCCGTGACGGCATTATTGATGTCATTACAACCACTGGTGGTAAAAGCCAGCCCATCTCCCGACCCGCTGCTTGCGGCTGATATTGTTGACCGTTATGCCAACCTGATTTACTACGGAACCTCTGCAACCGGCATGGCAATGGTGGTAATTGACGGGAACCAGCGGGTTTTCCGCAGCTTCGGTGAGACAAGGCCTGGCAGTAATGTGCGCCCGCAACTGGATTCAGTGATTCGCATCGCTTCACTGTCCAAACTGATGACCAGTGAAATGCTGGTCAAACTGGCAGAGCAAGGTGTGGTAAAGCTCAATGACCCGCTACAAAAATTCGCCCCTGCCGGTGATGTTGTGCCTGGCCACAATGGCGTTCCTATTACGCTGGAAAACCTGGCAACTCACACCAGTGGTTTACCGCGGGAACAACCAGGGGGAGCGGCGCACCGCCCGGTATTTGTCTGGCCGACTTATACCCAGCGCTGGAACTGGTTGTCACATGCCAGCCTGAAAGTCACGCCAGGCAGCGTAGCGGCCTATTCAAACCTGGGGTTTGACCTGCTGGCTGATGCCCTGTCCCGCGCGGCAGGGCAATCCTGGGTTTCACTGTTTGACACGTACATTACTCGCCCTCTCGGCATGAAAGACACCACCTATACGCCTTCACCAGACCAGTGCAGAAGGTTAATGGTGGCCGAGAAAAGTGCCAGCCCGTGCAATAACACCCTTGCCGCAATTGGTAGCGGAGGCGTGTATTCAACACCGGCAGATATGATGCGCTGGATGCAGCAATTTTTATCGTCCGATGTCTACCACCGCTCAGCACAAGCAGACCGGATGCAAACTCTGATATACCAACGCGGGCAGTTAACCCGCCTGGTGGGAATGGATGTTCCCGGTAAAGCCGATGCGCTGGGGTTGGGCTGGGTTTATATGGCACCGAAAGATGGCCGGCCAGGTATTATTCAAAAAACCGGCGGTGCCGGTGGCTTTATTACTTATATTGCGATGAACCCACAAGACAATATTGGTGTGTTTATTGTGGTGACACGCTCTGCGTCAACCCGCTTCACCACTATGAGTGATGGCGTGAACGATTTGGTTGCCGCGCTGAGCAATAATAAACCGCTGGTTATCCCGTCATCCTGACACGATTCGCGCCCACTCCCGGTTGTTGTGGGCGCGAATCGTAAAATAACCATTTGCCATTCAGGTATACTGGCATCACTGATAACAACGATGAAGAGCAGAAAGCACTATGTCTGAATTTAATCTGGCTAACCGCCCACGTCGGTTACGCAAATCACCTGCTGTTCGGGCCATGTTCGAAGAAACCACACTGACCCGCAATGATCTGATTCTGCCAATATTTGTTGAAGAAGGCCTGGATGATTACACCCCGATAGAAGCAATGCCAGGCGTGGTGCGTATCCCGGAAAAACGCCTTGCTTATGAAATTGAGCGCATCGCCAAAGCAGGCATTCGCGGTGTAATGACATTTGGTATTTCTCACCATACCGATGCAACAGGCAGCGATACCTGGAATGAAAATGGCCTGGTCGCCAGGATGTCACGTATCTGCAAATCCACCGTACCAGAAATGGTAGTGATGTCTGATACCTGCTTTTGTGAATACACCAGCCACGGCCACTGTGGCGTGCTGTGCGACCATGGAGTGGATAACGACGCAACCCTGGTAAACCTCGGCAAACAGGCTGTGGTTGCTGCTGCTGCAGGTGCTGACTTCATTGCCCCTTCTGCCGCAATGGACGGCCAGGTAAAAGCCATTCGCCAGGCGCTGGACGCTGCCGGATTCAGTGAAACCGCCATCATGGCCTATTCCACTAAGTTTGCTTCTTCGTTTTACGGCCCGTTCCGTGAAGCGGCAGGTACAGCCCTCAAAGGTGACCGTAAAACCTACCAAATGAACCCGCTAAACCGCCGTGAAGCCATTCGTGAATCACTGCTGGACGAAGCAGAAGGCGCAGATGCGCTGATGGTTAAACCCGCGGGCCCGTATCTGGATATTGTGCGTGATATTCGCGAACGTACCACGCTGCCACTGGCCGCCTACCAGGTGAGCGGTGAATACTCGATGATTAAGCTGGCAGCAATTGCCGGGGCAATTAACGAAGAAAATGTGGTGCTGGAAAGCCTGGGGGCAATCAAGCGTGCTGGCGCTGATATCATTCTCAGCTATTTCGCACTGGACCTGGCAGAGAAGAATACCCTGTAACAGGCTCATGCCAACAAAAAAAGCAGGAAGCCAGGTTTCCTGCTTTGTGTCACACCGTAACAGACCGGGGCCGGTAGTGTTGTGCCGCTTAAGTAACAGCTTCCGGCTCCGCAGTCAGCATGACCAGGTCTTTATCCCAGGCTTTAAAAATCCGGGTATTGGCCTGGCTACTGCAGCGGTCGCATAGCGGCAGAATATACACCCCATCTTCTTTGCCGACTTTAATCACTCTTCCTGCTTCGGTTACTTCGCGGTCGCAACCAAATGCTTCACACTCTGCTGCATGTTTCCCGCGCTGAGCTTCCCAAAACGCCAGCCAACTACGAAAACCTTTTGGTGGCGTTGATTGTGTGGCACCCGACTCAATTTTCAATGAAACCGTCGTCATAAATGTATCCTTACATTTGTGTCACCGGGCAATGTTACCCGCCCAAATTGTGCGGGTAACAGATGGCATTTCAAGCGCGACTCCGTAAAACTTTGCGTGGCTACGCATCCTGACGCAGTGAGTTGTTAATATTTGCAGTAAGGATCACGCAACCACCAGCCACCACCACCGGGCTCACTCACTCAATACCAACCGGGAGCGGGCCAGGTAGCTGCGCAACACGTCCACCGCCAAAAAAGCCACCAGACTTACGCCCATCACCGGAAGGCAATACCCAAGTGCGGCTGCGCACACCGCTACGGCAATACGTGGCCCACCAGGTAACGCAGTCCAGGCGGCGCTCAATGGCTGTTCACTTCGGGCCGGGCGGCGTAACCACCATTGGCGGTAGCCCAGTGCAATTAACACGCACAACGCCAGGCCGAATACTGCCAGCAGGATTTGGTTAGCCAGGCCAAACAGAATCCCCATATGAGCATCAATTCCCCAACGAGTGAGTTTCGCCACCAGCGGGAAATTGGCAAAATGCACGGCATCAACAATCTGGAAATTCGACGGGTTTACGGAAACGGCGTCTACCTGAGTGGGCCATGCGCGGTTAATTTCCGTCACTGTCCAGGCCGTGCCCATTTTTTTCGGCGGGCGAATTTCAATTTTATTTGCTGATATGCCCGCCTGCCTTGCTGCAGCCAGAACCTTATCCCAGTCCTGGACGGGGCCGGCCATCACCATACCACCCTGCATGTGATGCATGGCATGCGGGTCCATTGGTGTGGGTGTACCATCTGCCGTCAAGGATGTACTGACTTGCGGTGTCATCCAGCCCAGCTCACTACGCAGCGTATCAATATTGCCCCCGGCCCAGCGCGACCAGGTCAGCCCGGTGGCAGAGAAAAACACCATCCCCACCAGCAGGGTTAACCCCAGCACAATATGCCAGTGGCGGGTGCGCGCTTTGGCACCACGCACTGGCCCATTGAGCCGTTTTTTTACCCGGGTTTGCCACCACAGCAGCATGCCACCCACTGCCGCCACCCACATCCAGGAAGCCGCCAGTTCGCTGTAATTACGGCCAAAAACCCCCAGTTGCAGGCTACGGTGAAATTCATCAATCCAGGTGCGTAACGGTAAAATCCCACTGGTTCCGTAAACCGGCATATCACCGGTTACCGCCAGGGTATACGGGTTAATAAACACGGCACGGGAACGTGAAGCACCCAGTTCCGGATCAGCAAACTGTACCCGGGTGGTATCTTGCGGACCGGGTGCCGGGCGCACAGCATAAAAGGGTTCAGCAGGCCCTGCATAATGCCTGGCAGCTTCCACCTGGCGGGATAATGGCTGAGCTTCACCTTGTGGCGTAACAAACAACGTGCTGGCGTACCAGGCATTTTCCAGTTGCGGAGTCAGGACATAGGCCGTCCCGGTAAGTGCGGCAAGGAAAATAAACGGCCCGACAAACAGACCAATATAAAAATGCAACCGGCGCAGCAACTGCACAACAGCGCCCCGGCCACCAGCCGGTAATATTTCAGAAGTCATGGCTTACCTGTAATCAGTTATCCAGAAATGACACAGCGGTGCAGCTATCAAGAAAGCCGCACAGCAAAATAAGTGTTAGTGGATAACCAAAACAGGCGGAGCCCTGGCCAGGAATGGACGAAACCACCCGCGGAATGCCGGTACACACACCAGCACAACGGCAGGCATGCGCCGCAATGTAATCAGGCACCACAATAATAATGCGGCAACCCAGAAGATAAGCGGCATATGCAGTAATAACTGGCAATAGCCACAAGCCGCATCATCCATCCAGTTCACTTGCAGTGTGGTTGTGCTGTTGTGCACAACCTCATGATAAGCGGTGTTTTCCCCGGATGATGCGTGGTGCATCCCGTGCTGTTCTCCGGCCTGTTCATGAGCCATTGCTGGCTCATGCTGCATCATCTGTGGTTCATGCTGCATCATCGCCATGCCGGGCATTAGCATGTCGCCCATTTCAGGCGTCATTAACCCTTGTCGCACCAGTGTTTTTGACACAACGGGCGCAACAAACAGCATAAAGATAGCGAGCAGTGCCAGAAAAATACCCACCCGGCCCACTCTGGCGTGGAAATAATGCAACAAAACACGGCCTGCCAGAACAAAATGTTGCGCAATTGTACATGAACAGAAATTGTTTTGTTGCACAAAAATGGCAGTCAGCAGCACGCCACAAGAACGTCACCCCGCTGACATGCACCTGTCATGTTGCCGCTTTAAGGTCAGCCTCAAAATAGAGGAGGAATGACCGTGTTTAGTATCGACAACGTACTGGATGAGTTATATCCCCACCACAAGCCCGGCGAACGCGCCGTGCGTATGCTCAAACGCTTACTTCACGAACAGGATTTCCAGCAGTTTGCGCAAGATTACCGTCACCTCAAGGGGCTGGATATGGTGGAGCAAGTGCTGGAGCACTTGCAAATACAGTGTGATATCCCGGCAAGGGATCTGGAACAAATTCCCGCCCACGGGCCATTAGTTGTAGTTGCCAACCACCCCACCGGCACCGCCGATGGTTTGTTGCTGTTGTATGCCATTTCGCGCGTTCGCCGCGATATCAAAGTAGTGGCAAACCGCATTCTTAGCCAGCTTGAACCGCTTTCTTCGTTGTTTATCGCCGTAGACAACATGAACAACCAGGTACGCAAATCGGCAGTGACAGAAATGGATAATCACCTTGCCGCAGGGGGCGTATTAATCTTTTTCCCTGCCGGGGAAGTGGCCCGCTGGCGGCCAGAAGGAATCAGTGACCGGCCCTGGTCTGCCGGGTTTATCAAGCTCGCCAGGCGTTACCAGGCACCGATTCTGCCAGTACAAATTCAGGCACGTAATAGCGCCCTGTTTTATCTCACATCCCTGATTTCACCGGGGTTATCGCTCCTGTTGCTGATTCGCGAAATGTTCCGCCTGCGCGGTAGCAGGTTACCAGTCAGAGTTGGCGAACGCATTCCCTGGTCTGGCTGGCAAGCTAACCAGCCATCCCGTAAGCTGGCAGCACGGTTTCGCGAGCATGTCCATGAACTTGGAAAACGCGACACCGGGTATTTCCGTACTGAAAAAGGTATTGCCCCGGCGGAAGACAGGCAAACCCTGCGCCAGGCCCTTAGCCAGACTGAATGCCTGGGAAGTGCTCCCGACGGGAAACGCATTTACCTCTGGCGGCGCAATGGCGCAGAGGAAACCCCCATTTTGCGTGAGCTGGGAAGGTTACGCGAAATCGCCTTTCGGGCTGTGGGCGAAGGTACCGGGAAGCGCCGTGACGTTGACGCCTGGGATGACGACTACTGGCACCTGGTGTTATGGGATGACGACGCACTGGAAATTGTTGGTGCCTACCGCTTTATGCCAGGCAAAGATGCACTGAAACAACGGGGTTACACTGGTTTATACAGCCACAGCCTGTTCGACTACCAGCAGGAAATGGAACCCATTCTGGCACAAGGAATTGAGCTGGGTCGTAGCTTTATTCAACCCCGCTATTGGGGGCGACGCGGGCTGGATTACCTGTGGTATGGCATCGGCGCCTGGCTGGCACGTAACCCGGACTACCGTTATTTGTTTGGGCCCGTGTCTATTTCGGGTGGTATGCCGCTGGCAGCCCGCCACTTGTTGGTGGCTTTTTACCGCTTGTGGTTTGCCCCTGCCTGCCCTTTGGGCGTGTCGCGCCGCCCCTGGCCTTCTTCACTCCCGGAAGTATTGGGTGAGTTTACGGGCACAGATTACCAGCAAGACCTGGCGCACCTGAAGCAACGCCTGAATAACATGGGGTGCGGTATCCCGCCACTTTACAAGCAATATTCAGAACTGTGTGAACCCGGAGGGGTGCAGTTTATTGATTTCGGCAGCGACCCGGACTTCAACGACTGCATTGATGGCCTGGTTCTGGTTGATCTCACTTACCTGAAGAGCAGCAAGTACCAGCGCTATATCGGCACCCATTTATCACAAGAAGCCTGATAGCAGCCATCCCGTCAGCCTGGCGGGATGGCTCAATATTGCAAAAATAACTGATTATAATTATCATTTACTCCCTTTTCTCCGTTTCAGGCTACCCGCCGTATGCGTACCCTGCTTGTTGCTTTATGCCTGCTATTCAGCACACTGGTTTGTGCCAAAACCGTCACTGATATTACTGGCCGCCAGGTCACTATTCCGGACAACCCACAACGCATTGTGCTGGGTGAAAGCCGTATGCTGTATACCCTTGGCCTACTGGAACCCGGTTACCCTGCAGGTAAGATTGTTGGCTGGCCTGGTGATATGGCGAAGTACGACCCGCAAACCTGGTCGGTATGGTTAAAAGCCTTTCCGCAACTGGCCTCGGTAACCCAACTGGGTGATGGCTTTCTGGATCAAAGTAATATTGAGCAGGTTATTCGCCTCAAACCAGACTTGGTTATCCTGCCGCAACTGGCAAAGGGCAGTCATTCAGAAAACCAGTTCATTGAATTGCTGGCGCAGGCTCACATACCGGTGATTAAAATCGATCTGCGGGTAGATCTTCTGCATAACACCGTACCCAGCATTCACCTGCTGGGCGAGGTATTAAACCAGCAACAACGGGCACAGAGTTTTATTGATTTCTACCAACAACACATGGCTCTGGTGGAAAAACGGCTGGCCACAATTAATGGCTCTAAACCCACGGTGTTTTTACACCTTCACCTCGGCAGGCGTGATACTTGCTGTACCACTGTTGCTCATGGCAATTTGGGGCAATTACTGGATTTCGCTGGCGGGGACAATATTGCCAAACCATTGCTTAAAGGCGTTTTTGGTAATCTGTCATCAGAACAATTACTCGCCAGCCAGCCTGAGGTCTACATTGGCACAGGAATGAGCAACAGTGGGCGCACATTGCAACTCGGCCCGCAGGTTAGCCAGCAACAGGCAGAAGACAGCATGAAACGCGCGATAGCCGCTCAACAACCTCTGAGCTACCTCAATGCGGTACGCCAGGGGAACGCGTGGGGGCTGTGGCATAATTTCTACCTCAGCCCGTACCATGTTGCGGCAGTCGAATTCTTTGCAAAAACCTTCTACCCACAACAATTTGCCGACATTAACCCGGAACAAACACTGAAAACACTTTACCAGCGTTTCCTGCCCATTCCTTACAGCGGCACATTCTGGGTCAGGCTGCCAGTTGCCAAATAATGCCGGGCGGTCAAAGTATCTGACGGAAACCCGGATAACCCAATCACCCGCGCAATGGGCTCTTCTATTGCACATTGCCAGATACCCCCAAGCAACCTTGCCTGGGGCCGCATTTGCACCGCTATTTGCTCCATTGCTTCTTCATAGCTGGTAATCAACCCACGGGCAAAAGGTGATAACAGCACCACCAGTAAACTGTTTTGTTCAGCCAGCGGCAGGCGCGCGGTGATATTTTTTGCCAGGGTTTCCGGTTGGTAATTACGCACGATGCAGTGCTGGAGTGTCCGGCCCGCTTTAAGAATTTGCGAAACATCTTCGCATTCCGTCATGACCAGGCCCGGTTGTAACAATGGCACCAGTAATGTCATTAACCTCGCCTGCAACCCACGCATCAACGGCCCTTGTACCGGCCAGACAATAACGCCTTTGGGTAAATTAGCCGGCGCACCTGCCCCCGCAGGTAACAACAACACCACCAGGCCATCGCACTGTGCCAGAGTTTCCAGTGGAAGCTCCACCCCCGGGAAAACCAGGGTCAGAAAAGCCTGCTGTGAATTTTTCGGTGTCAGGCTGGTTATACGCTGCCAGCATGGCTGCCCACCAAATACAGGCAACTGATTAATTAAGTGGGTATCGCCATCATTCAATATCACATTAATCAATAAAGGCCGCACAAGAGATTGCATGCCAATAAAAAGTTCAGCAAACGATTGTCTGTCCATTTAATACATTCCTGTAATCGTTTTTTCCGAATAATACCTGTTGATTTCGCTTAAAGCGACGATATATCTCTGATCCAGCACAAGGACTTATCGAAAAATGCGACGGCAGAAATCAGCACGGGCCTTGCCTTGTTTAGCCATGGTTTTTGTTACAGCCACTATGCTGTTAAGCTGAAATAATCACAGGGAGAGATACGGCATGTCCATTCAGGAAATAACCCGTTGGGTAAGCGAACTGATTAACCAGCATCACTATTGGGCTGCCCCCATTGTCTTCTTACTGGCGTTTGGCGAATCACTGGCGTTCCTTTCCCTGCTACTCCCTGCCACCGTTATTTTGCTGGCACTGGGAGCCTTGCTGGCAGACAGCGTGGTGCCATTCTGGTGGTTATGGGCAGCGGCCAGTGCGGGAGCATGGCTGGGCGACAGCGTTTCATACTGGCTGGGGTATCACTTTAAAGACAGGGTAACAAAGTGGTGGCCACTTTCACGCAAGCCATGGTTACTGGCGCGCGGCCACGCTTTCTTCGAACGCTGGGGCACATTGAGTATTTTCTTTGGCCGCTTTTTTGGGCCATTACGCGCCATTGTGCCGCTGGTAGGAGGTATTTGCGCCATGCCACGCCTGCCATTCCAGGTGGCAAACCTGGCATCGGCCTGCGTGTGGGCATTTGCCATGCTGGCCCCCGGTGCTTTTGCCATGCCCTGGTTAATGGCCTGGCTCGATTAACGGCGATTGCGGTGCCACCACTATTCCCCGGTTTTGCACATTAAACACGACCCGTTCCGGGTGGTTAACTGACACCAGGTATTCCAGTGGAATGCCCAACCCATCGCTAATGGTGCCCCGATACACCAGTGACGGGCTGTCCGGTGGAACCTGCAGCAACGTATGTTCCTCTTCATTCATGCGGCCAACCTGCACTGAGCCATTGTCTGATGCCGCATGCAGGTGATAAAACTCAGCCAATAATTTGTACAACGAACCTTGTTGTTCGAGCATATGCCCTGTCATTCCTGGCACTCTGTTCCCTGGTAAATAGCTAGTTTCAAGGCAAAATGGCTCATCATCCGCGAGCCGTAAACGCTTGATAACCACAACAGGGTCACCAGGCTGAATTTGTAACCACCGCGCAATACGTGTACTGGCCGGAGCATGCTGGAAATACAGGAGCTGGCTCCCGGCTTTCGCTCCATTCATTTCGGTTATCTGCCCAATACCTTGCTCTACAGGTGTAGTAAGTGGCCGGGCAATTGTAGCCTGGCGCAGCCATGTACCCTGATTACCTCTGCGCTCAAGAATCCCCCCCTCAACCAGCTCAGCCAGGATCTTGCGTAGTGTCATTCGGCTAACACCTAATAACGCCACCAATTCACGCTCAGGAGGAATTTGATCCCCATTGGTAAATTCTGGGGTATTCAGGTATGACAGCAATGTTTTTTTCGCCTCAATATAGGCTTTGCGTGGCCGACGCTTCCCACTTGCCAAATCACTCATGGTATAAATTACCCGTTATTCAGACCGCCACCGGTTTAGTTTTATCATTTTATAATCAGTACGTTAATCGACAACCTATTTTCTCTCCCATCAGCAAAAATATACCATAACATCATAATATAAATATATATTTCCATTTCAGATAAAATTTTATTGCACAAGAAAGAAACAGTGAGTATATATTTTATGGTCTTTTTTATGGTCAACTTAAGGAATCATCATGAAGCGCGTACTGTCTGTGTTGTGCCTGAGTGTTGCCTGTTGCATTGCGTCCCCAGGTTGGGGGGCAGAAGAAGTACTGCGCCTGGGGACTGACCCAACATTTCCCCCGTTTGAATCCAAAACATCAACTGGTGCGCTTACCGGTTTTGACATCGATTTGGGAAACGCCATTTGTGCCCAAATGCAGGTGAAGTGCCAGTGGGTGGAAAACAGCTTTGATGGGCTGATTCCGGCACTGAAAGCCCGTAAATTCGATGCCATCCTGTCCTCACTTTCTATTACTGATGAACGCAAAAAAGCTATTGCCTTCAGCAATAAGCTTTTTAACACCCCGGCATACCTGGTTGCGGGGAAAAATAATGATCTGCTCCCTACGGCCGCGAGCCTGAAAGGAAAACGTATTGGTGTACAGCAGGGTTCAGTATTCGAAGTCTACGCCCAAAGGCACTGGCGTGATGCCGGAGTCGAGTTGGTCTCCTACCCCAGTGCCGAAGCCGTTTACGCCGACCTGGTTGCAGGGCGCATTGACGGAACGCTGGATGATGCAACTGTCGTTACAGAAGCTTTGCTAACTAAGCCTCAGGGCAAAAATTTCGAACTAAAAGGTGACCAGGTAAAAGACCCTGCAATATTTGGCCCTGGAACGGGAATCGGATTGCGCAAAGAAGATACAGGGCATCTGGCGCGAATAAACGCAGCAATCGCGGCAATTCGGGCAAATGGCACTTACGACAAACTGGCAAAAAAATATTTTAGTTTCAATGTATATGGCGAGTAATAAATGAATACCACCACGCTGATTACCGACTTACTGCACTCTCATTTCAGTGCGACCTTACCGTTAAAACACATTGTTCTGGTGGCCTGTGGCGGGTCACTGGTCGATATGTATCCGGCTCATTACTTTTTAAACCGTGAGGCCCGTGAACTGCGCAGTTATATGATGACAGCCAATGAGTTTGTCTGTGCCCCCCCCAGGACTCTGGGCCCGCAAACACTAACTATCGTCTGCTCACATGGTGGGAACACGCCGGAATCTGTAGCAGCAGCACAGTTGGCACAACAAAATGGCAGTGCCACAATTTGCCTTACGCATAATTCTGATGCATCACTGTTACAAGCAGCAACGCGCCACATTCTTTATGAATGGGGTGACACCAGCCAGGTCGTTAATAACCCGATGGCTATCATCCTTAGTCTGTGTGTCAATGCACTCAATCACACTGAAGGTTATGCCAGTAACTCCGCTTTTCACCACGGTATGAGCATGATAGATGCACTGATTAGCCGTGCTCGCCAGAAAATAACTGCTCGCGTTGAAGATTTTGCCCGGCGCTTTGCTGATGAATCGTTATTTTATGTCCTGTCGAGTGGTGCATCCTATGGGCACGCCTATGGTTTTGCTATCTGCTCATTGATGGAAATGCAATGGCTTAACGCCGCCAGTATCCATAGCGGTGAATATTTCCATGGTCCCTTCGAAGTCACCGATCACTCCACACCATGGATTGTGCTGGTTAACGAGGGGCTTACTCGCCCATTGGATGAGCGTGTGGTGCGGTTTCTGGCACACCACGCAGAGAAAACCGAAATTGTTGATGCCCGCGAACTGGGGCTTGGGGCAATAGACGCCAGTGTAGTGGACTACTTTAACCCCATACTGTTCTACAGTGTGATGTGTGATTACCGGGCGTCACTGGCAACAATTCGCCAGCACCCACTGGAAACACGCAGGTATATGGGCAAAATCGAATACTGAGGGCAGAATGAAAGTACTGGGATTGGGCGATAATGTTATTGACCGCTATCAACATACCGGCCTCGGTTACCCGGGAGGTAATGCGCTGAATTTCAGCGTGTTTGCCCATGAACTCTATGCTGATACGGCCTATTTGGGTATTTTTGGTGATGATGCGGCAGCAGCACATATTCGCCAGATATTGGCAAACCGGCAGATCCAAACCCGCCACTGCCTTGATGTCCCAGGTGAGAGTGGCTTTGCCACCCTCACTATTCAGAATGGCGACCGGGTATTTTTGGGCTCGAACGCCGGGGGAGTACGCCAGCGCACTCCCATGGATTTCATCCTGCAACATCAGCCCTGGCTTAGTGAGTTTTCTCTGATACACAGTGCAGCTTACAGCTATACCGAACACCTGTTACCACAACTGGCCCGCCTTCCCGGCTTGCTCAGTTATGACTTTTCAGATGACTTTACCCCAGACAACGCACTGGCCTGTTGCCAGTGGCTGGACTATGCCTTCTTTTCCTGCTCTGAACGCTCATTAAGTGAAACCCGTGAGTTGCTGGCCGAAGCGCACCATAAAGGTGGGGCCATTACCGTGGCAACCCGTGGCGAGGAAGGCGCGTTATTATTCGATGGTGAAACATGGCTGTTCCAGCACCCGACGCCGATTACAGCGGTAGATACTCTGGGTGCCGGGGATGGTTTTATTACTGCGTTCTTGCTGGCGCACCTGAGCGGGAAAAACCTGGTAACCAGCTTACAAGCAGGCGCTGATTTTGCTGCACAGGTTTGCACTACAGATGGCGCATTTGGGGAACCCATACAATTGGCACTGCTATAAAATGTGTTGAGTGAGAATGTGTTGCGCGCGCCAGAAAGCGCGCGATTCTGACCTTGCCCATCCACCCGGATGGGCCTTTTTATCTGCCAGAATTAATGGCGGTGTGCCCCGGCTGCGATGCTTGCGATATCCGCCGGTGTGGTACGGCAACAGCCACCAATTAACCGGGCACCGCTTGCCAGCCAGTCTGGTAAATAGTGAGCCAGTTGGTGGCAGGCTTCACCACTGTGATGCCAGGTTTTGGTCACTGCGTCGTATTGTTCGCCTGAATTGGGGTACACCACCAGTGGCAACGCAGTCAGCTCATGAAGCGTAGTTAACGCAGCCGTGGTTTTCTCCAGCGCAATGCAGTTCACTCCCACCGCAATAACCTGCGGGTAATCGTTCAGGAAGCTCACCACTGTTGCCAGCGGCGTACCATCACTCAAGTGCTCACTGTCACGCAGCGTAAATGAGAACCAGGCGGGCAGCGCAGGAAACTCCTCTGCCAGTAATCCAACTAATGCCTGGGTTTCAGCAAAAGAAGGCTGGGTTTCACAGGCCAGCAGATCAACACCACCTTCAACCAAAGCCGCAATACGCGGGCGGTGAAAGTCCTGGAACTCCACAACTGTACGCTGGTAATCACCACGGTACTCAGAACCGTCTGCCAGAAAAGCGCCATAGGGGCCAACAGAACCGGCCACCAGTAACGCCGGGGAGCCGGAGTGTTCTGCCAGGTAATCCTCACGCGCCTGGCAGGCGAGGCGTGCACTTTGGGTAATTAATTCCAGAGACTGACCATGGCTGATGCCACGAGCAGCAAACCCGGCAGGTGTTGCCTGGTAACTGGCTGTAATGGCAACCTGTGCCCCGGCACGGAAATAATCCAGGTGGACCTGGTAAATCAGTTGTGGGTTTTCCAGTAGAACTTTCGCCGACCAGAGGCTGTCTGCCAGGTTGCATCCCCGGCTTTCCAGTTCCGTTGCCATTGCGCCGTCCAGCACTAAAAAAGAGCTGTGTTGCAACGCGTGTTGTACGGGATCAATCAGTGACATGTTCCACCTCCGGTTGGTTACGTTTTGCCAAATACTGTGTGAGGTAATAAACGCCGTAGCACAGGGCAACAAACGGCAGCCCGCACCATAATGCAATGCGCTGCTCCGGGTCAAACGCCAGGCCAACACAAGCTAACAGACACAAAACAAACCCTAACACCGGTGTCACCGGGAACCAGGGAGCGCGGTAATGTAATTCACTTAACGCCCGCCCGGCGGCAATATGCTGGCGGCGGAACACATAATGCGCAGCACAAATACTCAGCCACACTGCCACCACAGCAAACCCGGAAATCGCCGAAAGTGCCACGTACACGGTGTCGGGAGCCACCACGCTGGAAAACAACGCCAGCACACCGCCCAGCATACTGACAGATAATGCAGTGAGCGGAACACCACGGCGGGTCAGGCGAGAGAAACAGGCCGGTAGCGTGCGTTCACGGGACAACGACCACAGCATGCGCCCGGAGGCATACAACCCGGAATTAGCGGCAGAGAGAATCGCCGTGAGGATGACGAAGTTAAAGATATCCGCAGCCCCCGGTATTCCGACTTTCTCAAACACCAGCACAAACGGGCTTTTCACCACACCAGCCTGGTCCGCAGGGATCAATGCCGCCAGCACAAAAACAGTACCAATAAAAAAGATGATCAACCGGGCAATTGTAGTGCGAATGGCAACCGGAATCACTTTTTGCGGGTTTTCTGTTTCACCTGCTGCAATACCAATTAACTCGGTACCGGAAAACGCGAAGTTCACCGCAACCATCGTCATCAAAATGGGCAAACCACCATGAGGGAACCAGCCACTGTCGGTAATATTGTGCAGCAACGGAGCCGGTGAACCGTCTTTCATTGGCAGAAAACCGAAGATGGCCGCCGCACCCAGCACAATAAACGCCACAATGGTGATAACTTTAATAATTGAGAACCAGAACTCCCCTTCGGCAAAGAAGCGGGTAGATACCACGTTCAGGCCGAAGATCAGCACACAGAAAACCAGGCACCACACCCAGACTGGCACCTGTGGGAACCAGTACTGCATACAAAAACCGGCCGCGGTAAAACTCGACCCTAATGCAACAGTCCAGGTAAGCCAGTACAGCCAGGCGACAGTATACCCCGTTGCCGGGCCAAGGTAGCGTGCTGAGTACACATGGAATGCCCCCGTTTCCGGCATGGCGACAGAAAGCTCACCCAGGCACTGCATCACCAGCCAGACAACCAGTGCGCCTATCAAATACGCCAGTAACGTGCCCAGAGCACCGGTAGTGGAAATAATATAGCCCGTGTTAAAAAACAGCCCGGTACCAATCACGCCCCCTAAAGAGAGCATAATCAGGTGGCGGGTTTTCATGGTGCGCTTAAGCTGCCCTTCTTCCTGCTGCCGGGCTGCGTGCGATGTGGTGGAGTCCTGCATATTACCTTCTGAACGTATAGACGTCTAAACTTCCGAATGGCATCTGTTATACCGTTATGGCGGGTAAAATGCAAAAAACAATTTACAAAACAATACAGAAGGCAGGGAGTTTGGCCAGGCGCCCATTCAATAGTCCCATAAGTTTTACCAGAGTGCACTGGCATGCATACCAGTGCACTTAACAGGTTACCCAGGTCTTCGCGCGCGTTACTGCACTTTTTTCAGTAACGCGGCAGCCACAGCTTCTGAACTTGCAGGGTTCTGGCCAGTAATCAGGTTGCCATCTTCCACAACATACGGCATCCAGTCCGGGCCTTTAGAATAATGAGCACCCGCTGCGATAAACTCATCTTCAATCAGAAAAGGAACCACATGAGTTAATTCAACAGCGTCTTCTTCACTATTAGTAAAGCCGGTGACATTACGCCCTTTAATCAGCAACTCACCCTGGTTATTTTTCACATGGCGCAATACACCTGGTGCGTGGCACACAAACGCAACTGGCTTCCCGGCACGGTTGAACGACTCAATCAGTTCAATGGATGTGCTGGATTCAGCCAGATCCCATAACGGCCCGTGACCGCCTGGATAAAACACGGTGTCAAAATCCTCTTGCGATACCGTCTCCAGTTTGACTGTATTCGCCAGCGCATTCTGGGCAACTTTATCGGTTTTGAAACGTGCCGTTAGCGCAGTCTGGAAGTCAGGCAAATCACTTTTTGGATCCAGCGGCGGCTGGCCTCCAGCAGGTGAAGCCAGTACCACTTCAGCGCCTGCATCCTTAAAGACATAATAAGGGGCAGCAAATTCTTCCAGCCAAAACCCGGTTTTCTTACCCGTGTTGCCTAATGCGGAATGTGAAGTCAGAACCATTAAAATTTTCATGTTTACTCCTGAATATGGACAGTACAGATGGTTTAATTTTTTAGAAATGCTTCGGCGGCAATTACCTTGTCCTGGTAAGGTGCGCGAAGACGAAGATTAGAGTGCCCGGCACTCTCCTGAACAACGACCGGTTTGGCATGGCTGAAACGCCGGAAACCATGCACACCGTGATAAGCGCCAGTACCAGATGCCCCCACTCCACCAAATGGCAGGCTGTCTATAGATGCATGGGTCATCACATCGTTGATAACCAGAGCACCAGACGTTGTGTGTAACCGCAGCTGTTTCTGGCGTTCAGCATCATGGCCAAAGTAATACACTGCCAGTGGACGCGGGCCTGCATTGATATAACGGATAGCCTCACTGACATCGGCAGCATAAGTTTTCACCGGGAGCAGTGGGCCGAAAATCTCCTCCTGCATCACCAGCATCTCTTCCGTTACATCAAGAATAATATGGGGTGCGATTTTCCTGCTCTGGTTATCGAAAGCAGGCTCATTACCCGGTGCCAGGCTAATTACCCGGGCACCTTTGCTCCGCGCATCTTCAAGCAAGTTCAAAAGACGTAAGAAATGCCGTTCGTTAATGACAGAGGTGTAGTCTTCATTGCTTTGCAGTGTCGGGAAAGTTTTGCCAACAAATGCCTGTGCTGCCGCCACAAATGCTGATTCCAGCTGTTCCGGGAGCAACACATAATCCGGCGAGATACAAATTTGCCCGGCATTGAATGTTTTTATGGTTAACGTGCGTTCGGCTGCAACAACAGGGTCGGCATCAACGTCAACCACCACAGGAGACTTGCCGCCCAACTCCAGTGTGACAGGCACCAGGTTCTCTGCCGCGGCGCGCATCACATGGCGGCCAACAGCCGTGCTACCGGTAAAGACCAGGTGGTCGAAGGGCAAACGGCTGAATGCCTGCCCGGTATCCGCATCGCCCAGGACCACAGTTAACTCATTTGGCGAAAAATAACGGGGCACTAATTCTGCAAGCAGTTCCGACGTTCTGGGGGTTAGCTCAGACGGTTTCAGCATGGCGGTATTACCTGCGGCGAAAACACCGGCAAGTGGGCCAAAAGCCAGGTTAATTGGGAAATTCCACGGGCTGATTATCCCAACAACGCCTAATGGTTGCGGCTCGGTCCATGCCTGCATGCCATCAACAGGAACCGCGGCAACCTCAGGTTGCATCCACTGCTCCAGGTTATCGGCGGAATGGGTAAGCATATTGATTGTGGTTATCAGGTCTGCCGCCATAGTCTGGTACCCACTGCGGTGGCCAAAATCGTCGCTGATGGCTGTTGTCAGCCTGGCATAGTTTTCACGTATCAGGTTGGCGCTGCGCATTAACCGGTCACGTCGTACCTGGGCAGTAGCAGGCCCGTGTTGCAGATGAAACGCCTTCATGCTGCGAAGAATGGCCGACAAATCCTGGAGTTGTTGTTGAGGCGTCATGTTAGTTACCTGTCCCGTCGTCTTGATTATTGATTGCGGTCAGCTTAAAGATTCTGGCGTTCAGGTGGTAACAACGCTATTTTCACAGGGGTATAAATAAATTTATGGGTGAGCTGTGTCTTTAATACGATTGCGTACATTTATGGAAGTTTACCGCCAGCACTCCATTTCTGCGGCGGCCCGCGCACTGAACCTGACACAACCTGCTGTGTCGCAACATATCAGTGGGCTGGAAGTCGCAATAGGCAGGCCGTTGTTTGAACGGCAATCTCAGGGCGTTGTCCCGACAGCAACCGCTGACGACTTAGCGGCAGATATCGGCGATAAACTCGACGCCGCAGAGTCGGCACTGGCCTCTGCCAGGGCGCGCTCTATGGATGTCTCCGGTACATTACAAATTATTGGCCACTCAGACTTTGTGGCTGAAAAGCTGGCAGACGTTCTCCTGCCATTACTCCAGAGTGGGATCCGGGTACATCTGCATACCGGGGATGGTCCGATGGTTACGCAAATGGTGTTAGAAGGGCACTGTGACCTGGGTATCACCGCACACCCGGTTACCGATACACGCTTAAAAAGCGAAGTCATTTTCACAGACCAAATTATTGCTGTCGCTTCGCCAGAGATTGCCGCCCGCCTGAACCAAAGCAACAACTTTGCTCACGACTTACTCAAGGAACCGCTTCTGGCTTACAACCTTGAGTTGTCGCTGATTAAAGAGTGGCTGGATAAAAATAAGATCCCCTGTTCAGCCCTGCTCCCTGCTGTAGTGGGAAAAGATTTACGCGGGCAACGCACTCTGCTGTGCAAAGGTTTCGGCTGGACAGCCATGCCCGGCTTTTTATGCCGCGCCGAGATTTCACAAGGGAAACTCAGCCAGTTGGTGGCACCAGTCAGTAACACAGAGATTCGCTATAGCCTGATCTGGCTACCCAGTGCATTACGCAAACCACGCCTGGCGCACGCCCGGCAAACGCTGCTACAAATAGTAAACGGCCACGAGTGAAATCACTCGCCGTGGCAGGCAGGTAGCCAGTACCACCAGCCAATGCAGGTTTACGCAATTTGTGCCAGAAAGCCGGGCACAAATGGTATTATCACAGCAATGTACTAAACCTGCCCACAGGCACAAACTTAACCTCCGGGGACAACCAATGAACCAGGCCATTCCGCTCAAGTTTTATGACATCACAGATGAGTATTCGACAGAAACTGAACAGGCAGTCAGCGAGGCTGAACGCGACGCGCTGGCGCACTATTTCCAGTTGCTGATTACCCGTTTAATGAATAACGAAGAAATTAGCGAACAGGCTCAGGCAGACATGGCAACCGAAGCCGGTATTAATGCACAACGTATTGATGAAATTGCCAATTTCCTCAACCAATGGGGTAATGAATAACAAACTATAAAACATGCTGCACAGGCTATCCCCCCTGTGCAGTTATCCTGTTCAGGCCAAAGAGCCAGCCACAAAACCCTATTAATTCTTTATCTGGCCTGGGAAAGTACCACATAGCCAGATAACGAATTCACACACTTCCAACCCATCCGGGCTGCGTTACTTCTACTTCTGCTTGTCGCTGCATCCATGGCTGTGCAGTGCAACAGGATTTGATATTTATCAACAACCCACCGCAATTCTTTTTCTGACGCTGGACATCCTGCGCCATCATTCTTATAAACACAATTGATTATCATTTGCATTTATTCTTTTGCAAATGAACACATAGCAAAAAGATGAAATATCAATATGTTGAAAAATAACTCAGTTCTGGATCTTACCCCCTGGTTTGCCCGGGCAGGCGGGCAACCATTTGAAGACCGGAGTGCAACCATGCCCTGGCGCGGTTCTGCACCGGTCGCCAAAGAGAAAGTACATGAAAGCTGGCAACGCCTGATAAACCACCCTGCACCGCCACGTAAGCGGCTGGTTTATCTGCATATTCCTTTCTGTGCAACACACTGTACCTTCTGTGGCTTTTACCAGAACCGTTACAATGAACAGCTCTGTGCTCACTACACCGAGCGCTTATTGCAGGAAATTGAGCAGGAAGCAGACAGCGCATTGTGTCAGTCGGCACCTGTTCATGGCGTTTACTTTGGAGGAGGCACACCTTCTGCACTGGCTGCGGGTGATCTGGCACGTATCATTACCACCCTGCGTGAGCGGTTACCGCTGGCACCAGATTGTGAAATTACCATTGAAGGGCGGGTACTGAATTTCGATGATAATCGAATAGACGCTTGTCTGGATGCCGGTGCAAACCGTTTTTCCATTGGGATTCAGTCTTTTAACAGTAAAATTCGCAAAAAAATGGCTCGTACTGCCAGTGGCCCGGAAGCCGTTGCCTTTATGGAAAACCTTGTTCGCCGGGATAAGGCCGCTATTGTCTGTGACTTAATGTTCGGCCTGCCCGGGCAGGATGCTGATAACTGGGGGCAAGACCTGGCTATAGCCCGGGATATCGGGCTGGATGGTGTTGACCTCTATGCGCTTAACCTGTTTGCCGATACCCCGCTGGGCAAAGCAGTTGCCAATGGGCGCACTCAGGTAGCATCGCCTGCAGAGCGACGCGATCGTTACCTACAGGGTTGTGATTTTATGCAACAGGCTGGCTGGCGCTGTATCAGCAACAGCCACTGGGCAGGCACTCCCCGGGAGCGCAATATCTACAACCTGCTGATAAAACAGGGCGCAGATTGTCTGGCATTTGGTGCCGGGGCTGGTGGCTCGGTGAACGGCTGGTCATGGATGAACCAGCGCAATCTGGATGCCTGGCATGGCATGGTTGCAGCCCACGCAAAGCCAGTCATGGTGATGATGCGCCCAATGGAAGCCAGTTACCAATGGCGGCATCAGCTCCAGGCTGCAGTAGAAACCGCACGTATCCCGCTGCCAGAACTGACGGCTCACGCCAGTGAACTGGCACCATTATTACAACAGTGGCATCTCGCCGGGCTAACGCAGGATGCCTCAACCTGCATCCGGCTCACAAACGAAGGGCGTTTTTGGGCAAGCAATATCCTGCAAGCACTACAGGCTCTCCTCCCACAGTTAAATACCCAAGCAACAGCCAATGAACAACCCGCACGGAGTGGTTTATGAGTCTCAATACATTAACGCAGTTTCTGGCAACTCAGCCGGAAGGCACACTGGAGTCCATTGCCAGCCAGTACAACACATCGCTCAGGGAGGTTATCAGCCATCTTCCCGGCGCGGTTATCGTACCTGGCAGCCATTTTGATAATATCTGGTCACAAGCTGGTGAATGGGGCACCGTTACCCTGCTGGTACATACCGAAGATGTTATTCTTGAATTTTCAGGGGTTCTGCCTTCAGGATTTCACCGCCATGGGTATTTTAACCTGCGCGGCAAACAAGGTGTTTCAGGGCATATTCGGGCTGATAATTGCCACCACATAGCCTTTGTTGAACGCCGTTTTATGGGTATGGATACAGCCTCAATCCTGTTTCTCAATAGTACGGGAAACGCGATGTTCAAAATCTTTATTGGCCGGGACGAGCACAAACAGCTATTAACCGCCCAGCTCAATGCCTTTCGTACCCTGGCCCAGGCACTGAATGCCTGAAACCTGAAAACCACATTTCTGTTGTTCAATAGTACCCGACGACACTCACTGTAGCCGGGTACTGCTCTGTTATGTAAGTCTTTTCCACCGAAGCTCCCACAGCACCACGATGCAACCAACCGCAATGAGAATAATCCAATTACTGTATTGCATATGATAATCATAATTATTATCATTCACAAAAAATAACAATACGCGCGAATATTCAGACTGGCCCTTACCCATTGGCGGGGTTACTGGAAGGAAGGCGTGAGCCGGATACTAATAAATGCTAAGGCTTACAAAACATTATGTATAAATCGCAATTTTTTCCGCACAGTTTCCGGAAAAGCATGCTGGCGACATCGCTACTCGCAGCGCTGTACCACACCTCTGTTCTGGCAGCAGACACCGGTACAGCTACAACCAACGCCACAGAGACAAAACAAGATACCGCTGAAAAAATAGTAGTAACCGCTCCCGCGCCGGCGCAAAAAGCGGGCAGCACTCATTCCGTCAGTGCTCAGGAATTGCAGAATAAAGGCGCAAATGACTTTGGCTCTGTAATGCGCTATGAACCCTTAATCAGCGCAACAGGTGCCAGTGGTGGTTCCGGTAATGGTAAAAGCGGTTTCGACCGCGGCGGCTATACTGGCTACAACATTCGGGGTCTGGAGAGTAACCGTGTTGGTATCGATGTGGACGGGATCCCCCAACCTGATGCCACCGGGCGCAGTTATGTTAGCCGCGCCGGGCTGAATACCTTTGGCATTGGCCGCGACTATATCGACCCTTACATGTACGGCAGTGTCGATATTGAATCCGGAGCAACA
The DNA here is from genome assembly GCF_003182475.1 of Mangrovibacter plantisponsor. GTDB lineage: Bacteria > Pseudomonadota > Gammaproteobacteria > Enterobacterales > Enterobacteriaceae > Mangrovibacter > Mangrovibacter plantisponsor. Next base: position 35,215 of record NZ_QGTS01000021.1, read on the forward strand.
GCAACCGACCAGGCGAATACCTCAATTGGGGGAAATGTCTCCTTCCGGCCAAAATCCGCAGATGATTACCTGCATCCTGGCAAAGAAACCTATTTCGGTTACCAAAGTGATTATGACTCAGCAGACCGGAGCTGGCACAACGGGATAACCAGCGCCGCAGGGGATGACAACCTGCGTGGTGTGTTTGTTTACAGCCGCCGCGATGGGCAAGAAACACGCAATAACAGCGGAACACTCAGTGCTTACCCGGCTAACTGGCATTCCGATGCCATGATGGCATCGGGAATTTGGCAACCCAACGACCAGCACAAATTTACCGGTACGCTGGATTACTACCATAAAACCAACCATACCCACTACGATGCCTGGAACAGCAGTGGCAGTTCCGTGATTGGCACCGCAGCCCAGACCAGCGAAACTCGCCGTTGGGGCCTCAGCCTGAAAGATGACTGGACACCAATGAATGACTGGCTGGACAGCATGTCCACCAAAGTTTATTACCAGCACACTGAAGCCCATGACAACACTTACATGCCAGACAGTGTCACCGCCACCATGGAGACGGTAAATTCCAACTATGATACCGACACATGGGGGATCCAGAACGCGCTGGCAAAAACCATTGGCCGCCACGACCTGAGTGCCGGATTTAATGCCAGCACCACGCAAACCAAACGCCCGTTCAGCCAGAATCCGTTGCCCAGTGTTTACAGTGAGATAATGCAACCTGAAGCCGACAGCCGTAGCTACACGCTGGGCGCGTTCATGCAGGATCAAATCAACTTCACTCCAGACGGGCACCATTTTGCCATTATTCCTGGCGTGCGCGTGGTTCATCAGTCAATCAAGCCAGAAAACCTCTCCAGCCTGACCAGCAACAGCACTGTGCTGGATGAATCAGAAGTGGCTGCTTTATATGGCAAAAACTCAGACACCCAGTTACTGCCGTCACTGACATTCCAGTACGACATCACTCCGCGCCTGATGACTTACCTGCAATATAAACGAGGTGCTGAGTTCCCGAACGCCAGCCAGTTGTACGGTTCATGGAATATGGGTTCCAGCTACGCAGGCAGCCAGCAATATGCACTGGTGGGGAATACTGATTTAAAAACTGAAACCAGTAATAACTTCGAACTGGGCCTGAAAGGCGAAGTGACTGAAGGCGTCACTCTGCATACTGCCATGTTCTATAACAGCTATAAAAACTTTATCGCTTATACCCGTTACACCCGCTCAGGTAATGCAGCCAAATTCACTAATGTGCCGTCCAACATCTATACCATTTACCAGGCTGAGAACCGCGATAAAGCTTATATATGGGGCGGGGAAATTAGCGCAAAAATTAACTATGGCACCTGGTTTGAGCAAGTGGATGGCCTGAGCACCACGCTGGCACTGGGTTACACCGAAGGGAAATCCAAATCCAGCTACCTGGGCGACAAATATGTAGACCTGGACAGCGTAGCGCCAATGAAAGCAGTGATTGGTGTGGCATGGGACGACCCGGCAAAACGTTACGGTACAGCCCTTACAGCCACTTTTGTGAAAGGCAAACGTGCAACGGCCACCAACCGGGAGTCTTACACCAACACCGGCTCAGCGATTACCAGCGCCAGCAGCGAATATATGCGGGTGCCGGGTTATGGCCTGCTGGACTGGACCGCGTGGTGGAAAGTGGCTGAGCACGTCAAAATCCGTGGCGGGGTCTATAACATCACAGACCGTAAATACTGGGATTACCTGAGCAGCAGAACCATTGAGGAATCAACCGCACAGGATGCTTACGACAAAGCATTAGCCGTGATGCCCGGGCGTACCTGGCAATTGGGCGTGAACGTGGATTTCTAATTCCATCACCATTATTTCAACTTTATTCGCAGGGGATCCTGCCCCCCCGGTATCGCTGCCGGGGGGTTTACTTTCACACAGAGAATAAAAATATGCCTGCATTACTGACACCCGATTTCGCTGCCATCTGGCAGGAATATCAGGCAATAAAAAGCCATGAGCCGGGCAAATATGCCCGGGATATCGCCAGTACGCTGTCTGTCAGCGAAGCTGAACTCGCCTGTGCCCGTGTGGGGCACGATGCCGTGCGCCTGTGTGGTGAAATCGCCGATATCATCGCAGCGCTGGAAACCGTTGGTGAAACAAAATGTATTTGCCGCAATACCTGGGCCGTTCACGAGCAACTGGGCAGTTTTACCAACCAGCGTATCGGTGAGCATGCCGGTTTAGTGCTTAACCCACGCGCTCTGGATTTACGCCTGTTTTTGAACCACTGGGCCAGTGTTTTCCTCCTGCGTGAACAGGGGCCGCACGGGGTACGCCAGAGTATTCAATTTTTTGATGCACAGGGCGATGCCATTTTAAAAGTCTGGGCCACGGCACAAACCCGCATGGTGGAATGGAGCGCACTGGTAGCCCGTTTTACAGCACCGGAACCCATGGCGTTGACCATCAGCGCAGCAGAAACCGCACAGTACGCACAACAAGCCGATGGCGTGGCGGTGGACCAGGAATGGCGTGCGCTCACAGATGTGCATCAGTTCTTTGGCCTGCTGAAAAAACACCGGGTTTCACGCCAGCAGGCTTTTCGTCTGGTGGGAAATGATCTCGCCTGCCAGGTCAGCAATACTGCCCTGCCCGCTCTGCTGGAAACCGTTTTACAGCAAGGGAACGAAATTATGATTTTTGTCGGTAACCGCGGGTGCGTACAAATTTTCACCGGGAAACTCGAAAAGCTGGCACCGATGAAAGGCTGGTTCAACATCTTCAATGAACGCTTCACGCTACACCTGGATAATGCCGCAATTGCAGAAAGCTGGGTTACGCGCAAACCCACCGCGGATGGGCATGTCACCAGTCTGGAGCTGTTTGCTGAAGATGGCACACAAATCGCGCAGTTGTATGGTCAGCGCAGTGAGGGTGAACCAGAACAGGCGCTGTGGCGTGAGCAAGTGGACGCACTGTGCAAGGCAGGAACTGTGGTATGAAAAAATATCTGTTGTTATTGATGGTTGTACCTTTTTGGGTGTTATCTGCCACTCCCCGGGTGATTACGCTGGGTGGAGACATTACCGAAATAGCCTGGGCTCTGGGTGTGCAGGCTGAACTGGTTGGGCGAGATACCACCAGCACCTGGCCTGAGGCGGCGAACAAACTGCCGGATGTCGGTTATGTCCGGCAGTTGAATACCGAAGGTATTTTGTCACTTCACCCAACGCTGGTGCTGGCAGGAAGCCAGGCACAACCGTCATCGGTCTTGAATACCGTCGCGGAAAACCATGTCAGGGTCGTCACTGTTCCCGGCGATAACACACTGTCTGCTATCGACCAGAAAATTGCCGTGGTAGCCGCCGCACTGGGGAAAACCGCTCCGGGCGAAAAATTACGCCAGCATCTGGCTGCTGAAATTGCCGCGCTGCCCACAACTCAGCTAAACAAACGGGTACTGTTTTTACTGAGCCACGGAGGTATGGGAACCCAGGTCGCAGGGCAGGAAACTGCGGCAGACAGCGCCATTCGTGCCGCTGGCCTGCAAAATTCTATGCAGGGTTTCACCCACTACCGCGGTCTGTCTCAGGAAGGGATTATTGCCAGCAAACCAGACTTAATTGTTATTTCCGCTGATGGACTGAAAAGCCTGGGGGGTGAAGCCGGTTTGTGGAAACTCCCGGGTCTGGCGGAAACCCCCGCAGGGCGCAATAAACAAGTGCTGTTCGTCGATGATATGGCACTACTCGGTTTCAGCCTGCGTACCCCGCAGGCACTGCTGGCGTTGCGCCATAAAGCGGAGCAACTCCCATGAACCAACGGGCTGTGACCTGGGCATTGTGGGGAATGGTATTGCTGCTGGTGGGGCTGACACTGTTTGCCACCACGCAGGGTGCAATGTCATTACCCTTAAGGCAGTTATGGCAACCAGGCGCTGGGGCTCTGCGCCAAATATGGCTGACCGTGCGCCTTCCGCGAGTGCTTCTGGCTTTACTCCTTGGTGCAGCACTGGCCGCCTCTGGCTGCGTGATGCAGGGGTTGTTTCGCAACCCGCTGGCCGACCCGGGGTTGTTGGGAATTAGCAGCGGTAGCGCGCTCGCTGTTGCCTGCTGGCTGGTTTTACCCCTGCCCGTTCCTGCCTGGATAGCACTATGGATGCCTGTCGTGGCAGCATTTATCGGTAGTCTGGCCGTTATGCTGGTCATTTTCCTCCTTAGCCAGGCTCAGGATAATGCGATGTCGCGTTTGCTGCTGGTCGGGCTTGCCATTAATGCACTGTGTGGCGCTGCAGTCGGCCTGTTGTCCTGGGTAAGCAGCGACTCGCAACTACGCCAACTTTCCCAGTGGGGCATGGGCAGTCTCGGGCAGGCACAATGGGCAAGTCTGACCGTAGCTGCCGTATTTATTGTGCCGTCGGCCATTGTTATCAGCCTGGCCCGTCGCCAACTGGACTTACTGCAACTGGGAGAAGAAGAAGCCCACTACCTGGGTGTCAATGTGCCGCAGTTGCAACGAATACTTCTGCTTTCCAGTGCGTTATTAGTGGCGGCCTCTGTGGCTGTCAGCGGCATTATTGGGTTTATTGGCCTGGTTATACCGCACTTGATACGAATGTGGCTGGGGCCGAACCACCGGGCTCTGGTGCCGGGTTCACTCCTTGCCGGGGCAATGCTGTTGCTGGTTGCCGATACGGCCGCCCGCACACTGGTGGCTCCGGCGGAAATGCCGGTTGGGCTGATTACCAGCCTGCTGGGAGCCCCCTGGTTTTTATGGCTTATTTTTCGCCAGAGGAGCATTGGCCGTGAGTGGTAGCTTAATTGCGAAAAACCTGCGCATACAGCGGGAAGCACGCTGGCTGGTGGATGATATTTCACTGGAACTCAGGCCCGGGGAACGCGTGGCATTAATCGGCCCGAACGGGGCGGGAAAATCGACACTATTGCGCCTGCTGACCGGTTATCTGCCGGCAGAACACGGAGAATTACTGTTAGCAGGCCAGCCGCTTTCTGGCTGGCCTGCACAAGCGCTTTCCCGCCAGCGGGCAGTTATGTTGCAACATACCCGGGGGCTGGCAAACTGGCCGGTGGCAGCGGTGGTGGCGATGGGGCGCGCGCCATGGGGGCCACTGCATGAACACAGCATAGTGCAGCAAGTGCTGGCGCTTACCGGTTGCGATACGTTTGCCAACCGGCTGTGTGGCACATTATCGGGTGGTGAACAACAGCGTGTGCAACTGGCTCGTTGCCTGGCACAACTGTGGAATAATGGTGCGCCACAAGGCTGGTTGTTCCTTGATGAACCGACGTCAGCCCTGGATCTACGCCATCAGCAGCACCTGATGCGCCTGCTGAAAACCCTCACTTCGGGGGCGAACTTGCATGTTTTCACGGTACTTCACGACCTGAACCTGGCTGCGTTGTGGGCCAGCAGGGTGTTGTTGATGCACCAGGGGAAGCTGGTCGCAGAGGGGAAACCAGAGGCTGTTATTCAGGCACCAATAATTAACCGCTGGTATGGCGCGGAGGTCCTGGTGGGTGAACATCCAAAAGAAGGTGCTCCGCAGGTATTTCTGTGTTCTTGACATCCTCCCCGCCCTGAAGGACGGGGTTTTACGGCGCATCTGATAAGCACTGTGCATTCAGGGTGGCAGTGCAAGTTTATCAGCCACACCACCTGTTACTTCAGCGCAATACGCACCACGCTGTCTTTACCCGGTGTTGAGTTATCCTGGTTAAACGGTTGTTTGAGCGTAACATACAAGGTGTTGCCATCCGGTGATACCAACAGGCTGTTCGGATTGGTATCGAATGACCAACTGTGCTTCACTGCATAAGTTGTGGCATCCAGTTGCAATACCTTCTTCGTTTCACGTTGGGAAATGTAGATTTCATTGCGCTGCGTATTGAATTTAATCCCCAGTGCATCACCCGGAATACGTTTAATTACCCGCCCAGTATGCTCATCAAAAACCAGCGTGGTTTTCCCCTGCGAATTATCGGTTACCAATAAACGCCCGGTAGCCGGGTCTTCCGCCATATTCAGGAAGAGATATTTGTTGCCATCGCCCGCTGTCCAGCGGTGCTCTATTTTGTGGGTTCGCGGGTTAATCACCAGAATCTCACCATCGCCGTTCGCTGCGTACACAACACCCATTGAAGGTGAGTAAAGCAAACCGGTTACCCACTTCCCGGCATGTTGAATAGTGCCAGCCAGTTTGAAAGTGCGTGTATCCACAATAGAAATAAAGCCCGGGTCCGCCACCCGGCTTACGTACAAATTATGCCCCTGCAATAACAATTCGCGCGCGCCCGGCAAATCGCCGTCTTTGTCTTTCTTCCCACCTAAATTTAACCGCTGCAACACCTTACCGCTGCGGGCATCAACTTTAGAAATAGTGCCATCAAGGGAGTTAGAGGTATAGAAAACAGCACCTGCGTTATCAGCCACCATGCCAAAGTTTTTCAGGTCGGTATGTGTTTCTCCTTCCGTGGCAAGCGTAACCGGGTTCAGGCGATAGATAACGCCGCCATTAACATTTTTAAAGCTCTGAGCACTGGCAACATATAACGCATCAGCCACTGGCGAATAAGCCATTTCATATAAGCCATCGCCCACTTCGCGCTGAGTAACAACTTGCAGGTTTACTGGCTTAGCAGCCACTGTGGGCGTGGGAGCCGCAGTTTTTTCAGGCTGATGCTGGCAGGCAGCAAGGGCAAGGGTGGCGGCAACCAGCGTGGCAATACCGCTTTTGGGCAAACTGCAAAACGATTTCATTCCAGGCTCCATTAATCAATGCCTGGTACTATTTGGCCCCAGGCAACACAGGAAAAAAGAGAATGAGAATCATACGCGTTAAAAAGCGATTAGCAAATATCCGGAAAAACAGACAGGCACTGTGTAGTGACAAATAACCACAGACCATTCTTACCTTACAGCCAGGCAGAAAAAATAAAATTTTCTTTTTTAAATTATATAGTTAACCAATAACAACGCCATTCAACCTCCCCGTTATTCCGATACAAAGAATTACATATTTATCATTAATATCTCTACGAATAATAAAGAAAATGATTATCATTTATTTTCTCATAATGAGCCTGCTATGTGCTCACCTACTCTGATGCAGCAAATCAAAAAGCTGCGCAGTGGCAATTTGCTTTTTGGACGGGGATATTATGTCTTTTAATCACAGGGAACCGGGAAAACCGGTTCTTCAACCCAGATACACGCTTTCTCTTCTCGCACTGGCAATTCATACACTGGTCAGCCCAACTCAGGCTATTGCGGCCGATGGCACCACAACCGACACAACCAGCAACGAACAAACCATGGTGGTGAATGCTACAACGAAGAAAGACACAGCTTCCCAGGAAAGCAAAGATTACCAGGTTAAAACTACGCGGGCTGGCACCAAACTGCTACTGACTCCGCGAGACGTTCCGCAGTCGCTCAGTGTGGTGACTCAGCAGCGCATGCAGGACCAGCAGTTGCAAACAGTTAATGACGTTCTGGGCAATACCACAGGTATCTCAGTTCAACAGGATGACAGCGAGCGCTCTTATTACTACTCCCGGGGTTTCCAAATCACGAATTTCACCTACGATGGCATTCCCACCAGCATGGGTGATGCCTGGAATTTTGGTGATGCCGCATCCGATACCGCTATTTATGACCGCATTGAAGTGGTGCGCGGGGCAACCGGGCTGATGACCGGGGCTGGCAGCCCGGCGGCTTCAGTCAACATGGTACGTAAACATGCCGACAGTAAAACATTCACCGGTAACCTCACCGCCAGCTATGGCAGTTGGAATAAACAACGTTATGTGGCTGATATCAGCACACCATTAAATGATTCCGGAACGATTCGTGGCCGTGTTATTGCGGGGTATCAGGATCAGGACAGCTGGCTGGATCGCTACCATAAAAACACCAAGTTTTTATATGGTGTACTCGACGCAGACCTGAATGACAGTACCACGCTGTCTCTGGCCTGGGATTACCAGGATGCAGACACCCGGGATCCTACCTGGGGTGGCAACCCCGTTTTCTACAGCAACAGCTCATTGACCCACTACCGGCGCAGCCTGAACTCTTCAGCAGACTGGACGTATTACCACACCACCGTTCGTAAAGTTTATGCCGACCTGACACATAACTTTGATAACGGGTGGTCCTTCCGCCTGAATGGCACCCATGCTGAAAATACCTTCAGTGATAAATTGCTGTATGTGGGTTACCTCTCCACTCCAAATGAGCAAACCGGGGAAGGTGCCGATGGTTTTGGCAGTATGGACCGGGGCAAACGAGAACAAACGTCTGTGGATGGTTATGCCAGTGGCCCATTCGAACTGTTCGGGCGGCAACACCAGCTAATGGCAGGCCTCACGTATAGCCGCCAGCATAATTCCACCTACAGCCGGGATGGGGTTACCGATGAAGACGCTTATGACATTGCAACCGGCGACATCGGTATTTTCAATAATAGCTGGAATGGCAACATCGCAGAACCGAACTGGAGCGACTGGTATGCAAACGCTAATGATGTCGTGCGGCAGAAATCCGCTTATACCGCAGCACGTTTTTCACTGGCCGACCCGTTATCGCTGATTGTAGGGGCCCGCTACACCCAGTACAGCACTATTGGCAGTAGTGGTGATATGAAAAAGAACAACACCACGCCTTATGCCGGTGTGGTGTATGACATTAACGACACCTGGTCTGCTTACGCCAGCTATACCTCGATTTTTCAGCCGCAAACTTACCGTGACACCAGTGGCCACTACCTGGCCCCGGTTACCGGGAAAAGTTACGAAACCGGGCTGAAATCCGCCTGGCTTGATGGCCGCCTGACTGCCACCATGGCTATTTTCCGCATTGAACAAAACAATGTCGGCCAGGAAGTCAGTGGCGCTTATGTGAATAACAGCAGTGAACAGGCTTATGTTGCTACGAAAGGCGCACGCAGCAAGGGCGCGGAATTTGAACTGAATGGGGCGCTTACCGATAACCTGCAAATGACGTTCGGCGCAACGCGTTATGTGGCCAGGGATTCCGATGGCCGTTATAACCCGGATCAACCCCAAACCAGCTTCAAACTGTTCGCCAGCTACAATCTTCCTGAGCTTCCTGCCCTTACGCTGGGCGGCGGCGTCAACTGGCAAAACAGAGTATTCGACGATGTCAGCGCACCAGATGGCACAACCAAACGCGTGTACCAGGGAAGCTACCCGCTGGCAAACCTGTTTGCCCGTTATCAGGTGACCAAACAAGTTTCTGTTCAGGGGAATATCAGCAACCTGTTTGACCGCAAATACTACACGTATATGAACAACTATGTGTATGGTGAGCCACGTAACATGTCGGTCAGTGTCACCTGGCAGTTCTGAATATTCGCTTTTTAAATAACCACAGCCTTGCAGATTCAGGGCTGTGGTCTGCCAGATTGTTGCCGTACTTCCGGGGAACTGGACACCGTTTTTTGATGTTCTGCCCAAAACTCCCGCGAATATTTGTTGTTGACCCTCGCCTTTACGCAAGATAACAGCCAGACTTAAACCAAAGACGTAGTCTGCCCGGGCATTGTGCTTTACACTGCGCGCTGCGAAATTGAGTGAATAACGAGTAAGTAAGCGGTAATGACCATGAAAGGAACAATCACAACCTGGTTCCAGGACAAAGGTTTTGGGTTTATCAAAGATGAAAACGGCGATAACCGCTATTTTCATGTCATCAAGGTTTCCAACCCTGAACTGATTAAGAAAGATGCGGCGGTAACCTTTGAGCCAGGCACCAATAACAAAGGGTTATCAGCCTTTGCGGTGAAAGTGGCACCAGAAAGCAAACACCTGTATATCGCCGGTGAGCGCGTGAAACTCACGTCGATTAAGTCTTACCTGGTTTACAGTGAAGAAGAGCCTGCCGACACCCGGATTGATAAAGAAAACGCAGTGTTGTCTGTCGGCATACTGATGAACAGCATCAGGCCGAAATCGGCACAAAAAACTGGTGAGATGCGCTCAGTGAAAAAACTGGCGATCACCACTTTCCAGGGGACCACGTTAATCTTCACCGAAGATGAAATAGACATTGATGCAACAGTGAAAATGCTCAAAGTCTGACACGTTCAGTGCCGGGGCAGAAACACCTGCCCATGGCTTCTTCCCTGGCGTTCTCCCCACGTGCCTGAACCTGCCTGCAGCTACTTCATCAGCACCTGAAATTGTGGGTTAAACTCGTCAAAAATTGGCAGGGCTGCCGCCCCAAGTGCTGCGGTGTCCATGCCCGACATCCCCATTTTCACCCGCATGCCATCCAGGTAGCGCCCGCGTACCGACTGGTAAAACGGTGGCAGGCGCGCCAGCACTTTCTCCAGCAATAGCGCTGGCATCATGCCGCCCACTACCACGGTCTGCGCATCAAAAATACACTCCAGCATATTAATCGCCTGGCGCAGAGGTGGCAGCGCTGTCTCTACCCAGCGGTCAAACAGCGCGCCATCTACAGCCAGCAAGTCATCGGGCAGCGCCTGGTAAGGGTCAAGGCCGCAAAATTCATACGCTGCTTGTAAAGAGACATAACGCTCAAGGCAGCCATGGTTCCCGCAATAACAGGCCTTACCACCGGGCTGAACCACTATGTGCCCTACTTCCCCCGCATTATGCGCATGGCCCGAGTAAATATGGCCATCAGTAAAAATACCGGCTCCCAGGCCAGTACCAATATACAAGTAGATAAATGAACTGAGCTGGCGGGCCACGCCATGAAAACGCTCACCGATTGCCGCAACCGTGGCATCATTCTCCAGCGTCACAGGCAGGCCAGTCAGTTCAGAGAGCGTGGCGGCAACATCAACGTGCTGCCAGCCATTCAATGTTGTCGGCCCGGCAGAAGAAATCCCTTCCACACCAAATGGCCCGGGCATTACCACCCCGGCACCCAGCACTTTTTGCCAGTCCAGCTCCGGTAACGCTTTTATCTCATCAATAACCGCCATAATGCGCGCAAATGTGGCATCGGGCTGGGGCTTTTGCACCATAATAAGGCGGCGAAAATGAACTTCACCGGCCAGGTCCACCAGCACAATAATTAAAGTCTGGTGATCCAGATGGATCCCAACTGACCAGGCGCTGGCCGGGTTCAGGCTGACCGGAACCGCTGGTTGACCACGCCCGGTCACTTTGCGTGGCGCATGGCTGAGTAAAATTTCTGCCTGTTGTAGTTCCGCCACAATGTTTGACACGGTTTGCGGTGTCAGCGCGGTAAGCCGCGCCAGCTCTGCCCGAGTCAGCTCACCGTGCAGCCGAATAGTTTCAATAACCACTCGCCGGTTGTGTGCGCGCGCGTGTTCAAGGTTGGTTCCTGAGGTTTTCATCTGTTCCTTTCCTGGTGCCCCTGCGGGCAGTATCTTCTGCCCCCTGGCGGATAGCAACGGTTAAGCAAGCTTTGTGCCCTGTTCACTGGCTGGCATAAAGTTTGCTTAAAGCTTAATCAGTGAAGGCGAAGTCAGCCGGACCTTTTTGTCATCCTGATTAAATCAATCAAATTGATTTAATAAATCATAAACGGTTTTACGCCTTGTCACCCGGTTGCACACAGCAAAAAAAGCCACCCGGGGAACAGGGCTGGGGGAGAACACCATGCGTCACCACAATACACACCGCTTGCGTCTCAGCCTGCTGGCAATGCTGGCAGTTTGTACCAGCGCCACGGCCGCCACACAAATCAACGCCTTGTTTATGACCCAGGCGGCCTACAGCGAAAACGATATTCGTGCCATGACCAGTGATTTCCAAAAACAGCACCCGGACATTCACGTCAACCTGGAGTTTGTGCCTTATGAAGCGCTGCATGACAAAATCGTCGCAGCCCGGGGCGCAGGCACCAACGGCTACGATGTAGTGCTGTTTGATGCTATCTGGCCGGCTGAGTTTACCCGCTTTAACCTGCTGCAGGATGTCAGTGCACGCATTCCCGACGCTGAACGTGAAAAGATTTTCCCGGGTGCCATGAACACCGTGGTTTATAAAGGGAAAACGCTGGGCATGCCGTGGATTCTGGATACCAAATATCTCTACTACAACAAAGCCATGCTCAGTAAAGCCGGGATAACCCAGCCGCCAGCCACCTGGCAGCAGGTGATGGACGATGCCAAAATCATTAAAGATAAAGGCATTGTGAAATACCCGCTGGTCTGGAGCTGGTCGCAATCTGAGGCTCTGGTGTGCGATTACACCACGCTGGTATCAGGTTTTGGCGGCAGCTTCTATCACAACGACAAACTGGATTTCAGTTCCCCGGCCTCGCTCGCTGCGCTGAAACTGATGAAAAGCTCGCTGGATGAAGGCCTGACTAACCCGGCTTCACGTGAATACCTTGAAGAAGATGTGCGTAAAGCCTTCTCTAATGGTGATGCCGCCTTCGCCCTGAACTGGACCTACATGTACAACATGGCCAATGACCCGAAACAGAGCAAAGTGGCGGGTGATGTCGCGATTATGCCAGCCCCGGGCGATGCGCCAGGCAAAGCCGGTGCGGTAAATGGCTCGATGGGCTTAGGTATCACTCAGGGTAGCCAGCATCCGGAACAGGCATGGCAGTTTATCAGCTATATCACTTCACAACCGGTACAGGCTAAATACGCCAAACTGAGCCTGCCCATCTGGAAAGCATCTTATACCGACCCGGCGGTCGCCCAGGGCCAGGAGAGCCTGATTAAAGCCGCGAATACTTCGTTGAATGTCATGCTTTCCCGCCCGGAAACAGCAGACTATTCACGCCTGTCTAATACCCTGCAGCAACACCTCCAGGCGGTATTACAAGGCAAAGCCACACCACAAGACGCCATGAAAGCTGTAGATAAAAGCGCGGCACGACTGCGTTAAGGAAGCGTGATGCTGAATTTGCAACAACGCGAACACCGTCAGGCATGGGTGCTGTTAGCACCCATGGTTATCATGATGCTGTTGCTGACAGCCTGGCCGTTGCTGCGTACCCTGTGGTTAAGTTTTACCGATGCAGCGCTTATCAGCACCGGGACCAGCCCAAACTATATTGGGCTGGATAACTACTTATACGCCCTGACTGACCCGGATTTCCGGGATGCATTTGGCCGTACGCTCTACTTCACCATTGTTTCTGTGGCGATTGAGGGCGTACTGGGCGTATTAGTCGCACTACTGCTTAACCAAAAGTTCGTCGGGCGCAACATTCTACGGGTGTTGGTGATCCTGCCATGGGCGCTTCCCACCATTGTTAATGCCATGATGTGGCGGCTGAACTTTAACCCGGATTACGGCAGCATCAATGCCCTGCTCACTCAACTGGGTATTCTGGACAGTTATCGTTCCTGGCTTGGCTCAACCGACGCCGCACTGAACAGTGTGATGTTTGCCGATATCTGGAAAAACTACCCACTGGTGACATTGCTGGTGCTCGCGGCGCTGCAATCCATACCGGAAGACCTGTACGAAGCCGCAAGGCTTGATGGCGCCAGTGCGTGGCGGCGTTTTCGCGCCATCACCTTTCCGGCCATTGTCGCCCCGCTGGGCGTGGCTTTGGTTCTGCGCACCATTGATGCCTTCAAAGTTTTCGACATCATCTACGTTATGACGCGTGGTGGCCCGATGGACAGCACCAAAACCCTGAGCTTTTTCGTTTACCAGGAGTCGTTCAGCTATATGCGGGCAGGCAGCGGCGCGGCTTACGCCATTCTGATGGCGCTGATGTGTGCTGTATTGATTGCCATTTACCTGCTGATGCTGTTGCGCCAACGCCGTCGGAGTACTGCCCATGAAGCGTAAAATTCGCACTATTCTGCGTTACCTGGCAGCCCTGGTCGTGGCATTGTCTATTCTGGGCCCGATGGCGTGGCTATTTTTAATGAGTGTCAGCTCTACCGCCGACCTCACCCGTATCCCGCTTGAATGGTTACCACGCCAGTGGGATTTCAGCCGCTATGCAAGCCTGGTTTCACTGGAGCCTGGTAAGCCGGGAGCACTCTTTTTGCACGCGCTGTTAAACAGCATTCTGGTTGCCTGTGGCGCCACACTGGTGTCGCTGGTGCTTGCGGTTCCGGCCGCATTCAGCTTTTCCCGCTACCCAGGCCGTGATGGGTGGTTGTATGCCGGGCTGGGCATTTACATGGTGCCTCCCGTTGCCTTTGTACTGCCGCTCTATTTTATTCTTGAACAACTCGGGCTGCTGAATACCCGCACGGGCCTGGTTCTGGTTTATTGCTCGCTGATCCTGCCCTTTCTCACCTGGATGCTCAAAAACCAGTTCGATACCCTGCCCCGCGATATTGAACAGGCGGCCCGGCTTGATGGTTTGCGGTTTTGGCAGGTTCTGTTGCGCATCACACTGCCACTGGCGAAACCGATGCTGGGTGCTTCAGCACTGTTTGGCTGGCTACTGGCCTGGGATGAATTTTTCTACTCACTGCTGTTTACCAGCAATATCGCCGCACAAACACTGCCCGTAACGATTGCCGGTTTTACCGCCGGGCGCGCAACCGATGATGGCCTGATAGCGGCAGTCGGCATTCTGGCATCCGTTCCGCCCCTGTTTATTGCTATCTGGCTGCAAAAAACGCTGGTTGGCGGGCTTGCCAGCGGTGGAAGTAAAGGATAACTATGCACAATTTAACCACGCCTGTGCTGTATGTCGCGGGCAATATCAATGTCGATATTATTATGGGCACCCTGGCGCAGTGGCCCTTACCTGGCACAGAAGCCATGCTGGAGCACAGCGCGCTGCGCCCTGGTGGTTCAGCCGGGAACTGTGCACTGGCTCTCGCCGCAATGGAGATTCCCCACCGGGCTATTTCCTGCCAGGGCAATGATGCCTTCACGCCGTGGCTCGCCGGGTACTTTCCACAAAGCGCTGCCGGGTGGCCGCGTTATGCCTGCGAAACGTCTTTCACCGTGGGCGTAACACACCCGGACAAAGAACGGTCTTTTCTCAGCAATTACGGCCATATTACCCGTCTCAGCGCCGACGACATTCTGCAACAACTGCCGGAACAAGCCATCCCCGGGGATATTGTCCTGCTGTGCGGCACTTTTTTATGCAGCACACTGTTCAGCCAGTACTCCACCCTGCTGCCCGCGCTGCGCAAGCGCGGTTACCGCATCGCGGTGGATACCGGCTGGCCGCCCTCCGGCTGGACACCAGCATTGCGCGCTGGCGTATATACCTGGTTACCCGACTGCGACTGGTTATTGCTCAACGAGGTGGAGACCCTGGGGCTGAGCGGGCTGGAAAACCTGGATGACGCCGGAGCGGAACTTGCCCGGCAACTCAACGGCCGGGGGGGATGTGTGGCGAAATGCGGCCCGGATGGCGCCCGGTTATGGACCACACAGCACAAACAGCACGCTCCGTGCCAGCCAGTCTGCGTTATTGACACCATTGGCGCCGGAGACAGTTTTAATGCCGGTTTTCTGGCCGCACTTTGCCAGGCACAGCCCCCCGAAGAAGCGTTGTACTGGGGAAATGCCGTTGCCGCCCATGCCATCAGTAGTTCACCACGCAGTTACCCTGACTGGCAGGCGTTACAACACCATATAGAGGAGATGTCACATGGCCGGGGTTGAACTGGTAAAAGTTGCCAAGCGTTACGGGAAGCAAACTGTTTTGCACCCACTGGACCTGACCATTCCTGATGGCAGCTTCACCGTGCTGGTAGGCCCTTCCGGATGTGGTAAATCCACCCTGCTGCGGCTGCTCGCGGGTCTGGAAAGCGCCTCTGACGGGGCGATTTTAATGAACCAAAAACAGATTAACGACCTTGACCCGGCCGACCGGGATATCGCTATGGTGTTTCAAAGCTACGCGCTCTATCCCCACCTGACTGTCGCTGAAAACCTTGCTTTTCATATGCAGGTTAAAAAGGTGGATAAAACCACGCAAAAGAGCAAAATCACCCAAATAGCCACCATGCTGGG
Source organism: Mangrovibacter plantisponsor (assembly GCF_003182475.1). Taxonomy (GTDB): domain Bacteria; phylum Pseudomonadota; class Gammaproteobacteria; order Enterobacterales; family Enterobacteriaceae; genus Mangrovibacter; species Mangrovibacter plantisponsor. The sequence continues at coordinate 51,159 of NZ_QGTS01000021.1, forward strand.
TATTGATAAATTGCTCAGCCGCTACCCACGGGCCTTGTCCGGCGGGCAGCGCCAGCGTGTGGCGATGGGCCGCGCTATGGTGCGTAACCCTCAGGTATTTTTGTTCGACGAGCCACTGTCCAACCTCGATGCCCAGCTACGTATGGAACTGCGTGCGGAAATAAAATCCCTCCATCAGCGTTTTAAAACCACCATGATTTATGTCACCCACGATCAGGTTGAGGCCATGACACTGGCCGACCAAATTGTGGTGATGCGTGACGGTGTCATTGTTCAGCAAGGCAGCCCGTTAACTATCTACGACCAGCCACGCAACACTTTTGTGGCCCGCTTTATTGGTTCACCGCCAATGAACCTGCTGGAAGGCACTATTCAGCTTCGCCCGGGCGAGCCAGGCGTGCAGTGTGGTGAACTCTGGATACCGCTGCCTGCTCACTGGCACGAAGCCGCACGCATACAGGGCGACCAACCGGTCATCGCCGGGCTACGCCCACAAGATATTGTTATCGCGCCACAAGGCAGCAGCGCTCAGGTGAATATTATGGAAGTCACCGGGGAATCCACATTGCTGCATCTGGACTGGCAAGGGTTTGCCATTCACGTTCAGGTAACGGGGCGGCCTGAAACCGGGCCCGGGCAAACGCTGGCGTTAGTGGCGAAAAGCGACAAACTGCATTTGTTTGATAAAGCAAGCGGAGAACGGCTGGTTCAAGGAGAATAATGTGAGTAGTAACGGGGGCCTGAAGCCCCCGTTCAGATTGATGAAAAAGAAGGAAAAAGCGTGGTTTTTCCTTCTTTTTAGTTAGCAGGCGAAAATCAATGACTTGATTTTCCTGTTTTTTTATTGGGTGACATCCTCTCGTTCTGTGCGAACATGAGGTTTGTCATCAGACTCAACGGGGGCCTGAAGCCCCCGTTTAATATAGTCATGTAGCAATAAACTCAGAACGACTCCCAGTCATTCTCTTTGTGACCACCACCCGCCAGCGCCAGTTGGCCTTTTTTCGCCGAAGACAGTCCTTTACGCGCTGCTGGTTTCGCCTGATTACCACTCGCATCACCCGGCAGGCGGAACACCGAAACAATTTCAGTCAACCGGTGAGCCTGCTCTTCCAGGGATGCCGAAGTACCGGAAGACTCTTCCACCAACGACGCGTTCTGCTGCGTTACGGTATCCATCTGAGAAATCGCGCTTCCCACCTGGGAAATACCTTTGCTCTGTTCCACAGATGCTGATGCAATCTCCGACATAATGCTGGTTACACTGGAGACAGATTTCAGGATGTTATCCATCGTGGTGTTTGCCAGGGAGACCTGCTCATAACCGGTGTTAACATTGCTGACTGATTCATCAATCAGGGTTTTGATCTCTTTTGCCGCACCCGCACTGCGCTGAGCCAGGTTACGTACTTCACTGGCTACTACCGCAAACCCGCGCCCTTGTTCACCAGCACGAGCAGCTTCAACCGCTGCGTTAAGCGCCAGAATGTTGGTCTGGAATGCAATACTGTCGATAACGTTGATGATATCGGCGATTTTCTGCGAGCTGCTGGTGATATTTTTCATACTACTGATAACACCCTGCACCACTTCACCGCCTTCATTCGCCGCTTTGGATGCTGTTTGTGCCAGCGTACTGGCCTGTGCTGCGTTATCGGCGTTCTGTTTTACTACGGCGCTCAACTGTTCCATGCTGGCTGCCGTTTCAGTCAGTGCTGCTGCCTGCTCTTCCGTACGTGACGACAAATCAACGTTACCTGCGGCAATTTCACTGGAGCCGTGGTAAATCTCGCTGGCACTGCCACGAATTTGTGAAACGGTTTTCACCCAGTTTTGCTGCATGGTTTCCAGAAAAGGAATTAACTGGCCCACTTCGTTATTACCCAGTGGCTGTGTGGATTTATCCAGATGGCCTTGTGATAACACCTGCAAATGTTGTTTTACCCACTCCAGTGGGCGGCCAAGGAACACGGATAAGTAACGTTCACTCAGCACCAGGATCACCAGACCAATAACCATGGTGATAATAATGGTGGTACGCGCCACAGAAACCCAATTATTAATACGGCCATTGGCTGCCGTTTTAAGATCCTGAATTTCCTGGTTATAGGCGAGAATGGCGTCGGTGAAATTGGTGCGTAACGGGTTATATTTATCACTTGTCAGTTGAGTAAATGCTTCCAGGTTATTTGCTTTCACCGTGTCGAACATCGGTTTAATTGCCTGGTTAAACAGTCTCAGTGAGCTGTTGTAAATATTATCAATCGACGTGCTGCTGATATTGGCATGGTCTGTCACTTTGAACTGATTAAGCCCACCCTGCAGGAAATCGATGTCTTTACCAATCCCATCCACTAACTGCTGGTAACTGGCTGTATCCCCATTTTTTTGTGCAACCATTGCACGGTCCATAGCCAGTTTAACCTGGTAGTAACGCGCACTGGCACCATTAATGATATCGCCATTCACCTGCTGAACATTGGTGAGCGCGACTTCTTCTTTCAGGCTGCCCAAAGCATGCAGAGAGAAAAAAGACACGCCACTCCACAGCAGAGTGAACAGGATAAGGATAGATAACATCATAACCTTAATTTTAAGGTTGCGAATAAAGTGCATATAACCCCCGGAAGTATTGAACTGATAACAAAACGAGTGCTGAGATGAGAAACAGGAACACAACCTGATGCCGTTGCATCAATTCCGTGTCTGGTGCGCAACACCTGCATGTAATATCGGCACAATTACATTTTTAATTAATATTTTTATCACTTCACTCACACTGAAAGCACAGAAAGAATATCAATTAACACACTGTTTTAACTGCATTTATTAAAAGCACAAAAACAAAAATGTTAATAAAATTATCACTAATAAAAAAATATTCAGCCAAAAGGAATAATTTTTAATAATTAAAACAATCCAACAAAAGTATGATTTATTCATTAATTAAGCAGGGCTAACTGAGAATAAAACACATTTCATTCCCACTAACATATCTTTACATTACCACCGAGAACAATCTGAATTAAAAACAGCTCCATACTTTGTTCACAATTGTCCCTTATATACCTCAGTTAATAACGAGGCAGAGAAAAACCCTGCCTCACGTAACGAAGAACCCGATGAAATCCCGCTACCGGGAGACCATTGAATACCAGTCTGAGGATGACATGAACAAATTAGTCGCACTTTCTGCTTTACTGGCCTTTGCCGCTGCTCCCATTGCTCAGGCAGCGCCACAACCGCAGCAAGAGCAAAACAACCAACAGATGCTGCACAAAAAAGGCCATAACCAGAATAATGGTTCTCATAAAGACCAGCACCAGAGCAACCATAACGGTAATCACAACAGCAATCACAAAGACAACCACAAGGGTTCGCAAGGCAAACCCGGCCAGAATGGCGGACAAAATATGAAACCGGGGCAGACTGGTAGTCACAATATGAAACCCGGCCAGAATGGCGGGCAGAATACGAAACCGGGACAGAACAGTAACGGTGATAACAAACTGCCAGTACAACCACGCTAAGTTGGCACTTATCCGTTTCTGAATGCACAGAAGGAAACCCTGAGGGTTTCCTTCTTGTTTAATGCATTACATTGTTGTTCGTACGCTGGAACGGTAAAACCCGCCACAATTGCAACTGACGGCAGGCCACATTACCCGGTAAAAACACCCGGCCCTTTTACAGAAAGAACATTAAGGACACGTAACGCTGCCCCATTCGGTTTTTTTTCACCACGTTCCCATTTGGAGACAGTCACAACAGACATATTCACAAGTTCAGCCAGCATTGCCTGGCTCAGGTGGTAGCGGCTACGCAGCGTACGAATTGCATCACCATTCATTTCAGTAATCACAGGTAAACGTTCGCGGAATTCACGTAATCTCACACGCGAATCAATGTAACCGACAGTGTCTTCAGAAATCCCACCATGAGGAAGCATATCGTGAGCCATTTCCTGCAAATCTTTCAGATGGTCAACCATTACATTTAACCTCTCTCATCGTGCTATTTTTAATCTGTGCCGCAATTTGTTCTTGCGTCATATTCTGAAGATCAGCAGCGAATTTACGATAGCCTTTAAGGGCATCATCAGGAATCTCTTTACCTCTGTTACTGATATTCGACTTCAGGTAACCATTAATAAAGAAGAAATTCCGCCCGGTTTGAAAGGCAATAATTGCACGGGCTCCATAACTTTTCCCCTTTCCTGGCAGAGGGATACGTTTTTTGATAATCCCACCGCCCAGGTCACCTTCAAAAAGGCCTTTCATAATTTCATTTGCTGCACTACATAAATCTGCATCACTAATGCTGCCACCTCTGGTGTTCTTATCGAACACCTTTAAAACATAAATCTCCATGGCGGATTCCTTGCGTGTTGTCAGGGTATCCCTCTCCAGACTACGCAAGCTATAATACTAAGGATTATAGGTTATAACAATGTGGGTTTGTTTTACCCGGTAAAAACACCCGGCACGTTGCACAGATTCGCCTTTATGCTTTGCGGGCTATCAGTACATAACTCAGAAGCGCTAACAAATAGCTCCCGCCCAGCACTACCCCCATAGAGATAAAAGACGTGCCGCCAATACCGGTTAAAGGTGCGCTCACGCCACCCATCATAAACATTAAGGTACCTAAAAAAGCAGATGCAGTGCCTGAATGTTGACCTTGCGCTTGCATCGCCATGGCTCCGGCCAGGGTACAAACGGCACTGTTTATGGATACGGCGATGAACAATACAGGAACAACCGCAGCCAGGGGTGCCCTTACTACACCGCACAGCAACAGTACCACCGCAGCAATGACCGACAGAACCAGAGCGCCAACCAGAACCGGCTTTTCTCCCCAACGGGCCGAGAGTTTCACTGTGCCAAGGGAAAACACAATAAGCCCGGCACCATTCAAAGCAAACAGGTAGCTATACTGCTGTGGCGTCAGTTGCCAGTGAGACTGAAAAACATAAGATGAGGCACCAATGTAAGCAAATAACCCGGCCAGCATAAACCCCTGCACCAGGCACAACCCCATGAAGCGCTGGTCCCGCATCACTGCAATAAATGATGCCGCCATATTACTTTGCTGTTTTTGCCGCCGTTGTGGTGGGTAACTTTCGGCTAATTTGGTGGACACAACAACCAGCATCACAATCCCCACCAGCGCCAGAGTAATAAACAGCCCCTGCCAGCCAGTCAGCGCCAGTTGCAACCCACCTAATACCGGTGCGGCTATTGGTGCCACACCGTTAATTGCCATCAGTAAGGCAAAAAACTGCGTCAGCTCTGGCCCGGCGTAACAGTCACGCGCAATGGCCCGGGATAACACCGCGCCACCAGCCCCGGCCAGCCCCTGGATAAAACGCGCCGCCATTAAACCAGACATACTGGTTGCTACCGCGCAGCCAATTGAAGCCAGAATAAAAATAACCAGAGAAGCCAGCAGTGGTACTTTGCGCCCCATTCGGTCACTTAACGGGCCGAAAACCAGTTGCCCCAACCCCAGGCCAACCAGAGATGCGGTGAGGGTCAGTTGCGTCGCAGAAGTGGATACCTGTAAATGGGCCGTAATATCCGGCAACGCAGGTAGATAAAAATCGGTGCACAGTGGCCCCAACGCGGCCAGCATCCCTAGTATCAGGGCATACAGCGTGCGTTGTTGTATTGACATGGTTTAGTCCTTTTTCCTGGTATTATTGCTCTGAGTATCCGGAAACAGGGTGTGCAATATGGCAAGGTAATTACTTTGCAAACATTGCGCATCAATTGGCCGGTGCGGGCGAACATGGCGACGCAGCAGTGTGCCTTCAGTGAGCACCGCCATCACTTCACTCAGCGCGTTAACCTGAATAGTATCCAGATGCGGGTAGCGCGCTTTCAGCATGGCGCACCCTTGTTCAAATAAATTCAGGTCAGCCTCAACCACCAGTTGAGCAATGCGTGGGTTACGGGTTGCTTCAGCACTGATTTCCAGCAGCAATGCATCATCGCGGCTGTCAAATGCGGCAATACCGGCCAGGCTCCGGGTAAACTCATCTGCCTTGCGCACTAAATCATGATTAACGGCCAGCATATGTTCCACCCTGGCACTAATAATCACCTTGATAATGGCTTCCACAATGGCGTCTTTATTCTGAAAACAGCGGTAGATTTGGCCCGGCCCAAGCTGTGCTTCCCGTGCAATATCCGCCATAGAAGTGCCATGCAGCCCTTTATCCCGAAAGCATGCCCGGGCGGCCTGAATAATCGCGTTGCGCCTGGCGTCCTGGCGGCTTATGCGGTCCGTAGTCATAAATTTCCCGTGATTGCAGGAGTTGAGAGGATCACAACCCACAGATGAGAACGTTCATTCTCGTTTAAACCACGAAAAGATTCAAGAAACAGTGGTAAGCAATTTGTGCCAATGAGAAACACCGCTGGCAGCAGGCAGGGAAATGCGCCAGAAATTTGGCGCATTGTTACGGTTACCCATGAGCTACACGGTCTGCCTGTGCAAATACGCCACGCGCGACGGAAACTGCTTTCAGCACCGCAGGGAACCCTGCGTACAGCGCCATTTGTAGCATCACTTCTGTAATCTCTTCACGGCTGCAACCCACATTCAGTGCTCCCTGAATATGCACCGCCAGTTGAGGCTCGCAGTGGCCCATCGCAGTCAGCGCCGCAACCGTTGCGATTTCCCGTGATTTAAGATTAAGTTGCGGGCGGGAATAAATATCACCAAAGCCAAATTCCACAATATAGCGGCCAAGATCAGGGCAGATATCCGCCAGCCCATTGACCACATTTTCGCCTGCTTCGCCATCAATCTCAGCAAGCTTTGTTAACCCTCTTTCATAGCGTGACTGTTGCATGTGTTACCTCCGGTTAGTCAGTTCAGGTAACAGGCTAAAAGTTAGAGCACACTCTAAGTCAAGGGGATATTACCAACCACAAACAGGCCAATGTTACCCAAAGGTAATCACGCCGGATCACTCTGATGCGCCACTTGTTCCCGCAATGCCTCATCATAAAAAGCAATTTTGCTGTCCAGTGCCTGCAGATGCGCCTGAGCCTGAGCAATATGCGCCTGCAATACCGCCTGGTGTTCCGCCAGCATTTGCCGCCGTTGCAAAAGCGTTGCGGCGCCTTTTTCCCGTAACATGGCATAGGCGCAAATTTGTGCCAGAGGCATACCGGTCTCTTTCAGGCGGGTAATGAATTTGACCCATTCAATATCTTTCTCCTTAAACTGCCGGTGCCCACTGGTATCGCGTGCAATACGCAGCAACCCTAAGGTTTCGTAATAACGCAGGGTGTATGGGCTTAACTGAGTACGTTCGGCAAAACGGGCAATTTTCATCAGTTCTCCTGAACCTTACTGTTACCCGCACAATAAGAGAGCTCTTATTCGCAGGGGCTAATATTAGTGGGGGTTATGTGTTTATTCTTTATTACAGACCAACAGCCCGGCAATTAAAATATCGCCATATCTTATTCAGTTATCACCGAAGAAAACGGTTGTCATTGCCCTGTATCCACGACCAGTGGGCACTTGTGTTCATTTTTCATCGGTTGGCATTCCAGCGTACTTTTCGCCCTGCTCTGGTGCATTTAACGCACCATCCGCAAACATAAGCCCCGTTTTGATCCAGCCCGTTTTCCCCATGCCTGCTGCAACGCTGTATATTTACATCTAAATTAAAATTGGCACGTTTAATGCTTAATCATTGTTGAACAATATCATCAGGGGTTCGACATGAAAAAAGTCATCGCATTACTGGGCAGTGCCACAACCATTCTGGCGTCATTGCCAGCTCTGGCGAACGGCACGTTACAGCCGGGCAACCTTACTATCGGTTCCGACTTAACTTACCCACCTTATAACTTTATGAACAACAACCAGCCTGCCGGTTTTGATGCTGAGTTTATGCAGTTGATCGGCAACGATATGCATCTGAAACCTAAGGTTAAAGACACCCGTTTCGCCAGCCTGATAATGGGCCTGAAAAGCCAAAAATTTGATGTCATTGCATCAACGCTATATGTCACCCCCGAACGAGCACAGCAGGTGGATTTTATCCCCTACATGAAAACGGGTGGCTCACTGATGGTGAAACAGGGCAGTACATGGCAGCCCAAACAGCCGCAGGATCTCTGCGGGAAAAAAGTCGGATCCATTAAAGGCGGTGCATGGATCCCTAAATTGCAAAAAGTTTCCGCGGATTATTGCCAGGTGAAAGGGCTCGGCGCTATCGATGTGAAGGAATTTCCTTCCTCACCCGAAACAACTCAGGCTCTGCTTTCTGGCGCCATTGACGTTCAGTACGAAGATGCCGCTGTCGCCAAAGCGACGGTTGAAAAAACCGGTAACCGCCTGGTTATCAGTTCTGACAGCGTGTTGTACCCGGTAGTAGTTGGCCTGGCCGTAAACAAAAACAACACAGCTCTGCGCGACCAGTTGCAAAAAGCATTTGGGGATGTGGTGAAAAATGGCGAATACGCAACGTTACTGAAGAAATACAACGTACAAATGCCCAGTGCCGAAGAGATCAACAAAGCGCTGGCTGGCACGCTGTAACTACTTACCGGTTCGGGAGAGAGCATTATGCAGTTTGACTGGCATTATCTGTTCAGTTTATTCACCTTTGCCGATTTCTGGCATGCCAGTTGGCTGGTTGTGCAATTAAGTTTGCTGACCTGGGTTGGCGGAGTAGTTCTGGGGCTGGGTCTGGCCTTTGCCCGCCAGTCTCCCCGCCGCTGGGTTAGCCAGGCTGCCGCAGTCTATATCTGGCTGTTCCGTAGCCTGCCTTTGCTGGTGTTACTGATTTTTATCTTTAACCTGCCACAGATGATCCCGGCAAGTGGTGCGTTGCTGAGCAGCCCGTTTATCGCGGGAGCTATTGCGCTTATTTTAAGTGAAACGGCATATATTGCTGAAATTCATCGGGGCGGGTTAATTTCCGTACAGCGCGGGCAATATGAGGCGGGCAAAGCACTGGGGCTGGGTAATGGGCAAATTCGCCTCAAAATTATCATTCCCCAGGCCCTGCGTATCTCTCTGCCAACGCTTGTGAACGAGTTTATTACCATTGTAAAAATGACGTCCCTGGTCTCGGTCATTTCACTTTCCGAAATACTGATGGTCGGTGAGCGGTTATATACCGAAAACTTCAAGGTGATGGAGACATTACTGGCTGTTGCCTGTTACTACGTGTTGATAGTCACCTTGTTTGAGCGCTTGTTTTCCTGGCTGGAAAAAAGCCTGGATATTCAGCGCCGCCAGCCCGCAATGATTGACGCTGAACAAGTGCGTGCCACCTTACCCGCGCTGGTTCCTGGCACCCGGCGCAGTGTGAGCCCTTCAGCCAAACCCATTCTGGAACTGAGCGATATCCACAAAGCGTTCAATGGGAAAACCGTACTCAACGGCATTAACCTGGCCGTACGCCCGGGGGAAATTATCTCCATCATCGGGCCATCCGGCTCCGGGAAAACCACGCTTATCCGCACCATTAATGGCCTGGAAACGCTGGATGGCGGCACTGTACGGCTGCTGGGCAACGACTTTATTGAGGCCGGCCAGGCTGAAAATGCGCTCGCCTGGCGCAGTAACATCACCAAACTCGGCATGGTCTTTCAGGGCTTTAACCTGTTCCCCCATAAAACGGTGCTGGAAAACCTGATGCTGGCTCCACACCTGCACTTTGAAGAACAGCGGGAAAGCTTAAAACAACGCTGCCTCGCCATGCTGGACAAAGTGGGCATGCTCGAACACGCCAACAAATACCCGCATCAGTTATCTGGTGGCCAGCAACAACGTGTCGCCATTGCCCGCACGCTGGTGATGCGCCCCAGTGTGGTTCTGTTTGATGAACCCACATCGGCCCTTGACCCTGAACGCGTCAGCGAAGTGCTGGATGTTATCGCCCGACTGGCCCAGGAAGGCATCACCATGCTGATAGTGACTCATGAAATGAAGTTTGCGTTCACCATTTCCGACCGGGTGGTGTTTATGGAGCACGGCAATATTGAAGTGGATGCCGCACCCAGTGCTATCCTGCAGATGCGAGAACATCGCATTAACCGTTTCATTCAGGATATGGCAACTGCCTGAGGCCGCAAAGATGCTCAGTTTGAAAATCGAATTACCCGAAGAAATGTCTGCAGACACACTGCCCGCTTTCCAGCGCATTGCGGTGCTGTTAAGGGAAAACATTATTAACGGCAATCTGCAGGCCGGACAGGCGCTGGCGGAAAACGAACTGGCGGCCCTGTGCGATACCTCGCGCAATACTCTGCGCGAAGCCTTGCGGTTTTTGCATGGTGAAGGGCTGATGGATTATCAGCATAACCGTGGCGTATTTGTTCGCCAGTTAACCCAGCGAGATGTGCGGGACATTTATAAAGCGCGCCGCTACCTGGAAGTGCTGGCAATACAGTCTTCGTCCACTATCAGTGAATTTCACCTGCATAAAATGGCCGGGCAACTCGACCTTGCAGTAACCGCCGCCAACAACAACGACTGGCGCACTTTCGGGACACACAGCCTGCGCTTTCACCAGCGCATCGTCCACATGCTCGGCTGCGCCCGGTTCAATGAGTTTTTCAGCGTATTGCTTGCTCAGTTACGTCTGTTGTTTGCCAGTGGGGAGCACGAAGGTAACTTCCAGCGCCCCTGGCTTGAACGCGACCAGGCTATTTTTGGCCTGCTGAAAGCACAACGTAATGAAGAAGCCTGCCAGTCGCTCACTGCTTATCTTGAACAATCTGAACAACAGATTATGTCTGCGTTTACCACGCGAATGAACGGAGTTTAATATGTCTTCTTATCCTGCTGCATACCAGAGCACCAAGGGCTCAGCCCTGGATGTTGATCGTGACTTTTACCAGGCTCTGGCTGATGGCAAACGGACTCAGGTTTCCCAACACCTGGTGCCGATTCGTACCGGTTATGCCTGGGAGGTTCCGGCTGGCCATATTTTTCGCATAACCACCCCACAAGGCCCGCAAGTGGGCGACCTGAACATGTGGAACCTGCATAACCCACGGGAAAGAATGTGGGTATCACGTACCCGCCAGTTACAGCGTGCCCATTTGTCCACCTTTGACCGGCTGTGGTCCACACTGCCGTTTATGCGCCCTGTTGCTACGATCACGGCTGATTCACTGGCTGATTATGGTGTGGATGAACACGGCGGGCGTGTCCATGATCTGCTGGGCACCCGTTGTGATCCTTATGTCAACAAGCTGCTGACAGGTGAAGATTTTGATTTTCACTGCCACTCCAACCTGACCCGGGCAATTCAACCCTGGGGGCTAACTGAATTTGACGTGCATGACGTTATGAATGTGTTCCAGTGCACCGGGCTTAACGATGAAGATAAATACTTTATGAAAGCCTGCCCGGCGCGCAAAGGTGACTATCTGGAGTTCTTCGCCGAAATCGATTTGTTGTGCGCTATTTCTACCTGCCCGGGTGGCGATCTCTCGCTGCCAATGTGGGGAGATGAAGCCGAAGACACCCTGAAAGTGTGCCGCCCTTTAGGTATTGAAATTTACCAGCCGGACCCGGCACTGTTAGCTGGTTGGGAATCACCTAAGTCGCCAGACTACAAAGGGAACCACGGCATGAAGTTGAATGCAGTAAATTGGTAACTGAGTTTGTGTTGTGTGGTTGCGTTATTTTCAGGGAAGAGGAATAACGCTTTTTTCCACACTCACAGTTTTCGGGGCAAAGGGGTATCCCGCCCCGTTACCCTTCTCCAGCGCCAGGCGTAACGCACCGCCACCACGGCCACAAAACCAACGAGAATAATCATGCCAGTACCTCCACGCAGCCTGTATCAAAACCCAGTTGCCGGATAAGCCGTTTCTGCCACTCAGGGACACTCAACTGGTGCTTTTTCACCCGCCGCCGGTACAACACATACAACGGGTAACGGGAAACGACATCATCGCGAAACTGCAGATAACGTGGCGACAGGCTCCACAACCAGGCGCGTTGTATCCAGAAATCAACCAGCCACAAATTCTTTGCCATTCCACGGCCATGCAACGCACAGAAAGCAAATAGATAGGCGATATAAGCCCGGTAATCGCCACTGATATTCCCCGACAGCAAAATTGCCGGGCAGAGTTGCTCCAGGCCTTGCTGGACTTTTTCCGGGAAATCAGACAGTGCCAGTGTGCAGGCAAGATCATAGCGGGCAAGTGCATGCCCGGCTTGCTGAGACTGGTATAACAACGTTTCCCTCGCCTCTGCGAGGCGTGTTACTTCCAGAGGCCGGGACTCCCGCAAGAGCTGCCTTTCCAGTAAACGGCTATGTAAAAACCAGGCGTGTGCATCCCCCTGTTCACCGGCCTTAGTAAAAACATGTTGGGCCTGTAATTCATTCTCCTGCATAGCCATGGCAGACAGAGCCCGCGGATTCGCACCCGACTGCGCATCGGCCAGAAACAGTGCAGCCTGGCGCCCACCCTGCTGTGCGGCAAGCAGAAGTATTCTTCCCAGAGCCTTGCCATACCCCAGTGCGGCAAGGTTATTACAGGCCTGCCACAACGCTGCCGCATTCGCGTGCTGAATTCTGGCCTGCAGCGCCAGTAACTGGCTGGCAGATAACGCCTGTTTCAGTCCACAAATGCCCTCTGGCGTCGCCGCCAGTAATGCCAGCAAAGCATCCAGCACAGAGCTTCCCCGGGCGCGGGTCAGAGCAACCAGTTTTGCCAGCACTTGTTGCCTGTCCGGCTGTGGTGCGGTTGCATTGCCCAACACAAGCGCCAGAAGCGAGAAAACGTGGTCACTGTAGGTTAACCAAAAAGCCGGAGCGTCTATGGCAGCAAGTGCTGCCACGCACTGATAAATCTGCCCGGTAAACCAGGACGTTAACCGCCACTCTCGCCCGTACCGGTTAAACAAAAAATGTTCGCAAAACCGGGCATAAGCCAAATAACCACTGGCCTGAGCTTCAGGATGTAAAGGAAGAGACAGCAACTGACGAAAACGCGCATCCAGGCGGCGAATACGGTACGTTTTCCCCGGCAAAGGCCACAACACCGGGTTATTTATCTTGTCATATATCTTCGCGCGCCACAGTTGGTTACGCACCGGCAGCGCCAGGTTCTGGCAATGCTCGCTACTGAGAAAATGGTTCACTGCCTGGTAACGCGCGTCTCCATAATGCAGAGGAGATAATAACCGTACCCACTGTTCACGAGCGGCGATATTTGCCGGGTCGCACTCCATTGTACGGTTAAACCAATACAGTGCCGGGAAACGTGTTTCTGAGTAAGTAGGCAACCGCAATGACAGCGAGACTGGCCCTTTATCAAGCGGCAATGCACCGTACTGCCGGGCAAAAGCCAGTGCGTCTTCACCAAACTGATGTGCCGGGAACGTCACTGGCCATAAGCCATTTTTTGCTCCGGCGGGCGTACCCAGGTAGCCCGCTGCATTCATCAGCAGCATAAAGACTGTGGGGCAATAACTGCCGGAGGCTATTGCCTGTACTGCCCATGAAAAACCCGCGGTATTTGCAACCACCACGCGGGGTACAGGCTGCCCGCCAGGGGCAACTGATGCACCAGTCCGAAGTGTTTCACTGGCAATAGCAAACCAACTCTCTGCCAGCAATAAGCAGGGAGTGGCATCTTCCGGGCAGGCAAAGTGCCATGCCAGCAACTGAGCATGCACATCGTCACGAGCAAGCTGATTTTGTGGAAACAAAAAAGCCAGCGAACTTATCAATGCCAGCCTGCCCGCAGGCAACTGGGTATATTGAGCCTGCCGCACAGAGTGGAAAAACAGGCTAAGTGCCCGGTAGTTTTTTTCTTTTAGCAAGCAATGCAGGTGGTGCTGCAATTCATATAATTCATCCAGAGATGAATACATCCACACGCCCCATTAATTCTCAAACAAAATCAGCCAGTCGCAGAGGAGTTCCTCTGTAACCGGCAAAGATAAACATAAATTAGCCGAATCCTGGCGTAAGCGTTGATTTAAGTCAATTTACCAGGTTTAGTTGGTTTACAGCTAACCAGTTGAAATAACTAAAATTAACCTAACAGACAATTAAGAATTATCCTACAATATATATATTTACAATAATAACAAAAGTTCATCAACTTCAGTTGATTATATTATCAAAATATCGTTTCAAATTAACATGACCCGATATGTATAACTTTATAACTCCCGCCGAAAACGCCTTTCCAAACAGTAGTTAACCAGGGAAACTATTTATATTGTGACAATCGCACTTATTGAATACTCTTTTTTGATGTTACAACCGCGGTCTGACAAGAGTGAAAAGCTCTCTTACATTTTTTTGAGCAGAAATCAGTGACGAAAGTACCAATCTCTACTGGTAAGTAAACAGCGCGATCAGTTACATTTGTCATACCAATCTGTTGTCCGGGATATGCCATGTCCGCCCCACTAACTGGCGCCAAACTGAATTTGCGCATTATTTCTATCGTTGTTTTTACCTGCATTTGCTACTTCTCTATAGGGCTGCCGCTGGCCGTTTTACCCAGTTTTGTACATTATGATTTAGGCTACAGCACACTGCTGGCAGGCATTGTCATCAGTATTCAGTACATTTCCACTCTGTTCAGCCGCCCCCATGCCGGGCGTTACACCGATACCTGGGGCCCCAAAAAAGTAGTGTCCTTGGGGATTATCTGTTGCGGACTGAGCGGGTTATCCACACTGATTGCCTCGTTTCTCACTCACTCCCCTGTACTGGCCGTTGCCGCGTTACTGGTTGGCCGCCTGTTTCTTGGCGTGGGAGAAAGCTTTACCGCCACCGGCGCGACGCTATGGGGCATTAAAACCGTGGGCAGTATTCATACTTCCCGGGTGATTTCCTGGAATGGCGTAGCAACCTATGTCGCCATGGCATCCGGTGCGCCACTCGGTGTTATTCTGAACCAATATTTTGGGCTGGCCGGTTTTTCTGTACTCATTATCGCTATCGCAGCCATTGGGCTGTTTTTTGCCCGAGGTAAAGCGGATGTCAAAGTGGTTGCGGGTAAACGCGCACCGTTTCACAAAGTGGTCGCCCGCGTGTTCCCGTTTGGGATGGGGCTGGGTTTAGGCACCATTGGTTTTGGGGTTATCGCTACTTTTATTACGCTCTACTTTGCTCAACGCCAGTGGCAGGGAGCGGCGTTTACACTCTCGCTGTTCAGTATTGGGTTTATCTGTGTCCGCCTGGTTCTGAGTAACACCATAATCCGGTTTGGCGGCATACGGGTATCACTGGTGTGTTTTATCGTGGAGTGCCTGGGGTTATTGCTTATCTGGCTTGCGCCTAACGCCTGGCTTGCTGGTGCAGGGGCATTTATGGCAGGTTTTGGTTTCTCGCTGGTGTTCCCGGCACTGGGTGTCGAAGCGGTTAACCGTGTGGAAGAACAAAATCAGGGGTCAGCACTGGGTGTTTTCTCTGCATTTCTCGACCTGGCGCTGGGGATTACCGGGCCGGTTGCCGGGTGGGTAAGCGGCCTGTGGGGTATGCAGTCCATATACCTGTGCGCGGCCATCATGGTGATGGCCGGTTGGGGGTTGATGTTATGGGTTAGCATTCGCGCCCCGGTACGCCCCAAAACACCAACAGCGTAAAACCGTTACTCTGGCACTAACACAACCCCCTGGTTCTCCTGGTTGTTGCGGTTGCCACGGTATACCTGCCAGCCCACTTTTCCCTGCTGGAGAGTAAATACCGCCGTTGCCAGGGTATTTTCGTCGTCAGGATCCTGCGGGTCCTGGCGGTAAACGGGTAGCGGCTCACTCTGAGTATCCGATAAAATCGCCAGCGCCTCATCTGGCGACAGGGCTTTCTCTGGTAAGCCTGAGCGCCATTGTTCGAGGCGCTGCTGGCGCGATGCAGAGCTTCCAGTAACCACCTGTTCAATATTTGCCAGTGCCGGGTGAACCAGGTGATTGGCATGCCCGGCGACCTGGGTTATTTCCCGTACTGAACACCCGCTTCCGGTGGCTTCGACAGACAATATCTGGTTTTCACCAGCCCGGCTGAGGGTATGGTGAAATGCCCCTGCCCGTGCAGTTTGCGTCAAAACAGCAACCGCTTCATCCAGGGTGCTGGCATTCAGCGCCGCTCTTGCCAGCACCTGGCGCGGCAACCCTGGTGGCCGGTGTTGTGCCCGAATGTTATTAACTGTATTCACAATACCGTGAGCATTCACCGAGAATGTATGCCCGCAAATTGACCCCGGGTAAGCAAAACTGGTAAAGGCAACGCCGTCATCAGGTTGAATGGTCACTAACGCGCAATCATTGAATAACTGCGGGTAGCCATCTTCATTGTGGGCAATAACGGGTTCCCCCTGAGCAGTAAAACCCGCCACAGTAGTACAGCCATCTGACGTAGAGGGCACCAGGTCGCCACGGCAATTCCAGGCGAATACGCTGCCAAACGGTGCATCCAGCCCGGCTGCAAGGCCTTCCAGCTCCTGCCAGATTGCCGGAAACTGTTCGCGCACTGCGGCCTGCAATTGCGCCAGCACAGGCGCATGAACAGGAGAAGTGACTGAACGCCACAAAGGTGTATTCACCACAAAGCGGTGCCAGGCGGTGTAACCAAACTGGCCAAGTTGCTGGCCGGTCGCAAAAGGTGAACCTTGAAGGGTTAGCGTTTTCATGGTGATAACGTCGTACTTACTCAATTAAGATACATGCTGTAAAAAGGCATTAAGCCGCGGGTTTGAACCACCACCCACCAGAGTGGTAGAAAAAGTTGTGCGGAAAAGAGTAACACTGGCTGGTAATATTATCGCTAGATTTCATATGGATACTTTCTGCTCCAGAACAAAAATTTACCTGCCTTAATTCCACTTCCACACGAATTATTCACCCTCACCGGATGGACAAATCTTAAACCCATTATTTTATTGTGCCATTATCCTTGTATTTTATAGACGACCAGTCTAAATTAGGCGCCATGAACATGCCCACTATGCAAAAACGCCGTGGCCGCCCGCCCAAAGAAGGGCGCAGCCGCGAAGAAACCCAACAAGCCCTGCTCAGAGCCGGTACAGAAGCAATGACCAGTAATGGTTTTACCGCATCTGGTCTGGATCAAATTCTGAAGTCGGTTGGTGTACCTAAAGGGTCGTTTTACTACTACTTTTCCAGCAAAGAAGCCTGGGGAATGGCAGTGCTTGAGTGGTACGACGCATTCTTTCGCCGCATGCTGGAAAAACACCTGAATAACACGGCTCGCCCTCCTCTCAGCCGCCTGGCGGACTTTGTCGACCAGGCGTGTGCTGGCATGGCGAAATACCAGTTCACCAGAGGCTGTCTGGTTGGCAACCTTGGGCAAGAAGGCCCGTTACTCTCTGCCGATTTTTGCGCCCGGCTGGAGGCTGTGCTGCAAGGCTGGCAGGCTCTGGTGGAACAAACATTACAAGCCGCACGCGACGACGGCACGCTTGCCCCAGGTGCAGATTGCGCACAACTGGCTGCATTTTTCTGGATTGGCTGGGAAGGTGCGGTATTACGCGCCCGCCTGACACGCAGTGAAGACCCAATGCGGTTATTCCTCGCAGGCTTTCTTGCCGGTCTCCCCCGAATTTAATACAAGCTAACAGGAGTTTTTATGAGTCAGTTTAATGCTCTGCTGGTAGAAAAAGATGACGCCGGCTACCGCTGCACAACCCAACGCCTGGATGAAAGCCAGTTGCCTGAGGAAAACGTCTCAATCGATGTTGAATACAGCACACTGAACTTCAAAGACGGGCTGGCAATTACCGGGAAAAGCCCGGTGGTACGCACCTTCCCGCTGGTACCAGGTATTGACCTAGCAGGGACTGTGACACACAGTGCCCACCCGCGCTTTAAAGCTGGCGACAAAGTGGTACTGAATGGCTGGAGTGTTGGCGAACAATACTGGGGCGGTCTGGCACAAAAAGCACGGATTAATGGCGATTTTCTGGTGCCACTGCCAGCAGGTATCACGCCTTTCCAGGCAATGGCGATTGGCACTGCAGGTTATACTGCCATGTTGTGTGTGATGGCACTGCTGCGCCATGGCATTAAACCGCAGGATGGCGAAATTCTGGTTACCGGGGCAAATGGCGGTGTTGGCAGCGTGGCAGTCGCTCTGCTGGCAAAACTGGGCTACAACGTGGTGGCATCCACCGGCCGCCCGGAACTGGCAGATGGCCTGAAAGCACTGGGTGCCAGCACAATTATTGACCGTGATACGCTCAGCCAGCCAGGCCGCCCGTTAGGGAAAGAACGCTGGGCTGGTGTGGTGGATTCCGTTGGCAGCCACACGCTGGCAAATGCCTGCGCAACCACTAAAGCAGATGGTGCGGTTGCCGCTTGCGGGCTGGCACAAGGGATGGATTTCCCGTCTACTGTTGCGCCGTTTATTCTGCGTGGTGTGAGCCTGCTGGGCATTAACAGCGTTACCCGCCCTTACGAAGAACGCACTGAAGCCTGGTCCCGCCTGGCTGAAACGCTGGATTTCTCCTTGCTGGAAGGGATCACCCGCACTATCAGCCCGGAAGAAGCGATTCCGGCCGCCAGCGATTTGCTGGCCGGGAAAATTCGCGGCCGCCTGGTTGTGGATGTAAACCGCTAAATGCTCTGCCCCGCTAGCTGCTTGCTGGCGGGGTTTATCACTCCCGAAATTGCCGGGCATCAATATGGTACTGCTTCATTTTGCGCCACAACGTGGTACGGCCAATATTAAGCAGGCGTGACATCTCTAAAACCCTCCCCTGAGTCACTCTGGCTGCATGCATAATGGCATCCCGTTCGATTGCCGGAAAAGATAAGCCCGAAGACATTGCAGGCCACGCCGGTTCACCGGATGCAGAAATACTCAATAAATAATCCGGTAAATTACTCAGGCGCAAACGCCCGTTATCGCTGCGCATGGCCATATTTTCAACCACAGTATTCAGCTCAAAGTCATTACCCGGCCAGGTGTAATCCGCCAGTTGAGCCAGGACTTCGTCATCAATGCGGTACCGGGTCGCGAAAGGTTTTTCCAGTTGCGCCAGTTTATGGCGCACCAGTTCCTGAATACTGGCTTTACGCTGGCGCAGTGGAGGAATGTGAATTTCAAAAGCGTGGAAGGCGTAATACAACTGGCGGCTGAACTGTTTTTGCGCCACCCGGTCTTCCAGGTTTTGCCCTGTCGCCGCCACGATTTTAACATCCACCGGGATCATGCGCTGGGAACCCTGGCGGGTGACCATGCCCTGCTTAATAACCTGTAACAGTGCCGACTGAATTTCTCCCGGTAAAAATTCAATATTATCCAAAAAGAGCGTTCCACCATGAGCCAGCTCAGGCTTACTTAACTGGCCGTTTTGCTCATCTGTTGGGCCTGTACCCAGGAAATCGGCTACAGCACCCGGGTCGGCAAAACGCTGGCAGTTAATGGCAATATATGGCCCACCCGCCTGGCGGGTTTCATTATGAATAGCTTCACTGAGACTGGTTTTCCCCACACCTTCTTCACCAGTCAGCAAGACTGGAAAATTGCCTTTTGCCGCCTGGCGGCCAAAATGCACCAGGCGCCGTGAGTCGGCATCCTTCTGAGGCATCTGCTCGAAGGTGTGGCTGGCCCGGCCTATCTGGCTGGTCATTAACTGGCGCATCTGTTCAGGTGGGTGCAGCAGCAGAATAAAACTATCGCCCTGCGCATCATGAATGGGCTTGAGAGTCACCACCAGGTCAATAAACTGGTGCTGGCTTTCAAAAGTGACTTCAACATGGTTCAGGCGCTGGCGCTTACGAATACCTCTGCGCAGCAACGCCGGTAATGTAACCAGTTCCTGTAACGGCTGCCCCTGGCTCAGTTGCGGCTGTAACAGTAATAATTCCGCTGCCTGCGGATTAAGAAACTGCACAACGCCTTGTGAATCCCAGGCCAGCACGCCATCGTTCATACTTTCCAGCAAACCATAAAGCTGGTTTAAATGGCGGTTTGATTCTGCCAGCAGGCTGTCGGTCAGCAATGAGTTGCCCACCTCACGGGCAATGGCCAGCGTCAGAGGCAAGTCACCGGGGCAAGTCTCTTCGCTGCGGCACACCAGTGCCACAGAGCCCGCAAGCCGCCCGTGGTTATCAAATACCGGCGTGGCGCAAAAACACCAGGCAAACAACGCCTGTTTAAAATGCGCACGGCCTGCGGTTTTAACGGGCTGCCCCAGTTGAGCGGCGAGGGATAACGCACAACTGCCAATAATGCTTTCCGAACAATAGCACCCGGCACTGAACCCCAGGTCAGCCAGCGCTGATAACGTCTGTGGGTGCCCGCAACTTTCCAGTAAACAGGCGGATTCATCCAGCACCAGTAGTGCGCAGTGCCGCCGGTCCATAAACTCCAGGGCGTCTTCCAGTGCCGCCTGCGCAATGGTTATCAACGCCGCTTTGCGCTGGCAAATAGAGCGAAATGTTACGCCCAGAGCCCGGTGGGGCTGGCGCCAGGTTTCCGGGTGCATCATAGCGGCACAGCGGTGCCAGGACTCATGGATATAAGGCGGGTATTCAGGTGAGGAAGTGACATTATCTGGCATGCAGTGATCCGGTAGCAGTAGAGATACAAAATAATCGGATTACGGCACGCCACACACCGCTGAGACTGGCACCCGCCAGTGTTCAGGGCGCTGAAAACAGCCAGCGTACCTGCAATCGAAGAATGAAGAATATCAGGCCATTATTAGCTGTACCTGGCAAAAAAAGGGGCGAGACGGATCATGTTTCTGCTAATCCCCCGCCAGTTTCCGGCTGGCGGGGGGATTAATCTTATTTAGCCAGCCACTGCTGGCCGAGTAAATCTGCGGTCAGGATGGCTGCGTAAACCTGCTCAGGAGTAACCGGGAACGGCATGTTATGGATGGTTTCACCTTCAGCACAACTGGCTTTTGCTACCGCCATAATGCTGTTTTCAATATCGGCAGTGACACCCATTTCAGCCAAAGTAACCGGCAGGCCGACCCGGTGGCAGAAACCCAGGACTGTTTCCAGTTCTTCCATTGGGCTGTTTTGCAGCACCAGTTGCGCCAGCGTACCGAAAGCCACTTTTTCGCCATGATACAAATGGTGGCAGGATTCCAGCACGGTGAACCCATTATGGATAGCGTGGGCCGCCGCCAGCCCGCTACTTTCAAAGCCGATACCGCTCAGGTAAGTATTGGCTTCAATAATCCGTTCCAGCGCTGTGGTTACCACACCGGCCTGAGCGGCAAGGCGTGCCTTCTCCCCTTCAGCCAGTAAGGTGTCGTAACACAACCGGGCAAGGCTGAGCGCCGCGGCGGTAGACTGCCCCCCGGCCATGCTAACAGCGTGGGCGTCATAGCAGGCTTTGGCTTCAAACCAGGTGGAAAGCGCATCCCCCATGCCAGCCACCAGCAGGCGCACCGGTGCTTTGGCAATAATAGCGGTGTCCATCACCACCATATCCGGGTTTTTCGGGTAGATAAGGTACTCTTCAAATTCGCCCTGGTCGGAATAAATCACTGATAACGCACTGGTTGGTGCATCAGTGGACGCAATGGTTGGCACCACAATAACCGGCAAATGCAGGTAGTAACCCATGGCTTTTGCGGTATCAAGTGTTTTCCCGCCACCGACGCCAATCACGCCTTTACTTCCCTGAGCCTTCATCAGTGCTATCAGGCGGTTAATTTCATTGTGGCTGCATTCACCACCAAAACGTTCAGCATGGCATTGAATATCGTTACGGTGCAGGCCATCAATCACTTTTTCCCCGGCCAGCTTCATAACCAGGTCATCAGCAATCACGAAGAAACTGTCTGCAAGGCTTTTGGCATATTCGCCAAACAGTGCTGCTGCATCCGGGCCTTGCAAGTATTTAGAAGGGGACTGAATTACATTTAGCATTGGTGTTATCCTCCACAACCAGGTTGTTTTCCTGCCCGCATTACTGCCGGAACCGGGTTGCTACAACCCCATTTCATTTCAGGGTTCCAGCGTCAAATTGGGCTGTTTCCATGTCACTGTTTAATGCACTGATGTCATTCTGGCTTTTGCTAACCAAGAAAAAATAGAAATATTAATGTTCCATTTTGAAACACATTAATAAATACTGCGTTTCAATCAGAAACAGATATTCATGAAACCACAGAAAAGTGCGATCCAGGCATCACACAAAATAGCAAACCAGCCTGACACAGGCCGGTTTCAGCAGATACCACCAGGAGATGCACGGGTAAAATCCCGCACAAAGAAAATGACCAGCCTCCAGTCTTTTGGGTAATAACCCTTTTATTTCACACAAGAAAAACCCGGCCGAACACTAATTTATTTGATACCAGTCTCAGTTTTTCTCTTCGCACTGAATATATGTTTCATAATGGAACATATATTTATTTTTACGTTCCATAACGAAACACCATTTTTTGTTTTTTTATTTCATGCAAGGCCAGGCAAGAATAACCTGGTGAACATGAATACCAACTCTGTGTAAACCAGCCAGCCCTGAATGGAGCATCGAACAAAATGAAAAAGCTAATTAATGATGTCGAAACTGTGCTAACGGAACAACTTGCCGGTCTGGTAAAAGCGCACCCTTCGTTGCGCCTCCACCCGGACCCGCTGTATGTCACCCGGGCAGATGCGCCGGTGAGTGGCAAAGTGGCGCTGCTGTCTGGCGGCGGAAGCGGCCATGAACCAATGCATTGTGGCTATGTCGGCGAAGGTATGCTGAGCGGTGCCTGCCCGGGCGAAATATTTACCTCACCAACTCCGGATAAAATCTTCGAGTGCGCACAGGCTATAGATGGCGGTGAAGGCGTACTGATGATAATCAAAAACTACACCGGCGATATTCTCAATTTTGAAACCGCGGCAGAATTACTGCACGACAGCGGTGTGCAGGTTGCAACAGTGATAGTTGATGATGACGTGGCAGTAAAAGACAGCCTGTATACCGCAGGGCGCCGGGGTGTGGCGAATACAGTACTGATTGAAAAGCTGTTGGGTGCGGCGGCACAGCGTGGTGATTCACTAAGCCAGTGTGCGCAGTTAGGCTGGCAAATCAATAATCAGGGGCACTCAATTGGTATTGCCCTCAGTGCCTGTACTGTACCGGCTGCCGGAACACCGTCGTTTACTCTGAATGAACATGAAATGGAGTTCGGCGTGGGGATTCATGGTGAACCCGGCATTGATCGCCGGGCGTTTACCAACCTTAACGATACTGTCGATGCCATGTTCGCCACACTGCTGGAAAATGGTACCTGGCAACGCACACTGCGCCAGTGGGACTGCAGGCAAGGTGAGTGGCAGGAACACACTGAACAAAAACAGGCACTGCAACAAGGCGACCGGGTCATTGCCCTGGTGAACAACCTTGGCGCAACGCCACTTTCTGAATTGTATGGTGTTTATGACCGGCTGGCACACTGTTGCCAGCAAGCCGGAATAATCATTGAACGCAACCTGGTAGGGTCTTACTGCACATCGCTGGATATGTCCGGCATCTCTATTACTTTATTGAAAGTGGATGATGGTCTGCTGTCACTGTGGGATGCGCCGGTCAATACACCGGCACTGAGATGGGGAGAATAACCATGAGCCAGTCATTAAGCCGTGAACAAATTGTCAACTGGTTAACCTTGTGTACCGATGTTTTCACCCGGGAAAGTGATTTTTTGACCGGGCTGGACCGGGAAATCGGTGATGCTGACCACGGGCTGAACATGCATCGCGGGTTTAATAAAGTGGCGGAAAAACTCCCGGCCGTGGCCGATAAAGACATCGGTTTTATATTAAAAAACACCGGCATGACGCTGCTCTCCAGCGTTGGCGGTGCCAGTGGCCCACTGTTTGGTACTTTCTTTATGCGTGCAGCCCAACCTGCTCAGGCGCACCAGGCGCTTACTCTGGAAGAGCTGACTCAGGTTATCCAGGAAGGTGCCGCAGGCGTTGCCAGCCGTGGCAAAGCTGAACCTGGGGATAAAACCATGTGCGATGTCTGGGGGCCGGTGGTGGAAAGTTTACGCCAGTCCAGCCTGCAACAAATCCCTCTGAATGACGCACTGACAGCCGCCAGCCAGTGTGCTGAAGAAGCGGCGCACAGCACAATTACCATGCAGGCGCGCAAAGGCCGGGCCAGCTATCTGGGTGAGCGCAGCATCGGCCATCAGGACCCGGGGGCGACCTCGGTGATGTTTATGATGCAGGCGCTGGCACAGGCCGCACAGGCATAGGGAGTAAGAAATATGGTTAATCTGGTTATCGTTTCACACAGTGCCGCTTTGGGTGAAGGCGTGTGTGCGTTGTCGCAACAAATGTTGCAGGGGAAAACGAACTGCCGGATAGCTGTCGCCGCCGGGCTGGATGACCCGGATTTCCCCATCGGCACCGACCCGGTAAAAGTAATGGACGCCATTGCTTCCGTTGCCGATGCTGACCATATTCTGGTGTTGATGGATATGGGCAGCGCCCTGCTCAGCGCTGAAACAGCACTGGAGTTGCTTGAACCAGAGGTCGCAGCCAAAGTTACACTTTGTGCCGCGCCTTTGGTGGAGGGGGCGCTGGCGGCAGCCAGCATTGCCGCCACCGGGGCGGGTATCGAGCGGGTAAAAGCCGAAGCAGAAAATGCGCTGCAAGCCAAACGTGTCCAGTTGGGGGTGGAAGATAGCGCCCCACTGCCCCCACCGGTTGCATTAGCACAAATTACTGGCGAGAGCGCCATGACAGCCAGTTGGGTGGTCACCAACCCTCATGGGCTGCATGTGCGCCCGGCGGCACACCTGGTGGCGGCACTGAGTGGTTTTAATGCTGCGCTGTCACTGGAGAAAGGTGGCAAGTGCATCTCGCCGATTACCCTCAACCAAATTGCCCTGCTGCAGGTACGGTGTGGCGATACGTTGCGGTTAATCGCCCAGGGTCCGGATGCAGCGGCGGCCATTGACGCCTTTCTGGCACTGGCACAAAACCAGTTTGGCGAAGGGGAAACCACAGCAGGTACTGCCACTGAATTGCCAGCCAAAATAACCGGGGCAGTGCGATGGCTGGCACAGGACTACGCGCCATTTACGCCACCAGCACTGTCTGGTTCAACTGCGCCATTTTCCGCACTGGAACAGGCCATCAACCGCACGCTGGATGACCTTCTGGCGTTGGCTCACCAGGCGGAACACGACGGGCTGGCAGACATTGCCGCTATATTCAGCGGGCAACATACTCTGCTGGATGACCCGGATTTGCTGGTTGAAACCCGCACACACATGCAGCAGCACCAACACAGTGCCGCGCTGGCATGGCACCAGGTGGTGTCCGGTGTGGCAGAGAGCTACCGCGAGCTGAGCGATGAGTATTTACAGGCGCGTTATATTGATATCGAGGATATTTTGCACCGCACATTGTGCCACCTGCTTGGAATACCGCTTGTGGTACCAACGTTCCCGGTGGGCAGCGTATTGTGTGCAGAAAATCTGTGGCCTTCACTGGCGATGCAGTTACCTGTAAGCGAAGTGCGTGCCATTTGCCTGCGTGCTGGCAGCCCACAATCCCACAGTGCAATTATTGCCCGCCAGCGTGGTATCGTAATGCTGACCGGCCTGGGAGCCTTGCTGGATAACTGGCAGGAAGGGGAAGCCATTAATGTATTCAGCACCGGCAAAATCGCCCGGCCAGGCGGCCAGGGCTGATTAGCCGGTAACTTCAAGCCCGTCAGGTGGTGGCGGCAATTCTGACGCCACCACCACCTGAGCCCGGCCCAGGTGTTTTGCGTGATACAGCGCTTCATCTGCCCGGCTGACCAGCAGATCCTGGCGAGCATCCTCCGGCCAGGTCGACACACCAACAGAGACAGTTACCGCGCCAAAGTGGTGGAAATCCGGTAACTGATTAATGGCCGCCACTTGTTCCAGCACCTGGCAGGCAAGGCTTTTCGCCGCTGCGCTGTTCATTTCAGGCAGCAAAACCAGGAACTCTTCGCCACCGTAGCGCCACAAGTAGCCCCGCTCCCCCACCACCCGTTTCAGCGTTGCCGCAACCTGGCGAATCACATCGTCGCCCGCCTCATGGCCAAACTTATCATTGAGCTGTTTAAAATTATCAATATCCACCATCAGACAACTGACTGGTTGCGAATTTTGGCTCGCCTGGTCCAGGCAGTTTTTCAGGGCGTCTTCAAGGTAATAGCGGTTACGCAACCCGGTCAGGGAATCGAACAACGCTTTTTCCTGCAAGGCTTCACGCAATTTCTGGCTGGTGATTGCCTGCGCCAGCGTTTCTGCCACCAAATCCAGATACAGAAGCGGGAATTCAGCCTGCGGGTCGTTCTGGCGCAACACCATCACACCAATATTTTCCCCGTAAGCCATTAACGGCACACAGACATGATGGCGAGAGTCTTCAGTGGAATCAGGCAAGTGCAGGCAACGCATGTCCGGGCCCAGTAAAGTGGCACTGTGGCGGTGACCGCGGCGAATCGCCCAACAGGCCGGAGGTAAAAAAGGCGCTGAATCGCGGTCCATACCCTGCCAGGCGGCAACACAGCGCATCTCCTCTGAGGCATTTTTTTGCACAAAAAGCTGGCCGCCAATGCCCGGCGCAATTTCTGGCACAAAGACCCCGGCAACCCGCCAGATATCTTTGCGATGCTCACAGGCCTGGAGGCGCTGAGCCAGGGTTGCCAACAAACGCCGCCGGGCCAGGTCTGCCTCACGTTCCCGCTCCAGTTGCTGGCGCACCAGGCCATTTTCACGGAATATACGCAGGGCCTGAGCCATATCGCCAATTTCATCGATTTGGCGGTAATCCGGTGGTTCGGCGGCATAATCCTGGGCCGCCAGGCGGCTGACCACATCACTCAGTTTGACTACAGGTTGTAATAAGCGACGGCGTAAAATCACCCCAAGTACCAGCAAAAACAACCCGGATGTCATCACCACCATAATTTCAGACAGTGTGCGCAATTTACGGGCCGTTTCCCCGGTTTGCGCCACCACGATTTGCGCCTGGGCGTTTACCTGGCTGTAAAACGCCGTTATCGCGCTGTCTATTTGCTCCAGTTGCTGTTGGTATTCCCGGTTAAACAGCAAATTCACCGCCTGATGGCTATTTCCATTATCTTTCTCAGCCATTGCCTGGCGCTGGAGCACCGTTAAGGCATCGCTCTGCACCAGCGCTTTACGCAGGGCATCCAGGGCGCTGTCGGGGATCCCCCGCACCCGGTAATGCTCCAGCCGTATTTCCAGTTTATTTTCCACCACCTGTAATTGTTGCCACGCCAGCAAATCCTGCGGGTCCTGGTCAATAACATAGTCACGGGCAAGGTCACTTTCCTGGTAGACGTCTTTATCCAGTTGCTCACTAAGGCCATCCAGCGTGGCTCTTTGTGCCACCGCCTGGCGCTCAGCGGTATCTGCTCTGGAAGCGAGAATCAGCGCACCACCAGAAATTAACGTGAATGCCACGGTGATACCGTAAGCCCAGTTAGTGATTGTGGCGATACGCACGGGGAACCTCGTTTTTGTGGAAAGTTTGACAGAAAGTGTAGTAATGACAGCCAGTAAGGCGAGAGTTACGGCCTGCAAAGCATAAAACATCTCACTAACTGGAATCCAGCGCACACAAAAAATCGTTAACACCAGGCTGTAATGTCCCCATTAACTACAGACCCGAGTGTTATCGAGGCTAATGCTTTGATGGCGACAGCACTGGCAACACAAATTCAAGCCGTAAGTGAAAATCATCAAAACCTGTGACGAACGAAGTGGTCAAAAATCCTGGGGACACTGGCGCTGGCAGTGCGCGAAGTTCGTCTGACAGACGTTCGAGGAATGGACTGCGAAGACGGTTAACTCACCGTACTGGGCCAGACTTTATTACCAGGGGCAGCGAGAAAAAGGGAAATCGAATCAACCAGCTATCCGGGCTTTGGCGCTTAAATGGATAAGGATCATTTACCGCTGTTGGAAGACCAAAACCCGGTACGACGAAGCAAAGTATCTGCTGGCACTGGAAGCTCGACACTCACCTTTACTGAAGCCATAAAAAGCTTGTCGAATGTCTCAGGGCGTGAAACAGACATAGGCAGGAGGATGATGATAATATTTCCATCAGTGGGTACCTGTTTCCAACAGGTGTACTAATGGAATACCAAACGTCATTGCAGAAAATATTGTCAGATGACCCCGTAAGAATGAAGATCCTCTATGCAGTTCAAGCACTGGAACTCAATGATAGTTGGATTGGAGCGGGATTCGTACGGGATGCTGTTTGGGATCAAAGTACCCCGAAGGGTACTTAATTCCGTGAAGAACACATGTGAAATAATCAGGGACTGATTCAGGAACCAATATACAGCATACTGCCAGTTGCCGGCTTTTTATTTTCATTCACCATGTCATTGAATACGTCAGCAGAAGAACCGGTTGCCCATGTGTAGTTTCCGTTACCGTTATTTTTGGCGATCAGGAGGTCAGTATTTTCAGCTTTAACCAGGTTTGAGTAATCCTTTGCAGTATACTGGAAATCAGTATCAGTCGACTGAAGTTTTTTCAGTTTATCCTGAAGTTGTTTAATACTGTCATCGGTAATTCCTTTTTCACTTTTTTCAGCATCACTCATTCCGTCAATGATTTTTAACTGTGACGAAATATCAATGATATTAAAATTATCGTTATTGCCGGAGATCACTCCCTGCGTACTGATATTGACTGAGGTCCGATAATTATTATCGCCAGCATCCATCTGCAAAGACGCAGCCAGCCGTTCTGCTGAAGTGAACGAACCCGACTTATCATAAGCAATGGATGACAGTGTCTGCCGACTCAGACCATCAAAGGGGTTTTTACCCTGATCGCTACCCTGGTAAAGGGACTTAATATAATCAGATGCCTGGCTGGCAAGAGCAAGCCTTGCGGGATCCGTAGAGTCAGGCTTGTCGTTTAAAAAATCAGCATTAACATTCCCGAGGTTGTTGTTAAATACGTTTTCGAGCGCTGACATACTCATCGTGTCATAGCCACCGGAACTGGTGACTTTATTGGCCTTGATTTGTGAGAGCAAACCCTGATAACGCGAGTCGTCTGATAAGGAAACTTTTGTGCTACTTACTCCCCCTGCACTGGATTGTACTGAACTGCCTGTCGGAGAGACTGGAGTGGAAGTAACAGAATTACTGATACCGGAATTGAGATTCTGAAGAATGTTGTTGAGGCTACTGATGCTGGTCATAGCTCCTGCTCCATATCAATAGATAAATTGTCTGCAAGCCCTGTGTGTGGATGGTTGTATGGAGGATACACAGCTTGATAACAGTCCTATTAAACGGTTCATCAGAAAGTGATAACCCGGAAACCTCCATTATATCCCGGACCAAAGTGATGTATGGCTAGAGAATTATTCAATTATCGGCACAAAGTTAAAATTTATTACACTTTTCAAACGCAAAGTTTAGTGAATAAGAACAACTAAGGACAAATTTATAGATTTAATAAAGTGAAGTTAAGTCATCACATGTGTGAATATAAAAGGTAGTAAAATAAATTGGCACACATACCTGACTCAGTTCCTGAGTCACACGTGGAGAATACCTTACTCAGTACTTCACCACCTGGCGAATGCTTCCCGGCGAAACCTGACGCCGCTCACTTCAACGCTGCAATATGAGTTCGCCGGATACTTACAGTGCTTTCAACCGGAGATTGACAGTCTGCTGTGAGCACAGAGCGGGCATTGCTAACAGCATTTCGTGTGAATCAGAGGGGAGCAGGTCTGATCCTACCCACGAAATGTGGACACGGCCCTAAGCGAGGTTTTCGTTTTCAAATTGTTCCGGGCTGAGACCGCCACAGGCACTGTGACGACGCCACCGATTGTAATCGCACTCGATATAAT
>NZ_QGTS01000022.1 GCF_003182475.1 Mangrovibacter plantisponsor
AGCGAGTTTCAGGGCTTCATCGCGGAATTCGGGGGTGTACTGTTTACGTGCCGTTTTGCTGGTTGATGCTGGTTTTGTCATGAGTAATCACCTCTTACTTGAGAGTTTACTCACTTAGTTGCGTGTCCACTAATGGTGGGGAGGATCAGCCCTCTTACCTTTTAGCATCTTCATTCATCCTTTCTTAATGACTATGTATGGATGTAGATATACATGAGGAGATGGATTGGCGTCTTTCAGTTAGTGCCATTTTTAGACGACGGGTTGGATAAGCTGTACTGCAATCTTTTTAATAGCGTGCCAGTCCGTCCGCTCCTGGCACGTAGAGGTCGGTCAGGGGCAGCGATGTCCGCTGTGAGCGAACAGCGGACATATTTAGCTTGCGAGCCTGCAATCCGAGCACTGCCAGGAATTATGCAGGCGGTATCAGCTAATACAGTAAATCAAGCTGCTCAGGCTCATTGATAAGCCGGATTGCTCCCTGACTATCAGTTCTGAACAACGCCTGATAGCGCACAGAATCAATGCCCATGACCAGATTATCGAGGTCGGTATTAGCGACGCGGACAGAAGGATGCCTTGCCCAGTCAGGTAAGGCATGAATGTAATAAGTAAAAATTACATCAGTGAGTCCTGCGTTATCTGTAGAAATAGCCTGTATATTTCTGACGCGCATGGTTCCGTAGCAAAAATCATGATGCTTACGGAATGAAGCCTGACCGTACGGTGTGAGAACCCAATCTTTCCTTCCAGCCTTCACATGTGAGATCAACAGACCGGCATCGACAAGCGCCTCCATTTTGGCATTAATCCATCGATCGCTGCCCATTCTTATGGAAACGGGCCACTGCTTTTCACCCAGACAGAGAGACTGGCTGTTGAGAGATTGCTGTATCAGATGTCGATACAAATTTTCGCTGGACGCCTGTGAGTAGAGTGGAAAAAGAAAGAGTAAAATCCCTGTAATGCGTTTCAACGAAACTCCTCCATGTTTATCGTTTTAAAAGCCTCATCCACATCATCCACTGCACGTGCAGTGAGATACACCCCGGCTGGCGCCCAGAAAAAAACTGAAGTTCCTGGGTCGGAATTACTTTCTTCAAGCCGGAATCGTGAAAATTTCACCCGCAACTTATCAGTAAAGTCTCCGCTACCATCACTGCCGGCATATTTGACTGCCCTGACAAGATAAACCTGGCCCTTGTAGCGATGAAGTTCTATACCGCCTACCCTGAGGGCAGACGCTGACAGTTTTAAATCTGTCCACGTAAAGCCATCATCGTCCGGAACCGGCACAATAAACCATGTGTTCTTCTGTCTGATAAAAATACTCAGGGTTTCGCTGGGATGAGAGGTGTTATTGTCATAAATTGCGAAAAAAACGGCGTCAGGTACGCCATCACCATTTAAATCAATACTATTAAGTCCTTGATTAATATGGATTCGCGTGCTGGCTAGTGACAGAGCAGGAAAGCTCAAAAGAGCGGCCGTCAGCATAATAAAAGGAATCTTTAGGTTCAATATTTCCGTACCAGTCTGAAGCCGACATCCGGCAGAGCGTAGCCAGCACTGTGTGTATCGCAGTTTGCCAGACTACTCGTATGGACCATGTAACTGCCGCCGCAGAAATAATACATTTTTACGCCGGAAATCGTGTCGAAAGCATATACCCATTCTGCAACATTACCGCTCATGTCATACAGACCTGCCGCGTTAGGCTTGAAGCTTTTTACCGTAGCAGTTCCGAAATCCGGATGGTTAAAATCAGGGAAACATGCGACAGCACTTGCGTTTTTGCTGCCAGCGAAGCTGTAACCATAAGTACCATTTTTCAGACCGGCGACGCCTCCACGTGCTGCTACCTGCCACTCCTCAGCTGTAGGCAGGCGATAACCCTCAGCCTGAGGATCTACCGTGAATGCGTAGCTGGCGCTATCGCGTGCAGGTGCACCGTTTCTGTTGAGGTAGACAGGCCTGAGCCGCGTCTTTTCGCTAAGCGCATTGGCAAAAATTACAGCATCTGCCCATTCAACATTGGTTACAGGATGCGCACCCTTATCAGTATCTGCAGGCAGGCAGTCTTCGTTGGCTGCTCCGTTACAACCACTGCCAAATGCGTAACCGTGCTGAGTAGCCCATGTATGAACGTCGGTATAAAGACGATAAGTAACCTCTGAACGCATTATCCTGAAAGCATCCAGCGTGATATTGGGATGTTCCGCATAGTCATGCTGGCCAAAAACACTGCCGACATAATATTTACCGCTGGGGACGACGGCTTCATCAATGGGCTGAAATGCAGAGGCAAAGGAGGAAAAAGTAAAAAGCAGAAAAGTAAATTTATAGTTCACAGAGCCATCCTGACTGAAAGTAGCCATTTGCATGGCTGATTCCACAAGTTACAAAACTATAACAGCATCTTGTTTACGAATCTAAAAAAATACTAAGCCAGTAAATTCTACTCATCTCTTAGGTTGCTGATATAATATGACTTTCACTCTCCTCATGCTCATTGGCGAAAC
The DNA here is from genome assembly GCF_003182475.1 of Mangrovibacter plantisponsor. Classification (GTDB taxonomy): domain Bacteria; phylum Pseudomonadota; class Gammaproteobacteria; order Enterobacterales; family Enterobacteriaceae; genus Mangrovibacter; species Mangrovibacter plantisponsor. The sequence continues at coordinate 2,523 of NZ_QGTS01000022.1, forward strand.
TTTAATAAAGCACTATCAATAATGTCTTTATCACTGTTGTGGGTTTCCAAAAGAGGAGTTTCTCAAGGGCTGCTTAAATGTCCGCTCCTGGCACGGAACGGACCTTCATTGACGCTATGACAGACCTAAATTGCTGCTCAGCAGGGATTTTAACGCCGCCATTAACTTCACTTACTGGGGGCTTAACAGTGGCTGTGAAAAGTTGGTTGACGGAGGGCTGATAACCGATTTTATTGAGAACCGTGAGCAAGGCCGGGAATCCTTTCCGGGATTGTGAGGGGTTGAGCAAGCCTACCGGCGCGGTAGTGTTTTGCACACATCCGAAGTGAAGCGAGGCTGCTTGTCTTCTCCTGACCGGACAAAGACCGGATGCTGCCTTGCTGTCATCAATTCACCAGTAGGTATATCTGGTGGAAATAGTATTTATTGGCAGAGTGAAGACCAGCAGACGTTGGCACAATGACCGGAAGGGCATCGCTAAAGGAAAATGCTCAGGTGGGGCTCAAGGTGTAAAGCAGTGCGTCCTGTGGCCAGCACGACCAGAAATCTACCGGAACTCCAAAAAGCAAAAACCCGCCTTTTGGGCGGGTTCTTTAAATAGTGGTGCCCGGACTCGGAATCGAACCAAGGACACGGGGATTTTCAATCCCCTGCTCTACCGACTGAGCTATCCGGGCAACGGGGCGCATTAAACCGTAAAGGCCGCAAGGCGTCAACGCCTTTATCGCAAAAACACGGCAAATCTCATCTGATTGCCTGCTTTTTGTGCATGGTCAGACAAAAAGTGTCCGGTCAGGTGAGGGCACCAGCCTGGCGGCACTGTGCAAAGCGCAAAATATCCTGCGCCAGCCGGGCTGCGGTGTCCACATCTTCCTGGTGGCGTTTAACTAACAACTTGCTCAGGCAGCCTTCCAGAACCAGTTCCATTTGGTCTGCCACCATTGCCGGGTCGTCAACGTCCAGGCGGTTGAGCAGAGTATGGGTATATTCCCAGGCGGCACGTTTTTGTTCCGTTGCCAGTTGGTGGATAGGGTCTTCTGCATCTGGCCAGAAACTACAGGCCGCAATAAACAGGCAGCCAGGGTAACGTTGTTGCGCCACACACTCGGTCAGTGTTTTATAACGAGCCAGCAGTTTTTGCTCGTCAGACAGTGTGTCATCCAGCAGCAACTGGCGGCGGTGCGTTTCAATTTGCTGGCTGTGGTAACGCAGCGCATCGTAGATAAGGGCTTCCCGGTTGGGCCAAAAAAGTTGCAGTGACTCAACGGTTTTACCTGTTTCCCCGGCTACATGATCCAGTGTGACAGTTGCTAACCCTTCACGCTCCATCACCAGTAGCGCAGATTCCAGTACAGCTTCACGTTGCACGAAATAACCCTCCATCACTGTTCATTAGTGTCAATTGTTGTTGACCCAGGCAGTTTCTGCAAATGGCGAATGAACTCCGGAGCACCCATAAAGCCGGTGACCCGCAAGTTATCAAGGGGCTGGCCCTGCCCGTCAAAAAACAAAATGGTCGGTAGCCCCAGAACCTGGTGTGCAGCCAGCAATGCCTGGTTTTGTGGTGAATTGTCTGTGACATCCACCTTCAGCAGATGTACCTGTTTCAGTGCCTGTTGCACGCCGGGATCACTGAAGGTGTATTTTTCAAACTCTTTACAGGCAACGCACCAGTCGGCGTAGAGATCAACCATCACTGGCTGCCCAGGGTGCTGCTCAAGGTAGCGTTGCAGTTCGCTATTATCTTTTATTGGCTGAAATACCAGATGGCTTGCGGATGCAGACTGCGGCGCACCAAATACCCAATCCTGTAATGGCCGGGCACACACTAATGCAGCAGCGAATAACAGGATTTGCACTGCCCGCACCGCAGGGTGCTTAACAGCCAGCAGGGTAATAAAGCCCCAGGAGAAAAACGCCACACCTAATAACCCCCACAGGCGAGGCTCCCAGACACCGGGCAAAATGCGGGATACCAAAAAGACCGGCAGCGCCAGGATAACAAAGCCGAATGCAACTTTTACCTGCTCCATCCATGGGCCGCTTTTCGGTAGCAGGCGACGCCCAAAGAGTGCGACTGCCACCAAAGGTAACCCCATCCCGGTGGCATAGCACCACAGAGTCAGACCGCCGAGGGGCAGGTTCCCGCTCTGGGCGATGTACAGCAGAATTGCACTGAGTGGCGCGGTAGTGCAGGGGGAGCAAATTAGCCCGGCAATGGCTCCCATAGCCAGTACACCGGGGGCAGAACCGCCTTGCTGGCGGTTACTTAACAGAGCCAGGCGGGTTTGCAGTGAACCAGGTAATTGCAGGCTGAATACCCCAAACATGGATAACGCGAGCAGGATAAACACTGTTGAAATAATGCTTAACACCCACGGGCTTTGCAGCGCGGCCTGGAAAGGCAAACCCACGGCCGCCACAACCAGCCCCAACAGTGTGTAGGTAAGAGCCATACCCTGTACATATAACAGTGCCAGCCACAGCGTGCGGCGCTGTGATAATTGCCCGTTGCCCAAAATAATGCCGGAAACCAGGGGGTACATGGGCAGTACACAAGGCGTGAAGGCAATTCCTACGCCAATCAACAATGCCCAAAGTGGGGAGAAAGGGCTGTTCGATGGCGGGGTGCTCAGTGTCTTCCCCTCGCCTGGAGGTATGGCTGTTTTTTCGCCGGTTTCAGAACCCTGGGTTATGGAAGATGACGCGGCCGGCACTACCTCACTGAGCGGAATATCCTGGCTTTCGGGTGGGTAGCAAACGCCATGGTCAGAACAGCCTTGCCAGGTCACGGTGATATGCGCGGACTGGCTGGCCTGCTTCAATACCACAGACAGCCTGAGTTGCTGGCGGTAGACTTCGCTGTCACCAAAAAATTCATCGTGGTGGGATTCACCCAGCGGGAAAGTCACTTCGCCCAGAGTAGCCGCTGTGGGCGTCAGTTTTATCTGTGCCTTATACAGATAAAATCCTGGTTTTATCTGCCAGCGCAACATCAAATGCTGTTGCTGTTGCTGAAAATCGAACTGAAATGCCTTGCTGGCAGGGACAAAATTATTGGTGTTCTGGTTATCAAACAACCCGGCAAATACCGGGGTGCTGAGCAGGCAGAGGATCAGGACAAGGATGCGTTGAGCCATGAAAGGTATTCTTTATCGCCATCGGTTACCGGTAAAACAAGCAACTCGGGGGTTTGGTAAGGGTGGTGGTTTTTCAGGCAAGCCAGTAAAGCGGGCTGGTGTTGTGAATTGGTTTTCAGAATCAACTGCACTTCATATTCCTGCTCCAGTTTACCTTCCCAGTAGTACATGGATGATGCGCCAGGCAGAATGGTGACACAGGCGGCCAGCTTTTCAGCTAAAACTTGCGCAGCCAGTTCCTGGGCTGTGGCTTCATCGGGTGCGGTACACAGCACGACTACAGCGTCTGTTGTTGCCATGGATGAACCTCTGGTTAACCAAAACCACGACTATAACACGATGCTGAGATAAGCGAGTGACCGGGCCTGTTCCAGGCCCGGAATTTGAGTTGTTTTACAGAATAAGCCCGCCAAAAATAAACCCGAGAATGACACACAGGATAATGGCAACCACACCAGGCACCAGGAAGGGGTGGTTAAACACATATTTCCCAATACGTGTGGAGCCGGTGTCGTCCATTTCTACTGCGGCCAGCAACGTTGGGTAGGTGGGCAGTACAAACAGTGCGGAAACCGCAGCAAAAGAGGCCACGGCTGCCAGCGGGCTGACACCCAGCATTAATGCTGCGGGCATCAGTGCTTTGGTGGTTGCTGCTTGCGAGTAGAGCAGGGTCGCGGCAAAGAACAACACTACAGCCAGTAACCAGGGGTAGTTGTGCAATAACCCCCCAGCCAGGTGCTGAATATCTTCGATGTGGCCTTTGACAAAGGTGTCGCCCAGCCAGGCAACACCCAGCACACAAATACAGGCGCTCATGCCAGATTTAAATGTACTGGCATTAAGGATCTCGCTTGTATTGGCTTTACACGTCAGGCAGATAAGTGTGGCGACAGTCAGCATAAACACCACAATGGCTTCATTACGTGGCAACACCGGGTTGTCAATTAACCCAACGGTTGGGCTGATGGCGGTGGCATACAGAACAACCGCAACGATCCCGGCAAGAAACAGCATTACAGCGCGCTTCGCATGGGGTTTAAGTACAATTTTGCTGGCACCACGCAGGACGATTTCACCTTTCGCCAGCTTTTCCTGGTATACCGGGTCATCTTTCAGTTCACCGCCCAGGAAGTTACACAGTACCGCTGTCAGCATAACGGCAACAAAAGTGACGGGGATACACACGGCCAGAAGTTGCAGGTAGCTGATACCCAGTGGTTCCAGAATACCGGCGAAGAACACCACTGCCGCGGAGATGGGCGACGCGGTAATGGCAATTTGCGATGCGACAACGGCAATAGAAAGTGGTCGGGAAGGGCGAATACCTTGTTCTTTTGCCACTTCAGTAATGACTGGCATGGTGGAAAACGCGGTATGCCCGGTGCCCGCCAGAATGGTCATCAGCCAGGTTACCATGGGGGCAATAAAGGTAATGTACTTGGGGTGACGGCGTAGTAATTTTTCAGCCAAACTGACGAGGTAGTCCATCCCTCCGGCTACCTGCATGGCCGCTATGGCTGCAATTACCGCCATAATAATTTCAATCACGTCAAAGGGAATGGCACCGGGAGGTACCTGGAAAAACAGTGTTAAAACCAGGACACCCAGCCCACCGGCGAAACCGATACCGATGCCCCCGAGCCTGGCACCCAAATAAATTGCCGCCAGGACAACAACAAGTTGTGCTCCAAACATATGATCTTCCTTGGTTAGTTAGGTTTACGATAAGAAAATGTTATGACATTGTTCACTCCAAAATAAAAAGGCACGCCAGAGACGTGCCATTTTGTTGGGTTATAGCCGATACTTACTGTTCGCTTTCATCGGTGTACCTTTTGGCTTTATACGCCGGGTGCATCAGGTTGTTGACAGAGAAAATGTCATCCAGCTCTGCTTCTGTCAGCAGGCCGCGCTCCAGCACGACTTCGCGGACACTTTTCCCGGTTTCTGCACAGATTTTACCGACGATATCGCCGTTGTGGTGGCCAATAAACGGGTTAAGGTAGGTGACAATCCCGATAGAGTTATAGACGTAGCTTTCACACACTTCTTGGTTAGCGGTGATGCCATTGACGCATTTTTCCAGCAGGTTGTAGCAGGCGTTGGTCAGAATATGAATGGATTCAAACATGGCCTGGCCAATCACGGGTTCCATAACGTTCAGCTGTAATTGCCCGGCTTCTGAAGCCATGGTAACGCAGGTATCGTTGCCAATAACTTTAAAGCACACCTGGTTGACTACTTCTGGTACCACCGGGTTGACCTTGGCGGGCATGATGGATGAACCGGCCTGGAGCTCTGGAAGGTTGATTTCGTTCAGCCCGGCACGTGGCCCGGAAGAGAGCAGGCGCAGGTCATTACAGATTTTGGACAGTTTTACTGCCAGGCGTTTCAGGGAGCTGTGCACCATGACATAAGCACCACAGTCTGACGTGGCTTCAATCAGGTCTTCCGCCGGAACACAAGGCAGATTGCTCACTTCCGCCAGTTTTTGTACTGCCAGTTGCTGGTAGCCATCTGGTGTGTTCAGACGAGTGCCGATAGCGGTGGCGCCCAGGTTGACTTCCAGCAGCAATTCGCCGGTACGCAACAAGTTTTTGGTTTCTTCATTGAGCAGAACATTGAAAGCGTGGAATTCCTGGCCCAGGGTCATAGGCACTGCATCCTGCAACTGGGTTCGGCCCATTTTCAGGATGGTTTCGAACTCAACTGCTTTTTTCTGGAAGCCTTCTCCCAGTTGGTGAATAGCATCAACTAACTTGATAAGTGAGGCATAAACCGCAATCCGGAAACCGGTAGGGTAGGCATCATTGGTGGACTGGCAGCGGTTAAGGTGATCATTGGGGTTCAGGTACTGGTATTCCCCTTTCTGGTGGCCCATCAGTTCCAGACCAATGTTGGCAAGCACCTCGTTGGTATTCATGTTAACGGATGTGCCCGCACCGCCCTGAAACACATCGACCGGGAACTGGTCCATGCATTTACCGTTGTTCAGTACTTCATCGCAGGCAGCTATAATGGTGTTAGCAATACTGCGCGGAATGGTTTGCAGCTCTTTGTTTGCCAGTGCCGCCGCTTTTTTCACCATGACCATACCGCGAACAAATTCGGGGATATCGCTGATTTTACTGTTGCTGATGTAGAAGTTCTCAATCGCTCTGAGCGTGTGTATACCGTAGTAGGCCTCTGCCGGCACTTCCCTGGTACCTAACAAATCTTCTTCAATACGAATGTTGTTTAGCATGTGAATCAACCTTTTTTCGTGTTCAGGCGAACATGGATAAAAAATACACACAAACGATATGTGGTTATTCCATCACGTAACCGACGATTATGTCCATTTTGGCTACGTGGTTAACATGATATGCTGATCATAGCCGATTGCCGTAATCTCGATCACTTATTATCTGTGAATTTCCATCACGGTTACTAATATGTGAATTAGCTCACCGCTCCTACCCTTTTCATAAAAAAAATGGGTTGGCGATTGATTTTTGCGCTCAGGCCCCCACTTCTGATTACAGGGTTTACGTGTCCCTCTTCATTCTATGCAGGTAGCGTAGCTGCCTGATGTCTAACAGGAGCCATTGTGCGCTGGATACCGTTTCTTGCTTTTTTTCTCTATGTGTATGTAGAGATCTCTATTTTTATTCAGGTTGCCCATGTGCTGGGTGTACTGCTGACACTGATTCTGGTGATTTTCACTTCAGTGGTTGGTATGTCTCTGGTGCGTAACCAGGGTTTCAAAAACCTGATGCTGATGCAGCAGCGTATGTCTGCAGGTGAAAGCCCTGCGGCTGAAATGATCAAAAGTGTTTCTCTGATTATTTCTGGCCTGCTGTTGATCCTGCCAGGGTTCTTCACTGATTTCCTGGGGTTGTTACTTCTGCTACCCCCTGTTCAGAAACACCTGACGATGAAATTAATGCCACATTTGCGGTTCAGCTGGATGGGCGGCAATTTTAATGGCGCAGGTCAGGGCGGGCAGACATTCGATGGCGAGTTTCAACGCAAAGATAATTCGTCAGACCGCCTTTCAGACCACGATCGTGATGAGCGATAAAAAAATCTGAAAATTTTTCATTTCTCCCCTTGAAGGGGAGAAAGAACATCCCCATCTCTCTGGTCACCAGCCGGAGAAGATGAACCGGCATAACCCCTATAACTGATACGGACTTTCTCAAAGGAGAGCTATCAATGAAAATTCGTCCATTGCATGATCGTGTGATCGTCAAGCGTAAAGAAGTTGAATCTAAATCAGCTGGCGGCATCGTTCTGACTGGCTCTGCTGCGGGTAAATCAACTCGCGGTGAAGTTTTGGCTGTGGGCAATGGCCGCATCCTGGAAAACGGTGAAATGAAACCTCTGGATGTGAAAGTGGGTGACATCGTAATTTTCAACGATGGTTACGGCGTTAAAGCTGAGAAGATCGACAATGAAGAAGTGTTGATCATGTCTGAATCCGACATCCTGGCAATTGTTGAAGCGTAATTACCACGCGCGATAACACTGAACGAACGAATTTAAGGGAAAGAAAATGGCAGCTAAAGACGTAAAATTCGGTAATGACGCCCGTGTAAAAATGTTGCGTGGCGTGAATGTCCTGGCAGACGCAGTAAAAGTTACCCTGGGGCCGAAAGGCCGTAACGTAGTCCTGGACAAATCTTTTGGTGCACCGACCATCACTAAAGACGGTGTATCTGTAGCGCGTGAAATCGAACTGGAAGACAAGTTCGAAAACATGGGCGCGCAAATGGTGAAAGAAGTTGCCTCTAAAGCGAACGACGCTGCAGGCGACGGTACCACCACTGCAACCGTTCTGGCGCAGTCTATCGTTAACGAAGGCCTGAAAGCAGTTGCTGCTGGCATGAACCCGATGGACCTGAAACGCGGTATCGACAAAGCAGTTGCTGCTGCTGTTGAAGAACTGAAAGCTCTGTCTGTACCTTGCTCTGATTCCAAAGCAATCGCTCAGGTAGGTACCATTTCTGCAAACTCCGACGAAACCGTGGGTAAACTGATTGCAGAAGCGATGGAAAAAGTGGGTAAAGAAGGCGTTATCACCGTTGAAGAAGGCACTGGCCTGCAAGACGAGCTGGACGTTGTAGAAGGTATGCAGTTCGACCGTGGCTACCTGTCTCCTTACTTCATCAACAAACCTGAAACTGGCGCTGTTGAACTGGAAAACCCGTTCATCCTGCTGGCTGACAAAAAAATCTCCAACATCCGCGAACTGCTGCCGGTTCTGGAAGCGGTAGCTAAAGCAGGCAAACCGCTGCTGATCATCGCTGAAGACGTTGAAGGTGAAGCACTGGCTACGCTGGTTGTTAACACCATGCGCGGTATCGTGAAAGTTGCTGCTGTTAAAGCTCCGGGTTTCGGCGACCGCCGTAAAGCAATGCTGCAGGATATCGCAGTACTGACTGGTGGTGCGGTGATTTCTGAAGAAATCGGCATGGAACTGGAAAAAGCGACTCTGGAAGACATGGGTCAGGCTAAACGCGTGGTTATCAATAAAGATACCACCATCATCATTGATGGCGTGGGCGATGAAGCTGCAATCCAGGGCCGTGTTGGTCAGATCCGTCAGCAGATCGAAGAAGCGACTTCTGATTACGATCGTGAAAAACTGCAGGAACGTGTTGCCAAACTGGCTGGCGGCGTAGCCGTTATCAAAGTTGGCGCAGCTACTGAAGTTGAAATGAAAGAGAAGAAAGCACGCGTAGAAGACGCACTGCACGCAACCCGTGCTGCTGTGGAAGAAGGCGTGGTTGCTGGTGGTGGTGTGGCGCTGGTTCGCGTTGCTGCTAAAATCGCTGGCCTGACTGCTGCAAACGAAGACCAGAATGTCGGTATCAAAGTTGCGCTGCGCGCAATGGAATCCCCGCTGCGTCAGATCGTGTCTAACGCCGGTGAAGAACCGTCAGTGGTTGCCAACAATGTGAAAGCGGGTGAAGGTAACTACGGTTACAACGCTGCAACTGAAGAATACGGCAACATGATCGATATGGGTATCCTGGATCCAACCAAAGTAACCCGTTCTGCACTGCAGTATGCATCTTCTGTTGCTGGCCTGATGATCACCACTGAATGCATGGTGACTGACCTGCCGAAAGATGACAAAGCTGATTTAGGCGCTGCTGGTGGTATGGGCGGCATGGGTGGCATGGGCGGCATGATGTAATTGCCCTGCACCTTAAGTTAGCAGAAAAAGCCCCTGGTGAATTTCACCGGGGGTTTTCTTTTTCTGGGTGTGGTATAAGGTTTATCTGGTTAAATTGGCGCGATTTTTTTTACTAATGGGGAATCATATGCAAATAAAACTATCGGCCGGGTTAATTGCCGTGGCTGCGTTATTGGCAGGGTGTAGCGCCAGTAATCAACTGACTTCCGCCGGGCAATCCGTTCGTTTTGTTGAAGATAAGCCTTCCAGTGAGTGCCAGTATCTGGGTACTGCAACAGGTGAGCAAAGTAACTGGTTGTCTGGCCAGGCCGGTAATGAAGGCGGCTCATTGCGTGGTGCAGCGAATGATCTGCGTAACAAAGCAGCTGCGATGGGCGGTAATGTGCTTTACGGTGTCAGCAGCCCAACCCAGGGCCTGGTTTCCAGTTTTGTACCAACGGCCAGCGAAATGACTGGTCAGGTTTATAAATGCGCGCAGTAACTGTTTTTGGGCACCGGGCAGTATGTGTCTGTGTACACACTGCCCGTGTGTGTTTCTTTTTTTGAGTCGTTTTTTTCTGAACTGATGCCATACCCTGGCGCTGTCACTTTTCGCTGCAGCGTTAACATTTTACTGCTGGTTAATTCTCTTTTTCATCCCCGGCCATTTTTACGTCTTTCAGCTTCTCATTACTCTGTTTTTGTTTGCATCAAACGCAAATTATTAATTGCCATAATTAAGCGTTAATTAAATATATAACAATATGAACTCAGGTTATATTTAGCATGCTATATTAAATTTGGCTTTATTTATCAATATATTAAGATGCCTTAAGCTTTATTTATTGTGATATTTTTCACAGCATTCAAAACTTTCTGCGCTTAATAATAAATAAGGCTCAAGGTGCTTTGCTACCCTGCCGATAACAGAAAACAGATAAAAGTGAGTGCCTGTATTTTTGCGTTTTATTATTTCTGTTGAAAACCAGTTTTATACCATAAATAAATCCATCGTTACCGGGAGGATGTATGAACATCACCAAGCGCTTGTTGCTTGCTTTTTCTCTGCTGATATTAAGTTTGATTGTTACCAATGTTATCTCAATGATTTCATTATCTAAGATAAGTGATGATGCAACCTATTTTCAGGTGAATACGTTGCCCAGTATTACTGTAATCAATAATGAAATGATGAAGGTTACCGATATCCGTTCTCAGTTATACCAGCATGGTTTAACCGAAGACCTGGCCGGAATGAATGCAATTAAAGCCAATGCGATCGCGCTTTATGATGAACTGTATAAAGCCCACCAGCATTACCTGAATGATTTGATCTCTGATGAGCATGATGCCGCGCTGACGAAAAAAACGATGGCGGACCTCGAAAGTTTCCGTGGCGTGATGGATCAGTTCTTTAAAATTTCCGAATCCAACGACCGTGCAGAAGTTACCAAAGCGATGCGTACCGGCGGGCTGGTGGCAGACAAGGTCAGCCTGTTGGCACAGGATTTTAAAGCACAGGTTGAATACAACAACCAACTGGTTAATGAAGCCAACCAGAAAAGTAGTAGTCTGATTCACCGCTCAATGACGCTGTCTGTTTCTGCCACATTACTGGCTACCATTATTCTTGGTGCGTTTGGTCTGGTGACTGTGCTTGGTATTCGCCGCCGCCTGAATGAAATGAAAAGCGGTATGGTCACCATCAGTGAAAACCTGGATTTAAGCCACCGTATGTCTGCTGGCCGCCAGGATGAAATTGGTATGGCTATCACTGCATTTAATAACCTGGTGGCCCGGGTGGCAGAAGCCATGGCACAGGTACGTGGTGCCTCGCGCTCAGTCAGCTCTGCGGCCAATGAAATTTCGCTGGGGAATAACGAGCTGTCTGCCCGTACTGAACAGCAGTCTGCGGCGGTAGTTGAAACAGCGGCAAGCATGGAAGAACTCAGCTCTACTGTTAAACAGAACGCCCAGAACGCGCATCAGGCAAGCCAGTTGGCAATTGCCGCGTCAGACACTGCGACCCATGGCGGGCAGGTAGTCAGCTCTGCAGTGGCCCGAATGAAAGACATTAGCGACAGTTCACGCCGTATTGCTGAAATTACATCCGTCATTAACGGGATTGCTTTCCAGACCAATATTCTGGCACTGAATGCCGCGGTGGAAGCGGCTCGTGCCGGTGACCAGGGGCGTGGGTTTGCGGTTGTGGCAGGGGAGGTTCGCTCACTGGCACAACGCAGTGCTCAGGCGGCAAAAGAGATTGAGACCCTGATTCAGGAGTCAGTTAAACATGTGGATGAAGGCGCCCGTCAGGTGGATCTGGCTGGTGAAAGCATGAGCGGTATTGTGAACTCAGTAACCCAGGTGAAAGACTTGATGCAGGAAATTGCCGCCGCGTCAGATGAACAAAACCGTGGAATTAGCCAGATTGCCCAGGCAATGACAGAAATGGATACCACTACACAGCAAAACGCCGCGCTGGTACAGGAGTCGTCTGCCGCTGCAAACAGCCTTGAAGACCAGGCAGATAAATTGCAGCAAATGGTCAATGTGTTCCGCTTACCTGGCGGGCACCATGAATCAGCCGCACCATCTCGTTCCCGTGCGCCACAACTGGCAGCACCAGCGGGTGCAGGTGGGAACGACACTGGCTGGGAAACGTTTTAACGCATAACAAGCCCGAAAGCCTGTCACGCCCTCTTTCCCGGTAGGCTGACAGGCACCTTTCACTGCCGAGGCAGGAGCCCGGCAGTGCTTTTTTTTGGATTTTTACCTGAACGTGGTGTGAGTACAGCCAGGAACTAGTGCTGACGTAACTGCAGGTCCAGTGGCGTTTTGCTGGGCTCCCCGCCAATTTCCCTTGCCAGTTTAGGTACCAGGTATCCAGATACCAGAGTGAGTAGCTCGCGCATAATGGCCCGCGCTTCGTTATCTGAAACCAGAAAGTGGGCAGCACCCTGCACTTTATCCAGAATATGCAGGTAATAGGGCAGGATCCCGGCATCAAACAACGTATTACTGAGCTGCGCCAGGGTTTGTGCATTATTGTTCACGCCTTTGAGTAGCACGCTCTGGTTGAGTAGTGTCACGCCTGCCGCATGTAACCGGGCCATTGCCGCCCGCACTGTATCGTCGATTTCCTGCGCATGGTTAATATGGTTGACCAGCAGTACCTTCAGGCGAGACGCCATGATTCGTTCGCACAATGCGGGCGTTACCCGGGCGGGTATGACCACGGGCAGACGGCTGTGGATACGTAACCGCTTAATGTGTGGAATCGCCTCCAGGGCGGTTATCAGCCAGTCCAGTTCATGGTCTTTCGCCATGAGCGGGTCACCACCGGAGAAAATAATTTCATCCAGTTCCGGGTGAGCCTTAATGTAGTCCAGCGCGCTTTGCCAGTTGCGTTTATTGCCCTGATTTTCGGCATACGGGAAGTGGCGACGGAAACAATAACGGCAATTGACTGCACAACCACCTTTTACCAGCAATAACGCACGGTTACGGTATTTGTGTAATAAACCAGGCACGACACTGTGCTGTTCATCCAGAGGATCCTCGCTAAACCCGGCCACGTTGGTAAACTCTTGTTTGCTGGTAAGTACCTGAACCAGCAACGGATCATTGGGGTTTCCCTGCTCCATTCGAGCCACAAATGCACGGGGGACACGCAAAGCAAACAGCCGCCTGGCATCACGCCCGGCGAGCAGCGTTTCATTAGCGTCTACATTTAAAATATTCAGAAGTTCATCAGGATCGGTTATAACATCGGCAAGTTGCGCTAACCAATCTTCTCTGGAGGGGGTTTTTAGGGTTACAATGTGTGCCATTTTTTTGGCTAAGCTACCAGTTAATAATTTCAGAGGGCCTTATGGCGACTTACTATAGCAACGATTTTCGTTCTGGTCTTAAAATCATGTTAGATGGCGAACCTTATGCGGTTGAAGCCAGCGAATTCGTTAAACCAGGGAAAGGTCAGGCTTTTGCGCGTGTTAAGCTGCGCCGTCTGTTGACCGGTACCCGTGTAGAAAAAACCTTCAAATCTACTGATTCCGCAGAAGGTGCTGATGTTGTCGATATGAACCTGACTTACCTGTACAACGATGGTGAGTTCTGGCACTTCATGAACAACGAAACCTTCGAACAGCTGGCTGCAGACGCGAAAGCTATTGGTGAAAACGAAAAATGGCTGCTGGATCAGGCTGAGTGCATCGTGACTCTGTGGAATGGTCAGCCGATTTCTGTGACTCCGCCGAACTTCGTTGAGCTGGAAGTGGTTGAAACCGATCCGGGCCTGAAAGGTGATACTGCCGGTACTGGCGGTAAACCAGCTACGCTGTCTACTGGCGCAGTGGTAAAAGTGCCGCTGTTCGTTCAGATTGGTGAAGTTATCCGTGTTGATACCCGCTCTGGCGAATATGTATCTCGCGTGAAATAAGCTGAATTCTGTTTTACGGTGCGGGCGTGATGCCTGCGCCGTAAAGTGTCTGTGCATTGTCTTCCGGGGTTATGCGATGGTAAGAGCGGTTCAATCACTGGTTATCATTCTGGTTGTTGCGTTATTGTCTGGTTGTAATACGGCCCGGGGCTTTGGTGAAGATATCCAGCACCTCGGCGGAGCGATTCAGCGCGCCTCCGACTAATCTTTTTCAGTCTGCTCTTAATTTTTCGCTGCACACTTTCTGGTGCACTATCCTTGTTATTGTCTCTGACCAATAAATGACGACAGATAAGGAGCGATTATGAGCAAGAAAACGATTGCGGCGCTTATTGCTGCGTTGATCTGTACCTCTGTTCTGACTGCCTGTAATACTACTCGCGGTGTCGGGCAAGATATTCAGGAAGGCGGTAGCGCTATTTCTGATGCAGCAACCAACGCTCAGAAATAATCACAGTAAGAATTTAGACTTTGGCGAAGTGATGGTGTCTGCGGGTACCATCATTTCGTTTTCTCAGGTTAAAAATAACGCCAGGCGGTTATTTACCCCAAGTTTCATACGGATATTGCGTTTGTAGGTATAAACGGTTTTTACTGATATCCCCATTTGGCTGGCAATATTTTCATTACTGGTCTCATGCTCCCACAAATCCAGAATTTTTTCTTCTCTGAGCGTCAGTAATGGCGTGAGGTCTCGTTGTAACCCAAAGGGTGGGCGAGAAAAAAGCGACTCCTGTAATATTTCCTTAATATTCTCAAGTGAATTGTTTTTATCGAGTATTTTCCATGCCCCCATTGCATCATGCAGCGCCCCCAATTCAGGCGGTGTGTGGTCACTTTGCTGAAGAATTAACCGGGTTGATGAACCGCAGGCAAGAGAAATCGAAGCCAGTTGTTGTACGTGATGTATTTCTTTCAGAAAGCCATGAAAGTCAGCCATCACAATATTTGGCTGGTGCCGCAATATATACTCTCGGGCAAATAATAAGTTATCTGTGTCAACAATATTAAAATTTACCGATAAATCTCCTGATGACATGACCAGAGATTTCAACCCGAAGCGGCTAAAGTAACAACGATCCACAAGTAATACGCTAAACATACATATTCTGCATCCGGTAACAAAAATAGCCTGAGCCACTTTCCAGGGTAAGGTGCCATGATAGAAAGAAAACCCGCTAACTGAATTATGGAACTGGCAGCAGAAGCAGTGCTATTTCTCACGTTAGTCAAGCAAGAAAGTGGTGGTTGCATTGCTATAGCAGGTTTGCAAGAATGAAAAGTTGTCTTTTTGTATAACCTTTATGCACTGCATGCCTGTGTGGGTAAGGCTCTGCACGAAAATATTCCCCCGTTCAGGACGACCTGTAGCGGGTTTTTCATTACATATTGGGGACGGCCCCTCAGGAGCCCCGATGTCATGGTTATTACTCATTCTTGCCGGTTTGCTGGAAGTGATTTGGGCTGCCGGGCTAAAACACACCCACGGCTTCAGCCGCTTTTATCCTTCTGTTGTTGTTCTTGGCGCGATGGCGCTCAGTTTGTTATTGCTCTCACATGTGATTAAAAGCCTGCCCGCTGGCACTGCGTATGCTGTATGGAGTGGTATTGGTGCTGTGGGGGTAGTGATTATTGGGATTGTTTGGGAAGGGGAGCCCGCAACACCGGCCAGGCTTTTCAGCCTGGCAATGATTGTTGCGGGTATCCTGGGCGTTAAACTATTTAGCCACTGACGGCGCCTGTTTTACCCAAATCAGTTTGCTGGTATCAAAGCCTTGCTGCTGGGCCAGGTGGATATACTGATTTTTTACTTCCTGGCTAAGTGTTGGGGTACGGGACAATATCCACAAATAGTTTTTGTCCGGCCCACACAGCAGGGCATGTTGGTAATATTTATCAACAGCCATCACATTATAACCACCATAGAAGGGCCCAAAGAACGAGACCTTCAGCGCGCCTTTAGTGGGCTCACCTGTGAACCAGGCTTCACCCTCTGCCGACTGCCATATGCCACGCGCCGGGTTATAGCCGCGGTTAATTACACTGACGCCACCATTTACCTGTAAACCGTACGTGGCCGTGACTTGCTCCAGCCCACTTTCAAAGGGGTGGTCAAGGCGGGCTATTTCATACCAGGTGCCAAGATAGCGGTTGATGTTGAAATTCTCGACAACGGTAACGCCGGGTGGGGGAACGGGATTGCTGCAGCCTGTTAACGTGGCGACGCCAAGCAGGATGGCGAGACATAAACTTTTACGCATGGTGTGCTTCCTTTTTTCTTTTAAGTGTAGGAAGTCACGGGAAAAATGTAGGGGAAAGTGCAGAATTTTTTTATGGCCTGGCGGCAGGCTCTGCCGCCAGGTTTGAGTGTGGTATTAAATAAAGGCCACACCAATCAGTGTAACAACGGTCAGGATTGCAGCCAGCCCGTAAAATACCCATTTGCCGGCAGGAACATGAATCTTCATGTCATGCATACCGTGGTGGATACGGTGCAGGCCACACCACAAGGGCAGGACTATCATCAGAAAAATGAACACCCGGCCAATAAAGCTTTGGGCAAAGGCCAGAACACGTTCATACCCCAGTGCTTCGCCAGGGTAAAAACCCAGCGGCAGCAAAATCCCGACCAGCAGGACGATAACAGGCGCGATAATCGCTCCCCACATACCGCCACCACCAAACAGCCCCCAAAATACCGGTTCGTCGGAACGCTTCAGTTGTTGATTTGTCATAATGCCTCCCTTACCAGAACAGCGCCACGCCAAGAATCACGACAGTGACAATGGCAGTGACTGCCCACAGTGCGCGAATCAGGGGTTGTGGGGGTAGTTTCTCACCTTTAACGATCAGAATAGCGGCTTTCGGCGCCAGTTCGAACCAGGTTTTGGTATGCAGCAGGGCTGCAGCCAGGGTAATCAGATTCAGGATGATCACCACTGGGTTTTGCAGGAAGCCAACAAAGCCGGCCCAGGATTCTGCCCCGCCTTTTAATGCATACAACCCATAAATCAGGATGATGCTGAACCAGACGGTTGGCACAGAGGTGCCTTCACGAAGCATATAGAAACGGTAAAACGGCAGTTTTTGCCACCAGTCAGGAGCAACTGCCCGCACATAAGGTTTACGTTTTGTGGTCATGCTGCACTCCTTAGCGTGGTTTCAGGGTGGCGATTAAAAAGTCCTTCGCACTTTCCACTTTTGTTTGCTGAATTGCGGCTGCCGGGTCGACATGTTTCGGGCAGACTTCAGAACAAAAGCCGACAAATGTGCAGGGCCACACACCGTTTTCACCGTTAATCACTGGCATACGCATTTTCTTGCCATGATCACGGCTGTCCAGATTGTAGCGATGGGCCAGCGTCAGGGCTGCCGGGCCAATAAACTCCGGATTCAGGCCAAATTGTGGGCAGGCGGCGTAACACAACCCACAGTTAATACACCCGGAAAACTGGTGATAACGCGCCATTTGCGCAGGTGTTTGGGTATTTGGCCCTTGTTCTGGAGAACGATTATTGCCAATGATGTAGGGCTTAATTGCCTCAAGGCTTTCAATGAAGTGGGTCATGTCCACCACAAGATCGCGCTCAATGGGGAAATTTGCCAGTGCCTCGATTTTAATGCCCTGAGTGTAATCACGCAGGAAGGTTTTACAGGCCAGTTTAGGGATTTGGTTAACCATCATGCCGCAGGAACCGCAAATCGCCATACGGCAGGACCAGCGGTAGCTCAGGTCTGGTGCCAGGTTATCTTTGATATAACCCAGCGCATCCAGCAATGAAGTTTGTTCATCCCATGGCACATCGTAAAACACACTGTGTGGCTCGTTATCCGTTTCCGGGTTATAACGCACCACTTCCAGTTTCATGGTTTTCATCTCAGCCATTCGCCGTCTCCTTTTTATCGGCTGCTTCCGCTTCGGCGCCATAAACGCGTTTTGCTGGTGGCAGAGTGGTGATTTTCACATCGCTGTATTCAAGATGGGTGTGGCCTTCGGCATCCCTGAACGCCAGGGTATGTTTGAGGAAGTTCACATCATCACGCTCTGTGCAACCTTCATCAAGGCGTTGATGCGCCCCACGGGATTCTTTACGTGCCAGTGCTGAGTGCGCCATACATTCGGCAACATTCAGGCCGTGGCCCAGTTCTATGGTGTAAAGCAAATCGGTGTTGAACACGCTGGAGGTGTCGGTAATGCGCACACGCTTGAAGCGCTCCTGCAATTCAGCCAGTTTATCGATGGTTTTTTGCATCAGTTCCGGCGTACGGTAAATCCCGCAGCCTTCTTCCATCGACAGGCCCATTTCGTCGCGAATTTTCGCCCAGTTTTCGTTCCCTTCCTGGTTTACCAGGGTTGTCAGGCGGCGTTCAATATCAGCGACCTGAGCATTCAGGGCATTGTCATTACCGGCACTTGCCTGTGCAGCGTGCGCCATCGCTTTTTCACCCGCCATGCGGCCAAACACCACCAGTTCCGCCAGAGAGTTGGACCCCAGACGGTTGGCACCGTGCAGCCCCACAGAAGAGCACTCGCCGACAGCGAACAAACCTGCAATACGGGTTTCACATTCGGTGTTGGTTTCAATGCCACCCATGGTGTAGTGCGCTGTTGGGCGAACTGGAATAGGTTCTTTGATGGGATCCACACCGACATAAGCTTTCGCCAGTTCACAAATAAATGGCAGGCGCTCGAGCAGTTTTTTCTCACCAAGGTGGCGTAAGTCCAGATACACCACATCGCCCCTTGGCGTTTCAATGGTGCGGCCAGCACGCCACTCATGCCAGAAGGCCTGCGAAACTTTGTCGCGCGGGCCCAATTCCATATATTTGTTCTTCGGTTCACCCAGTGGGGTTTCTGGCCCCATACCGTAATCCTGCAGGTAACGGTAGCCGTCTTTGTTGACCAGAATACCACCTTCACCACGGCAGCCTTCTGTCATCAGAATACCGGAGCCCGGCAAACCGGTGGGGTGATACTGCACGAATTCCATATCCCGCAGCGGTACGCCATGAGCCAGTGCCATGCCCATACCGTCGCCGGTGACAATCCCGCCGTTAGTGTTATAGCGATAAACACGGCCAGCGCCGCCGGTTGCCATAACCACGGCATTTGCACGGATTTGTACCAGCGTCCCTTCCATCATATTCATGGCGACCAGGCCGCGCACATGGCCTTCATCAACCAGAATGTCGAGGACAAAGTGTTCATCGAAGCGGTGAATTTGTGGGAATTGCAGAGAAGTTTGGAACAGGGTGTGGAGCATATGAAAGCCGGTTTTATCTGCGGCAAACCAGGTCCTTTCTATTTTCATCCCCCCAAAACGACGCACGTTAACCGACCCGTCAGGGCGGCGGCTCCATGGGCATCCCCATTGCTCCAGTTGCGTCATCTCTGTTGGGCAGTGATGAACGAAATAATCAACAACGTCCTGTTCACAGAGCCAGTCACCACCTGCAACGGTATCGTGAAAATGATACTCGAAACTATCATGATCTTGTGCGACCGCGGCAGAACCACCTTCAGCAGCAACAGTGTGGCTGCGCATTGGGTAGACTTTGGATATCAGCGCGATGGTGGCTTGTGGATTCGCCTGCGCTGCCGCAATTGCGGTGCGAAGACCTGCACCGCCGGCACCAATTATAGCGATATCAGCTTGAATGGTTTGCACGACATTCCTCCAGATTATGGTTATTTCGCAACGCATCTGTTCCAAAGGTAGCTCACACAATGGCCGATAGCGAAAGCGAACGTTTTCCCCTGCTCCTTGGTGGGGAGGACAGTATAACCTTGCTAAAAAGAGGGAAAATTGACGTGTTCGATTTTTTTGTTGATATCCGCAACAATCAACTAATGTCACTGACTGACTTACAAAAAAATGAGCCAGGCCAGGCATGACGGGCTTATTCGGCAAATTTTGCTGTGCAAAATTTGTCTCTTTATGGAGATGCGAGTAGACTGCGTGCCCTTGTGTCAAACCGGAGAAAGTAACATGAGCGATACGGCAACCTGGCAGCCGGGCGCATCAGTCCCCAATTTATTGAAACGTGCTGAAATTATGGCCGGAATACGGCGTTTTTTTTCAGACCGGGGCGTCCTTGAAGTCGAAACCCCCTGTATGAGCCAGGCAACGGTTACTGACGTCCATTTGGTGCCTTTCGAAACACGTTTTGTTGGGCCGGGTCATTCACAAGGGATGAACCTGTATTTAATGACCAGCCCGGAATACCACATGAAGCGCTTGCTTGCTGCAGGCTGTGGGCCGGTCTATCAGTTATGCCGTAGTTTCCGTAATGAAGAAATGGGGCGCTACCATAACCCTGAATTCACTATGCTGGAATGGTACCGGCCTTGCTATGACATGTATCGCCTGATGAACGAGGTGGATGACTTATTACAGCAAGTGCTGGAGTGCAGCCCGGCAGAGTCACTTTCTTATCAGCAGGCGTTTCAGCGCCATCTTGAAATCGACCCACTGTCTGCAGATAAACAGCAGTTACGTGAAGTTGCCGCTCGCCTTGATTTAAGTAATATCGCCGATACCGAAGAAGACCGCGATACCTTGTTGCAACTGTTGTTTGCTATGGGTGTAGAGCCGCATATTGGCAAAGATAAACCGACCTTTGTGTACCATTTCCCGGCAAGCCAGGCCGCACTGGCGCAAATCAGTACCGAAGATCACCGTGTGGCTGAGCGCTTTGAAGTCTATTTCCGGGGGGTGGAGCTGGCGAATGGTTTCCACGAACTGACAGACGCGGGCGAACAACAGCAGCGCTTTGAGCAGGATAACCGTAAACGTGCCGCGAAAGGGCTTCCTCAACAGCCCGTGGACGTTAACCTGCTGGAAGCACTGAAAGCCGGTATGCCGGATTGTTCTGGTGTCGCTCTGGGTGTTGATCGCCTGGTGATGCTGGCGCTGAACGCTGAAAGTTTATCTGAGGTAATGGCTTTTACTGTCGACCGGGCCTGATCCACGCACGCGTAACAGGCGCGATAAAACACCCCTGCCAGAGTATGGCGGGGTGTTTTTTTTACAGGCTACCGGGTGAACGCACGCTTTTGCCCGCAGAGGTCAGGGTGGTTGCGCTACGTTTGCCATCCAGTGATTCAAGCCGCATCTGGAAAGGTGGGAACGGCAGGTCAATATTATGCTCCCGGAAGCCCAGCAGGATTAACTGGTGGAGCTCATGGCGTAACGGCATCCGGTGCCCCATCTCAGCCGCGTAGATTCGCAGTTCAAACAGTTGAATGCCCTGTTGCAAATCCACCAGGTAAGCTTCAGGTGGTGGGTTATCAATCACCAGCGAACACCGGTGCGCGGCTGTCAGCAAAATCCCCGTAACGGTTTCGGTATCGGCTTCCACAGGGGCCGGGACACTGAGCACCACACGAGTAACAGAATCAGACAGCGACCAGTTAATAAACTGTTCAGTAATAAACGCCTTATTGGGGACAATTATCTCTTTACGATCCCAGTCGCTGATAGTGGTTGCCCGGGTGTTAATTTTGGTAATACTGCCTGTCAGGTCTCGAATCGTTACGGTATCGCCAATACGAATGGGTTTTTCAAACAAGATAATCAGCCCGGAAATAAAGTTGGCGAAAATCTCCTGTAAGCCAAAGCCCAGCCCCACACCTAACGCGGCAACCAGCCACTGTAATTTGGCCCATTCAATACCAATCATGGAAAACCCGACCAGGCCGCCCAGCAGCATCAGCAAATATTTGGTGACGGTAGTAATGGCATAACCGGTGCCAGGGGTCAGATCCAAATGCTGCAGTATAGCCAGCTCCAACAGAGCAGGTAGATTACGCACCAGTTGCATAGTGATAATGAACACCAGAATGGCGATAAGCACAGCACCAACGGTAATGGGTTCGATGCTTTCCACACCCTGTACAGTGGTGGTGACATCCCACAATGAAATGTTCTCCAGGAAGCTGAACGCCGAATGGATCTCCGACCATAACGCGATCACCGAGATCAATGCGACCAGTGTCAGCAGGGATCGCACCAGGCGGAGAGACTGCGCGCTGATCGTATCCAGATCTATTTCGGTATCTTCAGGAAGATCCGGGCCGCCTTCCGCACTGTGCCCCTGCACTGATTCTTCTTCGCCTTTCGCTCGTTGAGCAAGGATCTCCGCCCGGCGGTGTTTGGCCCGGTCGAATGCCAGCCGGCGGCGCTGAATAAACATCCAGCGGCGCACAATATGGTAGATGACCAGCAGCAAAAACCAGATGGCGACAGAGGTTTCCAGGCGCGCCAGCAACGCCTGCGACGTTGCGAGGTAACCCACCAGTGATGCCAGCGCAGACAGTACAGGTGCGCAGATCAATAAGTTCCAGAACAGGCGGTTGAGGACATTGTCACCATTGCCCTGCTTATCCAGCCACAGTGGGATCCCGGCACGTTTTAAACTGAGAGTGACAATAGCCAGTGCACCACAGATAAAGACAAAACACAGGCGGCCGAGTGAAGCGGAAAACTCCCGGTCATTGAGGTTATCGAACATGATAAGCGCCATAATTAGCGGCACAATTAAACCAATGCTCATCAGGTAATAACGCATAGCCCGGGCTACCCGGTGGCGCGGCCAGCCGAAATGAGCCACAAACAGGCCATTGCTGCGTGCAAAGGTGGCGCAAATCATCACCACCCACAGCAAGGGTACCGTGGCAGTTACACCGTCGCCAACTGCGACTGCGATTGGCCACGGCCAGGCCTGTTGTAAACCATGGCCCAGAATGCCCCATAGCACGGGTAACGGGGAGGCAACCAGAATCGACCAGAACACAGTGCGAATGGTGAGATAAAAGTGATCCTGGGTGACTTTGCCAACTTTACTGCTGGAACGTTCAAGGAACGCTGAAAAGTGGCGACGAGAACTGATACTGAACCCCACCAGAACCAGAGCAGCAAATAAAGGGATCAGGGTTTCCCGGCTGGTCAGCATCATACCTGCGGCGTTGCCTAATTGCCCCAGAGTATCAAGCGAGAGCAGACGGCGCAGATCCTGCATGATATCCAGCGGCCAGCTCAGGGAGATGGCGCTGACATCCGCTGTCCAGAACAGGTAGCGGTGAGTGGCTTCGTTGACCTCTTTCAGCGCATCTTCCAACTGGCTGTTGGCGACGCGCAATTTCGTTAACTCAAGGATAAGCGCATCGCCACCCTGTAAGAGTGAACTCAGTAATTCACGCTGGGTGCGTAACTGGGCGTCAAGAATCTTAGTTTGTTCCGGAGTCAGTGGCTGGCCACTGGCCTGGCGAACCTGGCGCAACTGCGGTTGTTTATTCAGTTGATCTTCATAACGCAACCGTTGAACACGGATTTGCGCCATTTCGGTATCTACCTGCTGTGGTTTGGGCATTTCGGGCAGGCGCGCCACCTGAGCGCGAAGTGTTTCGCCCAGAACATTAGACACCCCTAACCACTGTGACTGTTCACGCAGGGTATTGAGCGCCTGGCGCACTTGCAGAATCTGGTTGGCAGCCTGGCGCTGCTGAGAGGCGACCAGATCCATGCGTTGCGCCTGAAGATTCAGCGCCTGAGAAAGTTCACGGTTAACAGTAAACTGGGCCTCGATTTCTGGGGGCAGGTTTTCGCTGTTTTCCGCTAACAGCTCGGTGCTTTCCAGCGCTTTTTCTGCCTCGCGCTGGCGCTGGTTATTTAATTGATTACGTAGCGCCTGTAACCGCCCGTCCAGTTGTTCGCTCTGTTTCTCCGCAAGGCTTGCCCGCAGGCGTGCCAGTTCCTGGCGATTATTTGCAGAAAGCTGAGCCAGTTCCAGCTCGGTAAGCCTGGCGCGCAGGCGAGCAATATCCGCCTGGAGTGCCCACTGCTGTGCCTGTGCCAGAGGTGTATTGGAAGCATTGATACCTGAACGGCGCTCCAGTTCGCCAAGCTGGCGGCGGATATCGGTTTGCTGCTGCGGCAACTGGTTCAGTGAATCGGTAATATCGCGGCTTTTTTCCTGCTCCTGCTGAGCTTCGCGGGTTTTATCCAGCAATTTGCTGCTGACCTGGAGAATTTCCTGGTTAAGCACGTCCGCTGACAACCCCGCAGGGATTTTTTCCGCCTCTGATGAGGGCTGGTTAGCCAGTTGCTGGCGTAACGCCTGAGAGAGTTTGGGAAAGTTATCGATAACCTGCTGGTATTCATCAGCCTGTTGCCGGGCGTGCTCACGCTCTTCAAGAGAGCTCAATGCAGCCTGAAGGGTTTCAATCAGTTCAGCCTGGCCTGGCTGGTTCTTGTTAGCTTTCGCTTGCTCCAGTGCCTGAGCAATAGCGTCGTTATCCGTAGAAGAAGGGGCGGCGTGCGCCCCCAGGCTGAGACTCAGGGTCACCAGAAACAGGATTAGCAGGCGCACGTTGCGTACTCGTCGGTTAGTAGTTAACTGTCTTCAGCGGCGGGTTGAACCTGCTCTGTTGCCAGGTTGTCGCCTTGTTCAGCGTGAGCCACACTTCCCCAGGCCAGTGTGTCGCCAAGGCGGGTGGTCAGCAATGGCTTGAGTTGTTCATCCAGCGTCACTTTACCTGGTGCAAACAGGTTAATCACGGTTGAGCCCAGTTTAAAACGCCCCATTTCCTGGCCTTTCAGTAACGCAACCGCGTCTTCCTGGCTGCCGTCAGGCCAGGTCCAGCGTTTAATTATCCCTTCCCGTGGCGGAGTGACAGTACCAGCCCATACAGTTTCAATACTGCCAACGATGGTCGCGCCCACCATAATTTGTGCCATTGGGCCAAATTCGGTATCAAACAGGCAAATAACTCGTTCGTTACGGGCAAACAGATTAGGCACATTTTGCGCGGTTAACGGGTTGACGGAGAACAGGTCGCCCGGTACGTAAATCATTTCCCGCAGAATGCCGTTGCAGGGCATATGCACCCGGTGGTAATCCCGCGGGGACAAGTACGTAGTGACGAAGCTGCCATTACGAAACAGTGCCGCCATGTTGTAGTTACCTGCCAGCAAGGCTTCCAGCGTGTAATCATGGCCTTTCGCCTGCAGCAGTTTATCG
This sequence comes from Mangrovibacter plantisponsor, assembly GCF_003182475.1. Classification (GTDB taxonomy): domain Bacteria; phylum Pseudomonadota; class Gammaproteobacteria; order Enterobacterales; family Enterobacteriaceae; genus Mangrovibacter; species Mangrovibacter plantisponsor. Next base: position 27,289 of record NZ_QGTS01000022.1, read on the forward strand.
TCTTCAATCGCCCCGCACTGGCTCACCGCGCCATCGGCCGGCATTACCAGGGCATTTGGGTCAGTGTTCAGGCGGCGCGCATCTTCCCGTAAAGGGCGCACGAAAAATTCGTTGAAGGTACGGTAACTGGCTGTATCCGGCTTTTGCGCTTCTTTCATGTCAACTTTGTAGCATTTAACGAACGCATCAATTACCAGTTTGGTCAGCCAGCCTGCGCGCTTGTTTGCACCCCAGCCAGCCAGCCGGGTCAGCCACAGTTTGGGCAGAATGTATTGAAGTGAAAGTTTAATGTTATTTAGCAAGTTAGCCTCCAGGCCGTTGTATTGCTTTTCCTTGCCCGGCATCGCGTGTTGACCGGGCCTGTATACAGGGCGACGAATTTTAACGGCAGCCTGCCTGGTTGTCAGTTATCGGTTTCTGAAAAATTCTTACGGGTTTTGACTTGCGCCATGCTTTCCAGAATGCGGTGATAGTTTTCAAAACGAGTTTCAGCTATTTCACCGCGTTCAACGGCAGCGCGCAGGGCACAACCGGGATCATTGTTATGGCTGCAGTCGCGGTATTTACAGGTGCCTAAATAATCATGGAATTCGACAAAACCCTGAGTGATTTGTTCCGCTTCCAGGTGCCACAGACCAAATTCACGAACGCCGGGGGAGTCAATGACATCACCACCATGGGGGAAGTGATAAAGGCGCGCGGCGGTGGTGGTATGCTGCCCAAGGCCAGAAACATCGGAAACGTCGTTAGTCAGGATTTTTTCTTCATCCAGCCCTAACAACGCATTCAGCAAACTGGATTTCCCCACACCAGACTGACCAGCAAAGATACTGATACGGCCTGTCAGCAGGGTTTCAAGCTCTTCCAGCCCCTGGTGAGCATGACTGGAAACCATCAGTACGCGGTAACCAATTTTGCGGTAAATATCCATTTGCTCGTTCACGAAGTTCAGTGCGTCTTCATCAAGTAAATCGGTTTTATTGAGCACCAGCAGTGGTTCAACATCCAGGGTTTCGCAGGCAACCAGATAACGGTCAATAATATTCAGGGAGAGTTCCGGCAGAATTGCAGAGACAATCACAATTTGATCGATATTGGCAGCGATGGGTTTTATCCCGTCATAATAATCAGGCCGGGTCAGTACGGAGGCTCGTTCGTGCACCGCCTCGACGATGCCGTTGACCATCACGCCTTCAGCTGCGGGTTTGCCCGGGCGCCAGACCACGCGGTCGCCAGTAACCAGGGATTTGATGGTACGGCGAATGTTGCAACGGTGGACTTCGCCGTCGGAGGATTCAACGTCAGCGTGCATACCGAAACGGCTGATAACGATACCCTCTTGTGGCTCGCCAAACAGCGTATCGTCGTAATCTGTTTTCTCCGTAGGGTTTTTCAACCTGCGCTGGTGGTTCGCTTTCACGCGGCGTTGTTGGCCTTTGGAGAGTTTATTTTTACTCAATAGTGGTGGCTCCTGGTCGCCCACAATGGGCAAAACCTCTATGATACACGCTATTTTATACGAAATAACCGATTGTCAGTGCGCCAAGAGACGAAAAGGACAGAAAAAGCATGAGTGCGAAAGAAAATAACCTGATTTGGATTGACCTGGAAATGACAGGGCTGGATCCGGAACGTGACCGCATTATTGAGATTGCCACGCTGGTAACCGATGCCGATTTGAATATTCTGGCTGAAGGCCCGGTAATTGCAGTGCACCAGTCTGATGAGCAGTTGGCACTGATGGACGACTGGAATGTGCGTACCCACACGGCCAGTGGCCTGGTTGAGCGTGTAAAATCCAGCCAGATGGATGACAACGCAGCACAGCAGGCGACACTGGAATTTTTGCGTGAATGGGTGCCTGCCAATACTTCGCCGATTTGCGGTAACAGTATCGGCCAGGATCGCCGTTTTTTATTCAAATACATGCCGGAGCTTGAAGCTTATTTTCACTACCGCTATCTGGATGTCAGCACACTGAAAGAGCTGGCTCGCCGCTGGAAACCAGAAATTCTCAGTGGATTTAAGAAACAAGGTGCTCACCAGGCGCTGGATGACATTCGTGAATCCGTGGCGGAACTGGCTTATTACCGCGAGAATTTTATCAAGTTGTAACAAGCTGGGTGAGGGCAAGCCCCTCATCCGCTGGGAAAATCACCATTTTGTTGAATAAATCATCATTCAAACAAAAAGCACGAAATTTTCTCATTCAGGGCTTGCGGTAAATGCGAATTCTCGTATAATGCGCCTCCCGTGACGATGCTGTTTTGCAGAGTTGCACAGGGCGGGAATAGCTCAGTTGGTAGAGCACGACCTTGCCAAGGTCGGGGTCGCGAGTTCGAGTCTCGTTTCCCGCTCCAAAAATTTGACAGGCCGTCAGGCCAGCACCACCCAAGCGGGAATAGCTCAGTTGGTAGAGCACGACCTTGCCAAGGTCGGGGTCGCGAGTTCGAGTCTCGTTTCCCGCTCCAAAATTTGACAGGCCATCAGGCCAGTACCACCCAAGCGGGAATAGCTCAGTTGGTAGAGCACGACCTTGCCAAGGTCGGGGTCGCGAGTTCGAGTCTCGTTTCCCGCTCCAAATTTTTCTCATCATACTATCCACAGCATTGAAGTGCTGCAGGGTGGTTTTTTTATTGCCTGGAAAAAAGTTGTGAACAAACTTATCCACAGGTTGATAAAAAAATCACTGCCCCGGTTTATTTCGGTTTTTTATGGCGTGAAATCATGTAACTTAATGATTTTTAAGTTATTTAAATATATTGATAAATGTTACCTGGATCACTTGACGATTTTTTTACTGTTGAATGACAACCTGTTTTTTTTCTTATGAACAGGCTGTGGATACTTACGCATCCCGGGATAATCCTTTTTCAATGGCCCTGACCAGGCGTTGTTGTTGCGCTGAAGAAACGGTCACACTCAATGCTTCCCGCTTCGCTAATTGTTGCGCAATCGCCCATTCAATATGCTCATCCAGAAGTGGGTGCTCACCTCTGCGTTGCTCCAGTGCATCAAGTACGGCACTTTCCCAGGGGGCATTCCCCAGAGCCACCGCTATGTTTCTCAGCCAGCGCAGATGCCCGATGCGCCGAATTGCCGAGCCTTCAGTCACTTTAAGGAAATGAGCTTCATCCCAGGCAAACAATGCCAGGAGTTCCGGTGTATGTAATGCTTTGCGGGGAGAAAAATCAGCTTCGTCAGTCAGTTGTGAAAAACGGTTCCATGGGCAAATCAACTGGCAATCATCACAGCCGTAAATGCGGTTACCCATCAGGGGGCGAAATTCCTCAGGAATAGCCCCTTCGAGCTCAATGGTGAGGTAGGATATACAGCGCCGGGCATCCACAGTATAAGGCGCGACAATCGCCTGGGTTGGGCACATAGTCATGCAGGCAACACAGCGCCCACAGCCTTCTTCAACCGGCTGGTCAACGGGCAGTGGGATATCCACCAGTAACTCACCAAGAAAAAAGAATGAGCCGGCTTCTTTGTTGAGGATAAGTGAGTGCTTACCTGTCCAGCCTAACCCGGCTTTTACAGCCAGAGGGCGTTCAAGAAGAGGCGCTGAATCTACGAAAGGTCTAAAATTCAGTTCAGTACAGTGTTCACGAATGCGCTCGCCGAGTTGCTTCAGGCGCTGGCGTAGTAGCTTGTGGTAATCGCGCCCCAGTGCATAACGGCTGACATAACCAAGGCGTGGGTTCTTCAGCGTACTGGCAAAAGCGGCACCGGTGGGGAGATAATTCATGCGCACACTGATAACCCGCAATGTACCCGGCAATAATTCATGGGGGCGAGCGCGCATCATGCCATGGCGTGCCATCCACTCCATTTCTCCGTGATACTGTTTGTCGAGCCATGCCTGGAGCGCGGGTTCACTGGCGCTCAGGTCTGTATCGCAAATACCGACCTGCTGGAACCCCAGTTCCTTGCCCCACTGTTTAATTTTTTGCGCTAATTCACCAAGAACGAAGGGCTGAGACATGACGGACCATTACCTGAACAGAAACTCTGCAAGTATACCACAGTCAGTCTGGTCCGCAGATTGGTTGCGTAAGGCGGAAGCCCGGGCTGCGGCCGCAACGGGTGTCACACTGTATGAACTGATGCAGCGGGCGGGGGAAGCCGCGTTTGCTGTCGCCCGCAGTACTTTTCCCGCAAGCCACCACTGGCTGGTGTTATGCGGCCACGGTAACAACGGCGGTGACGGCTATGTGGTTGCCCGTTGTGCGCAGGCTGCCGGTATTCAGGTTACTGTACTGGCAGTTGAGAGCGACAAACCCTTGCCGGATGAGGCGCAGGCCGCACGCAGCGCCTGGCTGGCGGCGGGTGGGCACATTTCCCCGGTTACCTCGGCCTTTCCGCAGCAGGTTGACCTGATTGTCGATGGGCTACTGGGAACCGGTATTCGCCAGGCTCCCAGAGAAAACCTTGCCGCGGTAATCGAGCAGGTGAACCAGCACCCGGCTCCGGTATTGGCTCTGGATGTGCCATCAGGCCTGGATGCCAATACCGGCACCACGCCGGGGGCGGTAGTTTCAGCCAGCCATACAGTGACGTTTATCGCCCTGAAAACCGGCTTGTTGACCGGGAAAGCCCGCGATGTAGTGGGGCAACTGCATTACCATGCTCTGGGGCTGGAAGGCTGGCTGGCGGAGCAGGATGCGCCGGTGAAGCGTTTTGATCAGGGTGACCTGAAGCGCTGGTTGCATCCGCGCAGAGCGACATCCCATAAAGGGAACCATGGCCGCCTGGTGGTGATTGGCGGCGATACCGGTACTGCCGGGGCGATTCGCATGGCGGGTGAGGCGGCGCTGCGTGCCGGAGCCGGTTTGGTCAGGGTACTGACACGCCCGGAAAATGCCACTGCGTTATTGACCGCGCGCCCGGAATTGATGGTTCAGGCTCTGACGCCTGAATCGCTCGATGAGAGCCTGCGCTGGGCAGATGTCGTGGTGATTGGCCCGGGGCTGGGTCAGCAGGACTGGGGGCGTGATGCCTTTGAACGCGTAAAGCATTCGGCTAAACCGATGCTATGGGATGCGGATGCACTGAACCTTCTGGCAATAAATCCCATAACAGGTGACAATCGCGTGATGACGCCGCATCCTGGCGAAGCCGCGCGTTTGCTGGGATGCTCTGTTGCTGAAATCGAAAGTGATCGCTTACTTTCCGCGCGCCGTCTGGTTGAGCAATATGGCGGGTGTGTGGTGCTGAAAGGTGCGGGCACTGTTATCGCCACTGCCGGTCGCCAGGCTATTATTGACGTGGGCAATCCAGGCATGGCAAGTGGCGGTATGGGGGATGTGTTGTCTGGTATTATCGGGGCGTTATTAGCCCAGCATCTTCCGCTATTTGATGCTGCCTGCGCGGGCTGTGTGGCGCATGGTGCCGCTGCAGATAGTTTGGCGGCACGTTATGGCACACGCGGTATGCTGGCAATGGATCTATTGTCTGCACTGTATTCGTTTGTTAACCCTGAAATTGAATTGATGAAATCATGACAAATTGTGTTATCCCACTGGCCGATGAACAGGCAACGATTCACCTTGGCGAACGTCTCGCAAAAGCCTGCCAGGGGGCGACGGTAATTTATTTATATGGTGATCTGGGTGCCGGTAAAACCACGTTCAGCCGGGGCTTCTTGCAGGCCCTGGGGCATAAGGGCAATGTGAAAAGCCCGACTTACACCCTGGTAGAACCTTATGACCTTGGCGATATGATGGTGTATCACTTTGACCTGTACCGCCTGGCAGACCCGGAAGAACTCGAATTTATGGGCATTCGTGATTACTTTACCCGTGATGCGATTTGCCTGGTTGAATGGCCGCAGCAAGGTACTGGTGTGTTACCCGAGCCTGATGTAGAACTGCATTTATCCTGGCAGGGAGAAGGTCGTGAAGCAGTAGTCACCCCTGTCTCTGAAGCAGGAACGGCTTTGGTGGCCCGTCTGGCTAATTAACAAGGAAGATTGCATGTCTGTTCGGGGAATCATGTGGCTGTTAGCCACCATTGTGTTGGTGTTATGTTTGCCTGTCCGCGCGGCGACCGTTGCGGATATTCAGGTATCGAATGGCGCTGAACAGGCCAGAATTACGTTTTTGTTTATGGGTGACCCGCAGTACCGGTTCTCCCAGTCCTCTCCCCGAACGGTGTTACTTGATATTCAACAAAGCGGTGTGATTCAGGGCCTGCCTCTGGTATTCAGTGGCGACAATCTGGTGCATCAAATTCGCTCCACTTCGTCTGGCGACCCACAAACACTGCGCCTGGCGGTAGATTTAACCGAAAAAGGGACGGTTCGCGCCAGCAAACAGGGCCGGGGCGCTCAGGTTGCTGTGGTCTTTACTATCGATGCCGTGAAACCACCGCCAGCGCCACCTGTAGCTGCAGCGCCAGTTGTTAAACCAACACCGTCAACCCGTACACCGGTTACAGCCAGCGTACCAGACAGTGGCCGCAACCCGTTTCACAGTGATGAACCGAAAGTCACTGGCGTGGTGAGCACTCGCACACCGCCTCAGCCAGTGAGAAGCCGCCCGTCTGCTGGTGGTAGCCAGGTGGTGGTAGCGATTGATGCAGGCCATGGCGGGCAGGATCCGGGGGCGATTGGCGCAGGCGGCACTCGCGAGAAAAACGTCACGTTATCTGTTGCCCGAAAACTGCGTACCTTACTGAATAATGACCCGATGTTTAAAGGTGTGCTGACTCGCGATGGCGACTACTTCATCTCGGTGATGGGGCGTTCGGAAGTGGCCCGTAAACAGAATGCCAACTTGCTGGTTTCCATTCATGCCGATGCCGCGCCAAACCGTGAGGCCACCGGCGCTTCCGTTTGGGTGCTGTCCAACCGCCGGGCAGACAGCGAAATGGCTGGCTGGCTGGAGCAACATGAAAAGCAGTCTGAGTTGCTGGGGGGCGCGGGAGATGTGCTGGCAAACCAGGCCGATCCCTACCTGAGCCAGGCTGTGCTGGATTTACAGTTTGGTCACTCACAGCGAGTTGGTTATGATGTCGCCACTTATGTGATTCGCCAGTTAAATAACATTGGTGATTTGCACAAGCGCCATCCGGAGCATGCCAGCCTTGGCGTGCTGCGTTCTCCGGATATCCCGTCATTGTTGGTGGAAACCGGGTTTATCAGTAACAGCCGCGAAGAGCAGTTACTGGCGAGTGATGACTACCAGCAAAAAATTGCCAATGCGATTTACCAGGGGCTGAGAAACTATTTCATTGCTAATCCGTTACAGGCATCACCCGGTGGTCAAACAAACGGTATGATTAGCCGCAATTCACAGTAAGGAGAGGCCATGCCGATTCAGGTACTACCACCACAACTGGCAAACCAGATAGCCGCTGGCGAGGTGGTTGAGCGCCCGGCATCGGTCGTGAAAGAGCTGGTTGAAAATAGCCTGGATGCGGGTGCAACGCGTATTGATATTGATATTGAACGCGGTGGCGCAAAGTTGATTCGCATACGTGATAACGGTAGCGGCATTGGCAAAGATGAGCTGGCGCTGGCTTTATCGCGCCATGCAACCAGTAAAATAGCCTCGCTGGACGACCTGGAAGCCATCATGAGCCTTGGCTTTCGTGGTGAAGCGCTTGCCAGTATCAGCTCCGTTTCCCGGTTAACCCTGACTTCCCGTACAGCAGACCAGCAGGAAGCCTGGCAGGCTTATGCGGAAGGGCGCGAGATGGCAGTCACAGTCAAACCCGCAGCTCACCCTCAGGGCACCACGCTGGAAGTGCTGGATTTGTTTTATAACACCCCGGCACGGCGCAAGTTTATGCGCACAGAAAAAACCGAATTTGCTCATATTGATGAAATCATTCGCCGTATCGCGCTGGCCCGCTTTGATGTCACCATTAATTTGTCCCATAACGGCAAAATGGTTCGCCAGTACCGGGCGGTGAAAGAGGGCTCACAAGAAGAGCGCCGCCTGGGCGCCATTTGTGGCACTGCATTTATGGAACACGCGCTGGCGATTGAATGGCAGCACGGTGATTTAGGGCTGAAGGGCTGGGTGGTGGCACCAGACAGCCACCACCCGGCAAATGCTGATATTCAGTACAGCTACGTTAATGGCCGAATGATGCGTGATAAATTGATTAATCATGCCATTCGCCAGGCCTGCGAAGACCGCCTGGGGCAGGACCAGTTACCGGCTTATGTCCTGTATCTCACCGTTGACCCACATCAGGTAGATGTAAATGTTCACCCGGCGAAACATGAAGTGCGCTTTCACCAGTCGCGGCTGGTACATGATTTTATTTATCAGGGCGTATTGAGTGTCTTCCAGCAATATCAGGAAAACCCATTAGGGTTAAACGGCGCGCTTGCAGATGCCCCTGCGGCCAGTGCATGGCAGCCGGAGAACCGCACCGCCGCCGGGGAAAATCAGTTTACCCGCAGCCCTTCGGCCCCGGAAAACCGGGCAGCTTCGCTGCACGAACCCCCTGATAAACATTACACCGCACCGCAATTCAGTGAACGCCCGTCCGGGGGAACATCTTCTGCGCGTTTATCCGGTGCTGAGCACTATTCCGGCGGAGCTGGGTCTTCCGGCGGCAGGTCTGCTTCGGATACTGGCCATTCTGGTTCTGGCGGGCAGGCCGCGCACAATAGCTGGCCTAATGCTGTGCCGGGCTACCAGAAAAAACAAGGTGCGTTATACCAAAAACTGCTGGAGACGCCACAGGCGCTTGCGGCAACTGAACAACCCGCTGAGGCAGCGGCCGGGGACCACATATTGTCTGCTCGTGAGCAAAGCCTGGGGCGTGCACTGGCAGTGGTCGCCCCGGATATGGTGCTGCTTGAGCGGCGCTCAGGTATCTGCCTGATGGCATTGCCTGTCGCACAGCGCTGGTTACGGCGTGCGCAGCTTATGCCGGGGCAGGAAAAAGCCTGCGCACAACCCTTGTTGATACCGGTACGGCTGAAACTGGATGCCGGGGAACGGGCAACCCTGAAACAGCAGCAAGAAACACTACAAAATTTAGGGATAATCTTAGATATTGACGCGCAATTTGTGACTGTGCGCGCAGTGCCTTTACCCTTGAGGCAACAAAATTTACAAAACTTGATTCCTGACCTGATAGGCTACCTGGCCGGACAAAAAGAATGTGATGCAGCGCAAATTGCGCACTGGCTGGCAGGAAAGCTGGAAAGTGAACCCCATGAGTGGTCCCTTTCTCAGGCGATTACTCTCCTGACAGAACTGGAGCGCCTTTGCCCACAGTTGGTAATGTCCCCGCCAGGTGGTCTGTTGCAACCTATTGATTTGAAACCGGCGATAAGCGCTCTGAAACATGACTGAAGTGAGTAAGCAAAACCTGCCAAAGGCAATTTTTTTGATGGGGCCAACCGCCTCCGGTAAAACCGCACTGGCAATCACATTACGGCGTTTTTTACCCGTAGAGTTGATTAGTGTTGACTCTGCCCTGATATATAAGGGAATGGATGTCGGTACGGCAAAACCGGATGCTCAAGAACTGGCACAGGCACCTCACCGGTTGTTGGATATTCGGGATCCTTCTGAGGCGTATTCCGCAGCAGATTTTCGCCGCGATGCTTTGGCTGAAATGGAATCCATCACCGCTTCCGGGAAAATTCCGTTGTTGGTTGGTGGAACTATGCTTTATTTCAAAGCATTACTGGAAGGGCTGTCACCTTTGCCTTCCGCTGATGCGGCAATAAGAGCACAGATTGAGCAGCAAGCACAGGCACAAGGATGGGATGCTTTACACAGGCAATTACAGGCAATAGATCCTGTTTCTTCCGGGCGTATTCATCCGAATGATCCTCAAAGACTTTCCCGGGCACTGGAAGTTTTTTTTATTTCGGGTAAAACTTTAACTGAGTTGACGCAAACGTCAGGGGAAGCTCTGCCTTATCAGGTGCATCAGTTCGCCATCGCCCCGGCGAGCCGTGAACTGCTCCATCAGCGTATTGAGCAGCGGTTTCATCAGATGTTGGCTTCGGGATTTGAAGCAGAAGTGCGGGCGCTTTTTGCCCGCGGCGATTTGCATACGGACATGCCTTCCATTCGTTGTGTGGGGTATCGCCAGATGTGGTCTTATCTGGCGGGGGAGTACACCAGGGACGAAATGGTTTATCGCGGTATTTGCGCCACGAGGCAGTTGGCCAAGCGTCAAATGACCTGGTTGCGGGGGTGGGAAGGTGTTCACTGGCTTGACAGTGATAACCCTGAACAAGCCTGCAATGAAGTATTACAGGTAGTTGGTGCGAAGGCTGACTGAATGTGTACAATTGAACCGCATCGTGCGCGAGATTTTACGTCTTTTTATGAGCCTGAGGGTTCTTTAGTACAAACAACAAGCATATAAGGAAAAGATAGAATGGCTAAGGGGCAATCTTTGCAAGATCCGTTTCTGAACGCATTGCGTCGGGAACGTGTTCCAGTTTCTATTTATTTGGTGAATGGTATTAAGCTGCAAGGTCAGATTGAGTCTTTTGACCAGTTTGTGATTCTGTTGAAAAACACAGTCAGCCAAATGGTTTATAAGCACGCGATTTCTACTGTTGTTCCGTCCCGCCCTGTTTCTCATCACAACAATCCGGGCGCTACGGGTAGCAATAGTAATTTCCATCACGGTGGTAATGCGCAAGGCGCAGGATCACAACAGGACAGCGACAGCGCTGAATAAGTTGCTGGCTGTTAATCCACGCCGGGGAACCAGGTTATCTGTGTTCCCCGCTGGTATTTTGAGAGGTTTTACGCTTGTTTGACCGTTATGACGCCGGTGAGCAGGCGGTACTGGTACACATCTATTTTTCGCAAGACAAAGACATGGAAGATCTCCAGGAGTTTGAATCTCTGGTTTCTTCCGCTGGTGTCGACGCTTTGCAGGTGATTACTGGTACCCGTAAGGCGCCGCACCCGAAGTACTTTGTTGGTGAAGGTAAGGCCGAAGAGATTGCTGATGCAGTGAAAGCCACTGGGGCATCAGTTGTTCTTTTCGACCATGCATTAAGCCCTGCTCAGGAACGTAATCTTGAGCGTTTATGCGAATGTCGGGTTATCGACAGGACCGGACTCATTCTGGATATATTTGCCCAGCGGGCGCGTACACATGAAGGGAAATTGCAGGTGGAACTGGCGCAGTTGCGTCACCTTGCTACCCGTCTGGTACGTGGCTGGACCCACCTTGAACGCCAAAAAGGGGGGATAGGCCTGCGTGGCCCGGGTGAAACGCAGCTGGAAACGGACCGCCGTTTGTTGCGTAACCGCATATCCCAAATTTTATCGCGCCTTGAACGTGTTGAGAAACAACGTGAACAAGGCCGGCGGGCACGAACCCGTGCGGATGTTCCCACCGTTTCGCTGGTGGGGTATACCAACGCCGGGAAATCCACACTATTCAACAGCCTGACGACTGCGGAAGTTTATGCAGCCGATCAGCTCTTCGCAACACTCGATCCTACCTTGCGCCGTATTGATGTGGCGGATGTGGGTGAAACTGTGCTGGCGGATACCGTTGGGTTTATTCGTCATTTACCGCATGACCTGGTGGCGGCGTTTAAAGCCACATTGCAGGAAACGCGCCAGGCAACACTGTTACTGCATGTTATTGATGCATCAGATGTCAGGGTGCAGGAGAACATCGATGCCGTAAATGCGGTACTTGATGAAATTGATGCACTGGAAATCCCTACGCTGCTGGTGATGAACAAAATCGACTGCCTGGACGGTTTTGCGCCACGTATCGACAGGGATGAAAATAATGTACCAGTTCGTGTCTGGCTTTCTGCGCAGACAGGAGAAGGTATACCACTGCTTTTCCAGGCTTTAACGGAACGTTTATCCGGGGAGATTGCGTTGCATACGTTACGTTTACCTCCTCAGGCCGGGCGTTTGAGAAGCCGGTTTTATCAGCTTCAGGCGATAGAAAAAGAGTGGATGGAGGACGATGGCAGCATGGGCCTGCAGGTGCGTTTGCCTGTGGTTGACTGGCGTCGCCTTTGTAAACAAGAACCTGCGTTGGTGGATTACATCACCTGATGCAGGTATGCCCTGAAGACACTTCCCCTGCGGGGGATATCACCGCATAACAAGTATGGAGCATAAACATGGCGTGGAATCAGCCCGGTAATAACGGACAGGACCGCGACCCGTGGGGCAGCAGCAATAATCAAGGCGGCAACTCTGGGGGAAGCAAAGGAGGGCGGGATCAGGGGCCACCTGATCTGGATGATATCTTCCGTAAACTGAGTAAAAAGCTCGGTGGGTTTGGCGGCGGTAGTGGCTCAGGCAATAATACACCGCAAGGTTCGCGTAGCCCTGTGGGCGGGCGCATCGTTGGTATTGTTGTCGCAGCTGCCGTGATAATTTGGGCCGCCAGCGGTTTCTATACCATCAAAGAAGCGGAACGTGGGGTTGTTACCCGCTTCGGGAAATTCAGCCATCTGGTGGAGCCGGGCCTGAACTGGAAGCCGACTTTCATTGATGAAGTCCGGCCGGTTAACGTGGAATCAGTACGCGAGCTGGCAGCGTCCGGCATCATGCTGACAGCCGATGAAAACGTCGTGCGCGTAGAAATGAACGTGCAGTACCGGGTAACCGACCCTGAAAAATATTTGTTCAGTGTGACCAGCCCGGATGACAGCCTGCGCCAGGCGACAGATAGCGCACTGCGCGGTGTTATCGGCAAATACACGATGGATAAAATTCTGACAGAAGGCCGTACACTGATTCGTGCCGATACCCAGCGCGAACTGGAAGAAACCATCAGGCCTTATAACATGGGGATTACGCTGCTGGATGTGAACTTCCAGACGGCGCGTCCGCCAGAAGAAGTAAAAGCCGCGTTTGATGATGCGATTGCCGCGCGTGAGAACGAACAGCAATACATTCGTGAAGCAGAAGCTTATGCGAATGAAGTTCAGCCGCGAGCGAATGGTCAGGCACAGCGTATTCTGGAAGAAGCCCGTGCTTATAAAGCGCAGACAGTTCTGGAAGCGCAGGGTGAAGTAGCTCGCTTTGCAGAATTGCTGCCGCAATACAAAGCCGCCCCGGAAATTACCCGCGAGCGTTTGTATATCGAAACCATGGAAAAAGTGCTGAGCCACACACGCAAAGTACTGGTAAACGATAATGGCAATAAACTGATGGTGTTGCCGCTTGACCAATTGATGAAGGGGGCATCCTCTTCTGATGCAAAGCCGGAAAGCAGCAGTAGCACCAGTCAATTGTTACATCTTCCGCCTGTTTCTGGCTCCGGCGGCAGTGCTGCCAGCAAATCGTCATCCAGCCAGGGCGATATCATGGACCAGCGCCGTGCGGATGCGCAGCGTAACGACTACCAGCGCCGTGGAGGGGAGTAACAATGCGTAAATCGTTGATTGGAATTATTATTGTTGTGCTGGTTGTTATGTACACCTCGCTGTTCACGGTGAAAGAAGGCGAGCGTGGCATTGTCCTGCGCTTTGGTAAAGTGTTGCGTAACAACGACAACATCCCTGAGGTGTTCGAACCGGGTCTGCACTTTAAACTGCCGTTTATCACTACCGTGAAAACGCTGGATGCACGTATCCAGACTATGGATAACCAGGCAGACCGCTTCGTTACCAAAGAGAAAAAAGACCTGATTGTTGATTCCTATATTAAATGGCGGATCAGTGATTTCAGCCGCTACTACCTGGCAACAGGTGGTGGGGATGTTTCTCAGGCCGAAGTGTTGTTAAAACGTAAGTTCAGTGACCGTCTGCGTTCTGAAATTGGTCGTTTGGATGTAAAAGACATCGTGACGGATTCCCGTGGGCGTTTAACGCTGGAAGTGCGTGATGCGCTGAACTCCGGTTCTGCCGGTTCCGACGATGAAGTGGCCACACCAGCAGCTGACGATGCTATTGCAACGGCGGCAGCCCGTGTGGAGCAGGAAACGAATGGTAAAGTTGCTGCGGTGAACCCGAACAGTATGGCGGCGCTGGGGATTGAAGTGGTTGATGTCCGCATCAAGCAAATCAACCTGCCAGCAGAAGTCTCTGAAGCGATTTACAACCGTATGCGTGCTGAGCGTGAAGCCGTTGCCCGTCGCCACCGCTCTCAGGGCCAGGAAGAAGCAGAGAAATTGCGTGCCGCTGCTGACTATGAAGTGACGCGCACTCTGGCTGAAGCACAACGCCAGGCACTGATTGAACGCGGGGAAGGGGATGCACAGGCAGCGAAACTGTTTGCTGACGCATTCGGCAAAGACCCGGATTTCTTCGCCTTTATTCGTAGCCTCAAAGCGTATCAAAGCAGCTTTGGCGGCAACGATGTCATGGTGATGAGCCCGGACAGTGACTTCTTCCGCTACATGAAGACACCAACAGGTAATTCACGCTAAGATAGCGAACATTCTTTGTTAAAGAGCCGGTTTATTCCGGCTCTTTTTTTGTCCGTGGAAAATAAAAAATGAACACAACAATTTGGATGGCAGTCGCACTGGTATTAGTGCTGGAAGGGATTGGTCCAATGATATATCCCAGTGCCTGGCGCAAAATGGTACAGAGCCTGTCGCAATTGCCTGACCATTTGTTACGCCGTTTTGGGGGCGGTCTTGTGGTTGCCGGCATCGTTGTCTACTACATGTTGACGAAAACGATTAACTGAGCAGAAAACCGGCAAAAAACTCAAAATCTGTATATAAAAAGGGCTGAACATCGGGGGATCCGGTGGTAGAATCCATTTTTAAGCAAACGGTGATTTTGAAAAATGGGTAACAACGTCGTCGTACTGGGCACCCAATGGGGTGACGAAGGTAAAGGGAAGATCGTCGATCTCCTGACCGAACGAGCAAAATATGTTGTACGCTATCAGGGCGGTCACAACGCAGGTCATACTCTCGTAATCAACGGTGAAAAAACCGTTCTGCATCTTATTCCTTCAGGTATTCTTCGCGAAAATGTCGTTAGCATTATCGGCAACGGCGTAGTGTTGTCTCCTTCCGCGTTGATGAAAGAGATGAAAGAACTGGAAGACCGTGGTGTTCCGGTACGTGAACGTCTGTTGTTGTCTGAAGCTTGCCCGCTGATCCTGGATTACCATGTGGCGCTGGATAACGCGCGTGAAAAAGCACGTGGCGCGAAAGCTATTGGTACTACCGGGCGTGGTATCGGCCCTGCTTATGAAGATAAAGTAGCTCGCCGTGGTCTGCGTGTGGGCGACCTGTTCGATAAAGCAGTCTTCGCTGAAAAACTGAAAGAAGTGATGGAATATCACAACTTCCAGTTAGTGAACTACTACAAAGTTGAAGCGGTTGATTACCAGAAAGTTCTGGATGATGTCATGGCTATCGCCGACATCCTGACCGCCATGGTGGTTGACGTTTCTGACTTGCTGGATAAAGCCCGTCTGCGTGGTGAACACATCATGTTTGAAGGTGCTCAGGGTACGTTGCTGGATATCGACCACGGTACTTATCCGTATGTCACCTCTTCCAACACCACTGCTGGTGGCGTGGCAACGGGTTCTGGCCTTGGCCCACGTTACGTTGATTACGTACTGGGTATTATCAAAGCTTACTCTACCCGTGTTGGCGCCGGTCCGTTCCCGACAGAGCTGTTCGATGATGTCGGCGAATACCTGTGCAAACAAGGTAATGAATATGGTGCAACCACTGGCCGCCGCCGCCGTACTGGCTGGCTGGACACCGTGGCGGTTCGCCGTGCGGTACAGATCAACTCCCTGTCTGGTTTCTGCCTGACCAAACTGGATGTGCTGGATGGTCTGGATGAAGTGAAACTGTGTGTTGCTTACCGTATGCCAGATGGCCGTGAAGTAACAGTAACGCCAATGGCTGCAGATGACTGGGCAGGTATTGAACCTGTTTACGAATCTATGCCTGGCTGGTCTCAAAGCACCTTTGGTGTGAAAGACCGCAGCCTGTTGCCTCAGGCTGCACTGAACTACATTCAACGCATTGAAGAACTGACAGGTGTACCGGTAGATATCATCTCCACCGGTCCGGATCGTACTGAAACCATGATCCTGCGCGACCCTTACGACGCGTAATCACTTCCGGGCAGAAAGGCTCCTTTCTGCCCTGTTATTTCCAGTTGGGTTCAAAACGCCAAAAAACACATCAAAAACAGGATAAACCCTGCCTTTTTTGCACCTTTTCCTAAATAAATTAGCGGCCTGGCTGGTGGCTGGTTTATCATCAATACAAATCCCCTGCCAGGGGAGTAAGCCCTTTGTGCAGCTATCTGAGGTTGATGTGCAGTTAACAAGTTTTACTGACTATGGCTTGCGCGCGCTGATTTATATGGCGGCTTTGCCAAAAGATCGTATGACCAGTATCTCCGAAGTGACACAGGTTTATGGTGTGTCGCGTAATCATATGGTCAAAATTATTAACCAGCTTAGCCGGGCAGGTTATGTCGATGCTGTTCGGGGTAAAAATGGCGGTATTCGCCTGGGTAAACCGGCTGAAAGCATTCGTATTGGCGATGTCGTCCGGGCGCTTGAACCGTTGCAACTGGTTAATTGCAGCGGTGAGTTTTGCCACATCACCCCGGCTTGCAGGCTCAGGCAAGTGCTGGCACAAGGTGTGCAGCATTTTCTTCAGGAGCTTGATAACCACACCCTGGCAGAAATGGTGGATGCAAACCCACCGCTTTATCAATTACTACAGGTGGAATAAATGCCTGAACTGCCTGAGGATGACAACGGAGGAACCGATATGTCACAAGATCCTTTCCAGGAACGCGAAGCAGAAAAATATGCCAATCCTATTCCCAGCAGGGAGTTCATTCTTGATCATCTGTCAAAGCAGGAAAAACCTGCTAACCGTGAAGAACTGGCAAAAGCATTAGGAATTGAAGGCGAAGAGCAAACGGAAGCATTGCGCCGCCGCCTGCGCGCTATGGAGCGTGACGGCCAACTGGTCTTCACTCGTCGCCAGTGCTACGCCTTACCGGAGCGCCTTGACCTGGTGAAAGGCACCGTGATGGGCCACCGCGATGGTTATGGCTTCTTACGGGTTGAAGGCCGGGCAGATGATCTGTACCTGTCTTCTGAACAAATGAAAGCCTGCATCCACGGTGATGTCGTGCTGGCCCAGCCGCTCGGCGCAGATCGTCGTGGCCGCCGGGAAGCCCGTATTGTGCGGGTTCTGGTACCGAAAACCAGCCAAATTGTTGGCCGCTATTTTATTGATGCAGGGGTTGGGTTTGTTGTTCCGGATGACAGCCGCCTGAGCTTCGATATTCTTATTCCACCGGAAGAGATCATGGGTGCCCGCATGGGGTTCATGGTGGTGGTGGAACTGACCCAACGCCCCACCCGCCGCACCAAAGCAATAGGTAAAATTGTTGAAGTGCTCGGTGAAAATATGGGCACAGGTATGGCAGTGGATATCGCGCTGCGTACTCATGAAATTCCTTATGTCTGGCCGCAGGCTGTTGAAGAACAGATTGCCGGGCTGAAAGAACAAGTGCCGGAATCTGCCAAAGCAGGGCGTGTCGATTTACGCGACTTACCCCTGGTCACCATTGATGGTGAAGATGCCCGCGACTTTGATGACGCCGTTTATTGTGAGAAAAAACGCGGCGGCGGCTGGCGTTTGTGGGTGGCGATTGCGGATGTCAGTTACTATGTTCGCCCTTACACCGCGCTGGATAAAGAAGCCCATAACCGCGGTACATCGGTTTACTTCCCCTCCCAGGTAGTGCCAATGCTGCCGGAAGTGCTCTCAAATGGCTTGTGCTCGCTGAACCCACAAGTTGACCGCCTGTGCATGGTTTGTGAAATGACCATCTCTTCAAAAGGCAAGTTGAGCGGCTTCCAGTTCTACGAAGCAGTCATGAGCTCCCATGCGCGCCTGACTTACACCAAGGTGTGGCATATTCTGCAAGGCGATGAAGAGCTGCGTGAGCATTACCGCCCGTTAGTGAAACACCTGGAAGAACTGCATAACCTCTACAAGGTTCTGGACAGCGCACGTGCAGAGCGTGGTGGGATCTCGTTTGAAAGCGAAGAAGCTAAATTTATCTTTAACGCAGAACGCCGCATTGAGCGTATCGAACAAACTCAGCGCAACGACGCCCACAAGCTGATTGAAGAGTGCATGATTCTGGCGAACATCTCTGCAGCCCGTTTTGTGGAGAAAAACAAAGAACCGGCACTGTTCCGTATTCATGACCGCCCAGGCACAGAGGCTATTACCTCTTTCCGTTCAGTGCTGGCGGAGCTGGGGTTAAGCCTGCCAGGCGGTGATAAACCTGAACCGGCAGACTACTCCGCATTGTTGGCATCCATTGCAGACCGGCCTGATCATGAAATGCTGCAAACTATGTTGCTGCGTTCCATGAAACAAGCCGTGTACGACCCAGAAAACCGTGGGCACTTTGGCCTGGCGCTGCAATCTTATGCGCATTTCACATCGCCAATTCGCCGTTATCCGGACTTGTCTTTACACCGGGCAATCAAATATTTGCTCGCCCGCCAGAACGGGGAGACCGGCACCAGCACACCGGGTGGTGGCTGGCACTACGGCACGGAAGAGATGATTCAGCTTGGCCTGCATTGTTCCATGGCTGAGCGCCGTGCCGACGAATCCACTCGCGATGTGGCAGACTGGCTGAAATGTGACTTCATGCAGGACCAGGTGGGCCAAACCTTCGGCGGCGTGATTTCCAGTGTGACCGGCTTCGGTTTCTTTGTGCGCCTTGATGACTTGTTTATCGACGGCCTGGTGCATGTCTCATCACTCGATAATGACTACTATCGTTTCGACCAGGTAGGCCAGCGGTTGATTGGTGAATCCGGCGGGCAGACTTACCGCCTGGGGGACCATGTGGAAGTCCGGGTTGAAGGGGTCAACATGGATGAACGTAAAATCGATTTTGCGTTGATCTCCAGCGAGCGCAAAGTACGTGGTGCCGGAAAAACCGCACGGGAGAAAAGTAAAAAAAGTGCAGCCAGCACCCGGCCGCCAAGGCGGCGCCAGGGCGGTAAACGTGTGAATTTCGAGCCAGACAGCGAATTCCGCAGTGAAAAGCCGAAAAAGGCACGTGCACCAAAAAATAAAAAAGCGAAAAAACCTTCGGAAAAAACACGTAAAATCGCGGAAGCAACCAAAGCGAAGCGTGCGGCGAAGAAAAAAGCGCAATAGTGCAGCCTACGGCTGGTAAACTAATAGCAGGCTCCGTCCAACCGGGCGGAGTTTTGTTTTTTGACTGTAACCCGGGCACTGTGCCCAGAGTGAGTACCATACATGAGTGAAATGATTTACGGCATTCATGCCGTGCAGGCCTTGCTGGACAGAGCACCGGAGCGTTTTCAGGAAGTGTTTATCCTGAAAGGCCGCGAAGACAAGCGTCTGTTACCTCTGATTCATTCCCTTGAATCATTGGGGATAGTTATCCAAATGGCGAATCGCCAGTGGCTGGATGATAAGTCCGAAGGCGCTGTCCACCAGGGGATCATTGCGCGTGTTAAGCCTGGCAGGCAGTACCAGGAAAACGATCTGCCTGACCTTATCGCTCAGTACGAACAGCCGTTCATACTGGTGCTGGATGGCGTAACGGATCCCCATAATCTGGGGGCCTGCCTGCGTAGTGCTGATGCCGCCGGGGTCCATGCGGTAATTGTGCCGAAAGACCGTTCTGCGCAACTTAACGCGACAGCCAAAAAAGTGGCCTGTGGTGCCGCAGAAAATGTGCCGCTGATTCGGGTCACTAACCTTGCCCGTACTCTGCGGTCACTGAAAGACGAAAACGTCTGGATTGTCGGCACGGCAGGTGAGGCGGACCATACGCTGTATCAAAGCAAAATGACTGGCCCGATGGCACTGGTCATGGGCGCGGAAGGGGAAGGCATGCGCCGTCTCACCCGTGAACATTGTGATGAGCTTATCAGCATCCCGATGGCAGGCACAGTTTCTTCCCTGAACGTGTCTGTGGCGACAGGTGTGTGCCTGTTTGAAGCGGTGCGCCAGCGCAGTAAATAACGGAATCCGGTCAGGGCGCACGCTTTGTGACTCTGCCCGGTGATAAACCGCCAGCGCAGTCCATACTTTATGTAATGGCATAAAGGGAGACAAACCATGCGCTGGCAAACTCATACCGTCTTTAATCAACCCACTCCACTGATTAACAGTAATTTATTCCTCTCTGATAGTGCACTGCGCGATGCCGTTATTCGCGAAGGTGCTGGCTGGGATGGCGAGTTACTCGCCAGTATCGGGCAGCAACTTGGCTCGGCGGAGTCACTAGAACTTGGGCGGCTGGCAAATGCCAACCCACCAGAACTGCTCCGTTATGATCCGCGTGGAGAACGCATTGACGAAGTGCGCTTTCACCCTTCCTGGCATTTATTGATGCAGGGCCTGTTTGCTAACCGGGTACATAACCTTCCCTGGTTGAAAGACCCTCAGCCTGGCGCTTTTGCTGCGCGTGCTGCCCGTTTTATTCTTCATGCTCAGGTTGAAGCGGGAACTTTGTGCCCGGTTACCATGACCTTTGCCGCAACGCCATTATTACAACAGGCGCTACCCGCAGAATTTCGCAACTGGCTGCCATCATTGCTCAGCGACCGTTACGATGCCCATCAGTTACCCGCGACACAGAAAAAAGGCCTGCTGATTGGTATGGGCATGACAGAAAAGCAGGGTGGTTCTGATGTGATGAGCAACACCACCAGAGCAGATCCAGAGACAGTGCCCGGGTGTGGCATGCCTTACCGCCTGGTAGGGCATAAATGGTTTTTCTCTGTTCCCCAGAGTGACGCGCACCTGGTACTAGCACAGGCGCGAGGCGGGTTGTCGTGCTTCTTTGTTCCCCGCCTGTTGCCTGATGGTGAGCGTAATGCCTTAAGCCTGGCGCGCCTTAAAGATAAGCTTGGCAACCGCTCCAACGCCAGTAGCGAAGCAGAACTGTTCGATGCCCATGGCTGGCTGATTGGTGAGGAAGGCGAGGGTGTTCGCCATATCCTGCGTATGGGGGCGATGACGCGTTTTGATTGCGCGCTGGGCAGCCATGGCCTGATGCGCAGAGCATTCGCCGTCGCGTTATACCATGCGCATCAACGCCAGGTATTCGGCAAACATCTGGTGGATCAGCCATTAATGCGTCAGGTGCTGGGGCGTATGGCGTTACAACTCGAAGGGCAAACGGCCTTTTTATTCCGCCTGGCGGGCGCGCTGGGGCAACGGGGTGATGTAAATCAACAATTGTGGGCGCGCTTATTCACCCCGGCAGCGAAGTTCCATATCTGCAAGTCAGGCATTCCCTTTGTGGCTGAAGCCATGGAGGTACTGGGGGGCATTGGTTATTGCGAAGAAAGCGAGTTACCCCGTTTGTACCGGGAAATGCCAGTGAACAGTATTTGGGAAGGCTCCGGGAATATTATGTGCCTTGATGTGCTGCGTGTATTACAAAAACAGCCGGGCGTAGTGAGTTTATTGCAGGCGAATTTTGCTGAGGTCAAAGGGCAGAGCCGCCACTTCGACCGCACCTGGCGGCAATTACAGGCGCATTTGCGTAAGCCTGGCGAAGCATTCAGCCGGCAAATTACCAGCCAGTTAGCACTCCTTGCCACTGGTGCTGAAATGTTGCGCCACTTGCCCCCACGTATTGCGGAAACCTGGTGCCAGATGGCGCTGGACTCACGTGGCGATCACTTAATTGATGAGCCGGTACTCTCTGATATCCTGCTCAGGGCGACCGGTGGCGCAGGGTGATGGCTGTCTTTTATATGGAACAGCTTCACTAATTCCGTCAGGTGGTGGCCCTGGCTTCTCAGGCTGTGGGCCACTTCTTCCGTGCGGGCAATGCGCCGGGCATTAATATGTGTGGACTCGCCAATTTGTGTCATCGCTATATTAACCTGGCCAATACCGGCAGACTGCTCCTGCGAAGCCGAGCTGATGGTGGCAATTAACTGGTTGATGTGCTCAATATGCCCGGTAATATCCTCCATCGACTGGCTGGTTTGTTGCGACAACACATGGCCTTCGCTAACCTTTTCCAGTGTGTCTGCAATTAACTGGTCAATTTCTTTCACGGCATTCGCACTGCGTGCGGCCAGCGCCCGGACTTCCTGGGCGACTACGGCAAACCCTTTGCCGTGTTCACCGGCACGAGCTGCTTCTACCGCCGCGTTCAGTGCCAGAATATTGGTCTGAAAAGCAATCGACTCAATAACATGGGTGATATCCGCAATCCGTTGTGATGCTTCACGAATTGCATCCATGGTGGTGACCGCGTGTTTTACCGTGATACCGCCGCTGTGCACTGCCTGCGTTGTCTCTTCAACTAACCCTTGTGCTGTTCCCATATTATCCGCGTTTCGCGCAACAGTAGTGGCAAGCTGCCCCATACTGGCCGATGTTTCTTCAACACTGCTGGCCTGTTTGGTAATTTGCTCACCAATTTCATCACTGTCGGTCGCCAGTGTGTCTGTGCTGTGGCTGATTTCTTCGGCCGTCTGGCGTACCTGCTGAACTATGGTATTCAGGCCATCGCCAATACCATTGATCCCTTCTATTAACTGGCCAATCTCATCATGGCGTTGTGTGTGAATCGACTGGCGCAGGTCTCCGCCAGCATACAGGTGTGCCAGGCCGATAACCTGTTGTAACGGCTGGCTGACCCAACGGCGTATCAGCCAGATAAAGAACAGCGCAAAGAGAACAACCAGTACCGCGCCAGCGACCAGGAAGCTATCACGCATGCGGGTAATATCACTCAACAACTGGTCTTTATTAACCTCAGAGACAATCACCCATTTCCAGTCAGGTAACGTGGTCCAGACCAGAGCCGTATTGCCACTCTCAGGTGATTGCCATGAAGTCGAGCCGGAAGGCTGGTTTAACACCTCTTTACTGATATTTTCCGGCCAGTTGGGCGTTTTCCCTTCCCGTTTGGCATCAAATAAATATTGCCCCCAGGTTTTCCCGGGTGCATTGCTCAGAACAAAAAACTGGCCGCTTTGCCCAATGTGGCGGGAAATTACTTTTTCGCGCATCAACTGCCAGGCATCGCTGATATCGACGCCAACAAACAACACGGCAATCGTCTGCCCACTGGCATCTTTTACTGGCTGATACTCGGTGATATAGCGCTTGCCAAACAACAGCGCCAGACCACGATAGACTTCACCTTTACTGACTTTGGCCCAGGAAGGGCTGTTACGGTCAAGGAGTGTGCCCATTGCCCGGGAGCCGTCTTCTTTGCGTAAAGATGTTGCAACCCGAACAAAGTCATCGCCCGAGCGAACAAATAATGTGGAAATTGCACCACTGCGTGCCAGGAAGTCATCGGAAAACTGGTTATTTTCGTGTAGCGGAATATCTCCGCCTTTCAGGAGTGGCACCTTGTGCCCACTTATTTCTGCGGTTTGTTGCGGGTCAACCGAAAGAGGTTGGGGCAGAAAGCTGGCAAATAGCTGAGTAAAGCTGGCCACTTCACTGTTGAGGCTGCTGTTAAACATTTGTGCCGTATCGTGAATGCCAGTGACCTGCGCTTTCATGTCTTGCAGGGCCTGTTCTTCCAGCTGTTGGCTGGCCTGGCGCCCAAGAAATACGGTAAAAATGAAAAAGAGTACCGCGACGCTACCGGCTGTCATTACTGACAAGCGCGCGCCTAATCCCCAGTATTTAAAAGAAGTCATAATATCGCTGCCGTATTTTGTGTTTTGTCATCATTAACGGCGGCTTGCAGGATAATATTTATACACAAAATGTAAGCATATATTTCATTCAAATTTGATTCAGATCATTGATCATTGAAAACAAAAGCAATTGCGCCTTAGCCAGCGGCTTAATAAATTAATCGTTTCGCTATAAATATGGCGGGGCATTATTGGGGGGTTGAGATAAATCAGCCCATTAATTCATGGTGGGGTGTGAGTGGGGCGCAAACCACGGCTCAGCGCCTGTTGCCAGGTCGCTGAATGAAATAAGCCACCCGCAGGTGGCTTAACAGGAAAGAAGGCGATACAGACAGATAGCGTTACGAGTAGATAATGGCTTCCACATGCCAGGTGTCTTTACGAGGCGTTTCTTCCATATTCACAATACGGTAGATGGAAGCACCCTGTTCATCCGCACTTAATGCAACCAGCCGCTCAATATCCTGAGGGCTGCCAGTGACGTCTTTAAACGACAGAATGCCCATTTCATTAAATGCCGTCACCTGATCAGCATGCACATCCTCAGCTGACCTTGCACTGGTACTGACCAGTCCTGCGGACAACAGTAGAGAGGTTAATGCCAGTGATCGCTTCATAATTGCCCGCTCCATATCGATGATCTGAAAAAAATTTACAGGTCATTTCCTTGTTATTCAGCATGCAACATCCCTTGCGACATGCTGTATTGTGTCAGGCGGAAAATAAAGTCGTGCAATTCAATGTAAAGTCGTTAAAACCTGTTTAAGTATCAGGCTTTACGGTAAAGAATCGCGTTAGCCCGGCGTACACCAGGGATCATATTATCGTTGATAAACAAGATCAGATAATAATCAGCCTTTTCCCTGGTTGCGCGTTGCTTGATAGCGGCTTCCGCATCTGCCGGCCCACCACGAGTGGTGACACTGATCATCCCCATTCTTACCAGCCCTTCAGTCTGGTTACGCTGGATTTCCTGCGGCCAGGCTGCAACAGCAGGAGCCGGGCGGGGAGTTGTCCAGTTGGTACTGCAACCCGCCAGTACCAGGCATAAGCAAAGCGGAAGAAAACGGCGCATAGACATTTTATTTTCCTGACAAGTTGATTTTAGTGTTTGAGATAAATCTGGTAAGTCAAAAATTCACTTTCTGTTACGTGTAACGCGATTTCGCAGGATATATCACTAAAAAGCGTAATCCGTGTCTCACACTGGCATTTGGAATTTTGGGCAACAATGGCACTGCGCTGGCCTGCCTGTGTATATAAAGGTATAGAATAGAGCGACATCCACACAAAATGCGAACGCTAAATGACAGAGATAGAGACCACTAATCTGGCCGGTTTTGAAGTTTTGCACGCGACTCCGGCTGGAAAGCGCCTCCAGCCTTTACCGACAATTATTTTCTGGCATGGTTACACTTCCTCGAAGCTGGTGTACAGCTACTTTGCTGTTGCACTGGCACAGGCTGGTTTTCGGGTGATTATGCCAGATGCGCCGGAACATGGCGCACGCTTTCATGGTGATGAAGCAGGGCGTTTGCAGCATTTCTGGCAAATCCTTTATGGGAACATCCAGGAATACCCACTGTTGCGTGATGCCATTAACGCTAAAGGTTGGGTGGCAGACGGGCGGTTGGGTATCGCGGGGGCATCAATGGGTGCTATGACGGCATTAGCTGTGGCCGGGCATTACCCTGAAGTCCGCTGTACCGCGAGCCTGATGGGCTCCGGGTTTTATCAGGCGCTTTCTCAATCATTGTTCCCCCCTCCGGCACAACCGGATGCGGTGCTGGCCCCGTTGGCAGGCTATGAAGCCGCACAATGCCTGGCACTTCTCGCCAGCCGGCCATTAATGCTCTGGCATGGTGAAGATGATGACCTGGTTCCTGCTGCAGAATCAAAACGCTTGTGGCAGTTACTGCAACAACAGCGTCTGGATAGCAACCTGGTCTGCCACTGGGAATCTGGAGTAAAACACCGGATTACGCCGTATGCGCTGGATTCAACCTGCGATTTTTTCAGCCAGTCACTCTAATGTGGATTAACGCCGTGGGTGGGTAACGCCTGGCTCAGCGGGTGACGCTGTTGTTTGCTGCCCTGGTGCAAACTGGGGCATCGTTTCGCCGTGGTGGTTAATATAAATGACACCAGTACTCATCACGTCATCCATATTATGGCTGGGATCAGGCTGCGTGTTGATGGCTGCAACAGCAGGAAGCGATAACAACATGCCCGTTATCAGGGCTACCATTTTGGTTCTCATTCTGGGCTCCTTACGGCCTTTTTATAGCAAGGTGGCTCTCCTTTCTTCTGGGGGCGTTCTCTGTAAGATATTGTACTGCCTGCACTCTGTGCAGAAAGCGAACATTTCTGATAAACGTATTCAAAAAATTTCAGTCATCCTCTGTCTGTAACTTTAGTTCGCGCGGCAACACTGTTTTGGCGCTGTGTGCGTTTCCTCTGCGATTTATTTCTGTATGCCGCTTGTTATTAGCGCTCAACTTCCATAGAATGACGCGTCATTTTTCAGCCGTCTTAACACACGTTCCTTGCTTCCATGGGCTACGGCTGACCCTGACAGGAGGCTGAATAATCCGTAAGGAGCAATTCGATGCGTCATTACGAAATCGTTTTTATGGTCCATCCTGACCAGAGCGAACAGGTTCCGGGCATGATCGAGCGTTACACTGGTGCTATCACTGGTGCGGAAGGCACGATCCACCGTCTGGAAGACTGGGGCCGCCGTCAGCTGGCTTACCCGATCAACAAACTGCACAAAGCACACTACGTTCTGATGAACGTTGAAGCACCGCAGGAAGTTATCGATGAGCTGGAAACAAACTTCCGCTTCAACGATGCCGTTATCCGTAGCATGGTTATGCGTACCAAACACGCTGTAACTGAAGCTTCTCCGATGGTTAAAGCGAAAGACGAACGTCGTGAACGTCGCGATGATTTCGCTAACGAAGCCACAGAGAATGCTGCTGGGGATTCTGAAGAGTAATCGCTGATGGCTAACCGCCTGTCGTTGTCCGGCACTGTGTGCAGGGCACCTCTCAGAAAGGTCAGCCCATCAGGAATTCCTCACTGCCAGTTCGTGCTTGAGCACCGTTCAGTGCAGGAGGAAGCCGGGTTTAACCGGCAGGCGTGGTGCAGAATGCCAGTTATTATTAGCGGGCAGGCTCATCAGGCCATTACTCACAGTATAACGGTCGGCACGCAACTCACCGTACAGGGCTTTATTAGCTGCCATCAGGCGCGAAATGGTCTGAGTAAAGTGGTTTTGCATGCCGAGCAGATTGAATTGATAGATTCTGGAGACTAGCCAAATGGCACGTTATTTCCGTCGTCGCAAGTTCTGCCGTTTCACCGCGGAAGGCGTTCAAGAGATCGACTATAAAGATATCGCTACGCTGAAAAACTACATCACCGAAAGCGGTAAGATTGTCCCGAGCCGTATCACCGGTACTCGTGCAAAATACCAGCGTCAGCTGGCCCGTGCTATCAAGCGCGCGCGCTACCTGTCTCTGCTGCCGTACACTGATCGTCATCAGTAATCGGCCACGGTCAACCAATACGACTTTGAGAGGATAAGGTAATGCAAGTTATTCTGCTTGATAAAGTAGCAAACCTGGGTAGCCTGGGTGATCAGGTTAACGTTAAAGCTGGTTACGCACGTAACTTCCTGGTTCCGGCTGGTAAAGCTGTTCCGGCAACCAAGAAAAACATCGAGTTTTTCGAAACTCGTCGTGCTGAACTGGAAGCTAAACTGGCTGAAACGCTGGCTGCCGCTGAAGCTCGTGCAGAGAAAATCAATGCACTGGGCGTAGTTACCATCGCTTCTAAAGCTGGTGACGAAGGTAAACTGTTTGGTTCCATCGGTACTCGTGACATCGCTGACGCTGTAACTGCAGCTGGCGTTGACGTTGCGAAAAGCGAAGTTCGCCTGCCGAACGGCGTTCTGCGTACCACTGGTGACCATGAAGTTCACTTCCAGGTACACAGCGAAGTGTTTGCACAACTGAATGTAAACATCGTTGCTGAAGCGTAATTTACGCTGATGTACGCTAAAACGCCGGCTTATGCCGGCGTTTTGCTTTGTGATTCTTGCCTGTTTCCTGCCATTATTAACCACACTGTTATTGCACACCTGCCAGTATGGTTTCCCCGCCTGGGTTAACGCGCCCGAATAAAATTACCGTTACTTTCGCGCGTAAAGAGTACCTGACGGTTATCACTGTCAGTGACAATCAACCCCGTGACAACACCATTAGCATTCACTCTGACCTGTACTTGCTGGCCGCTTTGTAGTGAACTCAGGGGCTTGTCCGGCCCTTCGACATTCGCCATTGCATATACATCCGTGGGGGGCAGGTTATGATCGCGGAACAGTTGCGCCAGCGTTTTTCCCGGCTCTACTCGCCAGGTATGCCATTGTGCCTGGCCTGTTGTACTGTTGACTGTACTGTTCGTCGCAGTGCTGGTGGTCGCCGGAGTACGCCTTTCCCCGGAAGAACGCCCGGCGGTGTTATTCCCCGCTGCCTCAGATTCGTTATCTGGCTGAATACTCTCTTCTGGTGAACGCAGTACGGGTGTGGTTTGCACCGGTTGTGGCTCGTTGTAACGCGGTGGAGTGGTGACCACTGGCTGGCTGATGGCAGGAGATGTGCCTTGTGCCCCAGGTGTGGCGGGCGTGCTGCCGGGAAGGTTCAGCGGTGTTTCCCTTGATACCGGAGCAACAGGTGTGTTGTCGGCCGGTAATAACACCCCAATAACAACCAGCGCGATACCGATAAGGATGCCCCGGCGGTGCATGGCGGGTAAAGGGTCCATTAGCCGGAAATCATCTGGTGCATGCCAGACCCGGTGAATCATGGCTTTTAATGCAAACTGGCCGGGCATGTCGCCTCCTGGTCCATCGTTAATGGATACGGTGTGGTGGCCTTAATATCCATTATCCTGTTTTATGAATGAAAGTACCCATCCACTGTCAGCCTGATATTATCCGCCGAAATTCCTTTCAGACAATCGCTGAATGCTTCCTAAGAGTATAGTTTGCTAACTGTTTGATGCGAGTGGAATAGTACGCATTCATGATAATTGTCGCATCAGGTAATTATTGAGGTTCACGGCAGACATTTTCCCTGTTCCCTTTTACCTCATGGGCTCTGGCTGTTATGCTGCCGAAGCGTCTGGCGGGTTCGCCAGAAATCTATGAAGATGAACAAACCATCAGTAAAGGAAAATTCATGACGACCCCTTCTTTTGACAGTGTTGAAGCGCAGGCAAGTTACGGTATTGGTCTGCAGGTTGGTCAACAACTGCGTGACTCCGGGCTGGAAGGTTTACTGCCTGAAGCGTTACTTGCTGGCCTGCGTGATGCGCTGGAAGGCAACGCACCTTCTGTACCGGTTGATGTCGTACACCGTGCGTTGCGTGAAGTCCACGAGCGTGCTGAAGCTGTACGCCGCGAACGCCAGCAGGAAATGGCGGCGGAAGGGCAAAAATACCTGGAAGAAAACCGTAACCGTGAAGGTGTCAGCAGCACTGAATCTGGTTTACAGTTCCGTGTACTGACGCAGGGTGAAGGCCCGATTCCTTCCCGTAAAGACCAGGTGCGTGTTCACTACACCGGTAAACTGATCGACGGTACTGTGTTCGACAGCTCCGTTGCCCGCGGTGAACCAGCCGAGTTCCCGGTTAGCGGCGTAATTGCTGGCTGGATTGAAGCGCTGACGCTGATGCCTGTTGGTTCCAAATGGGAACTGACCATTCCGCATAACCTGGCGTATGGTGAGCGTGGCGCAGGTGTATCTATTCCTCCGTTCAGCACCCTGGTTTTTGAAGTCGAATTACTGGAAATCCTGTAATCCTTCTCACGGCCCCGCTACGGCGGGGTTGTTTCATCTTCCCTTCTTTCCCCACGGTTTTATCTTGCAAAAAACGCTATTGCGCGTATTTTTGTGAGGCGCTCCGCGTATCAATAAATACAAACCACACTCTAATAACAAATATTTAACCTATCCGCTAACTTCTCAGGTTATCCCCCGGCAGTGAGTCAACCGGGGTACACGTGTTGTTATTGATTAAGTAATTACCGACAGGCCGCAGAGCCTGAAATGACAGACAGGAAAATACTATGGTAGACCAGGTCAAGGTGGCCGAAACGGTGGAAACACCGCAGGAACAAACCCTTCAGCGACATCTCTCAAACCGACATATTCAGTTAATTGCCATTGGTGGCGCCATTGGCACCGGCTTATTTATGGGGTCGGGCAAAACGATAAGCCTCGCCGGGCCATCCATTATATTTGTGTATATGGTTATCGGTTTTATGTTGTTCTTCGTGATGCGGGCAATGGGCGAATTGCTGTTGTCGAATCTCGAATACAAGTCGTTCAGTGATTTTGCCGCAGATCTATTGGGCCCCTGGGCGGGTTATTTTACCGGCTGGACCTACTGGTTTTGCTGGGTGGTAACCGGTATTGCCGATGTGGTTGCCATTTCTGCGTATGCGCAATTCTGGTTCCCTGGGTTATCGGAATGGGTGGCGTCGCTGGCGGTGGTGATTGTGCTCTTGTCCCTGAACCTGGCAACGGTAAAAATGTTTGGCGAAATGGAGTTCTGGTTCGCCATGATAAAAATCGTTGCGATTGTTGCCCTGATTATTGTCGGTGCAGTCATGGTGTTTACTGGCTTTACTTCACCTTCGGGCGTAACTGCATCATTCAGCCACCTGTGGGCTGATGGTGGCTGGTTCCCTAAAGGCGTGAGTGGTTTCTTCGCCGGGTTCCAGATAGCCGTGTTCGCTTTTGTAGGGATTGAACTGGTGGGCACCACTGCGGCAGAAACTCACAACCCGGAAAAATCCCTGCCCCGGGCTATCAACTCCATCCCTCTGCGGATAATCATGTTCTATGTTTTTGCTCTGATCATGATTATGTCTGTTACACCCTGGCGCTCCGTTGTGCCATCAAAAAGCCCGTTTGTTGAGCTGTTTA
This sequence comes from Mangrovibacter plantisponsor, assembly GCF_003182475.1. GTDB lineage: Bacteria > Pseudomonadota > Gammaproteobacteria > Enterobacterales > Enterobacteriaceae > Mangrovibacter > Mangrovibacter plantisponsor. The sequence continues at coordinate 57,911 of NZ_QGTS01000022.1, forward strand.
TGCTGGTTGGGTTACCCGCAGCTGCCAGCCTGATTAACTTTGTGGTGCTGACATCGGCGGCATCTTCCGCCAACAGCGGCGTATTTTCGACCAGCCGCATGTTATATGGCCTGGCGCAGGATGGTGTCGCGCCTGCCCGCTTCGCACGTTTGTCACGCCGTGCGGTTCCGGCTTCCGGGCTACTGTTTTCCTGCCTGTGTTTATTGGGCGGTGTTGTTCTGATTTACCTGATCCCGGATGTGATGACGGTATTTACTATGGTGACGACAGTGTCTGCCATTCTGTTTATGTTTGTCTGGAGCATCATTCTGTGTTCCTACCTGGTGTATCGCAAACAACGGCCGGAACTGCATGCGAAGTCGCAGTATAAGATGCCACTGGGTATTGTGATGTGCTGGGTCTGCCTGGCGTTTTTTGTGTTTGTGTTGGGGCTTTTGGCACTACAGGCAGATACGCGGCAGGCACTGATGGTGACACCTCTATGGTTTGTGATACTGGCGATTGGCTGGCAGGTCACCGGGAAGAAACGCCTGGCCCGGGTTTAACAGGGTTAAGCATTTCACCACAGTAAACTAAGGCACCCGCAGGTGCCTTTTTCATGGCAGGCAAACTACGTTGAGTATTACTCGCCTGCCAGCGCGCGTGGGAACAGGTTGTTATTTTCCAGGCTAATGTGATTCATCAGGTCGTCAATCAGCTCATTGATTCCGTTATACAGCGCCTTCCAGGTAGTACAGGCTTCCGGTGGTGCAACCACATTGTTTGTGACATGTTTGATAACTTCCAGCAGTTCTCCCGCCTCGCTATGCTCATGCTCCATCACGTTAACTGGCCCGGCACATTCCGGCCCGCGGCCTTGTTTGATTAATGGAAACAACACGCGCTCTTCTTTGAGCATATGCTGGCCGAGTTCGTCATTAAGCATCGCCAGGTATTTTGCCAGGCCCTTAGGAACCGATGGCTTGCTGGCATGCACACGCTCGACTTTTTCGGCCTGTAAAATCAGTTCGGGTAACTGTTCCCGGTGGCGGTCATGGTAGCGCACCAGAATATGGTCGATGATGTCGCTAAGGGGCTCATCCACCCATGTCTGTGTATGCTGCTGCGTAGAAAGCACAGCCAACTCTGCCTCTATTACCGGTAAATCCAGCCCCTTGCGTTCTGCTGCCCGCTGCAGGGTTTGCTTGCCCCCACAACAAAAATCAAGGTCATAGCGGCGGAATAACGCAGAAGCGCGTGGAATGGTTAATGCCAGCTCGCCTAATGCCTGTTCCCGAAAATCCATAACATCACCTCGCACAGTTATTTTATAAGATGCATTTTAAATGCATCTTATTGAGCGTGTCCAGTACCAGGTTTGGCTGCAAGGGAAAAGGTAAACCTTTGAATATCTCATAATGCAATTTTTCGTGGGAAATAAAGCGTTAAATTTGTGAGCCATGTTGCCGATATTGTTTGCAGACTACTCATTTATGAAGAAGCGAAGGCAAAAAATGTTTAAAAGAATCAAGGTGGTAACATTGCTTATTGCAGTGCTGGCTGTACTGGGGGCGATGCAATTAGTTTCTGCTGCTTTTTTTATGAAGGCACTAAACAACGACAAGGAAAATTTCTCGCTCGCGCAAATCTCTAACCAAAACGTTTATGCAATGACCGATGCCTGGATTAGCCTGAATCAGGCCCGGGTTACGCTGAACCGCGGTATGTTGCGGTTGCAGAGCAGTATGGCAAACACGATTAATGCAACAGACCTCAGCAGCCTGATAAATAAAAGCAACAGTTTGCTGAAAGAAGCAGATACCCATTTCCAGCATTACAAGAAGCTGCCCAATACCCCGGGCCTTGATGAGCAACTGACTGCTTCACTGGAAGCGGAATATGCCCGTTATTCCACAACACTGCAAACCATGACCACAATGCTGGGTAAAGGTGACCTGGAAGGCATGTATGCGCAAAAAGTTGAGCAAAAGCAGGTAGCCATGCAGGAAGTCTACAAAGACTGGCGCCAGGCTCAGGCTACACTCAGCAGTGAAGGGGCTAGTGAAAATAATGCCGATTATGCACGGATGATGTGGATTCTGGGGAGCGTCATAGTGATTGTGATTGCTGTGATTATTGCCAGTTGGTTTTCCCTCAAACGTGTATTGCTTCAGCCTCTTCATGCCGCAATGGAACACATTATGGCTATTGCCAGCGGGGATCTGACCCGGCGTATCCTGAGCGAAGGGCGTAGTGAGATGAGCCGCCTTTCCGGCAGTTTGCACCAAATGCAGCAGGCGTTGATTCAAACAGTCAGTTCCGTGCGCAGCAGTACCGATACAATTTTTATTGGCGCCAGCGAAATTGCCGCAGGTAGCAATGATCTTTCAGCCCGGACAGAGCAACAGGCCGCCGCACTGGAAGAAACCGCATCGAGCATGGAACAGCTTACCGCAACTGTAAAACAGAATGCGGATAATGCCCGCCAGGCAACACAGTTGGCGCGCAATGCTTCCGATACCGCACGCAAAGGCGGTGATGTGGTGAACAATGTGGTGAAAACCATGGACGAAATCGCCAGTAGTTCCAGCCAGATTGCACAGATAACCAATGTGATTGATGGTATTGCGTTCCAGACTAATATTCTGGCGCTGAATGCCGCCGTTGAAGCCGCCCGTGCGGGTGAGCAAGGGCGGGGGTTTGCGGTGGTGGCTGGTGAAGTACGTACCCTGGCCCAGCGCAGTGCTCAGGCGGCAAAAGAAATCAAAACCCTGATTGAAAGCTCTGGTGAACGGGTGCAGACCGGCAGTGGCCTGGTGCGTGAAGCGGGGGATACCATGCGTGAAATCGTCGGAGCGGTAACCCGGGTAACGGATATCATGGGTGAAATTTCTTCGGCTTCAGACGAGCAAAGCCACGGTATCGATCAGGTGAGCCTGGCTGTTTCCGAGATGGATAACGTAACGCAACAGAACGCATCACTGGTGGAAGAATCAGCTGCGGCTGTGAATGCGCTTGAACAACAGGCAGCACAGCTCAACCAGGTGGTTGCCGTATTCAAACTGCATAACAGCCAGCCAGTGACTGTAAAGGCAAAACCTCAGATTGCCGCTGTGGCTGCACCGAAACTGAGTGCTCAACCCGCTCCGGTTGCCGAAAATAATTGGGAAGCCTTTTAACCGGTAACTATCACTACCCCGGTGCCGCCAGGCGGTGTCACCGGGCTATTTCTCCAGTATGACCGGGGTTGCAACATTTTCTGGCACTGGAGGCGCAGGCTTGCTGCGTACCGCCATCACCACACCCAGCACCAGAAATGCAATGCCGCTCAGAGTGACCAGGGGCGGAATGCTGTGGCGCATTAAAAATGTGTACAGCAGACCAGAAAGTGTTTCAAACACAATCAATGGCCCGAGCACTACGGTGGGTAACCGCTGGCTTGCCTGGTTCCAGCACAGGGCACCAACCCAGGAACACAGCACCGCAATTGCCACCATCAGCACGATAAACACATCCGGGCGCGGGCCAAAAGGGAGTGGAAAAGACACCGCCGTTGTTGATAACCACCAACACACGAATACATAACCCGCCAGCGACACGGGCAGTGTCACCAGCGCCTGTGCCGTTGCCCACATCAGTGGGTGGTGTGCCGGGTTCTCTTTCAGCCAGCGCGCATTACGCAGTGCGTACCAGGTCCAGCAACCAACCGAAATTAGCGCCAGAACAATCCCGCTCAGGTAACGCCACAGCGTAAAGTGAGGGAGCCCTTGTGAAAGCTCGGCAATATTGACGCAGATTAACCCCGCCAGCGTGCATACCAGCGCCGGGGCCATTCGTCTCCAGGGCAACTTGCCATCGCGTTTGCTGTACAGCAGGTTGGCAAACACAGGGATAACAACCGGTAATGTGCCGATGATCATGGTCGATACCGGAGCCCCGGTGCGCTGAATGGCACTGGCAAGACACACGTAGTAAATCAGGTTTCCCATCATAGTAAGCCGCAAAGCAGCCCACCAGTCGCGTGGTGTGAGCTTACGTAACTGCTTACGCCCGGCCCAGGCTATAGGGAGTGCAATTACCCCTAACGCCAGGTAACGGCCCATCGACTGCAATGCAGCCGGGTATTCCGGCACAATTAACGGGCCAACAAAAATCAGCCCCCACATCAGCCCGGCAACCAATGCGTAAAGTACGCCCGCAAACATGCTTTCTCCTTTGTTCTGTCTGCGGTTACTCTGCCCGACAGCACCCAATGAAATATTGTATTAGATTGCGCTTTTAGCGGGCTATCACCTGGCGTTGATAACGCACGGGAGTCAGGCCATAACGCTGGCTAAACGCCCGGGTAAGATGGGACTGGTCAGTAAGCCCTGTCGCACAGGCGACTTCTGCTGCGGGCATGCCTTGAGCCAAAAACAGCTTGGCGCGCCACAGGCGAATAGCCATCAACATCTGGTGTGGTGTGACATGGTATTGCGCTTTGAACTGGCGCAGAAAGTGGTAAGGGCTGAGTGCCGCCACCTGGGCAAGCTCCCTCAGTGTGACGGGCTGCATATAGTTATCATGCAGGTAGTGGCGTACCTGGTCAAAACGCGGTGCATTCACAGAATCCGGCGAACGACTGTGGCTGGCATATGGCCGGATAGTGTCAATCAGGTCCAGCAACAGGCCTTGCTGTGCGAGTGGCGTTTCGGCAGACCATAATGCCCCTATCAGCCTGCCAGTTTGTGCAGCACGTTGTGCGTCACAGCGCTCTACATCGTTAAACCACCATTGCTCAATACCCGTAATTTCTGCCAGTTGTACCGGTTCAAGGTAGATCATTCGGTAACGCCAGCCATCGGGGGTTGCGGCCTGGCCGGTATGCAGCTCGTCCGGATTCATCGTGACCAGTGAATTTACTGCGGCAACATAATGTGTTCCCCGGTAACGAAAGCGTTCAGCTCCGGCTTCAATGGTGCCAATTCCAAAGGCTTCGTGAGTATGAGGTTCGAAGGCGTAACGGGAAATGTGTGCGTGATATAACTCGACACCGGGAAGGGCAGGAAACTGGCGGAAACGGGCGGTGTCCCGCTCATCCGTAAAATGGTCTGGTACGCCCTGCACAGTTAACCTCGTTATATCTCGCTGAGAAACAATCACTAAGTAACAATAAGTTTGCGCCGCAGGGGATGCCTGCGGCAGCAGTGATTTTCACAGTATATAACTGTAATTTAACATTTACAGCGCATTTTTTAAGCTGGTCAGTAATGATGTCGTCGGGTGACCCGTTAACTTGCTGATTTGGTGGGTGTCATCAAACAGACCGCCTTTCGACGCACCGGTATCGGAATCTGCCAGAATTGCTGCAAATGGCCCTGGTAAACCAGCACCTTCCAGCAATGCCGCATAATCCGCTTCGCTCAGGTTCTGGTAAACCACCTGTTTGCCAGTGGTATCACTAATCAGTTTCGCCAGTTCAGACAGTGTCCAGGCTTCATCACCAGCCAGTTCGTATACTTTCCCTGCCTGGTTTTCCAGGCTCAGAACCTGGGCTGCCGCTTCGGCATAATCTTTACGGCTGGCAGAGGCAATTTTGCCTTCTCCGGCACACCCCGGGAAGACCCCGTGAGCCAGTGCCGCAGGTACACTCGCCATATAGTTTTCGGTGTACCAGCCATTGCGCAGCAGAACATGAGGCAGGCCAGAATCTGCCAGCATTTGCTCAGTTTCCCGGTGTTCCTGCGCCAGTTGTAGTGGTGAGCTGTCTGCATGCAGCAGGCTGGTGTACGCAAGCAGCGCTACTCCGGCTTGTACTGCAGCTTCAATCACATTGCGATGTTGTGCGGCACGCTGTCCCACCTCGCTGGAGGAAATCAGCAGTAATTTTTCGACACCCGCTAACGCAGCGCTCAGTGCGTTTTTGTCACTGTAATCAGCAACCCGTACCTGAATCCCTTTTTCCGCCAGGCTTTGTGCTTTGCTCTGGTTACGCACAATGGCAACCAGTGATTCGGGGTTATGTTTTTTCAGCAGCGCGGTTATCACTTCGTGGCCTAACTGCCCTGTCGCACCGGTAATTGCAATCATGATAAGTCTCCTGGTTTTCATACTGAGAGTGTGTCTGTTGCCAGAGCATAACAACTATGCTAACTTTTAGTAAGTACGTACAAAAAGGTAAGTATGAAATGGCGGATGTGAAACTTAAAACAGGCACGCTCAGTGAGCAGTTGCGTGAAGGTAATTTGTTTGCAGAAAAATGCCCTTCGCGGGAAGTGCTTAAGCATGTCACCAGCCGGTGGGGCGTGTTGATTCTGGTCGCCTTGCGAGATGGTACCCACCGTTTCAGTGATTTACGGCGCAGGATTGGCGGTGTGAGCGAAAAAATGCTGGCACAAACACTGCAATGGCTGGAGGGCGACGGCTTTATCCATCGCCGTGCATTGCCGGTTATTCCTCCACATGTTGAATACAGTCTGACTCCGATGGGAGAGGAAGTGAGCGACAAAGTGTCTGCGCTGGCCGACTGGATAGAACAAAACCTGCCTGATGTACTGTCTTCCCGGCAGGGGCGCCAGTAGCGCCTGGGTGCCGTGAAGCACGCAGGCATCTCATAGCGGGCTGTGCCAGGCTTATGCTTTATATGGCTGTTGCTTTTGACTGCCGCCAATGTGGCCGTAGCCTGTGGGCGCACAATGCGGTATAAACAACACCATGTAAAAACAAAGTATTACAGCGCTAAAACCGTTTAGCGCTTAGCGTAAGAGGTGGATAATGTTAGAACAGATATGCCAGTTGGCGCGCGATGCCGGTGTGGCCATTATGGCGGTTTACCAGGGTGATAAACCTGTAGAGGAAACCCATAAAGCTGACAATTCCCCAGTGACCGCGGCAGATATTGCTGCACACAAAGTGATTCTGGCAGGCCTTCAGTCACTGACCCCCGATATCCCCGTGTTGTCCGAAGAAGCGCCTGCAGCCTGGAGTGAGCGCCAGCACTGGCAACGCTACTGGCTGGTGGACCCGCTGGATGGCACCAAAGAATTTCTCAAGCGCAATGGGGAATTTACGGTGAACATTGCACTGATTGAGCAAGGGAAACCGGTTCTGGGTGTGGTGTATGCTCCGGTACTTAAAGTCATGTACAGCGCTGCTAATGGGAAAGCCTGGAAAGAAGAGTGCGGTGTGCGCAAGCAAATTCAGGTACGCGAAGCACACCCGCCATTAGTGGTCATCAGCCGTTCCCATGCCGATGCCGAGTTAACCGAATATCTGGAACAACTTGGCGAACACCAGACAACATCGATTGGTTCTTCGCTTAAGTTTTGCCTGGTGGCTGAAGGGGCTGCACAACTGTACCCACGCTTTGGGCCAACCAATGTCTGGGATACGGGCGCAGGTCACGCAGTTGCGGTTGCTGCCGGGGCTCAAGTGCATGACTGGCAGGGGAAAACCCTTGATTACACACCACGTGAATCATTCCTGAACCCCGGCTTCAGGGTTTCTATTTATTGAGCAGCTGGTGCAGCAGGCTAATCACTTGCTGCACTTCCTGAGGTGTCAGCGCGCCATCTTTTACCCACGCTACATTTCCGGCCTTATCCAGCACAATAATGGCAGAGCTTTTCGGTTGTAAACCCCAGGCTTTGCGAACCATGCCATCGCTGTCGACAATAAACTGTGACCAGGGGAACTGTTTCTTACTGTCTTCAATGCTGTTACGCACAAACAGACTGGTGCCAATGATTGCGTCATCAGTATTCACTATGCTGGTGGTCTGGTAGCGGTCTTTCGGCAGCCCCGCGTGCTTGATAGCTTCAATAAGCGGGTCATTCATCTCTTTTGCGGATGTCCGCCCGGCAAGATGCTGGACAACCCGTACTTTGCCGGCCAGTTGCGCACTATTCCACGGCTGATAACTGAACTGATCATTTTTCAGTAACAATTCCCCTTTATCGTTGACCCCCGTTGGTGGTACGTGCTGGTTTAACGTCAGGTTATGAGCCGATGTTACCAGGGGAAGCAGCAGCAGGGCGAATGCCAGCAGGTTGCTCAGTCTCATCATCGTTATCCTTTTGTTTTATTGCAGGTGATCGGACCAGATGGCCCTGAGCTTTAAGCATATCGGTTTTTTGTGATCCGCATTGGCAAAGACAGTGCCAGTTTGTGGGCGTGCGCACAATTTGACATGATTTTGAATACTTATACTGGGCAGTGTAGAGGTTTGCAAAGAATCCTCTGAAATACTGTCATAGAAAGGTAAAAATAATTATAGGCGCTAGGGCTTTCCTTACCCTTAGGCTATATTTAACAACGTTGTTTATTCCGCTCCTTAATACGATTGAGTCAGATTTGACTGTCGGAGGAGGCGGTATTGCAGGAGAAAGTAAAAAATGAAAATCTTTCAGCGTTACAACCCACTTCAGGTGGCTAAGTACGTAAAAATCCTGTTTCGTGGACGGTTGTACATCAAGGACATAGGTGCATTTGAATTTGATAAAGGTCGCATTCTTCTACCCAGGGTAAAAGATAAGCAACATTTAGCTATCATGTCTGAGGTCAATCGCCAGGTAACACGTTTACAGGCAGAAATGGCTTAGTTCCGGTAGCGCAGACAAAAAAACGGCCCTTGTGGGCCGTTTCTGTTTTTGTGCTTAGCTGGCCTGGCACATTCCCCCAGCCAGGCCGGGGAATGAGCAGAGCGTTATCAGGCAACACTCTTGTCTGAGGAGTCAGGTAGTTTTGGTACCAGGGCGACGGGCTTGCTGTCCAGCCGGGTAACCAGTAACTGGTCAATGCGGAAGTTATCAATATCCACCACTTCAAACTTGTAGCCGGAGTATTTCACCGCATCGGTTCGTTTGGGGATCTTGCGCAGCATAAACATCATGAAACCACCAATGGTTTCATAATTATCTGACTGGGGAAATTCATCGATATCCAGTACGCGCATTACGTCATCAATCGGCGTCCCACCTTCAACCAGCCAGGAGTTTTCATCACGGGCAACAATTTGCTCTTCCATGCCCTGGCCTACCAGGTCACCCATCAGCGTGGTCATTACGTCGTTCAGCGTGATAATCCCAACTACCAGCGCGTACTCATTCATAATCACCGCGAAGTCTTCACCGGCGCTTTTGAAGCTTTCCAGCGCTTCAGACAGCGTCAGCGTATCCGGAACAATCAACACATTGCGGATATGCACACCGCTGGTCAGTATCAGGCTTTGGTTAACCAGCACACGGTTCAGCAGTTCTTTAGAATCGACATAGCCAATAATGTGGTCGATATCTTCGTTGCACACCAAAAACTTGGAGTGGGGGTGTTCTGCTACTTTGGTTTTGAGGCTGTGCTCATCTTCATGCAAATCGAACCAGATAATGTTCTCGCGCGATGTCATGGAAGAAGGCACGGTGCGTGATTCCAGTTCGAACACGTTCTCAATCAGCTCATGTTCTTGTTTACGCAGCACTCCGGCCAGTGCACCGGCTTCCACCACGGCATAAATATCGTCTGGCGTGATATCGTCTTTGCGCACCATTGGCAGTTTGAACAGGCGAAAAATTACGTTAGCCATGCCGTTGAAGAACCACACCAACGGGCGGAACACCAGCAGGCAGAAGCGCATGGGGTTGATTATCCGTAAGGCGACCGCTTCCGGCGCTATCATACCTATGCGTTTCGGGGTCAGGTCTGCCAGCAGAATGAACATGCCGGTAACCAGTGAGAAAGAAAGAATAAAACTCAGTTGCTCTGACCACTCCGGCTCCATAAAACGGCTGAGCAGGCTCTTGAAGGCAGGTGAGAATGCTGCGTCACCAACAATACCGCCCAAAATAGCCACCGCGTTCAGGCCAATTTGCACCACGGTAAAGAACATGCCCGGGTTTTCCTGCATTTTCAAAACGCGTTGCGCGTTCACGTTGCCTTCATCCGCCAGCAACTTGAGTTTGATTTTACGGGAGGCCGCCAGTGAAATCTCAGACAACGAGAAAAACGAACTGACGGCGATTAGACAGAGTATGACTAATATACTGTTTAACATATCTTATCCGGCGTAACGCCAGATCCTCGGAAGGGGAAGTTGATTATCCATGTGACAGACACTAAAAACCGGCCCGTAAGCGCTGGGCCGGCAATTTCGTATTCAGTATAACCTAAGGGCAGCATGGCCTGCCAGCAGGCGATGATTTAACCAGTTTTCACGTAAAATTACCGTTGCGGTGGCAGGCAAACGCCAATTCCACCGAGCCCGCAGTAACCTTCCGGGTTTTTATATAAATATTGCTGATGTTCGTCTTCCGCATAGTAAAACGGTAACGCTGTGGCAATTTCTGTTGTTACTGCCCGGTTGTCATTTTGCGCCTTCATGGCGGACTGGAAACGCACCAGGCTGGCTTTCGCTGCGGCAGACTGCTGTTCTGTCACCGGGTAAATGGCCGAACGATACTGGGTTCCAATATCGTTACCCTGGCGCATCCCCTGAGCCGGGTCGTGGTTTTCCCAGAATATCTGCAATAGCTGCTCATAGCTGATAACTGCCGGGTCATACACGACACGCACAGCTTCTGCGTGGCCGGTTTGCCCGGTGCACACTTCGCGGTAAGTTGGATTGGGGGTAAAACCACCAGTGTAACCTGCCGCTGTGCTGTATACCCCGGGTTGTTGCCAGAACAGGCGCTCCACACCCCAGAAGCACCCCATAGCGAATAATGCCACTTCCATACCATCCGGAACGTGGGTCATTGAGTGTTCATTAACCGCGTGTAACCTGGCGACGGGCATCGGCGTTTTGCGCCCGGGTAATGCTTGCGACTGTGCCACAGGCGTCGACTTGGTAAACAGATTTACCATGGTTTTCTCTCCACTTTTCAGAAACTGGACTGCCCTTGGGCGGTTGTCATGGGCATCGTATTTGCACACAATATACGCTTTGCATCCTGACGCGTTCATTTTTGTTACAGTGCATCAACATAACGTACTGTCATAGCAAAAATTATCGGGTGCCTGTGTTTCGGGTTGGCTGTCTGCCAGCCAGTTACCGGCTCTCGTCGTGAGACAGCCATCAGGCGGATTGCAGTAAATACGGCTACGCTAACTAGTAGAAATATCAGGGCCGGTATCTGTTTTTCAACCTCAAATGTTGAGGTTTTGTTATGCCGCGGAGCGGTACATGTTTCATCCCAGGGGTGGGAACAAGGGAAGATCAGGAGAAAAAGTGCCTCATATCCGAATCATTTGTTGCGTAAGTTTGTTACTTACCAGCAGCCTGGCCAGTGCGGCCAGCGTACGTTTGCAAGTTGAAGGGTTATCGGGAGAATTGCAAAAAAACGTGCGCGCGCAGCTTTCAACCATTGAAAGTGATGAAGTTACGCCAGACCGCCGCTTTGAGGCTCGCGTGGATGATGCCATTCGCAAAGGGCTGCGGGCGCTGGGGTACTATGAACCGGTTATTGATTTTGATTTACAGCCGCCACCGAAAGTTGGCCGTCAGGTGCTCATTGCAAAAGTCACGCCGGGTGAGCCAGTCAAAATTGGTGGCACTGAAGTGATTTTGCGCGGCGGGGCGAGCAAAGACCCGGATTACATCGCACTACTCAAAGACCGCCCGGCAAAGGGCACCATCCTGAACCATGAAACCTACGAAAACTTTAAAAAATCACTGACAACAGAAGCTTTACGCAAAGGTTACTTCGACAGCGATTTTAAAAAGAGCCAGTTAGGTGTCTCGCTGGGCAGACATGAAGCCTTTTGGGACATCGATTATGACAGTGGCCAGCGTTACCGCTTCGGCGCAGTAACCTTTGAAGGCTCACAAATTCGCGATGAATACCTGCAAAATTTGGTGCCTTTCAAAGAAGGGGATTACTACACCAGTAATGACCTTGCTGAACTGAACCGCAGGCTCTCTGCCACGGGCTGGTTTAATTCTGTGGTTGTGGCACCAGAGTTTGATAAATCCCGCAAAACTAAAGTATTGCCGCTTCAGGGTGTGGTTACACCGCGTACAGAAAACACGGTTGAAACCGGGATCGGTTACTCCACAGATGTGGGGCCACGTATCAAAGCGTCGTGGAAAAAGCCCTGGGTTAACAGCTATGGTCACAGCCTGACTACCAGTACCAGCCTGTCTGCGCCAGAGCAAACGCTGGACTTCAGTTACAAAGTCCCGTTGTTGAAAAGCCCGCTTGAGCAGTACTACTTATGGCAGGGCGGGTTTAAACGCACAGACCTGAACGACACCAAAGCAGACTCCACCACGCTTGCGGTATCACGCTATTGGGAACTGGATACCGGCTGGCAAAGGGCTCTGAACCTGCGCTGGAGCCTTGACCACTTTACACAGGCCAGTGTCACCAACACCACCATGCTGATTTACCCCGGTGTGAGTTTCAGCCGTACCCGCTCGCGTGGCGGGCTGATGCCAGTCTGGGGCGATTCCCAACGCTATTCTGTCGATATCTCTAACACCTCATGGGGTTCAGATGTTGATTTCCTGGTGATGCAGGCACAAAACACCTGGATTCGTACCCTGGCAGAGCGCAACCGCTTTGTGATGCGTGGCTCCGTTGGCTGGATTGAAACCGGTGATTTCGACAAAGTACCTCCTGATTTGCGTTTTTTCGCCGGGGGCGATCGCAGTATTCGTGGTTACTCGTACAAATCCATTTCCCCAAAAGACAGCGACGGTAAATTAATCGGGGCATCAAAAATGGTTACCGGCTCGCTGGAATACCAGTACAACGTAACGGGCAAATGGTGGGGCGCAGTGTTTGTCGATTCAGGGGAAGCGGTAAGCGCCGTGGATGCGAATGATTTCAAAACTGGTGCAGGTTTTGGGGTGCGCTGGCAGTCGCCGGTTGGGCCCATTAAGTTAGACCTTGCCATGCCGGTGGGCGACAAAGAGGAACATGGCGTGCAGTTTTACATCGGTTTGGGGCCTGAATTATGAGTCGTTGGAAAAAAGTCAGCCTCGCCGTACTCCTGGTGGTGGTTTTTATTGTTAGTGCCGTGGGGTTCCTGGTGGGCACAACGCCTGGGTTGCATGTGCTGTTCAGTGCGGCAAACCGTTGGGTGCCCGGGTTGCATATTGGCAATGTCGAAGGGGGCTGGCGTAATCTCACGCTCAGCCAGATTCGCTATGAGCAGCCAGGTGTTGCCGTCAACGCCGGTCGGGTGCATTTGTCTGTCAGCCTGCGGTGCTTGTGGCACAGCAAATTTTGCGTCAATGACCTGGCGCTGAAAGACATCAATGTGGCAATCGACTCCAGCAAAATGCCGCCTTCAGCGCCGGTTCAGGAGGAAGAGAGCGGGCCGCTTAATTTAAGCACGCCTTATGCCATCACGTTATCGCGTATTGCGGTTGAAAACGTCAATGTCAATATCGACGACACGGCTGTCTCGCTGGTGGCATTCCACAGTGGCGCCAACTGGGAAGGCCGCGACCTGACCATTACACCCACCACCCTTGAAGGCCTGTTGATAGCCTTGCCGAAAACGCCGCAAGGCGCGGCAAAAGCGGTGGCAGATGCCAAACAGGTAGTGGCAACCAGCAGCAAACAACCCACAGCCGAAACACAGCAAGTGCAGGAGCCGCCACTGGGCGAAACGCTGGAAAAACTGTTTTCCAAACCGCTGCTGCCTGAAATGGCAAATGTCACGCTGCCGGTTAACCTCACCATCGCGCAATTTACCGGCACGCAACTACGCCTGACAGGCGACAGCGATGTCACGGTCAATAAACTCCTGCTGAAAGTGACGGGCACCGACGGGCACCTGAAACTCGATACTCTGGATGTCGATTCCAGTGAAGGGCTGGTAAATGCGAGTGGGCAGGCAACCCTCAGCGCAGACTGGCCGGTTGATCTTACCCTGAACGCTTCGTTGAATACGGCTCCGCTGAAAGGCGAGAAAATTAAACTCAACCTTAACGGTGGCCTGCGCAGCAAACTGGGGCTGGGCCTGAACCTTTCAGGCCCGGTAAACCTGGACGTCAGTGGCGAAACACAGCTGGCACAAGCCGGGTTGCCGGTTAACCTCCAGGTGTCATCGCCACAACTAGCCTGGCCGCTGGAAGGCGCGGCGCAATACCAGGTAAACGACCTTAAGCTGTCTCTTACCGGGAGCATGCGCGATTACCAGCTGAGCTTCGCTTCTCATGTGAAAGGCGAACAGCTTCCTCCGGCTACCGTTACGTTAAACGGCAAAGGCACCACACAACAGTTTGTGCTGGATAAACTGCGCATCGCGGCGCTGGAAGGGAATACTGATTTAACTGCGGTGGTCGACTGGAGCAAAGCAATAAGCTGGCACAGTGAACTGACTCTGGCGGGGATTAACACCGCGAAACAATACCCTGAATGGCCGTCCCGGGTGGACGGCGTGGTAAAAACCCGCGGCAGCCTGTATGGCGGCACATGGCAAATGTCTGTGCCGGAAATTGCCCTGAAAGGGAATGTGAAACAAAACCCGCTTAATATTGAAGGGAATCTGCGTGGCAACAGCTATATGCAGTGGCTGATCCCGAAACTGAATATCGCCTTAGGCCGCAATACCGTGGCAGTACAGGGCGAAGTGGATGCTAAAACACTGAAGCTCGACGCCAACATTGATGCGCCAGCGCTGGATAACGCGCTACCCGGTTTAGGTGGTACGGCAAAAGGGTTGGTGAAAGTGCGTGGCGATATGGCCGCGCCGCAACTCTTTGCTTCGATTCAGGCCCATCGCCTGCGCTGGCAGGCGCTTTCTGTCAGCTCCGTGAATGTGGATGGCGATGTCAGCTCAGGTGAACAAATTGGCGGGCACTTGAAAGTTCTGGTGGATAATATTACCCAGCCAGGCCTGGCGATAACGCGTGTCGCGCTAAATGCAGAAGGCAACGAGAAGCAACACCAGATGAAACTGGAGGTTTCCGGGGAGCCGGTTTCCGGCCATTTAAGCCTGAGTGGGCACTTTGACCGCCGGCAGGAACGCTGGCAGGGCACACTGAGCAATACCCGTTTTGACACACCGGTAGGCCCCTGGTCATTAACGCAGCCCGTATCGCTGGATTACCGCAACCAGGAGCAACGCATTGCGATAGGCGTGCATTGCTGGCGCAACCCGAATGCAGAACTTTGTGTTCCTCAACCGATAGACGCCGGGCCCAGTGGTCGGGCGCGCATCAACCTGAACCGCTTCGACCTGGCGATGCTGAAAGACTTGCTGCCGGAAGGTACCAAAGCCTCGGGCGTATTCAGTGGCAATGCCGATGTCTCCTGGGACAGCAGTAAGCCAGGTTTACCGGAGGCGACCGTTCACTTGTCTGGTAAAGGGGTGAAAGTTAACCAGGAAATGAGCAACGGGCACCTGCCAGTGGAGTTTGACGCCCTGTCATTAAACGCGGCCATACATAACGACCAGGTACAGGCCGACTGGCTGGTGCGCCTGGTCAACAATGGCCAACTGGATGGCAAACTTCAGGTAAGAGACCCCCAGGGGCGGCGGCAACTGTCTGGCAATGTCAACCTGACCAATTTTGCGCTGGATTTTCTGAACCCCATATTCACCGCGGGTGAAAAAGCGAATGGTAAAGTTAATGCCCGCCTGACACTGGGTGGCGATGCCCAAAAACCACAGTTATTCGGCCAGGTACGGTTGAGTGATTTAGGTTTGCAGGCCAACTTTATGCCGTTCGATATGCAGCCAAGCGATGTCACTATGGCTTTCACCGGGCAGCGCTCAACCCTGCAGGGCACTGTGCGGACATCCAAAGGGCAAATCAGCCTGAGCGGTTTTGCCGACTGGGCACAACTGGATAACTGGAAAGCGCAAATCGCCGCCAAAGGCAGCCGGGTGCGTATTACTGTGCCGCCAATGGTGCGTATGGATGTCTCGCCAGATATCGTGTTCGATGCCACGCCTTCGGTATTTATGCTCAATGGCAGTGTGGATGTGCCCTGGGCGCGTATTGTGGTGCATGATGTACCTGAAAGCGCAGTGGGTGTATCAGACGATGAAGTCATGCTGAATGACAACCTGCAGCCCATTGAGCCAAAAACTGCATCCATTCCGATTAACAGCAACCTGAAGATTCATATTGGCAACAATGTGCGTCTGGATGCCTTTGGCCTGAAAGCGCGGCTGGACGGTGACCTGAAAGTGGTTCAGGACAAACAAGGCCTGGGTCTGAATGGCCAGATTAATATTCCGGAAGGGCGCTTCCATGCCTACGGGCAGGATCTGATCGTGCGTAAAGGGATCCTGCTGTTCTCTGGCCCGCCGGATCAACCAACTCTTAATATTGAAGCGATTCGTAACCCGGATGCCACGGAAGACGATGTGGTTGCCGGGGTGCGGGTCACCGGGATGGCGGATGAACCGAAAGCGGAAATCTTCTCTGACCCAACGATGTCGCAGCAGGAAGCGCTGTCGTATTTATTGCGTGGGCAGGGTTTGAGTAGTGAACAGGGTGATGGTGCAGCAATGACTTCCATGTTAATTGGAATGGGGGTTGCACAAAGTGGGCAGGTTGTGGGTAAAATCGGAGAGACATTTGGCGTCAAAAACTTGTCGCTGGATACCACCGGTGCGGGGGATTCCTCTCAGGTGGTGGTCAGCGGTTATGTACTGCCGGGTCTGCAAGTGAAATATGGGGTAGGTATCTTTGACTCACTGGCAACGCTCACATTGCGTTACCGGCTGATGCCTAAACTGTATCTGGAAGCGGTGTCTGGGGTTGATCAGGCGCTCGATTTGCTCTATCAGTTTGAGTTTTAGCAATGCGAATATTTGTTTACGGCAGTTTACGACGCAAACAAGGTAACAGTCACTGGATGACCAACGCGCAGTGGTTGGGCGATCATACAGTAGAACATTATCAGTTATACAGTGTGGGGCATTATCCTGGCGCAGTGCCGGGAGAAGGAACCGTCTTTGGTGAAGTATACCGTATTGATGCTTCCACTCTGGCTGAACTGGATGCGTTGCGTACCAAAGCGGGGGAATACAGCCGGCAGTTGATTCAAACGCCGTTTGGTTCCGCCTGGATGTATGTTTACCAGCGCCCTGTTGAAGGGCTCACTTACATTGAAACCGGTAACTGGCTGGACAGAGATCAATTCAGGTAACCCGCCGGTAGTACCATTGTGTAAGTTTACGACAAAAACACCGCCAGAAGTCTGGCGGTGTTTTTTACTGCTTCGCGTTTACCCACTCTGCCTTAATCACGTTCATTTCACCACACAATACTTTTAATAACGGAAGTGGTATACCAGCAAACGATGGCTGGTTATTATCAGTAATATCTGAGTGATTATTCTTATCTATTTCTATGTTAAACATCAGATAAACAAATGCCATTATTAATATCTTCCTCTGCAGCTCATTTCTCTTATATTTCCATTAGGTATGATTTTAAATTCAATAATGGGTTTTGTTTAACTTGTTGATTTAATTGTTTTTATTATTTCATTTCTAATGAAATGATCGGCTGGGGCGATCAGTTTTCTTATATTGATCGTTATGCCTATCAATACCTGCTTTCGTGCTGAGTGAACCGATTATCTTTTCCCACCTGCTGTTCTTATAACTGCGCCCACAAATCCGGTGCGGCTTTTTTGTCCCGGTTGCTTAATTTTTTGTTTTTGGCCGCTTTTAACTCCCAGAGGGAGGAGCGCTTCCCCCGGAAGCAGCCCCCGGCCTCTGGCCACACAAATAAGGACAGTTTGATGAAAAACAAAACCGCAGCACTCAGCGCGCTTTCGGTGTGTATTTCCCTGGCACTGAACGGCCAGGCTTTTGCACAAACCCCGCCTCCGGCAGCCATTGCCCCCGGAGAAAACCTGGAATGCCCGGCAGACCTGGGTCTGCTCAGCGGTGAAGAGCAGGCGGCACTGGCAGAGCAGTGCCAGGCAACGGAACAGCCGCCAGAAGAAACCCAGGCAGCCCAGGCCAGTGAACTGCCTGGCTGGATGACCGACCAGACCACCCTGCTGGCCGGGGGAGGCGCTGCCGCACTGGCCGCCACCATTGCCATTGCGGCCGCTGGCAGCAGCGGGGGCGGTGGCAGTGGTAGCGACCGTAATGAAGGCGGTGATAACGGAGGCAACGGTGGTGGTGACGGTGGAGATGGTGGTGACGGTGGAGATGGTGGTGACGGTGGAGATGGCAATGGCTACGAAGGGTGGGAAATTGGCAACAGTCTGGAAGGCGACAACCGGGAAAATATCCTGGCAGACAACACCTATGCCGGGAAAGGGGAAATTGGCAACCTGGTGACTGGGAATAACACCAACAACACACTGCAGGGCAACACAGACGTTACCGAAGGCGGCAAGGGCACGGTGGTGGATGGCAACACCACCACCACCACCAATGAAGGCGAGATAACAGTCAGCGGTGAAGGCTCGGTGGGGCTGGAGGTGAACGGTAACAATGCCACGGTCACCAACAATGGCAACAGCGACATAACCGGCGGCGGCACCGGGGTGAGTGTGAACGGCGATAACGCCAGTGTCACCACCTCGGGGGATGCCAGCGTCAGCGGCCAGGGCTCTGCAGGCACGGTTATCACCGGGGATAACGCCACCATCAGCAACGCAGGCAACAGCACGGTCACCGGCGGCGGTACCGGTACGCTGATCACCGGCGACAACGCCAGTGTCAGCAACAGCGGGGACACCAGCGTCAGTGGTGAAGGCTCCACGGGCATTGCCATTACCGGGGATAACAGCAACGTACA
>NZ_QGTS01000023.1 GCF_003182475.1 Mangrovibacter plantisponsor
ACAGGCGGGTGTGGGGTGTGGCCTCTAAATCGTTGAGGCGTGCCTGGCGGGCCGGGGCTGCCTGCAGGACGCAGGCAGAGCGACGGGAGGCAGGATGCCGACTCGGAGCGGTACCCGAACAAGCCGCCGGGGTAAGCCGAATGTCCGCGTAGCGGCGATTTTGCCGGCCACAAAAGGGGGTGTAGGGGGCCAGTGCCCCCTGCGGGCGCCGGGCGCAGTGGGTGAGAAAAAGCAGTGCATCTGACACGGCGCGCAACTGGCTCAGTACTGGCAGATTACTGTTACTGCGGTGACTGTTTCGCTCACCTACAGTGTGGTGAGAGTTCCGTTCACTTGCAGTGATGCACTCAATGTAGCTTCACAACCAGTGAACGGGCATAGGGGGCCAGGCCCCCTGCTCTACTCAATCATTCACACGCAATTTCACGACAACCTTACGTACTTTGCCGGGTTCACCAGCAGCACACAGCGGTTTATGCACGGTGCCCGGCCAGAATACGACGAAGTCACCTTCATTCAGCACAACCGTTTTCTCGTCCACGCCAGCGGCCAGGAACGCAATATCTTTATCTGCCAGCCAGTCAGTGTCTGGTTTGCCTGCCGAATGTGTGCTGAATGTCATTCCTTCTTTGCCATTCAGAACAATTTGAATGTCCAGGCAACGGGCATGATATTCCGCTTTGCGGTCGGCAAAGGGTTCTGTGACATCATTAGAAACCATATAAAACAGACGGTTGCCGTCAATTTCATATTTACCTGCGGGGGTTTCGTCAGTGACATGCGCTTTTACATACTCAATGGCCTGGCGTAACGCGTCTGGCAACCAGGGCTGCAAATTATGGATGTTACCAATGATCATGGGAGTTCCTTATTAAAACCGTGTTTCACTCTCTGATTTATACGATGAATCGTACTGCCATACCAGCGTAAATTATTGTCTTTGATATCCACCGCATGTTTATCTCCACTGATGTAAATCACTTGTTATTGCCCAGGCATTTTTTATGCACCTGCCATGCTGTATTTATGCGCAACTTATGCAAATAAGTGCATAAAACAGTCACCATCCTGTTGATTTTTATGACCATGCTAAAAAAAAGTCTTCACACTCACAGTTTTGTTTTTCTCTTTTCTATGCAGTTTTACGGTTAACTATTTCTCTCACAGTGGCGCTAATAAAATCAAAACGAGTACTTTTTGCATAATTATGCATATTTATCAAAATAACCATTTAAAATCAATAAGTTAAAATATTTGTTTCTTTGCATATTTTCACAAACACATAACAAACATAAATATTAAAACTCAACTACAGATTATTTATTCAGATTTAACTTGGTGCGATTTTCACTATTTAAGAGCCATATCAAACAAACAAAACAGTTTTGTTTTTCGGATTGCAACACCGCTACAAACTGCTTTTAATAACCTCAACAAAATAATTTACAGCCAATACTACCAGGCCGGAACAGCAGGCAATTACCTTTCTGTTTACTCAATAACAGGATACGGATAACTGCTATTTAAAACTGGCTTGCGGAATAAAATATAATGAGGATTAAATATGCAAAAACATTATGTCGGTTCAGAAATAGGGCAATTACGCAGTGTATTACTGCACCGCCCGAACCTTAGCTTGCAACGCCTGACGCCATCGAACTGCCAGGACTTATTATTTGATGATGTACTGTCAGTAGAAAAGGCGGGTGAAGAGCATGATATCTTCGCTAACACACTGCGTGAGCAGGGTGTGGAGGTGCTGTTACTCACTGATTTACTGAGCGAAACGCTGGATAACACAGAAGCCCGCGACTGGTTGCTCAGCACCCAAATATCCGACTACCGCCTGGGGCCGGCATTTGCCTCTGATGTTCGTGCATGGCTGGCTGATTTACCGCATCGCGAACTGGCGCGCCGCCTCACTGGAGGGGTCACTTATGGTGAAATACCCGGGCATATTAAAAATATGGTGACAGATACCCATAGCGCCACCGATTTTATTATGAAGCCATTACCTAACCATTTATTCACCCGTGATACATCCTGCTGGATTTATAACGGCGTTTCAATTAACCCAATGGCAAAAACAGCCCGCCAGCGCGAAACAAATAATCTGCGTGCTATTTACCGCTGGCACCCATTATTTTCTGCTGGTGATTTTGTTAAATATTACGGCGATGAAAATATTAATTATGACCACGCCACACTGGAAGGTGGAGATGTGCTGGTGATTGGCCGCGATGCGGTCTTAATTGGCATGTCTGAACGCACCACACCACAAGGGGTGGAATTTCTCGCCACATCACTATTCCAGCATCACCAGGCAAAACAAGTCATTGCGCTGGAGCTCCCCAAACACCGCTCCTGTATGCACCTGGATACCGTGATGACCCACATTGATATCGACACCTTCTCTGTTTACCCGGAAGTGGTGCGGCAGAACGCACAGTGCTGGGTGCTGACGCCCGATGGCCGGGGTGGGCTGAAACGCCAGCAGGCACCCAATTTACTCCATGCACTGGAACAGGCCCTGCATATCGACCAGGTGAAACTGATAACCACTGGCGGCGATGCCTTTGAAGCAGAGCGCGAACAATGGAATGACGCCAACAACGTACTGACACTGCGCCCGGGTGTGGTTGTCGGCTATGAACGCAACACCTGGACCAACGAAAAATACGATAAAGCCGGAATCACCGTACTGCCCATTCCGGGCAATGAACTGGGGCGTGGCCGTGGTGGTGCACGCTGCATGAGCTGCCCGCTGGAACGTGATGGCATTTGAGAACGGAGAACAACGAACATGACGGAACGTAAACCCACACTGGTCGTCGCCCTTGGCGGCAATGCACTGCTCAAACGCGGCCAGCCTCTTGAGGCGTCTGTTCAGCGCGAAAATATTGCACTGGCAGCACGGACAATAGCTCAACTCACCCGCCAGTGGCAGGTGGTACTGGTGCACGGAAATGGCCCGCAGGTTGGCCTGCTGGCTCTGCAAAATAGCGCCTTCGACAAAGTTGCCCCGTATCCGCTGGATATTTTGGGAGCAGAAAGCCAGGGCATGATTGGTTATATGTTGCAGCAAACCCTGAAAAACGCCCTGCCCGACCAGGAAATCAGTGTGCTGCTAACCCAAGTAGAAGTCAGTGCCAGTGACCCGGCATTCAGCAACCCGACCAAGTATATCGGGCCGGTGTATGACCGGGCTCAGGCTGAAACACTGGCCGCCGAAAAAGGCTGGGTTTTCCGCCAGGATGGCGAGTGGACACGCCGGGTGGTCCCGTCACCCCAACCGAAACGTATTCTGGAAAGTGATGCCATCAGCGCCCTGATCCAGCGCGGCCACCTGGTCATTTGCAACGGCGGCGGCGGTGTTCCGGTAGTTGAAAAAGGCGATGGTTATCACGGCATTGAAGCGGTGATTGATAAAGACCTCTCCGCAGCACTGCTGGCCCGCCAGATTGAAGCAGATGCACTGTTGATCCTGACCGACGCCAACGGGGTGTATCTCAACTGGGGGCAGCCAGACCAGCGCCCACTGGCACAGGTAACCCCGGCGGAACTCAAGACCATGACCTTCGATGCAGGCTCCATGGGCCCGAAAGTGGCCGCCTGCTGCCAGTTTGTTGAGCAATGCCACGGAATTGCCGGTATTGGAGCCCTGGAAGACGGCCTGGCGATTCTGGCGGGCGACAAAGGCACCCGTATCTCAAACAACTGATTCTCACTTTTTATTAACACACGCGTTCCCTGCCACCACCTGGCCGGGGCAGAAAAGTGTTATCCCAAAAAAGGATATAAAAATGACCATTTCACTGAAAAATAAAAATTTTTTAAAACTTCTCGATTTTACGCCTGCTGAAATTAACTACCTGCTGGAGCTGGCTGCTTCTTTGAAGGCTGACAAAAAAGCCGGAACAGAAAAGAAAACGCTGACAGGCAAAAATATTGCGCTGATCTTCGAAAAAACCTCCACCCGTACCCGCTGTGCTTTTGAAGTTGGCGCGTTCGACCAGGGTGCGCAGGTGACTTATCTTGGGCCGACCGGGTCACAAATTGGCCATAAAGAATCCATGAAAGATACCGCCCGTGTTCTGGGGCGGATGTACGACGGTATTGAATACCGTGGTTACGGCCAGGCCATTGTTGAAGAGCTGGGGCAATACGCAGGCGTCCCGGTATGGAACGGTCTGACCAACGAATTCCACCCCACACAAATTCTGGCCGACCTGATGACCATGCAGGAACATACACCAGGTCGTGCGCTGAAAGACATCGCCTTTGCTTACCTGGGCGATGCCCGCAACAACATGGGCAACTCCCTGATGGTGGGCGCGGCGAAAATGGGCATGGATATCCGCCTGGTGGCGCCCAAAGCATTCTGGCCAGAGCCTGAACTGGTCGCACAGTGCCAGGACATCGCCAAACAAACTGGCGCACGCATCATGCTGACTGACAACGTACAGGAAGGCGTGGCGGGTGTGGATTTCCTCTATACCGATGTTTGGGTGTCGATGGGTGAAGCCAAAGAAGCCTGGGCAGAACGTGTGGCACTGATGAAGCCCTACCAAATCAACGATGCCGTGGTGGAAGCCACTGGTAACCCACAGGTGAAATTTATGCACTGCCTGCCAGCATTCCATAACGATGAAACCACGGTTGGCAAAGAGATTGAAAAAACCTGGGGCCTGAAAGGGCTGGAAGTAACCGAAAGTGTTTTTGAATCCCCCCGTTCCATCGTTTTCGATGAAGCAGAAAACCGCATGCACACCATTAAAGCCGTCATGGTGGCAACCCTGGGTGAATAACACAGTAATGCGGCAGCAGAGCCTGCCGCATTATCCACAGGCTGCCCCCGGGCAGCGGGAGAACGACGATGGCAGATGTCACACATAGCGACACCGATTCCCATACAGCGGAACTCGGTGAGAAAAAATTAGGGCTGGGCGCACTGGTCGCCCTGGTTATCGGTTCAATGATTGGCGGTGGGGTGTTCAGCCTGCCGCAAAACTTTGCGGCGGTGGCGTCACCCGGCGCACTGCTGGCAGGCTGGGTTATCACCGGCATTGGTATGCTGTGCCTGGCTTTTATCTACCAGAACCTGAGCGCACGCTGCCCGGAGCTGGATGGCGGGATTTACAGTTACGCCCGCGCCGGGTTTGGCGACTTTATTGGCTTCCAGGCAGCCTGGGGCTACTGGTTTTCCGCGTGGCTCGGCAATGTATCCTATGCCGTACTGCTGTTCAGCGCGCTGAGCTTTTTTATTCCTGTCTTTGGGGAAGGCAACAACCTTATCTCTGTGGTTGGCGCATCAATTGTTCTGTGGCTGGTACACGCGCTGGTGTTGCGTGGTGTGCGGGAAGCCGCATGGATCAACTCACTGCTTACCATTATCAAAGTCCTGGTGTTAATTGTCTTTATTATCGCCGCCCTGTTGGCATTCAGAATGGGTATTTTTACAGCTGATTTCTGGGGCCGCGTGATGCAAACCAGTAACACGCACAGCAGCCTGTTCGACCAAACCAAAAACACCATGCTGGTAACGACCTGGGTATTTATTGGTATTGAAGGCGCAACCGTAGTTTCTGCCCGTGCCGCCCGGCGTTCTGATATTGGTAAAGCGACAGTCACCGGCTTACTGGGCGCACTGGCTATTTATGTGCTGGTCAGTGTGCTTTCTATGGGGATCCTGGACCAGGCCACGCTGGCCGGGTTGAAGAACCCGTCGATGGCCGGGGTGCTGGAACATGTTGTCGGCCCGTGGGGTGCCCGTTTCGTGGCTGGCGGAGTGATTTTATCTGTTGCCGGAGCACTGCTCGCCTGGACCTTGTTTGCCGCGGAACTCCCGCGAGTAGCCGCGCAGGATGGCATCTTCCCCGCGGTATTTGCCCGGGAAAACAGCCGCCATTCTCCTTCTTTCTCGCTTTGGATAACCAATGGCCTGATTCAGGTGTTTCTGCTACTGACTCTCTTCTACCAGGCAGGTTACCAGGCGTTGTTCTCCATTGCCACCGCCGCGATTCTACCGCCTTATCTGTTCAGTGCAGCTTATGGATTAAAACTGGCGCTGACAGGTGAGCGTTACCAGGAAAATGAACGCCGTGGCGGAGCGATTGCCCTGGGTATTATCGCCACGGTTTATGGTTTCTGGCTGTGTTATGCCGCCGGGGACTCCATGCTGTTGAGCGCCCTGCTCTTTGCCCCCGGCATACTGGTGTATATCTGGCAGCGCCGCATCCAGAACCGCCTTATGTTCAACAACGCCGAGTGGTGGCTGGTGATTGCCATTGTGCTGGCTGCAGCCTGGACACTGCTGCTGGTTTTGCAGGGTTCACTGAGCATAGCCTGATTTTTTTCCGGCCAGTTGACCTGAGCTTGCCAAAGGAAGACTGGCCCGGCGGTTTAAATAATCCAGTTATGTTAAACAGTTAGCACAATATTTAGTTTTATTTTGAAGAACAGGATGCAGTATGAAAACCCCGATTACATCGTCTGAAAAGGAGATGCAACAGTTGGCATTATGCCAGCGGTTAATCATCAACCACAGCTACGGGTGCCAGGATGCGTTACGGCGTGACATGCAACGCCACGGTTTTCAGGCCATTAGCCAGTCCACGATTTCACGTTTATTGCGTATTCTTGGGGTCATTAAAATTCGTAATGCCCGGGGGGAGAAAATCTACAGCCTCAGCCCGCAGGAACAGCCAGAACCCAGTGCCGGGCGGGCCATTGGCGAGATGGTCATCAGTGTGGAGCACAACGCCGAGTTTGTTATTCTCCATACTGTGGCAGGCTACGGGCGTGCGGTCGGAAAAATACTTGATTACCGTGCACTACCTGATGTTTTGGGCGTAGTGGCAGGCAGCAGTGTTGTCTGGGTCGCTCCCCGGGATGTCACTAAAACCCCCCATTTGCACCACAAAATTGTGCAAACTTTTGGCCTGACCGCCGTTTTACCGCAACCGATTGCGGTACGATAAAAAAATGTGCATTTACGCCTTGATGAGGAACTCAGGATGCGTATAATGCCGGACAATTTGCCGGGGGGATGCATGGTTACGCCAATTCCACAAGCCGTTTTGAGTACTCACCTGAATACAGGTGCTGTCTTCCCGTTGCACCGATCCAGAGCCCCTCGTTGAGGGGCTTTTTTTTGCCCGCGTTTCGTTAACAGGAGAGAAACATGGCCAATCCGCTTTATAAAAAACACATCATTTCGATTAATGATCTTAACCGGGAGGAGCTTGAACTGGTGCTGGCAACAGCCGCACAGTTAAAAGCGCACCCACAACCGGAGTTGTTAAAGCACAAGGTTATCGCCAGTTGTTTCTTCGAGGCCTCAACCCGTACCCGCCTCTCCTTTGAAACATCCATGCACCGGTTGGGCGCGGCTGTGGTTGGCTTCTCTGACAGCAGCAATACCTCGCTTGGCAAAAAAGGCGAAACACTGGCAGACACCATTTCGGTAATCAGTACCTATGTGGATGCCATTGTCATGCGTCACCCCCAGGAAGGGGCATCACGCCTGGCAACCGAATTCTCCGGCCATGTTCCGGTACTGAACGCCGGCGACGGCTCCAACCAGCATCCCACCCAAACCTTACTGGATCTGTTCACCATTCAGGAAACACAAGGCCGGCTGGAAAACCTGAATATCGCCATGGTAGGTGACCTGAAATATGGCCGTACCGTTCACTCACTGACTCAGGCACTGGCAAAATTCAACGGGAACCGTTTTTACTTTATCGCCCCGTCTGCGCTGGCAATGCCGCAATATATTCTCGATATGCTGGAAGAAAAAGGTATCCAGTGGAGCCTGCATGGCAGCATTGATGCCGTTATGGCAGAAGTGGACATCCTGTATATGACCCGGGTACAGAAAGAGCGCCTCGACCCTTCTGAATATGCCAATGTGAAAGCCCAGTTTGTGCTGCGCGCCAGTGACCTGGAAGGTGCCCGTAGCAATATGAAAGTGCTGCACCCATTGCCGCGTGTTGACGAAATCGCGACCGATGTTGATAAAACCCCTCATGCCTGGTATTTCCAGCAGGCGGGGAATGGCATTTTTGCCCGCCAGGCACTGCTGGCACTGGTTCTGAATGAAGATTTGGCACTGTAAGGGAGACAAGATAATGACTGACGATAAAAAATTGCAGGTTGAAGCCATTAAATGCGGCACAGTTATCGACCATATTCCGGCTCAGGTCGGGTTTAAACTGCTCTCTTTGTTCCAGTTGACCAAAACCGACCAGCGCATCACTATCGGCCTGAATTTACCTTCCGGTGAAATGGGCCGCAAAGACCTTATCAAAATCGAGAATACGTTTTTAACCGAAGAGCAGGTAAACCAACTGGCACTGTATGCGCCCCACGCCACCGTCAACCGGATTGACGATTACAGCGTGGTGGGTAAGAGCCGCCCCAGCCTGCCAGAGCGTGTGGATAACGTGCTGGTGTGCCCGAACTCAAACTGCATCAGCCACAATGAACCTGTCGCTTCCAGTTTTAGTGTGAAAGTGCGTGATGAAGCCGTCACCCTGAAATGTAAGTACTGCGAGAAAGAGTTTGCCCGGCATGTTGTTCTGAACGATTAAGTTCTGAGTGATTAAGTTGTGAATGACTGAGTACAGGCTGGCAATGCTGGCAATGGCCCGGATGCTCCCTATAATGGTGGGCATCTTTTCTACGGCTGGTTAATTAACAGGAGTAAATATGTCACGCGAAATCAGTACCGATAAAGCCCCTGCCGCTATTGGCCCTTATGTTCAGGGTGTGAATTTGGGCAACATGATTATGACGTCTGGCCAGATTCCGGTAGACCCGCAAACCGGTACCGTTCCGGAAGATATCACCGCCCAGGCTCGCCAGTCTCTGAATAATGTGAAAGCCATTGTGGAAGCCGCCGGGCTGGCAGTTGGCGATATTGTTAAAACCACTGTGTTTGTCAAAGACCTCAACGATTTCGCCACAGTGAATGCGGAATACGAAGCGTTCTTTAATGAGCACCATGCGGCTTTCCCGGCGCGCTCTTGTGTTGAAGTGGCTCGCCTGCCGAAAGACGTTAAAATTGAAATTGAAGCAATTGCCATTCCGCGTACTCACCTTTCCCTGGTGTAACGGGTAACGGAACCGCGGAACTGCAACAGTAAACGGCCTGCTCTATCAGCAGGCCGTTTGTTTATCTGGCAAAAACAGCGGTATTACTGCCAGCCGTAACGGCGGGTGTAAACCCCTTTCACCAGTTGTGTCAGCGCCATATATCCGGCGAGGATCCCCACCAGCCACGGGAAGTAGCTGAGCGGCAACGCCTGCAATTGCAGGTATGAAGCCAGCGGAGAGAATGGCAGCCACAACCCAATACTCATTACCACCAGCGTCATCGCCATCAGCGGCCATGCAGCGCGGCTCTGCAGGAACGGCACCCGGCGGGTACGAATCATATGCACAATCAGTGTTTGTGACAGCAGACCAACCACAAACCAGCCAGACTGGAACAAAGTTTGTGCTTCCGGCACATTGGCGTGGAACACAAACCACATCAGGCAGAAGGTCAAAATATCAAAAATGGAGCTGATTGGGCCAAAAAACACCATAAACCGCCCCAAATCTGCCGGGTTCCAGCGCTGAGGTTTCTGAATTTGCTCGTCATCCACGTTATCAAACGGAATGGCAACCTGGGATACATCGTACAGCAGGTTCTGAATCAGTAAGTGCAGTGGCAACATCGGCAAAAAGGGCAGGAAAGCACTGGCAACCAGTACGCTGAACACATTACCGAAGTTAGAGCTGGCCGTCATTTTGATGTATTTGAGCATGTTGGCAAACGTGCGCCGCCCTTCAATGACACCGGCTTCCAGCACCATCAGGCTTTTTTCCAGCAGAATAATATCAGCGGCTTCACGGGCAATATCCACGGCACCATCGACAGAAATACCGATATCTGCCGCACGTAATGCCGGGGCATCGTTAATACCATCACCCATAAAGCCCACAACATGGCCGCCCTGGCGCAGCAGGCGCACAATACGCTCTTTGTGCAGTGGCGTCAGGCGGGCAAAAACAACGGTATGGCGCGCCAGCTCTGCCAGTGCCATGTCATCCAGGGTTTCAATACTGTCTCCGGTGATGACATCCCCCGCATCCAGGCCCACTTCACGGCACACTTTCGCTGCCACCAGTTCGCTGTCGCCAGTCAGAATTTTGACTGTGATACCGCTGGCATGCAGGGCTTTCAGTGCCGGTGCGGTGCTCTCTTTTGGCGGGTCCAGGAATGCGATATAGCCATCCAAAATCAGGTCTGATTCATCTGCCCGGCTGTAATCCCCTTCCCGGGCGACCAGGAATTTACTGGCAACGGCCACCACACGTAACCCCTGGCGGTTCAGGTCATCCGTTACCTGGCGGATTCTCACCAGCAGCGCATCACTGAGCGGTACTATTTCTTCGCCCTGGCGCACATGGGTGCACACATCCAGCATTTCTTGTAATGCCCCTTTGCAAATCAGCAGGTGTGCATCCGGCGTTTCACTCACCACCACCGACATACGGCGGCGCTCAAAATCGAACGGAATCTCATCCACTTTATGCCAGTGCTCAACATTCGCCCTGGCCTGGAATTCGTCCACCCGTTCCAGCACCGCTGTATCCAGCAGGTTTTTCAGGCCGGTCTGGTAATGGCTGTTCAGCCAGGCAAGGTGCAGAACCCGGTTGCTGACTTCCCCGGCGGTATCTGTGTGGGTTTCCAGAATAATGCGGTCCTGGGTCAGTGTGCCGGTTTTATCCGTGCACAGAATGTCCATGGCACCGAAGTTCTGAATGGCATCCAGGTGTTTCACAATCACTTTCTGGCGTGACAGTTTTACGGCACCGCGCGCCAGTGTGGAGGTGACAATCATGGGCAACATTTCTGGTGTCAGGCCAACAGCCACAGACAACGCAAACAGTGCCGCTTCCCACCAGTCGCCTTTGGTGTAGCCGTTAATCAGCAGTACAACGGGTGCCATCACCAGCATAAAACGAATCAACAACATACTGACGCGGCTGATACCTTTCTGGAACGCGTTAGGTTCATTTTCCTGCTGTGTAACCCGGCCAGCCAGTTGCCCAAACCAGGTATTTCCCCCGGTGGCAATGACCATTGCCTGTGCGGTACCGCTCACCACGGTAGTGCCCATAAAACATAATGTGTCGCTTTCCAGCGGGTTACGTTGTTCAGCCTGGCGGCTGTGGGCTGCTTTTTCTACCGGCAACGATTCCCCGGTAAGGGAAGCCTGGGCGATAAACAGATCCCGCGCCTGAACCACCCGCAGATCTGCGGGGATCATGTCACCGGCAGATAACTTGACGATATCGCCGGGAACCAGTTGATCACAAGGGATCTCGCACCAGCGAGTGGTACCCAGTTCATCCACCATGCGCAACACGGTTGCTTTGTTGCTGACCATGGCTTTCAGCGCATCTGCCGCTTTGGTGGAGCGCGCTTCCTGCACAAAGTTCAGTAATGTAGAAATCGCCACCATCAACAGAATAACGCCCGTGGCAAACAAGTCTTCGGTTGAATAAGAGATGATTGCCAGCACAGTCAGGAGCAGGTTAAAGGGGTTGCGATAACACTGCCACAAGTGAACCCACCAGGGTGTGGGCGCATCTTCCGGAATACGGTTGAAGCCATGCTGTGCCCGTGCCCGCGCTACTGCATCGGCAGCCAGCCCTTCCGGGTGGCTGTTAAATGCCTGCCAGAGTTCGTTTTCTGGCATTTGCGCCACTTTAAGGCACTGTTCAGCAAGGCCTGCTGGCATGGTGCCGGCCTGGTGTGCTGAACGGCTGTCCAGTAATGGATCGCGTGCCACCAGGCGGTGGGGTAAACGGCGAATCAATTGAGAAAAGAGACGACGAGTCATTTTTTTTACATGCATAACTATCCCTCCGTGCGCCTTCACAGCCAGTGGCAGGCACACAGAACAGCACCACGCAGGTACCCACAGGGTTGCGTGGCGAAAACAAAAACAACAGGGACGTCATACGAAGACGCCGCTGCATTACATGTTCCAGTAAGGCAACGGCGGAAAAAGGCGTGTCTTACCGGGTGAGGTAGTTCTCGGTTAAATGAGGTGCTGGATCAGGGTCCATGAGTCCTCCGGTAAGGTGAAAAAAACAGGTCTGGTGCATTTCTGGTGGAATAACCACGCCACCAGGCCCACGTTTAGCGCGCGTATAGTACTCCCTGTTGTGTAAACGGCAGCTCAACCAGGGTGAGTTCCGCTTTTCTTGCTGGCAAACACTTTTCTTGCAGGCAAACAGGGGAAATCTGGCGCGTCAGGCATTATTATACCGGCGACGCCACTACCAACCTGAAGGATGACCCTGATATGCCAGAACGCCTGACAATCAAAGATATCGCCCGGCTCAGTGGCGTTGGCAAATCCACCGTTTCCCGGGTGCTGAATAATGAAAGCGGCGTCAGTGAGAAAACCCGTGAGCGGGTGGAAGCGGTAATGCTCCAGCAAGGGTTCAGCCCTTCACGTTCCGCCAGAGCCATGCGCGGGCAAAGCGACAAAGTGGTGGCGATTATCGTTACCCGCCTGGATTCCCTGTCAGAAAACCTGGCCGTTCAAACCATGCTGCCGTTGTTTTATGAACAAGGCTACGACCCAATTATGCTGGAAAGCCAGTTTTCGCCAGAGCGTGTTGAAGAGCATCTGCGTGTGATGCGGTTACGCCATATCGATGGCATTGTGTTGTTTGGCTTTACCGGCATTAATGAAAGCGTTCTGGCAGGCTGGCGTGATTCACTGGTTTTACTGGCCCGGGATGCCCCGGGGCTTGCTTCAGTCTGTTATGACGATAACGGCGCTATCGCGCTTTTGATGCAGCAGCTTTACCAACAAGGCCACCGCCATATCAGTTTTCTTGGTGCACCCCACAGTGATACCACCACGGGTCTGCGCCGCCACCAGGCTTACCTGAGCAGTTGCGAGCACTACCAAATCCCGCCCTGCGCTGCCCTGCCCGGGCTTGGCATGCAGCAGGGCTATGACCATATCGCCAGTGTGTTAACCCCAGCCACTACGGCACTGGTCTGCGCAACAGATATGCTGGCAATTGGTGCCAGTAAATATCTGCAGGAGCAGCATATCACTCACCTGCAATTAGCCAGTGTGGGCAACACACCGTTAGTGCGTTTTCTGCACCCGGAAATTATCACCGTGGATCCGGGCTACAATGAAGCGGGCGAGCAGGCTGCCCGGCAATTAATTGATCAGATCAACCACCAGCAGTCGCCCCGCCAGATAGTGATCACCGCGCGGCTGGCTCCACCAATAACCACAGGCTGATCCCCCGCGCTTCATCAGGCAAAAGGCGATTTATTGTGATCATCGCCCTGGTTAGGGAACGTTCCCATTTTAACCCAATACGAAAATAGCTACCCTGCGGGCAGGCAAAACACGCTGATGCCTTTACCTACCTCCACAGGGATTTACCATGAAAAAAATTAACCCGCAGGATATTGATACGCTGATTGCACTGGTGGGTGGCAAGGAAAATATCGCCACCGTAACCCACTGCATTACCCGGCTGCGTTTTGTACTGAATGATCCGGCGCTGGCTCAGCCAAAAACCATTGAAACCTTGCCAATGGTGAAAGGCTGTTTTACCAATGCCGGGCAATTCCAGGTGGTGATTGGTACTAACGTTGGTGACTGGTACCAGGCGCTGCTGGCACACACCGGGCAAAGCTCCGCCAATAAAGACCAGGTGAAGCAGGCCGCACGCCAGAATATGAAATGGCATGAACGCTGGATCTCCCATTTTGCCGAGATCTTCTTCCCGCTCCTGCCGGCACTTATCAGCGGCGGGTTGATCCTCGGTTTTCGTAATGTCATTGGCGATGTGCCCTTTCGCAACGGCGAAACCCTGGCGCAGGTGTACCCGGCATTAAAAACCCTGTACGACTTCTTATGGCTGATTGGTGAAGCTATTTTCTTCTATTTGCCTGTGGGGATTTGCTGGTCGGCAGTGAAGAAAATGGGTGGGACGCCCATTCTGGGGATTGTGCTGGGCATCACGCTGGTATCACCCCAACTGATGAACGCCTACCTGCTGGGTAGCCAGGTGCCTGAAGTGTGGAACTTCGGCTGGTTTACCATTCAAAAAGTGGGTTACCAGGCGCAAGTTATTCCGGCACTGCTCGCCGGTCTGGCGCTGGGCATGATTGAGACCCGGCTCAAACGCCTGGTTCCTGATTACCTCTACCTGGTGGTGGTACCGGTCTGTTCGCTGTTACTGGCAGTTTTCCTTGCCCACGCGCTGATTGGCCCCGCAGGCCGCATGATTGGTGACGGTGTTGCCTTTGCAGTACGCCACCTGATGACCGGTAGTTTTGCCCCAATTGGCGCCGCGTTGTTCGGCTTTCTCTATGCCCCACTGGTGATTACCGGTGTTCACCAAACCACGCTGGCCATCGACATGCAGATGATTCAAAGCATGGGCGGTACACCTGTCTGGCCTCTGATTGCGTTGTCCAATATTGCTCAGGGTGCTGCCGTTGTGGGCGTTATCCTGGTCAGCCGTAAACAAAATGAACGTGAAATCTCTGTCCCTGCCGCCATTTCCGCTTTTTTGGGCGTCACTGAACCTGCTATGTACGGCATTAACATGAAGTACCGTTTCCCCATGCTGTGCGCCATGACAGGCTCAGGGCTGGCCGCGTTGCTGTGCGGGTTAAGTGGTGTACTGGCAAACGGCATTGGCGTGGGTGGTATCCCGGGTATTCTCTCCATTCAGCCACGTTTTTGGGGCACCTTTTCACTTGCCATGGCTGTCGCCATTGTTGTGCCCATTATTCTGACCACGGTGCTGTACAAACGAAAAAACCATCAGGGCACATTGCAGGTGATTTAAGTCTTTACTTCACAGGCGGCTTACCCGCCTGTTCCTTTTTGATGATGCAGGAAAGCACAATGACAGCAACTCTGCCCTGGTGGCAAAACGGTGTGATTTACCAGATTTACCCGAAAAGTTTTCAGGATACTACCGGCAGTGGCACGGGTGACCTGGCCGGTGTTATCCAGCGGTTGGACTACCTGCAAACGTTGGGTGTGGACGCCATCTGGCTGACGCCGTTTTATGTTTCTCCTCAGGTTGATAACGGGTACGACGTTGCCGATTACCAGGCCATTGACCCGGCGTACGGCACCATGGGCGATTTTGATAACCTGGTTGCAGCAGCCCACCAGCGCGGTATTCGCATCGTTCTGGACATGGTGTTTAACCACACATCCACTGAACATGCGTGGTTCCGTGCAGCAGAAAACCCGCAAGACCCACACCGTGATTTCTATATCTGGCGCGATGGCACACCCAATACACCGCCTAACGGCTGGCAGGCGAAATTCGGCGGCAGTGCCTGGCAATGGCATGCCGCAAGCGGGCAGCATTACCTCCATTTGTTCGCGCCTGAACAGGCAGACTTAAACTGGGAAAACCCGGCAGTGCGCCAGGCGCTCCAGCAGATATGCCATTTTTGGGCAGACAGAGGCGTTGATGGCCTGCGGCTGGATGTCGTGAACCTGGTGTCCAAACACCCCGGCTGGCCGGAAGATATCCCCGGTGGTGATGGCCGCCGTTTTTATACCGATGGCCCGCGCATTCATGATTTTTTGCAGGAATTCAGCCGTGAAGTGTTTGCTCCGCGCCAGTTAATGACTGTCGGTGAAATGTCGTCGACATCGCTGGAGCACTGCCGCCAGTATGCCGCGCTCGATGGCCGCGAATTATCTATGACATTCAACTTCCATCACCTGAAAGTGGATTACCCGAACGGGCAAAAATGGGCCCTGGCCGAACCGGACTTTATCGAACTGAAAAAGATTTTTACCTGGTGGCAGCAGGGCATGCACAACCAGGCGTGGAATGCGCTGTTTTGGTGTAACCACGACCAGCCGCGCATTGTGTCCCGTTTTGGGAGTGAAGGCCCGTTGCGGGAAGTGGCGGCAAAAGCTCTGGCGCTGGCGCTGCATGGGTTACAGGGCACGCCGTATATCTACCAGGGTGAAGAGTTGGGCATGACCAACCCGCATTTCCGCACCATTGAGGAATACCGCGACGTAGAGAGCCTGAACATGTTTGCCGCAGGGCAGCAGCGTGGTGAAAATGAGGCAACACTGCTGGCAGTGCTGGCCAGTAAATCCCGCGATAACAGCCGCACACCAATGCAGTGGGATAGCAGCCCACATTCTGGCTTTACTAAGGGAACACCCTGGATAGGCGTGTGTGAGAATTACCCGGAAATTAATGCCCGTGCCGCACTGGATAACCCGGATTCAGTGTTTTACACCTACCAGCACCTGATTCGCCTGCGTAAAACACACCCGGTAATAACCTGGGGCGACTATGAAGACCTGCAGCCCGATGCACCAACATTGTGGTGCTACCGCCGCACCTGGCAGGGCCGGCAACTGGTGGTCGCCATCAACCTCAGCCCGCAGCCACAAACCTGGGCCGGTTGTGCTTTGCCAGGTACAGCACAAGTTCTGGCGGCCAACTACCCTCATCCACCATTACAACCAGAAGGCATCACATTGCGGCCCTTTGAAGCTGTCTGGTGGCAGGCATCCTCCGATTAATCCTGGTTATTCCCAGGGACTCAGGCCAGGCTGAAAAAGCTGGCCTGAAATGTTTGCATAATCAGCATATTTTGGTTGTTTTTTGAACGCGATTAAGAAAAAAGTTTGACTGCCTATTTCACGTTCAGCCAGCAAGCCGCGCCATAGCTTCTCCGCCAGATTACTTTGTCCTGCATCAAAAAAAACGCAAACATGTTTGATGCAAATCACTACATGTAGACACTAAAATGCATTCCTCAACTACATATTGTAGTAATCATCTGTTATACCTTACTAAGGCCACATTTCCGCAAGGGAAGTATTTGTGGATAAATCGAGGCAAAGAGAAGGGCTTTCTGGCGTATTCCTGATACATAGCGCCTTATTTCTGAACCTTTGTTTCTGTGGAAAACCTGTTTTTAAAAATGGAGAGATCATGACACCGCACGTGTTGAAAAGAGATGGGTGCAAAGTACCTTTCAATTCAGAGCGCATTAAAGAAGCCATTCTTCGTGCCGCTAAAGCTGCAGGTGTCGATGACGCAGACTATTGCGCCACCGTCGCAGAAGTCGTCCGTGCACAAATGGAAGGCCGTAGCCAGGTCGATATCCATGAAATCCAGACCGCTGTTGAAAACCAGTTAATGGCCGGAAACCATAAGCAACTGGCGCGCGCTTACATTGAATATCGCCATGACCGTGATGTCGCCCGCGAAAAACGCGGCAAGCTCAACCAGGAAATACGTGGTCTGGTAGAGCAAACCAACACGGCTATCCTCAATGAAAATGCCAACAAAGACAGCAAAGTCATCCCCACTCAGCGTGATTTGCTGGCCGGGATTGTGGCTAAACATTACGCCAAACAGTATCTGCTGCCCCGTGATGTCGTACTGGCTCATGAACGTGGTGAAATCCACTATCACGATCTGGATTACTCGCCCTTCTTCCCCATGTTTAACTGCATGCTGATTGATTTAAAAGGCATGCTGACTCAGGGCTTTAAAATGGGTAACGCGGAAATTGAACCGCCGAAATCCATTTCTACTGCCACGGCGGTTACTGCACAAATTATCGCGCAGGTTGCCAGCCATATTTACGGTGGCACCACTATTAACCGTATTGATGAAATTCTGGCGCCATTCGTTACTGCCAGTTTCCAAAAACACCGTAAAACCGCAGATGAATGGCAGATCCCTGATGCCGAAGGTTATGCCCGCTCACGCACTGAAAAAGAGTGTTACGATGCCTTCCAGTCTCTGGAATATGAAGTTAACACGCTGCATACCGCGAATGGCCAGACACCTTTCGTCACCTTCGGTTTTGGGCTGGGTACCGGCTGGGAATCCCGCCTGATTCAGACATCTATTCTGCGTAACCGCATTGCCGGGCTGGGCAAAAACCGCAAAACTGCGGTGTTCCCCAAACTGGTCTTCGCGATCCGTGATGGCCTGAACCACCGTGACGGTGACCCGAACTACGATATCAAGCAACTGGCTCTGGAATGTGCCAGTAAGCGTATGTACCCGGATATCCTGAATTACGATCAGGTCGTGAAGGTGACCGGTTCCTTTAAAACACCAATGGGCTGCCGCAGCTTCCTGGGTGTTTATGAAGAAAACGGCGAACAGATTCACGACGGGCGTAATAACCTTGGG
Organism: Mangrovibacter plantisponsor; assembly: GCF_003182475.1. Lineage (GTDB taxonomy): Bacteria > Pseudomonadota > Gammaproteobacteria > Enterobacterales > Enterobacteriaceae > Mangrovibacter > Mangrovibacter plantisponsor. Next base: position 18,259 of record NZ_QGTS01000023.1, read on the forward strand.
GTTATCAGCCTGAACCTGCCGCGTATTGCGCTGGAAGCCAAAGGCGATGAAACCGAATTCTGGAAACTGCTGGACAGCCGCCTTGAGCTGTCGAAGAAAGCCCTGATGACACGTATCGCCCGCCTGGAAGGTGTAAAAGCCCGTGTTGCACCGATTCTGTATATGGAAGGGGCATGTGGTGTGCGCCTGAAAGCCGATGATGATGTCGCGCAAATTTTTAAAGACGGCCGTGCGTCAATTTCGCTTGGGTATATCGGCATTCATGAAACCATTAACGCGTTGTCCGGTAACCGCCATATTTATGACGATGAAAAACTGCGCGCAATTGGCGTTGCCATTGTCGCCCGCCTGCGTAAAGCAGTGGACGAATGGAAAGAAGAAACCGGCTACGGTTTCAGCCTGTACAGTACCCCGAGTGAAAACCTGTGCGACCGTTTCTGCCGCCTGGATACCGCCGAATTTGGCGTAGTGCCTGGCGTAACAGACAAAGGCTATTACACCAACAGCTTCCACCTGGATGTGGAGAAAAAGGTTAACCCTTACGACAAAATCGATTTTGAAGCACCGTACCCGCCGTTGAGCAATGGGGGCTTTATTTGCTACGGAGAATACCCGAATCTGCAACACAACCTGCGCGCACTGGAAGATGTGTGGGATTACAGCTACCAGCATGTTCCGTATTACGGCACTAACACGCCTATTGATGAATGCTATGAGTGTGGTTTTACTGGTGAGTTTGAGTGCACCAGCAAAGGCTTCACCTGCCCGAAATGCGGCAACCATGATTCTTCACGGGTGTCTGTTATCCGCCGTGTTTGTGGTTACCTGGGCAGCCCGGATGCACGCCCGTTCAATGCCGGTAAGCAGGAAGAAGTGAAGCGCCGGGTGAAACACCTCAATAACGGCCAGTTGGGTTAATTATGAATTACCACCAGTATTACCCGGTGGATGTGGTGAATGGCCCCGGCACCCGGTGCACGTTGTTTGTCGCCGGTTGCGTTCATGAATGCCCCGGTTGCTACAACAAAAGCACCTGGCGGGTGAACTCCGGGGTGCCGTTCACCCAGGAAATGGAAGACAGGATAATCGCCGACCTGCAAGACACCCGGGTGAAACGCCAGGGGCTGTCGCTGTCTGGTGGCGACCCTCTTCACCCGGCCAATGTGCCTGCTGTGTTACGGCTGGTGCAGCGCATATGCCGCGAGTGCCCGGGCAAAGACATCTGGGTCTGGACCGGTTACCTGCTGAGCGAGCTGAATGATGCACAGCAAGAAGTTGTTGCGCTGATTAATGCGCTGGTTGATGGCAAGTACATGCAGGATTTACGCGACCCGGCGTTGATCTGGCGCGGTAGCAGCAACCAGGTTATCCACCACCTGCGTTAAAGCCGGTGAAAGCCAGTTGAAGTAATAAAAAATACAGCACCTACCATATATGATATGGCGCGGTGCTGTATTTTTTTGTGATGGTCTCCGCCTGTATTTTCGGTGGGCTTTCGGTGTGCCTTACAGCAAAATTTTTCCCAGTGCCCGTCTTGTTGTTGTGCTGAACAGGCTAGCTCTGAGCAGTATTCAGGCAGGATACCGCCACGGCTTTAAATTCAGCAAAATCCCGGCAGTCTTTCAGTAATGGCATACGCTGCTCGCGCAAAAACGTCACAAACAGGTCGTAAATCGCCATCGCTTCTTCATATTCTTCTTTACTGATAGCCAGCAGGAAAATCACTTTTGCTGTTTCGTCTCCCCAGGGAATACCTTGTGGGGCCAGTACGGTGTACACCACGGTTTTATGTGCCAGCAAACCCAGCGAGTGTGGTAACGCAATGCCGTCGCCCAGCATGGTACTGACAATAGCTTCACGCTCAGTCACTGAAGGCAGGAAATCTGGCCCGACAACGCCTTCGCTCTCCAGTTGCTGGCACAGGCTGGTGAACAGGGCCTGTTGGCTGACGGGCTTATCGATAATGCGAAAATAGCGCGCATCAAAAAACCGCTCCAGCATCCAGGGGCGGGTGCGGTCCACCAGCACCAGCTTGCCTATTTGCTCTACCTGGTAATCGGAAGGAAACGGCGACATGGTGGCAACCGGTTTGTCTTTTTCCGCCAGCCGCGCAGTGCTGATAACAAAGTCTTCGGCAACGGTGTTCAGTTGTTCGTAATCCCGCAGGGAGATAATACGTGTGACTTCAATTTGCGGGTATTTACGCACCAGTTGGGCCTGAATCATGCGCACGGTGGAATTACCGGTATCGCACACCAGCAGCACCTGTGGGTTACGTTGCCAACCTATGTCGTAGTGGCGTTCCAGCCCGACACCGATATGCAACACCAGAAAACCCACTTCATTTTCACTAATGGTGTATGGCGTATGTTTTCCCCAACTGGCAACTGCCGCAAGTGTCATATCCCACGCCAGCGGGTAATGCTGTTTAATATTTTGCAGCAATGGGTTGGGAATATGGATTTGGTAGCGAACCCGCGTAATCATGGTTTTAATGTGGGTCAGCAAATCGGCGTGCAGTTGCTGGTCGCGGGTCAAATCGTAATTATAGTGGCTGTTGATATAACGCAGAATGTAGCTGACCAGCGCTTCGTCGTCATCGGCGCTAATAGCACAAGGGTCGGCATCCAGAATACGGCGTGCGGCAAAATGCACCTGTAACCAGTTTTCTTCTGCATCTGACAGCGCTTTGCCGCTCAGGTGCTGTAACAGGTGGCTCATGGTACTGGCGGCCTGGCGCACAGGTTCATCTACGTTGTCGGCGTGGAAACTGGCAATGGGGTAACCTTCACTAATACGCCGCACGGCCACTGCGCAATAAAACCTGAGAAAATCAACGCTCTCGTCTGTCATGCGGATGGCAAACTGCTCAAGGCAGTTTTGCAAAGTGGGTTCCAGTGCCGCCAGCACACCGGAATTCAGCGCTTCTTCTTGTATTAATGGGCTGTCACTGTCCTGCTGGCTGATTTGCCACAGTAAGTCCGTCAGGCATGCCCGCACAGCGGTTTCATCGCCGAACAGTTTCATGCCATGCCGGGGCCTTGCTTCAATCGACAAATTATAGCGAGCCAGCACATCGCGCACTTCCGCCATATCGCCCTGCAACGTTGCCCGGCTGATAAACCATTCATCGGCAAGGTCTTCAAGTTTGAGGGAAAACGCCGAAGTTAAAAACCGCACCAGTAAGTAGTTAACCCGGTCGGCACTGGTGCGGGGAACGCGTAATGGTGCCTGGTGTTGGCTTTGTAACTCACCAAAACGGCCCGGGTCGTTAACCCGCAACTGGTAGCCGGTTCCCCGGCTCAAAATAAATTGCGCGCCATGGCAGGCCAGCAATGTATTCAGTGCCGTAATATCTGCCCTGACTGTGCGGGTGGAGACAGCCAGGCGGCGAGCCAGTTCATCCTGAGGCAGTGCTTCGTTTTCCAGTAAACAAAACAACTGCGCCAGCCGTTGGTTGGGAAATCGCACGTCTGTGTCCTCTGGTGGCACGGGCGCCCCAGTGCGCCCGTGAGTCTGAATAAGGGTTACCCCAGATATTTTTTAACACTGTTGAGCAGGGTACGCACATCCCCTGGCCGGGTTTGCCCGGTGTTTTTCTCAATAATGGAACTGTACACGTGCGGAATAATGCGTTTAACACCCGCTTGCAGTGCTATGCCGAGGATGGCCTCAAAATTGTCCAGGTCAATCCCCCCGGTGGGCTCCAGCCAGAAATCCTGGCGTGCGCAGGCCTCTGCAACCGCAATATATTCATCACGGCAGGCTAACCCGCCCATAGGGAAATATTTCACTGAACTGCCGCCCATATCTTTCAACAATGCAATAGCGGTATCAATGGGCACAATGCCATCCGGTGCCTGGCTGCTGAGTGGCCCGGTTGAGATTTTTACTAACCCGGGTGTGCCTGTGGGGGAAATCAGGCCATTCACTACAGTGTCGTTTTGCCCTAATAATGCTCTGCTGACGGCAACCCCGGTGAACACCTGGTTAACGTGCTGTGGCTGTATCTGGCGAGAGATTTCGCTCACCATGGCCGACTGCCCAGGTGAGCCTGCACCCAGCCCCACCGAAACCGCGTTGTTGATGAGTGATGCATATTCGCGCATGTCTGCCACTGCGTGTTCTGTATCCGGGTAATTTTTGGATAACATGCCAACCAGCACATAACCTTCTGCGGCTTCATAGATATCCACCGCATTCTGGTGGGAACCCGCCAGAACATTCAGGCACACGCGGTCCTGGTAAAAACGAGGGCTGAGGCTCATGCTGTTGTCTCCTTGTTCAGTACAGCGCGAATGCTGTGGAAAATCGTCATTAATTGTTGGGCATCAACACTGCGGACATCGGCTTCGACAATGCCGCTGTTGGCTTTATAACCCCGGAAATAAATAGCGTGTTCGCCTTGTTTGAGTTGCTCCAGCAACTGGCCTGTGGGCAGGCCGGTTACCGCTTCATTGAAGGTCATTTCCGCCCGGGCGATATCCCGGCCAGCCGCATCCCACACCACTCGCGCCTGCACGCCATCCAGTTGGTTAAGCGCCTCAATGAAAGGGGACATCTTCGCCACCATTTGCTGCCCGGTTTCGTGCTGTGCATGCAGATATTGTTCAATAGCGCAGGCGAGCCCCAAAATACCTTCTTTGCCCACTTTCATTGCCCGGCCAATCCCCGCAGACTGGCGCTGTACCCAGCCCACCCAGGGTTGCCGGCCAACCACCAGGCCACTGGTTGGCCCTTCCAGGGCTTTAGCCCCACTGTAAATCACCAGATCTGCTCCGGCCTGGTAGTAGCAGCGCAGATCTTCCTCTGCTGCGGCGTCCACTATCAGTGGCAACTGATGCTCCCGGGCTACCTGCGCGGCTTCGCTAACCGTCAGCATGCTTTTCTGCACACAGTGGTGCGACTTGATGTACAGCACCGCGGCGGTTTGCGGTGTGATGGCAGCAGCAAGTTGCCGGGCGCTGCATTCGTTGGCGTAGCCTGCTTCTACCAGCCTGCCGCCCCCCAGGGCAACCATCGCGCCAACCGGTGCGCCAAAGTTCACGTTGTGGCCTTTTGGTAGCACGATTTCGTTATGGGTCAGTGGCGTTTCATGCAGGTGAGTTAACAACCAGTCGTCATCTTTGACCAGTACTGCCGCCACACTTTGTGCAATCCCTGCCGAGGCACAGGACACAATGGTTGCCGCTTCGGTATCAAGCAGCCGGGCAATGTACTGCCCGGTCTTTTCAACCAGGTCATGCATTTCAAAATAGTGCTGCATCCCCTGCGTAACTGCATCCACAACCGCTCTGGATGGTGTGGACACGCCCAAAATAGTCATGCGGCCAGATGCATTAATGACCGGTTTAACCTGATATTTCTCATACACTGAAGACATGTTCGGCCTTCCCTTGTTCTGTCAAAAACCATGTTCCAGCCCGCATTGCAGCCAGCGGAACGATGCATTCTGATGCCGCCAGCACACTTTGCTCACTGTCGGTAAGTCCCCCCTGGTATGGGCGCACATCGAACAGAGTGAAATCGGCATCCAGCCCTGGTGCTATACGGCCTTTGCGCACCAGGCGCAGCCCTTCGGCTGCATGCTGCGTGACGCAGGCCACCACTTGTTCCAGCGTCATGCCAAGCGCAAGGAACTTCGCCATCACCAACGCCAGGCTTTTGACTGGCCCGTCGATACGGTTACGGCAATAGATGTCGGAACTGATGGTGTGCGGCAACAACCCCATGCTGATTGCTTTTTCAGCCACGGCAAAACTGAAGCTCGCAGTGCCGTGCCCGACATCAAAGCGGACACCCCGTTGTAACGCCTGCCGTACTGCGCCGCGCAGTTCGCCGGAAGGGGAAAAAATGCGATTTGGCTTGCCGTTAAAACAGTGGGTCAGGATATCGCCCGCAGACAACAGCGCGGCGATTTCATCCAGGTCTGGCGGCGTATTGCCTACATGCACCATCAGAGGCAGGTTGCCATTTTCCTGCTGAATCACTTTTGCCCGCTGCAAAGGTGCAATGCCATTTTCCCCCACCACACTGCTGCTCATGCGGGCTTTCAGCCCGACGATAAAATCCGGGTGGCGTGCTACCGCCAGGCTGACCGCACTGGCATCAATTTTTGCCATATCCGCCAGTTCATTCTGGGTAACCAGCCCCTGGCGCGCGATATTAAGCAGAGCATAAACCTCGGTGACTGCCTCACGGGTCAGTTGCCAAAAGTCATCGATGTCATCGGCTCCGGTACTGCCGGCATCCACCACCGTTGTTACGCCCGTGGCAACTCCCACGCTGTCGGGTTCATCGTGGTAAATGGGGGATTTGGGGTAACAGTGCACATGGCTGTCTATCCACCCGGCACTGAGGAAAAAGCGCCCGCCCAGGGTTACTTCTTGCCGGGCCGAGGTATTAATATTACCGACTTGTGCAATCACCCCCTGGTGAATGGCGATATCAGTAATGCTACCGTCGACCAGGCGAGCCCTGCGCAGGATCATATCGAACATAACTACTCCTTACGCCAGCAGGCAATGCGCCCACTGGCGTGGTATTTAGCTGATTGCGATAGGGAAAATGGCGCCAAGCACCATGGCACCCAAAATAGCGCCACCGGTAATCGGCTTCTGCCACAGGTAGAACACCAGTGCGCCTGCCAGAGCACCCAGGCCAATAGGAATAGAGGCGCTAATGGCACTCAGAATGATGAGCGGGCCAAGAAAACGGCCAGAGGCATTCCCGGCCCCCATCATGACATCGGCCCCGTAGGTGGAATCGCTCTGGTTAATGGTGAATTTACGCGCCAGGATAATGATGTAGCCAATCGCCAGGCCAAGTACTAACCCTGTAGCCAGTGATGCGGCAAAGTTTGCTACCGGAAACACAATACCTGCACCAAGCAATAAAGCCGGGACACCTAAGCCAACGCCGGTTTGAATTGCTCCGCCGATATCCAGAATCCCCACCAGCGAGCCTTCAATAATACGGGCAAACAGAAAACTGGCACCAAATGCGGCTACCGCTCCGTAAACCCCGGTATCCATACCTGAGCGCAACATCGATACAAACGCCACTTCATTGAATGCGCCAATACCATACAGGTAATACATGTGCGTTCCGGCGAATACCCCTGCAGATAACAGGCCAACAAAAATAGGGAATGACCAGTCTGCGTACCAAAAACCTTTGTTATCTTCCATTTGTTTTCCCCTTATTTACCGCTCAGCGAGTTATGCAGCAGTTCAAGCCAGTTCGGTGCGCCAAGGCGGAACGACTCAAGGAATTTCAGATCAAATCCGCGGAAGAAGGCACTTAATACAAACAGTGTGATAATCGCTGTCATCATGATTTTGGTGACTTTGTTCCATCCGCTTTCTTCCACACCTTTCCCGACAAGGATGCCCAACACCAGGCCTGGAACCGCATTCCCCATAATCATTTGTGCCAGGCCGCCAAAAATGGTGGCCCATAAGCCCGAGCGTTTTCCGGCATCAATCGCAGCCAGCCAGAAAATAACGGGCATAACGGTATTGACCAGCAGGTTAGCCGCAGGCACCAACACTTTGACTGCCGTTACCTGCAAAGCAGCGGGTACGGCAGATGCCGTAGAGTTCAGGAAGGCCACCACCACCATGCCAACCAGGCCACAGGCAATCGCCATTTTTTTAGGGTTATGCAGGGTTTGGGTGATATCCCGGTTTTTTATCATGAGAGCAGCAACACCCCAGTTGGGGATAATGCGGTGGTCAACATCCTGGGTGAATGACCCGGCGGCAACCGAAGAAGCCCATGCGTTAAAGAAAAACCCCAGCCCAAAGGAAAAGTGTGATGCCGGGTCGCCTTCGCAGGCATTCAGTTCACCCAGCGTACGGAATGCACCCATACCTTGTGTCACCGGTGCATGGAACATACGTGCGGCGCCGGCCCCAACGCCCACACCGACCAGCCCGCCAATAATGAGCGATTTTATTAATATGATGAAAAACATACGTCCTGCCCTTTTTGTTTTTATACACAAGACCTTTCAGGATGCGTAACGGCACAGAAATACCGCTGCGCAGGTGCAGCCAACAAGAAAAACACCTGAAGGATGCCGTGCATAGGTACCGTTTGAGCTCCAGATTGCTGGCGTATGGGCAACCCATACTCGCCTGAGTACTGGCAATTGTCCGCGCGGGTACTGCGTAACCCGCTGCCTGCACCCCGAATACCCTCGGGTATCACGTTATTTACTGAGCGATAAAATCCACCTGTTCTGGATCTATCGCCGTCACATTGACGGTGACTTCCAGCTCAACGCTGAATGTCCGTCGTTCACGGCGCAGAAAGAAAAACAGAAACGCCTCTTTCCGCACAAACTGGCGGGCGGCAATGACTTTCACATCCTGTGGTTCAATGCGCAGTAATACCTGTGAAGAGCCTTTCAACACCTCACGCTGGATATGGGAAAACGCATCGGAAAAAGCAGCCGCTTTCGAGATGCCCTTTCCCTGCACGCTAACGGTGGTTGTTGATAATTGTTTCATCAGCCGTTGCCGTATTTTTTCTGCCAGGCTTCAACCAGGCGAATACCCAGTTCTTCGATGTCCATAAAACCAAACCCGAGGACATTGCAGCCTTCTTTAATTGCAGTAACGCCTTCATCCACTGAGCGCATGCCGTATTTGGCTTTGTAACCATGTTTATTCTGGGCTGTAATTGCCCCGGCACCGCCACTGCCACAAAACGAGATGCCAAAGGTTGCCTGTTCAGCTTTCATGACATCACCCAGTTTCATATCGGCTGCGACACCCGGTACCACAACCGCGCGCCCACCCGCTTTTTCCACACCAACTGCAACCTTCTGCCCTTTTCCCAGGCGGTCGCCAATAACCACTGTAATTTGTTCCACTGTGCGCTCCTTAACTGACACCGTTTTCTTTTGCTACGGCGAAATGGACAGATAACAACCAGACTTCTTCCTGGGGTAAGTTGCCGAAGATATCGACCACTGTTTTAGCCAGTTGCATTGCCGGTTGCGGGATCTCATCAAACAAACTGGCGTCCACTTCGGGCAACGGTTCGCCACTTACTGAGCGCCACGCCATGGCCCGAAGATGCGACACCAGCATTTGTTGCTGCACTGGCGTCGGAAAAATTCCTTTTTCTGCCAGCAACTGCTCTACCTGGCGTAGTACCTGCCCGGCCAGCGCCGCAGCATGTTCTTCCTGAGAAGCCCCCGTATTCAGGGCCATTTTGTTATCCACGCGACTTACCTTGATTCGTTGAGATGCTATTAAGCTATCGCGCGCGCGCGGGGGTTTGTAGCAAGTTGTTTTCCACTTCAAAGTGGAAAAACAGCGGCAGGGAGTGATCTGTTTCGCATTACGCCATAACGATAAACAAAAACACTGGCAGCCAGCCTCTGGCAGGCATGAAACATGGGGGAAAGCAGGAAAAACAGAGAAGAGGCAAACAAAATGCCCCGGTAAACCGGGGCACTATAATAAGACGGGCTTATCTTTCAGCTCATTGAGGCTGGCTAACCAACAAAGGATTAGCGGTATTTCTTATGGTAAGTATTGCGGGTTTGTTTGAAGTTTTCCGCGGCAGCCTGCGCTTCTTTTACTTTGCCTTCATCCGCCAGTTTCAGCGCGCCGTCAATCTGACCAACCAGCATATCCAGCCCATGGCGGTAATCTTTCATTTCCGGGCTGTCGCTGGCTTTACCATCCAGTTTTTCCGGTGTGGACTTTTTCGCGTCTTCTGCTGCCTGGCGCATATTGGTCAGTGCCGTTTTAAGTTCACCGGCATCTTTGGTGCTCATCACGGTTTTATAGTTTTGGGCCAGCGTGTCCATATCTACGCCAAGGTCTTCCGCCAGTACCGAAGTACTTACCAAAGAGAATGAACAGGCCGCTAACAGGGCTAACAGTGTTTTACGCATTGGCTCACCTTTTTTATAAAGGGTGCGGCAGGTCGCACCCGAAAACATTACTGACCGGCGATTTTCATTTCCGGCAGTAATACCGAACCGCATTGAATATTACTTCGGGTCTCAATATCGTCACCGATGGTGACCATATTGCGCCACATATCTTTTAAATTACCGGCAATAGTGATTTCACTCACCGGGTACTGAATTTCACCATTTTCTACCCAGAAACCGGAAGCGCCACGGGAATAATCACCGGTAATACCGCTGACACCCTGGCCCATCAGTTCCGTTACCACCAGGCCGGTGCCCATCTCTTTGAGTAACTGCTCAAAGCTCAGGCCACGACCGGCAATGCGCCAGTTATGAATCCCGCCCGCATGGCCTGTGCTGTGCAGGCCCAGTTTCCGGGCTGCGTAGCTGGTCAGAAGCCACTGTTGCAACACGCCATCTTTTACAATATCGCGCCGGGTGGTACGCACCCCTTCACCATCATAAGGGGAAGACGCCAGCCCTTTTAACAGGTGCGGGTGCTCTTCAATAGTCAGCCATTCTGGCAGGATTTGCTGGCCCAGAGAGTCCAGCAAGAAAGTGGATTTCCGGTACACCGCACCGCCACTGATTGCCCCTACCAGGTGACCAAACAGGCCAGTTGCCGCTTCTGCGGCAAAAATAACAGGCGCTTTCATGGTAGATAATTTTCGCGGAGATAAGCGTGATAAAGTGCGTTTTGCACACTCTTCACCCACCCACTCGGGTGATTCCAGGTCGCTCATTTCGCGGCCAATAGAATAGGCATAATCCCGCTCCATACTGCCGTTGGCCTCGCCAATTACGCAGCTGGATAAAGAGTGGCGGCTGGAGCAATAGCTCTGCAGCATGCCGTGGCTGTTACCAAATACTTTGATGCCGTAGTGGCTGTTAAAGCTGCCGCCTTCGGTGTTGGTTATACGTTTGTCGGCCTGTAGCGCAGACTGTTCTGCGCGGGCAGCCAGGCTGATAGCCTGCTCCGGAGAAATTTCCGCCGGGTGGAATAAGTCCAGATCCGGGGCTTCAAATGCCAGCAACTCTTTTTCCGCCACACCAGCGCACGGGTCTGGCGAGGTATACCGTGCGATATCCACCGCCGCCTGCACTGTGCGGGCAATCGCCTCTTTGCTCAAATCCGTAGAGGAAGCGCTACCTTTACGGTTTTGCGAATACACCGTGATTCCCAGCGCGCCATCGCTGTTAAACTCTACGTTTTCGACTTCGCCGTAACGGGTGCTTACGCTGATACCCGTCGTTTTACTGACTGCGACTTCTGCGCCATCCGCCTTACCGGAGGCCAGTTCCAGCGCATGGGCTACCGCTTCTTCCAGTGCTTTACGTTGTTGTGCAACTTGAGTGATTACTTTCATCGCCAATGCCATAATGTAAGGTAAGTTAATTGACAGTCTAACAGAGAACCATTTCGCAGTGCGCACCTTAACTGGTAGTATTAGCCTCTTTTTAAGGAGCCTGATATGACAAAACAGCCTGAAGACTGGCTCGATGACGTCCCCGATAGCCAAAACGAAGAGGACGAAGATGATGAAATTATCTGGGTCAGCAAGAGTGAAATTAAGCGCGACGCAGAAGAGCTGAAACGTCTCGGCGTTGAGTTAACTGAACTTGGCAAAAACGCGCTGGATAAAATCCCACTGGACCAGGACCTGCGTGCTGCAGTGGAACTGGCACAACGGATCAAGAAAGAAGGCCGTCGCCGCCAAATCCAGTTGATTGGGAAAATGCTGCGCCAGCGTGATGTGGACCCGATTCGCCAGGCGCTTGATAAGCTGAAAAACCGCCACAACCAACAGGTTGTTGTGTTTCACAAGCTGGAAAGCCTGCGCGACCAGTTGATTACTGGTGGCGACGAAGCTATTGAGGAAGTACTGCGCCTGTATCCGGATGCTGACCGTCAGCAATTACGTTCCCTGGCGCGTAATGCGAAGAAAGAAGTTGCTGGCAATAAACCGCCCAAATCCAGCCGCCTGATCTTTCAATACTTGCGCGATCTGGCCGAAAACCAGGATTAATCTACCGGCTGCCATTCTGAATGGCAGCCAGTTTTATTCACTATCCCAATGGCGGTCTGTTTGTTGCTGCTTTTTGCTATGCCAGCTGCCAGTATTTCTCACTCTACTCATATTGCAGCCCTGCCACTTATGCCCCGGGTACTCCCCTGTACCAGCATGTTTTTCTGACCCGCCTTCAGGTGCTGAATTATATTTCCGACTCCAAAAGCTGAATCGTTACAACAAAACAGATTAAACAACGCAAAATTAAAGCAACAGATCAGTTGTTACATCGTAAATTCAGATCCACATCCCATTTATTTACATAAAATAACACTTAATACTGTGAATTGAAGAGGATCACATTTTCTTGTTACCCGAGAAATTAGTCTTTGCTGAAACAAACATAATCGATTCAGCAAAAAGGATATTCCGATGAAAAAAGCTCTGATCCTCTCTACCCTCGCGTTACTGATTTCAGGACAAGTGGCAGCCAAAACCTGGGTGCTGACAGACACTGAAAGCAATACAGAACAAGGGAACTGGCATATTTCCAGCCATCAGCTGAACATAAAATCCTCGCCGTTCAGCATTGAGCAAACCGTGCTGCATGGCGGCAAGCAGGAAGGCAGTAAACTGCTGGTTATCAAAAGCCAAAATGGCCTGACTATTACCCTGATCCCCACCCGGGGCATGGATATTCTGCATGTGGAAGGGTTTGGCGTGCGGATGGGCTGGGATTCCCCGGTTAAAGAGGTGGTCAACCCGGCGTACATGAATCTGGAAAGCCGTAACGGGCTGGGCTGGCTGGAAGGGTTTAATGAAATGATGGTGCGTTGCGGTTATGAATGGACCGGGCATCCCGGCACAGCTGATGGCCAGTTGTACACCCTGCACGGCAAAGCGGGGAATACACCGGCGTCTAAAGTGGAAGTGAGCGTAAGCGACAGCGCACCTTATACCATTACTGTACGCGGCTTACTGAAAGAGAGCACCTTTAAAAAAGCCGATTTGCAGACCCAAACAGAATTGCAATATGTCCCGGGCAGCAGCCAGTTCAGCATTCATGACGTGCTGACCAATAAAGGTGATTACGACCATGATTACCAGATAATCTATCACAGTAACTTTGGTCAGCCGATTCTGGAAGAAGGCGCACAGTTCCTCGCACCCATCGCGCAAATCAGCCCGTTTAATGACTATGCGAAAAAAGGCCTGAGCACCTGGCAAACCTATGCCGGCCCAACCAAAGGCTTTGACGAGATGGTGTTTAATATTGCCCCTCTGTCTGGAGCCAACCACCAGACACTGGCTGCAGTGGTGAATAAAGCGGGCAACAAAGGTGCCGCCATTCACTTTAACACCACACAACTTCCGGTTCTGACACTGTGGAAAAATACCGATACGCTGAAACAAGGTTATGTGACCGGCATTGAGCCTGGTACCAGCTATGCCTACCCGGTAACCATTGAACGTGAACAGAAACGTGTGAAACAACTGGCACCAGGCCAGAGCGCACACTTTGATTTAACCTACCAACTGCTGCACTCCGCAAACGACGTAAACCAGATTAAACAGGATATCGCCACGATTCAGGGTGACCAGAAAGTAGAGGAAGTCAGCACACCGATGGCTAAGGAGTAAGACTGCCTTGCCCGCAGGGATGCGGGCTCTCCGACTGAGTCAGATTATTTAGCTATGATTACAGGCAAGTGTCGCCGGGCAAAGCAACAATGTGGTCATTCCCGGATTCAAAACCCGGGCACCCGGTGCAATAACAGGCCCCCCGAAAGCTGCATGTCTTACGCAATTATTCCCCACTCACAATGATTCGGCGGTATGACGTGAGCGAAGGCGTCCCCGTGTCTGTCACAGCCAAAATAATGTGTTCTGTTCCAGGGCGATGAATTTTCACACTCGCTTCACGGCCACTTTGCTGAGTTATCTGTAGCACTGCAGGTGCACTGAGGTAGTCCTCTCCACGCACGCCCTGAACCAGTTTACTGTCTATCTGTTTTGAAACAGCGGAAGTCGCTTCCGGATAGGTAAACCACTTATAGCTTAGTGAATCGCCATCTGGGTCGTGAGTGCCTTCAGCCGTAAGTTGTACTGTGGAGCCAACTTTCCCGGTAATAAATAATGGCTGCTGCCCCGATACACCGTTCACTACCACCACTGGATTATGGTTAGCGTGCTTGAAATCCTTAATGGTCCAGTCCATACGGGCAGCAAAGTCATGCTGAAAGGCTTCACGCCAGCGCCAGATAGTTGCCTGATTAGAGGTATATTGGTGCCCATCCGTACCCTTTACTGTATCCGCGCCATTGGGGTTACCCGGGAAAAAATCTCCGCCGCTGGTCCAGACAGGATGCGGTTCATTTTGAGGAGTGCGCACAATGTACCGCCCACCCCACCCCCCCCAACCGGGATTCATTTCACTACCAAGTCCATTGCGAATTAACCCAAGGAATGAAGGTGTATCTCCTTCCATTATGAAGGCATACTGGAGATAACCTTTTCCCATTGGTCCTTTGCTGCGGATATTCTTATCCAGCCATGACTGCGAAACCGTTGTAAAGTCGGCTCCCGCCCCATTCCGGTAGTAACGGTCTCCACTGATGCCGGTCCAGGTTGCACGTGAGTAATCCTCCCCTTGTTGGTTTGAAGGATCCACAATCCAGGTGATATTCGGGTAATGTACCCGCACCCAATGCCCGGCGTCATCCTGGTCGGAAATCGAGTAAACAATAAGGTTTTTCGTTAGCGTAACAACGTTACCTGCCGGATGCCGGGCAGACAGATCCGTCAGTGCCTGTGCCAGCGTGTTGGCGCCACCCCACAACGTGATATACAACGGTTTCTTGCTATCCGTTGAGCGTTCAATGGCTTTCGCCAGCAATTCAGAACCTGCTGAGGATTTCCCTGGCCCTACATCAGCCATTCCATAACCGCTCTGGCCTGACGCGATAAGTGATTTAAGTTGCGCAGCACTGGGATAATCCGGTTTATGTTTAAGTAAATTAGGTTGCACTTCAGCGTAGTGGCTGAGAACCAGTTCCATTTTTTCCGGGCTCACTTTACTACGCTGCCAGGTGGATGTAGTGGCCACCAGCCCTTCAATATTCATTTCATTGCTGTATAGCAAAAAGCGAGTCAGAGACATCTGGTCGTCAGGTTCATTACCGATATCGGATAACACAAATACACGCGGTTTATCCTGCCAGGGGGTGACTTTGGCAGCCATTGAGTGAACAGATTCCGCAGAAATAGCATCGAAGGGGAAGGCGAAGGTTGCAGCAAGCGTTAGCGCTGCGGCTATATACTGGCGTTTCATTTTTATCCTTGTTACCTCTGTTGATGATGATTCAACTTAGTTAACACAGGAAACAAAGTAAAAAAAAATGCTTCTGAAATGGTATTGGGATCACATAAACACTTATGTTATCAGTGTGGTAATGGCATCGGAACTCAGCCGAATTAACCCTTTCATACTGTAATAGCGCTGAGTTTTAATGTAGCGCAACTGGATATTCTTGATATGAGGATCAGGGTGGCTGGCTAACTGTTGTTCAATTTGGGAAATAAAATTTGCAGGAACATCGTCAAAAAACTCACCAGTCAAAATCACATGTTTAATATTGTGAACTGTGGCCGTACAGTAAATGGCAAACAGTAAGGCATCAATGCTGGCGGTAATTTGTTGGTCATCAGGAGCCTCTGCAAAGGCAGTTTCGAGTCCCCCCGGATAAGGCAGGTGTACTATTTCAGGATAAAAACCGTTGTCACCAAATACGGGCTTCCCATCAATCCAGTAACCAAACCCAAGGCTGCCAAAACCCGGCATTAAGGCAATCCACGAACCTTTGAGCCCTTCCTGCTTACCCAACAAATAGCTGGAACACCAGGCAATATTGACCACTGAAACACTTAGCCCGGTAACAGCCATTACCTGGTCGCGCAGTGAGATATTATCCTGTGTAAATGTAGGGCTCCACCGGACGACGCCGGTATCCTGCTCAATGCCTCCCTGCAATGCGATGCTGATATGTTTAAGTTGCCCAGAGTTTATCCCCGCAGACAAACAAACCGATGACACCAGTTCGTTGACTTTACTGGCAAATACTTCTGAGGAAACAGGTTCACTAAACAGATATTGTGTGGCAGAAACGCTTTTCTCCCCGGTATTATAATCATCCAGTGTGGCTTCAAGACTCAGAGCCCTGACCATAATATTGAGGCTGTAATAGTGGCGCTTTTTTACCGTCAGCAAAGTCCTGGGGCGGCCACCGCCTGAGCTCTGCTGTTCGGTCTGTTCAATAATGCCTTCATTAAGCAGCACATTGGTAAGCTTGGTAATATAAGGGCGTGTCACTTCAAGCTGTTGAGCAAGTGAAATGCGTGATTCGGGTGAACTGTGCAAAATATTCAGCAATTGATGCCTGAAGTTCATAACGTCCTCAAATAGAAATAGCGCAATAAGATATAAGCAATTCGCCTATGGTTAGCTTTTTCAAAAAAAAATGAAAGCAATTGATTTGCTTTATCCCGGCAAGATTCACCCCCTGTTCCACGCCATATGGCTACTGAACAGGCATTGATAAGACAGGTCTTAAGCAAAAACTACGTATCGCCGGGACTCAGATTTAACCGGCCCTGGTTCAAAGAACTGGTCGCGCGCATTTCTCAGAAGGAATACAGCACACCCAATGTAGTTCCCACTTCATTGCGGCGGGATACAATTTGGCTGTCTGCAGCATGGGAGCCCAGCCACTGGTAATCGACACTGACCAGAACGCCCCACTGCTCAGTTAGCTGGTGCTCCCATGTCAGGCTGGTATCCACACCGTAAAACCCGCCGGGCGCTGAATAGAATGAGTAACCTGAACGACGGCTCTGCCTGATGTTGACCCCATAGTTCGTATTCATGTAACGGCTATCGCCAAATAAGGCCGCTGAGCTTAATGCAACCGTGTCCGTGCTTGTCTGCCAGGGAAGTAGCGTGACAGAAGTCTGGTAACTCACGCCCTGGCTTTCGCTCAGAGGCAGAGTAGCCTTGCCTTCCAGAGTCAACCAGGAAGTGGCTGACCAGCCAACCGCAATGGCTGTATTCACTGTCGGGTTGATGTTCCCCATCCCTTTCAGTTTGTCACTACCATCCCGCCAGAGGGAATTACGTTCTGAACGCCCCAGGTTGTACCCCAGTGTATGCTCCAGCCAGAGCCCATTGTCACTTTGCAGGTCGTATCCCACGCCTTTCTCTGAATCCAGAAAGAATGCGCCATCACGGGCCTGTACAACAGGAACCATCAGCCAGTTACGTTTGTCTGAGCCACTGTAACGGGGGGTATTTTGCCCGGCGATGCCAATTGAAAGGCTGCGCTGTGCAGGGCTGGTGTCGTCGGCACGTACTGCCGTTGCTGTGCCAGTGAGAGCGAAACAGGCCATATACAACTTCAGTTTTCTGGCTATCATTGTGGCTTCTCCGTACCTGTATTGTTAACGGGCCATTGTCAGGGTGGCCGGGTGTGCCAGTGAATATACGGAGGCAGTGTCAGTAAACTGTCAGGGGTTTATTAAGAAACGGTCAAGGCGGTCTGAATGTCCGGAAAACGAATACTGATTATTGAAGATGATACAGATGCGGCAGATGTGTTAAGTGCATATTTACGGCGAGAAAACTACGAAGTGAGTGTTGCGGGTGATGGGTTGTCTGGCCTGGACATGAGCCAACAGTTGCGCCCTGACCTTATATTGCTTGATGTGATGCTGCCAGGCCTGAATGGCACAGAAGTGCTGGCAGCAATACGGCGCAAAAGTACCACGCCCGTCATTATGGTGACCGCTATGGGCGATGCGCCAGATAAAATTGGTGCATTGCGATACGGGGCAGATGACTACGTGGTCAAGCCTTATAACCCAGGAGAAGTGGTTGCACGCGTGCAGGCAGTTTTGCGGCGGGTATTCCGGGAGCCGGAAATACAGCTATTGCGCTGGCAGACACTGGAAGTTGACACCTCGATGATGACAGCAGGAGTGCGTGGCAACGACGGAAAGCTGGGGTTGATCGATTTGACACCAACAGAATTCAGCTTACTGACGGTATTGATGGGGGCACCCGTTCGCCCTTTTTCACGCCAGGATTTACTGGAGCGTTGCCTGCCAGAGAGCGATGCTCTGGAACGGGCGGTGGATACGCACATTTATAACCTGCGTAAAAAACTGGAAGCTGTCGGCATTTCTGACGTACTGGTCAATGTGCGTGGTATTGGTTACCGGTTCCGTCAGCCATGAAAACTTTACAGCAACAGACATTATGGCGCTGGATCTGCGTGCGGGTACTGGCACTGGCTGTGGGTTCCGTTGTGGTTATTGCCTTATGCATGTGGTTACGTTTCGCCATTGAAAATATCTGGATACTGCACCATATGCCCGCGGATTTGCGTAATGAGTTTGTGCAGTTACGCTCGCACCCGGAAGCCAACCCTGCCCGTTTCCATGAGATTATTGATGCATGGTGGGGAATAAGCTATTCCGACCCGTCGATAGCCTCAGCCGACTGGCTGACTGTCGGGCTGCTGGTCGTAGTCATCATTCCTTTCATCGTGTTTTTTGGGCTACGTTCCGCCCGGCCACTCTCCGTGCAGTTCAGCCACCTGGCAGCGGCGGCGGGTTCAGTCTCTGCAGGTAATTTCAGCACACGGGCAGCACAGGTTGACGGGGCTCCGTTGGAAATGTCCCGATTTACCCAAAACTTCAACGCGATGATGCAGCAACTGGCACGCTATGAACGCGAACTAAGGGCTTCGCATGTTGCAATGGCTCATGAACTGCGTTCACCGCTTACTGCCGCTATTGGGCGATTGCAGGGAATGATCGACGGCGTATTTACTCCTGAGCCCAGACAACTGGAAATGGTGATGAAGCAACTCCAGTTGCTTAGCCGCCTGACTGATGAATTACACTTGTTATCACTGGCGGATGCGGGCCAGCTCAGTCTGCATAAATCGGTAACAGACCTCGCCGGGTTACTGCATGAAAAAGCGGCATGGCTGGCGCCACAGGCGCAGAGTGCCGGAATGGCGCTGCATGTTATCGCTGATACTCCCTGCCCTTGTGAAGTTGATGCCATCCGCCTCGGCCAGGTTGTGACTATCGTAATGGAAAACGCGCTGCGGTACGCCTCTGAGGGCGGTTCACTGACTGCGTCAGTGCGGAAAACACCAGACGGGTATGCAATGGCGTTTAGTGATCAAGGCCCGGGTGTGGCAGCCGAATTTTTGCCAGTGATGTTTGACCGTTTTACACGCGGCGAGTCATCACGGGCGCGGCACTCCGGCGGTAGTGGCCTTGGCCTGTCGATTGCACGCGCTATCTGTTTGGCTCATGGCGGCGCTATCCATGCTGCGCAAGGTGCCGATAAAGGTCTGGTTATCACCATCACGCTTCCTGCCAATAATTCAGTTATCTTGACACGTTCCTGACAGATTGCGGGGGTAAATCCTGACAGTGTTTCGGTGTAATGGCCGGAATATCATTCAGGAGCCCCGCCATGACGGATAATATTCCTGACCTGCCCGACTATGTTCGGCAGGTTTTTTACCACCTGTTTGCACCAAACCGGTTGTCCCTGCTGGGAGACAGTCTTCTGGTATTGCTCCCGCTTGCGTTACTGCTCACAGCCTGTGGCGGAAAACCCGAGAAGCCGGTGGTGGTACCGCGCCCGGTGCGCACCATCACGGCTCCTGCTGCATCCTGGCCCGGCGAATTTATGCAGACCGGGGAAATCCACCCTCACGATGAACTGCCACTCGGGTTTCGCCAGGATGGCCGCCTTTTGGCTCGACTGGTGGATGTGGGCGACCGGGTGAAAGCCGGGCAATTGCTGGCAACACAGGAAAGCTCCGTGCAACAAAACCAACTCAACAGCGCGCGTTCCAGCCTGGAGAGTTCGCTTGCTGCGGAGCACCTGGCTGCACTGAATTTACAACGCATGAAACAACTCATGCCCTCTGGCGCCATTGCGCGTGTTCAGTTTGATACTGCACAGTCAGAGTGGTTATCGGCCGTTTCACGCCGCAAAAGCAGTGAAGCGGAGCTGAAAACAGCGCAGGAATACCTTGGCTGGGCACAACTCAGAGCACCTGCAGCCGGTATTATCACTCAGGTTGATGCACAACCAGGGCAAGTACTTAGTGCCGGGCAAACCGTGCTGACACTCGCGGCAGGAGACACCCTTGATGCCATTATCAATGTGGCCAATCCACAATTGTTTGAACAGCGCCATGGTGATTTTAGTGTTGCACTGGTGAGTGATCCTTCAGTTCACGCCCGCGGTATTTTGCGAGATATCAGCCCACAAGCAGATCCACAAACCCGGACCTGGCGGGTTCGCATCCAACTGATAAACCCGCCGCAGGGAATGGCGCTGGGGGCGAGTGTACAGGTCCGCCTGCCTGACTCCGGGCCTGCACTGATTTCACTCCCGGCATCTTCGCTGGCAAGAATTAACGGTGAACCAGCTGTATTCGTGGTGGACCAGGCAACCCACCAGTTGGTGCTCAGACCAATAAAACTGGGAGGATATACCGCAAACACAATTTTGGTATCCGGCGGTGTTACCCCAGGAGATGCCGTTGTCACTGCGGGTGTCAGTAAACTACGGCAAGGAGAAAAGGTTGCTCCCGGGGAGGGAATTGAATGAGCAGGCCCCCGGAAAAATTAACCTTCAATTTGTCTGCATGGGCACTGAATAACCAGCAACTCGTGGCATTTTTCATGCTGCTGGTCATGGTGTGCGGCATCCTGAGCTATGAGCATTTACCTCGCAATGAAGACCCGGCGTTCACCATTAAAACCGCGGTCGTCTCGGCAACATGGCCGGGAGCAAATGTCGAGGACACAGTGAATCTGGTGACTAATACGCTGGAGGAAAAGTTACAGGAGATCCCACATCTGGATTACGTTGAAAGCGACACTCATGCAGGAAAATCAGTGATATTTGTCAACCTGCGGGATGATACGCCGCCGAGTCAGGTAGCCGGAATATGGTACCAGGTACGTAAAAAGATGCAGGATATTGCGTCTTCTTTGCCAGAAGGCGTTCAGGGCCCAGTGGTGGATGATGAATTTGACGATACCTGGGGCACCATTTATGGCTTTATTGCTGAGGGTTTTACCCCCCGTGAACTGCGTGACCGGGTGGAGGCAATTCGCCGCCGGCTAATCTCCGTGCCGGATATCGGTAAAATTCACCTTATTGGCGAACAAGACGAACAGTGGGTTATTGCCTTTTCCCCCAAAAAACTGGCGGGAATGGGAATTGGACTGCAGCAAGTCAGTGATGCCCTGAGTGCACAGAATGCCGTCCAGCCTGCGGGGGTTTTGCGCACAGACCACGAAAACATCGCCCTGCACGTCAGTGGGGCGCTAACTACAGCAGATAGCCTGCGGGCCATCACGCTACACATAAATGATCGTTATATTCCACTGACAGACATTGCCACTATTCACCTGGAAAATACCGAACCACCTGAACCCACCTTCCGGGTCAATGGTAAGCCCGCTATTGGGCTGGCAATTTCTATGGTTTCAGGCGGTAATCTCCTGGCATTCGGCAATGCGCTGAATACACGCATGACCCGGCTCAGCGAACAATTGCCCCGGGGCATTGAAATGGTCAAAGTTGCCGACCAGTCTGCAGTGGTTACCCAGGCTATTCATGGGTTTGTCAGAGTTCTTGTTGAAGCGATTATTATCGTACTTGCAGTTTCATTTGTATCACTTGGACTGCGCGCCGGGCTGGTTGTTGCCACCGCAATACCACTGGTACTGGCACTAACATTTACCGGGATGATGCTGGCGGGTATTGGCTTACAGCGCATCTCACTTGGTGCGCTCATCATTGCTCTTGGGCTACTGGTTGATGACGCCATGATAACCGTTGAAACAATGGTCACTCGCCTGGAGATGGGAGACACTCGCAAGGAAGCCGCTTCCTGTGCGTTTAAAACCACCGCATTCCCGATGCTGACTGGAACACTGGTGATGATAGCCGGGTTTATTCCTGTCGGTTTTGCTGCATCGAGTGCAGGGGAGTACTGCTTTACGCTATTCGCGGTGATGCTAATCGCTTTGTTGTGCTCCTGGGTTGTCGCCATTGTGTTCTCACCGCTGATTGGCGTGAGGATCTTACCGGCAAAAATCAGTTCACAGCATTCATCCCATTCCGGTGGAAGGCTCCGGCGTGGCTACCACCAACTATTGTGCTGTGTATTGCGACACCGGGTAATCACTATCGGCGCAGCCCTTATGCTGCTGGGTCTGGCTGCTTATGGTGCCACTTTTATGCAGGGTGAATTCTTTCCAGCTTCCGACCGGCCAGAGTTACTGGTCAGCCTGACGTTACCGGCAAATGCATCACAAACGGAAACCGCCCGGCAGACTGAACGGCTGGAAAAAGTGTTAATACATAATCCGAATGTGGATCATTTCTCCAGTTATGTCGGTTCTGGTGCTGTGCGGTTTTATCTGCCGATGGATGTTTTGTTGGATAACGAAAATACCGCTCAGTTGGTTATTGTGGCGAAAGATCTCAAGGCCCGGGACCGGTTACGAAAATACCTGCAAACGCTACTATCCCAGTCGTTCAGCGATATCACTACCCGTGTTTCCCCACTGGAATTAGGCCCTCCGGTTGGCTGGCCGGTGAAATACCGAATAACCGGCCCGGAATACGCCAAAGTTGAGGTGATTGCCCATCAACTGGCTTCTGTTCTGGGCAACAGCCCTTACACGCGTGAAGTTAACCTTACTGCGGGTGAACCGGAACGGGTCATTACCGTACAAATTAATCAAACTGCCGCCCGGGCCGCAGGTGTTTCCTCGCAGAGTATTGCCCAAACACTGCAGACCATTTGGTCTGGTAGTGAAGTGACAACCTTACGTTCTGGCAACAGGTTGCAAGGCGTAGTGCTAAGAGCCAGTGATGCTGAACGCCAGGATATTGCGACATTGTCTGGCCTGTTGCTGACAAATGAGCAAGGGGAGAAGATTCCGCTCAGCCAGGTTGCGACACTGGCATGGGGAGTGGAAGACCCGGTTATCTGGCGACGCCAGCAATTGCCTTTTATCACCGTTCAGACTGACCTGGCCCCGGGCATGCGAGCAGAAACTGTGTCACAACGGCTGAAGGCACAAGTTGACCATTTGCGGGCCACATTGCCAGATGGCTACCAGATTGAAGAAGGCGGAGTGGTGGCCGAATCGGATAAAGGCAATCGTTCCGTTTATGCTGTGTTGCCAGTGACTTTAGTTGTGATGCTGATTTTGCTGATGATACAGCTCCAGCGTTTTTCCCGGATGCTTCTGGCGCTGTTGATGGCACCTTTCGGCCTTATTGGTATTGTTCTGGCAATGCTGCCAGCCGGTATACCAATGGGGTTTGTTGCACTACTGGGCGTTATCGCTTTGGCAGGGATGATAATCCGCAATGCGGTTATTCTGATCAGTGAGGCAGACAGTAACCTGCAAAAAGGTATGGAGTTTGATACTGCGATTATTACGGCAGCAGAACACCGGGCCCGGCCTATTCTGCTAACTGCCTGCGCTGCAATCCTGGGTATGTTGCCAATTTCTGAACAAGTATTCTGGGGGCCGATGGCCTATGCCATCATTGGCGGTTTGCTGGTCGCGACACTGGTCACTCTGACAGTATTACCTGCCGCACTGAGTATGGTCATGCAAGGAGAATACCCAGTCACAGCACAATGATCTGCCAGTACTGAGCCAGTTGCGCGCCGTGTCCATCGCTCTGCTTTCTCTCACCAACTGCGCCCGCAGGGGGTACTGCCCCTGCATGCTCACAGCAAAAAACATTAGAAAGATATACCGGGCACAGGACTTACAGCCACTCGGCACAACACAAAAAAACCCGCTACTCGCAGCGAGGGTTGTGTCGCGTAAGACCGGTGAACCGGAGAAAGAAAGACAAGGTTATTCCGCCCGGATGGCGGAATAAGGCGAACCGAGGCAGGGATGCCGAGTCGAGCCGGCCGCAGGCTGACTGCACGGAGGTGAACGCAGTGCGCAGCACCGGTCGCCCGCGAAAACGGGGATTGCAAAGGGGGCGAGCCCCCTTAGCCCGTTCACAGGCTGTGAAGCCACATTAACCACATCACTTCAGGTGAACGGAACTTTCACCACTGTAACAATAATCTGCCAGCACAGAGCAAATTGCGCGCCGTGCCAGCCACTCTGCTTTTACTCACCCACTGCGCCCGGCGCCCGCAGGGGGCACTGGCCCCCTGCACCCCCTTTAGTGGCTGGCAAAATCGCCGCTTCGCGGACATTCGGCTTACCCCGGCGGCCTGTTCGGGTACCGCTCCGAGTCGGCTTCCTGCCTCCCGTCGCTCTGCCTGCGTCCTGCAGGCAGCCCCGGCCCGCCAGGCACGCCTCAACGATTTAGAGGCCACACCCCACACCCGCCTGTAATATCTCAGCAAAAATCAAAAAAAACAGACAATGCACAAATCCCCCAGCCACACCTGACAACACAAAAAACCCCGCTACTTGCAGCGAGGCCTGTTCGCGTAAGACCGGTGAACCGGAGAAAGGAAGACAAGGTTATTCCGCCCGGATGGCGGAATAAGGCGAACCGAGGCATGGATGCCGAGTCGAGCCGGCCGCAGGCTGACTGCCCGGAGGTGAACGCAGTGCGCAGCACCGGTCGCCCGCGAAAACGGGGATTGCAAAGGGGGCGAGCCCCCTTTAGCCCGTTCACAGGCTGTGAAGCCACATTAACCACATCACTTCCGGTGAACGGAACCCGCTGCACTGACCCCACAGGAAGTGAACGGAAACAACTACACCACTGAAAGTGGAGAACAAATTGCCCCCGCTTACTCCACTGAACGCTGCGCCTTCACTTCCAACGCATCCAGCAACTTCTGATGAATCCCACCAAAACCACCATTACTCATCACCAGGATCACATCACCTGGTTGCGCCGATTTACTTATCATATCCACCAGCGTGTCGAGGTCTGCGCTCCAGTGTGCTGGCTGCACACAGGCTTCAGCCACTTCGGCAACCTGCCAGGGAATATGCTGAGGCTGGAACAAAAAGACTTCATCTGCCCGGCCCAAAGAGGGGGCGAGGTCATCTTTACTGATCCCCATTTTCATGGTGTTGGAACGCGGCTCCAGCACAGCGAGAATGCGTTTGGTGCCCCCCACTTTGCCACGTAAGGCCGCAAGTGTTGCCAGAATGGCGGTTGGGTGATGCGCGAAATCGTCATACACCGTGACCCCATTTGCTTCACCGCGCAATTCCAGACGGCGGCGGGCATTAATAAATGAACCCAGCGCTTTAGCGGCATCTGCGGGTGCCACACCAACATGGCGCGCAGCTGCAATTGCCATCAGGCCGTTATGCATGTTGTGCTCGCCAACCAGCGCCCAGTCTACTGCTGCAACCTGTTCACCATCCAGCCACACTTCCCACTGAGAAGCATCCTGGTTTGCTTTTTTCGCCTGCCAGTGACCTTGTTCGCCAACCAGCTCCTGCTCACTCCAGCAGCCCATTGCCATAACCTGTTTCAGGTTAGTGTCGTGCTCCGGCAGAATAATACGCCCCAGGCCTGGCACAATACGCACCAGGTGGTGGAACTGTTTCTGAATGGCTTTCAGGTCGTCGAAAATATCGGCGTGGTCGAACTCAAGGTTATTGAGAATCAGCGTCCGCGGGCAGTAATGCACAAACTTAGAACGTTTATCAAAGAAGGCGCAATCATATTCATCGGCTTCAATAACAAAGAACGAGCTGTCACCCAGGCGGGCAGAAACGTCAAAATTACCGGGAACGCCACCAATTACAAAACCTGGCTGGTAGCCACAGTCTTCCAGGATCCAGTTAACCATTCCAGCCGTTGTCGTTTTGCCATGCGTACCCGCAACAGCAATCACCCAACGGTCGCGCAGAACGAAATCATGCAACCATTGTGGCCCGGACATGTACGGAATACTTTTTTCCAGCACCGCTTCCACGCAGGGATTACCACGCGTCATTGCGTTACCGATGATGACTAAATCGGGTTGCGGTTCCAGTTGGCTGGCATCATAGCCCTGAATCAGGTCTATACCCTGTTTTTCCAACAACGTGCTCATTGGCGGGTACACGTTGTCATCGGACCCGGTTACTTCATGCCCCAAAGCCCGTGCCAGCATGGCAAGGCCGCCCATAAACGTGCCACAAATTCCCAGAATATGAATACGCATAGCTCTGTCCTTTTCCTTTCTGGCGCACATTCTACCCGTATGTTCTATGATGAATAAATGACTTTTCAGCGAAATCCCATCCTTGCTGGCGCGATTCACCAGTGCGCGTTTATTTTAAACTTTGTTAGTATTGTTGTATTCGCTCTACTCAACCGCTTTACTCCACTGAATGCAGGGAAAGTGTTATGAAAACGTTAGGTGAATTTATTGTCGAAAAGCAGCACGAGTTTTCTCACGCCACCGGGGAACTGACTGCGTTATTATCGGCGATAAAGCTGGGTGCCAAAATCATTCACCGCGATATCAACAAAGCAGGTCTGGTTGATATCCTGGGTGCCAGCGGCGCCGAGAATGTTCAGGGTGAACAACAGCAGAAGCTGGATTTGTTTGCCAATGAAAAACTGAAAGCAGCACTGAAAGCCCGCGATATCGTTGCCGGCATCGCTTCTGAAGAAGAAGACGAAATTGTTGTTTTCGAAGGGTGCGAGCATGCAAAATATGTTGTGCTGATGGACCCACTGGATGGCTCTACCAATATCGACGTTAACGTTTCTGTTGGTACTATCTTCTCTATTTACCGCCGCGTTACACCGGTTGGTACGCCTGTTACTCTGGAAGACTTTCTGCAACCCGGCAGCCAGCAAGTGGCAGCAGGTTACGTAGTTTATGGTTCATCCACCATGCTGGTTTACACTACTGGTTGCGGTGTTCACGCCTTTACTTACGATCCGTCTCTGGGGGTTTTCTGCCTGTCTCAGGAGCGCATGAATTTCCCACCAAAAGGCAACACCTACTCCATTAACGAAGGGAACTACATTAAATTCCCGCAAGGTGTGAAAAAGTACATTAAGTACTGCCAGGAAGAAGACAAGGCCACCAACCGCCCATACACTTCCCGCTATATCGGTTCCCTGGTTGCTGACTTCCACCGTAACCTGCTGAAAGGTGGCCTGTACCTGTACCCCAGCACAGCAAGCTACCCGGAAGGCAAACTTCGTCTGTTATACGAATGCAACCCTATGGCGTTCCTGGCCGAACAGGCGGGCGGGAAAGCGAGTGATGGTAAACAGCGTATTCTGGATATTCAGCCAGACAGCCTGCACCAGCGCCGCCCGTTCTTTGTGGGTACAGAACAAATGGTTGATGACCTGGAACGCTTTATGCGCGAATACCCGGATTCACTGTAAGCCAGGTAATCAGCCTTTCATCAGGTCATACAGGGCGCATAAGCGCCCTGTATTTATTGCATATCAGGCAGGAAGTGCCAGCGGCAGTTCAGCCTCTTCCCTGCCAACTTCAACTACGGTGTCATCCTGAGCCAGTTTAAATTCCCCAACCACAGCCATTAACTGCCGTGACTGATTTTCCATCGCCTGCATCGATGAAGCAGAAACCTGTACCAGGCTGGCGTTTTGTTGTGCTGCATCGTCCATTTGATTCACTGCGATATTGATTTGCTCAATTCCATGGCGTTGTTCTTCAGAAGCGGTGGCTATTTCACGAACCAGTTTGGTCATGCGCAACACTTCCGTTGCTATCTCATCAATCGTTTCACCTGCTTCCAGAGCCAGTTGCTGGCCTTCACCGACATGCTCACGGGAGGCCATGATTAAAGAGCGAATTTCTTTTGCCGCATCCGCGCTACGCTGGGCCAGATTGCGCACCTCACTGGCAACCACGGCAAACCCGCGCCCCTGCTCACCAGCACGAGCCGCTTCTACAGATGCGTTAAGCGCCAGAATATTGGTCTGAAAGGCAATACCATCGATAACACCAAGAATATTGCCGATTTTGTTGGAACTGGTGGCGATATCCTGCATTTTTTCGATTACATAACAGACTTTCTCACTTCCCTGGTCTGCCGTGTCGGACACATGCAGTGTCATATCATGTGCCTGGTGGGCATTATCGGCATTCTGTTTTGCTGTCGCGGTAATCTGCTCCATACTGGCTGCCGTTTGTTCTAATGAACTGGCGGTGCTTTCGGTACGCTGAGCCAGTTCCACATTACCGTTAAGCAGCATCTGGCTTCCCTGGTCAATCCCATGTGCCACGCTTTTCACCTGGCTCATTGAATCCATCAAAGCTGTGCGCATGGCATCAATAGCCTGGCTCAGCCGCCCCAGCTCATTGCGGTTATGGTAACTGCTTGCCTGAGTCAGGTCGCCCTGAGCGACTTTTTCGAGCAGCACAATGGCGTTATCCAGTGGGTGCAGAAAACGGTGGCGCAACATCAGCCAGGCGATGACCATTAACCCTGCGGTTGCCAGTAGCGCAACAACAATCAGGCCCAGTACCCGGCTCTTTCTTGCCTGCACAGACTGTACCTGTTGACTGCCATATTCATCTGACCATGACTGAAATGCCTGCATCCGGTCATCAAACTGGTTTGCCAGAGGCATCAGCTTGTTTTCCAGCAAGTCATAATAGTCATCGGCACTTTGCTTATTCAGAGCGTCCTGCATAGGAACAATGCCCTGTGCATCGTAAGTGACGAAGCTTTTGCCCAGTGCCTGCAATAATGACGCGCCTTTGGTGTCATCAATACCAGTGGTGACCTGTGCCATGATGGTTTTACGTGCACTGGCAATATTGCTGTTCACCTTTTTCACCAGAGCAGCGGCATCATCCAGCATGCCGATTTCCATTAAACGAACTGCCTGCCCGGCATCATTGCGCGCACGCAGCAAAGCGATATAGCTCTGGTCTATACCCGCCAGTTGCTGGCTGTGCAGATCATTAATACGTTGTAGCGAAGAGGCGCTGTTCTGGAGCGCATAAATACCGATTGCGCTGACCATCAGCATGAGGAATGTCATTATGGCTAACAGGGAGAGCAATGCGGTACGTAGAGAAAGATGTCGTAACATAAAATAGCCCCGGTAGTGGCAAGAATGATTAAAAATATAACAGTACGGTTATCGTCCACTACCGGGGTAAGTTTAATGATTTTTCATAAGGTTACGTCTTTGTTGGCTCTATGTTAACTCTGTTAACAGGAACACTCTGGCGACCTTCCCAGAACGCCATCAGTCCACGTTGCATCGCAATAAAAATAAATAACAGAATGCCAATAGCAATTTTGGTCCACCACGAGCTCAGCGTGCCGTCGAAGTTAATGTAAGTCTGAATTAACCCCTGAATTGCCACACCAAACAGGGTACCCAGCACCGTTCCCACGCCACCACTGAGTAACGTGCCGCCAATAACTACCGAAGCGATAGCATCCAGCTCAACCCCAACACCAGCCAGGGCATAACCTGCTGAGGTATAAATGGAAAAGACAATCCCCGCCAGGGTTGCCAGGCCGGTAGAGAGCATATAAATACCAATAGTGGTGCTGCGGGTTGAAATCCCCATCAGGTTGGCAGAGGTGGCACTGCCGCCAATGGCGTACACCCGGTTACCAAACTGCGTGCGGCTTGCCACCAGAATGCCAAACACCACCACCACTAACATTACCACGCCCAGGAAACTCAGGCGGCCACCGCCAGGAATTCGCCAGGCCAGAGTGGACAAGGTTTGGTAGACAGGGTGATTGATAGGAATAGATTCCTCAGACAGCAAGTAACTGGCTCCCCGCAAGAAGAACATTCCGGCCAGAGTGATGATAAAAGCGGGGATCTTCAGGCCATCTATCAGCAACCCCATAAATGCACCGAACCCGCATCCCATCAGCATGACCAACGGGAATGCCACAGCCGGAGACATCCCCCAGTCGCCCAGCGCTTTTGCCAGAAATACCCCGGTAAAAGCGATTACCGACCCAACTGAAAGATCAATCCCGCCGGAGATAATCACAAAGGTCATGCCAACGGCGATGATCCCCAGAAAGGCGTTATCTGTCAGAATATTACAAATGACCCGGGTTGAGGCGAAGCCTGGAAACTGAGCCAGGCAGAACAGATAGCCGAGAATAAACACCAGCAGGGTGATCACCAGCGGCAAATTACGCTTCATCATGGCGGCGCCACCTTTTAATCAATGAAATAAAACGCTGAGACTGAACAACCAGCACACACAGCACGACGATGGCTTTCACCACCTGGTTCATTTCCGGCGGAAAGCCTGACAGCAGAATCCCGGTGTTCATGCCCTGAATAATCAGTGCGCCCACCACTGACAGCACCATGTTGAAACGCCCGCCCATCAGCGAACCGCCGCCGATAACCACAGCAAGGATCGCGTCCAGTTCGAGCCACAACCCGGCATTATTGGCATCGGCACCGCGAATATCCGCAGCAACAATTACCCCGGCAATGGCTGCGCACAACCCGCTCAGCACATAGGTGAGCATGACGACAATACGGGTATTCACCCCGGCGTTTTTTGCCGCACGAATGTTGATCCCTGCCGCTTCAATAAACAGCCCCAGTGCTGTTTTGCGCACCAGAACCCAAAAAGCGACCAGGGTTATCAGCGTAATAACCACTGGCGTTGGGAAGAACAACAGCGAACCGCTACCCAGCCAGGAAAGGTGAGGTGAGTTAAAGGTGACGATTTGCCCGGAGGTGATAAGCTGCGCCACACCGCGCCCGGCAACCATCAGGATCAGGGTGGCAACGAACGGCTGGATCTTAAGTATCGCGACCAGAATACCATTCCATAACCCGGCCAGCATGCCGACACCCAGTGAAGCCAGAATCACCACTGCCAGCGAATGCCCCTGCACCGTCAGTGCCGCGGCAGTGGCCCCGGCAATTGCCATGGTTGCGCCAACAGACAAATCAATACCGCCAGTGGCAATGACCAGCGTCATACCAATCGCCAGTAATGCCACCGGTGCGGCACGGTTGAGGATATCAATGGGGCTGCCAAACAGGCGGCCATCCTGCAAAATTACCTGGAAAAAGTGGGGGGCAACCAGGCTGTCCACCAGTAAGACCAGCAACAGCGCAATAAATTGTGGGGTGCCCTGCGGCCAGCGGAAGGTGCGGCGGCGCTGCCCGGGGCCTGATAACGAATGCGGCATCACAATCTCCTCCTTATGCCGCAATGGCATTCATAATGGCGGCGACAGAGAGATCTTCGAGGGGGATCTCGGCAATTTGCTGGCGATCACGCATGATCACCACCCGGTCGGCATAGCCCACCAGTTCTTCCAGTTCTGAAGAGATAACCAACAGCGCCAGGCCATCTGCGCAAAGTGTTTCTATCAGGCGGATAATTTCAGCATGTGCGCCCACATCAATACCGCGGGTCGGTTCATCAAGGATCAGGAATTGAGGTTTGGTGAGCAGCCAGCGGGATAACAAGACTTTTTGTTGATTCCCACCAGATAAAAACTCAATGGGTTGTTCCATGCCCGGTGTGCGGATCCCCAACTGGCGGATAAACCGCTCGGCTATTTGCTGCTGTTCTTTACGCGGAATTGGCCGTAGCCAGCCACGCTGGGCCTGGAGCGCCAGAATGATATTTTCCCGTACAGAAGCGGCGGCGATGATCCCGTCGGTTTTTCGGTCTTCGGGGCAAAAACCAATCCCGGCGCAGGAAGCCTGATGCGGCGTGCGCAGCGCCATCGTTTTGCCTTTTACCGCCACACTACCTGCATCGGAAGGGCGAATGCCAAAAATGACTTCTGCGGTTTCAGTACGCCCGGAACCCAGCAGGCCAGCCAGACCAACAATTTCGCCCGGGCGCACTGCCAGGTCGAACGGTTTGATCACACCTTTTTTGCCGTAGCCGGTAAATTCCACCACGGGTTTGTCGCTCAGTAGTGTTCGCCCGGCACGTTGCAGCGCATTTTGTTCAAGCTCACGCCCCAGCATCATCTTAACCAGTTCAATTTGTGGCAGATCGGCTGTGTTTTCCGTGCCAACAAACGCTCCATTACGCAGTACGGTAATTCTGTCCGTCACTTCATAAACCTGGTCGAGAAAGTGGGTGACGAAGATAAGGCTGGTGCCCTGATCGCGCAGTTGGCGCATCAGAGTGAACAGCATTTCAACTTCTTTGGTGTCGAGGCTTGCGGTGGGTTCGTCCAGGATCAGGACTTTGGCCGACAGATCCACAGCCCGGCAGATAGCGACAATTTGCTGCATGGCCACCGAATAACGATTCAGGGGTTCACGTACATCCAGTTCAAAACCGTAAGAAGCCATCAACTTACTGGCACGGCGGATCATTTCTTTGCGCTGCAGTAAGCCAAAACGGCGAGGTTCGCGGCCAATAAACAGGTTGTCGGCCACGGACATATTCGGGAGCAGGTTAACTTCCTGGTAGACCGTACCGATCCCCAGGCGCTGTGCGTCTGCCGTATTTTTCGGTGAGACAGACTGCCCTTCCAGGTAAATAGCCCCGGTATCACGCTGATAAACACCAGTCAGGCATTTGATCAATGTTGATTTACCAGCACCATTTTCACCCAGCAAGGCCATTATCTCGCCCCGGCGTAGTTGAAAATCGACATGATCCAGCGCTTTTACGCCGGGGAAAAATTTACTCAGGCCTTCCGTACGCAAAATTTCCTGATTATCACGGGTGTTCATCGCGGAGTCTCCGGTCAGGGAAACGGCTCAGGCCACGAAAGCAGCCTGAGCCTGGTTGGTTAATAACCCATATGGAGTTTGCGCTCGTATTCCTGTTTCGCTGTATCTGGCAGGTAGAGCGTTGATTTGGTGATAATTGTTTTCGGTGGAACAGTGCCGTCTTTTTTGTATTTTTCCAGCGCATCGAAGGCCGGGCCTGCCATATCTGGCGTCAGTTCAACGCTGGCATTTGCATCGCCTGCCATCATGGCTTTGTAGATATCCGGTACGCCATCAATAGAGCCGGTGAGAATATCTTTACCCGGTTTTAACCCGGCTTCTTTAATAGCCTGGATTGCCCCGATGACCATATCGTCGTTATGGGCGTAAACCATGCAAATATTTTTGCCGTTGTTCTCCGCTTTGATGAAGCTTTCCATGACTTCTTTACCTTTACTACGGGTAAAGTCGCCAGACTGGGAACGAATGATTTTGATATTGGGCGCTTTGGCAATGGCTTCAGCAAAGCCTTTCTTGCGGTCAATCGCCACGCTGGCACCCACAGTCCCCTGCAACTCAACAACATTACACGGCTTACCTGCGACAGTTTTTACCAGCCAGTCGCCAATTAACTGGCCTTCCAGTACGTTGTTGGCTGTTACCGTGGTCATGTACAGGGATTTGTCTTTCACATCAATAGAACGGTCCAGCAGGAATACCGGGATCTTCGCATCTTTGGCTTCTTCCAGCACCGGCTCCCAGCCGGTCGCTACCACAGGAGCAATGAAGATTGCGTCCACGCCCTGGGCAACAAAAGAGCGTACCGCTTTAATCTGGTTCTCTTGTTTTTGCTGTGCATCGGCAATTTTCAGGGTAATTCCACGTTCTTTTGCTTCCGTTTTGGCAACATTGGTTTCTGCCGCACGCCAGCCAGACTCAGAACCAACCTGAGAAAATCCAACCACCAGGGGGGCTGCCATCGCTGTTGATGACATAGCCACTGAAACTGCAGAGACTAAAAGTAACCGCTTCCACATAAGCGCGTCCTCTCGTAGGGTTATTATTGGTAAGAAGTACATCTGCAGGGGAAACTATAGACAATTCGGGATGTAACTGAATGCGTTACATCACAATTCAAAAAAGTAGCATAATTGTTAACATTCAGTTTTGGTCAAGGATCGGGCTGGGTGAGGCTCCCCACCACAAAAGGTGAGTGCTGTTTTTTTCATCAATGAATTCGCTGGAATTTCCCTTTTGTAACCGGTTACAAGAATTTATAAATAATGCAGCTGGCTTTATGGATTTTTATGCTGGAAAGTACGCTACCGCTTGCCCCGAACTTTTCCGGATTAAGAAAAACAGGCGAAGACATTCGGGCACAGTTGGCTATAATACCCGGCACTTGTTTGCCACACATTTAAAGGAAACAGACATGAGCTTACTGAACGTACCAGCAGGCAAAGATCTGCCGGAAGACATCTACGTTGTTATCGAAATCCCGGCTAACGCAGACCCTATCAAATACGAAGTCGACAAAGAAAGCGGCGCACTGTTTGTAGACCGTTTTATGTCTACTGCTATGTTCTACCCGTGCAACTACGGCTACATCAACCATACCCTGTCTCTGGACGGTGACCCGGTTGACGTACTGGTGCCAACTCCGTACCCGCTGCAGCCGGGTGCTGTTATTCGTTGCCGTCCGGTTGGCGTGCTGAAAATGACCGACGAGTCTGGCGAAGATGCCAAACTGGTTGCGGTACCGCACACCAAACTGAGCAAAGAATACGACCACATTAAAGATGTGAACGACCTGCCTGCACTGCTGAAAGCACAGATCACCCACTTCTTTGAACACTACAAAGATCTGGAAGCTGGCAAATGGGTGAAAGTTGACGGTTGGGACAACGCAGAAGCCGCTAAAGCTGAAATCGTTGCCTCTTTCGAACGCGCTGCCAAAAAATAATGCCTGATACAGCCACGCGGCACGATGCCGGTGGCAGGGTGCTCACTGCACCAGTCAGCGCATAAATCATTAAGCACTGCCTCAGGCAGTGCTTAATATTGATGAAAAAGAAGGAAAAAACGTGGTTTTTCCTTCTTTTTAGTTAGCAGCCGAAAATCAATAAATTGATTTTCCTAGTTTGTTATTGGGCGACATCCTCTCGTTCTGTGCGAACATGAGGTTTGTCAGCAGACTCAAGCACTGTCCTGCGGCAGTGCTTTTTTATTGGTACATTTTTTTGTCATGACGGGTTAAAAAATGGGAAGTGCGGTTATGCCGGCACTTCCCGTGGTTTACCTGTGGTTTTCAGAAGTTATCAGAAATGGTGCGTCAGGTTTAACAGGAAGCCTTTGTCCTGTGCGCCGTCTTCACGCCAGTGGAACGCATTCGCCCCGATATCCAGGCTGC
>NZ_QGTS01000024.1 GCF_003182475.1 Mangrovibacter plantisponsor
ATTATATCGAGTGCGATTACAATCGGTGGCGTCGTCACAGTGCCTGTGGCGGTCTCAGCCCGGAACAATTTGAAAACGAAAACCTCGCTTAGGGCTGTGTCCACATTTCATGGGTAGGATCACAAGGGTGCATAATCGGCCTCGTTGAGGATTAACGTTCCTTGTAATGCCATATACAACCAGCTCCTTCGTGCCAGCCAGGCTGCTCGTAATGCAGCCTGAAATTGATGAGTAAAGAGCTATATTAGTAGCGAAATTTAGCTTAAGAACCGTGCGTTTAATCAATGTAATTAGCAGGTTAGGCGTTTTCACGGTGATTTGTTTATCAATTGTTGAGGAAGGCGCTGTGTACGGGATGATTGAAATCATTCATCTAATGTTTTTCTAACATATTTTCTTATTGTTTTTTTAAGGGTTGTTAGCCTTTCAGGAAAGAACACCATCAGTCCGGATAACTCATGGGCGTGAGCGGGTTGCTCACGCTTCAGATTGATGAAAAAGAAGGAAAAAACGTGGTTTTTCCTTCTTTTTAGTTAGCAGCCGAAAATCAATAAATTGATTTTCCTTGTTTTTTATTGGGTGACATCCTCTCGTTCTGTGCGGACATAAGGTTTGTCATCAGACTCGGGCGTGAGCAGGTTGCTCACGCTTTTTTTCTGTTTATAACAGGACTGATTCTTTGATAACCCGGCGTGCACCCAGGTATTTCGCTTTCCAGAAGTCATTATTTAATTCGCTGATACGAATATTTTTCCCGGTACGCGGCGCTTCAATAAACTGCCCATCTCCCAGATAAACACCAACATGGTCTGCCGCATTGGGCGTTTTGATACTGAAAAACACCAGGTCACCTTTGCGCAGTTGCTGGCGGTGGATATTGCTGAGCTGCCGGTCCTGATACATGGCATTTGCAGTACGGGGTAATTTACGACTCAGGAGCGGATTAAAGGCGTACCACACCAGGCCACTGCAATCAAAACCGCTTTCGGGTGAGTGCCCGCCCCAAACATAGGGCTTCCCCAGTTGCGCTTTCAGGCGGTTCACCACATGGTGGATGGTGTGCTGTTCACGCAGTGAATGAGCCTGCCGCCCGGCAGACCAGCGTGGGTCTTCAACAGGCTGAGCCGCATGCTGTTGCCCCGGCAGCCAGGTGGCATACATCGCCAGTAATTCCCGGTTTTTTGCCCGCTCAACAGGTTGATTCGCGGCATGTTGCTGCCGCTGGCCAGGGGTTGGCGGTACCTTTGTGGGGTTAGCCTGGCGCTTTGCCAGCAAAATTTCCCGGTTACGCTGGCGCGCCAGTACTGCATCGTCAGCAAGCCCGGGAGTGCTGCTCGTGGCACTGCGGGCGCTGTGTTGTTTGCGCCGCTCTTCATTACCAGTCGCCATTGCATCCAGTGGCAGGAACAGCAGGCTGGTCAGTAATAATGAAGCCGGTACTGGCAGGTGTTTTGTGACGCTCCGTGTCATAAACAGGATTTTCTCCTTTTCACTGTGGCGGCCAGGTTATTCCGTGACCAGGCTGAGGTTCTCGATAATTGGGCGCACAACGTTTTGCCCGTGGTGGCCGAAAAACTGGTACAGCGCTTCGCTCGCTGAATGCGTCAGTACCATAATTTCAATGCGCCGGTTCGCGGCATGGTGCGGGTCTTCAGGGTGAAACAGCATTTGGTCGGCCATGCCACTGACTTGCACAATGCGCTGCTCATTCAGCCCGGCATCAGTCAGTACCTGGCGCGCCTGTAGCGCCCGGTCACCAGAGAGGTTCCAGTTGTTATAACGCTGCTGGTCACGATAGCGGGTGGCATCGGTATGGCCGGTTATCATGATCTTGTGCTCAATGGTGTTCAGTGCCGGGGCAAACTCGCCTAACAACCGCTGAAAAAACGGTGCCAGAATTGCGCTACTGCGCTGGAACATTTCCCGCTGCTGGTCATCGGTTATCAGAATGCGCAACCCCTGGGGTACGATTTCAATATGCAGGTTAGACTGGGCGTTATACACCGAGGTGATTTGTGCAATTAAACGCGCCAGCTCTTCAATTTCCCGTTGTGAACGCGCTTCCCGCGCCTGGGGCGTTTCTGGCTCCGGGGCAGGAGCCGTGGTGGCCCGGGCTACAGGCAAAGGGCTCCCGGCTGGGTCGAACAACGGCAGTGTATTGCTGCCCGCGGGCGTGTCGCGGGAAGAAAAAATATCGAACAGCGTATCGGTATAAAACATAGCAACAATCTCATGCCGTTCTTCCTCGGTAGACGCCCCCATAATCCACAACACCATGAAAAGTGCCATCATAGCCAGTGTGAAATCGGCAAAGGCCACTTTCCACGCACCACCATGGTGGCCCGAATGGCTGCGCCGGGCACTGCGTTTAATGATTGTGGTGCTGTGACCGTTGTGCTTTTTCATCCGGCGTCATCCTGCATTGCGTTGACCCAGCCATCCAGCGTTGCGAAGGTGGGTTTGGCGTCCATGGGCAGCATTTTTCGCCCGGCGTCCACCGCCAGTAATGTCGGCTTTCCGGCCACATGGTTGACCAGCACGGTGCGAACGCATTCCAGAATAGACAACTGTTTTTTTGTGCGTTGTTCCATGGCATTCGCCAGTGGGTCCATCAGGCAGTAACAGAAAAAGACGCCAAGAAAAGTCCCCACCAGCGCAGCGGCCACTTTCACGCCAATCACCGCAATGGAACCGTCAATGGACTGCATGGTGATAATAATCCCCAGAACCGCGGCACAAATCCCAAAGCCCGGCATAGCTTCAGCCGTGCGGTGCAACGAACGTGACGGCAACAGCAGGTTTTCTTCCATTGCGCCCAGCTCCTGTTCGAGCAGGCCTTCCAGTTCATGTTCGTTGATTTTTCCCATCGCCATCAGGCGGAAGTTGTCGGAAATAAATGTGACCAGTGCCTTGTCACTCATAATGCGTGGGTATTTCTGAAATAACGCGCTGTTTTCTGGCACCTCGATATGCTCATCCAGCGTCTTCAGGCCACCTTCCTGCACCAGTTCCAGCAGTTCGAAGAGCAGCATTAATAACTGGCGCTGGTATTCATCGGTGTACTCATTCTTACGCAATACACCACGGAACTGGCGGTACATTTCCTGCAGAACTGAGCGCGGGTTTGCCAGCATAGTCGCCCCAAAACCTGCGCCTAAAATAATAATGATTTCACCGGGCTGCCAGAATGCAGCCATCCGGCCGCCAGACATCAGGAACCCCCCAACAACACAAACCATAATGACGATTAAACCGATAAATTTTTGCATGTCTGTTTCTCAAAAAAACGGTGGATCTTCCAGACAAGTTTTTTGTTTATCTGGCAAATTCGCGCTTCCGTCAGGTTGAGCGTCAGCGCGATTTCTTTCAGGCTCATCTCTTGCTGGTAATAGAGGGAGAGAATAAGTTGTTCACGTGAATCCAGGCTGGCAAGCGCATGGTGCAACATGTCGGCAATCACGATTTCATCGTCCAGTTCCCGTGAGGAAAAGGTATTTCCCAGTAGTGGGTTGTGGGTTGATGAAGACAACAACTCATCCAGGCTTTGCAGGGTTTTGGCACGTTCCAGTTGCTGGTATTCCATATAGTCGTCAGCAGAAATATTGAGATGCTCACAAATTTCCTCTGCCCGTGGTTCATAACCCAGTTTGTTGACCAGGCGGCTGATTGCATCACTGAGCTGGTGGTTTTTTTTGCGCAGCCGACGAGAACGCCAGTCCTGTTGGCGCAACTCGTCAAGAATCGCGCCGCGAATACGCTGGGAGGCATAACCGGGAAATTGCTCATCGGGTACGCCATAGCGGCGCAGTGAAGCGAGCAGCCCCATCAGCGCAATTTGTTCCATATCGTCTTTATCGATAATCCCACTGGCCTGCCAGCTGAACTGCTTCACAATTTTATGCACCAGCGGCAGCCAGTCATTGAGGTATTGCGCCTCCTGAGCAGGCGTGAGGGCCGCTGCAGTAAATCCATTTGTTGTGTTCATACGGTAGTCCTTATTTACTGGAACACCAT
The DNA here is from genome assembly GCF_003182475.1 of Mangrovibacter plantisponsor. GTDB lineage: Bacteria > Pseudomonadota > Gammaproteobacteria > Enterobacterales > Enterobacteriaceae > Mangrovibacter > Mangrovibacter plantisponsor. Next base: position 4,015 of record NZ_QGTS01000024.1, read on the forward strand.
TTTGCTGATGATGACATCCTCAAAAGGCTTGCTGGTGTTGAGTTGCTGGAGTTGCTCGTCGTAACGCGCAGTAAGTTGCTGCGTGAGGGTTTCTACTGGCATGGCCCGTACCTCCAGGTAAGGCAGGCCATTAAGCAGGCCAACAGCAGCGCCACGTAGCGCAGGCAGTAACGCCTGGGTGCGCCGGGCATCTTCCGGGTTCGAGGTGATCAGAGCCTGTTCCAGTAACAAGTAACGCGGTTCACCGTTAATCCCTTTCAGGGTGACAATCAGGTTGGTTATCTCCACAAATTCAACGCTATCGGCGGTGCGGCTGCTTAATGTGTCGCCAGTAACATGCACGTTTCTGTCGTGCCGGTTTTCCATATGCTGTAACCCGAACAGGGTGAGTGCTGCGCTGCCTGCGGCAACGCTCAGGGCTAATGCCACTGCACTTAAAATGACTTTGAGTTTCATAACGCTCCTTGTTATTGCGCTGAGTTATATCGTCAGAAGGATGGTGGCATCCTGCCGCGTTTCTGAGCCTGCTCTGGTGTGCATACCCGCAGTTGGGGTGTGCTCTTCGGGGGCCAGGCCGCTCCCCTCACCCTGTGGCTGGCGTGGTGATTGCCCCTGGCCTGTTGATACCTGTACGCTGACACGTTGTGTGGTATCCGCCGCCAGTTGTTCCTGTAACCCGTGGCTGACCAGCCTGAGCGCCCGGGCAACGTCTTCGTGCTGAGTGTGCAGTGCGACCTGGAGCTGGCCCTGTTCCAGGTGTAAGTGAATGTCGATTTTGCCAAGCGCTGGCGGGTCCAGGCGGATATGTGCGGTTTGGGTGCGGTTGGCAATATGCATCTGTAACCGGGCACCCAGAGCGGCCTGTAACCGCTCAGTTTGCGGGTGCGAACTATGCGCGGCAGTTGGCTGGTGGGCTGGCGTAGCTGCGGCAAGCCGCTGGCTGGCATCTGTGGTGGGCGGTTCCGGCGGGCTGGCGACAGCAATGAGCGGCGGTACTGGTGTGCCAGACGCCGGGTGTTGCCCGGCCACGCTGGCGTTGTCGCGCCCGGCGTCCGCCATTGTTGCCGCCATAGTGGCTACAGTTGCCATAACCTGGGGCTGATGAGCAGCCTGCCGGGTATCAACGGGTGTCACGGGTTGCTGCCCTGGTTCTGCCCGGGCAATTTCTTGCGGTGTGGCTGGCAGGGTTGCCGCCGCGGCCAGTGGTGCAACGCGTTCTGTTAAGCCAGCAGGAACATCGCCAGTCGCCGCAGAGAGCACACCTGGGGTTGATGGCACAGGTGTTGATGGCATAAATGCGGCCAGTGGCACTGGCTGCACAGCCGTGCTGGCAGGCGGCAACGCGCCCGGTAGCCGGGTTGCTTCCTGGAGCACGGTTATATCATCACTCAGGCTAATGCCTGTGAGTGGTTGCGGCAGGCATACCGGGGCACCAGGCACAGACTCTGTTACTGCCGGGGAAAACGCCCGCTCCATACTGAACAGCAGATGGGAGAATGTTTCCGGTACCTGAGCAGTGCCACAGGCAAGTGTGCCGGGGTGCGCCAGCAGGCTGTTTTCCGGCAGTGACGGGTTATCCTGCCAGTGCTGCCCTTGTTCCGGTACCGATATCCACGCCATTAGCCTAAGTCCTTTTCATCCATAAATGTGGCATACGCTGCTGCTCTTTCACGGTTGTTGCGGGTTTGCTCCATTTTTCCGCGCAGCACTTCACTTTGCTGGTGGCACCAGGTATTCACCCGCCGGTGCGTGGTTTGCAGGACATCAATCGCTTTACTTTGCGCGGGCGACAGCGTCGCCCCCTGAAGGTCACTCAGTAATGCGGCAATATGCTGGTCAACCTGTATCACCTGCGCCCAGTTGTGGGCGCTGGCAGCCTGGCGCAGTGCAGTCGCCAGGCGATAAATAGCCTGTGGATTAGTCATGGGGCAGGCCCATTTGTTGCCACCCTTGCTGGAGCTGGCGCAGGATCAGGGTGACTTCATCAACCTGTTCAACCGATAACGCATGGCTGCTGTGGTACAGGCGATAAACGCAGTAGTCATACAACCGGGATAAATTGGCCGCGACGTCGCCGCCTTTGTCGAAATCCAGTGCGCTGGTCAGGGCATTCAGGATGTCGATACATTTATTCACACTGGCCGCTTTGTGCTCAAAACGGCGCGCCACAATATGGCTCTTAGTGCGTTCAAGCTCATCCAGAAGGCCGTCAAACAGCATCAATACCAGTTGATGCGGGTTGGCAGAGGCTACCTGAACTGCGAGGTCAGATGCCTGATAGTGGTCTGAATAGTCTTCTGTTTTGTGGTACATCGGGTGTTCCTCCTTAAACTAAGCCGAACATGCTCATGGTGCTGTTCATTTGCAGCGTGACTTGCTGCAACTGAGTGAACTGGCGCAGATAGCGGTTGTATGCGCTGTCGTAGCGGGTATTCATTTTTTCACTTTTGCGATCAATTTCTTGCTGGCGGCGATCCAGTGTTTCCTGGCGGCTTTTCAGCAGGCCGTCAGTACTATTGAGATAACGGTCGAGGGCGTTATCCATCTTGCTGAGAATGCCGTCCGGGCCATTGAAAAATGTGGTGACAGATTGTGGGTTGGACTGCAGTTGTTTGGTCAGGGTGTCATTGTCGATTTTGAGTTTGCCGTTACGGTCTGCGCTGATACCGAAATCCGCGATGGTGAAGCCATCGATGTCGCTGCGCAGCAACGTGTTCAGGTCGCGTTGCAGGGCACTGATTGTCGGGTCGCCCGCCAGGGCTCCGCGCTCACCGTCTGCGCCGCTTGAGGTCAGCGTATTGAGCGAAGTCATCAGTGTGTTCCAGGAATCAACGAAGGTATTTACCTGGTCTTTGGTGGCATCAGTATCGGTATCCACATGAATGGTGAGTGGTTTCCCTTCAGTAACACCAATTAATTCAACAGTGACGCCATCAATCAGGTTGTCGATGGTGTTGCTGCTGTGAGTGAACGACACTTCCCCCATGCGGAACTGGGCATCCTGAGCCGGGGAAATTTCCGCCGGGTTGGCAAACAGAGCCTGAGTGGCGGCATCACCATTAATTTGTACATCCAGGGTATTGGTTGCCCCGGTTTCGTCGCTGCTGAGCATCAGCATGACCTTGCCATCGGTGCGAACCAGCGAAGCCGTCACTCCCGGGTTCTCTTCTGCGTTATTGATAGCGGCGGCGAGGTCGGCCAGGGAATCAATGTCAGTCAGGTCGATATCCAGCTCTTCACCTGCCAGCGCTATCGTCATAGTGCCGCTGGCATTGCTGATATCTTCGTCTGTCAGCCCGGCATAACCGGTTTGATGGGCGCTGGCTAACTGGTCCACTTCAATGTTGTAGGTTCCTTTCTGTGCCGCGGCGGTGGTGGTAACGTTGGCAATACCTGTCATATTGGTGGTCGCCTGGGTTTGCAACATGCTCTGGCCCGCCTGGTTCATGCCCTGAATCGCGGTGCGAAAATCGGTCAGTGCAGTGCGCAAGGCCCGCAATGCAGTTTGCTGGGCATTCAGAGTGGCGGTTTGCGTTTTAATCGCGTTCTGCATGGGCTGGATATCGTAAAACGCCAGTTGGGTTGCCAGCGTTTGCGGATCCAGGCTGAGTAAATCTGACATGATTAACTTTTTCCCTTAAAACAATAAAAACAGGTGTGCTTCCGTTTCACCGGGCGCTGGCATGTGCAACTGCGGTGCTTTACCGCAATACCCTGCGTCTCATGGTTTTATAGATTGCAAAGCGCATGCCAACTTATTTTTTATTTAAAATCAAACAGTTGAATTTTTAGCGGGGAAAGTGAATTTCCCCCTGTTTTGTGAAAGCGGAAGTAAACGCGGTAAAAAAAACACCGCCGGAGCGGTGTTTGGAAACGATGAATCAGGCAAGGATTAACCCAACAGGGACATCACCATGCCAGACATGCTGTTGGACTGGCGCAGCATCGACATACTGGTTTGAGCCAGCATCTGGTTGCGGGTCATGTTGGTGGCTTCCGTCGCAAAATCCGCATCACGGATATTGCCCAGGCCAAGCTCGGTGTTGTCTTTCATATTCGCCAGGTTCGCTGCAGAGTGGCCCAGGCGGTTGATATTGGCACCAAAGGTTGAACGCATGGCGCTCACATCATCAATAGCGGACTCCAGGCTGTCCATCAGTGCCTGCGCAGAGGCGGCACTGCTGACATCCACCGCCGGGGTATCGGCATCTTCAGGGATCAGGTTTTCCAGCGCACCGCGCAGCCCGTCGAGTTGGTCTGAGATATCCAGTTTCATCACTTCGCCAGAGCTGGCACCAATCTGGAAATTCAGTTCGCTGTCGAATTTGCCACCTTCAGCAAACAGCTTGTCGCCAGCATAAGAAGTGTTGGACATAATATTGCCCATCTCCATGCCCAACTGGTTCAGCTCTGCCTGAATTGCTGTGCGGTCTGCTGAAGAGTTAGTATCGTTCGATGCCTGGGTTGCCAGGTCCTTCATGCGGTACATAATATTGGTCATTTCATCAAATGCGCCTTCGCCCGTTTGCAGTAATGCGGTGGCGTCGCTGATATTACGTTGTGCAACCGCCATACCACTGACCTGCCCCTGTAAGCGGGTGGCAATTTGCAGCCCTGCCGCATCGTCTGCTGCAGAGTTAATACGTTTCCCCGTCCCCAAACGCTCCATGGATGTAGAGAGCATGCTATTGGATTTGTTCATTGCGTTAACAGCAGCCATGGAAGAAGCGTTGGTAAAAATGGACATTGACATAAGTTTTATCTCCTTGTGACCTGGTTATCAGGTAAATTCCTGTCACTGGGATAAAACGGACTATTCGCAGCAGAAATTAAATTCTTTTTTTATCAAAAATGTCTTTTTTAGAAATCATCATAAGTGAATGATTTTTATGAAATTTAATGAAGGTTAATTTTTATTCATTAGAAGATAAAGGAAATGTAAATTCTGCGTTATTTATTTAATTTCTGCCACTGAAATGCTTTTTACCGGAGAGATAATTCTTATCACTCCCATCCAGGAATAAGAATAATACCTCGCGCACAACCATTCTGGTGTATCTGCCTGGCCCAGTGAAATTTAATTTGGTGTGATGTAGCTGGCAGTATAAAATGTCAAAATTATTAATGGCAAAACCAGGCGCATGTAACAGATTGAATATAAAAGGGCGGCCAGCCTGCAACCTTATTCATCCTACAGGCCTTGTGATGCGTTTATATTGCTGTGTTATAATCTGCGCAATTACTGTTTTATTCCTGGCCTTCATTCTGAATGGGCAGGTTCGTTGAAAACGCATAAAAGCAATGCTTACCAGATAAATGAAGGCATTTAAGGGAATAGTCTGTGACCACTGATTTTAAGATGGATAAACACGATTATTTTATCAATGACTGGTTAATTGATGAATCAGCCAACGCGCTTGTTCATGCCCACACGGGTGAAATACGCAAGCTTGGCGAGTACCAGTTTCGCCTGCTCATTGTGCTGTTGGAGCATGCCGGAAAAGTTCTGAGCCGCGAAGATATCACCAATATGGTCTGGGTGGACCGGGTGATAGGCAGCAACAGCCTGCCAAACGCGGTGCATGCCCTGCGGGCCGCTCTGGAAGATGACGGCAAAAAACAACGTATTATCCGCACTGTCCCTAAGCGGGGGTATTTACTGTCTGCAGAATATTGCCGCGCACTGCCACGAAATGACCAGTCCGAAGATGAAAAGGGCCTTGCTTTGCAACCCACAGACCTGGTTGGGTTACAGGCTGACATTATCACAGCAGATACTGCTACAAACGCCCGGCAAACAACCAGTGAACCCATATCTGAAGTGCCGGTGGACGAAATTCCGGCGGCAACGCCGGGTGAGTCTCTGGCAGATGCTTCCGCACTACCGCCAGGTACAACGGCTTCGGCTTCAGTTGCATCTGGCCCTCAGAACTCCCGGCAAACTCTGGTTAAAAAAAGCAGGTTGCGCAGCCCGTTTAACCTGGCATTGCTGCTTGCTGCAGTAGTGCTGCTGTTCCTGGCAGGGCAAACCTGGTGGCAAGAACGCCATGATGTGCACTTGCATGTTAACCGCAGTAATGAAAAAGCGTTCAGCCATATTCGCCTGTATGGCATTGAAGAGCCGAATATGGGTAGCAGCAGGCAAGACAACCTGTTCGCCCGCTTACAGAAAACGTTTTATACACTGAATACTGAGCTGATCGAAAAGTCTGCCAGTATGTCGGTGTATTACCAAACCCTGGGGCAATCCCTGAATTACAGCTTTATTGTTAAAGGCCCGTGTAGCCAGCAACAGTACGTGATGGTCATTCACCACTGGCGGGTGAATACAGAACGCCTTAATGACCTGATTTTGAACGAAACCCGGAGAGAAATGCATGACCTGGCGACCTGCACTAAAAATTAGTGTGCTTACCGGGCTGGTTTGCGCAATCGTGGCCTTGCTGTGGTATCAGAACCGTTGGGCCGTGTATACCTGGGTGGGTGTGCGCGGTAACGTGGAAGGTACTATCCCGTTTGGTTACTATGACCTCAGCTCAGGTAAAAGTGAACGTTATGATTTCACTACAAAAATCGTTAACAATGAGTTAATCACCACCTTTGCCAGTACCGACGGCAACAACTTCCGAATGCAGGGTAAATTCATTATGCGGCGCAATGACGGCGAACGCAGGTTCTACGAATTTCACCCGGTGGCGTTCTCCACAGAGAAAAGTAATCTGATGCTGGAGAACATGATGGACCTGTTTTTAAGCCGTGAAATTGAAACCTGGCGGCTGGTGATTGACGGGCAAAGTGTCTTTGTCTGGCAAAGCGGCGGTATTTACCTGCCACCGCGCTAAGCCGCAGTACTTCGGGTAACCAGGCGTTACCCGAGTAAATTTCTGACAGTGGTCTGGTGAATATTGGCCTGTGCCGCCAGCGACTGAGCCAGTTGTTCAAAATGATTACGGCTGCTGGCAAGTTGCTGCCCCACACCCCGAGCTGTTTGCTGAACATGTTGCGTAGTCAGTGCCGGTGACATTTCACGGATCCGCTCAGTAACGCTGGCTTTATGCTGGCGCAGAGTGGTTTGCTGGTGGGTGATATGGTGCAACACTTGTTCAACTTCCCGGCGCGCATGTTTATCCCACTGGCCCGTTAACTGTTGCAGGCTGTCAACCGGGCTGTTCTGAGGCACTGGCGCTAACAACGTAAAGCTGTCTGCCGGGAAATGCACCCCTTCGCCCCGTACCCGCAATGACCCTTTCAGCGTGTCCCAGCGCGATTCATCCGCGGTAAACAGGCACTCGCCGCGCGGGCTGAACTCACCATGAATACCAAACTTGCCCAGGCTGGCATTAAGTTGTGCCAAAATTTGCCGGGGCGACGCCGCTTCTGGCAACGTTACCGCCGCCAGGTGTTTACACCCTTTCCCGGCGGCAAATATCAGTGTTTCGCCTTGCGGCTGGCTGAACACTTCACGAGGAAATCCCAGGCTGAAGTGTACTTGTGAATCCCGGGTCAGCGAGATATTCAACTGCCGGTCGACAGTACCGGCAGACCGTTGCAGGCGCTGTGCCAGTTGTTGTTGCAGTGCGGCTGTATCACGCGGCGGGCTACCGGGCTGGCTTTTCGTGTGGCGGTAATTCAGCAATACACCTTCCAGCCCTTGCAGGTAATCTTCGGCCTGCTGAATGGCTGTCAGTTGCGCATTGAGCTGAATGTTGTAGCGCGCAGGTTTGCGCGACAGCAGCGCCGGTTCAGGAAAGTCTGGCGTGGGCGCGGCCTGAGCCGGCGAACTGACACGGGCGGCCTGCTGCATTTTGTGGGTTTGCGCCACTGCCGTTTGCATCAACCGGGTTTTGGCTGGGGATAAACTGACCTGCATACTGTGTTACCCCATCGTGTTAAATAAAGACAACTGGTTGACCATGTTCCAGGCCTTGAACGTGATTTGGGTCGCGTTGACATAGAGCTGCAGCTCAATGGTCGACGTCGCCACATCTGCATCAGCCAGTTCGCTTAACACCATACCATTCGCCATACTGACGTCAGTATGCGCATTCTGTAGCAAAGTCAGCTGGTTCTGGCGGCCGCCCAACTCGGTAAAAATCGCGCCGATTCCGTCCTGAGCATCACTGAGCCCATCCAGCAGGTTCTGGATATCCTGCTGGTAACTGGCGGGTGACACCGCCGGGTCCTGCATTTTTTCACTCAGCGTATACAGCTCATTGAGTAACCCCAGTTCATCACCACCCCGGCTGAAACAACGGGTCAACTGGACATTCTCGGTAACATTGACCCCATTGGCGACCGTGGTTTCCCGGGTATTGTGGTTACCCATAAATACCCAACTTTCTGCGGCGTCATCCCACTGAATTGGGGCTGTCTGGTTTTTCGTGCCACCAAACACATAACTCCCGGATGCACTTTTGGTATTCACGGTATCAACCAGGGAATCGAGCAACATGCTGATTTCCAGGCCAAGCCCCTGCATATTTTTATCTGCATTGGCGCCGTTAGCTGCCTGCAACAGTGTGTCGTTCAGCGCCCATAACAGGTCGCTGGCATTTTGTACCTGTGCTTCCTGGGTCGACAATGAACCAGAAAGCCGGGTGATGTTGTCCTGGTACTGCGCAATGGTGGATTGTTCCCGCTGTAACTGGTTAATACGCGTTGCGGCGATGGGGTCATCGGAGGGAACATTGACCCGTTTTTGTGTCGACAGTTGCTGCATAATCTGGCTCATTTTCATACTGTTACTGTGCATTTGCGACAACATAATATGTTTGGTGTTCAGGCTGCTTACCCGCATGAATCATTCCTTCCCTGGTTAAAAAAGGCCGAGAAGATCACTGAACAGTTGGTTCCCTGCTGAAATGACCTTCATATTGGACTGGTAGGCCTGCATGTAAATTTGCAGGTTGATGGCTTCCTCATCCTGGTTGACGGCGCTGAGGTTATCGCGCTGTTGTAGTGCCTGTTCCAGAATGGTGAGAGAGGCTGTCAGTTCCGTCTGGTTGTTGCGGCTGGCGATGCCCAGCGTGGAAACCATCGCTGCGCTGCCTTCGGCCAGGCTCATGTTGCCAAGCCCGGGGAGGTCCATTTTCTGCTCCTGAATTGCCAGCAGAAATTGCAGGTTATCACCGTTGCCAGGTTCACCAGGTGCGCCGGAAAGCGCCAGTTCGTCAGGGCTGAGGGTATTAACCTGCAACATGCCTGCCGGGTTGCCCGGGTCAAACGAAAACAGCGGCTTGCCTGGGTTGCCATTCAGGTCGTAGCCCTGCGCCAGTTGCTCGTTTACCTGTTGCGCCAGTGCCTCCGCCATGCCCTGCAGGGCGGTTTCCATGGTATTCAGTGTGCCGGTTTCGTAATCATACAGTGCGCCCAGTTGCCCACCGGGGGAAGGTGGCAAAGGGAAGTTGTGGTCGGCAAATTGCAGGCTTAATACCGGCAGGCCGTTTTCGTCGCGGCTACTGCTCATCTGCCCGGCAGTAGTGCCACTAACCAGTGGCTGGCCGCTTTTCATACTGACGTTGTAGTACCCGTGGCTGTCTTCCACCACGTTCACTTCGGTTAACAGGCTTAACTCCCTCACCAGTTCGTCACGCTGGTCGCGCAGCACACTGCTGTTACCACCTGCGCTTTCCATGGCGGCTATTTTCTGGTTGTACTCAGCAATGCCCGATGTCAGCGTATTCACCTGAGAAACCGTGGCATCCCGCTGGCTGTTTATTGACATGCGCTGGGAGTTAATCATGTCCTGGGTGTTGTTAAAACGGGTTGCCAGCGCACGGGACTGGTTAAGAAACTGCTGGCGTAACGCCGGGGATTCTGGCTGGGTGGTTAACTCGCTCAGGGCACTAAAAAAATCATCCAGACCATTGCCGATACTGGTGCTGTCATTGCCAATTACCTGCTCCAGCGCACTGAAATATTGCTGGTTGATTTGGTAATAGCTGGCCTGGCTGCTGGTATGCCAGACCTGGCTTACCAGATACTGGCTCGATATGCGGCGAATGCTGTCTACCTGCACACCATTACCGGTCTGGGCGGTGCCATAAGGGCCGACAGCACTTTGCACGATACCTTGCCGGCTGTACCCCGGGGTCAGCATATTGGCGACATTCATCGCTGTCACGTTCATGCCCATCTGGGCGGTTTGTAACCCGCTGTATGCGGTATTGATCATGTTCATCCGTGGTTTTCCTGGGTGGAAAAATCGTCACATTCCATTGCGGGAAAGCCCGCTGTTATCTGGCTAAAACGGCCAGCCTGGCCCGGTTCTTAAGTTGCAGGCGTATTCTGCCCGCCCAGTTGCGCAAGGATCAGGCGGCTGATACCCGCGCTACCCTGCGCCGCCAGGTGGTTTGCCAGTTGGTCATCATAGAGTTCGCGCAGCATGGTTTGCTGTTTGCTGTTAAACAGCGAATCCTGATTCAGTGCGGTGCTGGCGCTGCGCATCTGGCTGAGTAACGTGCGCAGAAACATCGCTTCAAACTGGTTGGCGGCTTCCGCCAGGTTTTGTGGGCGGGCATTCCCCTCAACAGGGCTGAATGGTGAACCGGCGGTCGTGGTTAATGGGGTTATCACAGAACGTCTCCTTACTTAAATCACAACCAGCTCGGCATCCAGTGCCCCGGCCTCGTGCAGTGCCTGTAAAATGGCCATGGTGTCGTCGGGAGCTGCGCCCAGGCTGTTAATCGTGTTCACAATACTGCGCAAGCTGGTGCCTGCCGGGATAGTGACCATCTGGCCACGTTCGCGGCGTACTTCAATCTCACTTTGAGGTGCCGCGACTGTTGCGCCGTTACTCAGTGCGCCCGGCTGGCTGACCTGGGTGGATTCGTTAATGGTCACCGTGAGGTTGCCGTGAGAGACAGCCGCAGCCCGTACCACCACGCCGTCGCCAATTACCACAGTGCCAGTACGGGAGTTAAAGACCACGCGTGGCGCCACTTTTCCGGCATTCACCCGGACCTCTTCCAGCACAGACATAAACGCCACCCGGCTGGCGCTGTCTGCCGGAGCATTCACGCTGATATTGGTTGCGCTCTGTGCCGTGGCTGTACCCGCACCAAACGCCGTATTGAGCGCCATCGCCACATTGTTGGCAGTGCTGAAGCTCGGGCGTTTCAGGTTGAGGGTAACCTGCCCACTGGTGTGAAAATCAGATTCAACCGGGCGCTCAACCGTTGCGCCATTGGGAATGCGCCCGGCGGTGGGTGTATTCATGGTGACGCTGGACCCGCTGTTGCCTTCGGCTTTCATGCCACCCACTACCACATTGCCTTGTGCCAGCGCATACACTTCACCATCTGCCCCGCGCAGTTGGGTTAACAGTAAGGTGCCGCCACGCAGGCTTTTGGCATCGCCAATAGAAGACACCGTGACATCAATGGTCTGCCCGGGTGAATACCCCGGTGGCAACGTGGCGCTAAGAGCAACGGCCGCAACGTTTTTTACTTTTGGGGAGATATTGGCGGGCATTTGCACACCAAACTGGCGCAGCATATTGGTGACCGACTGGCTGGTGAACTTCACCTGGTTTTTATCGCCGGTGCCATCCAGGCCAACCACCAGGCTGTAGCCCACCAGTTGGTTGCCACGCACTCCCTGGATATCGACCAGGTTGCCCAGCCGCTCGGCATAAGCGCTGACGGTAACCAATAGCAGGCATAACAGTGAACAGAATCCTTTCATGGTATTTTCCTTACATGGGGAACAGTGGGTGGTTAAAGAAACGGGTCAGCCACCCGGCGGAGTTGGCGTCACTCAGTGCGCCTCTGCCCGCATAAGCGATGCGCGCGTTGGCGATACGCTGGGAAGACACCGAGTTATCCGGCTCAATATCTTCCGCCCTGACAAGGCCCGTTACCCGCATATATTCATCACCCTGGTTCAGGGTGAGCCATTTTTCGCCGCGAATAGCGAGCACCCCGTTGGGTTGCACACTGTAAACCGCCACAGTAATCGCCCCGCGCAGGCTGTTTTGCTGCTGGCTGGTTGCGTTGCCATTAAAATTACGGCTGCCATCCACGGAGCCCGCCAGTTTTTCGGCAGACTGGCCAAAGGCTTCCGGAATGCCAATGGAAACGTCGTTCTTTTTGCCGAAGTTGGTGCGCGCCTGCTTGCTGGCCTGGGTGGATTCATCCAGCCGGATAGTCAGGATATCGCCCACCCGGTAAGCCCGGCGGTCCTGCACCAGCGACCAGTTATATCCGCCGCTGTATAACCCGCCATTGGCGGGTTTGGCGGGAGGTTCAACAGGCATAACAGGTGGTGCGTACTGGGCATCGTCTTTATGGACCAGCAGAGTCTGGCTTTCGCACCCTGCCAGCAAGAACGCCGCACCGGCTATCATCATGGTTGTTCTGTTCATCACATTAAGCCCCTTGTTACAGCGCCTGGGTGACAAACTTCAGCATGTCATCAGCAGCAGAAACCATTTTGGCGTTCATTTCATAAGCCCGCTGCACCATGATCATATCCACCATTTCTTCCACCACCTGTACGTTAGAGCCTTCCAGTGAACCCTGTTCCAGGTGCCCAAAGGCGTCTTCGCCCGGCACACCTTCTACTGCATCGCCACTGGCGGCGGTTTCCCGGTACAGATTGCCACCCAGCGCTTCCAGCCCGGCGGGGTTAACGAAGTTCACCAGGGTGATTTGCCCTAACTCCACCGGGTCGGTTTCCCCGGCGACAGTAGCACTGACCGTGCCATCCCGCGCCACCTGAAGTGACTGCACGTTGTCTGGCAGGTCGATTTGCGGAACCAGGGGCAGCCCCTGCGCATTGGTTATCATGCCATCGGGGTTAATTTGCAGGTTCCCGGCCCGGGTATAGGCAATATCGCCATCACTGGTTTCTACCTGGAAAAAGCCCTGGCCGGAAATAGCGATATCCAGATCCTTGCCCGTGTTCTGAATGCTGCCCACCGTAAATTCTTTCTGGGTGCCCGTCACTTTCACGCCGCTACCGTACTGGATCCCGGTTGGCGCAGTATTGTTCTGGTCCAGTAACGCGCCGGGGGCGCGCTGGTTCTGGTAAAACAAGTCAGAGAACATCACCCGATCGCGTTTAAAGCCCGTGGTGTTGACGTTCGCCAGGTTGTTGGAGATGGCGGCCATGCGCGCATCCTGCGCGGCCAGGCCGGTTTTACTTATCCATAATGCGGGGTTCATTGTTTATCCTTGTCTGTTCTTGCCGGCGCATCATGCGCCGCGTAATAACCGGTTTCCGGCATTCGCCAATTCTTCTGCGGCTTTCATCATCTTGATTTGCGCTTCGAACTGGCGGTTAAGCGCAATGCTGGACAGCATTTCATCCATCACCGAGACATTGGCGCTTTCCAGGTGGCGGCTGGCGACGACGATATCTTCATCACGCGGGTTTTCCCGTGCTGTGGTCACCAGGAAACCCGCGTCATTTTTGCTGAGAGCGGCACCGGGAACGCTCACCAGTTTGATACGGTCAACATCCAGCGGCGTGGTCATATTGCCGTCTTCGGCCACCAGCGAGATCACGCCGTCATCGCTGATATGCAGCGCCGCAAAGGGCGGCAGAATAATCGGGCCGTTATCGCCAATAACCGGGTAGCCATTAATACTCAGGTCGCCCTCCGGCCCCAGAGTAATTTGCCCGTTACGGGTGTAGATTTCCCGGTCACCGGCGGCCAGCGCAATCAGCCCTTCGCCTTTAATGGCAATATCCAGCTCACGCCCGGTTTCACGTAACGCGCCAGGCGCCATTTCCACTGAACTGGCTGCGGTGTTGACCAGGTGGCGTGAAGCGTAGCCTGCGCCGGTGAGCAACTGGCTGTTGGCCGTTTCCAGATCGCGGCGAAACCCGGCGGTGTTGACGTTCGCCAGGTTATTGGCGTGGATCTGCTGGCGGGATAAATTGCGCGATGCCCCGCTGACTGCGGTAAAAATCAGCTTATCCATTACACCGCCTGGAACAGGGAGCTCAGCATATTGTCATTGGTGCTGATCACTTTGGTGTTAGCCTGGTAGTTGCGTTGTGCAGTCATCAGGCCAACCAGTTCATTGGTTAAATCCACATTGGAAGACTCCAGTGCGCCAGCAACAATACTGCCCAGTAACCCCGTTCCGGGCTGGCCGATAATGGGCTCACCCGAGCTGGAGGTGTGTACCCAGGTGGTGCCATCCTGGCTGGATAAACCGTTCGCGTTGGCGAAGGTTGCCAGCACCAGTTGCCCCTGAAGCATGCGCTCACCATTGGAGTAGGTGGCGTACACGTAACCCTCGTCGTCAATCATTTGCCCGGTACACTGCCCAGAAGCGTAGCCATTACCCTGGTTTTTGCTGACCGAGAAATCAGAACCAAACTGTGTGGAGCCACTGTAGTTCACCGCCAGCGACAAAGGCGCGGCACCGGGGATATCCACCTGAATATCGACTGGGGAAGTGGGGGAAGACAGCACACCCTGATCGGTAAATGACAGCGTTTGCGGGCCTGACGGGGAATCGACCGGTTCGCCATTCAGGGTGTACCAGACTTCCCAGGTGTTATCGTCGGTTTTCACATAATACTGGTTCAGTGTGTGTTCCCGGCCCAGCGAATCGTACACCTGCGTGGTATAGACGTTATTCCAGCTTTCGCTGTTGTCGGCGTCGAAAGGCGTCACTTCCGGTACCTCGGCGCGGGCATCCAGGTTAGCGGTAAAATCGAGGTTACTGGTGCTTTTGGCCGCAATGGCATTGTTATTGATTTGCAGCCCGGAAACCGTACCGGTTTGCAGGTTGCCGTTGGCGTCCACCGGGTTACCCTGCAACTGCATGCCAAGGTTGTTCACCAGGTTGCCGCTGGCATCGGTGCCAAAGTACCCCGCACGGGTAAACGCCGTGTTCCCGCCAGCATCACGCACCATAAAAAAGCCATTACCGGAAATCGCCAGGTCCAGGCTGTTGCCGGTGGAAGCAATACTTCCGCCTTTGGTAATACTTTGCGTCATGCCGGTAACGCCCACGCCCAGTGGCTGGCTGGAAGCGTACAGCGAGGCAAACTCCGCGCGGCCGGATTTAAAACCGACGGTGCCGGAGTTGGCGATGTTATTGGAAATGGCGCCCAACTGGTCGTTGATGGCATTCAGGCCAGAAATTGCAACGTTGAAACTCATAAAAAATACGTCCTGTATTAACGGGCAGCGTCATGCCGCGCGTGGTGGGGTGGATGCGCCAAACTGGGTAATGTTGTGGTAAGCCACTTCGCCCAGCCCGGCAATGTTCAGCAGCGTCGCGCTACCATCGAGTGGTATGCGCACGTTAGTGACGACACCGCCTATTTCAATGGGTGCGGTGGTTTCGCCGGTGTCTGTCACCACACTCAGCGTGACATCACCGGCTTCAATGCCCAGCTCTTCCGGGTCGATGGTGAAATCCACCTGGCCTGCGCCCTGGCTGCCGAGTTCAATCTTGTGCTCAGTGCCATTGCTCTCTTTGACGATTACTGTCACCACGCTTGCCGGGTGCTCCAGTGTCAGGCGGCCATTGACGCTGGTTTCGCCATCGCAGTGAAAGCGGTCGGTGTTAACCATCACCGGTTGCCCTACCAGATTGCCGGTGCTCAGGGTCTGGAGGTTATCCATTAACACGGTGTTGTTGGCCATTAACTGCGACATCACTTCCATGGACTGCACCTGGGTAAGTTGTGCCAGCTGGCTGACATATTCGGTGCCGTCCGTGGGGTTGAGCGGGTCCTGGTTTTGGATTTGCGCCACCAGTAATTGCATAAACATGGTATTCATGGATGACGCGGTGCTGTTGCTCACCACATTGTTACTGGTGGTGTGTGCGGTGGCGCTGGTCTGGTTGATGTTCATCAGCTTGCCTCACCCAGGCGCAGCAGGCTTTGTTGCATGCTTTTGACGTTGTTCAGCACTTCGACATGGGTTTCAAAGTTCCGCGAAGCGGACAGCATGTCGGCCATTTCTTCCACCACATTGATTTCGGGGTACCAGACATAACCGCTGTTATCTGCCAGCGGGTGCCCGGGCTGGTAACGCTGGAGCGCACCACTGGTTTCCACGACATCCAGCACCTGTACCCGGGCGCTTTGCAGTGCGCTGTGGTGCGGGTTTTGCGCCGTGTGGTAGACAGAGGCAAACACCGGGCGTCGCGCTTTATAGGTGCTATCTTCAGCTGCCGCCGGGGTTTCTGCATTGGCCAGGTTACTGGCAATCGTGTTCAGCCGCACGGTTTGGGCCGTCATAGCTGAACTGGATATTTGGTAAATTGCTTCAAATGCCATTTTCAGGGTTACCTTGCGGGTTAACGTTCTTCAATAGCCTTTTTCAGGCCAGCGAATTTCATGTTCAGGAAGGTCAGGCTCATATGAAACGCCTGGGCGTTTTTGGCAAATTCAGCCTGTTCGACATCCAGAGCCACGGTATTGCCATCTGCCGCAGGCTGGTAAGGCACGCGGTACAGGGTTTCTGGCGTGGTGTGGCGTAATCCTGGTGAATTTGCGCGTTGCATCTGCGCGGCAAAATCAATATCTTTAGCCTGGTAACCCGGCGTATCGACATTCGCCAGGTTGGCAGAAAGCACTTCTGCCCGGGTTACACGCAAAGCCAGGGCTTCGGGGTGAATGCCTAACGCTTTGTCAAAATGAATACTCACTGAGTACGTCCTTGTTTATTTCTGGTTGGTTGCTTCCTCAAACTCTTAATAGCAATCATCGTGCCAGGAATTTAATATTATGTATTTCAGTAAGTTGCATTTACCTTCTGCCTTTAATGGGAAGTTTCTTTTCCCCGTCAGCGCCGCCGTTCTATGGGCCTTTTCCGCATGCCAGGTGGTTGCGGCAAATAACCCCTCTTCCGCTCGCCTCCAGGTTGAAACCGTTGCCCGCCAGGCGGTAAACCAGGCTGTACACCAGCAAGCAAAACGCCAGCAATGGCAAGACTGGCAGTTACGCATTGCGCTCTTTGTTGCGCAGGATGTAGCGAATTACCCACGCTGCGCCACCACGCCAGAGGCACAATTAAGCGGCCTGTCTGCTCAGGATTTCAGCCGGATGAAAGTGAATGTGCGCTGCACTGGCGCGCTAAGCTGGCAAACCACTGTCACCGTCAAACCCGAGATCCTCCTGCCTGTGGTCACTGCCCGCCACGGCTTGCCCCGGGAGCATTTGCTGACCGCGCAGGATCTGGTAATGAAAAAGCAGAATATTGTGGCGATTCGTGGGGGATATGAGACGAACATCGAGAAAATTACCGGTTTTTCAGTAAAGCGCCGGTTGCGGGAAGGCCAGGTTGTTTCGCTGCAACATGTCGATAAACCGCAGGTTATTTCCCGTGGGCAACAGGTGACACTGGTCGCCAGTCAACAGGGAATTGAAGCCCGCACCCAGGGGGAAGCACTCCAGAACGGGCGTGCCGGTGGCATGATTCGTGTCAAAAATCTGTCCAGCGACCGTATTGTGCTGGCGCAGGTAGTGAGCGCCGGGCTGGTAAAAGTGGTTGAAGCAACGGAGGAATAATCCGTAGCGAATATTTAAGTTTCTGTACGAACTGGCCGTTTTCCTCGTTTACCACAGTGGAAACTGTTTTTCCGCCCGAGCCTGATTTGTGATGGCTTGTTATGACAGGACAAAAATGATGAAAATTACCGGCTCACAACCGCTTGTCACCCGCCAGATGACAGAAAGCCTGCCTGCAAAAGTGGCAGGTAATGAAGAGAGTATTGCGGCTATCGTGCCGCTATCTGCCGCAAATGAACCAGTTCCGGAAGGGGCGCTGGCGGCACTGAAAGCCATGCCCGATGTCGATTTGGCGCGGGTTGAAGAAATGAAGGCGGCGATTGCGCAGGGTGAGTTCAGTATCGACCTGGATGCACTCAGCCAGGCAATGCGCCAGTTTCACCAGGGGGGCAAATGAACAGCCCGGCCCGGCAGTACCTGCAGCAGTTCATGCACGACCTCGGCCAGGATTATAAAGCCTGGCGTGGCCTGAATGCCCTGTTACTTCGCCAGCGGCAGGCAATCCTGGCACGTAACAGTGAAGAACTGGAGACCATCAACCAGCAAATTTTTGGCCTGTACCACAAGTTGAGCAGTACCGGGAGCACACGCCATCAGTTATTAAGCGCTCTGGGCGTGAGCACCAATAACCAGGGGGTGCAGCGCCTGATTCGCCATTTGCCTGCCGCCTGGCAGGAGAGCGTTGGTGCCCTGTGGCAGCAAGTAGAAGCACAGGCCAGAGAAGCGCAAACGGCGAACCAGTACAATGGCACCTTGCTGAATATGCAATACGACATTGTGCAAAGCATTCTCAATGCCAGCGAGCCGGAAAACTGGCTCTACCAGCACCGCTGAAGGCGGGTTACAGGGTGTTGGGCACAATGCAGGCAGAGTTATTGCCTGAATGTAGTTAGCGATGGAGCAGGCAGGTACCACCAGCCGGGGTGGTGATTACTCCATTATTCGGTAGCGCAGACATTGTGCGGCCAGTGCATCTGTCACCTGTTGTTCTTTACGGCGCAGTGTTTCCTGTTGTTGCTCCCGGTGTTGGCCCAGCAAGCTTTCCAGCCCCTGGTGCTTTTTGCGCGCCAGTAATAGTTCCCCTTGCAGGCGGCGGGTTTCTGCCTGCGCCAGAGCATGGGCCTGGGTTTGCCCGTCGATAACCCGTTGCAATGTGCGCTGGTAATTGACCTGGTTGCAGAGCTGGCCGGGGCCTGGGGATGTGGTTACAGGCAACTCCGTTGCCAGGCGGGTCAGCGTATCCAGCGTGGTTTTAAGGCGTTGTTGCTGTTGTTGGTGGTGGGAAAAATCGCGGCTCATTTCGTCTAACTGGCGGCGGCGCAACTGGTGTAACTGTTCAAGGGTATGCAGTGTGTTGGTCATGGTAATTAACCTTCCTGTACCAGGGTGCTGAGTTCATGAATAGCCTGAAGGGTCGCCACCGCATCATTGACATCCTGCTGCAGAAAACGCCCGATAGCGGGAGCCAGATTCACGGCTTTGTCTGCCAGTGGGTCTGCTCCGGCAACATAGCCGCCAAGGGGAATCAGGGGTTTTACCTGTTGCCAGGCAGCCCAGGTCTGTTTAAATGCCCGGGCAGCTTCCTGATGGGAGCGCACGGTTATCTGGCTCATGCAACGGCTAATAGACTGCCCGATATCAATGGCCGGGTAGTGGCCGCTTTCAGCAAGCTGGCGGGATAATACAATATGCCCGTCGAGCACCGCGCGGGCGCAGTCAACAATCGGGTCCTGCTGGTCATCGCCTTCGGCAAGCACGGTATAGATGGCGGTCATAGTGCCTGCACTGGTGCTGTTCCCCGCGCTTTCAACCAGGCGTGGGATCATGGCGAAGGCTGAAGGCGGGTAGCCTTTGGTTGCCGGTGGTTCGCCCAAAGACAGCGCGATTTCCCGCTGAGCCATGGCGTAGCGCGTCAGGGAATCGACAATTAACAGCACATCTTTTCCCTGGTCGCGAAACCAGGTGGCAATGCGGTGGCATAATTCCGTGGCCTGAATGCGCATCAGGGGCGATTCACCGGCCGGGGCGGCAACCACAACGGATTTCGCCAGCCCTTCTTCCTGCAACGCTTCATCAATAAACTCTTTGACTTCACGCCCCCGCTCGCCAATCAGCCCAACCACCACCACATCGGCCTGAGTAAAACGGGTTATCATGCCAATCAGTACACTTTTTCCCACACCGCTCCCGGCCATCAGCCCAACGCGCTGGCCTTTACCAATGGTCAACAGGCTGTTGATGGCACGTACCCCGACATCCAGCGTGGTATTTACCGCCCGGCGTTTCAGCGGGTGAACCTGGCTAATTTGTGCATCAAGCGGGGTTTCGCCGTGGAGCTTGCCTTTGTCGTCCAGCGGTTCCCCCATACCATTGATAACCCGCCCAAGCCATTGGTCGCCAATCATCAGGCTGTACTGTTTGTCGGTTGGGAAAACCCGGGCGCCAGCACTCAGCCCTTCAGGTTGGGAAAGCGGCATTAACCAGGTGATGTCCTTGTCGAACCCCACCACCTGGGCCGCAATATGCCCGCTGCGTGCATCTTCTACCTGGCAGTGCTGGCCAATTGCCAACTGGCAACCCGTGCAGGCCAGTAATGGACCATGCACCCGCACCAGTTTCCCGGCAACTTTGGCCAGCGGAGTGGTGTTAATGGCGCGCAGTGCCTGTTCAAAATCATTCGGTTTCATGGGGTTGCTCTGGCAATAATGTGGATTTCAGTGTGTCCATGCAGTGATCAAGGCGGTGCGCGCAACCAATATCAATTTCTGCCTGCTCGGTGATTACCCGGCATTCGCCAGCAGCAAGTGTGGCCTCTGCACACAGCCCCCATTCCAGGACTTTCTCAGGCAGGGTGTCCTGTATACGGGTGAACTCTTCCGGGTTCATTTGTACCCGAATTTGGCCCGGTGGCCCGGCCAGCCCACTCAGGGCTTCTTCTACCAGTGCCAGCAATTGCGTGGGTTGCAGTGCCAGTTCGCAGCGAATCACCTGGCGGGTGACTTTTTCCACCAGTTGCAGCAGTTCAGTACGGCGTTGTTGCTCAAAGCCTGCCAGGAAACGGTTAACAGCCTGGTGGGCGTTATCCAGTGGCGAGAGGGTATCGTCAAATTGTTGCCGGGCGAGGCGTTTTCCTTCAGCCAGCCCTTTGCGCATCCCTTCTTCAAAGCCCAGGCGCACACCCTCCTGGTAACCTTCCTGCTGTCCTTCTTCCAGCCCGCGGGCAAAACCCTGGTTCATGCCATCGTTATAGCCCCGGGAAAGCTGCTGCTGGGTAGTGATACCCTGCTGGCCGGCATCTGTTGGTGCGTGTTCTGGTTGTGCCGGGCGCAACGGGGGAAACTGGTAACGGCGCGGCCTGATTACCGCCTGACGGGGTTGTTTTTCCATCTTTGTCTCCGGTTATTCCAGGGTGCGCTCAGCAAACAACTGGATGTCGATTTCACCCTGCTCTGCCAGTTCGCGAACCGTTGCCATAATGGCTTTGCGCTCTTGCTCAATACGGCTCACCGGCAACGGGCCTAGGCGGGCGGTGCTGCTTTGCAACTGTGTGACCTGGCGTTTAGGCAGCACACTGTAAATGGCCTGGCGCAGTACCGGTTCGGTACCTTTAAGGGCTATCGCCCAGGCATCGAGTGCCACCTCGTCCACAATGCGTTGCAGGGTTTGCGGGCTCTGGCGGCTGAGAATAAAGAACTCATACATTTCATCTTTTAATGCATCGACGATTTGCTCATCACGTTCACGTAACTGGGCAAGCAGGTTTTGCTGGTTATCCGGAATGCGGTTCATGATATTGGCGGCATGGCGCACACCCGCAACCCGGGAGCCATGTTCAGAAATCACTGCCACTCCCCGGTCAATCAGCCGGTCGAGTTCATTGATAACGTCGCGGTTAACGTCATCCAGCCGGGCAATGCGCCACAAAATTTCGTCCTGCCGGGATTTGGGCAGCGCATCCAGCACATTGGCGGCAACATCTGGCGGCAGAAAAGCCAGGAATACCGCCTGTAATTGCAGGTGCTCATGCTCAATCAGCGCGACTAACTGCGGCACATCCACCCATTGCAGGCGCGTCATACGGTAGCGAATCGCTTCGCCATAAATCCCGTTAATCACACTACTGGCGATTTCGCTGCCCAGTGCTTTTTGCAAAATTCCCTGCAAATAGCTGCGTGATGCGCCATTAATCCCGCTTTGTTCACTGTAATCCTGAAAAAATCGGTTAATGGCATGGCGCACATGATTCACTTTTACACCGTGCAGGCGCGCCATGGTTTCACTCAGCACCAGGACCTCCTCCCGGGAGAATTTCTGCATCAGTTGCGCCGCGGCTTCTTCGCCAACACTCAGTAACAGAATTGCTGCCTGTTCCAGCGGCGTGCGGCTGCCCGGTTGTGGATTACTGCTCTTTTTCACTGTTTCGTTCATGACTACTAATCCATTGTTTCATCACTTCCGCCATGCGGTCCGTTTCATTGCTGGCGAGGGTTTGCAGAAACTCAACTTTGGTTTCTAACCCGGAACTCATCGGTGGCAGGTTTTCTTCCTGCTGGAAAGGGCCATTTGCCAGCGTTTTGGGTGGGGTATCTTCCCCGCCTTCTGCCAACGTTAATGGTGGTTGAGCCTCCAGCAAGGGCTCGGTGGGTAGTGGCTGCGCCAGGGTTTTCACCGTGGTAAAGCGCCGCACCAGGGGGCGCAGGCCGAACAGTAATACCAGCAGCGCCAGCAGGAGCAGCCCGGCGTTTTGGCCCCAGAACTGAATAGCTCTGTCCTGCCACCACTTTTCTGCGGGTAAATCTGGCAGAGAAGGTGCGTCGCTGAAAGCCAGCACACTCAGGCTGAGCACATCACCCCGGGTGGCGTTGAGGCCTGCGGCCTGTTCCACCATCTTTGTGATATCGGCCAGTTGTTCAGGTGACAGAGCCTGGGTTGCCACCGCCCCCTGGTTAAGAACAACAGCAACCTGCAGTTTCTCCAGCCGCCAGCCCGGGTGGCGAATATGGCGAATATCGCGGTCAAAAGCGTAACTGCGCTGGGCATTACTGCGGCTGGCGACAGGGCCCGACGGGTTAGCGGTATTCGGTGCAGCGTTCCCTTCGGCCGGCGGCGTAACCGGGCGGTTACTCAGTGAGCCAGGAATACCCAACGCCAGCTCCCGGCTGGTATTTTCTTCGCTCAGGTTTTCTTCCCGGATTTTGGGTTGTTCGCCCAGCCGTTCCTGTGTCTCTTCGATGTGGCTTAAGTCGACCTGCGGCGCGACACTGATACGGAAATTGCCATTACCCACCAGCGGGGTCAGCAACACAGCAATATTGTGGGTGGTTTCGCTGCGAATACGCTGTACGGCATCCAGGCTGGCACGGCTTTGCATCGCATTACCCTGGCTGGCGGCAAACGCTTCTGACAGCAGGTTACCGCTGCTGTCCACAACACTGACTTCCGAAGGCTTCATACCCGGAACGCTGCCAGTGACTAACTGAATGATGGCTGCGATTTGCGCGTCATCAAGTTGCCTGCCTGGTGCCAGTTGTACCAGCACGGAGGCACTGCTTTCGGGGCGGTTATTCAGGACAAATGAGCTGGCATCGCTCAGGCCAAGATGCACCCGCGCCCGTTCCACGGCATCCAGCGCCATCACGCTGCGTGCCAGCTCCCCTTCCAGGCTGCGCTTGTAACGAACATTTTGGATAAACTGGCTGGAGCCAAGCATCTCTTCTTTGTCCATCAGTTCGTAACCATCGGGCAGTGTGGCGGAAATCCCTTTGGCAGCCAGCGCCATTCTCGCCCGGGACAGCGTTTTCTCCGTGACCAGAATGTCGCCCGATACCGGGTTAACCCGGTAGGCAATATTTTCCGCGCCCAGCACTTCCACAACTTGTGCGACAGGAATGTGTTCCGCCTTGCCATAGAGCGCCACATACCCCTGGTCGTTACGCCAGAGAGATAGCACAATCGCGCCCGTGAGCACCAGACCACCAGCGCCCATCAGCCATTGTGTTTTGTTCATGTTGCCAGGTAGCGCAAGTGTGCGCAGGCGAGTGGTGAGTTTGTTTAACACGTTAGCCACCTTACAACGGTGTATTCATGATATCGTCCAGCGCCCGGGTCAGCTTATTGCGCACCTGCGTCATCGCTGAAAAGGCAATGCTGGCTTTCTGGCTTTCCACCATGGCGCCGGCCAGGTCATCACTCTGGCCTGTCACCACGGCATGTTGTTGGGTTGCGGCACTGTGCTGGAGGTGATTTACGCTATTGACGGCGTTATTCATCAGTGCGGCAAAAGAGGGCTGGCCCGCCGGTGTGGCAGGCTGTGCCGCACGGGTAATCCCGGCACTTGCCGCAGCAGCGGTGTGCGCCAGTGCCTGAACCAGGGCGCGTTGCTCGTTAGCCAGGCTTACGCCTGAAATAGGTTGTGCCATTTCTGAGTCCTTTCATTGTGTGCAATTAATTCGCGGTGGCGGCAATATCCAGGCCGTCTTCACGCATGGCGGCCAGGCGGTAACGCAAGGCGCGTGGGGTAATGCCCAAAAACGCAGCGGTGCGGGATTTATTCCCGTCGTGGCGGCGCAATAACTCCAGCAGATAGTGGTATTCCGCCAGGCGGCCCTGTTGCTTCATACGGTGTATTGGTGGTTGCGGCGAATCCGTTTCCCCGGCAGGTGCCAGATGGGAACCGGCCGCCTCTTTGCTGGTGTGGCCCAGGCCAAAATCACGGGCATGAATTTCTTTACCATCACACAGAATAAGCCCGCGCTGGATAACATTTTCCAGTTCACGCACATTACCCGGCCAGGTGTGTTGCACCAGGGCCTGGCAGGCATCACCACTCAGGTGGATATCCGCACCATGAAACTGGTGATATTTACGAATAAAATGGCGCGCCAGCGGTAAAATATCCTGAGGGCGTTCCCGTAAGGGGGCTACATGAATAGGCATCACAGCAATGCGGTAATACAAATCCTCACGGAAACGTCCACAGGCCATTTCTTCTGATAAATCTTTATTGGTTGACGCAATAATACGAATATCGAGTGGGATTTTTTGATTTCCACCCAACCGCTCAACCATATTTTCCTGCAAGACTCGCAATAATTTCACTTGCAGAGCCATTGGCATATCACCAATTTCATCCAGTAATAACGTTCCACCATTGGCCTGTTCAAATTTTCCTGCAACACGGGTGATTGCTCCGGTAAATGCGCCTTTTTCATAGCCAAACAAGATGGCTTCCAGCATGTTTTCCGGAATAGCCGCGCAGTTGACCCCGACATAAGGTGCATTCTCATCAAAAGCATGTTCATGAATGTATTTGGCAATACACTCTTTGCCCGCACCTGTTTCACCAGTAATTAATACCGGAACCTGAAATTGTGCCACACGGTGCGCAAGAGAAAATGCATCCATACTATTTGGATCGCTGGCAATAAAACGATTTGGCTGCATGTTTTCAGTGTTTAGTAATGTACGCATAAGTGCTCTTCATTCATTTTCAGGTTAGTGCCTTTCGGGCAAAGAAATCGCTCATACAATATTAATCAGAAATACATCTTTTCCTGTATAAAAAACAGGAGACCTAATGAATACCTGTTTCTTTTTACATTTATATTTCCCATTCACGATCTCCTATTGAGAATCTTCAATTTGAATTTTCTTAAGTATGAGCATTGAACCGGCCAATGTCTCATTTTTAATGGATATTAAAATATTAATTATTAAAAATCATATAGTTAACCAGCATCACACATGTAACATTAAAACAAATTATTTATCGAATAATAATTTTATTAGTATTGTTTTTTAGATCTTATAAGGTTCTAATTAATGCCTGGATTTTGTTTGCATGTATAACAAAGATATAAACGGTACTTTACGGCAAGAAGTTAAAAAAACCAGGACATATTTTACATGGAATGCAAGGGTTACGGCCTGTAAGGACAGTATCAATGAACAAGGACATGTTTCGCAAAAGAATAAAGATTCACCAGGTGAGTGAGGTGGAGCCTCTCGTTTACCTCGATGCCAGCAAATTAGGCAAACCATGGCATAAATTACCTGCATTGTTAAATGACAACTTTGAGATTCTGGATGCAAAACTCAGTATCTATTTTCTGAAAAAGTTACGTGTAAATGTCTCTTTGGCTTCACTTAATTTTTCGTCGGGAAAAGGCCAGCGCCCGGCACAAGTTTATTCCACTGGTTACGGACATGTGGGTTTTGATATTGAGCGCCCGTTATTACTACGCATTTTGAATGATTACTACGGGCTGAATGACGGCACCCAAAATAGTTCATCACCGGGTCATGAACAGGCAGGCATTGCACTTCCGGTAACCAAAACAGAAGAGCGGCTGAAAAATAAAATCGCCCAGGACATTATTTCACTGGTGTTGGATAACACACTCATTGGGGTGGATATTCAACCTGAACAAGATCATGGTGCAATTATTCACCAGTGGGCAGGTTGCATTCAACTGGAAATGGATGGTTACCAGCAAGGGTGTTTTAGCCTGTTGCTGGATAACACACTGGTTGACCGCTTATTACAGCGCCTGCGCAACGGTTCTGTTTCTGAATCTCCGGATGCCGTTCCCCGGCCTCCTGCGGCACTTGAACACCTGGTTTCACATATGCCGGTGCGGCTGAACGGCAAACTAACGGGCATGACGCTAACAGTTGCCCAACTGGCCGAAATCCGCCCGGGAGACATTATTCCCATTGCGCTTAATGAACCCGTGCCGGTGTTTGTGAATAAGGCGCAAATTCTGACCGCCAGCATTGCGCAGGAGCGCGGGAAACTCTTTTTTTGCGATTTTAACGACAACCTGATTGAGAAACATCATGACTGATTTAGAAAACGGACTGGAAATGCCGCTGGATTTTAGTGATATCGACCTGGGTGAGTTGCCGATGGAAGACCGGGTTGAAGGCAACCTGCGCCTTGATTTACAGGGGCAGGAGCCGGTGGCGGATAACATGGCGCAACGCCGCAAAATGGCATTGTTCAGCCGTATCCCGGTGACGCTGACCCTGGAGGTGGCGTCAGTGGATGTCACCCTGGCAGACCTGATGGAGGTGGATGGCAACAGTGTAATTGAGCTGGATAAACTGGCGGGCGACCCTCTGGATATCAAAGTAAACGGCATTCCTTTCGGGAAAGCCGAAGTAGTGGTGATTAATGACAAGTACGGCCTGCGTATTGTGGAATTTAACAGCCACGATTTAGGCGAGCTGGCATCATGAAGCGTTGGTATTTAGCGTTGCCTGTGCTGGCCGCCACGTTATTTGCCCTGCCCGCACTGGCTGCGGGCGGCGATATTACTTTATTCAGCACCAGCGATAACGGCTCGGGCCAGGATTACCACGTTAATATCGAAATTATGATCATGATGACCTTGCTGGGCCTGCTGCCCATCATGGTTTTGATGATGACCAGCTTCACCCGTTTCATTATTGTGCTGGCCATTCTGCGCCAGGCGCTGGGGTTACAACAAAGCCCGCCGAATAAGATCCTGACAGGCATTGCGCTGGCGCTGACATTACTGGTTATGCGCCCGGTATGGACCACGGTACATCAGGAAGCGATTACGCCTTTCCAGAACGATGAAATCTCGTTGCAACAGGCATTAACCCGGGCCGCCACGCCATTACGCCAGTTTATGCTGGCGCAAACTGATAAAAAAGCGATGGGGCAGATAATGACCATTGCACAGGCACAGGGCGATGCCACAGAGCAGGATCTGACGGTGGTTACCCCGGCATTTTTGCTGAGCGAACTCAAAACCGCCTTCCAGATAGGCTTCATGATTTATATCCCCTTTTTGGTGATCGATCTGATTGTTGCCAGCATTTTGATGGCGATGGGGATGATGATGCTGTCACCGCTGATTGTCTCACTGCCGTTCAAGCTGATGCTGTTTGTTTTGTGTGACGGCTGGACATTAATGGTGGGGACACTGACCGCCAGCGTACAAGGATTGTAGCGCAATGAATATGGATATTGCCGGGGATGTAATGGCCTCGGGCATTCAACTGGTGTTGCTGATTGCCGCGGTGGCAATTGTTCCTGGTCTGCTGGTCGGGCTGTGTGTGAGCATCTTCCAGGCCACGACGCAGATTAACGAACAGACGCTGAGCTTTCTGCCACGCCTGCTGGTTACGCTGACCATTCTGATTGTTGCCGGGAAATGGATGCTGACCCGGCTGGCCGATTTTACGGTGGAAATCTTCCACCAGGCTGCTGCGCTGGTGGGCTGACGATGTCTGGTGCTGAGGTTCAACAGTTGGTGAACGGCCTGTTGCTGCTGGTGCTGCCGTTTGTACGCATCCTGGCACTCCTGCAGTTCTGCCCGGTGCTGGATAACCAGGCGTTTTCCCGGCGCAGCAAAATAGCGCTGGCACTGGCGTTAACTGCGGTGATGGGGCCTATGTTGCCACCTTACCCGCTACCAGGGATTTTTTTCAGCCTGCACACGCTGTTACTGGTGGGGGAACAAATTCTGTGGGGCGTGTTATTTGGCATGGCGCTGCAACTGGTCTTTGTGGCACTGCAAACTGCCGGGCACATCCTTTCAATGAATATGGGACTGGGGATGGCAATGATGAGCGACCCGGTAAATGGCAGCTCAACCACCGTTATCTCCCAGGTCATTTTCATCTTTTGTGCATTGCTGTTTTTTTCCCTGGACGGGCACCTGCTGGTGGTCACCATTTTATTCAAAGGCTTTATTTACTGGCCTCCAGGCCAGGCGATTAACACGCCCACACTAATGATGCTGGTAGAGAGCCTGGGCTGGATCATGGCCTCTGCCACACTGATTGCCCTGCCCACCACGTTTGTGATGCTGATTGTGCAGGGGGGTTTTGGCCTGCTGAACCGGGTTTCACCCACGCTGAACCTGTTTTCGCTGGGTTTCCCGGTGAGCATGCTATTCGGGCTGCTGTGCGTTGCCATGATGATGAGCAATATCCCGGAGCATTACCTCAACCTCACCAATGAAATTCTGGCAAAGCTTGAAGCGATAAGGACGTACTGATGAGCAGTTCCTCAGGCGATAAAAGCGAAAAACCGACCCCGGGCAAGCTGCGCAAGGCGCGTGAAAAAGGGGACCTTCCCCGCTCAAAGGATATGACTACCGCCGCCGGGCTGGTGGCGTCATTTGTTGTTATCAGTGCCTGCCTGCCCTGGTACCGTGACCTGGTACGGGAATCTTTCGCCGCTATTGAAAGCCTGGCCGGGCAAACCCACGACCCGGCAGCATTAAAACAGTTTGCTCAGGTCAATATCTGGGTATTGCTGCGGGTGATTTTTTCTCTGTTACCCATCCCGCTGGTGTGTATGGCGGCAAGCCTGGTACCGGGCGGGTGGAATGTGGCATTAAGTAAACTCAAGCCAGATTTTAAAAAACTCAGCCCAATGAGTGGGATAAAACGTATTTTCGCCGCCAGCCACCTGTCTGACGTGGGCAAGATGATCCTGAAATGCGCCATTATTCTGGGCGTGATTTACGCCATGGTATTAAGCGAGATGGACAACCTGCTGCACCTGCAACGCCTCTATTTATTGCAGGGCATTCACCAGGGGTTCGACATTTTGTATAGCGTACTGGTGTGGTTTATCGCCGTGATGGTGGTGTTTGCCGTACTGGATATTCCGCTGAGCAAATTCCTGTTTACCAAAAAGATGAAAATGACCAAACAGGAAGTGAAAGAAGAGCACAAAAACAATGATGGCAACCCGCAAATCAAAGGCCGTATTCGCCAGTTGCAGCGGCAAATGGCGATGGGCCAAATGCGGCGTACCGTACCCACGGCCGATGTGGTGATAACCAACCCGACACACTTTGCTGTTGCCCTGAAATATGACCCGGAAAAAGCGCAGGCACCGTGGATTGTCGCCAAAGGTGCAGATGACATCGCACGGGTGATTCGCGAGCTGGCGCAAGAAAACCAGGTGGAAATCGTTGAGTTTCCGCCCCTGGCGCGTGCGGTGTATTACACCACCAAAGTAAACCAACAAATACCGGCAACGTTATACCGGGCTATTGCTCATGTGCTGACTTATGTCATGCAGGTAAAAGCCTGGCGTGCCGGGCAGGCAACACAGCCTTATCTCAACCGTCAAATTTCCCTTCCCAAAGAGGTATTACAATCTTATGGCGAGCAGTAAGTTAACACCTGTTGTGGCGGCGTTACGCCAGGCGCATATCGGGGTCCCCGTTCTCCTGCTCAGTATCCTGGCGATGGTCATTCTGCCCTTGTCGCCCATGGTGCTGGATATCCTGTTTACCTTCAATATTGTGCTGGCGGTGATGGTATTGCTGGTGTCGGTGAATATGCGGCGGCCGCTGGATTTCGCAATATTTCCAACACTGCTGCTGATTACCACCCTGATGCGCCTGACGCTGAACGTGGCTTCCACACGTGTGGTCTTGCTGAAAGGCCATGAAGGTGAAGGGGCTGCTGGTAAAGTGATTGAAGCCTTTGGCCAGGTGGTGATCGGCGGCGATTTTGTTGTCGGTTTTGTCGTATTTATGATCCTGATGATCATCAACTTTGTGGTGGTGACCAAAGGGGCCGAACGTATATCTGAAGTTTCTGCACGCTTCACCCTGGATGCCCTGCCCGGTAAACAGATGGCGATTGACGCCGACCTGAACGCCGGGCTGATTGACCAGCAACAGGCACGTACCCGCCGCCAGGAAGTGGGCAAAGAAGCAGATTTCTACGGCGCAATGGACGGTGCGTCCAAATTCGTGCGCGGAGATGCCATTGCCGGGATCATGGTTCTGGTCATCAACGTCATTGGTGGGGTGAGCATCGGGATTTTTCAGCACGACCTCAGTGCTTCCATGGCGTTTCGCCAGTATGTGCTGCTGACCATTGGTGACGGGCTGGTTGCACAGATTCCTTCGTTACTGCTGGCGACTTCTGCCGCCATTATTGTCACCCGGGTCAGTGAAGGGAATGATGTCAGCCACGAGGTGAAAAGCCAGTTGCTGGCCAACCCGAAGGTGCTCTACACCGCGGCGTTTGTCATGTTTATCCTGGCAGTGGTGCCGGGTATGCCGCACATCGCGTTTCTGAGTTTTACCGCCCTGTTGTTATTTGCCGCCTGGCGGCAGGGGCGGCGTATCACGCCAGCGGACAGCGAAGCAGATATGGCTGAAGTGCAATCTGCACTGGCACCCGATACCGCACCAGATGTGAGTTGGGAAACAATTCCGGTGGTTGAACCCATAGGCCTGAACCTGGGGTATAAGCTGGTTTCGTTGATTGATTCCAGTGGTACCAGCCCACTGAGCCAGCGTATT
Source organism: Mangrovibacter plantisponsor (assembly GCF_003182475.1). Taxonomy (GTDB): domain Bacteria; phylum Pseudomonadota; class Gammaproteobacteria; order Enterobacterales; family Enterobacteriaceae; genus Mangrovibacter; species Mangrovibacter plantisponsor. The sequence continues at coordinate 34,812 of NZ_QGTS01000024.1, forward strand.
CGTGGTGTGCGCCAGGTGGTCTCTGAACAGAGCGGGGTGTTGCTGCCAGAGATTCGCATTCGGGAAAACTTTCGCCTGAAGCCAGCGCAATATGCGGTGTACATCAATGGGGTGCATGCCGGGACAGGTGAGGTACACGCGGATAAGTTGATGGCGATACCCGGCGCGGACCTGTATGGCGAGATTGATGGTGTGCTGGATACTGACCCGGCTTATGGCATGGCAGTGGTGTGGATTACCCAGGAGCAGAAAGCGCAGGCGCTGCAGTTGGGCTACCAGGTGGTGGATTGCGCAAGTGTTGTCGCTACCCATGTTAACAAACTGGCACGTGAGCATTTACCTGCCCTGTTCAATTACGATGACATCACTCACCTGAATTCACGCCTTGCGAATCTTGCGCCTAAACTGGCCGAGGACCTGGCTCAGGCGCTTAATTATTCGTTGCTGTTACGAGTGTACCGCCAGTTATTACTTGAGCAGGTTTCCCTGAAAGATATTGTCAGTATTGCCGCCACCTTGCTGGAAAGCACCGCTCTGACAAAAGACCCGCTGTTGCTTACATCCGATGTGCGTTATGCGTTGCGCCGCGCGCTGATAAGCCAGATTAACGGTGAGCGCCCGGGGTTATCCGCATGGACGCTGGATAATGCACTGGAAACCATGTTGCTGAATGCCCTGAACCAGGCACAGCTGGGGGGCAACGTCGCACTGGATAGTTTCCCGGTCGACCCCAATATTTTGTCTCAGTTGCAGCAAACCCTGCCCATGGTGCAGGAGCAGATGAAAGCAAAACGCCTGCCGCCTGTGTTACTGGTGGCACCACAATTACGCCCGGTGATAGCCCGTTACGCACGGTTATTTGCCTCTGGTCTGCATGTGCTTTCTTATAATGAAGTGCCCGATGAGTGTGAGCTGGCGATTGTGGGTAACCTGACCTGATGGCGAAAAGGCATTGTGCTGGTTGGGGTGGTGTTACGGGCAAAAAAAAGAGCGACATCGGTGTCGCTCTGAAGGTACATCAGGGATAAAACGGACAGGAATGAGAGAGTAGTTCATTTCCTTACATTATCTGCTGCCGGTTCGCAGTGGGCAGCGGGTAATGCGTCAAACAATAGGGTCAAACAATAAAGGCAATAATCTGGCAATCATCAGGTAGCGGACGAATCCGCTACCTCAATAGCTTACTTGTTCAGTTCAGCGGTCATGTGAACGTGGTCGCCGTTGAAGGCTTCAATGATTTTGTAAGAATCAGCGCCCTGCTGTTTAGCCTGAGCTGCGATTTTCGCTTCAGCGCCGTCAAGGGTGCTGGCAGTTGCGCTAACAGTCTGCGCAAAGCTTGCGAAAGAAATCATAGAAAGAGCGGCAACAGCAGCAAGAGTTTTAATACTTTTCATGGTCATATTCCTTAAATTTGGTCTTTATGGTGGAAGGCTGTATGCCTTCGATGGGGTGTATAATAAGGCTGCTAATTATTTTGTAAGTGACAAAAAGTGCGATCTAAATCACGTTTTTATTACTCATTGATTACACAAAAGAAAAAATGACAAAAAAATAGGTGCTCTCTGAGATATGGAAGATGATCGAGCACAATTCGCTAAATTGCAGTGTATTAAACTGCTTTTTTGGTATTAAACCGGGATAAACCACGAAACCGTTTGCGCGCTTCTTGTTGCGCTGGTGTTAACAAAAATAATCCCCTTTACCAGTTCACTGGTGGTGAAGCCACATGAGTCACATCACTTGAAGTGAACGGAACAATCGCACCAGCCAGGGTGAACTGACCCCGTTCTGCCAGTACTGAGCAAATTGCGCGCCGTGTCAGCCACACTGCCTTTACTCACCCGCCTGTAATATCTCAGCAAAAATCAAAAAAAACAGACAACGCACAAATCCCCCAGCCACACCATACAGCACAAACAACCCACCACTTGCAGCGAGGGTTGTATCGCGTAAGACCGGTGAACCGCAGAAAGGAAGACAAGGTTATTCCGCCCGGACGGCGGAATAAGGCGAACCGAGGCAGGGATGCCGAGTCGAGCCGGCCGCAGGCTGACTGCCCGGAGGTGAACGCAGTGCGCAGCACCGGTCGCCCGCGAAAACGGGGATTGCAAAGGGGGCGAGCCCCCTTTCGCCCGTTCACTGGCAGTGAAGCCACATTAACCTCATCACTTTAAGTGAACGGAACTTTCACCACACTGACACAGTGAAAAGTGAACGGAAACAACTACACATGACACTATGTAAAGTGAACGACCCCCCCCCCCCACCCAAGCTAACAAACCCAATCTGCGCACCTCCCCGCAGAACCCCCACACTCCCACTTGTTCCACAAACTTGTTGAAACACGATTAACCCTTCCCGGGTTTTACTCCACTATCACACCGCTTTCTGTTTGCCGTGTGTATATGTGTGTATAATCATCAAAGGCACGGAGAAAGGATGAAATCTGCTGACCTGATCAAGGCACTGATAGCCGCAGGCTGTATCCTCCGGCGGCATAATGGGGGTAGCCACCAAATATGGTGGTCTCCTGTAACAGGAAAAACATTCCCTGTACCACACCCCAAAAAGGACTTACCCCCTGGCACTGTCAGGGCAATTCTCAAAATGGCCGGGATACCCTCCCAAAATCACTGGAGATAAGTATGTTTTTCTCTGTTGGTGTCGAAACACCAGAAAACACGCATACCGCATTTGGTATTAGTGTTCCCGCCTTCGACAAAATGGGTTACTGCTGTGTCTCTGCAGCAGACGAACAAGCAGAAATTCCGGTAATGGCCCGGGAGGCTATTCTGGCAATTGTCGAAGACATCATCATCAACGCATCACACTCTGTTGAAGATATAACGGACGCAGGGTACAGGGCATACGCAGCGCAACCTGATTATGCACATTGTGACTCCTGGTTCATGATAGATATTGACCTGTCGGTATTTGAAGGCAAACAGCGGCGGGTAAACATCACCCTGCCGGATATACTTATTAAGCGTATCGATAGCTACATTGAGGGCAAGCGAACAATGTATAAAGACAGAAGCCACTTTCTGGCTGTCGCAGCCCGCAGCGAGTTAGCAGACAACAGTAAACCGCACGTACAAGTGGATAAAGAACAGTAACGCACCCCACACCCGCCTGTATGCTCACAGCAAAAAACACACAAAGACAGACCAGACACAGAACTTACAGCCACTCAGCACAACACAAACAACCCACCACTTGCAGCGAGTGTTGTGTCGCGTAAGACCGGTGAACCGGAGAAAGGAAGACAAGGTTATTCCGCCCGGACGGCGGAATAAGGCGAACCGAGGCATGGACGCCGAGTCGAGCCGGCCGCAGGCTGACTGCCCGGAGGTGAACGCAGTGCGCAGCACCGGTCGCCCGCGAAAACGGGGATTGCAAAGGGGGCGAGCCCCCTTAGCCCGTTCACAGGCTGTGAAGCCGCATTATCCACGCCACTGGAAGTGAACGGAAACAACCACACATGACACTATGTAAAGTGAACAGAAACAGCCACACCACTAACACACATCAAAAAAACAAAACACTCACAAACTCCCCGACACCAACTCCGCCGCCCCGGCACGCCTCTTCTTCAGGTAATACCCCACCCCAAGCACCACCAGCCACACCGGAATCAAACACACCGAAATCCGAATCCCCGGTGTCATAAACATAATCACCAAAATCGCGGCGAGGAAAACCAGGCACAGAATATTCGTCAGCGGGTACCCCAGGCTTTTAAAACGCGTAGTTTTCCCGGCACGCTGCATCGCCTGGCGGAACTTCAGGTGCGTAATACAAATCATCGCCCAGTTAATTACCAGGGCAGAAACCACCAGCGCCATCAGCAATTCAAACGCCTTACCCGGCATAATGTAGTTAATCAGCACACACAGCGCCGTTGCCAGCGCAGAAACCCCGAGCGCTGCCAGCGGAATGCCGCGACGGTTGATATTTAACAACCCGCGCGGTGCATTACCCTGTTGCGCCAGGCCAAACAACATACGGCTGTTGCAATAAACACAGCTGTTGTAAACCGAAAGAGCTGCAGAAAGCACCACCAGGTTAAGAATATTGGCAACAAGGTTGCTGTCCAGCGCATGAAAAATCAGCACGAACGGGCTGCCGCCCTGCACCACTTTCTGCCACGGATACAACGACAACAGCACCGCCAGAGAACCCACATAAAACAACAGAATGCGCCAGATAACCTGGTTAGTGGCGCGGGGAATAGTTTGTTCCGGGTTATCCGCTTCTGCGGCGGTGATCCCCACCAGCTCCAGGCCACCAAAAGAGAACATAATTACCGCCATCGCCATCACTAACCCGCTAATGCCGTTGGGGAAAAAGCCGCCCTGCTGCCACAAGTTAGTCACTGTGGCTTCAACACCACCATGGCCGCTTATCAGCAAATACGCGCCAAAACCAATCATGCTGACAATCGCCGCCACTTTGATAATGGAAAACCAGAACTCCAGCTCGCCATACACTTTTACGTGGGTCAGGTTAATCGCATTAATCACCAGGAAGAAAACCGCAGCAGAAACCCAGGTGGGCACTTCCGGCCACCAGTACTGAATATAAATTCCCACAGCACTTAGCTCAGCCATACTCACCAGCACATACAGTACCCAGTAATTCCAGCCAGACATAAACCCGGCAAATGGCCCCCAGTAGCGGTTAGCAAAGTGGCTGAAGGAACCAGCAACTGGCTCTTCCACCACCATCTCACCAAGCTGGCGCATAATAAAAAAGGCGATTAAACCGGCGACGGCATAACCCAGCAGCACCGAAGGCCCGGCCATATGAATGGTCTGCGCTATTCCCAAAAATAGCCCGGTACCAACCGCGCCTCCCAGTGCAATAAGTTGAATGTGGCGGTTTTTTAATCCACGTTTTAATTCGTTATCGTTTTGCTGAGTAGCCATTACCATCTCCGGGTCCAAAAGGTTACAGCCGAAGAGAGCAACTATCAGGCCAGGCTTAAGGTTCTTCTCAAGAAGAAAACACTAACTAATTGATACAAAGAATAATTTAAATTATCCCCACCACTCACAAAATGTGAATAATTCGTTAACAAAAGAATGATATGCGTATTTTTAGAACGTATTACGCATCATTCACGCACAAAATGGCCATTGAGCGCACAAAACAGTTCCATTTTGGTGCAGCACAAAAAATGCACATACAGCAAAGCTTCGCCGGAGGGAAAAAACTGCTAGTCTGTAAGCCACTTTTTCTGCGCTGATACCGGGCTTATGTACAATATCGACGACTTTGATGTGAAGATCCTCAACCTGCTGCAGTCCAACGGCCGCCTGACAAACCAGGAACTTAGCGAGCTGATTGGCCTGTCTGCCTCCCAGTGTTCACGGCGGCGCATCGCACTGGAGCAGGCGCAACTCATTCTTGGCTACCACGCCCGGCTGGCGCCAGATGCGGTGGGCCGCGAAGTGCTGGGGCTGATAGAAGTGCGCCTGCTGAACCACACCGCTGATTGCGTGGAAAGCTTCCATACCATGCTGCGTGATGTCGATGCCGTGATTGATGCCTTTAAAACCACCGGCGACGCCGATTACCTGCTGAAAGTCGCCGTCCAGGACCTGCAAGGACTGAGCGATTTAATCAGTAAGATCCTCTCGCGTAACAAGAGCGTTGCCCACCTGAAAACGTCCGTGGTACTTAACCGCCTGAAGGAAAACGGCCTGATGATGCCTGGCAGTGACATGTTGCCCTGAATCAGGGCATAACGCTTTATTATGGTGCAACACGCAAGCCTGATTCGTGTACTAAAAAGCAATTAAATGCACATATCAACCAACATAAAGTCTTTCCATGCACAAAATACGCAAAACCCAGGCCTGATGTATCAGTATGTTAGCGAATATGTCGGTGAATAATTCACCATTCAGCCTGTTTGCATGGTGATTCTGGCGTGTTTTTTGCTGGTTATGCTTATCCTGTGCCACTGAAAAATCATGATTTCTTATGGATAACGTTATAACACCCAATAAACTCGCCCACACCTGGCTGGAAGATGCGCTGGCCTTGCTGTTTGGCACACTGATGATCTCATTTGGTGTGGTTTTGCTACGCCAGTCTGGCGCACTCACTGGTGGTACCGCAGGCCTGGCTTTCCTGATTCACTATGTCACCCATATCTCCTTTGGCGCGGCATTTTTCGTGATTAACCTGCCTTTCTACTGGCTGTCTGTCCGCCGTATGGGCATGCAATTCACCCTGAAGACGTTCTGTGCCGTCGCACTGGTTTCACTCTTTTCTGATTTGCATGGCCGTTTTATTCACATCGACCAGCTCAACCCGTTTTATGCCACGCTGTTTGGCAACGTCATGATGGGGATTGGTTTTGTGGTGCTGTTCCGCCATAAAGCGAGCCTTGGCGGCGTGAATATCCTCGCACTTTACTTGCAGGACAAAAGCGGGATCCGCGCTGGGAAATTCCAGATGGCGGTAGATGCCTGCATAGTGACGGCTTCTTTGTTCGTTGTCAGCCTGCCGATGCTGGTTGCCTCAATTGTTGGCGCCACCCTGCTGAATCTGATTATTGCCATGAATCACCGCCCCGGACGCTACGCGGTGTAACCTCTGACTACCAGGAGTATTAAATGTTGTTCCAGCATGTTGACGCCTACGCGGGCGACCCGATTTTGTCGCTGATGGAAAAATTTCACCAGGACCCACGGCCAAACAAAGTCAACCTGAGCATTGGTCTTTATTACAACGAGAAAGCCATTATTCCTGAACTGGAAGCGGTAGCGCGCGCACGTCGCCTGTTAGAACAGCACCCTGCCGGGGCCAGCGTGTATTTGCCAATGGAAGGGTTGAATGCCTACCGCAGTGCGGTGCAACACCTGGTGTTTGGTGAACAACACGCCGCGCTGAAAGCCGGGCGCATCGCCACAATTCAAACCCTGGGCGGTTCTGGCGCACTGAAAGTTGGGGCCGACTTCCTGAAATGCTACTTCCCGGATTCAGACGTGTGGGTGAGCGACCCCACCTGGGAAAACCATATCGCCATTTTCTCCGGTGCAGGCTTCAATGTGCATACTTACCCGTATTTCGATAAAGAAACCCGCGGAGTAAACTTCACGGCAATGCTGGATACACTGCGCCAGTTGCCGGCACACAGCATTGTGCTGCTGCACCCGTGCTGCCATAACCCAACCGGTGCTGATTTAACCCATTCACAGTGGGATGAAGTAATTGAAGTGCTGCAGGCAAGGGAGCTGATTCCGTTCCTGGATATTGCCTACCAGGGGTTTGGGGCAGGTATTGAAGAAGACGCTTACGCCATTCGCGCTATTGCCAGCGCTGGCCTGCCTGCACTGGTCAGTAATTCATTTTCGAAAATCTTCTCACTGTATGGTGAGCGTGTGGGCGGGTTATCTGTGGTGTGTGAAGATGCCGCAGCCGCCAGCCGCGTGCTGGGCCAGTTAAAAGCAACCGTGCGCCGTAACTACTCCAGCCCGCCTAATTATGGCGCGAAACTGGTTTCCATGGTGCTGAATACCCCAGAGCTGAACGCACTGTGGCGTGCAGAAGTGGATGCCATGCGCACCCGTATCAGTGAAATGCGCCAGGTACTGGTTGATACACTGAAAACGGCATTGCCCGGGCATAGTTTTGACCACCTGCTGACACAGCGCGGCATGTTCAGTTATACCGGCTTCAGCCCGGAGCAAGTGGATAAACTGCGCAACGATTTGGGTGTGTATTTGATTGCCAGTGGGCGTGTCTGCATGGCCGGTCTTAACCATAATAATGTTGTGCCGGTTGCCGAGGCATTTGCTGCAGTGCAGTAATAACGATTTCTTAAATGTGATTATTGGTCTGGTTTGTTTTTACCCGCTGTTTTACCAGCGGGTTTTTTGTTTGTCAGCAAACAATATTCGCTATAGCGGCGATGAATATGCACTAACTTCTGGTAACTCACTGGCTAAAAAATATTGTTATGTTTCATGCAAAGATAACAGACTCAATACAATATCTGACAGTATCCGGAATGAGCATAGTCTGCATACTTTTATCGCCAGGAACGCATTATGAAAAAACTGACAGTCAATTTCCTATTACTGATGATGGTATCAACCAGCCAAATCCCTATTGCCAGTGCCGCACAAGCCCCCCAGTACGTACTCGAAAAAGTGGTTACCCTGAGCCGCCACGGCGTGCGCCCACAAACCGACAGCGCATCACTACAGAAAGCCACCGGCCAGGCGTGGCCTGAATGGACAGTACCGGATGGCTTTTTAACCGGGCACGGCTATATGGGCGTGGCACAACAGGGGGCTTACCAACTCCAGCAATGGCTGGCACAAGGTTTACCCTTAAAAGAACAGCAACACTGCCCGGCAGAGGGCAGCGTTTGGGTATGGGCCGCGCCAGACCAGCGCACCAAAGCCACCGGAATGGCACTGGTCGATGGCATGTTCCCGGGCTGTGGTATTGCTGTGCATTCCGCCTCCACCCCACAAGATCCATTGTTCGACACTCTGGATATGGGGCTGGCACACCCGGATATGGCGGTGGTGAAACAAGAAGTCATGGCGCGTATGGGGAGCCCGGAAGAAGCAGCGAAACGTTATCAGCCGGCCGTTGATTTATTGCGCCAGGCGGTGTGTACACCAGATAAAGACAGCTGTAAGTTTCTGGATAAACCCTGGAAAGTCAAAATCAGTGATAACGGGAAGGTAAAACTGGGCGGGCCGGTTTCTGAAGGGTCTTCAATGGGGGAAACCATTCGCCTGCAATACAGTGAAAACCTGCCACTGGAGCAGGTAGCATTTGGCCACGCAGCCAACGCGGAGCAAGTCAGTGCTTTGATGGCCCTGCATGCCGCGAAATATGACCTGGTGAGTGATACCCCAGAATATGCCCGCCACGGGGGTTCCATTCTGATGCGCCAGCTACTTAATGCGCTCACTGCCGGAACGCAAAACCCAACCAGCCAAACCATTAACCCGGCACTACAACGCCCACTGGTGATGCTGGTTGGCCATGACACCAATATTGCCCAAATTCAAACCATGCTCGGGTTTAACTGGCAGTTACCGGTTTACCCACGCAACGACATTCCCCCCGGCGGCAGCCTTAACCTGGCCCGCTACAAAAATACCCAAACCGGCGAGCAACTGGTGCGCATTACATTCAGTGCCCGTACTCTGGACCAGTGGCGCCAGCTTTCACCACTGAATGCACAACACCCGTTACCCGAAGCGGAATTCCAGGCCGCATGGTGCAAGAAAACGGATGTTGGCACCTTGTGCCCGCTTACTGAATTTGTCAGCCATGTGCGCCAGCAACTGGTCGACGATGGCAAAGATGTGGCGGTGTTTAAGTAATAACGGTTTGCTCTCCATGAACAGCCTGCTGGTGGGGCTGTTCATGGTTTCAGGGGTTTACCGCTTCACTTGCTCACATCACTGATTGGCTGACGAACCAGCAGCACATAAGCCGCAGCGCCAAGCACGGTAACACAGGAACAGATGGTCAGCGCCAAATGGAACGAGTGCGTGGTATCAACCACCCAGCCAGTCACTATCGGTGCAAAAGAGGCACAGATGAAACTGGCAAAGTTCTGGATACTTCCCACAGAAGCCGTCATTCGGGAAGCCACCGCAACATGAATCAGCCCCCAGCAAGAAGTCCCGGCAAAGTGAATGCAAAACAGTGCCATACCAATCAATAATACGGCGTTCATGGACGAGGTAGCTTGCGCCACCAAAAATGTAAAACTGGCTGACAACAACATGCCGGCAATAATGCAAATTTTACGGCTTTTTAACGGTGCAACCCCCCTTTTCACCAGCGCGTCAGTTACATAACCATTCACCAGCATGCCAGCAGCCCCAAATAAGAAAGGTATCGCCGCCATCAAACCGGTGCTTTTCAGGTCCATGTTATAGGTAGTTTGCAGATAACCAGGCAACCAGGCCAAATAGAGCCATGCGGTGTAGTTGATGCCACTGAAGCCCAGCATCATGCCCCACATCGTACGATTGCGGAACAACCCTCGCCATTCAGCAAAACTAAGCGGCTCCCGGCGTGCATTAACACTCCCGGCATTAAGATAAGCCTGCTCTACTGGCGTCAGAGAAAGTTGCTCACGGTTGCGATAGAGTAAATACCAGCCTATTGCAATAATGATGCCGAACAGGCCGATTGTAATAAACATACCCCGCCAGCCAATCAGCAGCATCATCGCAGCCAGAATCGGTGGGCTGATGGCAACCCCTATCGTAGAAGCGGCATTAAAAAAACCCATTGGGCGGCCGCGCTCTTTGATGTTAAACCAGTCATTGATAACTTTAACTCCGCACGGATTCATTGGCGCTTCACCTATTCCCATGCCAACCCGTACCAGTACAAACTGGGCAAAACTGTGCACCAGACCTGACATTGCCTGAAACAACGACCAGAAAAACATTCCCAGGCCCAGCATAATTCGCGGGCCTTTCCTGTCCAGCAAAGGTCCACAAGGAAGTTGCGCTATACCGTAAGCCAGTGAAAACACCGAGAGCAAAGCGCCAATCTCAGTGGCACTAAGCCCAAGGTCATGGCGTATTGTCATATTAGCGACAGATAGTGAACTACGATCGAGATAATTCACAACAGCAGCAAGAAATAATAAAGCCATCGCAGTAAACTGAATTTTCTTAATTCTACTACTGCGCTGTAATAAACCCTCCGGAGGTAAAACCGCTTCACCTTCCGGGCGAGTATTTATTGTCGGTGAATGCTCTGGAATAACATTTACTTTGTCCACATGCTGCTCCTGAATATTTTTTGGCAACAAGAACCTCTCGCCTCATGGAGAAGCGAAAATACAGTCAACTGTGAGCGTTAATAACGCATTGAGATAATTTTTATAAAATATCCCTTGACTGAATATGAGCTTAATCACCGACTTCCAGTGAATTGAATTAAGATAACAGTTTCGTGCTCTACTCTGAGGTTTTCTGTTTTTTATCTGTCTTTAATTTATTTTCCTGTGAATTGATGAATTGAACGAATCATCGATTGTTTTGCTGTGTTCAGGTGATCGCGTAACGCCCGAATTGCCTCGAGGTCATTACGGCAAATCAGGGCGCTCAGAATGGTCATATGCTCGTCAATGGCAATAATATTGCGCTGTTTAAGATCGGCCTCATCCCACTGGTAATGGAAATGGAAAATCACAGATATAATCTCAAGCGATTGATTAAAAAATATATTCTGTGCAGATGATAGTAACAGCGCATGAAAATCGCGGTCCAGACGGGAGAAAGTTCGGTAGCTGTCACCCACGGTATCACGCAGCATACGGTGGCGCTCCAGCAGATTTTTAGCCTGCAGCCATAAAGGGTGGTTATCCGGCAAATTCAGAAAGTGCTGCATCGCATGCATTTCCAGCATCTCACGGAGCTCGAACAGTTGTTCAGCATAGGCTTTATCGAACTGCTTCATGCGCCAAAGCCCGCGCTGTTCACTGGTTACCAGGTCATAACGGCAAAATTTTAGCAAATATTCACGCACAGTGGCGGGGCTGACATTGGCGGCTTTTGCCAGTTGTAACTCCGAAAACACTTCTCCGGCTCTGAGTTGCCGCTGGTTGATCATTGTGAAAAAAGCCATTTCAAACAGGCGGCTTTGCTCCTCTTGTGGCGGAGTGACAGCCTCATAGCCATCTGCAGTATCAGGGTTTCTCAGGCGGATGTAATCTGTGCCTATTTTTTCCAGCACACCACATTCGACAAACCAGGCCAGCGTATGCCGTACCGTGGTGCGGCTGATAGCATACATCTCTGCCAGTGCTGAAATAGATGGTAAGGGGGAAGGAATATGGTTTAACGACATGTCATGGATGAATTGATTAATCACATTTTGGCGTAAATTCTGTGAACGGCTCATAAACACTCTCCTTTTTTCCTCATTAAAACCATATTTAAGACACTTTTTTGAGTTTATTCTCACACTTTTACGCTCTGATTAATCGCAGCATTATTTTTTTAATCAATAACTCTCGCAACACAAAACAGGAGTATTGATCATGGCGATGATGAACACATTGGTATGTACTGAGCCAAAAAAAATGATATATCAACAACGCACCGTACCTATTCCTAAAAAAAATGAAGTGCTGGTTAAAATAAAAACTGTAGGTATTTGTGGGACAGATATTCATGCCTGGGGCGGTAATCAGCCATTCTTTAGTTACCCAAGAGTGTTAGGCCATGAAATATGTGGTGAGATAATTAGTGTAGGAGAAAATATTGGGAATATGCACGCTGGACAACAAGTCGCGGTAATTCCTTATGTTGCCTGCGAACATTGTCCAGCCTGCCTGAGCGGACGAACCAATTGTTGTGAAAACATCTCTGTGATTGGTGTTCATCAGGACGGTGGGTTCAGCGAATATTTAAGTGTTCCTGCACGCAATGTGCTTTTAGTGGAAGGTATCGATCCAGAAGCGGCGGCGCTGATTGAGCCTTTTTCGATCAGTGCCCATGCTGTGCGCCGGGCACAGGTAGAAACCGGTGATGATGTGTTAGTGGTGGGTGCTGGCCCCATTGGCTTAGGCGTTGCAGCTATAGCCAAAGCAGACGGTGCGCGTGTAGTTGTGGCAGATACCAGTGAGATGAGACGCCAGCATGTTAAGGAACACCTTGGGCTACCCACACTGAACCCAGCAGACAGTGAGTTTGATGAGGAATTGCGCCGTTATTTTGAGGGTTCTCTGGCGAAAAAGGTGATAGATGCTACCGGGAACCAGCGCGCAATGAACAATGCAGTGAACTTGATACGCCATGGAGGGATAGTGGTTTTCGTTGGGTTATTTAAAGGTGAGTTACAGTTCTCTGACCCTGATTTTCACAAGAAAGAAACCACGCTGCTGGGTAGCCGCAATGCAACCCATGAAGATTTTGCCAAAGTGGGGCGACTGATGGCTGAAGGCCAGTTAAATGCCAGCATGATGCTGACCCACCGATATGCATTTACCCATCTGGCAGACGTTTACGAGCAACAAGTCATTAATAACCAGACATTGATTAAAGGCGTTATCGCATTTTAAAACTATAACAGACCGGAATTACAGATTGCCTTGCTGCGCCCGGGGAGGTGTTGGGCGCTTTTTTTTGCTGTTTCTAGCAACACAGTGCAAATGGTGAACAGGTGGCAATGCAATCAATTACCACGGCTTAACACGCACAAATTGGACAGTTCCTCTTCCGAAAGGCCTGTTAATTCCATAATAAAATTCCGGTCCGAGCCACGTTGCAGAAGGGTTTTGGCGAAATTATGCGCAGCCAGCTTCTGGCCCTTTCTTATTCCGATTTGTTCGCCTTTCCTTATCCCAATTTGCTCCCCCTCACGTATACCCTGTTCACGCCCGAGTTGTTCCAGTTGTTGCGCAATGGTTGCCATCGTCTTGCTCCAGGGGTTGAATAATCAGAAGTGAATTTGCGCCAGTTCCTCTTCCGAAAGGCCGGTTAGTTCCATAATAAAATCCCGGTCTGAGCCACGTTGCAGAAGAGTTTTGGCGAAATTGTGCACAGCCAGCTTCTGGCCCTTTCTTATCCCGATTTGCTCGCCCTTCCTTATCCCAATTTCCTCACCTTTCCTTATCCCGATTTGCTCGCCTTCCCGTATACCCTGCTCACGTCCGAGTTGTTCCAGTTGTTGTGCAATGGTCATTAGTGCCTCTCCATGTTGTGGTACACGTTGTGCCAGTGTCTTAATAAACGCTCTGGCATCTGCTGCTTCGCCCGCCCGTAAAATATAGTTTACCAGGGTAACTACCTGTGATGACGAAAGATAGCCAGTAAGTAAAATTGGTGCAAGTTTATCCACCAGTTTTGCCAGATCACGCTGGTGAATATGTTTCTGTAACAACGTTAGCCCGGCCATACTGCGGTGGTGCGCAATTTCATCATCAGGAATTACCGTAACATCCACCAAAGGGAAAGGCTGGCTGTACAACCTGCCCGCCTGCTCCGGGTCTGCAAATGCATCCAGCCAGCGGCTGGAGTAGGGGTAAGGGCTGCGTTTCCCGGCATAAAAGAGCACCGGGATCACCAGCGGCAGTGTGGTATGCCCGGCATCCAGGTGGCGTTTCATGGCTGCTACGGAATAACGCAATAACCTGAACGCCATCTGTTTATCTGGTGTGGACTGGTGCTCAATCAACACATAGAGATAGCCTTCATCACCCGTCGTCGTCTTCAGGCTGTAAAGGATATCGCTGAAATACTGGCTCAGGTTATCTTCCACAAAAGAGCCGGATTCAAGTTTCAGCGTACTGAAATCACAGACTGCCCGTAACGGTGGCGGAAGGTGAAGCTCCATAAAATCCCGTGCGATTTCTGGCTGGGTGAGAAACTGGCGAAACGCGGCATCATGCGGCATCGCCCCGGTGGTTTCCTTGTTCATTTGCTCCGTCCCTGGTCTGTTTCCTGCGCAGGCTAGCACTGCCTGTTTGCCCGGATCATGGTCTTTCGTTACACAACCCGTACTTTTATGGATTTTTGCGTACCGGTACGCAGCCCTGGTGCATACCCTGTGAAATATGCACCAGCTTTGTTGATTGCCCGCACAGGCACGCAGGCAATATTTTTCCGGTGTTATTCACCCTGGCGGCGCATTAGCTGGCTTCTGTCGATTATCTTGCCATCTTTGTAATAACGCTCCGGCCAGATTTCAGACGGATGCACACCAATTGCCTGAGCTATCAGGTATTCGCCTTTCGGCCAGGGGCGGGTTAGCGCATTCGACAACGTTGAGGAGCTTAACCCTGCATGGCGCGATACCGCCGCCATTGAGGTGTTTTTCTTGCGCAGTGCTGCAATGATATCTGCCGGGTGCCAGTTCTCTTTTTGCATGGTGATGTCCTTATTAGCGTAAGCAATGAGAGGTACACGAAGATATTACGAAGGTTTTTTATGCGGGGATACTACGAGGAACGTAGTGGGGAGACAGATTAAAAATTCACTGATTACTCTTCACTGAGGCGGGCAACAACAGGAAGGGAAAAAGGATATAAGGGAAAAACACCAACAGAATAATCACAAACCGCGAGTAACCGGCGTCATTTATTCTGCGAACCGCGGAAGCCAGTAACGGCAGGATAAAACACAGTAACAGAATAATGCTGGTATCCTCCGCAGAGGATAATCTCAGCCAGCCGAA
>NZ_QGTS01000025.1 GCF_003182475.1 Mangrovibacter plantisponsor
CTGAGGAGGTCATCTGTTGCTGTTGTTTACTGCGCCAGTTGTAGAGCTGGGATTCATACAGGCTGAGTTCACGAGCGGCGGCAGCAACACCGATGCGTTCAGCGAGTTTCAGGGCTTCATCGCGGAATTCGGGGGTGTACTGTTTACGTGCCGTTTTGCTGGTTGATGCTGGTTTTGTCATGAGTAATCACCTCTTACTTGAGAGTTTACTCACTTAGTTGCGTGTCCACTAATGGTGGGGAGGATCAGATTGCCGACAAAGAAAACTGAGATTTATGCTGGCAGAGCTGGTGTCTGCACCACTGTTTTTTTCTGGCACTGCGTTTTATGTAAAAATGATTGCGATGGAAAAAAATACTGCCTGACCTGTGGTGTTGTGACCCCAGTTTCTATTTAAAACAGTTCCCTGCAAAAAACTGCTCGTAACCACCTGATATATTATTACCACATACACAATAAACACTACTGATCAAACTTGGCTGGGTAAGGATCTTCTTTATCTTTATCCTTACAAGGTTGTCGTAACCATTTTTGCCAACCTTGAGGATCCTCCTGAATATCAATTTCGCTGTCAAAATCCTCCAGCTCGCAACTATCTAACTTATCTTCAACACTGTGTTTATGGCGTATAAATGAAGCCAACTGATCCTGGTCGAAGGTACCTGCAAGGTAGGGATAATTGATAATCATCTCAGCCGCCCCCTGAACTTGTAGCATTGTATTGATTCGACCAAAGAGGCGATCAACCCGTCCATTCCTCTGCTCGTTATCACCAGGAGTCCAGGCGATGCCATAATGATGAACTTGATGGCATTGAAGATGAAGATTCACCCCTTCCTGCAACACAGAGGTTGCTACCAGCACATTAGGGAAGAAAGGTGAATTAAATCCACGAATTAAGCGTTCACGATTTTGTGACTGCCCGCTGGCATACCAACCAGGGCTACTCAAGCTAGTGAACTCGCGCCAAGTATATTGAGTATTATCTAGTTTCTGACCAACAATTTTCACGCATAGCGTTTCGAAAGTTTCAATGGCAGCCACAAAATAACGTAGCATCAGTGATCCATTCAATTTTGGGGTGACCCATTCTACAAAATGCTGATATCGCTGCTGGACCTCACCTATTTGAGGTCGACGGTTGAACTCTGTAAACCAGCAATAGAGCTCAATGATCACAGGGCTGGCAAACAGGTAACCCGTGCGAAGATAGTTGGCAAAATTCTCAATAATTGCCATACCGTTAGGCTGGTCACGCCACTTAATCAATTGCTGTTTTGCTGGTCGCGGCAGCTCATGAAACATCAATCCCCAGGCTGTGGGCAAAGCAGTGATATATTTGATTTTCTGAGTTGATGTCGATTGCTGCAGCCGGGCATCTCTCGCGGCATCACCATAGCTGTCACGTTGACGTTCACCAGACTCTTTGCGGTAATGATAATGATAGGTCCCGGTCGTACCATCCAATGCAGGTTCAAGAAATAAAGAAAAGAGGCTTTCAGGGCGACGGAAACGCAAACTAACGTTGGCGCAGTCGGTACTACGCAGGCCAGTTTTCTTCATAACAAATAGCTCGGCAATTTTACTTGAAAGCTTTAGGTCGTTATCCGTTTCAGGCTCATCTGTCTCCCCGTCCTCCAGCATATGCTCATCGAAATCGGGCTTTTCATTGGATTTTTCCGATAAAAGCTTAACAAAAATATCTCGGGACCAACCCGACTCTCGCCATTCTGCCAGCGACTTTGCAGGTAGCTGCCAGACATTCATCAATCGCTCAGCCATTATTTCATCATAACGTGCGTTGATGCGCTGAGTAATTTCGCGCACAGATGGTATTCGACGAACAAAAACCAAATGCTTACTACAATGTAGCGGCTGAGACTGCTTGAACGGATCACTGGTAAAGCAGGCATCGACCAGCGCGTCGTATTTCGGGTGATCTGGAAAGCGGTGATAGATATCGTGAAACTGCCGGGTCAAGTTATTGAGCAGAGCAGAATCCGGCGCGTGGTTGAAGTCATTATGGATTTGCCCCTCTTCATCACTACTATTATCCCGCTCACTGACGGTACTGCCCGTTGATTCAAACCCTTCAAGATAGCCATATAGCATGCGCCTGCCGCCACCTGCCTTTTTCTCTTTGTCCAGTTGAACCACGAGTTGTTTCTGATATAGAGCAAAAAACAACTCAGCATCCATCTTATTAGTAAAACTGGAAATGCTAGCGCGCTCATGACGATATTCATATTTGCTATGGCTGCTCTCTCTACCCTGCATTTTGCGCAATCGGCGGATGGCAAAATCATTCATTAGCGCACGGACATCATCCTCTGCATAACGTTTTGGCATATCACTGAAGTAGCTAAATATGTCATAAAGATTTCGCGATGCTGAGTGATTAGGGGTTGCCGTCAACAGCAGTACATTACTCCCCAACCGGTCCTGCGCATCACCAAAGAAGGCCTGAGCGGCGGCGGCGCGCTGTGATCCGCTTCGGTTACGAAAGTAATGAGCCTCATCGATTATAATTAAGTCAAACCCTCCTTTTCCAAGAGATTGCTTAATCTGCTGACGATATAACACGCCATAAGACGCGGCAGCATTCAGGGCATCTTCTTTTTCATCTGGAGGGACCAGACCGCTTAGTGAATGGATAGAAGTAAGGTAAAAATGGTGAGACTTTTTCTCCACCGCAGCCGCCAGCTCCGCCAGTCTGCCATGAACTTGTGGGGCATATTTTGTCTTACCCTCTAAAGAGGTAAAGGCATTATGTTCAGGCCGATAGTGTATCTCTGTGAAAATACTAAATTCTCTCTCCCAGTTATCACAGAGCGTCCTGTTAGGTGTCATAACCAGAATGCGTGCATCAGGTTTTGCCTGCCATAACAACAACATTACTCCCATCGCCTGATAGGTCTTACCCATGCCAACCTCATCGGCGAGAAGTGCCAAGTGTTGTTTACTCAGCAAATTCCACAACCCAGCCACCCCTTCTGCCTGCTTCGCCGCCATGCTGGAAGCACCGGATTGATACTGCCAGTGCATATCAGTCGCATCGAAATTCATCACGGCTGAAACCTCAACCGGAGTAATGATCTGTTTTAACTTATTCGCCATAACTACAGTCTTTCCTGATAGCTGCGAGATAACGCAGGCTAGCGGCATCGCTAGTTAGAGGTGGAATTGCAACCTGTAGAGACTCCCACAAGTGCACTGCCACAGATATGGCTTCAGCCCCTTGTTTGTGACGGATGCTTTTAACACGCTTTCTTGCCAGAGCGGCCAGAGTGTTAACTTCTTGGGCCAGAAACCAGTTAAATACTGGCTGAGTCGGTTGACTTATACGCTCCCTGGCTATTTCAGCCAATTCCTGTAAGCAACCAGGTTCACTGAACAAACGACGATACAGCTGAGTGCCATCGTCCGCGTCTGCTAACCAGTTGCGCCGTTGTTGGATAGCCTGAAAGAGGCGGAAATAGCTAGTGGCATCTAAATTCATGACTTGCGCCATCCCCTCACTTTGCTCTTCATCCTGCGCTCCAGCACAGCGCAGCATAAGGCGATCGCTCAATGCGGGATCCGCTGAATTCAGATAGCTGTTAAGTAAGTCATCTAGCGACTTAAAGCTCAACGCACGCCGGTGTTCAATACCGCTTTCAACGATCATGCCCTGCCAGTCGGTTATTCCAATTCTACGAAGGGTATAAAAGGGGTTATCCAATACGGCATTGCTTTTTAATACCGCCAATTGCCGGGGCGATTTCAGACCTATACCGGTAGCTTTCCATACCAATTCATTTGCCCCGTTGATACCGGGCAATATTAGTTGATAACCTGACACAGGCTTACCACCGAACCATTGCCCGGAAATCTGATACTCACATCGAGTCCAGTCAAAAATAACGGTCAGATCGAAAGGTAGAAGTTCATCCGGCTCCAGCGCCTCTTCCTCCAACAATGATTCACTGGCGAAATTCTCTTCATTAACATCATCCCATTCTTTGCCGCAAATCGTGGTGTTACGAGAGACCGCATGCACAATTCCCGCTTCTACATTCCAGTTTGCCTCAGGTAAGCTGCTGCAACCCGGGTTGGTGAAATTCCAGGACCCCACGGCAAGTTGCGTACCGGTAATGCTTTTCGCCAGCCAGAGCTTGGCGTGGGTCATCAATGCCCTATCGTCCTTGGGCACTGGAGAGCGATACACGGTAAGCTTTTTATTTGTAATCATTGCCTGAATACTGTCACTCCATCGAGTGCGGATATAACGTCCCTCAACCAAATCCGGAACCAGTTCTACGAGCATTTCATGCCCAATATTGTCGATAAACCCTGCTAAATCCTCAGCAAGATAAGGCGACCAAACACTGAGTGTATGAATCTCACCGCCGTTTTTTAATGCATCCAGCAGTGTGCAACCAGCCAGACTGTGAATAAATGACCAGTCAGGATCATCACCGAGAAACTTGCGACGGGTTGGGAAAAATTCTTCGTCATTCAGACTGTTATCAATTGTGGTAAAAAATCGTTTTACCTGCTGGTATTGGGCATTACTTGCAACACAACGAAAATCCACAGTTTCTTGATTTCGCCCCCACCCACTAAGCGTAAGGTTGGCACTGCCCGCACCCACAATAATCTTTCTGTAGTGATCTTCGAGATAAAATACTTTTGGGTGAAACAGCCCGCGCTCTTTATCCAGATAAGACTCTTCGCTTTGAGCCAGCTTACGCACCGACACCGGATATACCGCAATGGAGGTACGTTTCGGCTTTTCTTTCGCAATCATGCGCGGATCGCAGTAGATGCGGAAATCAATACCACTCTCATTCAGCGCACGCTGCAGACCTTCGTAATCCATACGACTAACGGGCGGGTCCATACCCAACACCGCAGGAAGTACCCACGTTTCAACAAAAGAGATATCCAGATTAAAGGTGGTGAGCCAGACACGTTTCAACATTCCCATATCAGCAATTTGCTTTTTGAAGACATCTAACAGCTTCATGCAGAATGCCCCCATAAACCGTTCAGCAAATGTCTGAACTGTGGTAGATAATAACGGTTTACCCAGTCGCTATTCTGACGATCTTCGCGTAGCGAACATGGTGGTACCTGCAGCAAAATATCATCCCCTTCAAGCATGAGCCACGGGAACTGCCCCCTCGTCTCCATTATCTTGTGATGATAATCCAGCAAGCCTCGAACCTGATCTTCCAGCGACGGCATACTGGCCAGTGCTAATAGTTGCCTAAATCGTCTGTCGGGCGTACCGGAAAGCGAGGAAAGGAGCACATCATTTTCCAGAAGCTGAGCCGCCCTTTGTGGCAGATCAAGTTCCGTCAGACCACGCGACTGCCAGAATTGACGAAATTCTGCCAATGTCTGACGACTCTGTCGGCGTAAGCCTGAAAACATCAGGTCGATCAGGGATAAAAATGGCTCCGCCTGACTGATATGTTGTAACGCCATGAGGTCACTTTCATTCATTTCAGGCACACTTTTTGCCTCTTGCATGGCACGTTTGAAAACTTCAGCATCTGTAAGCTCTAACTCATCCGAACGCTCCTGCTTGAGTACCCGATAAATAGCACCTGCCGCATATTTATCTAACCCCGTTCTTTGTAGCCAAAATTCCCGCGAATAATCCCCGACCATTTTCGGATCGCGGAATGCCTTTACATACGCCTTTTTTAGGCCGACAGGAATATCTTCGTAAAATGGGTTCAAATCGCGCTTATGCGAAACCTGCATTAGCGATTGCATATAAGTTATGGCCGCTGCATGTAATTCTTTCAGCTCTGGTACATTTCGAATAAATGCCTCTGCGGCTTGCCACACAGGCTTGTTTTCCGGTAGATCATAATGATAATCAGCAGAGAAAAACTGCATTTTCATCATTGGCGATTTATAGCGACCATTGGTACCAAGAGCGATCTGATTAGTCAGTAACTCACTACTTTTTTCATGACCAAAAAATATCTGAGGATTTTTATTTGAAGCGTTCCATTTAGGTCGGGCTTTATTAATACCCTGCACACCAGTGAGAGTGACGCCTCTGTTTTCAGCCGCCAGCATAGAGTAGATATAGATATTTTCCAGATGGATCAGACAGGCAACTCTAAACTCCTGTAATTGCTTTTTGGGATACAGACCTTTCATCGCGCCTGAAGTTTGCAGCTTTTCATCGACCAGTATCTGGCGCAATACGCTGTGATGCAGCAGATTCAGCGTGTATTGCCGTACATCATTTGCGATAGAAGTAATACGGCTATGAAAGATGTCCTGTCCCCAGGACGACCAGATGACTAATTGCCCAAGCGGATCAACATTCAGCTCACCCGTTAGCGAGTCATCATATTCAGTCAGAAATTTCTCGATGTACATATCGTTGCGTCAGTCGCTTATGCCCACAGGGCTAACAACACGCAATCAATGCACTGCGAAAGCCCTTCAATGTTCCACTTTCTTTCCTGGCACTGACCAAATCAGCAAATAAATGGCCGATATTGATTAGTACTAAAATGCAGATAACCAGAAGCTGTAGCTTCTGGTTATCTGGCTGGATTACTCGCTTTCGGGCTCCAGTAAGATACTAGGTTTACCGTAAGATGAAACAAACAGCCCTTTTACCGCACGGGTTGCTGCAACATGGAGTAGAGCACGTTCATTAAATAATGCATCACGTTGTTCAACAGGATCATCAGATGCTATGGCTTTAACTTCCGGCACGACGCCATCGTTGATACCCGCAAGGAACACATACTGGAACTCTAGCCCTTTAATGCGGTGCATAGTTGCCATACGCACACCAGGGCGTTGATCACTATCACCACTATCCTGACCTAAATTATAGGTCTCGATTCCAGCATCATTCAGAGCAGCAGCATAACGCTCGTAAGCATGCTTCGTACGAGCGGTAATGCAGATATCCTGGGAACGAACATCATTGGCTAACAACGCCTGAATTTGCTTGGTAATCGTCGCCGCCTCTTCTTTAAAATCTGAAGCATAAGTGATCATGGGTTTTTCACCATGAAGCAATGATAAATAATCGTTGCTGGCATCAATTTCACCATCCAGGTTGTCAACCTTAACGCCGGTTAACAACCCGACAGCAAACTGTCGCGTCTCTTCTGTAGTCCGGTAGTTAATTTTAAGTTTTTTACTACGGCGCCCACGTACGTTAATTCCACACTGGCCTAAAACGACTTTATTGCGGTAAATACGCTGATGTCCATCACCCACGATAAAAAGATCGTTAGGAGACTCTGGAACCAGGCTACGAATAAGGGTAAAGGCCGGTGCGCCTATATCCTGAGCTTCATCGACTACGATACTGCTATAAGGCAATTGCACCTGTTTTTCTTTAAACAGAATGATAGCCTCATGCATGGCATCACCCATCTCTCGCAGTTTGGCTCGAGCCATTTGTGCCCGGAACTCTTCGAACACAGGCCAGATTTTCGCACGCTGAATACGGGATAACGCCGTGCCACGACCAATACGGCTCACCTTCAGATATTCTTGACGGCTGTAAACCGCATTCGGCTGAACAACACGTTGCCACTCTTCAGAATAAAAGTTATCCGGTAATCCCAATTCAGCAGGGACTTGCTGCAAGGCATAGTTCCAGCATTTACGTCGCCCTTCATCGCTGTCATAGACCACGCGGAAGTCATATCCATGGCGTTTAAGCTGCTCGCTCATCCAGGCATCAATGTTAACAACTTCAATACGCGCCATCTCCTCACGGCTACACAAACGCTGGAGGTTGACGCGAATATCCGCCGCCAGGTTACGGGTGAAGGTTGTGAACAGAACTTTTTTACCGGGTTTATCGGCCAGGCGTTGGGATAACCAACGTGCACGATGCATCGCAACAACTGTTTTTCCCGTGCCTGCACCACCTAATACTCGCACCGGACCATTTGCTGGCGACTCCACCAGTTTTCGCTGGCTCGGGTGCAGGAATACACGCCATTTTTCCAGTGGCGCATTGAGCATTTGCAGTAGCTCCTGTTCATTTTCAACGACATGGAAGCGACGTTTACTTCTCTCAATTGCCTCAATAAAGTCGTTGGTATCAACAGGCTCATCACGGTGATCGTTAAACTCCTCCAGCACTTCCTGGTAATCCAGACCTTCTGCCAGCCAGTGTAGGGGTTCCCAGGCTTCCGCAGGCATCACGCTTTCCAGCTGATTCAGCCCTGTGGTATCCACAAGAGCCATCACCTGCTCAATAAACACAGGAGGAACACCCAGCGCGAGGATCTGCTCTGCCGTATACGCAGCAAAGAGTTTGGGTTTATCAACAACAGTCGGCTCGGGGGTAGGTTTGATATAGCTGGTATCAATCACCTGAATCGCACCGGTTACCGGGTGAATCGCACATTCGTGTCGCCGCGCCCAGTCGTAGGCTTCGTCGTGCTTATCCACCCACATCAGCATATACAGAGCACCCTGCTCAGGTTTCAGGACGATCCCCCGGTAGGTTTGGTCAATACGCACGGAATGCACATTATTGCTGCGTGCATCGTGGATCTTTTCGTAGTTCAGCCCATTACTCGTCGGATCCTGGCGGAACTTAGAGATGAATTCCTGGACCTTTTTTTGCTGCGCTTTAGGAATCCGCGCAAAAGCCCCCAGAAAACCATCAGAAAGTGCCACCTTTGGCGTTGGAATCGTCATTTGTCACCTCCGGACAGATACTGCAATGTATTTTCATCAATTGGCCCGAATGCAACGTGCCAACCCTTACTTTCGAATAAAGCAGTAAAGCCTTGATTATCGATAATCAAGACTTGCTTTTGTAATGGCCAGGCGAGATCGGCTTCTGCAATAATTTCGCCATCGTCATCCTGCAATTCATATCCGACTGTCGGTGCCGATAGTGATAACGACTGAAGCAAAGCGATTTCTTCTGCGCTCAATAAACCAAACTCAAGTATCTCCGCCCAGCTCTCGTCAGGCTGAATATCCACTACCACCGAAGTCTGCATTTTTACCGCTTCAGGCTTCTGCGGTAAATGGACCGCTTTACGGCTGGTGAATGTCATATCTGGCAGGAACTGCAGTAAATTCACCATCCACCAGAAACCGTTAAATCCGGCTTCATAGCCATCATCCTGCGAATAACGATCGTCAAAGCAAATATGCAGCCTCAACAAATTTCGCATTTGTTCAATACTTGTCGTTGATTTAATGGCTTGTTGCGGTACAACAGCTGCCAGCTCAATGAACTGTTGTGATGAACTACAGCTATCCAGTAAACCACCAAATACAAATGGTTCATCAGGCAAAAGTGCATTCAACCGATAAGCGGGTGCGTTCTCCTGCATTTCATAGGCGTACTTTTGTTTGGCTCCGCTATCCTGCGACTTTTTAGGATCCAGCCACACCCAGGCGTAGGCAGCGGCCATTTTCTGCCATAGTAGAGTTTTATTACCGGGATCAGAGAGATAATCGAGTAGCAGTGCAAAACTGTTTCTCTCCCTGAATGAACCTTCAAGTGTCGCAAAGTTTGTATCATGGAACGGGTCATAAAACTTAGGCTGTTTCATATTCGGGTTATGACCAAGCCCCATGACATTCTGTACATGTTTAATACCTTGTTCTTGAAGGTCTGCCCAGGTCACTGTCCATACCCAAAAATTACCGCTGTCTTTAATCGCCTGCCGTTTTTGGACATCATCCGACACGCTATCTTTATGAAAAGCAAAACCATCAAGGAAAATTGCTACCGGTTTTATCTTTTCTGACTGCATCAGAGGATAGAGCACATAATCTGGTCGGCTAAGGATGCCTACCCCTTCTTTAACCCCTAAATCAACCTGTGCTTTGAGATGCCAGCTCATCGCCGGTTCTGTACGGGTATTAATAATCCAGCCTGCGTTCTGATGGGCATAACTCCGGCTCACGAGAAGATTTTTGTTATCCTGCAGGCAGTGAATGAACCTTTTTTCCAGTTCACTCCCCATCATGGCATCAAGCGAAATGTTTTTGATGGAATCAATAACGCGTATAGCAGCACTGGCCTTCAGGATTTTCGCCAGTAAGAGACGCGCCTGATCTCTTGATACATACTTCATACGCCCGCGGTCACGGTAAGCGTAAACACAGCGATAACAGCCGTCTTTATGCGTATCATGGTTGCAGCTGCATTCCACTAACGCCTTGTAGGCCAGCTCAAGTAATTTCAGCAGGTTGTCAGGTGTACGCATCAATTCTTTGAGTGAGCCGGTCCCCCCTGGTACGGTGTCGTAAATCACCAGATACTGACGCCAGGATTCGCCCTCATTTTCAGGCTCGCGATACACCACGCCTTTCAGGTGATCCACGTTACCTTTGAAGTAATGTTTAAGCCCAAGCTGAATGGCTGCCCCCAGGGAGGCTTCCACCACGCGATCGTTACTGTAGCTGGTTACCGGCAGCAGGATACGCAATGCCTCAGATTCCAGTTGGCGATAAAGGTAGAGATAATCTTCAAACTTCGCTTTTTCGGGTTCAGCGCGATATTTACAGCTCAGGTCATGACGAGGTTCATGATCGCGAGGGCGCTGCACCATGCCGCAGCCGAGGCAAACTTTAAACCCGGTGCGTTTCTTTGCCTCTCCTGCGATCATCAGTTCATTGGCATCATCCGCCATTTTGCCAAAGTTGATATCTCGCAGAGTCACTTTGCTCAAAAACTCAAAGCCAAACGGGATTTCTCCTTCATCAATGGCATAAGCGGCCGATACATCCTCTTTTTCGAAGCTGACCAGCAGCTGTCGCTGGAAGAATGCCGGTTCTCGGCTATCGCTCTCATCACTGATCTGGCTGTCCCGGGCGCTTGAGCGGGCATAAACCTGGCGAAGCTTCAGTAACGTCGTTTTTTGTCCGGCATCAGCCCAACCTGGTGTGCCGCATTTAGGGCAGTATTTATGCTGATCGCCGGTCTGATCGATATTCTCGCTGTAGTTACAGTGGCTGCAAATACGCCAGTTTTCAGGCTCAGACAATTTAAGATCAATCTGTTCGATTTCAACTTTATGCCCGCCCGCATAGAAGTTATTCAACGGGGCCAGTTCAGCCAGCGCCGTTGATGCCGGACGTTCGTATTCGTAGGTCGTGTTCTGATACTCACGCGTCTCCCCACCGTCTTTACGCCGCCACAGCACAGAACGCAGCGTAATACCGGCCTCCGGGAAGGCATAGTTGGGAAGTAATCCTTCATCGGTGAGGAAATTAAGCGTTTGCTTGTTATTGATCTGGTTCACCAGGGCCATCAGCGCCTGACGTTCCGAAGTCAACTCGCGCATATCGCTGTCAAAGTTTTGATCGTGCGGATCGCTCTCCAGCTTGTCGATACTGCGCTTGAGTTTATCAATCCGGGAACGCAACGATTTGCGATCTTCCACCAGCAGTTTTAATGCTTGTTCGATACGTTGAACCAGAGAACGCTGCCCTGATGCCCCTTGCAAATATGACAGTAACTGTAGACGAGTGTCTTCCGTAAGATCCGGGAAGATGGACGAGAACTGCTGAGCAATATCCGCATGATGTTGTTCAACATAACGCAGGAAGTTATAAGGGAACCCAGACTTGTGTCCAAACTCCAGCTCGTCCAGCATCTGCTTCACGTTTTTGCTGATAGCAGATGCCGGGACGCCGGTTTTCACCCAGTTGTCCATGCAGAATGCGGCCAGCTGACGCTCCAGGATAGCCGTTGCGTTCAGGAACACACCAGGGGCCTGTACCTGCCCTTGCATCATCTCCAGAGGCTCTTCAAAGAAGAACTGATCGTGCGGGTTCCCCTCAGCCACCGTGATGTTAAGTGCATTGCCGTCTTTACGCCCGGCACGACCAATACGCTGTAAGTAATTAGCCTGCGCGGGTGGAACAGAACAGAGTAATACCGTAGAAAGGTCACCCACATCGATACCCATCTCCAGAGTCGGTGTTGCCGAAAGCAGGTTGATATTCCATGGCTGATTACCGCGGTAGAACGATTGTTCCGTAGCCTCACGATCTTCACGGCTCAGTAATCCGGTATGCTCTGCCCCCTGAACACGAGCGATGTCCATATTATCCCAGTGCCAGGTCACTGTATTTTCAGTTTCCTGATAGCGGCCTTCACAGCGCAGAGAAAGACATGGAGCGTTTCGCCAGTGCCACCCCTGATCGGCCGGTGCCCGAACAACCTCACGACAGCAAGAGCAGTTTAGCTGAACAACATCTCGGCTCACTACCAGCGCTGAAGGTACTAGCCCCCAAGCTTCTTTGCCTTTTGTGTCAAAGTCTTTTACCAACCCGGCCATTTTTAGTGTCGCAAACAGACGTCGTAAAACCGTCTCGGCCAGGCTGCTGATAAACAGATTATTGCCGTTGCTGAGCGTTCGGTTGATCCAATGCTGATACCAGCTGGGGTTGGATTTCGCACCAATCAGGCGATGGAAGCCATTTATTTTTTCAAACGAGGCATAGGCCGGTTTACGCGTTTTCGGACCAATAGATGGCATATAGCGTGAAGTTCGCTCCTTCTGCGTCATCATAAAGGTCTTGCCCTCACGACGATAACTTTCGAAAGCCGGATGCAGAACAGCTCCCGCCTGCCGCTGATGCCAAAGAACGCCAATCACCAGGTGTGCCACCTGCTCAACGCTGACCCCAACCATTTCATCACCCAGCTCTTCGACAAGCTGTTGGTGAAGCGCCGTTATCGCTGAATTGAAACGTGCAACATCAATTCCTGCAGTTGCGTAACCGGTGGCCTCCAGCGTACGTCCAATTCGTGCGCGTAGGGTAAATTCGCTGTATACCTCCCAGTCGAGACGAAGAGAAACCAGCTCCGGTAAATCGGAACTCACTGCCAGTTGGCCTTCGTTCTTCAACGTCTGGTAATCGTTCATCCACTGCATGTTGGGCGCGATGAAGCTCGCGGCAAAATGAGCATCATCCGGTGAACGTTCACGCGTCTGCTGGCAGACACGTGTCGCAAAGGCATCCAACGGTAACGTTTCTTTTTCACCCAACACGCTGGCGATTTGTCCGCGTACCATCAACGGCCAGGTTCGGGCGGTAAAGAAACTGGCGCGGTGTGCGGCATCCTGTACCGAGTCAGAAAACGTAATCAGTTTTTTATGTTCGTTGAACTGGCTGCCATAAAGCTGATGGATCATCACCGCCGACAGGCTGGCTGCCTGTGACCCAAGAATCGAAATACCCTGTTTGCTGTTGCAGTACGGGCATTCGTTGGCAAATTCCAGCTCATCCTTACGCTCTTTGAGCATATCCGGGATAAGTACTTGTAGCAGACCAGTATGGCCACAATGCCCGCACTGCACGTTAGATTGCTTATTGAGCTTTAAACAGGAAGGGCACAGCTTCTGGTGAACACCGCTGACAGGTTTATCGTTGTTATCCGGGAAGGCCAGTACAATAGAACGGCCTTTTTCGAAGAACTGACGATAAATACCGTCCAGATCAGTTTCGAGTTGAACGCTCTGACCATGGCGCAGGCTCGCCCACCCGGTAGCATGGCAGTCACGACAGTGAATAACGGGAAGATAATGTTCGCGATCTTCCACCGCGACATCATCAGCAAAAACAAGCTCAGGTGTTTTTGACACGCTGGCGACCAGGCGGCGCATCTCGCGCAACCACAGCTGAGAACGTAGTTGCACAAAAGGCAGAACGGGGCGTGCTTTATTCGCCTGTAGGCGCTTTTCCCGATCTTCCTGTTTTTCTGGAACCTCCAGGCGTGCCTGGGCAATTAGTGCCAGAATGCTTTGCAGCACGCGGGTTGCATGCCCGGCGCTTTCCGCCAGCATCACCTGGAGATTTTCCAGGCACTGCTGTTCCGACAAAATACCGCCCTGCAAATCCTCCAGCAGCACATGCAGAATACTGTGGCGACGTAACAGTGAGCCCAACTCAATACGCTTTTCACGTCCGCGATCGCTGTCCAGATCGGCAGGTAATTGCAGTGAACTATTCGGGAACCACAGCGGAATTTGTCCGTTCAGATAATCTACCGGGCTGGCGTACGTTTGCGGATCCAGCGCCGCGCTGACATCCTGTCCCGGATACTGACTGTACTCGATGGTATAACCTTGCAGATACTCTGCCGCCGTGTAGCGATCTTCGCGAATAACCGCGTCATCGCTAAACGGCTGATCAAAGATCGTTTTCGCATAATCGAGTAGTTGCCCCAGTTCGTCACCTACGGTAGCCGACGTTCCCACACAGGCAAAACGCTTGTCATCAACACCGATATGATGCTTTAAGCGGCGCACCAGACAGGCCAGATCCGACCCCTGCGCACCATCAAACGTATGCAGTTCATCCACCACCAGATAACGCAGTGACCCTGGCTGGTTATAGCGCCAGAGCTTCTGATCGCCGGGGCGCATCAGCAGGTAATCCAGCATCTTATAGTTGGTCAGCAGGATATCCGGTGGGTTCTCGCGCAGGGTATGTTTGCAGGTGATGACTTTATCCGCAGACATCTTTTTGCTGGGCTCGATTTCACTGTCGCCGACAAACAGCCCGACAGTCACTTTGCCATGTAGTTGCGGATCGCTGGCGATGGTTTTAGCGAAACGGCTGGCCTGATCGGTTGCCAGGGCGTTCATTGGATAAATGATGATCGCTTTAACACCGGCCTCTGATGCCCCCGAACAATGGTTAAGCAGCGGGAACATAAAACATTCCGTTTTACCGGAACCCGTCCCGGTCGCCACCAGCGTCGGCTGAGGCGTCTCGATACCCAGGCGCTGAAACGCCTGCGCCTGATGCGCGTGCGGTGGGAACGGCAGCGTCAGGTAAGGGAAGAAGTTCAGCGGTAAGTCACTTTTACGAAACGGCAGCTGAGCGGAAAGATACGGCCCTTTCAGCAGCGTTTCCGGCTGGGACAGAAATTGCTCCAGCATAGAGACGTTATTGTTTTCTTCACCGTTAAACAGCGGGCTGTTAAGCGGAAAGGCAGCCCGTAAAAAGGAAGCAACGCTGTCGGCAACCTGCCGACTAACAACGGAAGGCAGCATCAGGCGCTCTCCTTATCTTGTGCAAAGAATGCCCAGGCCACTTTATAATCGTCTTCACGGTCAGGTTTGATAAAAGGTGCCTGCCAGACGACGGTTCGGCGCTCGCCTTCATCGCTGCGGGTATAATCATCAAAAGTGGCGCTAACAGTGCCGGTTTGAAAATGCTTGACATCATCCCAGCCGATGGCTTGATCGGTACAGTCGCCACCGGTCCAGTCCGGGCTGTCGACATCAAAGACAAAACCGTTTTTCAGGTCAGCTTTACGCGCGGTACGCGGCAGGCCAACGCCCACCAGGCCTTTACTTGGGGTAAAAATAATGCGGCCGTTTTGATCGTACCAGGTGTCCGCTTCGTACTGACGCATGACCGGGAACTGAACGCGATAGATAGTAAGTAGTTCTTCGAGAGTTAACCCTAGCGCCTGCGCCACCAGCACGTCGATTTCCACCAGCGCCTGACGGCGGCTGTAGTCGGAGCGTAAAGCGCAGTTACGCTGCCACTCTGGGGTCAGATTGGCGAAGAAATTCTGAGGGAGCTGTGGGAGATCGCGGCTCCAGCGTTGGGTGTTGAATTCTGGGGTGTAGCAGGATTGCCAGAGATTAGCATAAGCGGTACCTACACCCATCAATGTTAAGCCACGTGCGACTAACTGCCTTCCAGCTTCGCAGACCAAAGGCATCAGTTTTAGTAATTCATCTCTAAAGTTTGATTTACCAGTACTTTTAACCCAAAAATCAAATGCAATGGACAGTGATGCCGTTGTAAATAATGTCAGGCGATGAGTATCGCTGAAAACCGCCGAAAAACAACCATCTATATGCCCTACTGCAGGTGGTATAAGCGTTGGAATTAGAGTTCTTTCCCCAGACTGGCTCAGCATTTTTCTGGCAACGTAACGATAATAATCCGTCACCTTTCTCGGTTCATCTTCACCCGGTTCAGTCCAAGTAATGCGTGGAGTACGTTTGGCATACTCCTGCACATCACATGCTGGCATATAGTTAGTGCGCGGCAGGTAATCGTCGGGCAATGTTAGCAGGTCCAGGCAGTCATAATCGCTGTTTAACGTACAGTTTTGGCGTGGAGTCTTGTAGAACGGCGTCCCAACAAAGAAGTGCGGGCCAGATAATACCCATTGTGATGCATCCTCAGGGAACTGCGTCTTACGTTCAATAGTACCGTCTTTCTGCTGGTTTGTTTCGTGCCACATTTCCAGAGACAGATACTGCCCCTGCAAATCACCTAATCTCTTCGGCTGATTAGCAAACTTTTCCAGCACAGCAACAAGTTGTTCTGCGTGCAAAGCTGGTAAACGAGCCTGCCATGCAGGAGTTCCTTCGCTGTCATACAGACGAGCAAATAAAGAGAGCTCCTTTAAACCAATATGAATTAGCCGTGAACGATGGCCCGATGTATTCCAGGAAACTTTGATTTTGCCTTCAATTTCCTGCTCATCTTTGATACCCGGAACAGGACCAGCGTTGTTGTGTTCAAACGAGGCATCAATAGCGCTTACTGCGTAAACATTTGACATGTTAATAAAGGACGGCTTTATTTTCTGCGGTCCATAGATATTGATACTGAACATCGTTGCATGATGAACCTCGGCAAAAAGGCTCAATTCATTATGAAATTGAAAATGCGCCCTCAGCCTCGGATATACCGACGCACGCAGCTGCCCACCTTTTGGATCATCATAAATTCCTTCCGGGTGCAGGAAACCTGCCACGCCTTTCTGCGCCCCTAAGCGCCATGCCTGCGGCAGGAAGCATTTATACAGATTAGTCTGCACGCCACGCAGCACCGGGTAGTTCTGCTGCGCATTCAGGAAGTTTTGCATCCCTTCGCAGCCTTCATACTCGCTGCGCCAGGCATTTTCGAGCAGCGGAATTCGATTGAAGGTTTCATGACGCAATGTCGCCAACTTCGAAGCACTCAATCGGCCTAGAACAAACTCCGGCTCGTAGTCGCCCAGCACACCCGCTTCCTGCCATTCCACTTTCAGCCACGGCGGGTTTCCAAGCATCAGGTCAAAACCACCACGCTCGGCGTACAGATCGCAGAATTCCAGATCCCAATGGAAGAAACGGTGCTGCTTTTTCAGCGCATCAACAATCGCCAGACGCGGCAAATGGCGGAACAGCACATCGGTTTTCAGGCGACCTGCACCGGAAAACAGCGAAGACTCTTCACGCACCATGCCCTCGTCGGCAAACAGATCGCCGGTGGCCTGTTCTGTACTTTCTATCACTCTTTCCGTGACGACAATACCGTCGAGCAGAGTCTCCATCTCCATCAGCCACATACCGCGATCCGGCAGTTCATCCGCTTTGTCGATCGGCCAGAACCACAGCGCGCACCAGTAGTCCATCACCCAGCGCAGTTTCTGATAGGTACTGTTATCTTCGAGGCGGCCGCTGAAGGTTTCATCTTTGCTGCTTAAAGAAGAGCGAACTTGAGCCGTATTTTCCGCAGGCCATACCGGGTAATTGTCGGCGGTTTTCTGGCGCTCAGCTTTCAGTTGCTGACGAAACGTGTTCCAGAGCGCTTCCACTTTGCCGCTGATGCGCTGCACATCAACAATCTCATGTGGAGCAAAGCTTTTAGTAAACTCTTTGCGCCAGCTATCCAACGCTTTGAAATCATCCGGATAGCGCTGCTTAACGGTTTTGTCGCTGTAGTTGGCCATGCCGCTGTCCGGTAGCAGGAAGTGGAAAATCTGCTTCTCTTCGCGTGGAATATTCATCGCCAGCTCGGCTGGCTCGCTGTTAAGCCAGCTCGGATCTTTCGCTTTTTTGTAGGTCAGCTCGCTCTTGTTGAACACCTGACGGCGTGCGCCAACCAGCGAGTTGCCACAGTGCAGCTGGTAGCCAAACCACGGTACAAATGCATCGCCGCTGATGGCGTTCAGCCACAGCGACACTTCAGCCAGCTCCACCGCCACCGGGTTTAAGTCCACGCCGAAGACGTTGTTATCGGCAATGTACATTTTCACCCGTTGCAGCTCCTGGGTGTAGCGATCCTGAGGTATGCGGCGACCTTCCGCCTGCTGTTTGTGGAACAGGTAAGCTTCCGCGAGCTGATTGATGGCTTCGTTAAGGAACGCCGCGCTGCCCATCGCCGGTTCGCATACGGTGAGGTTTAAGATGGCATCAGCTTTGGCATGCGGATCGGTAATCGGATCAATCTGCTCTTTAAACAGCTCTTTCAGTGCATACTTGACTAACGAGCGGGTCAGTACTTCCGGTGTGTAGTAAGAGGCGGATTTTTCGCGGTCGCGCCCGGCCATGCGATAGATAAAGCTGCCTTTACGGTGAATACGCAGGCTGCCGTCTTTTTCGTAAACCTTCTCGTCGTCGTGGTATTTGCCGATCTCGTCTTTGCTGACGAAGTAGCCCGTTTCCAGTTCGTTAAACTCTTCTCCGGCTTTTTTCACCTCGTAGAGGTCATCACTGGCAAAGAATCCTCGATAGGAGAGCAGCGCTTCATACACTGCACCTAACTGGTTGATACCCAATTGGCGATAGGAGATACGCCCCCGGCGATTAAAACGTCCTTTACCCGGGCGGCTTAACGACATCGCCTGAATAATTTGTTGCAGGGTTTCGTTGCGGAACACCACACGGTTAAGAATACGGGTGTTATTCGCTTCAAACAGATGGCTTTCCAGACACGGCACGCTGAACTGATGGCTGTGAATAGTGATCTGGTCGCCGCTCTCCAGGTCGCTCTGCATTTTCACGCCGCCGCTGTAGCCGTCACGCACCAGTTTGAACAGCATATTCAGGCTATCGTGAAAGTAGCGCCCGTTGCGATCTTCTTCGCTGGTCAGCGGGATCATCTCCAGATCGCGCAGCGTTTCCAGGCTGTAGCCCTGCAGATAGGTTTTGGCGGTCATCGGCGCATAGCCCAGTTCCGGGCGCGCTTCGATATAGAACAGGAACAACAGACGATACATATACCGCAGGCATTCGCGGCTCAACTCATCCGGGTTAATAGCACGTTTTCCGGTATAATAAGCCAGCTCGTTGTTGATGAGATAACGCATCGCTTCATTGCCCAACAGCTCAATGCTCTCACGCAGGGCATATTTCAGATCTTCCGACACGCCAAACGCATGCTTGTGCGAATTGTCATCCAGCGAATCGAGGTACGGCGCACCGCTGCCTGGCAACAGCGAATCTTTGTGTAGCAACACCGACGTCGCTTTCAGGGTATCTATCTCGCGACGACTTAAAATTTCTTCAAAGTCAAAGCGCAGCAGACGGTTTTGCGCCCACTTAGTACGATCCAGCAATAACAGCTGGCGGTTACCGAGCAGCAGCACAAAACGCGGCGGTTCATTTTGTGTAAAGACCACCGTGGAGAGCAGATCCTGCCAGCTGCGGTATTCGCCGTTGGCTTTTTTACGCAGACTGTCGCGCTTATGTTTATCGGTATCTGCCGGAAACTGCGCGGTCAGTAGCGACAGCGCCAGCGGATCCAGCGTTCCTTCATCCTGATCATGTGCTTCAACAATCCACAGCCACGGGCTGCCGTCGGTACTGTTGTAACGAGCCAGTACCGGCAAAGGCGTATCGTCATCCAGCATCTGAATGTGCGGATTGAGTTCATAACCCAATGCCTTTAACAGCGGCTGCCAGCGACTGTGCTGATCGGCTAGACGCAGCGGGATCTGGCGCTGTTTTTCATGTTCAGTGAGTTTACGGAAAAACTCTGTCGCCAGGCTGTTAAGCTGGTTCCACGGCGCGCGGTAGCCCGCCTCAACCTCTTTGCCCTGTTCACGGGCAGCGCGTTCAGCTTCACGAGCGGCATTTTCCTGGTTAATCCAGGGTTCCAGTACATCGCGGATATCGCTGGTAAAGACTTCGCCCAGATAGTGGTTGGAGTAAAATTCGTTTTCGTTATTAATACCGACCAGCGCCATGATTAGCCCTCCGCTCCGGTGATTACAGCAATAACCTGGATGTAGGGTTCTTTTTCGGTGGTCATGGTGTCCTCAATCCATTGGATATAACTGTCAAAATTGTGTTCGATTTCTCGCTGACGTTGTTCTTTGCGGCTCTGTTTCACTGAAAGCTGCTGTTTATTATCGGCAAAATCCAGCTCCAGTTGGCTCAGCTGACGCCCACGCAGAACGTCCAGCTTTTGCAGATGTTCATTGAGCTGCTGATTGATATGCTCCTCAAAAGCATTTCGATCGTGAACAAACACATCCCGCGCATGTACGATTGCCGCTTCCAGCAGATCCTGCTGGCGCTGGTGGTTACGATCTTTACCGCCACTGTTAGTCAGTTTGCTTCTCAGTTGCGGATGTCGTTTCAGGAACTCAGCAAAAGGCAGGCTACCGCTTAACGTTTCGCGGTTAAAGCTCACCACCAGCCACGGATTCACCATCGGGTGCGACTTACGGTTCGGGAACAGCCCGGAAAGGATGAAGTGATCTTCATCAGGCTCAAACAGGTGCGGCAGGCGCAATACCGGCGCCTGGTGGCGACCAAATGAGGACTGAATTTTGTCGTCTAACCACTGTACGACCGGGTTGATTTGCCAGAGGTACTGCACATCGGGCCAGGCGTGTTGCTCACCGCGCGCACGTGAAATAGCTTCCGTGATAACGGTTTTGTCCTGGCTTAGATAAAGCTGCCAGTTTTCCGGCGCAATTTCCGGCGGTAACTGGTTAAAGCGACGGCGTAACTCCTCCGGTGCGACCAGCGATAAGGTGTTATCAGTCAAGAACTCGTATTGCACGGTCTGGCCCCTGGCCTTCAGATAGCCCAGCGCTTTTTCGCAGTATGCCTGCTCATTATCAAACAGACTAATATCGCTTTCGGTCACGGTCGAAGCATCGCTGGACACTGCGCTGCAGATTTCGCCAAACAGGTCGTTTCCAGTATTTTCAGTGACATTGCTATTCAATAGGTCGTCGAACAGGCTGGCACCATCGTCCTGCATCATGAATTCAGCAACCTGCTCTTCTTCCTCTTCCTGGGTAAATTTGCCGGTAAATTCGGAACTGTCGCCGATATTCTTCTGCGCCTGTTCGTCTTTATTGATCAGCACTTCCAGCACACGCATATCACCGTTGATCTGCGGTTCACTGGCTTCAGTCAGCAAGTAACGGATCTGTGGCTGGTGTTTTTGCCCGTAGCGGTCAATACGTCCGTTACGCTGCTGGAATACCATCAGCGACCACGGAATATCGAAGTGAATCATTTTATGGCTGAGGTGGTGCAGGTTGATACCTTCAGACGCGACATCCGAGCAGATGAGCAGGCGTAGCGGAGACTGGGATTTGCCAAACGCTTCGACAGTTTCCATGAGAACTGTATCGCCCTGATCGCCTCGCAACGTGGCAATTTGATCGTCTTTCAGCTTGAGATCGGAGCGCAGTTGCTGCTCAAGGAACTCGAGCGTTTTGATACTCTCGGTAAAGATCACCAGACGATCTTCCGCGTTATTCGCTTTCCAACGGAGATCGTTACGGATGGTCTCCAGCAACAGCTGATACTTGCTGAACTGACTGGCATCAATATTATTGAGCGCCAGCAGCAATGACTCTAATTCGTTAATCTGGCTCTGACTGTTTATTTCTTTGCGGTTCTCCAGCCGCTTCAGGCGGTTAGCCACCACGCCGGCACATGCCATTGGACTGGAGAACAACGCTTTTTCGAGCGTAATTTTGAACAGGCGGCCTTTATTTGACCGCGAGTCTTCATCATCATCGTCACGGAACTGACTCTCAACCAATCGGCTGTAGGCTTCTTCTTCAGCTCCGGTTGCCGGACGCATCAATTTGACGATATTGCGCTCCGGAAACTCGCCAGCCATCTGGTCTTTCACGTCTTTTTTAAAGCGACGCACAACCAGATTTTTGTCGGCAAAATCGGCGTATTCATACTCTTTCGGATTGGCAATGGCCGTCGGATCGAGCATATTCATCAGGCTGGCAAAACTTTCAGACTTACCGTCATGCGGCGTAGCTGAAAGCATAATCAACGTATCGCTGCGCCCGGCGAGCAATTTTGCCAGTTTGCTGCGCAAAGAGCTGGTCCCACGTTCAGCGACATTATGCGCTTCATCGATAACAATAATATCCCACCAGGCGTTTTCCAGGTGATGGCGATACTCGATGTCCTGTTTCAGGGTATCGATGGAGATAATGGTCTTATCGAAATAATGGAACGGATTGTGGTTGGTTGGGATGCGGTTACGCACCTTTTGTAGACCAGCGGAGTCAAGCCGCGTCAACGGAATAGCAAAACGGCTCCAGAATTCTTTCTGGAATTGCGTAAGCATGGATTTAACCGCCAGCACCAGAATGCGTTTGCCACGTCCACGGCGAATCAGCTCTGAAACCAGGATACCGGCTTCCAGCGTTTTACCCAGCCCTACCGCATCAGCAATTAATATCCGCTGACGCGGCTGCGCCAGCGCCATGCGCGTGGGATCGAGCTGAAAGGGCATGGAATCCATCGCAGCCTGATGTCCAAAATGGACTTTGCTGTCAGTCGGGACGCGTTGGCGTAGCTGGCTCTCTATGTACAATTGAGCCGCCTGGTAATTGGCTGACTCATCTTCCACCAGATTTGTTTTTGCTGGATCAAGAATCTCGACTTTTTGCTCCAGCTTTGTCAGAAACAGCCCTTCTTTACCGCGCACCAGCTCCGAAATGCCATCACAGGTCAGCAGGTAACCACCATCTCCGCTGTCATCCGCCCGGCGAATGCGCCACTCTGCATCACGAATAACCACCCGCATTCCAGGTGCATAATTTTGCTTATTCATCGGTTTTTCTGTCTGTATGAGGCAGTGGTGATAACACTATCCCGAGCGATATGTCGCTGCACACTGCGATAAAAAAGGGGGCTTTAAAGATAACATGAAGGGCCGCGTCAGGGGGTATAAAATGGAATGTAATGCGCAGAAATCACGTATAAATTTCAAACAACGATAGTTAAAAAGTGAGCTGAGTCAACTCCCCCACACTGAGTCGGTGGGGGAGAATTCGTGATTAAGGGACGAAGGTTATAGACCGTGTTAGTTCTCAACCATCAATCGTGAAAGCTTGGCAAAAATCGAACTCTTACTACTTTCGCCGCTCCTTAGCATATCCAGGGTGAAGCTATTGAGGTAAGCACCAGTTAACGGGTGATTAAATACATCTACGGCCTTACCTTGGGCATCCCATATCAGCAGATTTTCTACCAGGTTAGGCCGTGCAATAGTAGGATTTGTAGGCTGAGCATCGCTTACCAGAACAAACACTCCATTCTCATGCGGTTGCAGGTAAATATGGTGATGCTTCATCTTTTGAGTTTTAGTCAACGAGTCGTATTTCGAGCGGCCCGGTGATATCAGATAGGGCAGTACGTTTTGCTCCAATTTTGCTGAGCGGGTGATAGTATACCCGTTAAATTTATCACCTTGACGCTCCGCCAGCGCTTTTTCTTGTTCCTGATAAGCGTATGAATCGACGATATTAAATTGCGCCGGGCCAATCAGGCGCGGCACGCGGGAGCTGTTATAGGTGGTAAGCAGCACATCTGCTGTATGGTCGTAGAGATAGAAGCTTTTATCGAATAATTTCTTTAGTCGTCCCAGAGCTGGATGATCAACAGATAGATACTCGAATTCACCTTCGACGATCCCGGTATCAACCACCCTAAGTTGGCCGTGCTCTATTTTTAGTTCAACATACCCAAGCAGGTGGATATTACTTTTCGTTTTGCGTACCGCATAGGCGGTATAGTGCCCGTTCGCCAAGTCTGGCAGTGGAATGTGATGTTGATTGAGTAAGCTCTCTTTGAACCATAGTTCAGTTTTCGTTCGGCGTACCTTACTTTTCAATAAGGTAACTGCTGACTTGAGACGACTGTGTGGTTTCGTAAGTTCGATTTCGTATTGAGCAGGGTTGCTTATCAATTGTTCATTAATAAAATCAATCGCATCCAGCAACTTACGATCAATGTTCATTCCTTGTAAAACCACAGGCAGTGGTTGTTGATTTAGCCACCCTTGCAAACGATCTAACTTAAGCTGGGTATAAATATCCCAGTTGAGTTCAGGTTGTTTTCGGGCGTCGGCAAAGGCTGAATAGAAATCATTGTACTCAACAGATTCATTCTCTTGCTGCCGGATGCTGTTGCTTCGTTCTTCCTCTACCGCATTGAGTACCAGAATAGATGTATTAGCAGGCAGCTCAGCAAATCCGGTTTGTCGGGAATGTTTAAGCGATGCCAGAGACCAGAGTTGATACCCGGGGAACTGGTTGGCTAATGCATCAAAGAAATAAGCTTCTTGCGTGACGCTGAATTCGACGCCGTTATAAACCACCAACAGCGTATTAGCCAGCTGTTGATCAAGGTCGGTAGCAAACTGATTGACCTCGTGTGTAGCCTGAAATGGGATAGGTTGATGGGGGATCTCTAGTTCACTGAGCCGCTCGCAGGCAGCATTCATGACAACGTTATAGGTATAGGCCTGGCATTCGCCATAACCGCTGCGCTCACGAAAAAAATCCAGTTTGCTATCACGGGCATCAAGTTTGCGCCGAGCTTTAAGCCGACGATTATCGATGCTAAACCACACGCTGGTATCGTCCAAGGATAGGTGCATCTCATCCGCCGGTTCGACCAAGAATTTTCGTTTGTGCAGGGTAAAAGCGAGTTCATTATATTCTGAGGCATAAATGTCGAGCTCAAAGGCTTCCATCACCCCGGTGCCTTTTTTTTGTGTGACGGGCTGACTCAGACGAGCGTTAAGGTAAAGCGTTGAGTTGAAGTAAGTCGGCGATACCGAAAAGCGCTCACTGGCTTTTTCCAGCATTACCATTTTCAAATGCAGGCTAAATAATCCCTGAATCAGGCGAGATAGGTCATGATTTTCAGCGGTGAGTTGCTGACAAAGCGTTTCAATACGTTCTGCCAACGTCCTGTGAGCCTGACTGTTCGGGTTAGTTGCAGGCGCCAGGAAAAAAAAGACGTGATGGTAATTTGGTAAGCAATGCAGTTCATATTTTACCTCCTGCCCGGCTTCCAGCCCAAGCTTCTGCCGCACGCAAGATTTTACCTCCTGATGAATTCGCGCATAGTAATCAGCGGATTTTTCTTTTCGCTCTTTAGTAAAGCGCTGAACCATAAAGTCTATCGTATAGATATTAGATATAGGGGCCAATAGACGCTGGATGGTCGTCAGCTGATCTTCTTCAAGCTTGATCAAATTGGTTCGGGCAATCGGAGTATCCGTCAGTTCATTCAAATTAGGGATCATGAGACTTTTCCTTTAGTCGGCAACTTTTCTACACCCAGCAAGGTTAGTAACATTGGGTTAATGTCCAATGTCATGCTCAGTTTCGAGTTTTCCTGAGCTCGTCCGCTCTCTCGATTTTTGGGCTGATAGTACTGGTAGTCGGTTTGCAACAGGTTAAGGTAGTGGATCGTGTGATCCACGTTATCTTGCCACATCAGATTATTGGGGTTCTGGCTGTAGGCGACGTTCAGATAGACAAATCGAATGCGTTCGTAACGGCCTGACAGCACAGCCTGAAGCTGTTTCTGCCCCTCTGTATCCGCCTTTTGGCTGGTGATATTACGGATCTGGCGAATCTTGTTGTTGCTTTTCTCAAGCGTTTCTTCTGCCCGCGTTAAATCATCCAACTGCGTCGCCCAGCGTTTAACGTCGATGCAGAGCAGGTCGTTACCCACTTCAATAAAGCGGTCAAAAAACTCATATACTAGCGGTTCAAGGCGTTCAAACACCTGTTGATCAGAAAGTGGGGTAACGCCATAGCTTTTTAGCACTTTATCGAAGAGATATTCACCGACATTGCCTTTGAGCAACGGAACTAGCCTGGGGTTGGGTACCCATTTTTTGAATGCCGTTTCCTGGATGTTGTCACATTCACGAATCAACTCGCCGACCAGGTTGCCGGGGGTAAAATCGACATCGTTTCTATACTGCGGAAAGAGGGTGAGCTCAGGCCGGTACTCTCTTGCGCCGCCAGCGAAATCCGACAGGGCGGAATAATCTCTGTGGACAAGTCCATCCGGGCCGCGTTTGTGGCAAAGTAAAATAGTTTGGTTGCCCTGATGGCGGTCGATAAACAGGGCGTGGTGGATTGATTGCATTTGCCGATTGGCGGCATACAAGGAATTAGCCTGAAGTTTTTCCAGCCAACGCATGGGATCGGTAAAGGAGTCAGAAGCGCGGAATAAATTACACAATTCGAGATATTCAAGGTTGCCGGCGCGTACCTGATTTATCCAGTCGGTTTTCAGGACTCGCTTATGAACAGCATCGATGCGGCGACCATTTTCTACGATAGCCTGTTCAAACGCATACCGCTGTTCTGCATCACTAAATGACTGGTTCTGACTCAGCTTTTCGCACTCCTCCATTAGGCGGTGGTTAAGCAAGGACATGCTTTCTGATACTACCTCGTTA
The DNA here is from genome assembly GCF_003182475.1 of Mangrovibacter plantisponsor. Classification (GTDB taxonomy): domain Bacteria; phylum Pseudomonadota; class Gammaproteobacteria; order Enterobacterales; family Enterobacteriaceae; genus Mangrovibacter; species Mangrovibacter plantisponsor. The sequence continues at coordinate 26,476 of NZ_QGTS01000025.1, forward strand.
CCGCTATCTTCACTGAGAGCGGCGAACTGGAATGCAACATTACGGAACACATCGCGGGGTAAAAAGATTTCTGTTTTCAATAGAGTGTCGCGACGCTCGACTCGCCCTACGGCCTGCACGACGACTTTGAATAAGCTCATATCATGTTCGGCCATTAACAGGCGATAGTTTTCGCCGTGGGCGAAATTAACGTTGAAATCGGCCAGCTTGTGGACGGTAATATCGTCATCAGCGTAGTGTTTAAGCACGGTAACGTAGTTAGGTAATGTATTAAGGTTGCCGCTGTTGTCCTTTACTTCGCTGTAAAACGAGGAGTTGATGAGCACTAAGCGCTCAAAATCGACATCCAGACGCGGTGCATTGATATCATTAATATCGCCGTCATGGTATTTAACAAAGTAGTTGAGGCCGGTGCCTGCACTTTTGTAGCTGCTCATAAATACCAGTACGGTATTGCTGTTCTGGAGATAGGTTTCTTGCCTAATATCTTCGACATTAGCCAGTGGTGAATCAAAAAAGACCAAATGGACGGTGTGACGCCCTTTGAATGGGGTAAAGGTCAGGATCTGGTCATGTTTCTTATCGTTATCCGTTTTTTCATCGCACCGGGAGTGCATACCGTACTGCTGACGCCAGGCTGATTGATGAGTGCGCCAGGCGCTGATAAAGGCCCGCTTAAATGTCCCTGAAAGGGACAAAATCAGGCTGTTTTTACCCTCGTAGGCGGCAAGCAATAACGCTTCAAGTTCCCGCTGGTACTGACGCCGTTTATAGGTATTTTTCAGGTCGTACTCCAGCGGTTTCTTCAGCGCGTCGAAAAAGTTGTCATACGTCCTGCGATAGATCTCACAATTTTGGTAGATATCGGTCAATTTTAACTGCTTATCATCGAACACCCTGAAGTCGACGTTGCGGATACTGGCTCTCAACGCGCGTAGTGCTCTAAGCGTATCGATATCTGTTTTTTTACGTTCAATGACTCGATAGCCAAGGTCACGGCTATAGCGCTCCAGGAAGTGACGATTGAAGTTACCGTTTTTGGTGTGGCTAAAACCACTGGTGGCGCTAAGTCCAATCACTTTATTGTGCGTGCCCGTTAATAAACGTAGCAGCATGGCTTCAGGCAACTCTTGTACCAGATCCATCTCAAACGCCAGAATAATTGTACGCTCGGCTCCACTGTTCACGTAATTGAGTTCAACTATCGGCGTCATCGTGAATACGGTTTTGGGTTGCAGATAAGTGTAGAAATGATCAATCAACAGGTTTTTATCGGTGGTGCGATCGAAGATATGTCGCACCACTCCAGCTACATTATTGGCTGCGTCAACAAATTGGCCCAAAGGTGTATTCTGGCTGCTGGAGTTATCCTGGCCACCATTTTTTACCCAGCGCTTAAAGTGTCGGTTGGTGATATCAGAACAGGCGGCGAGGATGACGGAGACCAATTGGAACAGATCGTGCAGGGTGGGATTGGTGTCGCTGGCATCATTTTCGACTTCGTAATATAGCTCGGTGCGCGTTATGTCGCCTTCGCTGTTGCGCATACGAATGCGTTTCAGCCCCTCTTCATTAACGTACATTTTGGGGTTAAAGCTGAACACATTCCGGGTAATGGAAATGATGCGTTCGGCGGCGTCGCCGTTAACTTCGAATGCTCCTAACTGGTCGCGAAACATCTCCAGGATCGAGCCCAGCGTCGTACCGGGTGATAATTCGCACTTTTTCGCCAGTAGGTCTCGAAGGATGGTGATGAATTTGACCATCTCTTGCTCAAAGGTCGTTTGCGCTTCTTTGGGCTTTTTCCGGCGCTCCAGGCTGAGTACCGCATTGTGAATACGTCCCGCGACAGAGATAACATGCGCCAGATTATTTTCCTGTGTGATTAGCTTTACATGGCATGTTTCTTCAAGACGGGTGTAGGCTTCATGTAGTTCATCAATGATTACCGTAAATCGAATATTTTTCTGGCGAAAAGGGCAGTCTGGATTACGTCTGAAGTGTTCATCACGAAGATAAGCAACCTGCCCGGTATGGCCAGCTGCCGCAACGGTGCTGATCTGTGGATCTTTGGGAGCCAGCTTGCCGCCAATCAGCAAATCGAAACCTACGGACTCAAAATGCACACCTTCACCTCGCTGACGAGGCGCCAGTCGGTAAGTTGATGTGTCGAACTTATTTGTAGTCATTAATAGCACCGACGGGCGGTACTGGCAAACTTCGAAAGGCAATACCTGTTTGATAAGCTCGAAGTAGACTTCGTGTACGCTTAGTTCAGACTTGCTTGGTTTTCGTGCTGTCTCCGCGTGTTGCATTCGCTCTTGGCGCGCCTGGAGCCCGCGACGAATGTACTCTTTAATGGAAGCTTTTTCACTATCTGGTCCAAATAGTAATTTACAGGCTGACTCAATCGTATTGCGGATACTATGACGACAGTTTTTTAGCTGCTCTTCAAGAATTTCTCTTTCGTAGTTGGTATCCTGAGAACCGTATGTTGTCAGCTTTTTTAACTGCTCTTCACAGCGATCAATTTGTGAGACATGGTAATTGAGCGAACGCATTGCGCTGCCAATATATTTGCTACCTTTCGCCCCTTCGTACCACTGAATATAGCGGTCGCGATTTTTCAGGCCCGTGGCCCAGTCCATAAAGTCGAGATCGGCAATATCCTTACGAGAGAGAACGCAAATGAATTCGCCGCCAGAAGCCAGAATTTTGTCTTTCTGGCTGCTATCCAGGTCGATTTGTGATTTTTGCGGCGACATGAACAGCAGGTTGGTAAAGCCACCTTCGGGAAACAGATCATCTGACTTTTGTTTTTTGGCGAAACACTCCAGATATTCGACATACCCTTGAATTACGCCATAACTTTTGCCGAACCCCGTGCCATCGGAACTGAAGATGACCTCCGCGCCATCACGTTCATGCACGTGGTAAAGTTGAGAAACTTGGGCGCGGCAAGCGTTAATATCTTCAACCAGCGTTATGTCAGGAATTTGCCTGGAGATGAGATCCTGCAGATTATTATTGATAGTTATCTCTCCAACACGCTCACACTTACGGTAACTATTGATGGTTATTTGGCCACTGTCGATCAGAAGCTTTTCTATCTGCATGGAGGAAAGATGCAAGGCTTTTGCAATTTCATTGATAGTATTGGACAGTGATTCGTGTGGATTGCTATTCGTGAAGTGGTTTAGTGCTGCTGCAACGGTATCTGGATGCAATGCTTTTCTGAGAGTGGGAAAGGTGAGGCTGTAATCGTATAGCGCCAAATCATTGTTTATCAGACAGCGAAACAGCTGTTTAGTGGGATCGCCTCCAGGACGGCTGGCAAATCCCAGGATTTTTGCCTGTTCGAGTCGATACAACAATGCTGCGGCATCGCGATCAGGTGAGTCAAATGCATCGTGAAGCTGCTGGCTAAATGGCATTGTGGCATTCAGCCGGTTATGGCTGACCAACGCGGAAAAGTGCTGACGTACCAAGGTAAGCAGCTTACAATCTTCCTTTATAGTCCAGTTTTTTCTCATTCTTCTTCCCCTTAATATAAATGCACCTGCAACCACTCAGCCAAACGCTCAACGTCAAAACCCGTAATCCATACTCCCACGCCAAAAACGTCTTCGATAAATATTCATCATATTTTCGAGGCACTTTTCAGAGATGCTCTTGGCAAGACGGGACTCAGGGGGACAAACCTTCCTGTAGTGCATTGCTTAGCGTCTGCTTAACTTTCCCGAGCGTGTTTTTCAACTTCAACTACGGCAGCAAATGACAGGGTCTTAAAACCGTGCAGGATAGGCCATATCTACAACGTGTTTACTATTTGAGCACACACTGTGATAGGGCAGTCACCTTTCCGATAAATGGTGAACCGTCCCTGACGAACAACAACATGAACGCACATCTCTTCATCGCCTGATCAAAGTAGCTGCCAACTATTTTTCGCCTCAACATTGATGTTTTTTTACTAACGATTTCGACTACCTTCCGAAGCGACCACAACAAATAAAATATTGGTTACATATCAGTCTTATATCACCGGAGTAAGTTGACTTTTGATTAGCTATTTCAAGATATTAATAGCTAATCATGCTTCCCCAAATTGCTTACTTATAGCAAAGTCATATAGCATAAACTGAAGGGCGAATTGTTAAATCATACCGTGACTGCGCTGAAGAACAAGCATAAAAGCCACATAGTTAACATGGTTTATGTATTTCAGTTGAATGATAAATAGACAGTATAAAATCCAATCCAATAGCCGCGTTCAAGCGATTAATTTTTTGATGGGCTTAACAAGCACGAGCTGCAATGTCGGCAAATCCACTTGGTTGCTGGAAGAATATGATACCTTCAACACCTAGCCGATTATCTCCGCCGTTGGCAGAGAACCGTTCAGCGTTGTTAGCCAACAGTTATAAATTTAAATTAATGGCTAGAAGAATCTATCTCGGGGTAGATCATCAACATTACTTACTCTAAACCACGTTACACATGGCCTCCGGCGCAGCGAAGTCATCAAAAAAGAGTATTATAAAAATATGTTGAATTCCGCCTTTAAGGAGAAAGGTTGCCTGGCAGTCGTAATGCCGTTGACGATACAGCGCACAACACGGGTATAAACAGCCATTTCATTGATAAATAACTGAATGGCTGTTTATATTCAATCAAGATAAGGGTTCATTAATCTTTGCATAGAGATAAGGTGATGTGGCCTCATTGCGATTCGCATCAAGATAATCCGCCCACCACTGCAGCATCAACCTGCGCTCCCCCAGATGTTCCGCTTTATGGATGTAGGCAGCCCTAACAGAGCTACGCTCCTGATGGCTCATCTGCCGCTCCACTGCATCCCTCGACCACAATCCTGATTCAATAAGTGAACTACACGCCATCGTCCTGAAACCATGCCCACAGACTTCCGTTTTCGTGTCATAGCCCATAACTCGCAAAGCCTTGTTCACCGTGTTCTCACTCATGGGTTTACGGGGATCGTGATCGCCTACGAAAATCAGCTCTCGATTCCCATTCATGCTTTTAATCTTTTCCAGAATAGTTAAGGCTTGCCGCGACAAAGGAACAAGGTGAGGTGTCCGCATCTTCGAACCTCGCTGAGAATGTTTAACACTTTCCAGCGGCTCACGCTCTCCCGGAATCGTCCACATGGCCGTTTTAAAATCCACTTCTGACCAGCGGGCAAAGCGCAGCTCGCTTGAGCGGATAAAGACTAACAAGGTAAGTTCGACAGCAAGTCGGGTTAATGGTCTTCCGGAATAGTGATCAATGCGATGAAGTAATTCAGGAATACGATTAAGCTCCAAAGCCGCACGATGCTGTCTTTTCGCCGTAGCAACCGCACCGGCAATCTCTTGCGCAGGATTGTAGTCGATTAAACCACTCTGAACGGCAAAGCGCATAATCGCGGTAGTACGCTGCTGTAAACGGGCGGCAACTTCGAGCCGCCCGGATGACTCGACGGCTTTGATGGGGACAAGCAGATCCCGCGTCTTCAGTTCCGCAATGTTCCGCTTACCGATGGCAGCAAAGAGATTATCTTCGAGGCTTTTCAATACACGAGCGCTATGCGATGCAGACCACTTCTGATTGCTGGCGTGCCATTCTCTGGCTACCACTTCAAACGTTATCGCCTCTTGCTCCTGCTCTACCTTTACGGCTTTCTTGTTCTCACTGGGATCGACGCCATTCGCTAATAGCTTACGCGCTTCATCTCTGCGTGCCCTGGCATCCGCCAGCGAAACTTCAGGGTATTTCCCAAGCGCCAGCATCTTCTCCTTACCGCCGAAGCGATAACGAAGCCGCCAATATTTGGAACCGTTAGGGTGAACCAGCAAAACCATGCCTTCACCGTCAGTAAGTTTATAGGCTTTTGCTTCAGGCTTAGCCGAACGAACCTTCACATCACTCAGAGCCATGATGAGTATCCTTTCAAGGGTTCTGTGTGGGTACAAACATAATCGAACCACGATATACCCGCAGATGTACCCACTTCAGTAAGTTGATGTAGATTGAATCAGGTTGACTTAGGTTGAGTGTAAAAGCGAGGAAAGCCTTGCAGATACTGGATTTCAGGCACAAAAAAAGACGTCCGTTGACGTCTATTGATGTTCCGATGGTGCCGAAGGCCGGACTCGAACCGGCACGTATTTCTACGGTTGATTTTGAATCAACTGCGTCTACCGATTTCGCCACTTCGGCACTGAAGGGTATGCGGAAAACGTGAAGGATTATACCTGTTCCCATTCATGGCGCAAGGCTTATCCCTACGTCTTGCTGCCGTATGCTGAAAAAACCGCCAACCCAATCATTACCTTACCGTGAACACCCCCCACCGCCGCCCCCACCACTATCAGATTCCTGGCGCTGGCTTTTCCCGCCCACTTCCGCCAGCATATCTTGTTACATCAAACGCTTGCGGTTCTGGTTAATGCCCGGGCTGCGTGCGGTAAGATGTTCTACACTTCAAGTCAGTCCTCAAATCAGGGAACCAACATGACAATCATTAAAAGCTATGCTGCGCCGCAGGCCGGTGCAGAACTGGAACTGTATGAGTTCGATGCCGGGGAACTTGCCGCGGAAGATGTCGAAGTGGACGTAGAATATTGTGGTATTTGCCACTCTGACTTGTCGATGATCGATAACGAATGGGGCATGTCCAGCTACCCACTGGTTGCCGGGCACGAAGTCATTGGCCGGGTCAGTGCGCTGGGTAGCGCAGCACAAGATAAAGGCCTGAAAGTGGGCCAGCGCGTGGGTATCGGCTGGACAGCACGCAGTTGCGGCCACTGCGATGCCTGCATCAGTGGCAACCAGGTAAACTGCCAGCAAGGCAGTGTGCCCACCATTTTGAACAAAGGCGGTTTCGCCAACAAAATTCGCGCAGACTGGCAGTGGACAATCCCGTTGCCGGAATCCATGGATGTCGCGGCGGCAGGCCCGTTGCTGTGCGGCGGCATTACTGTATTTAAACCGCTGCTGATGCACCATATCACCGCCAACAGCCGTGTAGGCGTGATTGGGATTGGTGGGCTGGGTCACATTGCCATTAAACTGCTGCGCGCCATGGGTTGTGAAGTGACCGCATTCAGTTCGAACCCGTCTAAAGAGCAGGAAGTGCTGAAAATGGGTGCAGATAAAGTGGTGAACAGCCGCGATCCACAGGCACTTACCGCACTGGCAGGCCAGTTTGATTTAATCATCAATACCGTGAATGTGGATCTGGACTGGCAGCCCTACTTCCAGGCGCTGGCCTGGGGCGGAAACTTCCATACCGTTGGCGCGGTAATGAAGCCGTTCCCGGTGCAGGCATTCACTCTGATTGCCGGTGACCGCAGTGTTTCAGGTTCTGCCACCGGTTCGCCGTTTGAGCTGCGCCAGTTAATGAAACTGGCAGCCCGGGCGCATGTTTCCCCGCAAACCGAGCTGTTCCCGATGTCGAAAATTAACGATGCACTGCAGCATGTGCGGGACGGCAAGGCCCGTTACCGCGTGGTGTTGCAGGCAGATTTCTGATAACGGCTTAATAGGAATAAATAACGGCCAGGCACGCACTGTGCACTGGCCGTTTTTCAGTTGCTGCTTGCTCACTTGCCACTTTCAGGCACTTTCTTCTTCCAGTTCACTACTTCCCTGAACCGTGCGGCTCTGTTGTGCCGCCAGTTTCTTTTCCTGTTCCCGTGCGCACTGCGCCTGTTCGCAGTAACGCCGGAACCGTTCACAAAACCATACTCGCTGGGCATCCGTCATATTGCCGGTGATCGCTTCCACATCCACCTTAAGCCCTTGCGCCCGCATGCGGGCAAAACTGCGTGCCAGAAAATCAAAATTCTTTAACGCCATCAGTTCTGCTTCACCCATGCTGTCCCTCCATCTTCCGTTAATGTTGCCTGTAAGCTTTCCTGCTTTAAGTATTGTCCTCATCGGCATTTGCGAATGGTCAAAAGATGCGCAAGGCAGCAGCTAAACCGGCCAGGGGTCACATTTCAGGGGGAAATACGGGGGGATCTCTGTGGGGCAAAAAACCCAACAAAAAACCCGCTACACAGAGCGGGTTTTGCTGAACATCACAACTACCGTTAGCGCAGCTAACTGCGTTTAACCAGCAACCACAGGCTGATTAGCAGGAAAGATGCGCTGGGCAGGAGTGCGCCCATAATTGGCGGAATGTGGTACACCAGGCTCAGCGGGCCAAAAATCTGGTCCAGCACATAGAACACAAAGCCACAACTGATGCCGGTTACCACGCGCACGCCCATTGGCACACTGCGCAGCGGGCCGAAAATAAACGACAACGCCATCAGCATCATTACCGCCACAGAAACCGGCTGGAATACCTTGCTCCACATATTAAGCTGGTATTTACTTGGGTCCTGCCCGCTGGATTTCAGGTACTTCACGTAGTTATACAGGCCGCTAATCGACAGGGCATCCGGGTCCAGCGCCACCACGCCCAGTTTGTCCGGAGTGAGTGTCGTTTTCCAGGTACCGTTCACTTTTTGCGAACCGGTAATCTGTGTGGGGCTGGATAAGTCAGATTCATCAATCTGCGAAAGCTTCCACACTTTTGCGTCTTTATCAAACTTCGCCGAAGCCGCGTTCTCTACTGAAAGCAGGCGGCGTTCTTTGTTGAAGCGATAAATGCTGATATTCTCCAGCTCGTTGTTGCCTTTTACCCGCTGGATAAACACAAAACTGTTACCGTCTTTCGCCCACAAACCTTGCTGAGTGGAAAGCAGAGAACCACCGTACATCATTTGCGCCCGGTAGTTGCGCGCCATTTGCTCACCCTGCGGGGCAACCCACTCGCCAATCGCCATGGTTAACAACACCAGTGGAATGGCGGTTTTCATAACCGAAGCCGCCACCTGCATGCGGGTAAAACCGGAAGCCTGCATCACCACCAGTTCACTGCGTTGTGCCAGCATCCCCAGCCCCAACAGCGCGCCAAGCAGTGCCGCCATGGGGAAGAAAATCTGGATGTCTTTAGGAACACTGAGAACGGTATACAGCCCGGCGCCTGCAGCGGTATAACCGCCCTCACCGGCCTTTTTCAACTGATCGACAAACTTGATAATGCCGGAAAGCGAGACCAGCATAAACAGCGTCATCATAATGGTGTTGAAGATGGTCTTGCCAATATAGCGGTCAAGAACGCCAAACCCTGCCATCAGACCGCTCCTTTCTTAACAAACTGCGCACGCAGTTTACGCATGGGCACGGTATCCCACAGGTTCAGGCCCACGGCCAGCGCCAGGTACAGTGCATTAACAATCCACATCCACATGGCCGGGTCCAGCTTACCTTTCGCCCCATTAGAACGAATAGAGGTTTGCAGCAAGAAGAACACCAGGTAAAGCAACATGGCAGGCAGCATGGATAACACCCGGCCCTGGCGTGGGTTCACCGCACTGAGCGGCACCACCATCAGCGCCATAATTGCGACCGCCAGCACCAGGGTAATACGCCAGTTCAGCTCCGCACGGGCTGAAGGCGTATGCGTGTTCCACAAAGTGCGCATGTCCATTTGGTCTGTGTCGTTCGGGTCCAGCGCCACTACCTGGTGGCCAATAATCGCTTTGTAGTCCTGGAAATCCGTAATCCGGAAATCACGCAGCAACGCTGTACCTTCAAAGCGTGTGCCTTTGTTCAGTGTGACCACCTGGGAGCCATCCGGGCGCTGCGCCATTTTGCCGGAATCCGCCACTACAACAGAGGGGCGGGCATTGCCTTTCGGGCGCAGCTGCGCAAGGAACACATCGTGGAATTTGCTGCCGTTAACACTTTCAATAAACAGCACCGAGTTACCATCGGAAGACTGCTGGAACTGCCCGGCAGCCAGCGCCGCCATGCCCGGGTTGGCTTTTGCTTCCGCCAGCACTTCATCCTGGTGGCGTGATGACCAGGGCCCCGCCCACATCACATTCACCGCAGCAACAGCACCAGTCAGTAACATCAGCACGCCTGCCGCTTTAATCAGCACTGATTTACTCAGCCCGCATGCGTGCATTACCGTTATTTCACTCTCGGTGTACAACCTGCCGAAGGTCATTAACAGGCCCAGGAAAAGACTGAGAGGCAATATTAATTGCGCCATTTCAGGCACGCCCAGCCCTAATAAAGAGAGCACTAAATTCGTGGGGATTTCACCGTCAACCGCTGCGCCCAGTATCCTGACCAGCTTCTGACAGAAGAAGATAAGTAACAGGATGAACAGAATCGCCAACTGGCTTTTGAGTGTCTCCCGTACAAGATATCTTATGATTATCACATTAAATACGCCTGTGAAAACGAGTCTTTTTGCAGGAAAATTGCTTGTTTCATCGCTTATACGTCATTTATTCTCTTGAGTCGTCGAAAACACCGCTAAGATTAAATAATCTGTCGGCCTCAGGTTTCGCGACCTGATAAGTGACGAGCGGAAACCAGTAAAACGTCCGTTAAGATTAACACGAAGTCACCGCAACAGCGGAGTGCGAGTTACGAAAGTTTTCAATTCTATCCGTACAAGCCGCTGTTGTCTTTAAGATTCAGGAGCGTAGTGCATGGAGTTCAGTGTAAAAAGCGGTAGCCCGGAGAAACAGCGGAGCGCCTGTATCGTCGTGGGTGTATTCGAACCGCGCCGCCTGTCCCCAATCGCAGAACAACTCGATAAAATCAGCGACGGTTATATCAGCGCTTTGTTACGGCGCGGTGAACTGGAAGGGAAGCCTGGGCAAACCTTATTACTGCATCACGTCCCGAATGTGCTCTCTGAGCGCATCCTGCTGATTGGCTGCGGTAAAGAGCGTGAACTGGATGAGCGCCAGTACAAACAGGTAATTCAGAAAACCATTAACACCCTGAATGATACGGGTTCGATGGAAGCCGTCTGTTTCCTGACCGAGCTGCACGTGAAAAGCCGCAGTACGTACTGGAAAGTGCGCCAGGCTGTCGAGACCGCGAAAGAAACCCTTTACAGTTTCGACCAGTTAAAAACCAACAAAACCGAGCCACGTCGCCCGCTGCGCAAAATGGTGTTTAACGTGCCAACCCGCCGGGAACTCACCAGTGGCGAGCGCGCAATCCAGCATGGTCTGGCCATTGCGGCAGGGATTAAAGCCGCCAAAGACCTCGGCAACATGCCGCCGAATATCTGTAACGCCGCTTACCTGGCGTCTCAGGCGCGCCAACTGGCAGATGCTTACAGTAAAAATGTGGTCACCCGGGTGATTGGCGAGCAACAAATGAAAGAGCTGGGGATGAATTCCTACCTGGCTGTCGGCCAGGGTTCCCAGAACGAATCCCTGATGTCGGTTATTGAATATAAAGGCGACCCGTCTGCTGATGCCCGCCCGGTGGTTCTGGTGGGTAAAGGCCTGACGTTTGACTCCGGCGGTATCTCCATTAAGCCTGCCGAAGGCATGGACGAAATGAAGTACGACATGTGCGGCGCGGCTTCGGTCTACGGTGTAATGCGCATGGTGGCGGAGCTGCAACTGCCCATCAACGTGATTGGCGTGCTGGCCGGTTGTGAAAACATGCCTGGCGGGCGTGCTTACCGCCCGGGCGATGTGCTCACCACGATGTCTGGCCAAACAGTTGAAGTGCTGAATACCGATGCCGAAGGCCGCCTGGTGCTGTGCGATGTGCTGACCTACGTTGAACGCTTCGAGCCAGATGTCGTGGTGGATATCGCCACGCTCACCGGGGCGTGCGTGATTGCCCTTGGCCACCACCTCACCGGGCTGATGTCCAACCATAACCCGCTGGCTCACGAGCTGCTTGGGGCGTCTGAGCAATCTGGCGACCGCGCATGGCGCCTGCCAATGGGCGATGAGTACCAGGACCAGTTGGATTCCAATTTTGCCGATATGGCAAACATTGGTGGGCGCCCAGGCGGAGCAATTACCGCTGCCTGCTTCCTGTCGCGCTTTGCCCGTAAATATAACTGGGCGCACCTGGACATTGCCGGTACAGCCTGGCGTTCCGGGAAAGCGAAAGGTGCCACTGGCCGCCCGGTGGCGATGCTGGCGCAGTTCCTGCTCAACCGTGCAGGCCTTGGCAACGAAGAGTAACCTCCGTCCCCTGCTTTCACGGCAGGGGCGAGTATTTTAGGGGAAGGCCTGCCAGGTGCGGGCTTACCCGTGCACAACAGGCCCCCATCGTGGTATGCTTGCTGACCGCCTGGCGGCGTATGCGCCCGTATTCGCCCCGGCTCGCTTGCCAACAGGCTGGCACCGCCTTGAAGGCGCCATACTCACCCCGGGGAAACCGGTGCTCAAACCAGGAGCCCGGCGTGAGTGAACAGTCACTGACAACACCCGGAAATCATGAAAAACGCAACGTTCTATCTTCTGGATAACGATACCCCGGCAGGCCCGCTAAGCGCCGTCGAAGCGCTGGTGTGCGAACTGGCGGCAGAACGTTGGCGGGAAGGCAAGCGTGTGCTGGTTGCCTGTGAAGACGAACAACAGGCTATCCGGTTAGATGAAGCGCTATGGCAGCGCGAACCCCACCATTTTGTGCCCCATAACCTGGCCGGTGAAGGCCCGCGTTTTGGTGCGCCGGTTGAGCTGGCCTGGCCGCAACGCCGTGGCAGCGCACCCCGCGATATTCTTATCAGCCTGCTGCCCGGGTTCGCAGATTTTGCCACCGCTTTCCATGAAGTGATAGACTTCGTTCCTTACGAAGAATCCCAGAAACAACTGGCGCGTGAACGCTATAAAGCGTATCGCACGGCTGGTTTCCACTTGACCACGGCCACCCCCACGGTGCCCGGAACGATATAGCAGAAATGGAAAAGACATATAACCCACAAGATATCGAACAGCCGCTTTACGAGCACTGGGAACAGCAGGGCTACTTTAAACCCAATGGCGATAACAGCCAGGAAAGCTTCTGCATCATGATCCCACCGCCGAATGTCACCGGCAGTTTGCATATGGGTCACGCCTTCCAGCAGACCATCATGGACACCATGATCCGCTACCAGCGCATGCAGGGTAAAAATACGCTGTGGCAGGTGGGGACCGACCACGCCGGTATCGCCACGCAAATGGTGGTCGAGCGCAAAATTGCTGCCGAAGAAGGGAAAACACGCCACGATTACGGCCGCGATGCCTTCATCGAAAAAATTTGGCAGTGGAAAGCTGAATCCGGCGGCACCATTACCCGCCAGATGCGCCGCCTGGGCAACTCTGTAGACTGGGAGCGCGAGCGCTTCACCATGGACGACGGCCTGTCCAACGCGGTGAAAGAAGTGTTTGTCCGCCTGTATAAAGAAGATTTGATTTATCGTGGTAAGCGCCTGGTCAACTGGGACCCGAAACTGCGTACCGCGATTTCCGACCTGGAAGTGGAAAACCGCGAGTCTAAAGGCTCTATGTGGCATATCCGCTACCCGCTGGCCGACGGCGCGAAAACCGCAGACGGCAAAGATTACCTGGTTGTTGCCACCACCCGTCCGGAAACACTGCTGGGCGATACCGGTGTTGCGGTAAACCCGGAAGACCCGCGTTATAAAGACCTGATCGGCAAATATGTTGTGCTGCCGCTGGTTAACCGCCGTATTCCGGTGGTGGGCGATGAACACGCCGATATGGAAAAAGGCACCGGTTGCGTGAAAATCACCCCGGCGCACGATTTCAATGACTACGAAGTGGGTAAACGCCACCAGTTGCCGATGATCAACATTCTGACCTTTGACGGCGATATCCGTGAAAGCGCTCAGGTGTTCGATACCAATGGTGTTGAATCCACCGTTTACAGCAGCGATATTCCGGCTGAATACCAAAAACTGGAGCGTTTCGCTGCACGTAAAGCCATTGTGGCCGCAATTGATGCCGCTGGCCTGCTGGTTGAAATCAAGCCTCACGACCTGACTGTGCCTTACGGCGACCGTGGCGGCGTGGTTATTGAACCAATGCTGACTGACCAGTGGTATGTGCGGGTTGCTCCGCTGGCGAAACCGGCGATTGAAGCCGTAGAGAACGGCGATATCCAGTTCGTTCCGAAACAATACGAAAACATGTATTTCTCCTGGATGCGCGACATTCAGGACTGGTGTATTTCCCGCCAGTTGTGGTGGGGCCACCGTATTCCGGCATGGTACGACGCACAGGGTAATGTGTATGTTGGCCGCACCGAAGACGAAGTGCGCCAGGAAAATAACATCCCGGCAGACATCGCCCTGAACCAGGACGAAGACGTGCTGGATACCTGGTTCTCCTCTGCGCTGTGGACGTTCTCCACCCTGGGCTGGCCGGAAAATACCGAAGCACTGAAAGCGTTCCACCCATCCACCGTGATGGTGAGCGGCTTCGATATCATCTTCTTCTGGATTGCGCGCATGATCATGATGACCATGCACTTCATTAAAGATGAAGACGGTAAATCGCAGGTGCCGTTCCACACTGTATACATGACCGGGCTTATCCGTGATGACGAAGGGCAGAAAATGTCCAAGTCCAAAGGTAACGTGATTGACCCGCTGGATATGGTGGACGGCATTTCGCTGGAAGCCTTGCTGGAAAAACGTACCGGCAACATGATGCAGCCGCAACTGGCAGAGAAAATCCGCAAGCGCACCGAGAAACAGTTCCCGAACGGTATTGAACCGCATGGCACCGATGCACTGCGTTTCACCCTGGCAGCACTGGCATCTACTGGTCGTGATATCAACTGGGATATGAAGCGCCTGGAAGGTTACCGTAACTTCTGTAACAAGCTGTGGAACGCCAGCCGCTTTGTGCTGATGAACACTGAAGAGCAGGATTGCGGCTTTAACGGTGGCGAGAAAGTGCTGTCACTGGCAGACCGCTGGATCCTTGCGGAATTCAACCAAACGGTGAAAGCCTACCGCGAAGCGCTGGATAACTACCGTTTCGATATCGCCGCCAATATTCTGTATGAGTTCACCTGGAACCAGTTCTGTGACTGGTACCTGGAGCTGACCAAGCCGGTAATGAACGGTGGCAACGAAGCCGAATTGCGCGGTACCCGTAATACTCTGGTCACCGTGCTGGAAGCACTGCTGCGCCTGGCGCACCCGATTATTCCGTTTATTACGGAAACTATCTGGCAGCGTGTGAAAGTGCTGAAAGGCATCACTGCCGATACCATTATGCTGCAGCCGATCCCGGCGTTCGACAGCACACTGGTTGATGAAGCAGCTCTGGCCGATACCGAGTGGCTGAAACAGGCAATAACCGCCGTGCGTAATATCCGTGCAGAAATGAACATTGCACCGGGTAAACCGCTGGAAGTATTGCTGCGTAACGCCAGCGAAGCTGTGGTTGCCCGTGTAAATGCCAACCGCAACTTCCTGCAAACGCTGGCTCGCCTGGAAAGCATTACGGTGCTGCCAGCCGATGATAAAGGCCCGGTTTCCGTGACCAAAATTATCGACGGTGCAGAGCTGCTGATCCCAATGGCTGGCCTTATCGATAAAGCCGCTGAGCTGGATCGCCTGGCAAAAGAAGTAGCGAAAATCGACGGTGAAATTGCCCGTATTGAGAGCAAGCTCTCTAACGAAGGCTTTGTTGCCCGCGCGCCTGAAGCTGTAGTTGCTAAAGAGCGTGAGAAACTGACCGGTTACGCTGAATCTAAAGCGAAACTTATTGAGCAACAGGCTGTTATCGCCGCGCTGTAAGTTGTTATGCGGCAAGACACCAACCGGGGCCCTGCCCCGGTTTTTTTATGCCTGTGGTTTTTGTTTTGAGTCAGGGAAAGAAGATGAACCCGGGCACATAACATACAGCCACACCACACAGCACAAAAATCACCGCTACTTGCAGCGAGGGTTGTGTCGCGTAAGACCGGTGAACCGCAGAAAGGAAGACAAGGTTATTCCGCCCGGACGGCGGAATAAGGCGAACCGAGGCAGGGATGCCGGGCCAGCCGCAGACTAAGCACCATAACTTTATTGAGATTCAGCAGCACCATGCTGATACAGCATCGATAGTATCTTCCTGCACTTAACATTATATTCAGAGCTTTCTTTGGTATCTTGTACTTTCATTTTAACCAATTGCAATAAAGACAGATTATTTATATCAACAGGATTAGGATTAGCACCACGATTTATCAAAAGTTCCATATGTTCGAATGATGAACTAAAAAAAGCAGCCATTAGCACTGTTTGTTGTAATGAATTTCGGATATCTATGTCTGCCCCATAATCCAACATTAACTTTAATGTCTCCGTATTCTTAGCCCATACGCTTTGAAATATAATGGGTTCGTTGTGCGTTTCATCTCTTGCGTTCGGTGATAACCCCCCGTCCAGAATAGCCTTAAGCCAGACCGAACGTTCACCTTTCATCACAAACTCAGCCGGGCTGCCATCCATATTCCCCTGAGGCAGCAACGGGTCTGCGCCTGCTTTGACCAGTGCGGTAACTATCTGTAATCTTTCTGGGGTCGTTTTATCGCCAATAGAATTTGACAAAGCCCAAAAAAGCAATGTCATTTCAGCTTTAGCTTTCTGATTCAATATTGATTTATCCACACCTGCCAGTTTTTTTTCAAGCGCAGGTAAATTACCATCATAAATATCCCGCGCAATTGCCAGCTGAGCCCCTTCAAAATAATCCTGAGGTTCGAGATTTATCTCTTTTTTGCACCCTTGAACAGTTAAGACAAAGAACAGCATAATTAGCCAGGCCGTCCATTTCTTCATATTCGGCTCCTTATTATGGCGATATCCTCACCCTTCTGCGCTTCAATACACCGTCTTGCCTGATCAGAACCATGTTTATCTGCCAACGACCCCGGTCACTTCGGGAAGCGTATGCTTTGTTCCTATGGCATCTGGAGACAGGGCTGAAATGGTTTCGTTTACCAACTAAGTTAATTTCTTAAGCCCTTGCTCATCGATAAAAAAAGCATTAAACGGTGACCAGCCATTCATATGTGCAGTTATTGCAACTAACTCACCAAGCATCAGTTCCTGTGCTGCTATCTTTCCCGGATTGCCTCCGGATTGGTACGCACTGGCTCCAGTCTTTCGTCGCAGAATGTTCCATGAGACAGGGGTAAACACGTCACGCAGCGATTGTTCTGGTAGATACTCAACGGCATTCACAATAGCGCTTGAAGTTTCTATCCATTGAAACTCTTCTGGAGGGGGGCTTTTCTAAAAATATACAATGGGTTAATACGACGCATCAGGGGCCTCACTTCACGGCTACGTAATGGTTATTAAATCCTCTGTTAACTGCCCACAGCCTTATATTGCCCCTGCTGCATATCTGGCGTGAACGATACCCACAGTGAAATAAACAACATGAGATCTCTTCACTCACCTGAACAGAGCATTCCAGCAGGTACTGAAGTAAAAAAGGGGGCAAAGCCCCCTTTAATCAAAATACAAACTGCATCACTGACAACCCACGTGCCAGCAAATTCGCCGGGTCAGCCGCAGGCTTATCATTGTGGTCTTCCACTGGTAACTGGTCCAAATCCCCTTCTACATGGGTGTTTTCCAGCAAATAACGTGTTGCACGAACTCGCGCCCATGGGTAAGCCAGAAACGCAGTAATGCTGCACACAAACAGATTACTGACAACCAGCCAAACAAACGCACCAACACGTGCAGTAGAACGAAAACGGATAGCGCCGTTATGCAGGCTCGCCTGGCTATAGATATAGTTACGTATTGCCACATAGCCGTAGCAATAGCACACCAGGATGCCCAGCATATAGAGGATATACCCCAGTAACATTGAACCAGCCGACTGCATTACAGCCATCAAAATTGCATCTTGTGCAGCACCAGCATACATCACCAGTCGCATCATGGGGGCAACAATAAAATATCCGGCAACGATCATGAAAGGAATAAACAACGCGATTGCCTTCAGAACAATCATCGTGCATTTCTTAGTCTCAAGACTTACATCAAATTTCACATTGCCGTACTGCAAATTATTAATCAGTAATTTGCCCCACTGTGAAATATAAAGCCCTTGCATTAGAGCAATGCCAACCATTGAAACAACAATCACTAATATAGAGCCAGCAATGATGATACCGGCACTCATTGATGAGCTCATAATACTCACAATGATGCTTGAAATAACCACAATAGCCAGCGAGATCAGCAATGGCTGACCCAGCATCACCCACCAGGCGCGCAACGGGTTGGTGCGGAAGTTAAAACGCACACCATTCAGTGTGGTCATCATGGCCTGATAACGCAGGCCCTGCATGATCAACCATGGGGAAAACAGTATAAACAACAGCATCATAATCAATGACAATACAGCATTGTTATGGGCGATATTCACCAGGAAAATGCCATATAACACGGCGATACACAGCCAGCCGACCAGAATAGATTTGCCCGTTGCATGATAAGCAAATTTTTTACCGGCTAATTCTGTGTTTTCATAGAAATAACGGCGTGAACGAACAAAGGCCCAGGGGAGGAACAACCCAAGAGTAATGGTGGTCAGAATAGCGTTTACCAGCCAGATAACAAAAAATTCACCGCCCGTACCTTTGAAGGACATAGCACGAGCCGGGCTGTTTACCATCCCGTCATTTACGTCTGACATAACAATCCTTAGTTAAAATTTAAATAAAAACAATGAGTTAAGAAGATATATTTTCTCTGTGTGCATTCAGGCCTTTTTATTGTAAAGTGTATTTACAAAAAGAAATATACCTGGATTAACGGGGTTGTCATTCGCACCAACTAATGTTATTAGCAGGGCTGATATTAATTAATAGCCAAAATAATTCAGACAATTCTTAAGAGAAAATAATGAGCAGTGAAGAGTTCATATCACGTGAAATAACCGCAGAAGATAACCCGGCTATCGCAAATGTTATTCGTCAGGTATCTGCCGAATATGGGTTAACAGCGGATAAAGGCTATACCGTTGCAGACCCTAATCTGGATGCACTATATCAGCTATACAGCCAGCCAGGGCATATCTACTGGGTTGTTGAGCACCAGGGGCGCGTTGTTGGTGGTGGTGGGCTGGCACCGCTGGCTGGTGGCGCCAGCGATACCTGTGAATTACAGAAAATGTATTTTCTGCCTGTCGCGCGCGGGAAAGGGCTGGCAAAAAAACTGGCGATCCAGGCGCTGGAATTTGCGCAACAGCAGGGTTACCACCAGTGTTATTTGGAAACAACAAGTTCACTGACACAGGCTATTGGGTTATATGAGCGCCTGGGCTTTAAACATATTGAGCATGCAATGGGCTGCACCGGCCATGTCGATTGCGAAGTACGTATGCTGAAAATACTGTGATACTCAATTAAACCCTGCTGACCGGTACGCCACTATGAAAACGGAATTCAGTATCTTCCGACTGTATCAATGCGGCCTCGGCTTCGCCAATTTCCTGTACGCGAGCCTGAATATCATCCCCTGATATTTGTTGGGCAAGTGCCAGGTAATCCTGGTAGTGGCGGGCTTCCGAACGCAGCAAAGAGACATAAAATTTTTGCAGGTCACCGTCCAGCCAGGGAGCCAGTGCGGCAAAACGTTCGCAGGAACGCGCTTCTATGTAAGCGCCACAAATCAATTTATCTACCAGCATCACTGGCTCGTGAGTACGGATACTACGCAGTAACCCTTTAGCATAGCGGCTGGCCGTTATTTTCACATACGGGATACCCCGCGCCACCATGGCTTCCCTTACCTGCCAGAAGTGGTGTAATTCTTCTTTGATAAGTAACACCATGCGGTCGATAAGTGCCTGCTCCCAGGGGGAACTGGTTTGTGGCATGGCGCTTTTACTGATCTGTTTATGCAACGCGATAAAATCGGGCTCGGGGCCTTCGCGGAAAGTAAACGCTTCGTAAGGCTGCAGCCACTCAAGCAGCATCGCCGCACCTTGTGAATCGGCCACATACTTGCGAATCAGCAACATGGCGGTTTGTGCAGCTTTCAGCTCGCACACCATGTGGTCGGTCAGCAGCAACGGTAAATTTTCTGGTTTACGGGCTTCTTGTAACCAGGCTTCGGGTGTGGCGCAGTGGAGAAATTGTAATACGGGGGCAAGAATTTCGGGGTAAGTCATCTAACGGTTCCAGGCTTAATACGGCGGGTTACCCCGCCGCTTTATCATGAATCAGTGGCGGACGCCGTCGTCGTCTTCATCCACGTAATCGTCATCGTCGCCGTCGCCGTCTTCGCCATTCGGGTCTTCGTAGTAAGTTCCCCAGCCGTCATATTCCACTTCGAATTTTTCAGCCAGATCCATTAACTGTTCAACCTGGGTGTCGATAAGCTCAGCGTTTAAAGCACATTCACTGATAGCATCGCAGCAAATAACCACTTCGCCGCCATCCAGTTCCAGTTCTTCCGGGTCGGTTACTTCATAACCCAGTTTAAAGGCTTCCACAGCCACTTTCTCCAGACTCTCAAAGTCATCTGCGGACAGGTGGTGTTCAATGGTGTACAGCGCATCCGGGTCGCTGCCATCTTCCAGTAATTCTTCAATAACCAAACGCGTTTCTTCGCGTTGTTCGTCCAGCAGTTCAGGGTTTGCCATAAGAGAGCCTCCGTAAGTTGGCATACGGCGCTATTCTCCCACAGCCGGGGCCTTGCCTCCACTCTCATGTGCAAAGATTTCTGCCCTCGGGGTTGAAAATGAATATTCATACATATAAAGTGAATTTTAATTCAACTAGTGGTTTTGACCATGTGAGGCAAAAATGTCCTGGTTCTATAAGAAACACTTTCTGAAATTGCTCGACTTCACCCCCAGCCAATTACACGAACTACTGGCCCTGGCCGCAAAATTAAAACACGACAAGAAAAACGGCACAGAAGCACAGCACCTGCAGGGAAAAAACATCGCGCTCATCTTCGAAAAAGACTCCACGCGCACCCGGTGCTCTTTCGAAGTTGCCGCATACGACCAGGGCGCCCGCGTAACCTGGATTGGCCCGAGTGGCAGCCAAATTGGCCATAAAGAATCCATTAAAGATACCGCCCGGGTGCTGGGCCGCATGTACGATGGCATTCAGTATCGTGGCCACGGCCAGGAAATTGTCGAAACACTGGCCCAATACGCAGGTGTTCCCGTGTGGAACGGCCTGACCAATGAATTTCACCCCACGCAGCTGATGGCTGATTTACTGACGATGCAGGAGCACCTGCCTGGTAAAGTATTTAACCAGATGGCACTGGTGTATGCCGGAGATGCCCGCAATAACATGGGGAATTCCATGCTGGAAGCCGCGGCATTAACCGGGCTGGACCTGCGCCTGGTGGCCCCTAAAGCCTGCTGGCCAGACGAACAACTGGTAACCGAGTGCCTGGCACTGGCAAAAGCTAATGGTGGGAATATTACCCTGACAGAAGATATTGCCAGTGGTGTGAAAGGTGCAGACTTCATTTATACCGATGTGTGGTTGTCGATGGGCGAAGCCAAAGATAAATGGGCTGAACGTATTGCGCTGTTAAAACCTTACCAGGTGAATGCGCAGATGCTGGCGTTGAGCGGCAACCCGGATGTGAAATTCCTGCACTGCCTGCCTGCGTTTCATGATGACCAGACGACTACAGGTAAGCAGATGGCTGAGGAATATGGTCTGGTGGGCGGCATGGAAGTGACAGATGAGGTGTTTGAGTCTGCGAATAGTATTGTGTTTGACCAGGCTGAAAACCGGATGCATACCATTAAAGCGGTGATGGTGGCGACGCTGGCGGATTTGTAGTTGGTGGTGGGGGCGTTCGCCTGGTTGGTTATTTCTGGTCACTTTTCACTGTGTCAGTGTGGTGAAAGTTCCGTTCACCTGAAGTGATATGGCTAATGTGGCTTCACAGCCTGTGAACGGGCTAAGGGGGCTCGCCCCCTTTGCAATCCCCGTTTTCGCGGGCGACCGGTGCAGTGTAGTACGCTCACCGGGTGTGGGTATTTTCGTTCACTTGCAGTGTAGTTGTTTCCGTTCACCTGAAGTGATGTGGCTAATGTGGCTTCACAGCCTGTGAACGGGCTAAAGGGGGCTCGCCCCCTTTGCAATCCCCGTTTTCGCGGGCGACCGGTGCTGCGCACTGCGTTCACCTCCGGGCAGTCAGCCTGCGGCCGGCTCGACTCGGCATCCATGCCTCGGTTCGCCTTATTCCGCCGTCCGGGCGGAATAACCTTGTCTTCCTTTCTGCGGTTCACCGGTCTTACGCGAGCAGGCCTCGCTGCAAGTAGCGGGGTTTTTTGTGTTGTCAGGTGTGGCTGGGGGATTTGTGCGTTGTTTGTTTTCTTTGATTTTTGCTGAGATATTACAGGCGGGTGTGGGGTGTGGCCTCTAAATCGTTGAGGCGTGCCTGGCGGGCCGGGGCTGCCTGCAGGACGCAGGCAGAGCGACGGGAGGCAGGATGCCGACTCGGAGCGGTACCCGAACAAGCCGCCGGGGTAAGCCGAATGTCCGCG
>NZ_QGTS01000026.1 GCF_003182475.1 Mangrovibacter plantisponsor
GTCAACCCAATTTTTCAGGATTTTTTCTCTTTATCTTCCCGGCTTACTGCACTCAGTGAAGCGTGCCGCCGTGTCGATGGAGGCGCATTATAGGGAGTTCAGATTTTGCTGCAATAGAAAATTTGCATAAAAAAGACTGAGTGCTGCATTCCCCAGCAAAACCCGGGTTTATACCCGCTTATCAACAGAGTTATCCACAATCATTGTTGATGAGGAAATTTTGCGAGCGTCACGCAAACGTTTTCGCTACAATGCACCCGCGTTTTCGCAGACCCACTTTAGAAGGGTGTCAGTCCTGCTTTTCTTTATTAGATGTATTAATCGCAGTACATATAGACAGAACAAAGCAGCACTCACACTCTTCTGCAATTGCAATAAACTGAAATCCAGGGGATTGATCACCATGCAACAACCTCGTCCTGTACGCCGCGCTCTTCTCAGCGTGTCTGATAAAGCCGGTATCGTCGAATTTGCCCAGGCCCTTTCTCAACGTGGCGTTGAACTGCTCTCCACAGGTGGTACTGCCCGCTTGCTGGCTGATGCAGGCCTGCCGGTAACCGAAGTTTCTGATTACACCGGTTTCCCGGAAATGATGGATGGACGAGTGAAAACGCTGCACCCGAAAGTGCATGGGGGCATTCTTGGCCGTCGTGGGCAGGATGACGCTATCATGGCAGAGCATGCTATTTCCCCTATTGATATGGTCGTCGTGAACCTTTACCCGTTTGCCCAGACCGTTGCCCGTGAAGGCTGCACACTGGAAGACGCCGTTGAAAATATCGATATTGGTGGCCCTACCATGGTTCGTTCCGCTGCCAAGAACCATAAAGATGTCGCGATTGTGGTTAACAGCAATGACTACACCACTATTGTTACTGAAATGGATGCCAACAACGGTTCACTGACTTTTGAAACCCGCTTCGACCTGGCAATTAAGGCATTCGAGCATACCGCTGCCTATGACAGCATGATTGCTAACTACTTCGGCACCATGGTTGCGCCATACCACGGTGAAACAGACAAACCTTCTGGCCGCTTCCCTCGCACCCTGAACCTGAACTTTGTGAAAAAGCAGGATATGCGTTATGGGGAAAACAGCCACCAGCAGGCTGCTTTCTATATAGAGAGCCAGGTAACAGAAGCTTCAGTGGCAACTGCTGAGCAGGTTCAGGGCAAAGCGCTGTCTTATAACAATATTGCCGATACCGACGCAGCTCTTGAGTGTGTGAAAGAGTTCAACGAGCCCGCATGTGTGATTGTGAAACACGCCAACCCCTGTGGCGTGGCGATTGGTGACGATATTCTTGCTGCTTACGAGCGTGCCTGGAAAACCGACCCGACCTCCGCTTTTGGCGGTATTATTGCGTTCAACCGCGAACTGGACGAGCAGACTGCAGAGGCCATCATCTCCCGCCAGTTTGTTGAGGTCATTATTGCCCCTTCAGCAACCGCTGAAGCACTGAGAGTAACTGCTGCCAAACAAAACGTGCGTGTACTGGTCTGTGGTCAGTGGCAGGCTCGGGTGCCAGGCCTTGATTTTAAACGCGTCAACGGTGGCTTATTGGTGCAGGACCGCGACCTGGGTATGGTGGGTGAAAGCGAATTGCGTGTTGTCACGAAACGCCAGCCTTCAGCCGAAGAACTGCGCGATGCCCTGTTCTGCTGGAAAGTGGCCAAATTTGTGAAATCCAACGCCATTGTGTATGCCAAAGAAAATATGACCATTGGCATTGGTGCCGGGCAGATGAGCCGTGTTTATTCCGCCAAAATTGCCGGTATCAAAGCCGGAGACGAAGGCCTGGAAGTAAAAGGCTCAGCGATGGCGTCTGATGCATTTTTCCCGTTCCGTGATGGTATTGATGCAGCTGCAGCAGTAGGCGTTAGCTGTGTTATCCAACCGGGTGGTTCCATTCGCGACGAAGAAGTTATTGCCGCCGCCGATGAACACGGCATTGCTATGATCTTCACTGGTATGCGTCACTTCCGCCATTAATTCAGGAGCCTCGCATGAAAGTATTAATTATTGGTAATGGTGGGCGCGAGCATGCGCTGGCATGGAAAGCAGCTCAGTCCCCTCAGGTAGAAACAGTATTTGTCGCACCGGGTAATGCAGGAACTGCACTCGAACCGGCTTTACAGAATGTGGATATCAACGTAACAGATATCCCGGCTCTGTTAAGCTTTGCGCAAAACGAAAAAATTGACCTGACGATTGTCGGCCCGGAAGCACCGCTGGTGATTGGTGTGGTTGATGCCTTCCAGGCTGCTGGCCTGGCGATTTTTGGCCCCACTAAAGGCGCCGCGCAGCTGGAAGGCTCCAAAGCGTTCACCAAAGATTTTCTGGCCCGGCACCATATCCCAACCGCCGAATACCAGAATTTCACTGAGGTGGAGCCAGCACTGGCTTATGTCCGTGAAAAAGGCGCCCCTATTGTTATCAAGGCCGATGGTCTGGCTGCCGGTAAAGGCGTGATTGTGGCGATGACGCTGGAAGAAGCGGAAGCGGCCATTCAGGATATGCTGGCAGGTAATGCTTTTGGTGATGCCGGCCACCGGGTGGTGGTTGAAGAGTTTTTGGATGGTGAAGAAGCCAGCTTTATTGTGATGGTGGATGGCGAACACGTATTGCCGATGGCCACCAGCCAGGATCACAAACGTGTTGGTGATGGTGATTCCGGCCCGAATACCGGTGGTATGGGCGCTTATTCCCCGGCTCCGGTAGTTACAGATGAAGTGTTCAACCGCACCATGGAACGCATCATTTGGCCAACCGTGAAAGGCATGGCGGCAGAAGGCAACACCTATGTGGGCTTTTTATATGCCGGGCTGATGATTGATAAGCAGGGTAACCCGAAAGTTATCGAGTTCAACTGCCGTTTCGGCGACCCGGAAACACAGCCGATTATGTTACGCATGAAATCCGATTTAGTTGCATTGTGCCAGGCTGCCTGCGAAGGCGTTCTGGATAAGCAAAGCTCGGAGTGGGATGAACGTGCGGCTCTCGGGGTGGTGATTGCTGCAGGCGGTTACCCGGGCAGCTACAACACTGGTGATGTTATCCACGGCCTGCCACTGGAATCTGCTACAGATGCGAAAGTGTTCCACGCCGGGACTCGGCTGGATGCCCAGGAGAACGTCGTTACTAACGGTGGGCGTGTATTATGCGCGACCGCACTGGGCAACACAGTGGCTCAGGCTCAGGCAAATGCCTATGCGTTGATGAAACCCATTCACTGGGAAGGCAGCTTTAGCCGCTCAGACATAGGGTACCGCGCCATAGAGCGTGAACAAAACTAAGCACGGCAAAACGTACAGGCCACCTTCGGGTGGCTTTTTTTTGCCCGGCAGGCAGGAAAGCTGAATCACCACAACCGGTGCTAGAATGTATCGGCTTTGGGTTGCCAGCTACAGAAGTCACTATTGGCGACCAGCAGTAATTGGGTGCCTTCAGGTGCAGAGAGCCAGGCAACACTCACCGGCTTCGCAGAACGCCGCTGGCGGTCCTGAATATAGGACAGGAAGAAGGAATCAAATTCAGGGCGCGAAACGTTACCTTCACAGGTTGTGATACTTTCGTTCTGGTTCCAGTGCCCCTGGTGCAATATTACTTTACCAGTACGTAATGCATCACTGGTTTTGCGGATACGGGTAGCATTGTACTGCTCAAGCGCTATTTGCTCGTTAGAAAGTTGCTGCTTCATGCCATTTACTTCACGCTGCATGAAACTGAGCGCACCGTTGGCATCAAAGCGCACGGTAGTCGTTTGTGGCGCACTTCCTTCAGTTTTTAACACCATTGAGACCAGCTTATCACCCTGCCAGCGATAATCATTGATCACAGTATTGCCATTATTGTGCCACGGGCTAAACACGCTCAGCAGGTGGACCGTGCCATTTTCACCGTCTTTACGCCAGATACGCACTGCACCATTTTCATCGACATAACCACTGGCAGTAAATGGCGGCAAACCCTGTTTTTGCGAACTGCATCCCACCAGCACTCCTCCCACTAACAATAAGCAGGACAGCCGCCAGAATGACAAAAGGGGCGTTACCGCCCCTCTGATAAAACTGTTCACTGTCAGAGTGCGATTATTTAACCGCGTCTTTCAGTGCTTTGCCGGATACAAACGCAGGAACGTTTGCAGCAGCGATTTTGATTTCTTTACCCGTTTGCGGGTTGCGGCCAGTGCGCTCAGCACGGTGGTTCACTTTGAAGGTACCGAAACCAACCAGTTGTACAGTATCGCCTTCTTTCAGAGACTCAGTAATCGCAGCCAGAGTGGATTCCAGAGCAGCTTTCGCTTGTGCTTTTGACAGTTCAGCCTTGTCCGCAATTACATCAATCAGTTGAGTCTTGTTCATAAGTTATCCTTACAATGTGTTTATCGCTTGCTAAGCATCGAGTGCGATGGAAATGCCTGTTAAGCACTCTCCTGCATACACGCACCGATAGCCACTTTTTTTCGCCCCACAAATGTAGACCAGACAAGGGGCTGATGGGAAGCCTCCAGGTACGACAAATCAGACACTGAGAGGTGTTTTCTTATCTTATTGCTGAAAATTTATACCGATATTGCTAATACCCGCTTCTCGGAGGTCTGTACGCAGCCCTTTGATCAGCTCAACATCGCGCTCTTCGCAATCTGCCAACAGGCGAAAAATCTCCCATTGGATGTCCCATTCTTGTTCAACTGCAGGGTTATCTTTCAACTCTTCGTCGGTCATTTCCCGACCAGACTGGGTCATTTCTAACATGCACACTGACGTGATAGAGGTTTTACTTACCTCGATAGCTTTCTCAAGGGTTTCACCTCCCAGCAGCGCATGTAACAAATCACTTAACGCCACACAGGCATCTATTGCCGGGTAAACACCGTAGATGTCGAAATCATCCGCAGACGGAATTGCGTCTTCGAACTTCTCCAGTTGAGAGTCGAAGTTAACCTTCGCGTCTTTTACCGTCAATGTCTCCCAGACCAAATCCAGAATCCGCCGATACAGTTGCCCGTTACCAAACTCAGTTTGCTGGCAAAACATGGCGTAATTGGGGTACATCCGCTCACACAGGCAGGCCATAAAAGTAACATGTTGCCAGCTCTGGAGTTTTTCCAGACGCAGGTGAATTGGGTTTTGTAACATAGTGAAGTCTCAACAGTCGATATTGGGCGCAGTTTACTCTACCTGGCGCATTTTTTCTTGCCAGCGTATAAATGCCGGGCGACGGGATGCCACGGCATCTGCCCAGCGTGTCGGTTCTGGGAGGCGATAGCCTCGCGTACAGCGTTTCACCCACGCAAGCGCGGTGCCCGGGTGAACCTTGTGCCCGGGGGAAATAAACAAAGGCAGGCAACGCGGCTTACTGCGCCACACCCAGCCCAAGGTGCGCTCTGAGGATAGCAACGGCGTAACACCATCATGCGCCAACTGCTCGCTGTCTGATGTGCCATACAGGCGTTTTTTCGCCACGCCAATCGTTGGGGTGTCAACCAGTAAACCAAAATGGCTGGCGACACCAAACTGGCGCGGGTGCGCAATCCCCTGGCCATCAACGAAGAGCAAATCAGGGCGACGGGATAGCTTCTCCCACGCGGCCAGCAACGCCGGGCATTCGCGAAAAGAGAGGTAACCGGGGATATACGGGAATTCCGTTGGAATACGTGCAACCTGGTATTCTACCAGCGTTAAATCAGGCCAGGAGAGCAGAACCAGTGCGGCGCGGGTTACAGTACCCTGTTGTTCGAAGCCCACATCAGCACCACCAATGAGCCGCGGTTCGGCAGGCACACCGCAGTCTTCAGTTATCACCTGAGAGGCCAGGTGCTGTTGTTGCGCCCTGAGCGCCGCCAGGTCCATTATTTATGCCATTGAGCAGAAAGCCGGTGAACAGCTTCAACAAACGCGCCGGCATGCTCTGGCGGGACATCCTGGTGAATTCCGTGCCCAAGATTGAACACATGGCCTTCTCCGTGACCAAACCCGGCCAGGATAGATGCCACTTCCTCTTCGATACGAGCCGGAGGCGCATACAGCATTGACGGGTCCATATTGCCCTGCAATGCAACTTTATGCCCTACCCGACGCCGGGCATCTGCAATATCTGTTGTCCAGTCGATACCCAGGGCATCGCACCCGGTTTCGGCCATTGCTTCCAGCCACTGCCCACCACCTTTGGTAAACAGTGTCACAGGAACACGGCGCCCTTCATGTTCACGAATCAGGCCGGCAACAATTTGCTGCATATAATTCAGGGAAAACGCCTGATAATCTCGCCCACTCAGTACACCGCCCCAGGTATCAAAGATCATCACGGACTGCGCACCAGCCCGAATTTGAGCATTGAGGTAAAGCGTAACGCTTTCTGCCAGTTTGCCCAGCAACGTATGTAAGGTCTGAGGCTCGGCAAACAGCATTTTTTTGATAACCGTAAAGGCTTTACTGCTGCCACCTTCGACCATGTAAGTGGCCAGTGTCCACGGGCTACCAGAGAAACCAATCAGCGGGACCTGCCCGGCCAGTTCACGGCGGATGGTGCGTACTGCATTCATGACATAGCCCAGTTCCATTTCCGGGTCAGGAACCGGCAATTTATCCACATCGGCCTTACTGCGTACTGGCGACGTGAAGCGTGGGCCTTCCCCTGCTTCAAAATAGAGCCCCAGCCCCATCGCATCCGGAATGGTCAGAATGTCAGAGAATAAAATGGCGGCATCCAGTGCATAACGGCGCAACGGCTGCAGCGTGACCTCGCAGGCAAGATCAGCATTCTTGCACAGTGCCATAAAATCCCCTGCTTGCGCGCGGGTCGCTTTATATTCCGGTAAATACCGGCCCGCCTGGCGCATCATCCATACAGGGGTAACATCAACCGGCTGGCGTAACAGGGCTCGCAAATAACGATCATTTTTCAGGTCAGTCATGGGGTTCCTTCTGTGCGCTGATTCACCCGCAGTCAGGGTAGATAAAACAATAAAAATAGGGCGCTGAGTGTAGCATGTTATTCATACTCAGCCCGACATAAGGCAACAGTATCTTCTATCAACCGCCGTGCGACAGTCCCCGGTGGCGGGAGTAAAGGAAGCTGATCATAGCGATACCAGTTAGCATCAAGGAGTTCTGAAGGGTCGATTTTGATATCACCACTGTGGTAATCCGCCATGTACGCCATCATCAGCGATTGTGGAAAAGGCCAGGGCTGTGAACTGACATAACGCAAATTTTGTACGCGAATGCTGCTTTCTTCCATCACCTCACGCGCCACAGCCTGCTCCAGCGTTTCCCCCACTTCCACGAAGCCCGCCAGCACGGTGTAAACACCATTCTTATGCCGGTTATGGCGTGCCAGCAAAATATGGTCATCACGGCGAATCGCTACGATGATGCAGGGCGCTATTTGCGGGTAATAGCGCTCATGGCAGTGGCTGCACAACATCGCCCACTCTGTTTTGCTGGGGTACATTTCTGCACCGCAGTAGCCACAGAATTTGTGAGAACGGTAAAATTCAGCCAGCTGAACACCCCGGCCGGCTAACTGAAACAGCCCACTTTCGTTGTCGAGAAGTTGCCTGACCGAAGCCATTCCTGTAGGGAAGTTGTGCTGAACCAGCCAGACCGGAAGGGAATCCCAGGTGCCAATTTGCATAGCCTGCAAACCCTCTAACTGGTACTGCTCTGCGCTCCCACAGGGTAACTCACCTGCCGGCAACCACAATTTTTGTTCATGGCTGACAACCCACCAGCCTTCATCGGTTTTTTTTACAAAATGTTTCATATTTCCTTGCACAACCTCTGTGTCACTGGCATGTTGGTTTACATAATAGCTACATTCAGATGGTTCAGAGTTTTATCTGATACTCAAAATAATTCGAGTTGCAGGCAAGCACGACTTACCCACCTGCAAATTGAAGCATGACGAGTATATAACTCATGGAGATGCTCAAACATGCTAAACCAACTGGAAAACCTGACAGCCCGTGTTGGTGGTAGTAATGCATTAGTTGACAGTTGGCTGAATACCCGCAGGCAACTATTGATTGCTTATTACCGGTTAGTTGGGCTCAAGCCTAAAAAGAGTGCCCATTCCGCCATTGATGAAAAGGCGCTGGACGACTTTTGCCAGGGCCTGGTGGACTATCTCTCAGCATGCCACTTTAGTCTTTATGAGCGCATCATTCGAGAGGTTGAAGGGACCAGTACCGCAAAATCTGTCGCACAACTCTACCCCCGGTTAGAAGCCAACACGCAGTCTATTATGCATTTCTACGATACCAGCCTGGAAACTGCCATTGACCATGATAACTGGCAGGAATTTCAGCAGGCCTTATCAGGGATAGGTGAAGCGCTTGAAGCGCGTTTTACCCTTGAAGATAAACTGCTCACCCTGGTGTGGAAAAATGATTTACAGAATACCGAACCAGACAACGCCGAATCCCGGCCTGCTTGAGTTTTGTTCTGTGAGCGAGTAAGTTAGTTTTTATACATTATCGCGAAAGCGATGTTTTTCTTGTCGGAGTGCCCAGTGTGTAAGCACGGGCTGAGACCGTTAATTCGGGATCCGCGGAACCTGATCAGGTTAAGACCTGCGAAGGGAACAAGAGTACTCTCCCTGCATTACGCTTATTTTCTGGCGTTATTGTGTCTTTGCTACTCCTGTCCGTCGTTCTGACAAGCCACTTCCTGACCAACAAACTGGAATGCGCTATGTCCGTACAAAAAACACCAACCCGCCGTGAGCAACGTGATGCTGCTCAGCAATTTATTAATACTCTGGAAGGCTCTGCTTTTCCGGCATCAAAACGGGTATATCTGGCTGGCAGCCGCCCGGATATTCAGGTACCCATGCGTGAAATACAAATGAGCCCGACCGTGACTGGCGGTACACGGGAGAACCCTGAACTCACGCCAAATGACCCCATCCCGGTTTATGACACTTCAGGCCCTTATGGCGATCCGGACAAATCCATTGATGTACTTCAGGGGCTGCCCAAATGCCGCCAGGCCTGGATTGATGCCCGCGAAGATACCCAGCAACTGCACAACAGTTCATCGTCCTGGACGCTGGCACGCCAGGAAGACGAGGGGCTGGCAGAATTACGTTTCAAGGGTGTTCAGCCGCCGCGCAGAGCCATAAAAGGGCATTGCGTTACACAGTTACACTACGCCCGCAAAGGAATTGTCACCCCGGAGATGGAGTTTATTGCTCTGCGGGAAAATATGGGCCGGGAACGGATCCGCGACAGCGTGTTGCGCCACCAGCACCCAGGCCACAGCTTTGGCGCGCATCTTCCGGAAAATATCACCCCCGAGTTTGTTCGGGATGAAGTGGCTGCCGGGCGCGCAATTATTCCGGCAAACATTAACCACCCCGAATCTGAGCCAATGATTATTGGCCGTAACTTTCTGGTTAAAGTGAATGCCAATATTGGTAACTCGGCAGTCAGTTCTTCTATTGAAGAAGAAGTGGAAAAACTGGTGTGGTCAACACGCTGGGGGGCAGACACAGTAATGGACTTATCAACCGGCCGCTATATCCATGAAACCCGTGAGTGGATCCTGCGTAACAGCCCGGTTCCCATTGGTACCGTTCCAATTTACCAGGCGCTGGAAAAGGTTAATGGCATTGCAGAAGACCTCACCTGGCCACTGTTCCGTGACACCTTACTTGAACAGGCTGAGCAAGGCGTGGACTACTTCACTATCCATGCCGGAGTACTGTTACGTTATGTGCCAATGACAGCAGACCGCCTCACCGGGATTGTTTCTCGTGGCGGTTCGATTATGGCTAAATGGTGCCTCTCCCATCATCAGGAAAACTTCCTGTATCAGCATTTCCGTGAAATTTGTGAAATCTGTGCCGCCTATGATGTTGCGCTCTCTTTGGGTGACGGCCTGCGCCCGGGATCTATTCAGGATGCGAACGACGAGGCGCAATTCTCAGAATTACATACGCTTGGCGAACTGACCAAAATCGCCTGGGAATATGACGTACAGGTGATGATTGAAGGCCCCGGACATGTGCCGATGCAGATGATTCAGCGCAATATGACAGAAGAGCTGGAACATTGCCATGAAGCACCGTTTTATACCCTTGGCCCACTGACCACGGATATTGCACCGGGTTATGATCACTTCACATCAGGAATTGGCGCAGCAATGATTGGCTGGTTCGGTTGCGCCATGCTGTGTTATGTCACGCCAAAAGAGCACCTTGGCCTTCCCAATAAAGAAGATGTAAAGCAAGGTCTTATCACCTATAAAATTGCCGCTCATGCTGCCGACCTTGCCAAAGGGCATCCGGGTGCGCAGATTCGCGATAACGCGATGTCAAAAGCCCGCTTCGAGTTCCGTTGGGAAGACCAGTTCAACCTGGCCCTCGACCCGTTCACTGCACGGGCTTACCACGATGAAACCCTGCCTCAGGAATCTGGCAAAGTGGCGCACTTCTGTTCGATGTGTGGGCCAAAATTTTGCTCCATGAAAATCACCCAGGATGTACGTGATTACGCTGCAAAACAACGCGCGGAAGGCATGGAAAATATGGCGCAGGATTTCCGCGCTCGCGGCGGAGAAATTTATCTTCGCAAGGAGCAGGCATGATTTACCAACCTGATTTTCCAACCGTGCCTGTCCGGATGGGGTTATACCCCGTCGTTGACAGCATTACCTGGCTGGAGCGCCTGCTGGCTCTGGGGGTGAAAACGCTCCAGATTCGTATCAAAGATAAGCCTGAGAATGAAGTTGAGCAGGATATTATCCAGGCTATTCATCTTGGACAGCGCTATGAAGCCCGGCTGTTTATCAACGATTACTGGCGGCTGGCCATTAAACACCGGGCCTGGGGAGTACATCTGGGCCAGGAAGACCTGGACACCGCGAACCTGGGCGCAATTTGCGATGCGCGGTTACGCCTGGGCGTTTCCACTCATGATGACGCTGAAATCGACCGGGCACTGTCTGTGCGCCCCTCTTACATTGCTCTGGGGCATATTTTCCCCACACAAACCAAGCAAATGCCTTCCGAGCCACAAGGCCTGCAACAACTGGCTTCTCACGTTCATCGCCTGCAAGGTTACCCAACAGTAGCAATAGGAGGAATAAGCCTGGCGCGGGCACCTGAGGTACTGGCTACCGGGGTGGGCAGCATTGCCGTGGTAAGCGCCATTACACAGGCGCAAGACTGGCAGGCTGCAACCAGAGCATTACTTAATTTAGCGGGGAATGGCGATGAATGATCAGGATTTCATGCGTTACAGCCGCCATTTACTGCTGGATGAAGTGGGCCTCGACGGGCAGCAGGCTCTGGGCAAGTCCTGCGTTGCTGTGATTGGGTTAGGCGGGCTCGGTTCACCAGCTGCTCATTATCTGGCTGGCGCTGGGGTGGGCCAGTTAATTCTTGCTGACGGCGATGTCGTTCACATCAGTAACCTGCATCGCCAGACACTGTATACACAGCAAGATGTTGGCCGCAATAAAGCACATGTAGCCGTTGAAAAACTGGCTCAGGTCAACCCGTCTGTCACGCTAACGCCCATCGACCAGTACCTTACACCAGAAACACTAACCAGTGTGCTGGCTGATGCCGACCTGGTACTTGATTGCAGTGACAATATGCCAACCCGCCAGGCAATCAATGCAGCCTGTGTGGCACTGAACAAGCCATTTATCACCGCCAGTGCCGTTGGGTTTGGCGGGCAAATGATGGTGTTGTCTCCACCATGGCAACAGGGTTGTTACCGTTGTTTATGGCCTGACGAGCACGAGCCAGAGCGGAACTGCCGTACTGCGGGTGTGCTGGGGCCTGTTGTTGGGTTACTGGGTGTCAGCCAGGCGCTGGAAGCACTGAAGTGGCTGGCTGGAGTCACCAACCAGGCCGGGACTTTGTCACTGTTTGATGCCAAAACCAATCTGTGGCGTGCCATCAGGATGCAGCCTTCGCCCCATTGCCCGGTGTGTGGAGGGCAACATGCAAATTCAGTTTAATGACCATCCGGTAAGTTGTGCTGAAAACACCACGGTGGTGCAGTTATTGTCTACTTTCCACCAACTGAAGCCCGGCACCGCGCTGGCGCTAAACCAGACCATCCTGCCACGCGAACACTGGGATACCCACATTCTACAGCCAGGCGATGACCTGCTGCTGTTTGAAGTCATTGCCGGAGGCTGACATGTTACGTATTGCTGATAAAACGTTTGATTCTCACCTGCTGACAGGCACCGGGAAATTTGCTTCGCCATTATTAATGCAGCAGGCCATTATTGCCAGTGGTACCCAACTGGTCACACTGGCGTTAAAGCGGGTTGATTTCCGCCAGCACCGGGACGATTTACTGCAACCGCTACTGGCTGCCGGCGTGCAACTATTGCCCAACACATCGGGTGCCAAAACGGCAGATGAAGCGGTCTTTGCCGCACAACTTGCGCGCGAAGCATTAGGTACCAACTGGGTGAAACTGGAAATCCACCCGGACAGCCGTTACCTGATGCCTGACCCCATCGCTACGTTACAGGCAGCCCGCTTACTGGTTAAAAATGGGTTTATTGTTCTGCCTTATTGTGGAGCCGACCCGGTGTTATGTCGCCATCTGGAAGAGGCCGGATGTGCCGCAGTGATGCCACTTGGCGCGCCTATTGGTTCCAATCGTGGGTTACAAACCCAGGCGATGCTGGAAATCATTATTGAGCAGGCTGGTGTTCCGGTGATTGTTGATGCCGGGATCGGTACGCCCGGGCATGCCACTGCCGCCCTGGAGTTGGGGGCCGATGGCGTATTAGTTAACACCGCTATCGCTACAGCGGGCGACCCGGTCAGAATGGCACAGGCTTTCCGGCTGGCCGTCGAGGCTGGTGTACTGGCAGCCAGTGCCGGGTATGGGGAACAACGGATGACCGCCAGCGCTTCCAGCCCACTGACGGCATTTCTGAATGCCAGTGCGGAGGTGAACGGATGAGCCACTTTAGTGATTACTGGCGCACTCTGGACTGGGATGACATTGCACTTAGCATCAACAGTAAGACCAAAAATGATGTGCAGAGAGCATTATGCCGGGAAAAACGCGGGCCGGAAGATATGATGGCACTGCTGTCTCCCGCCGCCGCAGAATACCTGGAGCCCATGGCAGGAATGGCCCAGCGTTTAACCCGCCAGCGCTTTGGTAATACGGTTAACTTTTATGTTCCGTTATACCTGTCAAACCTATGTGCAAACGATTGTACGTATTGTGGTTTTTCAATGAGCAATCACATTAAGCGTAAGACTCTCGATGGCGAGGAAATCGAACGTGAGTGCGAAGCCATACGCCAGCTTGGGTTTGAAAATCTGTTACTGGTGACTGGCGAGCATCAGCGAAAAGTGGGTATGAACTACTTTCGTCAATACCTGCCTGCTATTCGTGCCCACTTTAGTTCTGTGCAAATGGAAGTGCAGCCAATGAGTGAAGACGAGTATGCGGAGCTTAAGCAGTTGGGGCTGGATGGCGTTATGGTTTACCAGGAAACCTACCATGAAGCAATGTATGCACGGCACCATTTGCGCGGTAAGAAGCAGGATTTTTTCTGGCGGCTGGATACCCCGGACCGGCTTGGCAAAGCGGGTATTGACCGAATTGGCCTGGGAGCGTTGATTGGGTTGTCGGATAACTGGCGGGTGGATTGCTTTATGGTGGCAGAACACTTGCTCTGGTTACAACAGCATTACTGGCAGAGCCGGTTTTCTGTATCTTTCCCCCGTTTACGCCCATGTGAAGGTGGAATAGTCCCGGCGTCACTCATGGACGAAAAGCAGCTACTTCAGGTTATTTGCGCCTTCCGCTTATTCTCCCCGGAACTGGAGTTATCACTGTCAACCCGTGAATCCCCGTGGTTTCGTGACCATGTTGTCCCACTGGCCATTACCCATGTCAGCGCATTTTCCAGCACGCAACCAGGAGGCTATGCAGACCACCAGCCCGAACTGGAGCAATTTTCGCCCCATGATAACCGGGCGCCGGATGTAGTCGCCAAAGCACTGACTGATGCAGGGTTACAACCAGTATGGAAAGACTGGGACAGTTTTTTGGGAAGAGGGCAGCAAACGAGCCCGGCATTTTCAGCAAATCAGTAAATCTCTGGAACCCTGTTTCCTGCCCTGACAAACGGGCATTGAGCAAACTCAGGGAATGACGATATGGTCACTCCGGCAGCGCAATACGTTGCCCGGGGTGGCCACTTCCCCTCTCCATCGGCCACCCCGCCTTCCTGCTTTTCATCACTGTTATTGTCTGGAAAAACACGTAGCTGCCCGATATTTGCCAGGCCATTGGGAAAAGGTAACGTTTGGTGGGATGTGAAAATAGCAAAAAAAAACCGCGCCCGAAGACGCGGTTTTATCAGCGAGAGATAACGATTAATCGTTATCGTTGTTCCCGCCCAGGCCAGCATTCAGCAGCTCTGCCAGGTTGGCAGTAGCTTCTTCAGCACTGATCTGCGGTGCAGCAGCAGGTGTTTCACCCGCAGCACGGCGGCGCATGCGATCCTGGTGGTAAGCATAGCCGGTACCAGCCGGAATCAAACGACCCACAATGACGTTCTCTTTCAGGCCACGCAATTCATCACGTTTACCCGCAACAGCGGCTTCGGTAAGAACACGCGTCGTTTCCTGGAACGATGCAGCAGAGATGAAGGACTCGGTTGCCAGAGACGCTTTGGTAATACCCAGCAGGTCGCGCATGAACGTTGCGCTGACTTTGCCGTCGTCTTCCAACAAGCGGTTCGCGATTTTCACGCGAGAGTACTCTACCTGCTCGCCTTCCAGGAAGTCGGAGCTGCCTGCATTCATGATGGTAGCTTTACGCAGCATCTGACGAACGATAACTTCGATGTGTTTATCGTTGATCTTAACGCCCTGCAGACGGTATACGTCCTGTACTTCGTTAACGATGTAACGAGTTACAGCCTGAACACCACGCAGACGCAGAATGTCATGAGCAGATTCCGGACCATCGGAAATCACGTCACCACGTTCAACACGTTCACCTTCAAACACGTTGAGCTGACGCCATTTAGGAATCATCTCTTCGTAAGCGTTTTCACCATCCAGTGGGGTGATAACCAGGCGACGTTTACCTTTGGTTTCTTTACCGAAGGAAACCACACCGCTGATTTCAGCAAGGATTGCAGGTTCTTTCGGACGACGTGCTTCGAACAAGTCAGCAACACGCGGCAGACCACCGGTAATATCTTTAGTACCGCCAGATTCCTGCGGCAGACGCGCCAGTGTGTCACCGGAGCTAATCTGAACGCCGTCATCCAACTGAACGATAGCTTTACCCGGCAGGAAGTACTGCGCAGGCATATCGGTACCAGGGATCAGGACATCATCACCGTTGGCATCAACGATTTTCAGTGCCGGACGCAAGTCTTTACCACCCGCTGTACGCTCTGCTGAGTCCAGAACCACGATAGAAGACAAACCAGTCAGCTCATCGGTCTGACGAGTAATGGTCTGGCCATCAATCATGTCGGTAAAGCGAATAAAGCCCGGAACTTCGGTGATAACCGGCATGGTGTGCGGATCCCAGTTAGCAACAGTTTCGCCTGCTGCTACTGGTTCGCCATCATTTTTGGTCAGCACAGAACCGTAAGGTACTTTATAGCTTTCTTTGGTACGCCCGAATTCGTCGATCAACTTCAGCTCGGTATTACGAGAAGTAATAACCAGTTTGCCGCTGGAGTTAACAACGGATTTCGCGTTGTTCAGCTTGATGCTACCTTTGTTTTTCACCTGGATGCTGGATTCAGCAGCCGCACGAGATGCCGCACCACCGATGTGGAAGGTACGCATGGTCAGCTGAGTACCAGGTTCACCGATAGACTGTGCTGCGATAACCCCAATGGCTTCACCTTTGTTGATGATATGACCACGCGCCAGGTCACGACCATAGCAGTGAGCACACACACCAAAATCGGTGTCACAGGTTACAACAGAACGTACTTTCAGGCTGTCTACAGAATTCACTTCCAGCAGGTCACACCACTGTTCATTGAGCAGCGTGTTACGCGGAACCAGAATATCTGCAGTACCCGGTTTCAGAACGTCTTCAGCCGTTACACGACCCAGTACGCGGTCACGCAGTGGTTCTTTAACATCACCACCTTCGATAACCGGCGTCATCATGATGCCGTCTAACGTACCGCAGTCATCTTCAGTCACAACCAGGTCCTGCGCGACGTCAACCAGACGACGAGTCAGGTAACCGGAGTTTG
The DNA here is from genome assembly GCF_003182475.1 of Mangrovibacter plantisponsor. Taxonomy (GTDB): domain Bacteria; phylum Pseudomonadota; class Gammaproteobacteria; order Enterobacterales; family Enterobacteriaceae; genus Mangrovibacter; species Mangrovibacter plantisponsor. Next base: position 16,240 of record NZ_QGTS01000026.1, read on the forward strand.
CTGTTTTCAGTGCGGTATCCGCCAGACCTTTACGAGCACCGTGGGTTGAAATGAAGTACTGGAGTACGTTCAGACCTTCACGGAAGTTCGCGGTGATTGGCGTTTCGATGATGGAGCCATCTGGCTTAGCCATCAGACCACGCATACCAGCCAGCTGACGAATCTGAGCCGCAGAACCACGCGCCCCGGAGTCGGCCATCATATAGATGCTGTTAAAGGAAACCTGCTGCTCTTCTTCACCTTTACGGTTAATAACGGTTTCAGTTTGCAGGTTATCCATCATCGCTTTGGAAACACGGTCATTCGCCGCAGCCCAAATATCGATGACTTTGTTGTAACGTTCGCCCGCAGTTACCAGACCAGACTGGAACTGTTCCTGGATTTCTGCCACTTCTGCTTCAGCTTCGGCGATGATTTCGGCTTTTTTCGCCGGAATAACCATATCGTCGATACCAACAGATGCACCAGAACGTGCTGCATACGCAAAACCGGTATACATGATCTGGTCAGCAAAAATAACCGTCGGTTTCAGGCCCAGAATGCGGTAACAGGTGTTCAGCATTTTGGAGATCGCTTTTTTACCCAGCGGCTGGTTCACGATAGTGAACGGCAGACCCTGAGGTACGATCATCCACAGAATCGCACGACCAACAGTGGTGTCTTTCAATGTGGTTTTCGCCACATATTCACCCTGTTCGTCTTTTTCATATTCTGTGATACGTACTTTTACGCGCGCATGCAGCTCAGCCTGGCCTGAACGGTATAAACGTTCAGCTTCTTTCGGCCCGGTGAGAACCATGCCTTCGCCCATGGCGTTGATTTTGTCACGGGTCATGTAGTACAGACCCAGTACAACGTCCTGAGACGGAACGATGATTGGTTCACCGTTTGCCGGAGACAGAATGTTGTTGGTGGACATCATCAGCGCACGTGCTTCCAACTGGGCTTCCAGCGTCAGCGGTACGTGAACAGCCATCTGGTCACCATCGAAGTCGGCGTTATACGCCGCACACACCAGCGGGTGCAGCTGAATAGCTTTACCTTCGATCAGTACAGGTTCAAATGCCTGAATACCCAAACGGTGCAGAGTTGGTGCACGGTTCAGCATGACCGGGTGTTCGCGAATAACTTCGTCCAGGATATCCCAAACAACGGCTTCTTCACGTTCAACCATTTTCTTGGCTGCTTTAATGGTGGTAGCTAAACCACGCAGTTCCAGCTTGCCGTAGATGAACGGTTTGAACAGTTCCAGTGCCATTTTCTTCGGCAGACCGCACTGGTGCAGACGCAGGTATGGACCTACGGTGATAACCGAACGGCCGGAGTAGTCAACACGTTTACCCAGCAGGTTCTGACGGAAACGACCCTGTTTACCTTTGATCATATCGGCCAAAGATTTCAGAGGACGTTTGTTAGAACCCGTAATGGCACGACCGCGACGGCCGTTATCCAGCAGGGCATCAACCGCTTCCTGCAGCATACGTTTTTCGTTACGTACGATGATATCTGGCGCAGCCAGATCCAGCAGACGTTTCAGACGGTTGTTACGGTTGATAACGCGACGGTACAGATCGTTCAGATCTGATGTTGCGAAACGACCACCATCCAGCGGTACCAGCGGGCGCAGATCTGGCGGCAGAACCGGCAGAACTGTCAGGATCATCCACTCTGGTTTGTTACCAGACTGAACGAACGCTTCCAGCAGCTTGATACGCTTGGTCAGCTTTTTACGTTTGGTTTCAGAGTTGGTTTCATTCAACTCTTCGCGCAGTTGTTCACATTCCTGCTCCAGATCCATGCCTTTCAGCAGGGCCTGAATAGCTTCTGCACCCATTTTCGCGTCGAATTCGTCACCAAACTCTTCCAGCGCGTCCAGATACTGTTCTTCAGTCAGGATCTGACGGCGTTCCAGGTTGGTCATACCGCCTTCGATAACTACATAAGATTCGAAGTACAGTACACGTTCGATATCACGCAAAGGCATATCGAGCAGCAAACCGATACGGGATGGCAGTGATTTCAGGAACCAAATGTGGGCAGTCGGAGAAGCCAGCTCAATGTGACCCATACGTTCACGACGTACTTTGGTCTGAGTAACTTCAACACCACATTTTTCACAGATAACACCGCGGTGTTTCAAGCGCTTGTACTTACCGCACAGGCACTCGTAATCTTTTACCGGCCCGAAAATGCGAGCACAGAACAGACCGTCACGCTCCGGTTTGAAGGTACGGTAGTTAATGGTTTCCGGCTTTTTAACTTCACCAAAAGACCAGGAACGGATCATGTCTGGCGATGCCAGAGCAATTTTGATCGCATCAAACTCTTCGGTTTTAGTTTGCGCTTTCAGAAACTTTAATAAGTCTTTCACGGATTGGCTCCCGTCGGAGTTAGCACTCTCTGATGCCCGGTATTACCCGGGCACCATGGACCTGTTTGCGCGAGAATTACTCGTCTTCCAGTTCGATGTTGATACCCAGCGAACGGATTTCTTTCAACAGTACGTTGAAGGATTCCGGCATGCCCGGTTCCATCTGATGGCTGCCATCCACGATGTTTTTATACATCTTGGTACGGCCATTCACGTCATCAGACTTAACGGTGAGCATTTCCTGCAGAGTATAGGCGGCACCATATGCTTCCAGTGCCCACACTTCCATCTCCCCGAAGCGCTGACCACCGAACTGCGCCTTACCACCCAGCGGCTGCTGAGTAACCAGGCTGTAAGAACCGGTGGAACGAGCGTGCATTTTGTCGTCGACCAGGTGGTTCAGTTTGAGCATGTACATGTAACCAACAGTTACCTGACGCTCGAACTTCTCACCGGTACGGCCGTCAAACAGCGTAATCTGACCAGAAGTCGGCAGATCACCCAGTTTCAGCAGCTCTTTAATTTCAGCTTCTTTCGCACCATCAAACACTGGGGTGGCAATCGGCATACCTTTGCGCAGGTTTTCAGCCAGACGCAGAACTTCTTCATCGCTGAAGGTATTCAGGTCTACTTTCTGGCGAACATCTGCACCCAGGTCATAAGCACGCTGGATGAACTCACGCAGTTTGGCCACTTCCTGCTGCTGTTTCAGCATGGCGTTAATCTTGTCGCCAATACCTTTAGCAGCCATACCCAGGTGGGTTTCCAGGATCTGACCGATGTTCATACGAGACGGTACGCCCAGTGGGTTCAGTACGATATCAACCGGCGTGCCGTTTTCATCGTATGGCATATCTTCGATCGGGTTGATCTTAGAAATAACCCCTTTGTTACCGTGGCGGCCCGCCATTTTATCCCCAGGCTGAATCTGACGTTTAACAGCCAGATACACTTTAACGATTTTCAGCACGCCAGGTGCCAGGTCATCGCCCTGAGTGATTTTACGGCGTTTCGCTTCGAGTTTTTTCTCGAACTCGTGCTTCAGTTCATCGTACTGCTCTGCCAGTTGTTCCAGCTGATTCTGTTTTTCTTCATCAGCCAGGCCCAGTTCCAGCCAGCGATCACGTGGCAGTTTGTCGAGCTTCTCAGCTTCAATGCCACCAGAGATCAGCACAGCACGGATACGGCCGAACAAGCCAGCTTCGAGGATTTGCAGTTCTTCAGACAGGTCTTTCTTAGCCTGTTTGAGCTGCATTTCTTCGATTTCCAGCGCACGTTTATCTTTTTCTACGCCATCGCGAGTAAAGACCTGAACGTCAATAACGGTACCAGATACACCATTCGGTACGCGCAGAGAAGAGTCTTTAACATCAGAGGCTTTTTCACCAAAGATGGCACGCAGCAGTTTCTCTTCCGGAGTCAGCTGAGTTTCGCCTTTCGGCGTTACTTTGCCCACCAGGATGTCGCCACCGGTAACTTCTGCACCGATGTAAACAATACCGGATTCATCCAGTTTGGAGAGCGCAGCTTCACCCACGTTCGGGATATCTGCAGTAATTTCTTCAGGCCCCAGTTTGGTGTCGCGAGACACACAAGCTTGTTCCTGAATATGGATAGTGGTGAAACGGTCTTCCTGGACAACACGCTCAGATACGAGGATGGAGTCTTCGAAGTTGTAACCGTTCCATGGCATAAACGCCACGCGCATATTCTGACCCAGCGCCAGTTCACCCAAATCGGTGGACGGGCCATCAGCCAGAACATCACCACGTTCCACCGGCTCACCCAGAGACACACACGGCATCTGGTTGATGCAGGTGTTCTGGTTAGAACGGGTGTACTTGGTCAGGTTGTAAATATCGATACCTGCTTCGCCCGGATACATCTCATCTTCGTTAACTTTAATAACGATACGGGAAGCATCAACGTACTGGATAGTCCCACCACGTTTGGCAACAGCTGTAACACCGGAGTCAACTGCAACAGCGCGTTCCATACCTGTACCAACCAGCGGCTTATCAGAGCGCAGAGTTGGTACCGCCTGACGTTGCATGTTCGCACCCATCAATGCACGGTTGGCGTCATCGTGTTCCAGGAAGGGAATCAGAGACGCACCAACAGAAACAACCTGTTGTGTGGAAACGTCCATGTAGTCAACCTGATCACGGCTGAACAAACTTGATTCGCCTTTGTTACGGCAGGTTACCAGGTCTTCTACGAAGTGGCCGTCGTCATCCAGGTTGGAGTTCGCCTGAGCGATAACGAAGTTGCCTTCTTCAATAGCAGACAGGTAATGAATTTCGTCGGTCACAACACCGTCAGTCACTTTACGATACGGTGTTTCAAGGAAACCATACTCGTTGGTCTGTGCATAAACAGACAAGGAGTTGATAAGACCGATGTTCGGACCTTCAGGGGTTTCGATTGGGCACACACGACCGTAGTGAGTCGGGTGAACGTCTCGAACTTCAAAGCCCGCACGCTCACGGGTCAGACCGCCTGGGCCCAACGCGGAAATACGGCGTTTATGGGTAATCTCTGACAGCGGGTTGTTCTGGTCCATAAACTGAGACAGCTGGCTGGAACCAAAGAACTCTTTAACTGCAGCAGAGATAGGTTTCGCGTTGATCATGTCCTGCGGCATCAGGGTGTCGAGATCGCCCAGAGACAGACGTTCTTTAACCGCACGCTCTACACGCACCAGGCCAACACGGAACTGGTTCTCAGCCATTTCACCCACAGAGCGAATACGACGGTTGCCGAGGTGGTCAATATCATCCACTTCGCCTTTACCGTTACGAATATCGATGAGTTTTTTCATTACATCGATAATGTCTTCTTTGCTCAGGATGCCAGAACCTTCAATCTCGCCACGCAGCAGCGAGCGGTTGAATTTCATACGACCTACAGCAGACAGGTCATAGCGGTCTTCAGAGAAGAACAGGTTCTCGAACAGGCTTTCAGCAGCTTCACGAGTCGGCGGCTCACCAGGGCGCATCATGCGATAGATTTCAACCAGCGCGCTCAGGCGGTCATTGGTTGGGTCAATACGCACGGTTTCGGACATGTACGGACCATGGTCCAGATCGTTGGTGAACAGAGTCTCAATGCTCTTATGGCCTGCCTGGCTCAGTTTAGCCAGCAAGTCCAGAGACAGCTCCATGTTCGCCGGGCAGATCAGCTCGCCTGTTGATTCGTCGATGTAATCTTTAGCAACGACTTTCCCGGCGATATATTCGACAGGAACTTCAATGTGCTGAACTTCGTCTTTTTCCAACTGGCGGATATGACGAGCAGTGATACGGCGACCTTTCTCAACGTAAACTTTACCGTCTGATTCGATATCGAAAGAAGCGGTTTCACCACGCAGACGTTCCGGCACCAACTGCATTTGCAGTTTGTTATCACGGATTTCAAACACAACTTTTTTGAAGAACAAATCCAGGATCTGTTCAGTTGTGTAGTTCAGTGCACGCAGGATAATCGTTGCCGGCAGTTTACGACGGCGGTCAATACGTACGAACAGGTTGTCTTTCGGATCGAATTCGAAGTCCAGCCATGAACCGCGGTAAGGAATAATACGCGCGTTGTACAGAACCTTACCCGAAGAGTGGGTTTTCCCTTTGTCACTGTCAAAGAAGACGCCCGGGCTACGGTGTAACTGGGAAACGATAACACGCTCAGTACCGTTGATAACGAAAGTACCGTTATCAGTCATGAGCGGGATTTCACCCATGTAGACTTCTTGTTCTTTGATGTCTTTTACAGTGCCTTCAGGCGCTTCACGCTCATAGATAACCAGGCGCAGTTTTACGCGCAGCGGTGCAGAGAACGTAACACCACGGATCTGGCATTCTTGAACATCAAAGACAGGTTCGCCAAGACGGTAGCTGACGTATTGCAGTTCCGAATTGCCGCTGTAGCTCTGAATCGGGAATACGGAGCGGAAAGCCGCTTCAAGACCGTACTGCCCTTCAGGATCTTGCTCGATAAACTTCTGGAACGAGTCAAGCTGGATAGAAAGGAGATATGGGACATCCAGAACTTGTGGACGTTTACCAAAATCCTTACGAATACGTTTTTTCTCGGTATAGGAGTAAACCATAGGGTTCCTCAGCTCGCTGACAAGTCGACCCACTCTGCCCACTGGACGGACAGTTTTTTATGCAACACTATTTTTTGACCGGAAAGTGGAACACTATCCGCAATGCCTGTTTCTATCACTCTTAAACCATTTCATTGCGATTTACCCAGCAACACCGCGCTGTCGCAGTATATTAAGTCGTCGATAGAAACAAGCATTGACATGAAAACCAGCAGTCAAACAGTGTGAAACGCTACTGGCTCCCTTGAGCGCAAAAAGGCTGGTGACTATAAAATCACCAGCCAGCAGCCTGATTTCTCAGGCTGTTACCAGAAAAAGTGGCTTATTTAACTTCAACTTCAGCGCCAGCTTCTTCCAGAGCTTTCTTCAGAGCTTCTGCGTCGTCTTTGCTCACGCCTTCTTTCAGGGCAGCCGGAGCAGATTCAACCAGATCTTTGGCTTCTTTCAGGCCTAGACCGGTAGCACCACGCACTGCTTTGATAACAGCAACTTTGTTACCGCCAGCAGCTTTCAGAATTACGTCGAATTCAGTTTTTTCTTCAGCAGCGTCAGCAGCCGGGCCAGCAGCAACAGCTACAGCAGCAGCAGCAGAAACACCGAATTTTTCTTCCATTGCAGAAATCAGTTCTACAACGTCCATTACGGACATAGCGGATACTGCTTCAATGATTTGATCTTTAGTGATAGACATTTAAATTGTTCCTGAATATCAGAATAAGTTTATACGTAAGCAAGCGAATGACAAAAAAAAGTGCAATTAAGCAGCTTCTTTCGCATCGCGTACAGCCGCCAGAGTGCGAACCAGTTTGCCAGCAGAGGCTTCTTTCATGGTTGCCATCAGGCGTGCAATTGCTTCTTCGTAGGTTGGCAGAGTTGCCAGGCGATCGATCTGAGCCGCCGGGATGAACTCACCTTCAAAGGCTGCCGCTTTGACCTCAAATTTTGCATTCGCTTTAGCGAAATCTTTGAACAAACGAGCAGCTGCGCCCGGGTGTTCCATAGAGTATGCAATCAGGGTCGGACCAACAAACGCGTCTTTCAGGCATTCGAACTGAGTGCCTTCAACAACACGACGCAACAGGGTGTTACGAACAACACGCATGTAAACGCCGGCTTCGCGACCTGCTTTACGCAGTTCGGTCATTTTGTCTACGGTTACGCCACGGGAATCCGCAACTACCGCAGACAGCGCGCCTTTGGCTACTTCGCTGACTTCAGCAACAATCGCTTGTTTGTCTTGAAGATTTAAAGCCATTAGCTTTGCTCCTGGATGTTTGCCGGGACACTGAGTCCCGGAACTCACTTCACTCTTATCAACGATAAGAACGTCTTAATACGGTGAGCAGAAACAAGCCAAAGAGAACTTAATAAAAAGATTCTTCAGGTTCTGTCACCGTCTACGCAGGAAATTAAGCCTCAATTAAGAAACACCTGCGGTCTTGGACGGAGGCCTGGATAAGGCCAGGCTCCAACCGAAATTCTTGTTCAATGCAATTCATGCATTGCACGTTCTGCACTAAACGTCTGCCTGAGCAGAAACGTGGGGGGAAGATTGTAGACAAATCCACCGCCCACGTAAAGCGAATGATTAGTTCGCAACCGCTGACAGACCAGCCTGGTCAACAGCAACGCCAGCACCCATGGTGGTAGACAGGCTAACTTTCTTGATGTAAACGCCTTTAGCAGTAGCAGGTTTCGCTTTTTTCAGCGCAACCAGCAGTGCTTCCAGGTTTTCTTTCAGTTTGTCAGCGTCAAAATCTACTTTACCAATAGTGGTGTGGATGATGCCGTTTTTGTCGTTACGGTAACGAACCTGGCCAGCTTTAGCATTTTTAACTGCTTCAGCAACGTTAGGAGTTACAGTACCAACTTTCGGGTTTGGCATCAGGCCGCGCGGCCCCAGGATCTGGCCGAGTTGACCAACAACGCGCATTGCATCCGGAGAAGCAATAACAACGTCGAAGTTCATTTCGCCTTTCTTGATCTGGTCAGCCAGGTCTTCCATACCTACCAGCTCAGCGCCAGCAGCTTTAGCTGCTTCAGCGTTAGGACCCTGGGTAAATACGGCAACGCGAACGGTACGACCAGTACCATTCGGCAGCACAGTTGCGCCACGAACGTTCTGATCAGATTTACGTGCATCGATGCCGAGGTTAACGGCAACGTCTACGCTTTCTACGAATTTTGCAGTGGCCAGCTCTTTCAGCAGAGCAATGGCTTCGCTGATGTCATACTGTTTAGTTGCATCAACTTTGTCACGGATCACGCGCATGCGCTTGGTCAGTTTAGCCATTTCTTAGTCCTCCACTACCAGGCCCATGGAACGAGCGGTACCAGCGATAGAACGAGCCATCGCTTCAACATCTGCACCAGTCATGTCCGCTGCTTTGATCTGAGCAATCTCAAGAACCTGAGCGTGAGTTACTTTACCCACTTTGTCTTTGTTCGGTTTACCGGAACCAGACTTGATACCAGCCGCTTTTTTCAGCAGAACTGCTGCCGGCGGAGTTTTGGTAACGAAGGTGAAAGAACGGTCAGCGTAAACGGTAATAACAACCGGAATTGGCAGACCTTTCTCAAGGGATTCAGTTTTGGCGTTAAACGCTTTACAGAATTCCATGATGTTAACACCCTGTTGACCCAGAGCCGGACCAACTGGCGGACTCGGGTTAGCCATACCAGCTGCAACCTGCAGCTTGACATAGGCTTGGACTTTCTTGGCCATTGATATTTCCTCTAATGGGTTATAACGCCTCTTTTGAGGCTCCCCGTAGTTAAACTCTGTTTACACGCTTTACGGCATGTAAAAACAAAAGGCGCGAAATTGTATGTCAATTTCGCGCCTCACGCAACAGTAATTGTTGCTTTTACATTCGATTTTATAACCAGCACAACCTGCGGGTTAGTGGCGCCGCAGCAGTTGTGACGTCAGGCTAATCAGGCTTTTTCTACCTGGCTGAAATCCAGCTCAACAGGTGTCGCGCGGCCAAAGATGGACACAGACACTTTCAGGCGGCTTTTCTCGTAATCGACTTCTTCGACAACGCCGTTAAAGTCAGCGAACGGACCATCGTTAACACGAACCATTTCACCCGGTTCAAACAGCGTTTTCGGACGCGGTTTATCCCCAACCTGCTGCAGACGGTTCATGATAGCATCAACTTCTTTGTCGCTGATGGGCGCCGGGCGGTCAGAGGTACCACCGATGAAGCCCATAACACGCGGTACACTGCGTACCAGGTGCCAACTGGCGTCATTCATCACCATCTGGACAAGAACATAGCCCGGGAAAAATTTACGTTCGCTTTTACGGCGTTGACCGCCACGAATTTCAACCACTTCTTCTGTTGGCACCATAACTTCACCAAACAGTTCTTCCATATTATGCAATTTAATATGTTCACGCAGAGAAGTAGCTACGCGACCTTCAAAGCCGGAAAACGCCTGAACGACGTACCAACGTTTTTTAGGAGCTTCAGACATTTCAGAACCTCAGTCCAGTGATAAAAGAGACCACACGGACCAGAATACCATCCAGCCCCCACAGGATCAGTGACATAACAGCCGTCACTGCTGCAACGATTAATGTGGTGTGCAATGTTTCCTGGCGGGTCGGCCAAATCACTTTACGAACTTCAGTTCTTGCTTCACGGGCAAAAGCAACCGTGGCTTTACCTTTTGTGGTCAACAGAGCGACACCACCTGCTGCAGCAATCAAAACGACTACCGCGACAGCCCGACCCAGCAGGTTCACATCACGATAAAGGTAGTTGCCGATGATGGCCACACAGAGCAGAGCAATGACAACCAGCCATTTTAATACTTCCAGGCCGCGCCCGCTTCCCTGAGCTTCGGTATTCGCACTCATAGTTCAACCTGTAACAATGAATCAGACAAACATTTTTGCCCCGCAAACGCGAGGCAACCAAACCGAATTTCGCTTAGGCAATATTTCGGCACTCTACGCCATCTTCAGAGCCTGTCTCAGCAATGATTATGGAAAAGAAATCACTGATGAGCCAGGTTCTGGTTCGAGAGCGTACAAAAAGGGCATCAAATGATGCCCTTTTATTGCGCATTACGTCAAATGTTATCAGCAATTAGCCGAGAACTTTAGCAACAACGCCAGCACCAACGGTACGGCCGCCTTCACGGATTGCAAAGCGCAGACCTTCGTCCATTGCGATCGGGTGGATCAGGGTAACAACCATTTGAATGTTGTCGCCCGGCATTACCATTTCAACGCCTTCCGGCAGTTCGATGGAGCCAGTTACGTCAGTGGTACGGAAGTAGAACTGAGGACGGTAGCCTTTGAAGAACGGAGTATGACGGCCGCCTTCATCTTTGCTCAGAACGTATACTTCAGATTCGAATTT
>NZ_QGTS01000027.1 GCF_003182475.1 Mangrovibacter plantisponsor
GTCAACCCAATTTTTCAGGATTTTTTCTCTTTATCTTCCCGGCTTACTGCACTCAGTGAAGCGTGCCGCCGTGTCGATGGAGGCGCATTATAGGGATCCCGCTCAGATGCACAAGCCTTTTTTCGATCTTTTTTTCTAAGTGTGGGTTTTTCAACCTTTTTGCTGAATTCATGCACTTCAACGTTTGTTTTATGTACATTTCACCTTGAATTTCCCTTTCTGATCGTCAAAGTTAACCTTTCAGACTATTGAATTGAGGTAGCTATGCCCCAGGTTTTCCGTCAATACCAGAATTTATATCCTTCAGCCGGGCGCCAGGTCATGGTCGATCCCTCCAGTGTGCTTATTGGTGATGTAAGACTGGGAGATGATGTCAGCATCTGGCCGCTTGTCGCTATCCGCGGGGATGTCAATTACGTTGCTATTGGTGACAGGACAAATGTCCAGGACGGAAGTGTCTTACATGTCACGCATAAATCACCTTCACACCCTGAAGGCTACCCGTTAATCATTGGGCAAGACGTAACTATTGGTCACAAGGCAATGCTTCACGGATGTAAAATAGGTGACAGAGTATTAGTCGGTATGGGTTCCATCCTGCTTGATGGTGCTGAAATTGGTAATGATGTCATGATTGGTGCTGGTAGCCTGGTGCCACCCGGGAAAAAACTGGCAAGCGGATTTTTATATATTGGAAGCCCTGCTAAACAAGTGCGCCCACTATCTGCAGACGAAATCCAAAGCCTGAAATACTCTGCAGATAACTATGTAAAATGGAAAGCAGAGTACCTGGCTCAGGATAACCAGTACCAACCTTGAGCATCTTCCTGTTGCGCATTGATCAATACTTCAGCCTCTTCCTCCAGATCCCAGCGATGGGATCTGAATAGATTCAGGTATTCTTCAGCAGTATGCTCACCAAACCGTTGTGCTAAAACCAGCTTGCTGATAGCGCAAAAGACCTGCATACCACCCACCAGCGCAGGAAAAACAACAGCCTGATGCTCAACATGCCATTCCTCTCTGTCCGGGAACTGAATCGACTGGTTCATGCACTCAACACTCGTTTTAGCTTTTCAATCACCGGGACTGTTTCTGGTAAAACACCATGCCAAAGCATAAATGAATGAGCAGCCTGGCCAACCAGCATACCCAACCCATCTGCAAGTTGCTGAACATGGTGCTGCATTGCCCACATTAAAAAAGGCGTAGGCCCGGCCTGATAAAACATGTCATAACAACTGATATTATGATGCAGTAGTGAAACCGGGAGCGGAGGAATATCGCCGCTGATGCCGCTGGAAGTTGCATTGATAATGAGGTCAAAAACTTTACCATCCAGCGCAGAATACTCACAGGCACTCACATTTCCGTAAGTGGAGAAATGCGCGGCCAATGACTGAGCTTTATTAAACGTCCGGTTGGCAATTACAATATCGCATGTTTGTGCTAACAAGGGCAGAATGACGCCTCTGGACGCCCCTCCTGCACCCAGCAACAAAATACGTGCTCCGGAAGGCAAAAACCCCAACCGTTGTAAGTCACTGACAAGCCCAACACCATCCGTGTTATCACCCAGCACCTGTCCATCGTCCAACAGTTTTAGCGTATTCACTGCCCCGGCCAATGTTGCTCTTTGCGTTAGTGTGTCAGCAAACTCAAACGCCTGTTCTTTAAACGGCACCGTAACATTCGCCCCCCTTCCCCCATTCGCAAAAAAAGCGCCAATAGATTCTTTAAAACCATCAACGGGAGCCAGAACATACCCATAAGGGTGAACAATCCCCGTTTCTTCAGAGAACCAGGCATGTATTTGAGGGGATTTGCTATGCGCAATAGGGTTACCAAAGACAGCGAATGTTTCCATAATTATCCTTGCCGAAAGAGTTTACCAGTTAATGCGTCTCTGATTTCAGATGGATTTTGCCTTCCACCTGTTAAGCCATCAACCACAGGAAAGCCATCACCAAATTGAGCACGAACTTCTTCAGTGGTACGGCACGGCGGTAACCCACTCAAATTAGCACTTGTCGAAACTAACGGTTTACCGAAAGCGAGACATAAATCTACTACCAGCGGATGATTAGTGACACGCACAGCTAATGAATCAAAGCGCCCTGTTAACCATATGGGTGTATCCGGTTTCGCAGGAAAGACAAAAGTGACCGGACCTGGCCAGCACGCAAATACACTTTGGAGCTGTTCAGGGCTCAGAGAAGATTCATCAATATAAGGGCGTAATTGTTCAAAATTTGCAGCGATAAGAATTAACCCCTTATCAATAGGACGTTGCTTCAACGCCAATAAGCGCATCACCGCGGTTTCACTATCAGGATCACACCCCACACCAAATACAGCTTCAGTGGGGTAGGCGATGACATTTTCTTCTTCTAAAACGCGAACGATATCGTTCAGCGCGTTATTTTGCAGGTTGTTATTCACTTTCTTTATCTACCGTTACCGGCTTTCCACATTGTTTACTGGCACAGAAGCGTTTAACGCCTTGTGCCGTTTTCTTCTCAATTAACAAGGGGTAATGGCATTCCTCACACACCCCTGCTACAGGCGTAAAATTTACAGCAAACTGGCACTCGGGGAAGCGGTTACAGGCATGAAATGTTTTCCCATAACGAGAACGCCGCTGCACCAGGTGCCCCTGCTTGCATTGAGGGCAAGAAATAGCCGTATTATCAGGCTTATCGATAAGTTCAGTATGCCCACATTCCGGGTATTGGCTACAACCAATGAACATTCCAAAACGCCCCTGGCGTAACACCAGGACTGACTGGCATACAGGGCACTGTTGCCCTTCAAGCACCTTAACGATATGCCCATCTGATGAGGGTTTTAAAGGACGCAGGTAGTCACAACCTGGGTACTGAGAACAACCGAGAAACGGTCCATGCTTCCCGGTACGAATTAATAACGGCGCCCCACACTTCGGGCAGGGCGACTGTTCAGGCACTGAAAAGAGTGCATCTTTTGCCATATCACTTACACTTCACTGAATAATCAGTGAAGCATACCTTCATTTACCTCAAAAAGAAGTTCTTCCATCTGTTGATAAGCGTTTTCACAACCAGGCAGATTGAACAACACCATCAACACGACCCATTTCAGGTCTTCAAGGTCAAACTCACTTGTATCCAACGCCATAACACGCTCAATCACCATTTCACGTGTCTCGAGGTTTAGCACCTGTATTTGTTCCAGGAACAGCAAGAACCCCCGGCAACTGGAATCCAGGCGCTGGCTTTCTTCATCCGTGAAAATGCGCATAGACAAAGGGTCGGACGCCAACTGCATTGGCTCAACTAACCCATCCTGGTAATCCGCCAGTTTTTCCAGCCAGGATAATGCATTGTAGATATCGTCGCGATCAAACCCTACATCAGCTAAATCACGGGTTAATTTATCCTGATCAACCTGAACTTCAGCCTGATTCTGGATATATGTTTCAAACAGATAAATTAGTACGTCGAACATGGCATGCCCTCCTCAATCGGACATAGCCGCCGGGTACAGCTGCGATCCACCCTGCTAACTCCAGCTCAAGTAATTGGACTACGGTCACTGGCACAGGTTGGCCGGCACGTTCAGCGACGACGTCAACAGGTGTTACCTCATCTCCTACGTTAGCCAACAGCTCAGGAAATGGCAATGGAGGGATGGCATGATCCACTGAATTATTTAACTTCAACGCCTGTTTTGCTAATACGCTGACAGTTTCACCGAGTGAATCAATAATATCGCCTGGTTGAGAAACCAGCTGTGCACCCTGTTGAATCAACCAGTGTGGACCCTCACTGCCTGGATTACTTAACGGGCCCGGTAACGCAAAAACATCTCGCCCATGTTCAAGCGCACAACGCGCTGTAATCAACGAACCACTTTTCAGCGTCGCTTCAATCACCAAAACCCCGTAACTTAACCCACTAATAATTCGATTACGCCGCGGGAAATTAGCGGGCTTAGGCGTGATCCATAAAGGAAACTCAGAAACAATCGCGCCCCCATTTGACTGAATATCTTTTGCCAGTGAACGATGGCGAGGCGGGTAGATTGTATTTAAACCATTCCCTAAAACAGCAACGGTTTTTCCGCCTGCCTCAAGTGCTGCATTATGCGCCACGCCATCAATACCAATCGCAAGCCCACTGGTAATTGTTAGCCGTTCGGCAAGAGATGAAGCAAATTGCCGGCACCAATGCTCTCCGTACCAGGAAAGGCTGCGGCTTCCGACTATAGCTAATTGTGGTGTATTCAGTACCGACAAATCGCCTTTAACAAATAGCGCAACCGGAAAATCATTAATGGCTTTTAATGGCGTAGGGTACATTGCATCCGCGATGGTCAACAGATGATGATGTTCGATATCAAGCCAGTTCAGCGCCTGAGTGACTTGCTGTGCAGTGGGAGAAAAAAACTGTTTTATTTGGGTTTCACTACAACCGACAGAGCGCAATATTGCAGGAGTACAGGAAGGGGTTTCCCGTAACTGACAAAAGAGCATATGCGCGATATCGCCATACACTGACGAAACATTCATTAATCGCAGCCAGATTTCCGTTTCCGACAAACTCATTCCTGCAACCTCAGCAATTTCTGTGATTGACGAGGGATACTGTCAATCGGGCTCGGAAATGTCTAGAATAGGAGGGAAGTATCCGTTTAACTTTTGAACACAGCTCTGGATAAATATGTCAGTATTGCAGGTTTTACATTTCCCGGACGAGCGACTTCGCACTATCGCTGAACCGGTCAAAGAGGTTAATGCAGAAATTCAGCGTATCGTCGATGATATGTTCGAGACCATGTACGCAGAAGAAGGCATTGGCCTGGCTGCAACACAAGTAGATATTCATCAGCGTATCATTGTCATTGATGTTTCGGAAAACCGCGATGAACAGTTAGTTCTGATTAACCCTGAACTACTGGAAAAAAGTGGTGATACCGGAATTGAAGAAGGCTGTCTTTCTATTCCCGAGCAACGGGCTTTGGTTCCTCGTGCTGAAACAGTCAAAGTGCGTGCATTAAACCGTGACGGCCAGGCCTTTGAGCTGGAAACAGATGGTCTGCTTGCCATTTGTATTCAACATGAAATGGATCACCTGGTAGGCAAATTATTTGTTGATTACCTGTCCCCACTGAAACGCCAACGTATTCGTCAGAAGCTTGAAAAAATGTCAAGACTGAGTGCGCGCGAAGCGTAACCGCACGGAGCTAAAAACCACGTGGCAAATTCTCTTCGTATTATTTTCGCCGGAACACCTGATTTCGCAGCACGCCATCTGGATGCGCTGATAGCTTCAGAGCATGAAGTGGTTGCTGTTTTTACACAACCCGATCGCCCTGCCGGGCGCGGGAAAAAACTAATGGCAGGCCCAGTAAAAACACTGGCTCAGGAGCATGAGATCCCTGTCTATCAACCAGCCAGCCTGCGTCCACAGGAAAACCAGGCATTAGTTGCCCAGTGTAATGCAGATGTGATGGTCGTGGTTGCTTATGGCCTGCTGCTACCAGCAGCTGTATTATCCATGCCTCGTTTGGGCTGCATTAATGTACATGGTTCCCTGCTTCCTCGCTGGCGTGGCGCTGCGCCGATTCAGCGCGCATTATGGGCCGGAGATGAGCAGACTGGCGTAACCATCATGCAAATGGATAAAGGTCTTGATACCGGCGATATGCTGCACAAGATAGCCTGTCCGATTACTTCCGAAGACACCAGCGCCACCTTGTATGACAAGCTTGCTGCCATTGGACCTGATGGGCTGTTATACACGCTTGATCAGTTGGCCGTGTCGGGTATTACACCAGAAAAACAAGACGAAGCCCTGGTTACCTACGCTGAAAAGCTCAGTAAAGAAGAAGCCCGGCTTGACTGGTCATTACCGGCAGCCCAACTTGAGCGCTGCATTCGTGCATTTAATCCCTGGCCTGTAAGTTTTTTAATGATTGATGAACAACCGGTAAAAGTCTGGCAGGCATCAGTCATTGAGACTCAGGTTAATGAACACCCCGGGACTGTCGTTGCAGCAGATAAACACGGTATTCAGGTTGCTACACAGCAAGGCATTCTGAACATAGAGATATTGCAGCCCGCCGGTAAAAAACCGATGTCGGCCCAGGATATTCTCAATTCAAGGAAAGAATGGTTCACCCCAGGGACTACCCTTGCCTGATAAGCATCTTATTCACAGCCCGGACTTGTCCGGGCCTTTTTATTTCTGACGGCTGGAAAACCAGACTGTAGCAATGAAACGATCTCAAAACTTACGCAGCCTGGCAGCACAGGCAATAGACCAGGTTATGGAGCAGAAATTGTCACTTAGTGATGTTCTGCCACCGCTTCAGGAACGTGTTTCTGACAAAGACAAATCACTCTTACAAGAACTGTGCTTTGGTACCCTGCGTACATTGCCAGAACTGGAGTGGCTGATCAGCCAGTTGATGTCCCGCCCGTTGCAAGGCAAGCATAAAGTCATCCATTATCTGATCGCCGTTGGTCTTTACCAGTTAATTCACACCCGGATCCCCGCACATGCCGCACTCGCTGAGACAGTTGAGGGTGCGAGTGTACTTAAACGACAACAGTTTAAAGGGGTCATTAACGGCGTATTACGGCAATTCCAACGCCAGAGTGATAGCCTGATGGCGGAACTACAGCAGCATGAAGCCCGTTACTGGCATCCTGAGTGGCTGCTTAACCGTCTGCGTCAGGCCTGGCCGCAGCAGTGGGAAAGCATTGTTGAAGCAAATAACCACCGCCCACCGATGTGGCTACGGGTAAACCGTCGCTTTCATCAGCGTGATGCGTGGCTTGAACTACTCCAAAAAGCAGGTATGAATGGGTTTACTCACCATAACTACCCTGATGCCATCAGGCTGGAAACACCAGTACCAGTTGCTGTGCTACCCGGCTTCGCTGACGGTTGGGTTACCGTACAGGATGCATCAGCTCAGGGTTGCGTGGCGTTGCTGAATCCGCAGAATGGCGAGGATATTCTGGATTTATGTGCGGCCCCGGGAGGGAAAACAACTCACATCCTGGAAGCCGCTCCTGAGGCTAAGGTTTTGGCTGTTGATATCGACAAAAAGCGCCTTAGCCGGGTTTATGAAAACCTGAAACGTCTGGGTATGAAGGCTGAAGTCAAATCAGGCGATGGGCGCTATCCCGAGCAATGGTGTTCTGGCAGGCAGTTTGATCGCATCTTGCTGGATGCGCCCTGCTCAGCAACGGGAGTAATACGGCGCCACCCAGATATAAAATGGTTGCGGCGCAATAACGATATAGAAGACTTAGCAAAATTACAGAGAGAGATTCTTAATGCTGTCTGGCCCCTTTTAAAACCAGGAGGCACTCTGTTATATGCAACATGCTCCATTATGCCAGAGGAAAATAGCCAGCAAATTAAACAGTTTTTGCATAGCTTTGCTGATGCAAAACTTGTTGATACAGGAACGCCAGATGAGCCAGGAAAACAAAATTTTCCAGGGCCAGATGAAGGAGATGGATTCTTTTACGCTAAGCTAATCAAAGCGTCATGATGAATCAAGCCTGCCAGGCACAACTGAAGAAACAATACTGATGAAAATTATCATTTTGGGTGCAGGTCAGGTTGGAGGCACCCTTGCAGAAAACTTAGTAGGTGAAAATAACGATATCACTGTCGTGGATACCAATGGCGACAGGTTACGTAGTCTGCAAGATAAATTTGACCTGCGCGTTGTGCAGGGGCCAGGTTCGCATCCCAGAGTACTGCGAGAAGCAGGCGCTGATGATGCGGATATGCTGGTCGCAGTAACCAGTTCAGATGAAACGAATATGGTTGCCTGCCAGATTGCTTATTCGTTATTTAATACTCCAAACCGTATTGCGCGCATACGGGCATCAGATTATGTCCGTGATGCACAAAAGCTATTCACACCCGACGCAGTACCAATTGACCACTTAATTGCCCCGGAACAATTGGTGATTGATAGTATTTATCGTCTGATTGAGTATCCTGGGGCTCTTCAGGTCGTTAACTTTGCCGAGGGCAAGGTTAGCCTCGGGGTCGTCAAAGCCTATTACGGTGGCCCACTTGTAGGTAACGCGCTCTCTACGATGCGTGAACATATGCCGCACATAGATACCCGGGTAGCTGCAATATTCCGCCATGACAGGCCTATTCGCCCTCAGGGCTCCACCATTATCGAAGCAGGTGATGAAGTCTTTTTTATTGCGGCTTCGCAGCACATCCGTGCAGTGATGAGCGAGTTACAGCGGCTGGAAAAACCCTATAAACGAATTATGTTGGTGGGTGGTGGTAATATTGGGGCAGGTTTAGCGAAACGGCTGGAGAAAGAATATAGCGTTAAGTTGATCGAACGTGATCAGAAACGTGCCTCAGAGTTGGCCGAGAAATTACAAAATACCATTGTATTTTACGGCGACGCATCTGATCAGGAACTGCTGCAAGAAGAGCATATTGATCAGGTTGATCTGTTCATTGCTGTCACCAATGATGATGAAGCAAACATCATGTCCGCAATGCTGGCAAAGCGTATGGGTGCCAAAAAAGTAATGGTACTGATCCAGCGCAGAGCCTATGTCGATCTGGTTCAGGGCAGCGTTATCGATATAGCAATATCTCCACAGCAGGCAACAATCTCTGCACTACTCAGCCATGTACGCAAAGCTGATATTGTTGGAGTTTCCTCACTCAGACGAGGAGTTGCTGAAGCGATTGAGGCTGTCGCACATGGGGATGAAAGTACATCAAGAGTCGTTGGCCGTGTCATTGATGAAATAAAATTACCACCTGGTACCATTATTGGTGCTGTCGTACGCGGTAATGATGTAATGATAGCTAACAATGATTTGCGTATTGAACAAGGGGATCACGTCATTATGTTCCTGACAGATAAAAAATATGTCAGCGACGTAGAACGTCTCTTCCAGCCCAGTCCATTTTTCCTCTGAATACAGGGGCGGTTATCCGCCCTGTTAATTCTTTGTATATAATCTATTTACTTATCTTTATTTGGGCCAGTGGCATCTAAAACGCTATTGCCCGGTTGGGGTTGTGTTGTTTAAGGAGAATGTATGAGTATATTCAAAGAGTTTCGGGCTTTTGCGATGCGTGGAAATGTCATTGACCTGGCTGTTGGGGTAGTGATCGGCGCGGCTTTCGGGAAAATAGTTTCGTCGCTGGTTGCCGATATCATTATGCCACCGCTAGGGTTGTTGATCGGGGGAATTGACTTTAAGCAGTTTGCAGTGACATTGCGCCCGGCCGAAAGCGATATACCGGCAGTGGTCATGCACTATGGTGTTTTTATTCAGAACATTTTTGACTTTATCATCGTAGCATTTGCCATCTTCATGGTAGTTAAGATGATGAATAAATTGTACCAGAAAAAAGAAGCACCAAAAGCTCCGCCAGCGCCTTCCACAGAAGAGGTGTTACTGACTGAAATCCGTGATCTGCTTAAAGCCCAGAATAGTAAAGATGCATAACTGTCGCGGTTAGTACGAAGAAGGCCAGGAGTAAAAAAGCATCTACTTGTTTACTGCTGGCCTCCTGCCCGCTATTTTTCCCATATTTAGCTTTGCGAGAATAGCTACCTTTTCCTTTCTTGTTCCGCTCAACACGTTGGCGAAATAACGGATCATGAAGCAAGGCCTCCAAAGCATTATCTCTGATGTTCCCTTTTTTATGTTGATAGTGACTCATATTTTCTCCGGTTGGATTTTTGTTGCACCCTGTTCCAGTGCTTCAAGAATTGAACAGTACACACTGCTGTGAGCGGTGCCACAGCAAACGTCGTCCAGTCGTTTTAACGACTGCCTCATTACTTCAAGCTCGGCGATTCTGGATTCGACTTCCGTGAGCCGGTTCTGCACAATCTGCTTCGACTCGCGGCAAGTATGATGTTCCGGGTCAATCCGAATGGAGAGTAATTCACGGATTGAATCCAGAGTAAAACCAAGTTGCCTTGCGTAGCGAATAAAACGCAGGCGCTGCAAATCATTTTCGCTATATAACCGAAAACCACCTTCCGTGCGTACTTCATGATCCATCATGTTCTGCTTTTCGTAATAACGGATAGTATCAGGCGTAACATCAGCTAAACGTGCAATTTCACCTATACGATACATAGCTAGTTGTCCTCAGAAAAGCGTTCTCTGACTAACAGTCCATAGGAACCATGAAGAAAATCAGTACTTAAACCAGCCTGGCGTAATTTAAGTTCCAGCAATGCAACACGCTGGCTTACCTCCTGGAATTCAGGCTCAGTCTCTTTGATACCCTGAAGTAACTCATGGAGCTCAAGTGCTTCCCTACGCTGCTCAAGCTCAGGTGGAAGGCATCCCGCATTTTTTAAGAGACGATAACCCGCACGCAAGGACTCGGGTACAAAAGAGTCATCATCCAGCACCAAAGGTTGTCCTTCACCAGGGAGGTTGTCCAAATCACCCTTTTTCTGTGCTTCAAGAATGTGCCTCTCAGCCCATTGGTCAATTAACCACATATCAATACCCCGGTGATTAAATGAACAAAGAAAGGTTGAATTCTAGATCAAGGTCTGAATTTTGGATATAAAAAAACCGGGCAAGCCCGGCTTTTTTACGTTACTGCAAATTACTCTGCAGCAGCTTCTGCTTGAGACTCAGCGCGATCAACCAGCTCGATGTAAGCCATCGGAGCATTATCACCAGCACGGAAGCCACACTTGAGAATACGAGTGTAACCACCTGCACGGCTCGCGAAACGCGGACCAAGTTCATTAAACAGTTTTGCCACGATCTCGTTATCACGAGTGCGGGCGAATGCCAGACGACGATTAGCTACGCTGTCGGTCTTGGCAAGAGTAATCAGCGGCTCAACTACGCGACGCAGCTCTTTCGCTTTTGGCAGGGTCGTCTTGATGATTTCATGACGAACCAGTGAACCAGCCATGTTGCGGAACATTGCCTGGCGATGGCTGCTGTTGCGGTTCAGTTGACGACCACTCTTACGATGGCGCATGACCTTATCCTTCTCAGTAAAACCTTAACCTGTGATCCGGTTACTCATCAGCAATGCTTGCTGGTGGCCAGTTTTCCAGGCGCATGCCCAGAGACAGACCACGGGAAGCCAGCACGTCTTTAATCTCTGTAAGAGATTTTTTACCAAGGTTCGGCGTTTTCAGCAACTCAACCTCGGTACGTTGTACCAGATCACCGATGTAGTGGATAGCTTCTGCCTTGAGGCAGTTAGCAGAGCGGACAGTCAATTCCAGATCGTCAACAGGGCGCAGCAAGATCGGATCGAATTCTGGCTTCTCTTCTTTAACTTCCGGCTGACGTACGTCACGCAAGTCAACAAAGGCTTCAAGTTGTTCAGCCAGGATGGTAGCCGCACGACGAATCGCCTCTTCAGGATCGATTGTGCCGTTAGTTTCCATTTCGATAACCAGCTTATCCAAGTCGGTACGCTGCTCAACACGAGCTGCTTCAACATTGTAGGCAATACGCTCTACAGGGCTGTAGCAAGCATCGACCAGCAGACGGCCGATTGGGCGCTCATCTTCTTCCGAATGAATTCGGGCAGAGGCCGGCACGTAACCACGACCACGTTGAACTTTGATACGCATATTAATAGATGCGTTGTCATCGGTCAGGTGGCAAATCACATGCTGCGGCTTGACGATTTCAACATCACCATCATGGGTGATGTCTGCTGCGATCACAGGGCCAATGCCAGATTTATTCAGGGTAAGAATAACTTCATCTTTGCCCTGAACTTTCACCGCCAGCCCTTTCAGGTTGAGCAGGATTTCCAGGATATCTTCCTGTACGCCTTCTTTGGTGCTGTACTCATGCAGTACACCATCAATCTCAACCTCGGTCACCGCGCAACCCGGCATCGATGAAAGCAGAATACGGCGCAGTGCGTTACCTAAAGTATGGCCAAAGCCACGCTCTAACGGCTCAAGGGTCACCTTGGCGTGCGTCGAACTCATTTGCTCGATATCGACCAGGCGCGGTTTAAGAAACTCTGTCACAGAACCCTGCATTGTGTCCTCTCTTTGGTACTAAGCTTTACTTGGAGTAAAGCTCGACGATCAGGTGTTCGTTAATGTCCGCAGACAGATCAGAACGCTCAGGCTTACGCTTGAACACACCTTCCATCTTGCCAGCATCAACTTCCAGCCAGGTTGGCTTTTCACGCTGCTCAGCCAGCTCCAGAGCGGCTTTCACGCGAGACTGCTTTTTCGCTTTCTCACGAACGCTAACAACATCGTTCGGACTCACCTGATAAGAAGCGATATTAACAACACGACCGTTAACCATGATAGCTTTATGGCTTACCAACTGACGTGCTTCCGCACGAGTAGCGCCAAAGCCCATACGGTAGACAACGTTGTCAAGACGACCTTCCAGCAGAGCCAACAGGTTTTCACCGGTGTTGCCTTTCAGACGTGCTGCTTCTTTGTAGTAGTTACGGAATTGACGTTCCAGAACACCATAGATACGGCGAACTTTTTGTTTTTCACGCAACTGCACACCATAGTCAGACAGACGCGGCTTACGCGCACCATGCTGACCAGGAGCTTGTTCAATTTTACACTTGGTATCGATCGCGCGAACACCAGACTTAAGGAACAGGTCTGTGCCCTCACGACGGCTCAGCTTGAGCTTAGGACCCAAATATCTTGCCATTTTCTTTCTCCAACATTCCTAAAAACGGTGCGTTATACGCGACGTTTTTTCGGCGGACGACAACCGTTGTGAGGGATCGGAGTCACATCAGTAATATTAGTGATGCGGAAACCAGCGGCGTTCAGAGCACGAATAGTAGATTCGCGACCCGGACCCGGTCCCTTAACCATAACTTCCAGATTCTTAATTCCGTACTCTTTCACTGCATCAGCGCAACGTTCAGCTGCAACCTGAGCGGCGAAAGGAGTGGATTTACGAGAACCACGGAAACCGGAACCACCGGCAGTTGCCCAACCCAGTGCGTTACCCTGACGATCAGTGATAGTAACGATGGTGTTGTTGAAAGAAGCATGGATATGAGCCACGCCATCAGAGACTTGTTTTCTTACACGTTTACGTGCACGAATTGGTGCCTTTGCCATTATTCAATCACCCCGATTATTTCTTGATCGGTTTGCGCGGACCCTTACGGGTACGGGCGTTGGTCTTGGTACGCTGACCGCGAACCGGCAGACCACGACGATGACGCAGACCGCGATAGCAACCAAGGTCCATAAGACGCTTGATGCTCATGCTGATTTCGCGGCGCAGATCACCTTCAACGACAAATTTGGCAACTTCGTCACGCAACGTGTCGATTTGTTCTTCAGACAGCTCACTGATCTTAACATCTTCAGCGATACCCGCCGCAGCACAGATGGCTTTGGAACGAGTCTTGCCGACACCATAAATCGACGTTAATGCGATTACAGCGTGTTTTTGATCAGGAATGTTAATGCCTGCTATACGGGCCACTATGCACTCCTATAATTTCATGTGTGCGTACCATACTGAAAAGCCCGTTTTCAGGATACTCAAATGAATACGCACAGACATACAAAAGATTGGCTGGCTAATCTAGCCAGCTCAACCCAACTTTGCAAGAAAAATATGCGAAAATAATCAGCCTTGACGCTGTTTATGTTTCGGTTCGGCACTGCAAATCACACGAATAACACCTTCGCGCTTAACGATTTTGCAGTTACGGCATAATTTCTTGACGGAAGCACGAACTTTCATTTTTACTCTCCGTAACTTCTCAAGCGACCATTAACGGCCATAACCTTTCAGGTTCGCTTTTTTCAATGCAGACTCATACTGACTGGACATCATCAGAGTTTGCACTTGAGCCATAAAGTCCATGATGACAACAACGACGATTAACAGTGAGGTTCCACCGAAGTAGAACGGCACTTTCATCGCATCACGCATGAACTCCGGGATCAGGCAAATAAAAGTAATATACAGCGCACCGACCAAAGTCAGGCGGGTCATTACTTTATCAATATACTTCGCCGTTTGTTCTCCCGGACGAATTCCTGGTACAAATGCACCGGACTTCTTCAGGTTATCTGCTGTTTCACGCGGGTTGAAAACCAACGCAGTATAAAAGAAACAGAAGAAGATGATTGCAGACGCATAGAGTAACACATAAAGCGGTTGCCCAGGCTGCAAGTACAGCGAAATTGTTGTCAGCCAGTTCCAACCAGTACCGCCCCCGAACCATGAAGTTATGGTTGCCGGGAACAGAATAATACTGGAAGCAAAGATAGCCGGGATTACACCAGCCATATTCACTTTCAGCGGCAAATGTGTGCTCTGTGCAGCATAGACACGACGACCTTGTTGGCGTTTCGCGTAGTTTACCACAATTCTGCGTTGACCACGTTCAACAAACACAACAAAGAAGGTGACAGCAAATACTAATACTGCAACCAACAGCAACAGGAGGAAGTGCAGGTCGCCTTGCCGCGCTTGCTCGATGGTATGTGCAATAGCAGGCGGAAGGCCTGCAACAATACCAGCAAAGATTATGATCGAGATACCGTTACCAATACCTCGTTCCGTAATCTGTTCGCCTAACCACATCAGGAACATTGTCCCGGTGACCAGGCTAACAACAGCAGTGAAATAGAATGCCATGCCTGGATTAATCACCAGACCAGTCATTCCCGGCATATTCGGTAAACCGGTAGCAATACCGATTGACTGAAATACTGCCAACACCAACGTACCGATACGGGTGTACTGGCTAATCTTACGACGTCCAGACTCCCCTTCCTTCTTCAATTCAGCCAACGCCGGATGAACGACCGTCAGCAACTGGATAATAATTGAAGCCGAAATATACGGCATAATACCCAGCGCGAAGATGGAAGCTCGGCTCAGAGCACCACCAGAGAACATGTTAAACATTTCAATGATGGTGCCCCGCTGTTGCTCGAGCAATTTGGCAAGAACAGTGGCATCAATACCAGGGATCGGAATAAAAGAGCCAATGCGGAAAACAATCAGCGCACCAATAACAAACAACAGTCTGCGTTTTAGCTCGCCAAGCCCACCTTTAGCACTTTGAAAATCTAATCCCGGTTGTTTTGCCATCTGCTACTTATTCCTCGATTTTACCGCCAGCAGCTTCGATAGCAGCTCGTGCGCCTTTAGTAACACGCAGACCGCGAACAGTTACCGGGCGAGCTACCTCACCAGACAGAATCACTTTCGCGAATTCAATCTGAATACCGATAATGTTTGCTGCTTTCAGCGTGTTCAGGTCAACTACGTCGCCTTCAACATTAGCCAGGTCAGACAGACGGATTTCCGCAGTGACCATAGCTTTGCGAGAGGTGAAACCGAATTTAGGCAGACGACGATACAACGGCATCTGACCACCTTCGAACCCACGACGTACACCACCACCAGAACGTGATTTCTGACCTTTGTGGCCGCGGCCACCGGTTTTACCCAGACCAGAGCCGATACCACGACCCAGGCGTTTCGGCGCGTGCTTAGACCCTTCGGCTGGAGACAGAGTATTTAAACGCATCTCTTACTCCTCAACTTTAACCATGAAGGAAATCGCGTTGATCATACCACGCACCGCTGGCGTATCTTCACGCTCAACAGTGTGACCAATACGACGCAGACCCAGGCCAAGCAGCGTTGCCTTGTGTTTCGGCAGACGACCGATTGCACTGCGGGTTTGAGTGATTTTAATAGTCTTTGCCATGGTCAATTACCCCAGAATTTCTTCAACGGATTTACCACGCTTGGCAGCGACCATTTCTGGAGATTTCATATTTTCCAGGCCATCAATGGTAGCACGAACCACGTTGATCGGGTTGGTGGAACCATATGCTTTCGCCAGAACGTTATGAACCCCAGCGACTTCCAGAACAGCACGCATAGCACCACCTGCGATGATACCAGTACCTTCTGAAGCCGGCTGCATGAACACACGAGAACCTGTGTGCACACCTTTAACTGGGTGCTGCAGGGTACCGCTGTTCAGCGCGACGTTAATCATGTTGCGACGGGCTTTTTCCATCGCTTTCTGGATCGCTGCTGGAACTTCACGCGCTTTACCGTAACCAAAACCAACGCGACCATTGCCATCACCCACTACAGTCAGAGCGGTGAAGCTAAAAATACGGCCACCTTTTACAGTTTTAGATACGCGGTTTACCGCGATCAGCTTTTCCTGCAGTTCGCCAGCTTGTTTTTCGATGTGAGCCATCTTACACCTCTACCTTAGAACTGAAGGCCAGCTTCACGGGCAGCATCTGCCAGTGCCTGGACACGACCATGATATTGGAACCCGGAGCGGTCAAAGGAAACATCTTTAATTCCTTTTTCCAGAGCGCGTTCTGCAACAGCTTTACCTACTGCAGCGGCGGCATCTTTGTTACCGGTGTACTTCAGTTGCTCAGCAATAGCTTTTTCTACAGTAGAAGCAGCTACCAGAACTTCAGAACCGTTCGGCGCGATTACCTGTGCGTAAATATGACGCGGGGTACGATGTACCACCAGGCGGGTCGCACCAAGCTCTTTGAGCTTGCGACGTGCGCGGGTCGCACGACGGATACGAGCAGATTTCTTATCCATAGTGTTACCTTACTTCTTCTTAGCCTCTTTGGTACGCACGACTTCGTCGGCGTAACGGACACCCTTGCCTTTATAAGGCTCAGGACGACGGTAGGCGCGCACATCAGCAGCAACCTGGCCAATCACTTGTTTATCAGCGCCTTTCAGCACGATTTCAGTCTGTGACGGACATTCTGCAATGACGCCAGCCGGCAGTTCATGGTCAACAGGGTGAGAAAAGCCTAAAGACAGGCTCAGAACATTCCCTTTAACCGCTGCACGGTAACCTACACCAACCAGCTGAAGCTTCTTAGTGAAGCCTTCGGTAACACCGATAACCATGGAGTTCAGCAGCGCACGAGCTGTACCCGATTGGGCCCAGCCATCTGCAAAACCTTCGCGCGGGGCGAAAGTCAGTGCATTGTCCGCATGTTTAACTTCAACAGCATCGTTGATAGAACGAGTCAGCTCGCCGTTTTTACCTTTGATCGTAATAACCTGACCGTTGATTTTTACATCAACGCCGGCAGGAATAACGACCGGTGCTTTAGCAACACGAGACATTTTTTCCTCCGATTAGGCTACGTAGCAGATAATTTCGCCACCAAGACCAGCCTGGCGCGCTGCACGATCAGTCATAACACCTTTAGAGGTAGAAACGACAGCAATACCCAGCCCAGCCATAACTTTCGGCAGCTCATCTTTTTTCTTATAGATGCGCAGACCTGGACGGCTGACTCGCTGAATGCTCTCTACCACAGCCTTGCCCTGGAAATATTTCAGAGAAACTTCCAGTTCAGGCTTGATGTCGCCTTCAATTTTATAATCTTCGATATAACCTTCTTCCTTAAGCACATGGGCAATTGCCACTTTCAGCTTGGAGGAAGGCATGGTGACCGCAACTTTGTTCGC
This sequence comes from Mangrovibacter plantisponsor, assembly GCF_003182475.1. GTDB lineage: Bacteria > Pseudomonadota > Gammaproteobacteria > Enterobacterales > Enterobacteriaceae > Mangrovibacter > Mangrovibacter plantisponsor. The sequence goes on from NZ_QGTS01000027.1 coordinate 17,504, forward strand.
GGCCTGACCGTTACGGATACGGGTCAGCATATCCGCGATCGGATCTTGCATGCTCATCTGTCTCTACTCCCGTGATTCAAATTGGTGACAATTACCAGCTAGCCTTTTTCAGACCCGGGATTTCACCGCGCATAGCGGCTTCACGGACCTTAATACGGCTCAACCCGAATTTCCGCAGGAAACCATGCGGACGACCAGTTTGACGGCAGCGGTTACGCTGACGAGACGGGCTGGAATCACGCGGCAGACTCTGCAGCTTGAGAACAGCATCCCAACGATCTTCGTCAGAAGCGTTCACATCAGAAATGATCGCTTTCAGTTCAGCGCGTTTAGCGAAGAATTTTTCAGCCAAAGCTACGCGTTTTACTTCGCGTGCTTTCATTGATTGCTTAGCCATGAAGTAACCCTACCTTACTTGCGGAACGGGAAGTCAAAGGCAGCCAGCAGAGCACGGCCTTCATCATCGGTTTTCGCAGTAGTGGTAATGGTAATATCCAAACCACGAACGCGATCGACTTTGTCATAGTCGATTTCCGGGAAGATGATCTGCTCACGGACACCCATGCTGTAGTTGCCACGACCATCGAAAGACTTAGCGGAAAGACCGCGGAAGTCACGAATACGTGGTACAGCAATAGTGATCAGGCGCTCAAAGAACTCCCACATGCGTTCGCCACGCAGAGTTACTTTACAGCCGATCGGATAGCCCTGACGGATTTTGAAGCCTGCAACTGATTTGCGTGCTTTGGTGATCAACGGTTTTTGACCGGAGATTGCTGCCAGATCCGCTGCTGCATTATCCAGCAGTTTCTTGTCAGCGATCGCTTCACCAACACCCATGTTCAGGGTGATCTTCTCGACCCGAGGGACTTGCATGACAGAATTGTAGTTAAACTGAGTCATCAGTTTGGTAACTACTTCGTCTTTGTAGTAATCATGCAGTTTCGCCATCGTACTACTCCAAATTACTTGATAGTTTCGCCATTAGATTTAAAGAAACGGACTTTTTTGCCCTCTTCAAATCTAAAGCCTACACGGTCAGCCTTACCGGTTGCCGTATTGAAGATTGCAACGTTAGAAACCTGAATTGCAGCTTCTTTTTCAACGATGCCACCCGCCTGGTTCAGAGCCGGAACCGGCTTCTGATGTTTTTTCACCAGGTTGATACCTTCAACAATGACCTTACCAGAAGACAGGACACTCTTAACTTTACCACGCTTGCCTTTATCTTTGCCGGCCAGCACGATAACTTCGTCATCACGACGGATTTTCGCTGCCATGTTTGCTCCTTAGAGTACTTCTGGTGCCAGAGAGATGATTTTCATAAACTTCTCAGAACGAAGTTCACGAGTAACCGGCCCAAAAATACGCGTACCGATTGGCTGTTCGCTGTTGTTGTTCAGAAGAACACAAGCATTGCCATCGAAGCGAACGACAGAACCGTCAGGGCGACGAACACCCTTCCTGGTGCGCACCACTACCGCCTTCAGCACATCACCTTTTTTGACCTTACCACGCGGAATTGCTTCTTTGATGGTAATTTTGATGATGTCGCCTACGCCTGCGTAGCGACGGTGCGAGCCACCCAGAACCTTGATACACATTACGCGACGCGCGCCAGAGTTGTCGGCGACGTTCAGCATAGTCTGTTCTTGGATCATTTCAGTGCTCCGCTAATGTCAACTACTGAGACCTGATATCAGGTCGTTCATAAACGCCCCATAAACGAGGGCGCGGCATTATAACACCGCTTATCGGATATGGGTAGAAAAAATAAACGGCCCATTTCTGAGCCGTTTATCGATTTGAGAATGCGAACTCTATTACAGAACCGCTTTCTCTACGACGCGAACCAGAGTCCAGGATTTGGTCTTGGACAGCGGACGGCATTCGCGGATTTCAACCACGTCACCGATTCCACATTCGTTGTTCTCGTCATGTACGTGCAATTTAGTCGTACGCTTGATGAATTTACCGTAGATCGGGTGTTTCACAAAACGCTCGATAGCAACAACAATGGATTTCTCCATTTTATCGCTAACAACACGACCTTGCAGAGTACGGATTTTATCGGTCATTACGCACCCGCCTTCTCAGTCAGTAAAGTCTTAACGCGTGCGACATTATGACGCACTTGCTTCAACAGGTGAGTCTGTTGCAGCTGGCCACTTGCAGCCTGCATACGCAGGTTAAACTGCTCACGCAGCAGGTTAAGCAGCTCGGTGTTCAGCTCTTCAACACTCTTTTCACGCAGCTCTTTTGCTTTCATTACATCACCGTCTTAGTTACAAAGGTGGTTTTGATCGGCAGTTTCGCTGCTGCCAGGCTGAATGCTTCACGGGCCAGCTCTTCCGGAACACCGTCCATTTCATACAGGACTTTACCCGGCTGAATCAAGGCAACCCAATACTCCACGTTACCTTTACCTTTACCCATACGAACTTCCAGCGGCTTCTCGGTGATCGGTTTGTCCGGGAATACACGGATCCAGATCTTACCCTGACGCTTAACTGCACGGGTCATTGCACGACGTGCTGCTTCGATCTGACGTGCAGTCAGACGACCACGGCCAACAGCTTTCAGACCGTAAGTGCCGAAGCTCACATCCGTACCTGCAGCCAGACCACGGTTACGGCCTTTGTGCACTTTACGGAATTTTGTACGCTTTGGTTGTAACATCAGCGACGCTCCTTATTTACGGCCTTTACGCTGCTGCTTTTTAGGTTGAGCAGCCGGTTTTTCCGGTTGTTCAACAGCAGCCATACCACCCAGGATCTCACCTTTGAAGATCCACACTTTCACGCCAATAACACCATAAGTGGTGTGCGCTTCAGAGGTGTTGTAGTCAATGTCAGCACGCAGAGTGTGCAGCGGTACACGACCTTCACGGTACCATTCGGTACGTGCGATCTCAGCGCCACCCAGACGGCCACTAACTTCAACTTTGATACCTTTAGCGCCCAGACGCATTGCGTTCTGTACAGCACGCTTCATAGCACGACGGAACATAACACGACGTTCCAGCTGAGAAGTGATGCTGTCAGCAACCAGTTTTGCGTCCAGTTCAGGCTTACGAACTTCTGCGATATTGATCTGAGCAGGAACGCCAGCAATGTCTGCTACGGCCTTGCGCAGTTTCTCAACGTCTTCACCTTTTTTACCGATAACGATACCCGGGCGAGCAGTGTGAATGGTTACACGAATGCTTTTAGCCGGACGTTCGATAACGATACGAGATACAGACGCCTTAGCCAGTTCTTTAGTCAGGAACTGACGTACTTTAAAGTCGCTGTCCAGGTTGTCAGCGAATTCTTTGGTGTTCGCGAACCAGGTAGAGTTCCATGGTTTGACAATACCCAGGCGAATACCATTAGGATGTACTTTCTGACCCATTGCTAGTCTCCAGAGTCTCAGCGATCGGACACAACCACAGTGATGTGGCTGGTGCGCTTCAGGATGCGATCTGCACGACCTTTTGCACGCGGCATAATGCGCTTCATGCTCGGGCCTTCATCTACGAAAATTTTCGTAACTTTCAGATCGTCAATATCAGCGCCATCGTTGTGTTCAGCGTTAGCAATGGCAGATTCCAGAACTTTCTTGACCAGTACAGCCGCTTTCTTATTGGTGTAGGTCAGAATATCCAGAGCCTGCGACACTTTCTTACCGCGAATCAGGTCAGCAACAAGGCGAACCTTCTGAGCAGAAGAACGAGCATGGCGATGTTTAGCGATAGTTTCCATCTCTTCCTCCTACCTTATTTCTTCTTCGCTTTTTTATCAGCAGCATGGCCGCGATAAGTACGAGTCGGTGCGAATTCACCCAGTTTGTGACCAACCATTTCGTCGGAAACAAAAACTGGAACGTGCTGACGACCATTATGGACAGCGATGGTCAAACCGATCATGTTTGGAAAGATCGTTGAACGACGGGACCAAGTGCGCAGGGGCTTCTTGTCACCGCTTTCCACCGCTTTCTCTACCTTCTTCAGCAAGTGCAGGTCAATAAAAGGACCTTTCTTGAGAGAACGTGGCATGGCTTATCCTCTAAAATTATTTGCTACGGCGACGTACGATGAATTTATCAGTACGCTTGTTGCTGCGGGTCTTTTTACCTTTGGTCTGAATGCCCCACGGGGAAACCGGGTGCTTACCAAAGTTACGACCTTCACCACCACCATGTGGGTGATCTACCGGGTTCATCGCGGTACCGCGAACGGTAGGACGAACACCACGCCAGCGAGCAGCACCAGCTTTACCCAGAACGCGCAGCATATGCTCAGCATTGCCAACTTCGCCCAGAGTAGCGCGGCACTCTGCTTCAACTTTACGCATTTCACCAGAACGCAGACGCAGGGTGACATAAGCACCATCACGAGCAACGATCTGAACGTAAGTACCAGCAGAACGCGCCAGCTGACCGCCTTTACCTGGTTTCATTTCTACGTTATGAACAGTAGAACCAACCGGGATATTGCGCATCGGCAGGGTGTTACCCGCTTTGATTGCAGCATCAACGCCAGATTGAATCTGGTCGCCAGCTTTCAGGCCTTTAGGGGCCAGGATGTAACGGCGTTCGCCATCTTTGTACAGAACCAGTGCGATATTCGCAGAACGGTTCGGATCGTACTCAAGACGTTCAACAACTGCCGGGATACCGTCTTTGTTGCGTTTGAAGTCAACAATACGATAAGCCTGCTTATGACCACCACCAATGTGACGCGTAGTGATGCGGCCATTGTTGTTACGGCCACCGGATTTGCTGTTTTTTTCCAGCAACGGAGCAAAAGGTTTGCCCTTGTGCAACTCTGGGTTAACCACTTTAACTACGTGGCGACGACCCGGAGATGTCGGTTTACACTTAACAATTGCCATTGTTCTTTACTCCTCCGACTTACTCAGCGCCGCCGATGAAGTCCAGGTTCTGGCCTTCTTTCAGGGTGACGTAAGCTTTTTTCCAGTCGCTACGACGACCGATACGCTGTCCATGACGTTTTACTTTCCCTTTAACAACCAGGGTACGTACGTCATTAACTTCGACTTCAAACAGTTTCTGCACAGCAGCTTTGATTTCTGCTTTGGTCGCGTCTTTAGCAACTTTGAGAACGATGGTGTTGTTTTTTTCCATCGCAGCAGACGCTTTTTCAGAAACGTGCGGTGCGTTCAGCACTTTCAGCAAACGTTCTTCACGAATCATGCCAGCATCTCCTCAACTTGCTTAACAGCATCAGCAGTCATTACGACTTTGTCGAAGGCGATCAGGCTAACCGGATCAATGCCATTAGCATCACGTACGTCAACCTTGTGCAGGTTGCGTGCAGCCAGGAACAGATTTTCATCCAGTTCACCGGTGATGATCAGCACATCTTCCAGAGCCATATCTTTCAGTTTCTGAGCAAGCAGCTTAGTTTTAGGCGCTTCTACAGAGAATGATTCGACAACGATCAGACGATCCTGACGTACCAGCTCGGACAGAATGCTTTTCAGCGCGCCGCGGTACATCTTTTTGTTAACTTTTTGACTGTGGTCCTGCGGACGAGCAGCAAAGGTCACACCACCGGAGCGCCAAATTGGGCTCTTGATGGAACCAGAACGTGCACGGCCAGTACCTTTCTGACGCCACGGTTTTTTACCGGAGCCAGTTACTTCAGCACGAGTCTTCTGAGCACGAGTACCTTGACGGGCACCTGCTGCATAAGCAACAACAACCTGGTGTACCAGCGCTTCGTTAAAATCACGACCGAAGGTAGTTTCGGAAACAGTCAGCGCGCTCTGCGCGTCTTTCAGTACTAATTCCATTGCTATCCCCTTACGCCTTCACAGCTGGTTTAACGATCAGGTCGCTACCGGTTGCACCGGGAACCGCACCTTTAACCAGCAGCAGGTTGCGCTCAGCGTCAACACGTACTACGTCCAGGCTCTGAACAGTTACACGTTCATTACCCAGCTGACCTGCCATTTTCTTGCCTTTGAACACTTTGCCCGGAGTCTGGTTCTGACCGATAGAACCCGGAACGCGGTGAGACAAGGAGTTACCGTGGGTAGCATCCTGAGTGCGGAAGTTCCAACGTTTAACAGTACCGGCGAAACCTTTACCTTTAGAGGTACCAGTTACGTCTACTTTTTTAACGTCAGCGAAAACTTCAACACTGATGTTCTGACCAACAGCGAATTCTTCGCCTTCAGCCAGACGGAATTCCCACAGACCACGACCAGCTTCAACACCAGCTTTCGCAAAGTGACCCGCTTCAGGTTTGGTGACGCGGTTTGCTTTTTTAACACCAGTGGTAACCTGGATTGCGCGGTAACCATCGTTGTCCAGATCTTTAACCTGGGTAACGCGGTTAGCTTCAACTTCGATTACGGTTACTGGGATAGAAACGCCTTCTTCAGTGAAGATGCGAGTCATGCCCACTTTTTTACCGACTAAACCAATCATTGTTTCAACCTCTCAATCGTTCAATGACCTGATTAACCCAGGCTGATCTGCACGTCTACACCGGCAGCCAGATCCAGACGCATCAGAGCATCAACGGTTTTCTCGGTTGGCTCAACGATGTCAACCAGACGCTTGTGAGTGCGAATTTCGTACTGATCACGCGCGTCTTTGTTAACGTGCGGGGAGATCAGAACGGTAAAGCGCTCTTTGCGGGTCGGCAGCGGGATTGGACCACGAACTTGCGCACCAGTGCGCTTAGCAGTCTCAACGATTTCCGCGGTTGATTGATCGATCAGACGATGATCAAACGCTTTCAGGCGGATACGGATTCTTTGGTTCTGCATGAGACCAGAGCTCCAATTATTTATAGACGAAAATGACTACTACTCAGGCCCATTACGATTGACGGGAGAGTGTAATCTTCTTTACATAGCTTCCCAATTGGAAGCATTGTTCAGGCAGCAAAGCTGCACAGGCTCTGTCGAGCCACTCGCTACTATTAGCGAGCCTGCGCATTATACGCAAATCTGCGCCTCAGGCAAGCTTTGTTTATTAATTAGTCATAGATATTGCGCGAACTGTTGTTCATTGATAGTAAGGCGAAACAGGAAGGTAGATAAAACGGAGACTCAGGTATCGCCTCCGCTGGGGGGAAGTGTCAGGCTTGTTCTTTAAGTTGAGACTGGAGATAATTTTGCAGACCAATTTTACCAATCAAATCCAACTCAGTTTCCAGCCAGTCGATATGGTTTTCTTCATCCGACAAAATCTCGATAAGCATATCCCTGGTAACATAGTCATGAACCGAATCTGCATAAGCAATTGCTTCACGAAGATTCTTCGCCCCTTCCATTTCAAGATTGAGATCCGAACGAAGCATCTCTTCAACATCTTCCCCGATGTGAAGTTTGCCGAGGTCCTGCAGATTAGGGATTCCTTCAAGAAACAAAATACGCTCGATATACTTATCTGCATGCTTCATTTCATCAATAGACTCATGATACTCAATATCATTGAGCCTGGTCAGGCCCCAGTTTTTGAACATTCTGGCGTGTAAAAAGTACTGGTTTATTGCAACAAGCTCATTTCCCAATAGTTTATTGAGATGGGTTATTATCTTAGCATCACCTTTCATAGTCACTCTCTCCGCTTCCACTACTTAAAAGCGTAGATGGGTAGCAGAGTAAGTCAAAAAAAGCGCACTAATTATGCCGTTTCTTTAAACTCTGGTATCTGGATCAGTTCTTCCTGCATGATTTCCCTTGCGGCCCTGATGCACTTACCACACTGGTTACCAACAGGAACAAACTTACGCAACTGCTGAAAAGATTGCGGATGAAACTGGCGTACCGCCTGGCGAATAGCTTTATCACTAACGCCGTTACACAGACAAATGTACATAACCACTCCAGTACAAATAACGATCAAATTCTAATTGAGAATGGTTATGATTACAATAGGCGATTCGTAAAAAGATCACTATGATGCAGTTAAAGCATTCAGGTTCGGCTTTGCGAAATAACAGCAGAGTACAGGTATCACAAGGAGAAGGGCAGACATAAGAATTTGTTCAATAAAAAAGGACGCCGAAGCGCCCTTTTTTTAGTTCGAAGACTAATTAGCCCAGAACTTTAGCAACAACGCCCGCGCCAACGGTACGGCCGCCTTCACGGATTGCGAAGCGCAGACCTTCGTCCATTGCGATCGGGTGAATCAGGGTAACAACCATCTGAATGTTGTCGCCCGGCATTACCATTTCTACGCCTTCCGGCAGTTCGATGGAGCCAGTTACGTCAGTAGTACGGAAGTAGAACTGAGGACGGTAGCCTTTGAAGAACGGAGTATGACGGCCGCCTTCATCTTTGCTCAGAACGTATACTTCAGATTCGAATTT
>NZ_QGTS01000028.1 GCF_003182475.1 Mangrovibacter plantisponsor
GTAAAAACCGGTACCTCGCAGACATCCAACCACGCATTCAGCCAGGCGCGCTTCACGGCAAAAGGCGTTAAGTGGGTTAGCGGGCTGTGGATTGAGCATGTGATGAAGGGATCCGCAGCATGAGGGCACTGTTAACACCGGATGTCGCCCGGAAAATGGGCATTGTACTGTTACGCCCCGGGCCGGAACTGATGCCACTCTTTTCCCGTGGGCGTGTACTGGTGGAGCATGAGCCTGCCGATATGGCAGATTTGCCCACCGGACTGGTACCACCCGTAAGGCAGCCACTCACGGAAGATCCGTATCTGCTTCGTTTCTTTCTTGATGAACGGGTTATTCAGGCGGCAGGTGGCGTCAGCGCCCTTGAAGCCTGGCTGCTGATGAACGGGAACACCTGCCAGTGGGGCGAGGGCGACTATCACCACAATGAGATAACCACCCGCAGAGAAGCCGAAGGCGCGTTACGCCTGTGTTGGCACTGCGACACCCAGTTTCGCGATCAGTCATTTAAGGCACTTACCGATATCGCCAGGAAAAACGTGGTTGAGTGGGTAGTGGATAAAGCCAGGGCAGCGCTTCACTTTGATGAAAGCCACACACTCACACTGCCTGAGCTTTGCTGGTGGGCTGTTCGCCAGCGCGTCTCCGGTGCCTTTCCTGAGCCAATGGCTGAACAGGCGCTGGGCTGGCCGGTGGAGCCCATCAAATCCGTTTACCGTGAATGTGACCTGATTCCTTCGGTACTGGCCACCAGCGTGATAGAGGAACACGTAAAACCGGTGCTTACCCTGGATGTTGACCCGGAAACACCGGAATCCTTCATGCTGCGTCCAAAGCGCAGGCGCTGGGTAAATCAAAAATTCACGAAGTGGGCAAAATCGCAGCCCTGTGAATGCTGCAGGAGACCAGCAGACGACCCCCACCACATTATCGGCCACGGGCAGGGTGGGATGGCAACCAAGGCGCATGACTTGTTCGTGATACCGCTGTGCAGGGCGCACCACGATGAGTTACACGCCGATACCGTGGCATTTGAAGAAAAGTACGGGAGCCAGCTGGCCCTGTGGTTTCGTTTTATTGACCGTGCGCTGGCAACTGGCGTTCTGGCGTGATTAAGTGGAGAGTATGAATGAACCGTGATCGTGATATGTACGAGGTGATGGAACGCTGGGGCGCATGGGCTGCATCAGACAATAGTGGCGTAGACTGGCAACCCATAGCAGCAGGATTTAAAGGGCTTTTGCCTTATGGTAAGAAATCACGTATTCAGTGTGATGACGATGAAGGCATTATGATCGATAGCTGCGTTGTAAGGCTGAAGGAACATAGACCTGAAGAGTGTGAATTACTTATTGCTCATTTTGTCATTGGCATTTCTCTCCGAACTATAGCGAAGAGAAAAAAATGCTCTGATGGAAAGATTAGAATAGAGTTACAAGCAGCTCTTGGTTTTGTTGATGGAGTGAGTAGAACTATTTGAGAATTTAAAATGAGGGGCGATAAGCCCCTTGAGTTATAATATTGTTGCTGCTAAAAATGTCTCTGCTGTCATTTGATTAGTTAGGCATTTATTAAAGTATATATAGCCATACTGGCTATTATTGTGTATAGCCTTTACAGTGCTTCCCATTTTTTTTGTTATATCCAAGGCCTCAGCGAATTTCCCTTTATCTTTCTGGGTTTCTATTAAATCCTTGGGTTTTGAAGCGCAGTAAACGGTAGATGATAGATTTTTGTATATATTTATCATGTCACATCTAGGCAAGCTAGAGTTATCATAGGTTGTCAAAACGGATACTGGATTTAATTTTATTAACTCATCCCATGTTCTGGCATGATAACCTGTTTTTGAACCATGATGAGGCAATTTAAATAATCCGGTCTTTTTGTTTTTCGGACTATTAACTGCTTCACATACGGCTTCCCAGCCTTCTTGTTTAGAAGTCTCTAGATCTGCACCTAGTAATATTTCATTGTTTTGGGAAGTTGGTGACATTATGCGAGTAACAATACAATAATGGTTAGGATTAACTAACCTTCCAGCAGCACTTGCAACTTCTCGAGAATTAGACGCAACTTTCAATGAGTTGACAAAATCTAGCTTAGACTTGGTTATATCTCTATCGCAAGGTGATAGAGCATGTACTTCAATGTTTGAGCCGCTCCTATAAAGTAGACAGTCCCTTTTCGCATATTTGATTCTGTCTTCTGCATCCAGGCTTGGTAGAAGAGCCATTATTTTATTTATTTCTTTTGTTTTTGCCATTTCTTGACCATTGATGCTGAGCGCATTAATGTATTTTTCGAACTCATTAGTATTTAATGCTGCGCTTATGACAACAATTGCGCTTTTGCACTGTTCGATAGTTTCACTTAAACCTCTGATGTGGTCGTCATGAAAATGGCTTATCATTATTAATTTGACATCAGTCTCTACATCAATCCCATTAGATTTCAAAAAACTTAGTGCTGCAGGTTGATTGTTACCATCCATACATGAGTCAACTATCATCCACTCATTTATGGATAATTTAACTAGAATCGATTCGCCCACACCTTTACCAAAAACAGCTGCTTCGCATTCAAATACTGGAGCTGACGACACTTAAATTCACCATGTAATAATCTGTTATTATAGAGAAATTGGGTTAAATACACGTCTTAACCTGAACTCTGAAACTCGCCGCTCTTGGCCGAATATTGTTCTTTCTTTTCCTACATGCCAATAGAAAATTGCATTCTCAACTATTTTTTGTTGATCGCTTTTAGTAAATTCCAATGATGAAAAAACAATGTCGTCTATCATTTCGTGGTTTTCTATATCATAAATTCGCGCGCGGATTTCATAACTTTTATCTTTTTTTGTGATTTCGTCAATTATGCCATATGCATCTAATATTTTATGCAATGAAACAGTCTTCTCTTTTTTTCTTGCTAGAGATTTTTTCCATGAAGAATGTTCATTTTTTTTCTTTATGGGAGTATCTGGTTGTATTAAAGCAATGCCAGCAATGTTTGTTTCTATTATTGCATTTTGCATGCTTTTACTATATTTCTTTACTTTTTCGATGCAGGTTTCAGAATTGTTTTCTAATGTGATTATTTCAGCAGGTTGTTTGCTTTGATTAATCAGAGGCTTATGAAAAAAGAAAGAGGTCTTGCTTTTTTCTTCAGATTGCTCGTAATTGCGCGTAGTTGCAACATCTAACCATGTTACTTCGCTCATGATAATACCCTTCTAAACATAGCTTCATGACTATTGATATCATTTTTCAGTGCTTCATTAATTTGCTTAGGTATTATTTCTCTTAGCAAATTAGTAAACTCAACTGATTTTTTATCTTCTAATATGCGCAGTTCATGATTATATTGTATGTGTAATCCATAATTAATGTTGTCACTCTTTTTTATGGGGGCATATGTTACATTAATTGTCTCACTATATGAGTCGGAATCTTTAGGGGTTGCATTCTCTATTGCAATAACAAGATTTTTCATTCCATAATGATATTCAACATCATTTAACAATATTTTAGAGTTATTATTGTTATTCCATAAATCTTTTGGTACTAAAGCATTGCCAATGTTTTCCCAATCATTTTTATCATCAAAATTATATGTGTATAATGTATTAATACCTATAGCTTTCGTTTCGGCATGTTCAAACATTGCAAATATAGAGCTTGTCAGGTCAGCTAACGCACTCTCAAGCCCACTCCGTGATAGCTGAAAGACTGCTTTAGTAGGGCTACACTGGATTTCAATCCATCCATAGTCTGTAACTATAGTATCTGGACCAAAATTAGAGTTAGAGTTGTTTATGTCTTCTTCACGCAAAAGTTCATAACGCCTAAACCACTCGGGAGAAAACATGAGCGGAGTGATGATCGGTGAGATCCATACAACGTTAAGAGATTGTTTAACCAGCTTAAATTTCATTTCTTTGCGCCACAGAAGAGAGTTTTGACTTGGGGCTAAGCCATATTTCACGACACATGACATAGCTACCGCACGGTTATCGTACAATCAGCCAGGCCTGCTTGATAAAATCAATGAACCTTTAACTTTGTCTTTCACACTAGCAAAAAGCTAACGCGTACGCAAAAACTATTGTACTGTGATAAGAGTGGTCACACAGACACAACGCTTATCAGTTAAGAAACCTCGCCCCGGCGGGGTTTTTGGCTTTATCAGGGCAGTATCTGCGCTTCTGGTACCACAACTTCATTCTTATCTTGCTGGCATGGCCAACCAGAGTTATCTGTGTGCCTACACTCAGTAACCGGAAATATTTTCATGCTAAAACAGCAAAATATGACAGAAACTGCCGCCGCAGTCCTTCATTTTTTACCGTCAGATATATGGACCCGTGTTGATGATGTTGCCCGTATAACGGGCATCACTTCGCCACGGTGCCAGTTAATACTGACCCAGTTGTCTATGGCTGGCCTGGTGAAAGAGAACGGGGGAGACGGCGGGAAGTTTACGCGCTGCCAGTAATGGCAGTTTTCCAGCTGTGGAAATGGGCGGCTGGTGGGTGTTAGCGCACCCGGCCAGCCATTCGCCTATGCTTGCAGGTCACAAGCGAACCACGGCCCACTGCTTTCGCGCAAAAGCACAGTGAGCCTACCAGAGTTACGCTTACTGATCTATGAAAAATACTGTAAAAATACCCAGTATTGAGCTGGTCAATGATGACTGCTTTCAATACATCAAAACCCTTCCCGATAATTCCATTGACCTGATTTGTACGGATCCGCCGTATTTTCGGGTAAAACCGGACGGCTGGGACAACCAGTGGAAAGGGGACAGTGATTACCTGGCCTGGCTGGATATGTGCCTCGCGGAGTTCTGGCGGGTGCTGAAACCGGCAGGCAGTATTTACCTGTTCTGCGGCCACCGCCTGGCGGCTGATATTGAACTGCTGATGCGTAACCGCTTCGACGTGCTTAACCATATCATCTGGGCCAAACCCTCCGGTCGCTGGAACGGCTGCAACAAAGAAAGCCTGCGGGCCTATTTCCCGGCCACTGAGCGCATCCTGTTTGCCGGTCACTACCTCGGCCCTTATAAGCCGAAAGATGATGGCTATGCGGCGAAGTGTGACGACACCAAACGGCACGTTATGACGCCGCTGATTGATTACTTCCGCAATGCCCGGGCTTCACTGGGGGTCACGTCAAAACAGATTGTGGCGGCTACGGGTAAAAACATGGCCTCACACTGGTTCGGTGCCAGTCAGTGGCAGTTACCCAACGAAGCGGATTACCTGAAACTGCAGGCGCTGTTTTCCGACATAGCCAGGGAGAAGCAGCAACAGCAGGAGCTGGAAACACCGCATCACCAGCTGGTGGTTGAGTACCAGGCATTAAGCCGCCGCTATGTGGAATTACTGGAAGAGTACAAAGCCCTGCGGCGCCCGTTCTCTGTTTCGGCTGCTGTACCCTATACCGATGTCTGGACACACAAGCCGGTACAGTTCTACCCGGGCAAACATCCCTGTGAGAAACCAGCGGATATGTTGTGCCAGATAATTGAGGCCAGCAGCAGGCCGGGTGATGTGGTGGCCGATTTCTTTATGGGGTCAGGTTCAACTATCAAGGCGGCGACTTTGCTGGGCAGAAGGGGGATTGGTGTGGAACTCGACACCAGTCGCTTCGTCATTACCCGGAATGAAATAAATGAGTTTGTTGGTCATCCCGCCATAGATATATGACCTTGTGGTATGGATTGGTAAAACCTGTTTTTTGCTGAAATTATATTTAAGTAATGGTTAATTTTTATCTGACTGTTTCATTTTTGACTGGTTAGAAGCCACGTTATTCACCTGATGGTAGTTAATGCCGATTTGACATATAGGCAAATTTTGTTTTGATATTTTTGAAACGTGATCAAAAATCACTCACTCAGTGATGAAATGAAAGCGCTAAAGTATGCATCTGAACAAATACCAGGCACTGGCCATTCATCTAAGGGAAATAGCAGATGAGACCCATTCAATGGGGAGAGACTTCAGTATTATTGATACTAAAGTACTGACGACATCAGCAGCAGCAATCGAAGAATTGTTGACCAAGCTGCAACTTGAAAGGGGTGATGAGGATATAGCCGACAGCCAGGTACTTTAATCCTCCCCCCAACTACACAAAGCCACCTTCGGGTGGCTTTTCTATTTTCAGGCCCCGGGTATCAATCTCAGATAACCCGTGAACCATGAAGCCCGGGAGCCTGAATCTTTTCCCCCGCACAGCACCCCGTTCAATCGGAGGTGAGAGACTATGAAAATGAACGACCAACCCGGAAACATTGTCACGCAGTTCTTTGCGTGGCTTGCCGCGATTGCCGCCGGACTGGGGCTGACCACGCAGGATGTCGTTTACATGATATTTGGCCTGATTGGTGTCGTGATTTCTCTGGCCTCTTATGTAAACGGGCGTATTGATGCCAGGCGGCGCAGGAAGGAAGACGAAAAACGTACCAGCATGATACGTGAGTACCTTGAGGAAGAGAGCGATAAGCCATCCTCAGAACGTCCTGCTGTGGTTAGCGTGGTTGCTGATGCATTAAAGGAGACCGGTGAATAATGGCTGCTTCTCCCCAACTGCGCTACAAACTCAGTGCCGCTGTTTTGTCGCTGGTACTGGCCGGTGCTCCCGCCTCAGTTATCCTGGACCAGTTCCTGAACGAGAAAGAAGGTAACCACCTGAATGCCTACCAGGACGGCGCCGGGATCTGGACCATTTGCCGTGGCGCCACGCTGGTGGATGGCAAACCAGTAAAAAAAGGGATGAGGTTAACCCGGGCCAAATGTGATCAGGTCAATGCTGTGGAGCGTGATAAAGCACTGGCGTGGGTTGATCGCAATATCCATGTATCACTTACCGAACCCCAGAAAGCGGGGATCGCCTCGTTTTGCCCGTACAACATTGGCCCGGGTAAGTGTTTCCCGTCCACGTTCTACAGGCGCATTAATGCCGGTGACCGTAAAGGTGCCTGTGAGGCCATTCGCTGGTGGATTAAAGATGGCGGGCGTGACTGTCGTATCCGTTCAAATAACTGCTATGGGCAGGTATCGCGTCGGGATCAGGAATCAGCGCTTACTTGCTGGGGGATAGACTGATGAACCGGGTAACGTCGGTTGTCTGCATCGCTCTGCTCGGGCTGGTGGCAATTCTTGGCTGGTTTGTAGACCACTACCGCGATAACGCCATCACTTATAAAAGTCAGCGAGACCAGGCCACTCAGTCACTGAACCTGGCGAACTCAACCATTTCAGACATGCAGGTGCGACAGCGCGATGTTGCCGCCCTTGATGCCAAATACACAGGAGAACTGGCCGATGCGAAAGATACTATTGAGCAGCTTGAACGCGATGTTGTTGCTGGTAAGCGTCGGTTGCAACTCAACGCAAAATGTCCTGCGAACGGAGAGACCGGCTCCGACGGTATGGGCAATGCGTCCGGCGCCAGACTTACTGACGCCGCTCAACGGGATTATTTCATTCTCAGAACCCGAATCGAAACCATCATCGGCCAAGTGAACTACTTGCAGAACTACATCAGGCAGCAGTGTTTAAATTGAGCCTCAGTCGTTGATTTTTTTCATGTATTGAACCCACTCAGAAAAACTCAATGCGCTAAGTTGATAATTCTCAACGTTGTGATCTTCAGGAATAGGTAGGTGACACTTATAAATAACAGTGGCCTCTGCATCATTACCATTGTAAGCTGGGAGGTATCCTATAACGGTATTTTCTCCACAACTACCAGGGGTGTTCTCACCACTAATGTTGTGAATTTTGGTCCATTTGTCTTTTGACCTGATCCATGAACAAATTGATTCAACTTGGTTTTTATAGTGTTCCATTTAACTCACTCCTAATTTATGAGAAGTAATCAAGCCTAACTTCACCTAATGACAAGTATCTAAATAACACTCACCGACAAACCAGAATATTTTGTCTCGAGTAATTCAACAATATCCACCTTCACACAGATGAAAGCTAGATGAATTTATGTTGCACCGTGCTGAAGGTTATCGAATGAAGTTATATGCCACCTCGCACCCCTAAAGCCTGCCGCAAACGCGGCTGTCGCAATACCACCACTGATCCCTCTGGCTACTGCGAAATCCACAAAAGCGAAGGCTGGAAACAGTACAAGCCAGGGCAGTCCCGCCACCAACGGGGCTACGGCACGAAGTGGGAAGTTATCCGGGCTCGTATTCTTCGCCGTGATAAAGGTTTGTGCCAGTCCTGCCTGAAACAAGGCCGGGCAGTTGAGGCGTCCTGTGTCGACCACATCATTGCCAAGGCGCAGGACGGAACAGATGAAGATTCAAACCTGCAAAGCCTGTGCTGGCCGTGCCACGCAGCGAAAACAGCGCGTGAGCGCCTGAAGTAACACCACCCTGGCCGATGGCTCACAGGGGAGGGGCGGGTCAAATCTCTGCCACCTGTCACCTTCCGGACTGCCCGCCCCCCTGAATTTTTATACCCGCGAAAAATGAAATTTAACCAGGAGTGCCG
>NZ_QGTS01000029.1 GCF_003182475.1 Mangrovibacter plantisponsor
GTAAAAACCGGTACCTCGCAGACATCCAACCACGCATTCAGCCAGGCGCGCTTCACGGCAAAAGGCGTTAAGTGGGTTAGCGGGCTGTGGATTGAACATGTGATGAAGGGCTCTGCAGCATGAGGGCACTGTTAACACCGGATTTCGCCCGGAAAATGGGCATTGTGCTGTTACGCCCCGGACCGGAACTGATGCCACTCTTTTCCCGTGGGCGTGTGCTGGTGGAGCATGAGCCCGCCGATATGGCAGATCTGCCCACCGGACTGGTACCACCCGTAAGGCAGCCACTCACGGAAGATCCGTATCTGCTTCGTTTCTTTCTCGATGAACGGGTTATTCAGGCGGCAGGTGGCATCAGCGCTCTTGAAGCCTGGCTGTTCATGAACGGGAACACCTGCCAGTGGGGCGAGGGTGACTATCACCACCATGAGATAACCACCCGCAGAGAAGCCGAAGGCGCGTTACGCCTTTGCTGGCACTGTGACACCCAGTTTCGCGATCAGTCATTTAAGGCACTTACCGATATCGCCAGGAAAAACGTGGTTGAGTGGGTAGTGGATAAAGCCAGGGCAGCGCTTCACTTTGATGAAAGCCACACACTCACACTGCCTGAGCTTTGCTGGTGGGCTGTTCGCCAGCGTGTATTTGAGGCATTCCCTGAGCCAATGGCAGAACAGGCTCTGGGCTGGCAGGTGGAGCCCATCAAATCCGTTTACCGTGAATGTGACCTGATGCCTTCGGTACCGGCCACCAGCGTGATAGAGGAACACGTAAAACCCGTTCTTACCCTGGCGGTTGACCCGGAAACACCGGAATCCTTCATGCTGCGCCCAAAGCGCAGGCGCTGGGTAAACCAAAAATTCACGAGGTGGGCGAAATCACAGCCCTGTGAATGCTGCCGTAAACCCGCAGACGACCCCCACCACATTATTGGCCACGGGCAGGGTGGGATGGCAACAAAGGCGCATGACTTATTCGTGATACCGCTGTGCAGGGCGCACCACGATGAGTTACACGCCGATACCGTGGCATTTGAGGAAAAGTACGGGAGCCAGCTGGCCCTGTGGTTTCGTTTTATTGACCGTGCGCTGGCAACTGGCATTCTGGCTTAAGTGGAGAATACGTATGAATCTGGAAGCATTACCGAAATTTTACTCACCGAAATCACCAAAACTGAATGATGAGACTCCGGCCACCGGGAGCGCATCCCTCACCATTACTGATGTGATGGCGGCTCAGGGCATGGTTCAGTCAAAAGCACCACTTGGGTTTAACCTCTTCCTGGCAAAGATGGGGATTCAGGATCCACAGCCAGCCATTGACGGTTTAACGAATTACGCGATGGCGCTTGATAATCCGGTACTGAACAAGCTGACAGAATCCACCCGGCTGGAGATTGTGGATTGCCTGGTTAAGTTTGCCTATGCCGATTATTCCCGCTCAGCAGCCAGCAAAAGCGAATGCCCACATTGCCACGGGAAAGGAGTGATCCGGACGATGCGAGATGTTGTGAAACACCCGGGCGTAAAAGGTGTAGAACCCACGGTTGTGCATGAAGAGGTTGAAGAAATATGCCGTCACTGCCAGGGTAAAGGAGAAGTCAGCACCGCCTGTAAAGATTGTAATGGGCGAGGAACGGCAGTTGACCGCAAACGCTCAGAATTGCTCGGTGTACCCGTTATGAAATTATGTGGGCGGTGTAATGGCCGTGGATTCGCCAGACTTCCAACAACCCTGGCGCGCAGAAATATTGGAAGCCTGCTCCCTGATCTGACGGATTACCAGTGGTACAGCGGTTATGGCAGTGTAATAAATTCACTTGTGACGAAGTGTTGGGCTGAAGAAGCCTGGGCTGAGAAGCAGTTGCACGATGTTACCCGGTAGTGGCGGCCATGCAATCATATAACCCACTCAGGTGGGTTATTTATTCTTTGGTAGAAGCCTTATCCAGCAGAGCATTTAAATCGTCACCAACCAAAGATGAGATATCCCGGCTTATTTTTTTATTTCTCTCTATAGCCTCAGCATCTTTGTCTGTAAAAACAGCATCTTGTATCAGCTCTATGTACCGTTCCTGGAGCGCAAGCATTAACTTCAGGTTTGTTACTTCTTGCCTGAGCTTTATTAGTTCCGGAGTCTGTTCATCGGTATGCATTGCGTCATTAAGCATCTGAATGATTTCAGCATTCATAGATCTGCTATTGATTTTCGCTCTCTGAATAATTTGTTCTTTTAAATCTTCGGGCATTCGTAACCCGAATGGGGCGATCAGACTTGCGCCTTTCATGGCAACCTCCAACAAATAACTGACTTCATAATGTAGTCAAAATCATCTTGACGGGATAGCTACATCATGTAGTATTTAAATAGTTACATTATGTAGTCATAGGAGATGAAATGGATAATACACGCAATATTACGCCAACGGGTATCCGGTTCCCCGACTCACTAAAAGAAATTATCAAACTTGCAGCGAAAGAAGGGGGGCGATCAGTAAACAGAGAAGTCATCAAGCGAATAGAAAGGAGCTTAAAAGAGGATGGGTTTATCAAAGCATAAAAACAGCGAAGCCCCAATGGCGGCAACCATTGAGGCTTCTAAATCAACAAATCATGATGGAAATATTGACATGACAAGTTTAGCAATTGCAGATCGTACAATCAACGTGCCTTTCTATGGAAATTCTCTTTTCGTTGTAGAGCATAACGGCGAGCCATATACCCCAATGCGCCCGATTATCGATGGCATGGGGATGGACTGGGCATCCCAGTTTACAAAGCTGAAACAGCGCTTCAAATCAACCGTTGTGGAAATCACAATGGTTGCAGCAGACGGTAAATCGCGTCCGATGATCTGTCTTGCTCTGCGCAAGCTAGCCGCTTGGTTGAATAGCATCAGTCCGAACAAAGTCCGCCCTGAAATACGCGATAAGGTAATCCGTTACCAAGAAGAGTGTGACGATGTGCTTTACGAATACTGGACTAATGGCCAGGCAGTGAACCCCAGAGCGAAACCGCAAGAGAAAATAACACCAGAACAGCGAGAGGTAATAAAGCAGCTTGTTTTATCCCGTGGCAAGGCTCTGCCGCGTGACAGACAGGCTAAAGCGATGATCACCATGTGGTCAGCCCTGAAAACTCACTTTGGCGTTACCTACAAAGAAATCCAGGAAAGTCAGTTTTCTGAGGCTCTGTCGCTGGTGGCAAGAGTATCGCTTGAGGGTGAATACATTGGCAGGGAAGAAACGTTGCCAGATAAGAAAATGGATCTGAATTATCCGGTAGAGTGGTGGGACAAAGTGCCAGGCTCAACACCTGAAAGAAGGATAACAAAACCTAACATTGGTGGTGGGTGCCAGTTCCCGGTCAGACTCTTATTCGGCCCTACAGATGAGTCACCTTCAGCTATTAACGAGCTTATCAATAAACTCACTTCCATGGGTTATGACATGAGCGCGATAAAGATGGAATATCTCGCCCACCGTCATTATGCAGAGCTGATGTATTACAAGTTATCCCGTATAGCAGAACAAAGCAGATCTGTGCTTGGAAGCCGGGTAACGATGAATATCAATACATCGGCATAGCCTGTAAATCTGTTAATTACCCGCTTCGGCGGGTTTTTTGTTTCTGGCTAAAATTGGTGTTTGCAATTTCCAAAAAATATGAGTAGATTTTATCTAACGATGGGCATTGTATGTCTACCGTTAAAAAAATTTATAACCTCGCTTCGGCGGGGTTTTTGCGTTTTTGTGCGAGCGTATATTAGTTATATGCATTCGCCTCACAGAATGAGTCAAATAGACATCATAATTAGCTCATCTCAGTGAGCTCTCGCTTCAGGTCACAGACATTCACTCACAGATAACCCTTTCACCTTGTGTCTGATGGCCTGTCCCTTATCCCCTCAATCCTGAGAGGAATCACAGCAATAAAGAGGGGGCTAAATGTCCGATCCTGTATCCGGTGCTGGTGCCATTCTTGGCAGCGGTATGCTGGGCGCTACCTTTTACGGTTTTGTCACTCATACCGACTATGGCGTTGTATTCGGTGCGTTCGCGGGGGCAGTGTTCTACGTAGCCACAGCAGCCAACATTACACGCTGGCGGCTGATGGGGTATTTCCTGACATCGTTTATTCTCGGCGTGTTAGGTGCCGGGCTGGTGGGCGCAAAACTGGCAGACCTGACCGGGTACACCGACAGGCCACTTGATGCCATTGGTGCTGCGGCGGTATCGGCTCTCATCATTAAGGTTCTGACCTTTGTGAATAATCAGGATCTGAACAGGCTGCTCGGTATGCTTCCCCGATTCCGTGGAGGTGGTCCAAATGACAATAAGTGAACCTGCTGCGCTGGTTAATGCGGTGATTTGCGGTGTGATTGTGCTGGTGCTGATGTTCTATCAGCGTGGTGATGCCCGACACCGCCCGCTTATCTCCTTGCTGGCTTACATCATTGTCCTGGTGTATGCCTCCGTGCCGTTCCGGTTTGTCTTCGGTCTGTATCATCAGTCGCACTGGCTGGTGGTGCTGGCAAACATCCTCATCTGCGTCATTATCCTGCGCGTTCGCGGTAATGTTGCTCAATTGATTAAGTTACTTCATAAATAAAAAAGCAGGATACAGCGACATCGCTGCATCCTGTTAGTTGGCAATTGCATAGTTATTATTATTAAAACATGCACTTACTAAGAATAATCTTAGGTCAAATTTACCGTTCTATACATAAAAAACTTCCTACCAACATTAGTAGGTACAGGCTATGAATATCTCTCAATTTATAGAGGCGGCTGGAGTTAGCGTCGAACTTTCTGCTGTCTGGTTTTCTCATATTGAGTCTGCCATGTCTGAGTTTGGTATCAGCTTAGTACAGGACAAAGCCATGTTCATCGCTCAGACCGGGCATGAGTCAGGCGGTTTCCATGCACTGGTTGAAAGCTTCAATTATACCCCGACGGCTTTACTGGCCGTATTTGGTCGCCGCGTCTCATCCTACCAGGCCAATATGCTTGGCAGGGCGAATGGCCGCAAGGCGCAACAGGAAGCCATTGCTAATCTGGTCTATGCAAATCGCCTGGGTAACAAGTCAACGGGCGATGGCTGGAAGTATCGCGGTCGCGGGCTTATCCAAATTACTGGTCTGGATAACTACCGCAAATGTGGTGCTGCATTAAAGCTGGATCTGGTTACCTCGCCTGAGTTACTGGAAAAGGCCAGTGAAGCGGCGCGGTCAGCTGCATGGTTCTATGCAACCAGTGGATGCCTGAAATATTCCGGTGATTTAGCCCGGGTGACGCAAATCATTAATGGCGGTAATAACGGGATTGATGATCGCCGGGCTCGCTACGGAGTTGCACTCAAAGCCCTTTCATGAGGCCTGTATGAGCGCAGAAATAAAAGCAGCCATTATCGTTAGCCTGTTTCTTCTTATTGTCGGCACCAGCTGTTTTGTTGGTTACCAGTACCAAAGTAACAGCAACCGGGCAGATGCTGCGGAGAAAGCGCTAACCCAGACCAAAACCGTGACAGCGAATGTCATGACCACGCTGTCTATATTCAACACCATGTCTCAGGCTAATGCAGATGCAAAGCAGCGAATTGAAAAGCAGACAGAGGACAGGGTTGTCATCATTGAAAAGGCCATCGCCAGTGATGACTGCGCTAAACAGCCTGTTCCTTCTGCTGCTGTTGAGCAGCTGCGCGAGCACGCAAATCGAATACGTTCCGGTTCAGCCGGTACCACTACCAGCGAACCTGCTGATTGACTGCGTACTTCCTCAGATACCTGAGCAAATGACCTATGGCGACAGCCTGAAGCTCAACGAACGCCTGCTTGGTGTCATTGAGAAATGTAATCGGGACAAAGCTGATATTCGAAAAGCTGAACAGAAACGACAGGAAACCACCAAATGACACCGATTCAAATTGTATTGTTGTACTTCTCATTCATTGGCGTAGTGCTGCTGCTTATTGCTGGCGGCTGGAAGGCAATTCGTAACTGGATTAAAGCCCATGCAGCAACCAAAGCACAAAAGGCTGCAGCAGAAGCCCAGGCGCTTGAAGAAAAGGCAGAAGCCAGGGCGCAAGAGTTGCTTAAGAAACTGCAGGAAGAAGCCGCTGAATCCGGACAGACATCTACCACAGTGACTGGTGATGTATCACCACAGGCTGGCAGTACATCGTAACAAAGTAAGAGCTGCATACAGGCTACCAATCGGTGGCCTTTTTTATTTCTGCAACAAACCCGCGCATCCACCGGCGCTATTTCTAACGAGAGCCTTTCAGAAAGTTGAGCCTGAGGAATGTCGTTAAGTCGGCGGACTCTCTCGGGCGACACTTCCTGGTGGACAGGCTCAACCTTCTAAAAGGTAAAACGCTATGAATAATCCGTCAGTTATTCCGGCCTTCGACTTCCGCGAAATGGTTTTGCCATCTAACGGTAAGGTCATCACAACGTCCGTGAAGATATCCCGCTATTTCGGGAAGGCGCATAAAAACGTTCTTCGCACTATCAAGCGGCTGGAGTCAGACTGCTCGCCTGACTTTAACCGGCTCAATTTTGAGCCCGTTGAATACCTCGATAAAAAAGGCGAGATGCGCCTGATGTACAACATCACGAAAGATGGCTGGATGATGCTTGTAATGGGTTTCACCGGTAAGACAGCGACCGCGATTAAAGAGCAATACATCGCCGCCTTTAACTGGATGGCCGAACAATTTAGCCGACGCATGGCGATGGGCGAAGAAATGCAACACCGATACGCTATCAAAGAAACGCGTTCAAAGCTGAAAGGAACGATCGGCAGCCGGTTGATGAATGAACGGAAGAAAGAAAAGCATGTGCTGCAGATCGAGCACGAACACATCATGCAGGTGACTCAGCCTTGTCTTCTTTTATCGTAATCAATACAGCAGGCATTCACTGAGTGCCTGCGATAATGATATTGATTGATGTGGGAGTTTCATAAATGGCACTACCCCGTATTATCAGCCACTACAAAGTATTCATACAGCCATTAACTGGTGCGGAATTTCAGGCGGGAATCACAAATAATGACTCATTAGTGGTTATTGACGGGTTTTTGCTATGCACTCACAAAGATAATGGATGCATTGTTGGGTTTAATGCTCAGCATGTTGCGTGGTACCGACTTGATCCTGAGCTTTTAGATCATGCCACCAAGAACGCCTAAAGCTTGCCGCAAACGTGGCTGTCGCAGCACCACTACTGATCCCTCAGGCTACTGCGAAAACCATAAAAGTGAGGGCTGGAAACAGTACAAACCAGGACAATCCCGCCACCAGCGTGGCTACGGTACAAAGTGGGAGGTTATCCGGGCTCGTATTCTTCGCCGTGATAAAGGCCTGTGCCAGTCCTGCCTGAAACAAGGCCGGGCGGTTGAAGCGTCCTGCGTTGACCACATCATTGCCAAAGCACAGAGCGGAACAGATGAAGACTCAAACCTGCAAAGCCTGTGCTGGCCGTGCCACGCAGCGAAAACAGCGCGTGAGCGCACAAGATGATAAATATTCTCATTATCATTATTCAGCACCAAAATGGTGCGGAATTTTTACATTAAGGGAGGGAGGGCGGGTCAAATCTCTGCCACCTGTCACCTTCCGGACTGCCCGCCCCCCTGAATTTTTATACCCGCGAAAAATGAAATTTAACCAGGAGTGCCG
>NZ_QGTS01000030.1 GCF_003182475.1 Mangrovibacter plantisponsor
GGTCGGGGTATCGTATTCAACGTGAGAAGTGTTGATGGTGATACCACGTGCTTTTTCTTCCGGTGCGTTATCGATCTGGTCGAATGCGCGAGCGGCACCACCGTAGGTTTTTGCCAGAACAGTAGTGATTGCAGCAGTCAGGGTTGTTTTACCATGGTCAACGTGACCGATAGTACCGACGTTGACGTGCGGTTTTGTACGTTCAAACTTTTCTTTAGACATCGATTGTCCCTCTAAGACACGGATAAATCGGTGATATCACCACATCAACCAGGCATTAAGCCTGAATTAACAGAACCTTAAACAGAATAAAGCAGGGAGGGAGAATAAGAAGTGGTGCTGATAGGCAGATTCGAACTGCCGACCTCACCCTTACCAAGGGTGCGCTCTACCAACTGAGCTATATCAGCACATCTTGGAGCGGGCAGCGGGAATCGAACCCGCATCATCAGCTTGGAAGGCTGAGGTAATAGCCATTATACGATGCCCGCACACTGGAACTCGGCTACCTGATTTTTCTGTCGGAATTATGAGAGGAT
Source organism: Mangrovibacter plantisponsor (assembly GCF_003182475.1). Classification (GTDB taxonomy): domain Bacteria; phylum Pseudomonadota; class Gammaproteobacteria; order Enterobacterales; family Enterobacteriaceae; genus Mangrovibacter; species Mangrovibacter plantisponsor. The sequence continues at coordinate 540 of NZ_QGTS01000030.1, forward strand.
TTCTCTCAGCATTCGGGTCGCTTAATCTTTTAAACGCCCCGGGCAATACTTATGCATTGCCGAAATTGGTGGTGGGGGAAGGATTCGAACCTTCGAAGTCGATGACGGCAGATTTACAGTCTGCTCCCTTTGGCCGCTCGGGAACCCCACCCGAACTTGATGGTGCCGACTACCGGAATCGAACTGGTGACCTACTGATTACAAGTCAGTTGCTCTACCTACTGAGCTAAGTCGGCATCAAGTAGCGCGCATTCTAGGAACACATTCCCCGTGATGCAACAAAAAAATCGCATAAAATGTTCTATCGCTCACATTTTGCACTACACATCGCAATTATGACTACTTTTCAGCCTGAGGCGAACAAATATCCTTCAGTTTGTTAGCCATGATAATACTCCAGGGGTTACTCATTCTTTTTTCCCACGCATCATTGAAGTGCAATTTTTATACAACTGGCAGGCAATGGTGCAGAAAGATAGTTCGCAGATTGTTTCTTCGGCCCAATCCATGCATGAGATATGGATCACATTTTGCATTTCTCTGTTTGGTTATCTGTGATGGAGGTTAATGCCATGAAGATTATTCCGCTGAGCCCTACCATGCTATCAGTCTACAGCCAGCAACTATCCGAAGCACTGCCTGGCGCATTGAATACAACGCAATGCGTACCGGGGGAAGTGTCGGACATAAAAGATGCTATTAGCCGGGGACAATTACTCATGTGGATTGCCAGAGATGAGGAAGGCATTACAGGAGCAATTCAATTAAGGCTGGCACAAACTGACGATGCGATTAACCGTGCAGAGATTAATGCTCTGGTAGTACATCAACGTTGTCGCCGCAGAGGTATTGGCCGCCATCTGCTTGAGACACTGGAAAGTGCAGCACGGGCCCACAAGCGGGGGTTGATTTGCCTGGGAGCCAAAGCAGGCTCTGGTGCAGAGCTTTTTTATCGTGCTCAGGGTTACCGGTGCCTTGGCGAGCTACCGGACTATACGTTTTCTCAGCACAATGGGTTTTCATCTTCCATGATTTATTACAAACGACTGTTCGCTGCCGTGTCCCTCTGACGACTCAGCCGAAACGAAAAATGGATCTCAGGTGATGCTTTCCTCCTAAAGCATCACCTAAACTTATTTTTTCTTATTATTCGACGCCATCTGGTGATACCCTCCAGACCATTATCAAAATAACTTTTTCTCGGTGTGCCTTGTATCGGTCGCAGACTGGTTGGCTTTTTCAGTGCTGGAATTCGTTGCAATGATCAGGTACATAAGCGAAACAAGAGTATATGTGAATGACTCCTTATCTACAGTTTAACCGGAGCCAATGGGCTGCACTTCGTGATTCAGTTCCCATGACACTGACCGAAGGTGAGATTGCGCGGTTGAAAGGTATCAATGAAGACCTTTCAATGGAGGAAGTTGCTGAGATTTATTTACCACTTTCTCGTTTGCTTAACTTTTATATCAGTTCAAACCTGCGCCGTCAGGCTGTGCTTGAGCAATTTCTGGGAACCAATGGCCAGAGGATCCCTTATATCATCAGTATTGCCGGAAGTGTTGCGGTAGGGAAAAGCACTACAGCCCGTGTCTTGCAGGCGCTACTCAGCCGCTGGCCAGAACACCGCCGTGTAGAACTCATTACCACAGATGGTTTTTTACACCCTAATGAGGTGCTTAAAGAACGTGGTTTGATGAAAAAGAAAGGGTTCCCGGAATCCTATGATATGTACCGGCTGGTTAAATTTGTTTCTGAGCTGAAATCTGGTGCGCCGTCAGTCAGTGCCCCCGTCTATTCTCACCTCATTTATGATGTTATTCCTGATGGGGATAAAACCGTCTCACAACCCGATATATTAATTCTCGAAGGGTTGAATGTTTTGCAAAGTGGCATGGATTATCCTCATGCACCACACCATGTATTTGTTTCAGACTTCGTGGATTTTTCTATTTATGTTGATGCGCCGGAAGAGCTATTGCAAACCTGGTATATCAATCGTTTTCTGAAATTCCGTAAAGGCGCATTCACCGACCCGGATTCGTATTTTCATAATTACGCCCAATTGACAGAGCAGCAGGCTGTCAACGTCGCTACTCAATTATGGCAGGAAATCAATTGGTTAAACCTGAAAGAAAACATTCTGCCAACCAGAGAAAGAGCCAGTCTGATTCTGAGTAAAAGCAGTAATCATGCGGTTGAGCATGTAAGATTAAGAAAATAGATACGCCAAACAGGGGAGCCCTGCCCCCCTGTTTACATCACTCCACGCAATGAAATTTCACCGCCCATCCACGGCGTAATCATACCATTTTGCTCCAGCATCAATGCGCCCTGTTCATTAATACCCCGAGAGATCCCGGTAATTTCTCGCTCGCCAATAATGAGTTTCACGGGGCGGTTAATAAAGTTATCCAGTTTTTCCCAACGAGGCAAAAATGGTGTCAAACCATGGGCCTCAAAAATCAACAGTGCGTCCCGCAAGGCATTGATAAGATAAATTGCCAGTTGATTACGGTCGATTGAAACACCCGCCTCTTGCAGGCTGATCCACCCCTGATTAACAATGGTTGACTCAACATTACGCATTGTCAGATTGATCCCCGCACCACTGACGATATGCGCAGCATCACCTGTTTTCCCTGTTAGTTCAGTTAAGATGCCCGCAAGTTTTCGGTCATGAAGATAGAGGTCATTAGGCCATTTTACACGCACCTGATCTGCGCCCAGGGCATGAAGCACTTCTGCCATAATGATGCCAATCACCAGGCTCAGGCCTACAGCTGCCGCCGGGCCTTGCTCAAGTTTCCAGTACATGGAAAGATAGAGGTTGGCTCCGAATGGTGAAAACCACTGACGCCCCCGGCGCCCTCGCCCTGCCTGCTGGTATTCAGCAATACAAACATCACCAGAATTAAGAGAATCGATACGCTCAATGAGGTACTGGTTAGTTGAATCAATAACGGGGAGAACCGTCACGCTCCCTGCGGTGACACCCGCCTGCACAACATCAGCGCTAAGTAGCTGGATGGGCTCTGGCAGGCTGTAACCTTTGCCGGGTACGGTGAAAACGTCAATACCCCAATCGCGCAGTGTTTGAATATGCTTATTAATTGCTGCCCGGCTCATACCCAGGTGTTCGCCCAGTTGTTCTCCCGAGTGAAATTCACCGTCCGACAAAATAGAAATAAGCGTTAATGGTACTTTATTGTCCTTCATGCAATCGCCTCCACGGCACTGACTTCACCCTGACGACCAATGAAGCGCACTTCGGGTTCCAGCCATACATTGAATTTCTCACCGACCTTCTGACGCACGTTTCGGGCAAGGTTCACAACATCTTCGCTGGTTGCATTATTGGCATTAACCAGTACTAATGCCTGATTCTGATGCACTGCGGCTCCCCCCGCCTGGTAGCCTTTTAACCCACACTGGTCGATAAGCCACCCTGCGGCCAGTTTAACGGTGCCGTCTGTCTGGGGATAATGAGGTATTTTGGGGTAGTGTTGCAGCAGTTCATCTGCAGTTATTGCATCTACTACTGGGTTTTTGAAGAAACTGCCAGCATTACCCTGTACCGCCGGATCCGGTAATTTGGTACGGCGCATATGACACACTGCATCAAATATTTGCTGTGGTGTAACACTGTCTTTTGCCAGTTGTGCTAAATCACCATATGTAATTAATGGTACCCACTGCTTAGGCAGGCGAAAACCTACGGCAACAATGGCCATTCGGTCTTTATATTCATGTTTAAAAACGCTGTCCCGGTAGGCAAACTGGCACTCCTCTGCGCTCAGGCGCAGCACCTCACTGGTTTCCAGATTGATACAGTCGACGTAGGCGCACACATCTTTTACTTCGCGGCCATATGCCCCAATATTCTGGATAGGTGATGACCCAACACAGCCAGGTATTAGTGCAAGGTTTTCCAGGCCAGCGATACCCTTCTCCAGGGAAAACTCGACCAGATGGTGCCAGTTTTCACCGGCCCCAACATGCAGTAGCCAGTTATTGCTGTCTTCTTCAATGTGGATTCCGGCAATACGGTTAAGAATAACCGTGCCAGAAAAGTCATCGAGGAACAGGAGATTACTCCCTTCCCCTACGATTAAAGCAGGCTGCTGAGCGCCCTGCGCACTTTGCCAGGCAGAAACAATCTCTGCCGCTGAATTTGCAATAACGATATGCTGCGCGCAGACATCTATGCCAAAGGTATGAAATGGTTTTAACGTATTGCTCATGAACGCTCTTCCTGCTGACCGACAGCAATTAGTGTAACCGATTCATGGTGTAATGGCTTGTCACAAGAAGGATTTTGATACCAGCCAGATTGATAGCAGAAATACGGCTCAGACTCCTATCACGCAGAGTATTGCCTGAGTCTTGCTGCCCGAATGTATCCCTGAGGAGTGGCGCAGGGTTGAGTTGTCACAAAAGCAAAAAACCCCCAGCTTTCGCTGAGGGTTCTTCTTAATTGAAGCCTGGCAGTTCCCTACTCTCGCATGGGGAGACCCCACACTACCATCGGCGCTACGGCGTTTCACTTCTGAGTTCGGCATGGGGTCAGGTGGGACCACCGCGCTCTTGCCGCCAGGCATATTCTGTTTTATTCACCGCCTCACGGCCATGAATATTATCCGTTAACAAGCTAAAAATTTCGTCTCTCACACCAAAACATCTTTGGCGTTGTAAGGTTAAGCCTCACGGTTCATTAGTACCGGTTAGCTCAACGCATCGCTGCGCTTACACACC
>NZ_QGTS01000031.1 GCF_003182475.1 Mangrovibacter plantisponsor
AGCCGGTTCCCTTCCCCTTTCTTCTGGTTCGGCGCGATCCGGACCATCAGCCCGGCACGGCGCTTTGATGCCCGTGGCACGTAATAGCCAATGGAGCGGGCCAGCCGCCCGGTCTGATACCCGGGGTTTTGCCCGGGAGTTGAAACAGCCCGCTTCATGACCAGCCGCCGGGCATCACGCATGTGGACCTGACCAATACGGATAAATGCCCGGCGCAACCTTGCCCGGTTGAACACCAGTTCTTTCGGTTGCTGAAAATCGACATGGAACACCGGTTTAGCCATACATAGTGTCTCCCGGCGTTTCTGCGCCCAGATCTTCACACTCCAGGAGCAGGTAACGCCGGGCCATATTTAAATCGCGGCAACGACGAATGGCGTACACCCTCCCGCTGTAAACCACCTCGTAATCAGAGGTCAGCCCGGCCCGGTAGCGCACGGTGAAATAGTGGGTAACGGCACTGTCAGTCTGGGCGGATTCATGCAGCACGGTGGCACTAACCTGCCGTACTTTTGCCCAGGCATACTGGCTGTTCTGGTATTCCGGCGTGTTGCCATAATCATCTGCCGGGATATCGGTACGCTGGCGTAGCAGAACCCGGCGGTTAAGTTCGCCAGGCTCAGGCAACTGGTAATCAATACTGGTTTGTGACTGGCGGTTTTTCATTGCGGAATAAACCTGTAGGGTCCGGCAATCCACTGATACGCCATGGGCGTTTCACTCTGTTCAAAATCAGAAACCGTGGAGCGGTGTTCATAAAAATGGGTGACCAGCATCAGCATCGCGAGACGCAGATCGTCCGGTACCACCAGCGCGGTTTCGTCTCCGCCTTCCGGGATATCCGTTTCCGCTGCATAAAGATTGCGGTTAAGAAATGTCGCCGTTCTGGCCTCAGCAGCGGCCCCTATCAGTGTCAGCAGCGCGTCTTCATCGGTATAGGTTTCTTCCAGCCGGAGTTGCTGCCTGATAACAGGCAGAGAAAGAATGCTCATCGGTCACTCCGCCGGGAGCCTGCGCTCCCGGTTTGATGAAAATTACTCTGCAACACCAATCTGCAGCAGTTTGATGGACTGCGAATCCGTCAGCATGCCGCCGGTGCGTTTGGTGGTGTAGAACCCGACAAAAGGTTTGTTGGTGTAGGGGTCGCGCAGAATACGTGTCCCGATACGGTCAACAATGGTGTAGCCGCGTTTGAAGTTCCCGAATGCAATCGCTTTGGCATCAGCCGCAATGTCCGGCATCTGCTCATTCTCGGCAACAGCGTAACCGGCCAGGGAGGACGGCTGGTTCAGCTCCAGACCGGGGCGCCACAGATAGTTGCCTTCGCTGTCTTTGAGGATGCGCACGGCAAACAGGCTGTTGTTGTTCATCATGAACTTAGCCCCGTTGCGGTGAACCTTACGCAGGGTATAAATCAGTTTCACGATGGCATCTGCTGTTACCCCGGCAGCCGCCCCGGACAGAATATGTTGCAGGGTACCGAAGGCGCGGGTTTTATCCGGATCCAGAGAAGAGGCATAAGCCAGAAAGCCTTTGGGCTTTTTGGTCCCGTCACCACTGGTGAAGGCAATTTCTTCTTTCTCGGCAAACTCGGTCGCCAGCTCACTGTTGATCCAGTCTTCCACGTTAAAGAACGCATCATCCAGCATGGTCTGGGTGGCCTGAGGGTTACCGTAGATTTCGCCCATAAAGGGTTCAATCTGCCCCAGTTTCGATGCATCCGTTGCCGGACGGGCATCCGTTTCGCCTACCCAACCAGAAGCCGTTCCGCCCAGGTTAACCAGCTTTTTGTAACTGGCCCCACCGACCGTAATGGTCGTGGCTTCCTGGCGCATCACCACTTCATCTTTCAGCAGGGTGAGAATACTGCGGTCCAGATCTTCCGGTACGGCGTAACCACCGTCTTCATCGTTGCCCACCTGCAGGGCTTTACGCTCCAGGTCGCGCAGCCCGTCATCACGGCCTTTGCGGACAAAATCCATAAAGGCCGCTTTATGCTCACCGGCCTCTTTGGTCTGCGTGGCACCGCCAGGGCGTTTCAGTTGTTTCAGTTCGTCTTCCAGTGCAGATTTCAGGGAGTCCAGTTCTGTCAGTTTCCCGTTCAGGGTATCCACCTGCCCGGCCAGCGCCGATTTTTCCTGCTCAACCGCCTCAAGGCGTTTGTCGTTTTTCTCGCGGAAGTCATTGAACTTCGCCTGCAGCTCCTGCGCGACCTGCTCAACGTCTTTAATTTCAACAGCCATATTCACTCCTGATTAAAAGGTGATGTTTTTAAGTGCATCCAGTGCGGCGCCCAGGCCACCGGCGTCACGCCGGGACAGTTCGCCATAGCCCCCGGCCATGAATGCTTTGGCCTGGGTGCGGGAGAGTCCAACATCGCGCAGGACCCGCTCGACAGTTTTCTGATCCGGCAGTTCGCCACGGGCAAAAGCGCTCTTTACGCCACTCACCCGGGCTTCATCATTGGACGGGAAAGTCACCGGACTGACTTCCCACAGGTCAATATCCTTGAGAAGAAAGGCTTCTTTGGTCCGGTCGTACTCCCAGTCTTTCAGGACATAACCAATAGAAAGGCCGGTTAACGAACCGGCCTTCATGTGTGCATGCGCCCGACGCGCCAGGGGATCATCGTCAATCAGTAACCGTCCTTTGACGTAGAGCCCGACATCGTCCTCACGCATCTCGGTATAAATGCCAATCGGCTCGGACATCTGGTGCTGCCACAGCATCGAGGGCAGTGCGTTTTTGCTTTTCCAGCCCGTCAGCGAATTGCTGAATGCGCCGGGTACCACAATGTCATCGAAGCTGTCTTTCACCCCGAAAACGGAACCATAGCCTTCAAATTCCCCGGCATCGCTGACAGATTTCAGTTTCAGCGGCACATCCAGGCGTTGTTTAGTCAGCATGGTGATCACCTTCTTCCTGTTTTTTCTTGCTGCCATCAGAGGGTTTTGTGGTCATGTTCATGGGTGTCAGGTACACATCACCACCCGGTCGCGGGTTGCGATCCTCCAGTTCAAGGCAGTCATTCGGGGAGTACATGCCCCAGTTAATCGCCGTGGCATAGGCTTCAAAGCGCGATTTCATGTCACCCCGCAACAGGGCGCCCACATTAAACTTGGCGTAATACGTGCCCTGCTTGCTGTCGCGTACCAGGCCAATATTGATGCGCTGCTCGATACGGGTGAGGTAAGGCACCAGGGAATAGTTGATAAAGCCCATCCCCAGTTCCTCTATGTTGTTGAATGTCGCCCGGTCCGTGTTCTGCACCATATGCATGGGGACACGAAACAGGCGGCAGATTTCTTCAAGCTGAAATTTACGGGTTTCCAGAAACTGGCTGTCCTCGGCACTGAGCGCCATGGATTTCCAGTCGAGCCCCATTTCGAGGATCATCGGCTTATGGGCATTGGCCAGCCCCTGGTGCTTCGCTTCAAAATCCGCTTTAAGCCGGTTATACGCGATATCACTCAGTTGCTGCTCAGTGCGTAATACGCCGGACGTCACCGCACCATTCCCAAATAACCGGGCACCATGCTCTTCGGTCGCCAGGCCGAGTGAAATGGCCTCGCGGGCATAGGCTATCGGGTTAAGCCCCACCAGCCCGTCCAGTGTCAGGATCCGCACATGCCAGATGTCTTCCTGCCCCAGCACATCCGTGGAGCCATCGGGAAAGGTCACCCGGTAAACCGGCTGCCACTGGTTATTCAGTTTGGGGGTGACAGCGCCCGGGTCGAGGGGGAGCAGTTCCACCACTTCGCCAAGGGCTTTCACCTTGTAGGCGTAGAAATTGCCACGCAGGCACAGACATAACACCACCAGCTCCCAAAACTCCTGGGGGGTCATGTAGTCATTAGGTTTCAGTGACAGCAGCTTATACAGGCGTTCACTGGTCGCCTTTTCTTTGCCCTTCCCCACTGAGCGGTACAGGCTGCACGGCAACATACCAATCGATTCGGACAGGACACGGATACAGCCAAACACGGCAGTCAGCCGCATGGCTTTCTGGCTGCTTACCCGTTTCCCGGTATAGGTGTCCCAGGAATACCCCACATCCTCGGCCAGTGCGGCAGGCGTGGTCACCGGGGCATCCCCTTTCCGGAACAGGCCGGGGAAAAACATTATTCACCTCCCGCCGGGCCGGTACTGGTGGTGGATAAAAAGCGCGCTGTCAGGCAGGACCAGAGCAGGCACAACAGACCACCGGTGATGAAGCCTGCCGGGGGATAAATCAGCCATGCGCCATATGACAGCAACAGGGCCCCCAGCACGCCGATTAATGGCGTGAGTATCATCAGGATCATAGATGCCTCAGGTTAAAGTGAACGGATGCCGTAGGACTCGATACGGTCAGACAGGGTTTCTTCTTTTTCGTACAACATCGCCCGGCCGATGGTCATGATCATTGCCACGGCGCCGTCAATCTTGTTTTCATTCTGCTCTTTGACGGGTTTCACCACATCGTCATTGCCTGGCAGAAACTTGCCGACCACATTGCTGATACACCAGGACATGATGGGGTTGCCGTCATGGTGAAAACGCCCGGACTCAATGGCGGCCTCCAGCTCCTTCATCGGGTCGGACATATTGGTGTAGTTCTGAATGATGGTAATGGGCGACAGGTCTTCATCGGCCAGATCATGAGACAGACCGGTTGCCCCGAACGGGTCAATGGGCGACTCTGAAACCGGATTGAGTTTGTTGGCGGCTTTGGCTTCTTCCAGGATATAGCGGTAATCCACCTCAGCCCCATCCGTGACCGTCAGCAATCCCATCTCCACCCATTTCTGGAAACGTTCAGCCGTGCGCCGGTCTTCACTGCGTTCAGTGCTGTACACCGTGTCATACGGCACCCAGAACCGTGGCGCCACACTGTAATAATGGGTTTTACCGTCAATCTCCCGGGTGAACAGCCTGGCCATGCTGTTCATATCCAGCTTGCGCGCCAGGTCGAACCCCAGAATACAGGGTTGCCCTTCAAAGCTTTCCAGCGTCAGGCTTTTATCCTCGCAACGCTGCCAGCTCACCTGGTTGAAATACGCCGCCCGGGCCGCCACCCAGATATTCAGGTGTTTGGTCTTAAACACACCGGCCAGACGGGCATT
>NZ_QGTS01000032.1 GCF_003182475.1 Mangrovibacter plantisponsor
AGCCGGTTCCCTTCCCCTTTCTTCTGGTTCGGCGCGATCCGGACCATCAGCCCGGCACGGCGCTTTGATGCCCGTGGCACGTAATAGCCAATGGAACGGGCCAGCCGCCCGGTCTGGTACCCTGGGTTTTGCCCGGGAGTTGAAACAGCCCGCTTCATGACCAGCCGCCGGGCATCACGCATGTGGACCTGACCAATGAGGATAAATGCCCGGCGCAACCTTGCCCGGTTGAACACCAGTTCTTTCGGTTGCTGAAAATCGACATGGAACACCGGTTTAGCCATACATGGAATCTCCCGGTGTTTCTGCGCCCAACTCTTCACACTCCAGGAGCAGGTAACGCCGGGCCATATTTAAATCGCGGCAGCGACGAATGGCGTACACCCTCCCGCTGTAAACCACCTCGTAATCAGAGGTCAGCCCGGCCCGGTAGCGCACGGTGAAATAGTGGGTAACGGCACTGTCGGTCTGGGCGGATTCATGCAGCACGGTGGCACTGACCTGCCGTACTTTTGCCCAGGCATACTGGCTGTTCTGGTATTCCGGCGTATTGCCATAATCATCCGCCGGGATATCGGTACGCTGGCGTAGCAGAACCCGGCGGTTAAGTTCGCCGGGCTCAGGCAACTGGTAATCAATACTGGTTTGTGACTGGCGGTTTTTCATAGCGGAATAAACCTGTAGGGTCCGGCAATCCACTGATACGCCATGGGCGTTTCACTCTGTTCAAAATCAGAAACCGTGGAGCGGTGTTCATAAAAATGGGTGACCAGCATCAGCATCGCAAGACGCAGATCATCCGGTACCACCAGCGCAGTTTCGTCTCCGCCTTCCGGGATATCTGCTTCTGCTGCATAAAGATTACGGTTAAGAAATGTCGCCGTTCTCGACTCCGCAGCCTGCCCCAGCATCGTCAAAAGCGTGTCTTCTTCCGTGTAATCACTTTCAAGACGTAGCTGTTGTCTGATTTCTTCCAGCGTCAGAATCATGAATATCTCCATGCCCGCCAGATGACGGGCACAAAAAAAACCGCTTTCGCGGCAGAGAGTTAATTCAGGGTCACAGCATTAAGCGGCTGATTTACCTGTCATGGCCTTAATGGCTGCAGTATCTTCAAGCACGCAGTCGAAACGGTGGAAAGCCAGAAATGCAGTCTGATCAAATTCAGCGTACCGTTCAACGAGCCGCTTAAGCGTCATATAAGTAATACGGCGCAGAATAAAGCGGTTAAAGTCTCCACAGAAAATGAATTTCTTGTCAGCACCAATATCATCGATGGCCTGGTCGATAACATAGGGAACATTCAGTACTGATGCCGGAGCCACACCCACAATATCCGGAAGCCATAACGGTCGCCCCTGGTTATCTTCCATTTCACTGATCAGTTTCAGTGTGGCGTCATTAAAGGCCCAGCGAAATTTTGGCCCCATACGATATGCCGGATCGATGGCATGTTTCAGAGCGTTCATTTCCTTCCAGGTAAAGGTGGTTGCAGACGCCGTACTGACACCGCCGGTAACCGATGCCACCAGCCCTTTAGGCTCAACGGGCGAGCCTGTCCCGGTACCCTGCACCAGATATTTTGCCTCACCGCGACCAATGCGCTGGGCAATCCGGCCTGACAGATACGCTTCAATATCCACACCAGTGTCCTGCAGCAGTTCATTGGAAACGCGGATAATTTTTGAAGACAATTTTTTGGCACCGAGGATGGCGGTACCGAAAGTCACGTCGCCTTCACTGGCTTCCGCATTCTCAGCAAGCAGTTCGCCTTCTTCCGCCGTACCATCTGATGTCGACCAGGTAATATCCTGACCGGTAGAGGTATTCAGGATCTGCGCAACACTGGCGATGCCGCCATATGCCTTCATGGCATCAACAATCCGGTTGAGCATCTGAGTGGGGACGGTATATCCACCCTGGGTATCTGTTGTTGTACCCTGAGCGCGAAGCTCACGAAGCGCCTGACGCTCCTCACCACTCAGCTCTGCAAAACCATGGCGCAGAAACTTATCGAAGGCCGCAGTACGCCGCTCATCTGGCTGAGTTTGTGGATTTGCAGGGTCACCATTTTGCAACTGACGCTGTTCAGGCTCCTGGCCTTCAATATAGGTCTGGTCCTGTCGGCGCAACTCTTCTTCACGATCAATCTGAGAATCCAGGGCGTCCAGTTCAGACTTCGCGCGGTTCCACTCCGTTCGTTGCTCATCAGTCCACGGATTATCACCAATTTTATCGTGAAGGGCGCGCATATCAGCCGCGATGGTATTACGTTTTTGCTTCAGTTCATGAAGTTTCATGATTTTTCCTTACGCATTAAGAAGGGTCAGCAGGCGCTCACGCGCCATTCTCTGGTTAATGGCTTTTTGCAGCGCACCGCTGTTGCGCGCCTCCTGCCAGGCTTTCATTGAACGGACGCCGGAATCAGCATCCTGATAAGCGGGATAGGTTACCGGGCTGACATCAAACAACCTTGAAAGACGGGTAATTTCACGGATAACCACGCCTTCATCATCCTCGTACCAGTTCTCACCATCACGGGCGACACGAAAGGCAAAAGAGGACTGGCTAATGTCACCCCGGCGCATGGGAGATAACACCAGGTCACGGATAGTCTGCGTTTCTGGGGCACTGATGTCGTAGCCAAGACCTCGCTCATCCACTGACAAAGACAATGTACCTGCCGTGGTTCGGCCGAGGATAAAATTGGGGTCATGGTTAAACAGCCCACGGACATCATCATTAAGAACATCATCAAATGCACCGGGCTTAATCACTTCACGAAACCCCCACAAGGGTTCTGATCGTGAATTAAATACAGAGCCATAACCAATTATCCGTGTGGGACTGTCACCCTGTTGCTCAGCCCTTACCTCACCGCTGTAACACCGCAGCTCGCGATCATTCATCGGTTATATCCTCTGGTTTTTTGGTGGTTTTAAAGTCACTGGCAGGATTTGCAGCATTGACGCTAACCAGCATTTCATCCAGCCCGTCCACCGGGTTCATATCTTCAAATGCCCGGGCCTCATTTCGGCTCATCCAGCCATCAGTGATAGCAAAGTGGTAGAACTGAGCGCGTTCCTGAGGTGTGCCGCGCAATAGCCCGGTAAGATTAAACCGGGTGTAATACCCGGCAGCACGCTCTGCCCGGGTAAATAACCGCCGGTTTAGCTCCTGCTCCCAGTTTGTTACCCATGGCATCATGCTGTACCGGACAAACTGGATAGCCTGCTGAGTGATGTTGGAAAAAGTCGCTTTTTCCAGGTCATTAATCATGTGTGCTGGAACATTAAATATCCCGGCAATCATTGAGCGGTTCAGTTTTGACATCTCAATTATTTGCGCATCAACCGGTGATACGGTGAGTGCCTTGTAATCAAGGTCTGCGGGTAACAAAAGGGTTTTATTTTCCTGACTACGAAGGGCGAGCACTGCCTTTTTCCAGGCTTCTTTTAGCCAACTCCAGCTCTCTTTCTTTAACTCGCCTTTCACTGAAATAATTCCGGCGGGCCTGGCATTACCACTGAAAAAACTCTCGGTATACTTCTGTCCACTCATCCCCATACCAATTGTCTCAGCATGCTGCAAAATTGGGCTGAGTCCCATTTTCTGGTTATTACCCAGCGCCCTGATATGGATCATGTCATCAGGGCTGATAGCAAAAGCGCCCTCCTCGTTATAAACACCATAGGTATACCGGCCACCCGTATTCAGCAGCGTGGTTTCCCATGGCATACAACATTCAAGGCTTGATATTTCACCCCGGCGAGAGCGCTTTACCCAGGTATACCCATTTCCCCAGCCAAGAATGTGGCGCTGTTTCAGTTCCCGCCACTTGTAGCTGGTCTGCCATATATTGGGTTCATCGTGCAGCAGATAAAAAGCGGCATGATCCCTGGCTGGCTCTACCCGGTTGTTATTCTTGCGCATCACATGTAACGGCATCTGAGCCAGATTGGATGACAAAACGTAAATACAGGCATAAACAGCAGCCAGTTTCATCGCCGTCTCAGGACTGACATACACGTCAGACTTAAAAATACCGTCGGTATCGACCAGATCACCCGTTATTGGCGTGGATGGATTCTCCAGGGAAACACTGCGAAAAATAGAGTCAAGAAGCATGCTTCCCCCCTCTGGCCATAGCCAGGGCACACAGCACCATTAGGGCTCCCGAGAACATGAGTGCCGGGGCAAGACCAAACCGCAGGTAAACCCCGGACGTGAGCAGACCGAAACCGGTTAGCCCGATAACATCGGAAATAAGTGATTTCATAAAAAGAGAATATCTTCGTCAGGATCCAGAGTGGACAGGAAGTCTTCCGGCTCATTAAGCATTGCCCGGCCGATGGTCATGATCAGTGCCACGGCACCGTCAATCTTGTTTTCATTCTGCTCTTTGACGGGTTTCACCACATCGTCATTGCCTGGCAGAAACTTGCCGACCACATTACTGATACACCAGGACATGATGGGGTTGCCGTCATGGTGAAAACGCCCGGACTCAATGGCGGCCTCCAGCTCCTTCATCGGGTCGGACATATTGGTGTAGTTCTGAATGATGGTAATGGGCGACAGGTCTTCATCTGCCAGGTCATGAGACAGGCCTGTTGCCCCGAACGGGTCAATGGGCGACTCTGAAACCGGGTTGAGTTTGTTGGCGGCTTTGGCTTCTTCCAGGATATAGCGGTAATCCACCTCAGCCCCATCCGTGACCGTCAGCAATCCCATTTCCACCCATTTCTGGAAACGTTCAGCCGTGCGCCGGTCTTCACTGCGTTCAGTGCTGTACACCGTGTCATACGGCACCCAAAACCGTGGCGCCACACTGTAATAATGAGTTTTACCGTCAATCTCCCGGGTGAACAGCCTGGCCATACTGTTCATATCCAGCTTGCGCGCCAGGTCGAACCCCAGAATACAGGGTTGCCCTTCAAAACTTTCCAGCGTCAGGCTTTTATCCTCACAACGCTGCCAGCTCACCTGGTTGAAATACGCCGCCCGGGCCGCCACCCAGATATTCAGGTGTTTGGTCTTAAACACACCGGCCAGACGGGCATT
>NZ_QGTS01000033.1 GCF_003182475.1 Mangrovibacter plantisponsor
TTCATCCTCCTAGTGTTGGGTTGAAGATCTGGTACCGCCAAAGGTTCTACACAGCATTTGCGTTCCTTCGCAGTGGTCTGGGGTCATGGATAAACACCAGACTCCTGCGCCCTGAAAAAGCTGCTGGCTCACAGGGGTGGTTGTGCCTGCTTTTATCCACATCAGGCGAGGTGGTATCTTGGTTGCTCTCACACATCCAAGAAGGAACCAACATGAACGGATACGAAAATCTTTATTTAGCCATCCTTCCCGATCTTGCTGAACACTACGGAATTAGCTCCTCACATTTCCAAAGTAATCCTCATTCAACCAGTTCTCAGCAGTGCCGGAGTCATCTTTATAAGCTGATACTTATTGAGTTTTACCTTCATGAACACCGGTTGAAAAACAGCAAGTCCGTCCTTCATCTTGATGGTGTGGCTGCTTTGCATCACCTTGTGTATTTGAAAACAAAATGGACTCCTGCGAGCATTCGCAACCTGAACACTCCAGATCTGCTTTTTGCTCTGCTTGATGATCTTGTTCCAGACCAATTGAGTGAAACAGCGCAGAATTACTTAGCAGTGATTTCAAAGAATCAGCGTTTGCCAAAAATCGATCTAATGAGTTACACAGGCTGGGAGATAGGTTCTGGCGGTCAGTATCTGAAAGACGAGTGATTGCATGCTGGGCATCGTCGATCTGCTTTAAAAATTTGTATGCACCCCAACTTACACTTACGACAGCTGTGTTTATGTCGTTTACCAGGTCAAGCTGCTGTTGCATTTTTTCGCTTAGATTTTTCACTTCGGTGCATACATTCATCATCTTACCTTGTGTCAGTTTTGCCCTGAAAAAGCTGGCGGTTACCGACCATCAAGGGAAGCCGGGCCGCCAGAACAGGGATGGTGTTGTCATGAGGCGATAAACCGGGACTGCTCAAAGTCGTCTCATTACTTGCGTAATTATGAATGTACCTTTAGTTACCATTTAATGCAAACAAAAAGTACCAATAGTTACATTAATGATGTGTGGGAAAGTGCTGGGGTAGTCGTAACACTTAGTACATAGAGGTTGTTTTTAAGATTTCGCCTATATCCGGCATAAAAGGCATGGTTATTATCACGGAGATATTTTTCAATCAGATCAGATGGATATGTCAAAAATAATATTTAATGGTGCTACACACCAGATAACGCTAGTGGATAGTAGTGGCAACAACATCAGTACTTGGGCTGCGTATAATAATGTCGATAGTCACGCGACGTTGACCCATATTCAAAATGGGACATATATATTCCAGGATAGGGTACACCCGCATCGCCATCATTCAGCAACGGCAGACACCACTGATGGTCCTTATGGCATGTACGGTATTTTCCGCTTTTCTGTTCCTAATCACCCAGGTATAGGCCTCCATTCTGGCCGTGCTCATGCCCGACATGCTCCTGGTCCCCAGCATGCTACGATGGGTTGTATTCGAACATCTGATGACGCAATTGCTGCTGTCATAAAGATGGCCAGCACTTCACCTTTGACCACGATACAGGTTATTGGCAATACTGGACGCGCTGCGCAGGCTGCAACTAAAAGGAATCATCACCAGTCTCTACAGGGGCGTCATTACGGGTAATCATTTATGAAAAAAATAACTTTGCTGGTCCTTTGTGGATTGCTTACAGCTAATGTTGCCTGGGCTAAAACATGTACGCCCACTGATGCCGAAGCTGCAGATATGGCTGTTGATTCATTGAGTTCCTGGTCGGCAGTTAATCAAAACCGGATTAAGTTTGGGCATTGTGATGATGGAGATATAGCGGAAGGGAACTCAGAAGCTGTAGCGCGTTTGCTTGCGGATCATTGGGATTCTGTGCCTGAATTATCGACTTTAATTAGCAAAACACCTGCACTAAAAACATATGTACTCAAGCATATTGACTCAACGCTTGATACTAAAGATCTTGATAAAATTCAGGCTCAGGCTACGCATTCATGCCCTGCGAAATTAAAAGTGCTTTGCGGTGAAATAAAAGACGCTGCAGAAACTGCTGCCACGGAATAGTGGTATATCAATGTATTAAACTACCGGTGCCATGGACTGGCACCGTTAAAGATTCTGCGTTATTTGGACAACTCTTCCGACAATACGGCAATTTCCATCGATGGGAATTGGTTTGAAAGCTGGGTTCAGTGGCATGAGGTAGGAGAAAGGACTATCCCAAACAAGTTTTTTTACAGTTGCTTCGGATGTGCCATCCAGAACAGCAACGACAATCTTTCCATATAAGTCGTCTAATTGTCCGAAGTTTGGTTCAACGATCACAATTGAGCCTTCGGGAATGGAAGGTAGACCATTTGGATTTGTCATGGACTCACCACGAACGACTAACCCAAAAACTTCATCAGACACATCAGCTGTAGTTTGAGTCCATGATACCACGTCTGTCAGCCTCGAACTTGCGTATGACTCAGTCCAGTGGCCTGCCTGAACAGCTGAGATGATTGGTACTGCAACAGGTGTTTTAATAAATGGCATAACTTTCGTGTCATCTTTCTTTTCTTCTCCTTGTCCATATAGTAGCCATTCCGGAGTTGTCGATAGCGCAGAAGCGAGTTGATGTAGATTTTCTCCGTCTGGCTTTGTTGTGCCATTTTCCCACTTTGTTACAGATACGCGGCTCACCCCTAGCTTTTTTGCCAGGGATTGCTGTGTCACGTCTAACTGCAAACGCCGGGATCTGATCCGGTCTTTCATTTCTGTTTTCATGTAACTAATGTTACCTGTATTTGATGTACCTATTGTTTGCTATTTAATGTACCTTTTGTTACCTTTTGTGCATCATCAAGAGGAAACCATTATGCGCAAGAAAGATGTGATCAAGTTTTTTGGTGGTACTTCAAAGACTGCAAACATGCTTGGTATTACCCACCCGGCAGTGTGCCGCTGGGGAGATATTATCCCGCAAAAACAAGCATTTGTTATCGAACGGATAACAAGCGGGAAATTACGCTATGACCCGTCATTCTACAAAAAAGATAACTGAGAAGGTGGGCAATATTAACCACAGACAGAAGGGGTTAACCGTGGGTAAGCAACACTGGAAAGTCGAAAAACAGCCCGCCTGGCTGGTGGCTGCAATCAAACGAACTATCGCGGCATTGCCTGGTGGGTACGCCGAGGCTGCTGAATGGCTGGACGTAACAGAGAACGCATTGTTTAACCGCCTGCGTACTGATGGTGACCAGGTTTTCCCAATGGGGTGGGCCATGGTGCTACAGCAGGCCAGTGGCACGAAGTACATCGCCGATGCCGTTTCGCGTAATTCAAACAGCGTGAATGTTCCGTTGGTGGAGTTGGAAGAGGTGGATAACGGCGATATCAACCAACGCCTGATGGAGTCCATAGAGTGGATTGGTAAGCACTCAGCTTATCTGCGTAAAGCCACGGAAGACGGTGTTATTGATGCCACAGAGAAGCAGCAGATTGACGAGAACAGCTACCAGGTTATGGCGAAGTGGCAGGAACACTTAACGCTGTTATTCCGGATTTTCTGTGAGCCGGAAGAAAGTGGCGCCCGCGAGTGTGCAGCTCCGGGCGCCCTGGCGTGTCGTATTCGTGGAGAAACTAACGCATGAACAGTTTAACGGCTAACAGCCGCTTACCGCAACTGCGGGGCATCCCTGTGCCGGGAACCTCGTTGTTTCGGTATGAACGGATGGTATCAGGGCGCTGGGTGGCATGTAACCACAGCCGGGCGACATCAATTGTGGGTGTGTACTCCCGGAGGGCCAGAGCGTTATGCAGGAACTTGACCGCCAGTACAAAGACCCATGAGGCTTCATTGTCCACGTCATTGGCTACGACCGGGAAAAGCAGCAGGTCATTTTTATGCGCCAGGGCTACCCGTATGAGTGCATGCAGCCTGTTGAGCGTTTCAGGGAGAAGTTTAAAAGGGTGGATGCATGAGCACTAAGTTAACCGGTTATGTGTGGGACGCCTGCGCGGCCTCTGGCATGAAGTTGTCCAGTGTGGCCATTATGGCGCGCCTGGCTGACTTCAGTAGTGACGAGGGGGTGAGCTGGCCGTCTATTGGAACCATTGCCCGGCAGATAGGTGCAGGTGAAAGTACCGTGCGTACTGCTCTGGCACAGCTGGA
>NZ_QGTS01000034.1 GCF_003182475.1 Mangrovibacter plantisponsor
TGCCAGCGGGTTGCCCGCGCCGTCCTGCGGCCAGTTCACTGTGCCACTGCGGCTGTCTTCCTGCTGCTGCAGTTTGCCCGTGCTGTCGTAGGACCTGCGGCTGGCATCGAACGGGTCGCGGTTGCGCTCTTCACGCACCAGGTTGTTGCGGAAATCGTATTCCCAGCGCTGCCGCCAGTGCATGTCCCCCGGGCGTTGCGGGTGACCGCTGAACACATCTTTAACCGAGCAGATAACTAGAATCAGTTAAGCGCTGAATATACTGAATTGGTGTAAAGCCATTCAGTGCAATATTGGGACGTTCATGATTATAAAACCAGCGCTGCTATCAGGTCGGGTACGCAGTATCCGCCATGAGAGCCGCAGAGATATTACCGCCATCTATTATTCTCGCAGCCCCAGCCTGCACCTAAAGGGCAACTGGCTCAGGGATGCAGGGCTTGACACTGGCAAGCAGGTAACGGTCAGAATGGAAGAAGGCCGTTTGATCCTGACAGCGCATGAGTAAAAATAAAAAAGCCGGGAGGATCGTCAAGATCTTTCCCAGCTTTTATTTCATTAGCTTAATTTTTTAGCTTATAAATATCCATAGTTTCTTCATCCATATCTAAACTTCCAAGTGCACCAAGATCTAAACTGTAAATCTGTTCGCTACCATTTTTTATATTTATAAAATACCCCAGATCACCATCCTGTCCAATTAGTAAGTAATCTGGCTCAACGTCCCTTATGGCATATGTTTCATTTCGCTCGACAAGATCTTTGTAATTATAAAGATAAACAGTGTCACCTTGACCTGTCTGGATTTCATAAGCATCTGTATCTTTCACTTCTTCAGATAAAAACTGCTTGTATTTATCAGGAAAGTTAACACCAATCGCTGTCTCAATGATTTTAAGCTCATCCAATACTTTATCTTTATCCACAATAGTTTACCTTTTAACCTTAGAGTATTTATATTAGATATCAAAGAACGGATTGCTCATATTATTTTCTCTGAGTCCGTCAAAATATTTAAATGAATCATTTATAGATCTACGAGCCTGATTTTTAGGAACGCCAGCATCGAGCATTTCTTTATAGCTAATATTAAACTCCTGCTTCAAGGTTGTGTCCCAACCACCAGTTACAGATCGTCGTGCACGTTGTGCAGCGCTTATAGCAGCATGTGAGCTACCAGATGAAGATTTTAGTAACGTTGCAGGTGCAGAATTTCTTTGATAACCACTAATTCTTTTCTTAGCCCAAGCATCTTGAATAGGGTGATGGCTTTGAACAAACCCATCAGCTTTACTGTTTGTATGCCCTACAGCACGATTGCCCCCCGGAGATAATTGTCCATGAGGATCTACATCACCAGTTTTGTAGCCATTAGGAGCACTACACTTTGCAAGTCCCAACGGATCCACCCAGCCCTGCGCATTTGGCGCATACTGGTACAGGTTCAGTCCGCCTGCCAGCCCTGGCGGGTCCTGCTGCGTGAACCGCCCGCTGTCCGGGTCGTAATACCTGAAAGGTTACAGGAGTTTACTTACTGGTATTCACTGAGGCGGGCAACAACAGGAAGGGAAAAAGGATATAAGGGAAAAACACCAACAGAATAATCACAAACCGCGAATAACCGGCGTCATTGATTCTGCGAACCGCGGAAGCCAGTAACGGCAGGATAAAACACAGTAACAGAATAATGCTGGTATCCTCCGCAGAGGATAATCTCAGCCAGCCGAAGAACCACAGGCACTGAAAAATGAACACGACACCATACTCAAACCGGGTATCCCTCCCTTCGTAACTGAACGTGGAGAAAATACCTTTTTTCAGAGCCTTGAGTATACGCATTGAATGTCCGCAGAATTAAAAACATTATTAAATCCTGCGCAATCCATAAAAACATATTTAGTTAAATATCGGGAGATTTAGCACCCCCCGACACTATTACCAGTTAACTCTCAATCAAATAACTTCCTCATAAAGATCATTTAGAAAAATAGAAAATGACTGACTAATTAAATGAACATTATCCATGTTTGGCTGTTCTCCTTCATCAACTTCAAATTCATGACCCCAAAAATAAACTTTATTGTTGTCTGTTTTTAAACCCATAATAACAAGATTGCCTCCAGCATCATGAGTAATCGGAATAAACCCTAATGGAATTCTGTCTTGATAATTATTATAATATCTTAAGAGGTTACTATTTTTCTCTTTCCCTAAACTAAGAAACCGATCAACAGAAGATGCATCATTTCTATCAGAAAAAAATCTAAACGAGTTTGGCTGAGGCTGCCCCCCATTATACTTCATCAAGAAATCCTTATAATCACTTGGTAAAGTGCTGTTTATTTTTTTCTCAAAATCAGAGATATCCTCTAATGTTGCAGGTGTTTTGGAGTAAATAATAGCGACCATAAATTACCTTCTATTTGTTGAAATACCACCCGAGTGTCTTACTGCATCATGTATATCACTAGGAACTAATTGCATATATCCAGAATCCTGATGGTGATGCCAAGTATATCCTTCAGGCCGAGAATTCCTAGCCCATTCCCTACAGCACGATCGACCTTAGCAAAACCCACATTTCGAGAGGAGCCTAATCAATATGAGTATTTTTAATTGGACAACGTGAAAATAAGGGGGGAATGCATGATTAAATGGTATACCAAGGGTATGTTTTATTATTTTCACTAATAACTTACTGGTTGATGTTACTTTTGATATGAGTAATTACACCTGCCGAAGTTCGGGATGTAAAGACCAGCGGTAAGAAAAAAAACGGAAGGGCTATTTAATTATAGCTCTTCCGTATTCCTTAATTATAAACCCCTTTAGACTCTACTTTTTCTATAAACAAATCCTGAAGATCACCTTGTATTTCATTACCCTTGTAATTAACTATAAAGTCACCATCTATATTATCTGGGTAATGAGTGCCATCAAACGCGCCGAATATTACTGAAGCACTATCAGCAATCACAACATCAATAAAATCCAGAATATCATCTTTATCCGTATCACTTAATTTTGCCAATGCATTTCTTGCCCTGGCATAAACATCCACATCGTTATTAACTGGTTTTTTTAGAGATTGCTTGTAACGGATTGAGTTATCCTCAAA
Organism: Mangrovibacter plantisponsor; assembly: GCF_003182475.1. GTDB lineage: Bacteria > Pseudomonadota > Gammaproteobacteria > Enterobacterales > Enterobacteriaceae > Mangrovibacter > Mangrovibacter plantisponsor. Next base: position 3,119 of record NZ_QGTS01000034.1, read on the forward strand.
TAACTCTTTGAATATTGCATTAACTACTTGCTCATCAAGATTCATATACTCTCCTCTATCTTAATTCAGGGTACATCATTTTATTTAAATCAATAAGGGCCTTTAGTTTCTCGTTCGGTATTTCAGGATAAACCCTTCTCAACTCTTTGATATCTCGAGCAAGAAGATCTCTTGCATTAGTAAATGGTAGTCCTGTCTTATCATTTATTTTGCTTCTCGAGACAATACCAACGCCCTCTTTCGAAACAGTATGACCAACTCGAGGAACTAATATTGCCGGGGCGGTCATAGGATCATACCCCTCGACCAAGTCTTTCATAAGATTTTTTTGTCCTACGTGATGAGAGTCCAGTCCAAGGTTCAGCCCTTTAACTGCATTTTTATTGTTTTGATGAGAATTTACATTCCACTTTTCGGGAGTACACTTACTCAACCCCAACGGATCCACCCAGCCCTGCGCATTTGGCGCATACTGGTACAGGTTCAGCCCACCCGCCAGCCCTATCGGGTCCTGCTGCGTGAACCGCCCGCTGTCCGGGTCGTAATACCTGAACAGGTTATAATGCAAACCGGTCTCTCTGTCCAGGTACTGGCCCTGCATCCGCAGGTTCTGCGCAAAGCCTGCCGCATGGACCGGCGCTTCGCGTAACAGTTTGCCCCAGGCACCCGTCAGCCCTTCCCAGCGCACCCGCCCTTCGTTGTCCGTCAGCCGCTCCGGCGTGCCGTTGGGCTGGCAGTGGAACCAGTAGATTTCCGGGTCAGTGATGCCGTCGATACGCGCCAGTGGTTCATAGCTCCCCTGGTCTGCATACACATAGGTCAGCGGGATGTCGCCGTGCACTTCCTGCAGCAGGCGCAGCCCTTCCCACACAAACCCTGTCGTCACCCGGGTGCTTTCGCTGCCATCTTCC
>NZ_QGTS01000035.1 GCF_003182475.1 Mangrovibacter plantisponsor
GCGAGTAAAACCGGTTTGCATTATAACCTGTTCAGGTATTACGACCCGGACAGCGGGCGGTTCACGCAGCAGGACCCGCCAGGGCTGGCGGGTGGGCTGAACCTGTACCAGTATGCGCCAAATGCGCAGGGCTGGGTGGATCCACTTGGATGGATGAGTTGTAGTAGTGATGCAAAGGTACTACGAGAAAATATGGAGATAGCTGGAAAAAATGTTCCTGGCTATAAAAACTCGGCGCATCATATTGTTATGTCTAACTCAGCAGATCCAAGGATGATGAGTCTTCGTAATAAAATGGATGAGCTCGGAATAGATATAAATTCAGCGAATAATGGTGTTTACTTACCAACAAGTACGAAAGTAAAAAATAATGCGGACACTAGTGCCATAGCTCATTCAAAAGTTCATACTAATACGTATAAAGAAAATGTGTATAATAGACTTAAGGATGTAAACAATAAGAACGATTTTGAGCGTGCTCTTAATGATATAGCTAGTGAATTATCAAAAGGTATATTTGGATACTGATAAGGAGTTGATAATGAGTGATTGCTTGCAAGAATTAAAAAATAAATATGAATGTATTATGTTAAGCCCAGAAGATACGGAAGCTGAATATTTTCAGCTTTCAATGTCAAGGTGTTCATATAAAAAAATAAGCAAGGGTGGTTTGTATAATGTTATTCCTTATGAAATACAACGGGCTGGTCTAAAAATTGGAAAAGAATTGAAAGATATCCCCAAAAACATTAAAAATACACATGTTTATTACTTTGATTATGATGATAATATATTGTTAGTAGAGGTGTATGGACAGAAAGATAATATTGTTAATAGGAATTATTATTTATATACAGATAAGTCTATAGAGTCAATTTATTTCAATAGTGGGACTAAATCTGTAAGGAATATTACACTGGCGAAGAAAGAAAATAACAAAATCTATAAAACAATAAGTTACGCAGCATTTGGCTGCAATATTTCCACTTATTATTACTGTGGGGATGATCTTATTGAAATAGATGTACAGCAAAAGGAACATGAAGATGAGGAGTTCTCATCTTACAAGGTGTTGTTTGAATATAAAAATAATTCCTTAGAAAAAATATTTTATAAACACCCTAATGGATATGAAGAACAGCGGTATCCATAAACTATAATCGGCTTTATTGAATAAATCGAACTTTTGCTTGAATAGAAGGATCAGGTCACGCATCTCCTCACTTCACGGACGGCCTCGTGGCAAGGCAGAAGTTCAGGATTACCAACTGACATACCTACAACAAAGAACTTATCAATACGGGTTCCGTGACTTTTTCGCGGGACGATGAGGCTATCCAGGCCTGATATGAATCATCTGTGCCTTCATTAAGGGGATGGTCAGTGCTATTCTGAATTAAATGAATATAGATAAAAATAACATATTGAATCTGCTTGAAGAAAAAATCAATGTATCCCTATATCCATTAAAAATGGGAGGGGAAGTTAACGAAAAGTCTTTGAAGGAACTATTATTTTTATCTGAAGAGGCCACAAGACTCTTTAAACATGAAGCGCTTGTACCTAAAAAACTATTATCAGAGATTTATCTGGCATCTGTTGGTATTAAAATTGAGAATGAATTCATCAATAGTAAACTTCTATCTGAAGTATCAAGTGGAATGATGAATTGTTTCAATTTAATCCTGTCGGGAGAATCCGTTGACGATAAAAAAGAAATTGGTCCAAGGATTATTTGAAATGAGTAATGAGATTTATTTTTACAGGGTTAATGACTCTTATGGTGTGTTTTCTAATTTCTATAAATGTGGGTTTACAGTTGACTCAATCTATTGGCCAACTGTGGAGCATTATTTTCAAGCGCAAAAGTTCCATGATGATTTTTTGCAGGAGAAAATTCGTAACTTTTCATCTCCAATGGATGCAGCCAAGGAAGGGAGAAATAGACAAAACCCTTTGAGGAGTGATTGGGAGGATGTGAAAGATGATATCATGCGTTTAGCAGTGTTAGAAAAGTTCAAGCAAAATGAAAGTGTTAAAAAAATATTGTTGTCTTCAGGTGATTCTTTGCTAATTGAACATACTATAAATGATAGCTATTGGGCTGCTGGTGGTGATGGTTCAGGTAAGAATATGCTTGGGGTAATATTAATGGAAACCAGATAGCTATTGAGAAAAGCCTGATTAGTGTGATTATGGCTCGTGTTTTATAATTCACGTGTATTAACTTACACTATTTTTAGTGATGGGGTTAATACCCGTAATTTGCTCTCTTTCGTCACTGAAATATCAGGATTATATGGTTATTAATAAATGCTTTTATGTCAAAATTGCATGAATAAAAAAGAGTGTGTGCAGGTTATGAAATTTATGGGTAATTATAAAATCTCTTGCTATATTTAACGCTTCTTTGAGTTAGCTTTTTAAGCTCTCTTGCTAATTGCTAATTGCTAATTGCTAATTGCTAATTGCTAATTGCTAATTGCTAATTGCTAATTGCTAATTGCTAATTGCTAATTGCTAATTGCTAATTGCTAATTGCTAATTGCTAATTGCTAATAATTTTTATAGGTGATAGTAACTATTCCTTGTGATGCTGATTTATTATCAGCCATCCTTTGTATTGTCATAAATAAAATTTAGCTAAGGGTGTGATTAAAGAGTTGTTCATTGACGAAATCTGATTGGCAATAGAAGCAATTTTAGGCCATGATAATCCCGAACGTTTCTATGACCACTTCGATGGTTGATTTTGAATCATATTAATTCCTTGGGTTCACATTCGGTATCTATTATGACTGATTTACACCATGACCTTTCCGTTCTTAATAAAATAGTCAAAGAGAAGTATCTTCATACTATCCCAGAAGCATGGTGGCATGATTTTAATAACGGTTGCGAATTAACTGTTGATTATTCCCCGTGGCTGAAATGTCAAAATTCCCTGCCACAATGGCTTGCGTCTGCTGCGCCGAAATGCAGCAGTGCCCTGCTTCTGGATAAAGCCAGAGGCGCACTGGTTGGCCTGGCGGTGGCAGATGCGGTCGGTACCACGCTGGAATTTTTACCCCGGGATCAGAAAAATATCAGTGACATGGTTGGCGGTGGCCCCTTTGGGTTAAAACCCGGGGAATGGACGGATGATACGTCGATGGCACTTTGCCTGGCAGAAACCTGCCTGCACTGTGGCAAAGTGGATCTGACCGATTTTCGCAATCGCATGGTTAACTGGTACCACTATGGTGTGAACAGTGTGAATGGTATTTGCTTTGATATTGGTAATGCCACCCGCTATGCACTGGACAGCTATCTGCAACATGGCCCGGAATGGTTTGGTAACACAGATGCCAACACCGCGGGCAATGCGGCCATTATCCGGCAGGCCCCTGTTGCTGTCGCGAATAGTCACTCACTGCTTCACACACTTGTCTGGTCTGAACTGCAGGGTAAAGCAACACACTGTGCGACGGAATCAGTAGACTGCTCCCGCCTGTTTGGCGTGATACTGCACCATTTGCTGAATGGCAAGAGTAAAGCAGAGGCACTGAGTACGAAGGTGTGCCCACTGAACGCCAGAAGTGCGCTGATTAATGCCGGAAGCTACCGGCATAAAACCCGTGATGAAATCCGTTCCAGTGGCTATGTGATTGATACCCTGGAAGCCGCGCTCTGGGCTGTCTGGCACACCGATAATTTTCGGGATGCCGTGTTGCTCGCCGCCAACCTGGCTGATGACGCAGACAGTGTGGCAGCCACTGCCGGGCAACTGGCTGGTGCACTTTATGGCTGGCAGGGCATCCCGGCAGAGTGGAGAACGAAACTGGCGCAGCATGAGCATATTGTGTCGCTTGCTGAC
>NZ_QGTS01000036.1 GCF_003182475.1 Mangrovibacter plantisponsor
GGAAGATGGCAGCGAAAGCACCCGGGTGACGACAGGGTTTGTGTGGGAAGGGCTGCGCCTGCTGCAGGAAGTGCACGGCGACATCCCGCTGACCTGTGTGTATGCAGACCAGGGGAGCTATGAACCACTGGCGCGTATCGACGGCATCACCGACCCGGAAATCTACTGGTTCCACTGCCAGCCCAACGGCACGCCGGAGCGGCTGACGGACAACGAAGGGCGGGTGCGCTGGGAAGGGCTGACGGGTGCCTGGGGCAAACTGTTACGCGAAGCACCGGTCCATGCGGCAGGCTTTGCGCAGAACCTGCGGATGCAGGGCCAGTACCTGGACAGAGACAAATGTGTCGGGAACACATTTGAACAGCGCGTAAGCGCTGGCCCGAAGGGCGAGCCGCAGGGAAGCGGCGAGTAAAACCGGTTTGCATTATAACCTGTTCAGGTATTACGACCCGGACAGCGGGCGGTTCACGCAGCAGGACCCGATAGGGCTGGCGGGGGGCATCAATTTATATGCTTATGCATCAAACCCGTTAACATGGATCGATCCGCTTGGCTTGAAATGCACTCATTCAGCCAAAAATCCTAGACAGGCCCATGCTGCTATTAAAGATAAGTGGGGTCACAATATGACTCCGAAAGATATGCGAGAATTACAAAATACAGTAGATAATATAAAGTTGAACCGGCCGGCTAACTCTAGAGATGGCATTCCATTTAAAAATTCACATGAAATAAGCCCAAATAGTCAGCGATTGGATACAGGTAGCGGGCCTTATACTGAGTGGACAGTTAAAACACCGGGTGTGAATAATCGAGGTGCAAGGCGTATTGTGTTTGATAAAAAGTCTGGCAGAGCCTATTACAGTCATGATCATTATGATTCCTTCATTGAAATTGATCTTAGAGGATGGCAGTGATGAAAGAAAAAAAATTATCCATTGATTTTTCCAAGCTGGAAACAATGGAGGATTTCCATAATACAATGAAGGCGTTGTTTGGGTTTCCTGATTTTTATGGAAAGAATATGCATGCCTTAATTGACTGTTTAACAAGTTTGCGCTATCCAGAGGATGGGATGACTTCGGTTACTTTAGAGAAAGATGAAGTTTTGCTATTGGAAGTAAACAATTTAAACTATAAAAACCATGAGATTGTTGTTACACTCTTCTCATCTATTCAATATGTTAATTACCGCTGCACTCATTTAAATGATAAAGAGTCAATAATTATTTTGCTAAACCAATCTGGCGATTTATAATTATAAGCTGGCTGGTATTTTCGGACTTTTCAACTTAATACGTACTGTTTTTCTCGACTGAGCGTATTTTTAACCTGCGCCAGTTGTTACCTCAGTGCCTGTACCTGTGGACTGCTTAGTATCAGTACAATGCAGTCCACATAATATTCACCGTCACGTCGGTGCCAGTATAAAACCCTACCTCTCTCTGCCATTTATAGCTTAATTTAATTAACGGCGTATTGCTGCCATTGGGTAAATAGCCCACAGCATAGCGCCGTTGTGCTTTAGAAATAACGCCTTCTGACCTTAGAATAGAATGGTGCAGATAACGAAAATATCAGGGTATGGCGGTAGCGTATAAACTATGATGCAGGTAATTGGGTGATTTACATCCGAAACTGACGGCACGGCTCGGACTTCGGTTAGATTGCGCACCTTGACCCGATAGGGCTGGCTGGTGGATTAAACCTCTATGCTTATGCACTACCCCCTGACTTGGATAGATCCTCTGGGGTTGCTAAAATGTGGGTTAACAGGTAATGAAGTCGGTGACGCATCGAATTTACCAGTGATAAAACCGGGTAGTAAAGAATGGAAACAGGCAGTTAATACAATGAGGAATAGCGGGAGCAGCAAGCCTAACTTTAGAGTTTTTGATAAAACTACGGCTGAAAAATTATTAAATGAGGCTAGGCCTAAAACGCCAGAATATCCAGAATATTATGGAAGTAAAAACTATCCGGATAAAACTGGTTTTGAACATCATCCAAATGAGTCACATACAGTAAACGCACCTGAAAATAATCGGCCTCATATTAAATGGTCAGACTATAGCGCTGGGAAAAAATCGCCTAGCAGTGGGAAGGGACACATATTTTATGATTAATAATCGCACCTTTGATGAAAGCTTATACCCGATGTCATGGCGTTTTAATTCAGATGACTGTCATCTGTCTGATGAGGATAAAAAGCACATCGTTTTTTTAAGTGAGCATGAATCTGAGAGATTATGGGATTTGGTTTTGCCATTTAATATTTTAATGAGAATGAATAAAACGGATGTAACTATTATTGATAAGATGGAGCTCGATTTTGATGATGTTGATGAATCAAAGGTATTTTTTCAATCAAGGTTAAGTGGTGTATCTAATTTGTTTTTTTTCTGGGGGCGACGAGCTGCAGCTCTTGTATCCACCAGTGTAGTTATAAAATCATGGGGTGATTTTTTCTACCCAAGTGATGAATCAAGTATTATTTTTGTACCAAATACCAAAAAAATAATTTTCTCATATGAGGAAATGTTTTTTTATGGCGAGTTAACTGTATAATTAAGCAAGGATTAATTAATATTTATTATGCCATTTTTTTTGCGTAGTGATGGATTCATGGTTTACTGAGGGATTTTTAAACGTTATTAAACCATATTTAGCGTTATATGTTATTCTAAAAATAATATCAATATATATCAGAAGATGTGTCCAATGAATGTTGGACGTCACAGACATAAAACTCGCCCGACGTTATTCCCTGGAGGAAAAAATCCATAGCATGATGAGTGGCGTTTACATGATGCTGAAAGAGACTTTATCGGACCAAGACAAGGTGATTTCCCCTGGTTCAGATAAAGAGCTTTTTGATGCATACCGGAAGGCTTACTCAGGATTGGATGACATTAAAGTAGATGTTAAATCTCCGAATGGCACTTATAATTTAGGATCTGATGTGGCTCTATCTAAAGCAGTCGATTTAATTGAAGTTTGGCGTAAGGAGCAAGGATTAATGTAATGAAAAACAAAGGTCTCATTGAAATTGATAAGTATTTATCTGTTCTGGCTAACTTTGATTTCCTAAAGTCATTAGATGCTGATAATGCTCTGGATTTAAGAGATGAGCCTGAATTTGATGACCAGTGGATGGCAGTATTTAATGCACTGGAAAGCAAGACTTTCAAAGCAGATGATATTTCATTTATTGATATGTTACGAGAAAAGGCATTTAAACAATCATTTAAGGTTATAAAAAACTCTGAAATATCATCTCGGATATCTGATGATATTGAAGTAATAGCTAAAAGTTTTATCTCTGGAGATAACAATAATTGGGCTGTTACTTATTTATGGATATCTTATAAGAATAAAAAATTCCCTAAGTAATTTATTTTAGAATAAAAGCCAGATGGTGTTTTTTGAACTTCTGGCTTTTATTTTTTATGGTAATAAATAAGATGCTCTCTCTGTGTACTTTGTCAGCCTCAGGCATAATAGGCAGGCACCCCTCTGAAACGCATGGTTAACTGGTACCACTATGGTGTGAACAGTGTGAACGGCATTTGCTTTGATATTGGTAATGCCAGCCGCTGGTCCTACGACAGCACGGGCAAACTGCAGCAGCAGGAAGACAGCCGCAGTGGCACAGTGAACTGGCCGCAGGACGGCGCGGGC
>NZ_QGTS01000037.1 GCF_003182475.1 Mangrovibacter plantisponsor
TCAGAATCTGGCGGGGATCCGTCAGTAAATTCAACTACTGATCCATCAGGTAAAAAACCTTCTTGTCAGGTTGCCGGGCAACCCGACAACACGCCTGATGATCCGGCCACTGCCGTTTTGGATCATTTCAACCAGGTAACCAAATCCAGTTATCGCGATGGCAAAACCACCATGGGGTATATCCGTGGTCGCCTGGCGGACATGTTCACGGCGGAAGACCTGATCCGCGTGACGGACTACGCCACAGCGAAATGGCTGGATGACCCGAAAATGTGTGACTACCTGCGCCCCAAAACCTTGTTCGGCCCGGAGAACTTCCAGGAGTACCACCAGAAAGCCATGAAGTGGGATGAAGCCGGGCGCCCGGCATGCATCAACGGCAAATGGCAGATACCGGGTGCCATATCGCCGACTGGTCGTGTGGACACCTTCAAGGGCAGCTATGACGGTACTGATTACAGCCAGGTTCCGGAGGGATTCCGCTCATGAGATACGGATCAGTATGCAGTGGTATTGAAGCTGCAACAGTTGCATGGGCACCTCTTGGCTGGAAAGCTGCATGGTTTGCTGAAATAGAAAAATTCCCGTCAGCGGTACTGGCTGCCCGCTGGCCTGAGGTTACCAATCTTGGTGATATGACAAAAATTGCTTCGGCGGTTCGCGCCGGAACAGTAGAAGCACCAGACATTATGGTTGGCGGCACACCGTGTCAGGCATTCAGTATTGCAGGCCTTCGTAATGGTCTTGCAGATGCCCGAGGACAATTAACTCTTTCATATGTGGAGCTGGCAAATGCCATTGATGACAAACGCTGTGAGCGTGGAGAAGAAGAAGCCATCATCGTCTGGGAAAACGTCCCGGGCGTCCTCAGCAGCAAAGATAATGCCTTCGGCTGCTTTCTTGCAGGGCTTGCCGGAGAAGATAGCGAGCTGCACCCAGCAGGGGGTAAATGGTCGAACGCAGGTTGTGTGTTTGGACCATCGCGCATTGTCGCCTGGCGAGTGCTCGACGCTCAATTTTTCGGAGTGGCCCAACGCCGCCGCCGTGTGTTCGTTGTCGCAAGTGCTCGAAAAGGATTCGATCCGGCAAAAGTACTTTTTGAGTTCGAAGGCATGCGCCGGGATATTGCGCCGAGCCGAGGCGAGGGGGAGGAAATTACCGGAACTATTACATCTCGCACTTCAGCAGGTGGCGGACTCGGAGACTTCGATCTGAATGGTGGGCTAACTCCTGTTGCCGCGCTTACAGCAAGAGGTGTTGGAACTTGTGGCGCAGACGACAATCAGGCGCAAGCAGGACACCTAATCGTACAAACCCAGTATGGTGAAGAACTTGCGGGAACCTTAACAGCCCGAGGGGATTCATCCCCATGTGCTGACAGGGGAATTAACATACTCGCCTACGGTGGTGGTAATACTCGCGGAAATATAGATGTTGCAGCATGCCTGACAGCCAGAGGACAACGCATTGATTTTGAAGTAGAGACCTTTGCTGTTCATGGTACGCAGGACCCTGATACAAACAGAGAGCTTGCACACACGCTGGGCCGTAATAACGGGCAGGAAAATGCAATCATCAGCGAACCGTACACGCTTGCGATTCGTGGGCGTAATGAGGGTTCTACTGTTGAAATTAGAAATGATGGTACCGCGAATGCATTACTGACTCCCAATGGCGGCCGGGCCGGTATGGGGGTTGGTGCAATTGGCTGGGGAATGCAGGTTCGCAGGCTCACCCCTGTAGAGTGTGAACGTCTGCAAGGATTTCCAGACAACCACACACAGATCTCCTGGCGCGGAAAATCTGCTGATGAATGCCCGGATGGCCCACGCTACAAAGCGATTGGTAACTCAATGGCCGTGCCGGTGATGCGCTGGATTGGTGAACGTATCGCGGCAGCTCTTCCTGCTAAAGAACCTGAACCACGTATCTGGCAACGTCCAGTACTGAAGTGGGCGGGCGGCAAGTATTCGATGTTGCCTGAACTGTACCGGCTCATCCCGGCAGGGCTTCGCCTGATAGAACCTTTTGTTGGTGGTGGCTCTGTCTTCATGAATTCGGACAAACATGCAGAATTTCTGCTGGCGGATGTTAATGCTGACCTGATCAATCTTTACCAGATGCTGGCCGTGGATCCCGGAACTGTTATCACTCATGCCCGCGCCATGTTTGAGCACCTGAACAGTGCTGATGGTTATACCTCGCTACGTGATGAATTTAACGCGCAGCGTATGGACGGACCTGAACGGGCTGCTGCTTTTCTGTATTTAAACCGCCACTGTTTTAACGGACTTATGCGTTACAACCGCGACAGCCAGTTCAATGTGGGCTGGGGAAAATACGCGAAGCCCTATTTCCCTGAAACTGAGATCGCCGCTTTCGTGGCGCAGTCACATAACTGTGTGTTCCTGAATGCTGACTTTCGACGGACTGTCAGTCTCGCTGGCGAAGGGGATGTTATCTATTGCGACCCTCCCTATGAGCCGTTACCGGGAACTGCTGGTTTTACTTCTTATTCTGCTGGTGGTTTTACCTGGGATGACCAGGTGTTGCTGGTGGAATCGTGCGTGGCTGCGTACCAGCGCGGAGCCAGGGTGGTGATATCCAACTCCACCGCTCCGCGGATAATTGAACTCTACGAACAGCATGGGTGTGCACTGCATTACGTCAGCAGCCGGCGCTCAATATCCAGTAAAGGCAGTACCCGGGAGACAGCAAAAGACCTGATCGCGGTGCTTGGGGGTGACGTATGAAACTGACTTTGCCATTCCCACCCAGTGTTAACGCCTACTGGCGATCCCCGAACAAAGGGCCGATGGCTGGCCGTATCCTGGTCAGTGCTGAGGGTCGTAAATATCAGAGTGCTGCCTGTGCCGCCATCATCGAACAGTTACGCCGTTTGCCAAAACCATCCAGCGAGCTGGCAGAGGTTGAAATCGTTTTGTTTCCGCCGAACAACCAGCGCCGTGACCTGGATAACTACAACAAGGCCCTGTTCGATGCCCTGACTCATGCCGGGGTATGGGAAGACGACAGCCAGGTTAAAAAGATGCTGATTGAGTGGGGGCCGGTAGTGAAGGGCGGGAAAGTTGAAATCACGATAAGTCTGTATAAACCGGCGGGTGCAGCCGCCTGAACAGTGGAGAACGTATGAGCAGTTTAATGAACGTTATTAGTGATCCGGGTTTCCCTGCCATGTCCAGTCTGGAAATTGCTGGTCTGTGTGAGAAACGACATGACCATGTTATGGCTGACATCCGCAATATGTTGCTACAGCTCGAAATTCAATCTCCCCAGTTTTCGGGAGATTACCGGGATGACCGTGGCCGCTCATATCCATGCTATCACCTGCCGCGTGATTTATGCCTGACACTGGTGTCCGGCTACAACGTCGTGCTGCGTAAACGGGTTATTGATCGCTGGCTGGAGCTGGAAGAAGCAAAGAAATCGCCGGTACCACAGTCACTCCCCGAGGCCCT
>NZ_QGTS01000038.1 GCF_003182475.1 Mangrovibacter plantisponsor
TTCATCCTCCTAGTGTTGGGTTGAAGATCTGGTACCGCCAAAGGTTCTACACAGCATTTGCGTTCCTTCGCAGTGGTCTGGGGTCATGGATAAACGCCAGACTCCTGCGCCCTGAAAAAGCTGCTGGCTCACAGGGATGGTTGTGCCTGCTTTTATCCACATCAGGCGAGGTGGTATCTTGGTTGCTCTCACACAGCCAAGAAGGAACCAACATGAACGGATACGAAAATCTTTATTTAGCCATCCTTCCCGATCTTGCTGAACATTACGGAATTAGCTCCTCACATTTCCAAAGTAATCCTCATTCAACCAGTTCTCAGCAGTGCCGGAGTCATCTTTATAAACTGATACTTATTGAGTTTTACCTTCATGAGCACCGGTTGAAATACAGCAATTCTGTCCTTCATCTTGATGGTGTGGCTGCTTTGCATCACCTTGTGTATTTGAAAACAAAATGGACTCCTGCGAGCATTCGCAACCTGAACACTCCAGATCTGCTGTTTGCTCTGCTTGATGATCTTGTTCCAGACCAATTGAGTGAAACAGCGCAGAATTACTTAGCAAGAATTTCAAAGAGTCAGCGTTTGCCAAAAATCGATCTAATGAGTTACACAGGCTGGAAGATAGGTTCTGGCGATCAGTATCTGAAAGACGAGTGATTGTGTGCCGGGCATCGTCGATCTGCTTTAAAAAGTTGTATGCACCCCAACTAACGCCTACGACAGCTGTGTTTATGTCGTTTACCAGGTCAAGCTGCTGTTGCATTTTTTCGCTTAGATTTTTCACTTCGGTGCATACATTCATCATCTTACCTTGTGTCAGTTTTGCCCTGAAAAAGCTGGCGGTTACCGACCATCAAGGGAAGCCGGGCCGCCAGAACAGGGATGTGACTTGTCAGTCTTCGCTATCAACGGCTGGCTGCTGTTGATGAAATTAAGATTACAGATAAAACTGTTATTTTGTCAACAGATAAAACTGTATTTATTTTGGAGGTTACACAAGAATCTGTATTTATGGAGTTAATTTCTGTAGGTATAAAAAAACCGGCGAGTGCCGGTTTGTGGGGATTAACGTTTTCTTCTGTAAATTCTGTGCTCTATCATGACACCTATAATCTTTAATGGGCGTTCATTGCTGTTGATAGTTGGATAGTCATCGTTTAGTGGAACGAGCTCAAAGTGCTGGTGCCCGCCCATATCTGTGAATGTTGGCCTGTATTTTTTGAATGTGGCTTCATTGTTCCCGTTTTTAGCTACTACAAATTCACCGGGCATAGGCTCTAATTCAGGATCAACAATTATTATGTCACCGGCCTTAAAATCAGGCTCCATCGAGTCACCTTCAATACGAAGGGCAAACGTATAATCAGACATTTCAACATCAGTCATGATGTACTCAAAATTTCCATCAAAAGCGTTGATAGGTGCCTTCTCAGCTAAGGCACCAGCCTGGACGTAACTAATCAAAGGCACTTTCCTTGTATTCACATCACCAATAGGCATGAATGTCCCGCCATTCATCAACCAGGTGGGATCACAACTTAATGCTTTGCTAATACCAACGATATTCCTGGGTTTCTTTGTTTTTCCATCTTCAATACTTGCCCATGACTGTTGGCGTATTCCTGCTTTTTCAGCAGCTTGCTCTTGTGTAAGGCCGAGCTCTATCCGTTTTTGTTTGACTCTTTCTGCAAGGCTCATGGTTTCCCCTCTCCGCGTGCCTTAATCCTCACAGTTTAAACTGTGATTGACAAACAGAACTGTCTGTTCAAAAATACAGATAAAACTGTGGAGGTGATATGGAAACAATTTCTCAAAGACTCAGAAAAAAACGCGAAGAGATGAATTTATCTCAATCGCAATTAGCTGAAATGGTCGGTATGACTCAGCAATCTCTTCAAGCCATTGAAGCCGGCTTAACTAAACGGCCCCGGTTTATCTTTGAGTTGGCAGTGGCTCTCAACTGTGATCCGCATTGGCTGTTGTATGGCAAGTCAGATGATAGCAAGCCTAGCGAAACGGCAGCTTAAAACAACCACAGACAGAAGGGGTTAACCGTGGATAAGCAGCACTGGAAAGTAGAAAAGCAGCCAGCCTGGCTGGTGGCCGCAATCAGGAAAGCTATCTCTGCATTGCCTGGTGGATATGTTGAAGCAGGTGAGTGGCTGGATGTCACTGAAGACGCGCTTTTTAACCGCCTGCGCGCTGGTGGTGATCAGATGTTCCCGATGGGCTGGGCCATGGTCATGCAAAAAGCCAGTAACACACACCATGTGGCTCATGCAGTTGCCCGGGCATCAGGCGGGGTATTTGTTCCGCTGACTGACGTTGAAGATGTGGACAACGGTGATATCAACCAGCGGCTGTTGGAAGCCATTGAGCAGATCACGAAGTACTCGCAGCAAATCAGGGTAGCAATCGAAGACGGGGTGATTGAGCCGCACGAACGTGAAGCTATCAACACTGAGCTCTACAAGTCGATAACGAAGCTGCAGGAACACACCACCCTGGTTTATCGCGTTTTTTGTGAGCCAGAAAAGGGTGACGCCCGCGAGTGTGCAGCTCCGGGCGCCGTGGCGTCGATATTTCGTGGAGAAACTAACGCATGAACAGTTTAACGGCTAACAGCCGCTTACCGCAACTACGGGCGTTTCATATTTCAGGAACGACGCAATGGCGGTATGAGCGAATGGTATCAGGGCGCTGGGTGGCATGTAACCACAGCCGGGCTCTGGGTGTCGTGGGTGTGTTTTACCGGAGGGCCAGAGCGTTATGCAGGAACTTGACCGCCAGTACAAAGACCCACGAGGTTTCCTTGTCCACGTCATTGGTTACGACCGGGAAAAACAGCAGGTCATTTTCATGCGCAAGGGCTACCCGCATGAGTGCATGCAGCCTGTTGAGCGGTTCAGGGAGAAGTTTAAAAGGGTGGATGCATGAGCACTAAGTTAACTGGTTATGTGTGGGACGCCTGCGCGGCCTCCGGCATGAAGTTGTCCAGTGTAGCCATTATGGCGCGCCTGGCTGACTTCAGCAGTGACGAGGGGGTGAGCTGGCCGTCTATTGGAACCATTGCCCGGCAGATAGGTGCAGGTGAAAGTACCGTGCGTACTGCTCTGGCACAGCTGGA
>NZ_QGTS01000039.1 GCF_003182475.1 Mangrovibacter plantisponsor
GGCGGTGGCAGTTCATCGTCGTGCTGCATATACATACACAGGTAACTCCAGATTTGGTTCAGTTGCTCCCGCTCCCCCCACTCTTTCGCCAGCACAAAGCGCTCCACCACCTGGTGGGTGCCGGGTTCACACAACGCCCCATACAGGTGGTAGCCACGGATACCCGGGGTGCTTTCAAAATGGACTTCTCCGTGGATATCTGCCCAGTTATACACACTGATACGGGTTATGGCTTTCCGCCAGGGCTGCCAGGGCTGTTTATAGTTATATACATAGAGTTTTTGCCGCTTGCGGTTCAGGCGTATTGGCTGGCTGCGAGGTTCTATGAAAGTAGTTTTCAAGCCATGGAGGAACAACGATAACAATACAGTAGTTCCGCAACTGCCTAATAACATAGCGACATAATCATAACTCCCCCACCCATACTGAATTATTAGTATGATTATCATCAGTAAAGCCCCACTAAGTGGGAACAGGGCAGCACAAAGCATTCCCCCCCACATCACCTCAATCCGGTAACGGGGCACTTCCAGGTAAATATCATTCCGCTCTGTCAGCCAGCGCAGTTGCGGTGGCACCAGCTGGGGCTCATGGTTTTCCGGCAGGTCTTCACACCAGTTATTGTGTTTGGGATGCAAACGGGGTGTGGGGTAATCAAACTGCATAAAAGACATGGTTATTCATCCTTGTTAGCGCATCAGTCTATATGGGTGGCCAGTTGCCGGTGTGTCTACGGTGTGCTGGTGGATTCCCGCTCCATGGCTTCCGGCCAGGCATCGGCCTTACGGGGTTGCCAGAAGTCCGCAGTTCCGGCATTGCGCGGCGGTGGCAGTTCATCGTCGTGCTGCATATACATACACAGGTAACTCCAGATTTGGTTCAGTTGTTCCCGCTCCCCCCACTCTTTCGCCAGCACAAATCGCTCCACCACCTGGTGGGTGCCGGGTTCACACAACGCCCCATACAGGTGGTAGCCACTGATAGCCGGGGTGCTTTCAAAATGGACTTCTCCGTGGATATCTGCCCAGTGATACACACTGATACGGGTTATGGCCTTCCGCCAGGGCTGCCAGGGCTGTTTATAGTTATACACATAGAGTTTTTGCCGTTTGCGGTTCAGGCGTATTGGCTGGCTGCGGGGCTCTACAAAGTACATTTTTAAACAATAAAGTATCAAAGGAGGGAAAAACCCCCCAGCCCAAAGCCATATCAATATTCCATATAAATCATACCATTTAAGTCCGGCTGTCATGACAAATGCCAATATCAAGGATAATACAGCACAGGCTAACGACAGGAATGCCGAAAGCAACATTCCTCCCCACATCACCTCAGTCCGGTAACGGGGCACTTCCAGGTAAATATCATTCCGCTCCGTCAGCCAGCGCAGTTGTGGCGGCACCAGCTGGGGCTCATGGTTTTCCGGCAGGTCTTCACACCAGTTATTGTGTTTGGGGTGCAAACGGGGTGTGGGGTAATCAAACTGCATAAAAGACATGGTTATTCATCCTTGTTAGCGTATCAGTCCATATGGGTGGCCAGTTGCAGGTATTCATCCGGCAGTGCTTTATCCGGCCACCAGACCACCGACAGTTCCGCACGCTTAAAACGGGTGGTGTTAAGGGGAAAGGTGCCGTCCAGTTGCAACCCGTGGGGCTCCGGCTTTTTCTGCCCACAGTTTTTTTCCGGCTGTGAGCCCGCTGTCGGGGCATTGTCTTGCGGGCAGGTGCTGCCTGATGCCGGGCCCTGAGCCGGTTGTTCTGCCCGTGCCCTCCCGGTGTTATCCTGCCGGCCCGGCTCCGGTGCCTGTTCCCGGGTAAACCAGGTTTCTGCCAGCGTGGTGGCGGCAGTGACCTGCCTGACCGGTTGGGGATTCGGCGCCATGACATCCGCGCGGGGATACTGTACCTGTAGGGCTTCATAGGTCTGTGGCTGTAGTGGTGGCAGGTTACCCTGCTGGTCTGCGGAGGCACTGCATGCCAGTACCTGGCGTATTCCCCCGTGGGTGATACCCGCCAGTTCCACCCGCCAGGCGGAGTTTTCCGGGTGGCAGTCTGCCAGAATGACCCGGGCCGCCAGCAGACGGGTGCCCGGTAATGGAGCTGCTTTGCTCAGCGCGGCCAGCCGGTCATAACGCAGTTGCACCGACACCCCACTGGTTATAATCGCCAGCGCGTCCAGGCACTCCTGCAGGTCTTCCAGGCTTTCCGGGTGCCAGACCGGTTCGCGTTCATCGCACCTGTTACGGTTACCAAAGCAGCAGTGGCTCAGCCAGCGCTCCAGCGGAGAGCGGATATAGCGATTGCCCAGTGCCACCAGGGTGGCGGCCAGAATACCCAGGGCAATACACCAGCCTACCGGGCCAAACAGAATGAATTTGCCAGCATTACTTAAGATAAATCCCAATCCACCAGCACCAATAGTAGATAAGGCCGCCAAAATATAAAAGATGGATGCTGTTACATCACCAGTCTGCCTTAACTCCCAGGCTCGTAATCCCAGTACAATCCCCTGAATAATCACCGCCAGCCCGGCGGTCATACCAGCAACTTTAAGCAACTCCGTTCCCCGGTTAAACAGGTTCAGTACCGCCGCACTCTGCCCCACAATTTCCACGGCTGACGCCATCAGTATCAGCACACCGGATGCCAGCGCCATTTCTGCCT
>NZ_QGTS01000040.1 GCF_003182475.1 Mangrovibacter plantisponsor
CTTTCACCACCGGCCCGACTTTATCCCAGTTACTGACAATCAGCCCGGCACCAATCACCAGCAGGGACACCATTTTACCCATGGTGGACATCTTCATAATGGCATCAAAGGTTTTGAAGGCCTTTGTCGCCACACCAACAGAGGACGCAATGCCCACCAGCGTTAAACCAAACTTCAGGGTTTTGCGGATCAGTTCCGGGTTCTCTTTTACAAACTGGCGAAACTGCTCGAGCATCGGCTGAATTTTCTTTGTCAGCTTCACGATGTCCGGGAGGAAGATTTCACCGATAGTGATACTGGCCGCATCAAACTGGTTTCGCATCAGTTGCAACGCGTTCGCCGTGGTGGCGGCCCGTGAATCGTATTCTTTCTGCATGGACCCGGCATATTGCTGGGCGTCTGCCACACGCCGGAAATTGGTTTTCAGCAACTCTAGGTTAGTGAGCATGGGGAAAATGGCAGCAGAAGATTCAGAGCCGAACAGGGTAAACAGCGCGGCAGACTGCTGGGCTTTGTCCACCTTACTGATAGTCTCGAGCACTTTAAGCACGGTACCGGCGGCATCTTTCTGCATGTCCTGAGACAGTTTGACACCATCAAACCCCAGTTGCTTAAGGGCACCAGCCTGAGATTTACTCAGCGCCTTCCCGGCTGTCAGCGTTTTGGTGAAATTCTTGATGCCGGTGGCGGCAATTTCTGATTCCACCCCCATGCCCGTAATGGTGGCCCCCATCGCGGCAACCTGCCCACTGTTCAGCCCCGCCGTTTTACCAATTGCGCCAATTCGCGTCACAACATCAGAAATTTTACGGGCGTTGGCCGGGCCGGTATTGCCCAGGAAGTTAATCTTGTCAGCCAGCGTCACCACTTCACTTTGGGACATTTTAAACGCTGTACGCCAGGTCGCCATCATCTGGCCTGACTCTTCCGCTGTCTGGTCAAAGGCCACACCCATTTTTACTGCATCTGAGGCGAACTGTTTTAGATCCTGCCGGGCAATACCTGCCTGCCCGCCTGCCGCCACAATCTGGCCTATCCCTTCGGCAGCCATGGGAAGCTGAGTGGACAGGGTCAGAATGTCATCACTCATCTCTTTAAACTGCGGCGGGGTATCAAAGTTCACAACCTTACGGACATCGGCCATGGTCGATTCAAACGCAATGGCCTTATTGATCGGGACCGCAAATGCTGTGACCAGCGCGGCGCCCATGGCAGCCGCATTGATCATGATGCTTTTGGCTTCTTTCTGAAACCCTTTGAGGTTTTTGCTCATCCCTTTCAGTGGACCGGACATCTGGTCCACTGCGGTGATGATGGCCTTCAACTCAAAACTGTCAGCCATGATTTATTTCCTCACTGATACGTACCGCTTCGGCTTCCATTTCCAGAAACCGGCTGACCGCCACAGATTTCAGTTCCAGGGGGTTTATGCGCCAGAAGTGGGCGGTGTTGTAGAGTCGTTTTCTGAGGTGGCGCTGCTCTCCGACCCCGTAAAAAAACTGACGATACTCATCGACACCATAAACACATCTTTAAGCACCATCTGGCTGGCCGATGAACGGGGGATCCCCGCCAGCACCGGGATGTACTTCAGGGCAGAGCGCGTATCCAGTTTCATGTCACCACTTTCGGTATAACTGAACGGGATACCCATTTGTTCCACTTCATCGTAGGTGGGCTCACGCAGCTCCAGCACGCTGAGTTTTTCCCCGGCAGCCATAATGGCCCGGGTCAGTACGATTTCTTTCACTGGTAGTCTCCTTCGGTACCGTGGAATTCAGCATCCACTGTCCCTTCTTCGGGATTGTGGTTCGCTTCGCCATGCAGCCAGGAATTTGACAGGACGTAGACCATACCGTTAGCCAGTTCGGCGGTAATGGTCATCGAATCTGATGAGGTGATTTTGCTGACAGGGAAGTCTTTTGGCACCTTGAAGGTGCCTTTGACATACGGTGCACGGTGGGTTTCCTTCCGGTCAACCGAGCCGTCCAGGCCAATCACATCATCATTCAGCGTGGTGTTCATCGGCACTTCAATGCCGCCGGTCAGCGACAACTGAAGCCCGTCAACTTTGAAATAACAGGTACCGGCAATACGGGACATTATTCACTCTCCTCGTTGTACTGCAGGCGGAACTGGTTCAGCACAGCAAACGTCCGCAACTGGTTGACATAATCCGGCGGGAACAGCACATCCACCCGGTTCGGGTTATCCGTGTTGCGTTCAACAATCAGGTGGGCTTTAAACAGGTCGTAATTCTCGACGATCCCGTTACGCTCCATGGTGCGGTACACCGTGCACAACTCCCCTTTAATGACCGCCGGGGTGACAATGGCCTGACCGGCACCAAACCGGGTACCGTCATCAGCCAGTTTGTGACGCGGGTACTTGCTGGTGATGATACTTTTCAGCTGGCGTAACACGTAAGCGCTGGT
>NZ_QGTS01000041.1 GCF_003182475.1 Mangrovibacter plantisponsor
TCGTCTCTCACACCAAAACATCTTTGGCGTTGTAAGGTTAAGCCTCACGGTTCATTAGTACCGGTTAGCTCAACGCATCGCTGCGCTTACACACCCGGCCTATCAACGTCGTCGTCTTCAACGTTCCTTCAGGACCCTTAAAGGGTCAGGGAGAACTCATCTCGGGGCAAGTTTCGTGCTTAGATGCTTTCAGCACTTATCTCTTCCGCATGTAGCTACCGGGCAATGCCATTGGCATGACAACCCGAACACCAGTGATGCGTCCACTCCGGTCCTCTCGTACTAGGAGCAGCCCCCCTCAATTCTCCAGCGCCCACGGCAGATAGGGACCGAACTGTCTCACGACGTTCTAAACCCAGCTCGCGTACCACTTTAAATGGCGAACAGCCATACCCTTGGGACCTACTTCAGCCCCAGGATGTGATGAGCCGACATCGAGGTGCCAAACACCGCCGTCGATATGAACTCTTGGGCGGTATCAGCCTGTTATCCCCGGAGTACCTTTTATCCGTTGAGCGATGGCCCTTCCATTCAGAACCACCGGATCACTATGACCTGCTTTCGCACCTGCTCGCGCCGTCACGCTCGCAGTCAAGCTGGCTTATGCCATTGCACTAACCTCCTGATGTCCGACCAGGATTAGCCAACCTTCGTGCTCCTCCGTTACACTTTAGGAGGAGACCGCCCCAGTCAAACTACCCACCAGACACTGTCCCCACGCCAGATTATGGCGCCAGGTTAGAACATCAAACATTAAAGGGTGGTATTTCAAGGTTGGCTCCATGCAGACTGGCGTCCACACTTCAAAGCCTCCCACCTATCCTACACATCAAGGCTCAATGTTCAGTGTCAAGCTATAGTAAAGGTTCACGGGGTCTTTCCGTCTTGCCGCGGGTACACCGCATCTTCACGGCGAGTTCAATTTCACTGAGTCTCGGGTGGAGACAGCCTGGCCATCATTACGCCATTCGTGCAGGTCGGAACTTACCCGACAAGGAATTTCGCTACCTTAGGACCGTTATAGTTACGGCCGCCGTTTACCGGGGCTTCGATCAGGAGCTTCGCTTGCGCTGACCCCATCAATTAACCTTCCGGCACCGGGCAGGCGTCACACCGTATACGTCCACTTTCGTGTTTGCACAGTGCTGTGTTTTTAATAAACAGTTGCAGCCAGCTGGTATCTTCGACTGACTTCAGCTCCATCCGCGAGGGACTTCACCTACATGTCAGCGTGCCTTCTCCCGAAGTTACGGCACCATTTTGCCTAGTTCCTTCACCCGAGTTCTCTCAAGCGCCTTGGTATTCTCTACCTGACCACCTGTGTCGGTTTGGGGTACGATTTCGTGTTACCTGGAGCTTAGAGGCTTTTCCTGGAAGCAGGGCATCTGTCACTTCAGCACCGTAGTGCCTCGTCATCACGCCTCAGTGTTAATGAGTAACCGGATTTGCCTGGTCACTCCACCTTCACGCTTAAACCGGGACAACCGTCGCCCGGATGACACAGCCTTCTCCGTCCCCCCTTCGCAGTAACACCAAGTACAGGAATATTAACCTGTTTCCCATCGACTACGCCTTTCGGCCTCGCCTTAGGGGTCGACTCACCCTGCCCCGATTAACGTTGGACAGGAACCCTTGGTCTTCCGGCGTGCGGGTTTTTCACCCGCATTATCGTTACTTATGTCAGCATTCGCACTTCTGATACCTCCAGCATGCCTCACAGCACACCTTCACCGGCTTACAGAACGCTCCCCTACCCAACAACACATAGTGTCGCTGCCGCAGCTTCGGTGCATGGTTTAGCCCCGTTACATCTTCCGCGCAGGCCGACTCGACCAGTGAGCTATTACGCTTTCTTTAAATGATGGCTGCTTCTAAGCCAACATCCTGGCTGTCTGGGCCTTCCCACATCGTTTCCCACTTAACCATGACTTTGGGACCTTAGCTGGCGGTCTGGGTTGTTTCCCTCTTCACGACGGACGTTAGCACCCGCCGTGTGTCTCCCGTGATAACATTCTCCGGTATTCGTAGTTTGCATCGGGTTGGTAAGCCGGGATGGCCCCCTAGCCGAAACAGTGCTCTACCCCCGGAGATGAGTTCACGAGGCGCTACCTAAATAGCTTTCGGGGAGAACCAGCTATCTCCCGGTTTGATTGGCCTTTCACCCCCAGCCACAGGTCATCCGCTAATTTTTCAACATTAGTCGGTTCGGTCCTCCAGTTAGTGTTACCCAACCTTCAACCTGCCCATGGCTAGATCACCGGGTTTCGGGTCTATACCCTGCAACTGGACGCCCGGTTAAGACTCGGTTTCCCTGCGGCTCCCCTATACGGTTAACCTTGCTACAGAATATAAGTCGCTGACCCATTATACAAAAGGTACGCAGTCACCCCA
>NZ_QGTS01000042.1 GCF_003182475.1 Mangrovibacter plantisponsor
ACACATGGTGCAGCCAGGAACGGCTACACGGCGCTTTTCTGGAATAGGTTCGCCACAGCCTTTGCAGTGAGTTGCGGAAATAGCACTGTGGTTAATTCGGGCATTGGCTATTGCTATGCTGATATTAAATTCGGCGCGTTCGTTGGCTTCATCAATGAGCTCTGCCATCTCTACTGCCCCAGTTCCAGTTTGATGCCAGCACGCGGAACGTTGATTTCTACGATGCGTACAGCGGGCTTATACATCTCGATAGCCGTCAGCCAGTCAGCGCCCGTCGTGCGCTTCTCAGCGTCGCCGTTAGACCAGGTAACCGGTACACCAATAGCCCTCATGGCGATTTCAATTTCCCCAGCGATGGCGCTTTTACCGCAGCCAGTAAAGCCACTTACAGTTACCAGCACTTCACCTGGTTTAACGCTCACCGTGCGATCTTCGAGATATTTCTCGCTCCAGTCTTCGCCTGTCTGGTCGCTAAGGCGCTGGATTAATTCACCGATAGGCAGCGGTGCGATTAGTTGGCGTCCCAGTTCCGCAACACGCTGCCGCAGGCTGGCATTCTCCGCCTTGTCGGCTTTGCGCTCTGCCAGCAGGGAGAGAACAGCGGCAGGGTTTGCAACAGCGATATATTTCGCGTCTTCTTCACGCCAGATGCTTTGGCGGGAAAAACCCCACCAAACTACAGCCTCAGCCAGGAATTCTTTGTCGCTTGTATCAATGCCATAGTTGCCGTCTTCACACGGTTTATCGTGCACATACCACGGGCCGGGAGTCGCTTTCTCTGCCGCCTTTTCCAACTTCAGCGCCAGATCGTCGTTGTTAGTCATTGCTATTGTCCTCGCAGCAATAGTGTGCCCCGTCAGGATTGGTGCTTTTAAACCCACAAATGTCACATTCAATAACCCGCAATTCGCATTCATGCTGTTCTGGCTCATCAGCCTTGTAATAACTACCGCATATAGGACAGCGAACCTCAGGAACTTCATCAAAATTACTGGTACCGGTAATCATTTCTGTCCGCCTCCCTGGTGGAGCTGTCGGCGGATGTATGCGGCGTAGTTTTCGGCGCGCTCTGCTGTTAAGTTGTAACTGCTCTTCATGTTGCAAGAACAACCATCTTCATTAGCCAGGCCCCTGTATGTTTTAGCCATTTCGTCTAATACTTCCGATTTTGCTTCTGCTTTCAGTGCGGCTATAGCGTCGTCGGTAAGCGGGGTTTCGCATTTCTGCCAAATGAGGTGCATTTCAGCGTCAGCCGGCTGGTGGCCACTGAGTTCTTCCGCCAGGCAGTCATTCATGCACTTGATTGCTGCGTTTTCATTAGCCAAAACTTTCCCACGCACACGCAGCACATCGACACGGTTGATCGGCTCGTGCATGATTTCGGTATACGTAGTGATTGGTGTCATGCTGGTGGCATAACTGCGGGCTGTCCGGATCAGTTCTTCAATCGGCATATCGTGTAGTGGCATGTTCATGCGGCACGCCCTTCCAGTTCGTTAAACCGGTTAATGAAAAGCGAGAATGCCTGGCCGGGTCGAAGAGGATTAACAGTGAACATATCTGTAGGTGAAATACCTTCCAGACATGGCCAGTGGGTACCATCATCAATGTCGAGGTCCCGGCGTTCGGTAGACAGCATGATGAGGTCTGCATATTTGACGACCTGACTATGTTCTGCCGGTAATCCGTACTTTTCCCGGATCACGCTGTCCACGTAGCGCTCTATTTCCCGGTAATCAGGTAACAGTGCTTTCAGTGGTGCCGGAATATCACAGCAGTAGGCCTCAGCGGCATCATGCATCAGAGCTTCAAAGGCAAATTCACCGGGTACCAGCTGGCTTACCAGAACGGAATGCTGGGCCACGGAATAAAACTCGGGCAGGTGCCCTGCGAACCGGCAGGCATGGGAAAGGGCTGTGGCAATATCCTCAATGCAAATAGCATCATGGCTGATATTTCGGTAATCAATATGGTTACCAGATAGTGTCTGAATAAAGCTCATGGTCAGTTCTCCGTGTTATTTACGCGCTGCACCGCGCTGAATTTTGGTTGAGCGAATCCCTCGCCGGGTGGCGATTAATTTCTCAGTCTTTATTGCTTTCAAACTGGCCATGGTTATAGCCAGTTAGTTTCTCCACACAACACAAAAGGGCACCTGTGGCTGCAACCACCCGGGCGGATTGGGGAATGAGCCCGTCACCCGGTGATGCCCTTGTGTGTTGTGTAAAAAATTGCGGTACCAGTCAGAACACTATCTTCATCCTCCTAGTGTTGGGTTGAAGATCTGGTACCGCCAAAGGTTCTACACAGCATTTGCGTTCCTTCGCAGTGGTCTGGGGTCATGGATAAAC
>NZ_QGTS01000043.1 GCF_003182475.1 Mangrovibacter plantisponsor
TGCCAGCGGGTTGCCCGCGCCGTCCTGCGGCCAGTTCACTGTGCCACTGCGGCTGTCTTCCTGCTGCTGCAGTTTGCCCGTGCTGTCGTAGGACCTGCGGCTGGCATCGAACGGGTCGCGGTTGCGCTCTTCACGCACCAGGTTGTTGCGGAAATCGTATTCCCAGCGCTGCCGCCAGTGCATGTCCCCCGGGCGTTGCGGGTGACCGCTGAACACATCACGGGCCTGCAGGCGGCCCAGCGCATCGTAGCGGGGTGGCTGCCCAGCCCGGCGGGTGGTAACGGGTGGTGTGCCCGCTGTCCGGGTCGTAATACCTGAAAGGAAAGGTTACATGAGTTTACTTACTGGTATTCACTGAGGCAGGCAACAACAGGAAGGGAAAAAGAATATAAGGGAAAAACACCAACAGAATAATCACAAACCGCGAATAACCGGCGTCATTTATTCTGTGAACCGCGGAAGCCAGTAACGGCAGGATAAAACACAGTAACAGAATAATGCTGGTATCCTCCGCAGAGGATAACCTCAACCAACCGAAGTACCACAGGCACTGAAAAATGAACACGACACCCTATTCAAGCCGGGTATCCCTCCCTTCGTAACTGAACGTGGAGAAAATACCTTTTTTCAGAACCCTGAGTATACGCATTGAATGTCCGCAGTATTAAAAAGATGGTTGTATTGTTGTGCAGGTTAGAAAGCAGGAAAGGGCGAGATAACCGTCACGCCCGGATACGCAGGCAGCCATTATTACGCATCAGAAGAAGATGACAGCTGAAACAACCTGTCAGCAAGCGACACAATATGCTCATGCTGCGCAAGTTTCGTTCTCCACTCTGCCGGAATGCCCTGCCAGCCATAAAGTGCACCAGCCAGTTGCCCGGCAGTGGCTGCCACACTGTCTGCGTCATCAGCCAGGTTGGCGGCGAGCAACACGGCATCACGAAAGTTATCGGTGTGCCAGACAGCCCATAGCGCGGCTTCCAGGGTATCAATCACATAGCCACTGGAACGGATTTCATCGCGGGTTTTATGCCGGTAACTTCCGGCTGAGAGGGATCAATTCATTATGGGTTGATGTCTCATCTAATATAAATATATATACACAGTAATTTAGTATTTAACTATATACAGCCTTTTATTTTTTTCAAAGCCATCAGAAATCAACACTCTAAGCTCAGGAGTAGAAATATCGGCAAGATACTTCCTCACTAATTTCGCCTCAATGCAATCGGATGGTTTAAGGTTCAAATTAGATAATAGCCACGTTTTCCTTTGAGTAAGTAAAATATTTGGCTTTAAATATCCCATTTCTTCAGCACTATCCCATCCAGTAATAGTCACGCAAGAGAAAAAGTCATCAGCCTTATCCTTACCAAGCGCATTAACAACAAGATTAGTTTGCATCGTTAACAGCTCAATAGCGCTTTGAAGCAAAATTGTGTTTTTATCATCAAATGATAGTGATGATAAAAATGAAATATCACTTGATCTTGAAAATAAGGGTATCTCCTCGAAGGTTTCATAATCTGCAAAAAAAATGTCAGGATCATTTAGTCCTTCTTTTTTTATTAGCTTTTGGATTTTTTTATCAAATTTATTCATAGCCAATCCTCCACATTCCATCCGTGTTCTTTTAACCACTTGAGTGTTTTCTTTGAAAATGATGGCGGGCCATCATGGGTTGTACCATCCTGATTCAATGCTGGGTTCTTTCCTTTTTCTGGTTTAGTTTGATGGGCATGCCATTGGCTGCCAGGAACACTTTGCTCTGGCTCATCAATACGTTTTATATCCTTTGGACCTTGTCCCCTGTCTACTTTTTTCTGGGCCTCCTTGGGCGTGCCCCCACAAGCACCTTTAGCCAAACCCAACGGATCCACCCAGCCCTGCGCATTTGGCGCGTACTGGTACAGGTTCAGTCCACCCGCCAGCCCTGGCGGGTCCTGCTGCGTGAACCGCCCGCTGTCCGGGTCGTAATACCTGAACAGGTTATAATGCAAACCGGTTTTACTCGC
>NZ_QGTS01000044.1 GCF_003182475.1 Mangrovibacter plantisponsor
TTTATCAGTCGGGAAATAATGCGGACGACGGTGTTTAATTATATCGAGTGCGATTACAATCGGTGGCGTCGTCACAGTGCCTGTGGCGGTCTCAGTCCGGAACAATTTGAAAACGAAAACCTCGCTTAGGGCTGTGTCCACATTTCATGGGTAGGATCATGTTACTTACTCATTTGCTATCGGCATAGTCTTTATCAAGATGAATGTAAACGGTGACTTAGAGTCCGCTTTGTGCCAGAAGCGGACATATCTTCAGATATTCTTATGGTGAAAAAACACAGCCATCAATTATTGTTCAATATCAATAATCAAAGTATGTTAGAGTTTCATTCGTAAAGAAAATCTCATCAGAAAGATGCTTTATCACAGTGCCAAAAGTGGATAATCTATCACCTATTCATCTAGAGTTCGTTAGGTTTCGTTATCATTCGATTCAATGTTCTTATACAAGGAGTAGTTAGTCTCTATGAGTGTCATAAAAGATTTTTTAGAACAATATAGCAAGCAGTATGATTACTATTCTGAGTTGGCAAAAATTGGCTCAAACTTGCTCGAGCAGGAATTGGAAAAGAGAGGGATTAAAGCCATAGTTTCATTCAGAGCTAAGCGACCAGACCGCTTAGAACAAAAACTTAATCAAAGAAATGAAAAGTCAGCATATGCAGATGTTGCTAATATATATGAAGATATCGTCGACCTGGCCGGTGTTCGAGTAGCTTTATATTTTCCAAAAGATAGAGAAGTAGTTGATGAAACTATTAATTTTTTATTTAGCGTCCGAAAAAAGAAAAACTTTCCAGAAGCATCTTATAAACCTAAGTTTGAAAAAAGGTTTTCTGGTTACTGGGCATCTCATTATCGTGTCAATTTGAAAAACTCTAACCAAAATAAGAAGCGTTACGAAAGTGCATTATTTGAGATTCAAGTAGCATCGGTTCTTATGCATGCCTGGTCGGAAGTCGAACATGACCTTGTTTACAAACCTCTAGCAGGCGATTTGTCTGAAGAGGAACTTGCAATCCTGGATGAGATTAATGGATTAGTGCTTACTGGCGAAATAGCTCTTGAAAGGCTTCAAAAAGCCATAACAAAAAGAACTAAAGAAAAAGATAATATTTCAAATAGATATGAATTAACGAGTTTTATAACCAACTCACTTAATAAGAATTATATAAACAAACTTAAATTAGGTGATACTAAAATTTTATTTAATTATCTCAAAGATAATTCTAGCATAAGCGTCAGTGAACTTTCTGAATATTTGCGTAAAATTAATCAAAGTGAAAAAGAAACAATCACAGATCAATTGCTTCTTATGATTATTAATGATTCATACAAGAGCGTTGGAAGTAATTTAAATCTTTCAAATTATTTCAAACATGCTCTTGGGGAACATAAGGATGTATCAGGGTTTGAGTCATTTGTTAAAACATGGATTTTACTAGAAAAAGCAGTGTCTTTAATTCACAATCAAAACAATCGCCAGCACAAAAAATTCTTCACCGCAAAATTTGAGCCATTGGTTTCTGACGGAGTGCTGACGCGGGAAGAGTCAATTGAACTAAACTATTTTAAAAGAATTAGAAATAACTTACTTCATGGTATAGAAACACCTAACGATAAAGATCTAAACGAAATGTTCGTTAGGTTGTTAGCATTAACTGAGAAGATTATCTCATCTATTAATAATGATGATGATAAAGCTAAATTGCTCAAAGAAATAAAGACGTTGAGTGATTAAAATATGAGATAAAAATCATGGCGGTAAGTGTCAAGGTAGTTGGCACCCTGGGTTGATTTAGGCTGCCTGTTTTTCCCGCTCAGGATTCAGCGTTACTGGGCCTTCCGGCTGCCAGTTTCTCGTTCTGCCTGACCACCGCTCAGTGATCTTACCCAGCATTAGTGGACACGCGACTAAGTGAGTAAACTCTCAAGTAAGAGGTGATTACTCATGACAAAACCAGCATCAACCAGCAAAA
>NZ_QGTS01000045.1 GCF_003182475.1 Mangrovibacter plantisponsor
AGAGCAGCGCCTGGCGGCCACCGGGGTGAATATCACCAGCAACAATGGCGCACTGGTTATCACCGGCAATGTGCAGGTGGACGACCTGGCGGCAGCCCGCCCGGGTAATCAGGCGAATACCACACCAGACTTAACCGGGGTGGCCATCAACGGTAATGGCAACCAGGTACAAATTGATGGTCTGGTAAGTGTGAACTATAAAGGTGTGACGGCTTCCCGCCCACAGACGGCTACTACCCGTAATGGGGTTCTGGTGACTGGTGATGATAATACGCTGGTGATCAAGGGTGGGCTGTCCATGGATTACGACATAGGGTGGTTAAACAATGGTATTGGCGTATATAACCACGGTAACCAGTTTGCAGTGAACCTGAATGGGAACGGCAACCATGTGCTACTGAGCGGGGAAAGTGATTTTTTCCGTAAAGACGGCGATATCATCAATTCTTTTGATAGTGAGGCCTCCCGGGTAGGGCTGGTATACAGCGAGGGGAGCAACAATGTTCTGGTGCTGGATGAAAACTTCCGGCTGACAGCCGAAGGTTCAGGCGATACTTTCAATTCCAGTTCATTGTTTGCTGTCACAGGAGAAAACAGTGTGCTGTATAACCGTGGGCAACTGGCCTCTGATATAACCGGGTCAGTATTCTCAGCATCAGATGGTGCCAGAATTGTTAATGAAGGGAGTGTTACTGTCAGCCTGCAGCAGGGCAATATAGTAGATATAAATGCTGCAATCATTAATGGTCGTAATGAAGAAAGTGGTGTGCTACTGGTCAGTTCCTGGCTGGTGCCTACTGCTGCCTGGGGTATGACCTCTTTTCAAGGTGGCATCACGGCAGGTAACCAGTATGCGGCCATGATGGGTAACAACGGGCTGCTCAATGCAGGCAGTATCAGTGTGCGAGGTGCAGGGGCGTACGGCATGACTTCTGTGTCCGGTATACTGCAGAACAGCGGCACCATTGAGGTGGACGGCATGCAGTTACTGCCGGATGAAGACGGCAACGACAGCGGTAACAAACAGCTGTTTACCGGCATGAACAACCGCGAACTGCGCGGTGCCGGCATGCACCTGCGTAATTCCGGCACTGCCACCAATACCGGCACCATTACCGTCACCAATTCCGGCACCGGAATGTTTGCCAGCGGCACCGGGGTGGCCTGGAACCAGGGTACCATCAATCTGGAAGCGGACGGCAGCCATAATCAACAGGGCTGGCTGTATGCCATGGCCGCCACCGGTAACGGGGTGGCGATAAACGACACCACCGGTATCATTAATATCAACACCGACCTCGGCCAGGCGTTTTACACCGCCGGTAACGGTAAGGTGTTTAACTACGGCACGGTCAACTTCAACGGCAGCCCGATAAACAGCGGCGATCCGAACTGGGGAGCCCCTTCTCTGGAGTCTGACTATGTGCTGATCACCACGCCGGTGCTGACGGCAGAAGGTGAAAGCCACATCTGGCGTGATGAGTCCCTTCCCTGGTTATTAGTACATGATAGTGCCAGCTACGGCGATGCCACCTTTGACGGTGAACTGGTGTTGGGAAGCTGGCTGCAGAACTTTGGCCATCTGTCAGTTTCCACTCTCAAGGGCAGCAGCCTGAACAACGCAGGTACTACGACAGCAGAGACGTTGTCAGTTTCCACGTTGCAAAACAGTGGAAACCTGTCTGGCACTACCCTGACAGTTGGCAACCTGAACAACACCGGAACCCTGACAGCCGGGAGCCTGTCGGTCGGCACCCTGCGGAACAGCGGTGAAATTACCGGTGACATGCAGGTTTCATCCGGGGTGAACCTGGGGAGTGGCACCCTGAACGGTAACATTTATGTCACCGGCAACCTCCGCAATGACGGCACGGTATACGGCACTTTGCGTGGCGGGGGCAGCGGCAACCAGAA
>NZ_QGTS01000046.1 GCF_003182475.1 Mangrovibacter plantisponsor
GGCGGTGGCAGTTCATCGTCGTGCTGCATATACATACACAGGTAACTCCAGATTTGGTTCAGTTGCTCCCGCTCCCCCCACTCTTTCGCCAGCACAAAACGTTCCACCACCTGGTGGGTGCCGGGTTCACACAACGCCCCATACAGGTGGTAGCCACGGATACCCGGGGTGCTTTCAAAATGAACTTCTCCGTGGATATCTGCCCAGTTATACACACTGATACGGGTTATGGCCTTCCGCCAGGGCTGCCAGGGCTGTTTATAGTTATACACATAGAGTTTTTGCCGCTTGCGGTTCAGGCGTATTGGCAGGCTGCGGGGTTCTATAAAATAAGTTTTCAGAGCGTAGAAAAGCAGTAATAACGCTACAATACTCCCTCCCCCCCCCACAATCATAACGAATAAGTCATACCCTTTTAGTCCATATTGAATTACAAACATCATCATCATCAGAGCGGCACTAATAAAGGACAGGAATGCCGAAAACAACATCCCTCCCCACATCACCTCAATCCGGTAACGGGGCACTTCCAGGTAAATATCATTCCGCTCTGTCAGCCAGCGCAGTTGTGGGGGCACCAGCTGGGGCTCATGGTTTTCCGGCAGGTCTTCACACCAGTTATTGTGTTTGGGGTGCAAACGGGGTTTGGGGTACTCAAACGACATAAAAGACATGGTTATTCATCCTTGTTAGCGCATCAGTCTATATGGGTGGCCAGTTGCAGGTATTCATCCGGCAGTGATTTATCCGGCCACCAGACCACCGACAGTTCCGCACGCTTAAAACGGGTGGTGTTAAGGGGAAAGGTGCCGTCCAGTTGCAACCCGTGGGGCTCCGGCTTTTTCTGCCCACAGTTTTTTTCCGGCTGTGAGCCCGCTGTCGGGGCATTGTCTTGCGGGCAGGTGCTGCCTGATGCCGGGCCCTGAGCCGGTTGTTCTGGCCGTGCCCTCCCTGAGTCATCCTGCCGTCCCGGCTCCGGTGCCTGTTCCCGGGTAAACCAGGTTTCCACCAGCGTGGTGGCGGCAGTGACCTGCCTGACCGGTTGGGGGTTCGGCGCCATGACATCCGCGCGGGAATACTGTACCCGCAGGGCTTCATAGGTCTGTGGCTGTAGTGGTGGCAGGTTACCCTGCTGGTCTGCAGAGGCACTGCATGCCAGTACCTGGCGTATTCCCCCGTGGGTGATACCCGCCAGTTCCACCCGCCAGGCGGAGTTTTCCGGGCGGCAGTCTGCCAGAATGACCCGGGCCGCCAGCAGACGGGTGCCCGGTAATGGAGCCGCTTTGCTCAGCGCGGCAAGCCGGTCATAACGCAGCTGCACTGACACCCCGCTGGTTATAATCGCCAGCGCGTCCAGGCACTCCTGCAGGTCTTCCAGGCTTTGCGGGTGCCAGACCGGTTCACGCTCATCGCACCTGTTACGGTTACCAAAGCAGCAGTGGCTCAGCCAGCGCTCCAGCGGAGAGCGGATATAGCGGTTGCCAACCGCCACCAGGGTGGCGGCCAGAATACCCAGGACAATACACCAGCCTACCGGGCCAAATAGAGTAAAAATGCCGTTTGCACTAAAAAATACAGCCATACCTCCCGACACAGTAGATATAAATGCTCCTGACCAAAATAGTGCTGAAGCAACTTTATCCCCTGACTGCCAGGCTGAATAAGCTCTTAGCCCCAGGGCAATCCCCTGAATAACTGTTGCCAGCCCGGCGACTATACCAGCAGCTTTAAGTAACGCCTCTCCCTTGTTAAACAGGTTCAGTACCGCCGCACTCTGCCCCACAATTTCCACGGCTGACGCCATCAGTATCAGCACACCGGATGCCAGCGCCATTTCTGCCT
>NZ_QGTS01000047.1 GCF_003182475.1 Mangrovibacter plantisponsor
CCGGCACCAAACCGGGTACCGTCATCAGCCAGTTTGTGACGCGGGTACTTGCTGGTGATGATACTTTTCAGCTGGCGTAACACGTAAGCGCTGGTGTGCAGGGTTTCACTGTCCAGATAGCTGTTATCCGCCACCCCGTACTTGTTGGTCTGGTACGTGGTGATATCGCGCTCAATACACAGCTCTCCGCCTGACGTACACGCTGTGGCAATACCGTGTTTCAGCAGCGACTGGCGCTCTGTCATGATAAAACGTGAACCGGCTTTTGCCGGGAGTGCGCCGGTCAGCACACCGGTCTGCGTGGGGCGGGCCGGATCATTACGGATAAACACCGCATTACGGGCCGTGCGCAGCGCCACCAGTTCATCCACCGCCGTCTGGGTTTCCGGCTCATACCCGGCCACCGAAACATGCTGTTTGTTCTGGGTGTCACCAAATGCCACCAGGTCAGACAGGGTGCCTGCTTTAGCGGTATAAACATGCCCATATAACTGCCGGGCGTAACTCCAGCGACCGGAATCGTCGTTCATTTCCAGTGCCAGGGTTTCAACCGAGGCGGAATCACTGAATGGCAGGCCGATAAAATCAAACGCTTCATCGCCCATCGCCGCCACTGCGGCATCGAGTTCCGGTGCGCCGGTCCCCCCTGACATCGCCACAATGGCGACCGTCACACCGTCGGGTAAGTCTTCCCCACCCACGGTACCGTGGTAATTCATCACCACAGGAATCTCATTGCCACACAGACCGGCATGCCGGGCTGTCAGGGTTATCACCCCTGCCGCCGCCGCAGCTGTCACGGGTAAATCCAGGTCAGCATTGATGGCATCCGCCAGAGCAGAAGCCATCTCACTCACCGTATCACCGGTGGCAACGGCTGACTGCACCCGTTCGGTACCGATATACAGACTCAGTGTGCCAGAGGCCTGGGCTGCACCGGTCAGGGTGAGGGTCCCGGTGGCGGCGTCCCCTTCCGGCGCATCCACCGCAATCACCCATAATTCACCATAGGGATCGACATTACGGTATTTACTCACCATCCGTGCCAGCTGGCTTCCGCGCCCGGCCTGTTTCCCGGCCAGCCCGGCAGACGGCATGATCACCAGCTCGTTGCGCGTGATGCTGCTGCCTGTGTTCGCCATGGCGATAATCAGTGATGCCCCGCTGTCGGTTTCCGTGTTGGCCTGGCTGTTATCCATTTCGGCATAAAACAGCGGCACACGGAGATCCGATGGCACCGAATTAAAACTGACGGTCATGCTTCACCACCTTGTTTGTCGGTTGCTGTGGCTACTTTTGTCACCGCCACAACCTCTTCCACATCTCCGGCCGCCAGGCGCCGGATCCAGTAACTGCTTTTTTCGACGTTTCGCCCGGTTTCAGGCAAAAGGTCGCCACGGGCCGGGTCGGGAACCGACCGCCCGTTTACAGGTTTCAGTTTCATGAATTACTCGCTGAGGTTAATTTGGGTGTGATGCTCGGTGTTACCGTCCGGCCCGTCACCCGGGTCGATGTAGTCAATATTGATGTCCATCCCGGTGAAGGTATCCAGTGCGTCCAGCTCTTCCTGCTGGCGGGTCATGTCTTCGGTGATTTCCCGGTCGCAGGTAAAATCAAACTGGTAATAAAGCCTGCCCCGGTCCATATCCAGCAACTGCCCACCGGCATAAATAACAATGTCACTGCCTTCATCCGGGCGCATACCCAGCAGGGCTTTCCACAGGGCAAGCTTGACCTCTTCAACTGCATCATAAGAAGCCGCCTGGCCGCGCTGGTCACGGG
>NZ_QGTS01000049.1 GCF_003182475.1 Mangrovibacter plantisponsor
GTCAGCAAGCGACACAATATGCTCATGCTGCGCCAGTTTCGTTCTCCACTCTGCCGGGATGCCCTGCCAGCCATAAAGTGCACCAGCCAGTTGCCACACTGTCTGCGTCATCCGCCAGGTTGGCGGCGAGAGCACGGTATCCCGGAAATTATCGGTGTGCCAGACAGCCCAGAGCGCGGCTTCCAGGGTATCAATCACATAGCCACTGGAACGGATTTCATCGCGGGTTTTATGCCAGTAAGTTCTGGCTGAAAGGGATCAAACTCATTGTGAAAAGAGGGGTTGATACCTCAGCTATTGCATTCAATATCAGGC
Organism: Mangrovibacter plantisponsor; assembly: GCF_003182475.1. GTDB lineage: Bacteria > Pseudomonadota > Gammaproteobacteria > Enterobacterales > Enterobacteriaceae > Mangrovibacter > Mangrovibacter plantisponsor. The sequence goes on from NZ_QGTS01000049.1 coordinate 316, forward strand.
GCGCCTATTTAATTCATTTAAAGAATCACTTATTCAAAACCAGCTAAACAAAACAGTAAAAATGGACATCATTAATAATAACTAATATAAATTCCACAATTAAATGATTTTGTTTCGAAAGAGACCGAGATACGCCCCCAAGAAAACTCCCATCTATAGCCATGATCTATTTTCACATAATCATCCGATAAGCGAAGCTCATTGAAAAGCCAGTTAAAAAGCTCATCAATCTCATATTCCAACATATTAATATCACTCCTTTCCTCCCAGTTAGATAGTGAGCGATAATATACCCCACCCTTATTAACAAAATATAACATGAATGGAGTATTTTCAAAACATGCAGGCCTAATCGTTAATTCAAAAACTCTCCCCATCCATAAAATATCATTGACCAAATAATGATAAGGAATTATCTGATTAGCTTCATTTACATTTTTTAATTTATCATAAATCGACGAAACGACCCACTCATTGTGGTCTTTAGCCTCCAAACGCTCACCATTAAAAAGTAACGCACCTGAAGAAATATCAATATTAAAATCAATCATATATCTATTACCTTGCCAGGAATCAATAAATGCCTTAATTCTTCTGGAATGAAGAATTGCAACCCACCACCTTTACCATATATTTCATTCGCACCAGCTCGCCCATAAGCAACATTAATGTCTTCTGAAACATAGTATGCTCTAGCTTGTGTTCTAACAGGCCATCTAGGATCTAACTTAATCTGTAATGCTTGATGGTAACCAATAGGATCGCCTTTGAATTGTCTTATAGTTGGATAAGTAACTGTATAGGCTGGTTGTTGATTTCCATTAGGATGTAAAGCATACAATATTGTTCCCTTCTTCAATTTCCTATTAGTATAAACATCGCCCCCTGGATAGTCATCATTCCCTGGACCTTGCCATTTAGTCGCTTCTTTAGATGGGTCATTACACTTACTCAACCCCAACGGATCCACCCAGCCCTGCGCATTTGGCGCGTACTGGTACAGGTTCAGTCCGCCTGCCAGCCCTATCGGGTCCTGCTGCGTGAACCGCCCGCTGTCCGGGTCGTAATACCTGAAAGGTTACAGGAATTTACTTACTGGTATTCACTGAGGCGGGCAACAACAGGAAGGGAAAAAGAATATAAGGGAAAAACACCAACAGAATAATCACAAACCGCGAGTAACCGGCGTCATTGATTCTGCGAACCGCGGAAGCCAGTAACGGCAGGATAAAACACAGTAACAGAATAATGCTGGTATCCTCCGCAGAGGATAATCTCAGCCAGCCGAA
>NZ_QGTS01000050.1 GCF_003182475.1 Mangrovibacter plantisponsor
ATCTGCTGGAAGAAGTCGTTACCTTTGTCGTCCACCAGGATAAACGCCGGGAAATCTTCCACTTCGATTTTCCAGATAGCTTCCATACCCAGTTCCGGGTAAGCCACGCACTCCAGGCTCTTGATACTCTGTTGCGCCAGCACCGCAGCCGGGCCACCAATGCTGCCCAGATAGAAGCCACCGTGTTTCTTACAGGCATCCGTTACCTGCTGGCTGCGGTTACCTTTCGCCAGCATAATCATGCTGCCACCGTGAGACTGCAGTAAATCCACATAGGAGTCCATACGCCCCGCAGTGGTTGGGCCCAGCGAGCCGGAGGCATACCCTTCCGGTGTCTTGGCCGGCCCGGCGTAATAAATCGGGTGGTCCTTGATGTACTGCGGCAGTTCTTCACCGCTGTCCAGCAGCTCTTTCAGTTTGGCATGGGCAATGTCGCGCCCGACAATGATGGTGCCGTTCAGGGAAAGCCGGGTGGAAACCGGGAACTGCGACAACTGTTGCAGAATTTCACTCATCGGGCGGTTCAGGTCCACTTTCACCACTTCGCCTTCATTTTCGCCACGCAGCTCTGCCGGAATGTACTGACCGGGGTTATCTTCCAGCTTCTCAATCCAGATGCCTTCGCGGTTGATTTTCGCTTTCACATTACGGTCAGCGGAGCAGGACACACCCATACCAACCGGGCAGGATGCCCCATGGCGTGGCAGGCGGATAACCCGGATATCATGGGCAAAGTATTTCCCGCCGAACTGTGCGCCAAGGCCCAGGTTCTGCGCTTCGGTCATCAGTTCTTGTTCCAGTTGTACATCGCGGAACGCCTGGCCGTGTTCGTTGCCTTCTGTGGGCAGCCCGTCGTAATAGCGGGTGGACGCCAGCTTCACGGTTTTCAGGGTGCTTTCAGCCGAAGTGCCGCCAATCACAAACGCGATATGGTATGGCGGGCAGGCAGCCGTACCCAGGGTACGCATTTTCTCCACCAGGTAATTTTTCAGTTTGGCCGGCGTGATAAGCGCCTTGGTTTCCTGGTACAGATAGGTTTTGTTGGCTGAACCGCCGCCTTTGGCGATGCACAGGAATTTGTATTCGTCGCCATCCACGCTGTAGAGGTCAATCTGGGCAGGCAGGTTGGTGCCGGTGTTGACTTCTTTGTACATATCCAGCGGGGCGTTTTGGGAATAACGCAGGTTTTCTTCGGTGTAGGTGTTGTACACCCCCTGAGCCAGGGCCGCTTCATCACCGCCGCCGGTCCAGACGCGCTGGCCTTTTTTCCCCATGATGATGGCGGTGCCGGTATCCTGGCAGGTGGGCAGTACGCCACGGGCAGCGATTTCTGAGTTACGCAGGAACTGCAGCGCCACATATTTGTCGTTTTCACTGGCCTGCGGGTCGCTGAGAATGGCGGCCACCTGTTTCTGGTGCGACGGGCGCAGCAGGAAAGCGGCATCGCGGAATGCGTGCTGAGCCAGCAGGGTCAGGGCTTTCGGGTCCACCTTCAGGACGCTTTCGCCCTCGAACTCACTGACAGAGACATGGTCTTTGGTTAACAGATAGTATTCGGTATCGTCTTTTGCTACAGGAAAAGGATTCTGATAGTAGAA
>NZ_QGTS01000051.1 GCF_003182475.1 Mangrovibacter plantisponsor
GTGGTGTCGTTTATCGCCACCCCGTTACCGGTGGCGGCCATGGCATACAGCCAGCCCTGTTGATTATGGCTGCCGTCCGCTTCCAGATTGATGGTGCCCTGGTTCCAGGCCACCCCGGTGCCGCTGACAAACATCCCGGTGCCGGAATTGGTGACGGTAATGGAGCCGGTGTTGGTGGCAGTGCCGGACTCAAACAGGTGCATGCCGGCACCGCGCAGTTCGCGGTTGTTCATGCCGGTAAACAGCTGTTTGTTACCGCTGTCGTTGCCGTCTTCACCCGGCAGTAACTGCATGCCGTCCACCTCAATGGTGCCGCTGTTCAGTAGTGTGCCATTCCTTGATGTCATTCCGTAAGTCCCTGCGCCTCGCACGCTGATACGGCCTTCATTGACTGCGGCGTCATCATTACCCAGCATAGCGGCATACTGGTTGCCTGCCCAAATTCCACCCATGTGAATCTGACCTGAGTTAAAAGGCGTAAGCCAGGAGCTGACCACCAGCTCCCCCTTCTCCAGGTTATGGCCATTGACAATCAGTGCATTTGCCGTATCAACATGACCATTAGCGGGTTTCAGGATGGCGGTAACTGAACCTTCATTCACTATTCGAGCACCATTCAAGGCATAAAACACTCCACCTGCCATTTCAGAAACCAGGTGCCCGCGGTTATACAACACACTGCCTGCTCCATCCACCCAGAACAAAACATGGGTTGAGTAATGGGCCTTGTCTGTACTGACGGCCTCCAGGCGAAAGTTCTCATCCAGCACCAGAATGTTATTACGCCCAGTGCTGTACAACACACCGACTTTCCCCGCAGCCTCAAAAGCTGCCACAAAGCCGTTATTATGGAACTGGCTTTCTCCGCTCAACCGCACAGTATTGCCGCTACCATTGATATACAGGGCATAATGGCTGCCGTGGTTATGGTCCCCCCAGTTGCTGCCGATATACTCCGAAGTGTAATCCACCGCCAGCCCGCCTTTAATCACCAGGGTATTGTTATCCCCCGCCACCTGCACCCCGTTACGGGTGGTCCCCGCTGCCGGGCGGGAAGCCACCATACCGGCATAGTTGACACTTACCAGACCATCAATTTGTACCTGGTTGCCGTTGCCGTTGATGGCCACCCCGGTTAAGTCTGGTGTGGTACTCGCCTGATTACCCGGGCGGACTGCCGCCAGGTCGTCCACCTGCACATTGCCGGTGATAACCAGTGCGCCATTGTTGCTGGTGATATTCACCCCGGTGGCCGCCAGGCGCTGCTCT
>NZ_QGTS01000052.1 GCF_003182475.1 Mangrovibacter plantisponsor
TTATCAGAAATGGTGCGTCAGGTTTAACAGGAAGCCTTTGTCCTGTGCGCCGTCTTCACGCCAGTGGAACGCATTCGCCCCGATATCCAGGCTGCCCTGGCGGTAGTGCGCACCCGCCGTGGCCTGGCTGTTCACCCCGCCACCACGTTTGCCGTCTTCCACCCGGAACTGCTGCCCGGAGGCCCCTGCCAGGCTGGCCGTGCGCCCCTGGCGGCTGAATGCCAGGTTCGGCCCCGCTTCCAGTACTGCCTGCGCGCCCCAGCCACGGTCGCCGGACCAGTTCAGCTGCAGCCCGGTTACCGCGTCCACCGCCGTTTCCGTGTAACGGCTCATGCTCAGGTTGAAATCCCCTGCTCCGCGCTCCTGCATGCCGCCGGTCATCTGGTGGCGCAGCGCCACGCCAGCGAACGGTTTCACACGCAGGTTATCGCCAATGGCCAGGGTTTTCGCCCCTTCACTGCGCAGCGCCAGCTGCTGAATGTGCACGTCGCTGCGCGCACTGTTGTGCACCCCTTCAAAGCGGATGTCGCGGCGGCTGTCCAGCTGGTGGCGGTCGTAACGCAGGCTGTTGTGCCAGCCCAGGTTATCTCCCAGGTTCAGGTGGTGGCTCAGCCCGAAGAACTGGCTGTAACCGCCCGTCAGCCCGTTGTCACCAGCCCGGCTCATGGCGTTACCGCCACTGCCGGACAGCCGGGCCATACCGTAGTGCGCCTCCAGTTCACCAAAACCACTCTCAAAGCGCTGGCCCAGCGCCACCATGTCGTAGGTGACCTTGTTAGCCATTTCGGCCCGCCGGTCGCCTTTTGCCACCACGTTGAACGACAGGCCCGTGTCGGTGGTAACCGGGGCCTCTGCCGCCAGGCGGGTGAAACGCTGGCCCAGAATACGCGCTTCCCGGTTAAGCGCCGTCGCCTGAGCACCGGACACCTGTTTCAGCGCCCGGTCCAGTTCGGCAGAGGTGGAGACATTCAGGCTGCTGTACAGGCTGTTGCTGGTGTAGCCGTTATCCAGTGCCGCAGCCACGCCCGCCACGCTCTGGTCGCTGATGACCGCCACGTAGTCGTTTTTGGTCAGAGTGACATCCACGTTGCCGTCGGCGTTGTTATACCCCTGCGCGTTCCACACCACGCTTTGTGAACCGATGTTTTCTGCCCCGCTGATACTGTTGCCGGTAAAGACATCGCTGAAGGTGATTTCCTTCGCCGCCGTGCCCGCCGTGAAGCCGGTGCCGATGGTCACCGTGCTGTC
>NZ_QGTS01000053.1 GCF_003182475.1 Mangrovibacter plantisponsor
CCGGCACCAAACCGGGTACCGTCATTGGCCAGTTTGTGGCGCGGGTACTTGCTGGTGATGATACTTTTCAGCTGGCGTAACACGTAAGCGCTGGTATGCAGGGTTTCACTGTCCAGATAGCTGTTATCCGCCACCCCGTACTTGTTGGTCTGGTACGTGGTGATATCGCGCTCAATACACAGCTCCCCGCCTGACGTACACGCTGTGGCAATACCGTGTTTCAGCAGCGACTGGCGTTCTGTCATGATGAAACGTGAACCGGCTTTTGCCGGGAGTGCGCCGGTCAGCACACCGGTCTGCGTGGGACGGGCCGGATCATTACGGATAAACACCGCATTACGGGCCGTGCGCAGTGCCACCAGTTCATCCACCGCCGTCTGGGTTTCAGGCTCATACCCGGCCACCGATACATGCTGTTTGTTCTGGGTGTCACCAAATGCCACCAGGTCAGACAGGGTGCCTGCTTTGGCGGTATAAACATGCCCGTATAACTGCCGGGCGTAACTCCAGCGACCGGAATCGTCGTTCATTTCCAGCGCCAGGGTTTCAACCGAAGCGGAATCACCGAATGGCAGGCCGATAAAATCAAACGCTTCATCGCCCATCGCCGCCACTGCGGCATCGAGTTCCGGTGCGCCGGTCCCTCCTGACATCGCCACAATGGCGACCGTCACACCGTCCGGTAAGTCTTCCCCACCCACGGTATCGTAGTAATTCATCACCACAGGAATCTCATTGCCACACAGACCGGCATGCCGGGCAGTCAGGGTTATCACCCCTGCTGCTGCCGCAGCTGTCACGGGTAAATCCAGGTCAGCATTGATGGCATCCGCCAGAGCAGAAGCCATCTCACTCACCGTGTCACCGGTGGCAACGGCTGACTGCACCCGTTCGGTTCCGATATACAGACTCAGTGTGCCAGAGGCCTGTGCTGCACCGGTCAGGGTGAGGGTCCCGGTGGCGGCGTCCCCTTCCGGCGCATCCACCGCAATTACCCATAATTCGCCATAGGGATCAACATTACGGTATTTGCTCACCATACGTGCCAGCTGGCTTCCGCGCCCGGCCTGTTTCCCGGCCAGCCCGGCAGACGGCATGATCACCAGCTTATTGCGCGTGATGCTGCTGCCCGTGTTCGCCATGGCGATAATCAGTGATGCCCCGCTGTCGGTTTCCGTGTTGGCCTGGCTGTTATCCATTTCGGCATAAAACAGCGGCACACGGAG
>NZ_QGTS01000054.1 GCF_003182475.1 Mangrovibacter plantisponsor
TCAGAATCTGGCGGGGATCCGTCAGTAAATTCAACTACTGATCCATCAGGTAAAAAACCTTCTTGTCAGGTTGCCGGGCAACCCGACAACACGCCAGAGGATCCGGCAACTGCCGTTCTGGAACATTTCAACCAGGTAACCAAATCCAGTTATCGCGATGGCAAAACCACCATGGGGTATATCCGTGGTCGCCTGGCTGACATGTTCACGGCGGAAGACCTGATCCGCGTGACGGACTACGCCACGGCGAAATGGCTGGATGACCCGAAAATGTGTGACTACCTGCGCCCCAAAACACTGTTTGGCCCGGAGAACTTCCAGGAGTACCACCAGAAAGCACTTAAGTGGGATGAAGCCGGGCGCCCGGCATGCATCAACGGCAAATGGCAGATACCGGGTGCCATATCGCCGACTGGTCGGGTGGACACTTTCAAAGGCAGTTATGCCGGTACTGATTACAGTCAGGTTCCGGAGGGATTCCGGTCATGAAGCTTATCTTGCCATTCCCACCCAGCGTTAACGCCTACTGGCGCTCCCCGAACAAAGGGCCGATGGCTGGCCGTATCCTGGTCAGTGCCGAGGGCCGTAAATATCAGAGTGCGGCCTGTGCCGCCATCATTGAACAGTTACGCCGTTTGCCAAAGCCATCCAGCGAGCTGGCAGAGGTTGAAATCGTTTTGTTTCCGCCGAACAACCAGCGCCGTGACCTGGATAACTACAACAAGGCGCTGTTCGATTCCCTGACTCATGCCGGGGTATGGGAAGACGACAGCCAGGTTAAAAAGATGCTGATTGAGTGGGGGCCGGTAGTGAAGGGCGGGAAAGTTGAAATCACGATAAGTCTGTACAAACCGGCGGGTGCAGCCGCCTGAACAGTGGAGAACGTATGAGCAGTTTAATGAACGTTATTAATGATCCGGGTTTCCCAGCCATGTCCAGTCTGGAAATTGCTGGCCTGTGTGAGAAACGACATGACCATGTTATGGCTGACATCCGCAACATGTTTCTACAGCTCGAAATTCAATCTCCCCAGTTTTCGGGAGATTACCGGGATGACCGTGGGCGTTCATATCCGTGCTATCAACTGCCGCGTGATTTATGCCTGACACTGGTGTCCGGGTACAACGTCGTGCTGCGTAAACGGGTTATTGATCGCTGGCTGGAGCTGGAAGAAGCAAAGAAATCGCCGGTACCACAGTCACTCCCCGAGGCCCT
>NZ_QGTS01000055.1 GCF_003182475.1 Mangrovibacter plantisponsor
GATAACCATCCGGCCGCAACTTCTGCTGCCACTGCCGCGCAAAATCAACAATCCAGCCCCGAACTGCAAAATATGCTGCACCAGGTAAAACAGAACCTGGTGTTTGTGGAAGGCGGTGACTTTCTGATGGGGGATTTTGGCCGGGAATATGGGCCGGAAAAACTGCGCTATGACGTTAATAAAGACAGCAAGCCGCTGCATAAAGTCACGCTGAGCAGTTACTCCATCAGCCGGTTTAAAACCACCAACCAGGAATACCAGCTCTACCTTAAATTAAATAATCTGTCATTAAGACAGTTTAATGGCGGGCTTTTCCAGGAGTGGATGGACTCGCTGAATAAATTACCCAACACCCCGGCGCATGTGAACTGGTATGAAGCCGAACAATACTGTGCCTGGCTGGGTGAAGTCAGTGGCCTGCCTTTTGCCCTGCCAACGGAAGCACAGTGGGAGTACGCCGCCCGCAGCCGGGGGCAGTTTTTTATTGTCGGCACCAACAGCGGCGTGCTGGAAATGGACAGCATTCACCGGGGAATTAATATTTCAGGTTCATCGGACCGGAAAGAGTTTGCCCAGCAAATGGGGCTGAAGGGAGGGATTATGGTGGCGATGCCTGTAGACCGTTACCCGCCCAACCCGCTGGGGCTTTACGATATGGCAGGGAATGGCTATGAGTGGATGCAGGACTGGTATGACCCGGACTATTACCAGCACTCCCCGGCGGTTAACCCCCGGGGGCCGGAAAAACCGGTCTATAAGAGTCTTGATGGGATTGATGATACGGAGCCCCAGTATACCAAAGTACTCCGTGGGGCGGGTTTCTCTGGTCCATTTGAAGGGCTAACCATTACCCGGTCTAAAAGAAAACCGGACACGGGGGTTCTTTTGACAACAACCGTTCGTTGTGTGGTCAACAGCCTGAATCCCGTAAAACCGTAACGGAGTCAATAATGAACAAAAGGACTTTTCTGCTGCTGGCCCCTTTATTTCTGAGTGCCTGCGATAACCATCCGGCCACAACTTCTGCTGCCACTGCCGCGCAAAATCAACAATCCAGCCCCGAACTGCAAAATATGCTGCACCAGGTAAAACAGAACCTGGTGTTTGTGGAA
>NZ_QGTS01000056.1 GCF_003182475.1 Mangrovibacter plantisponsor
GGCCCTGCATCCTGCCGGGCCTTTAACGGAAAGGAGTTCCGGCGATGAATATCAAAGAACAGATTGCCCGTAATGCCCTCGCAGCACGCCAGGCTGCGGCAGCGCCCTCCGGCTGTAAAGCCTGCAGCCGGCAGGGTGTGGCCATTTACCCGTTGCGGGTGGCGGCCGTGCCCACTTTTCTGGTGCATCCTGCCTGGCGTCCGGCGGTGCCTGAGCAGGCGGTTCCCCTGGCGGGTGGGGAATTCAAATACGCCCTGCGCACCCTGCGTGGCGGGTACGTCTATGTACTGCTGGACGGGGAAATCTGGCAGGGATACCAGGTAACCCCGGAAGGGTACCTGCGCCAGTTTAATGTGGAAGAGATGCCGGCCAGCCCGGACATCCCGCCCCTGAATACCGCCTGCCGGAGACAGCACCATGACATCCTGGCCAGTTTTATCACCATTGCACCCCATCACACGGATATCCGCATGGCATTCAGCAGTGACCCGTGGAGCATGGATGTCCTGGATGCCTGGCGCAGCAAAAACGGCCCGTCTGCGCGTTTTACCCAACTGACCCTGTCCGGGGGGCAGGTGAGTGCCACGCAGCCGTACCGGCACCGGGCGCTGGAGCCTTCCCTGGACACCCTGAAAGCACAGGTCGCTGAGTTTGCCGTGGAATCCTTCCCGTCGGTGGCCGGCCGTGGCGGTACCCCGGGCGGGGTACACGGATTTTACCCGCGTACCAACAGGGAAAAGCAGCGGGTACTGGGAATGCACCTTGCCCGTGCGGAACAACAGTACGGTGCGCCGGTCAGTGCCGTGGTGCTGGATGACATTGTCGGGGTGGTACAGGAATTAAACCACAGCCGGCTGGACGTGACGGACGCACTGGCGGCGTACACCGGGCAAAAGAAGGTGATTCACCAGTTGATGGTGTCGGAAAGTATTCTGGCACTCCGTGAAGGTGCCCGGTTGCAGGTGCGTGATGACCCGCAACTGAAAGGGTTTGCCACGCCGGGTTACCACGCCTCGTTCAGCCTGAGCCGGGAGTCGGAGGTGGCCATCAGAACGCGTGAAGCGTTAAGACGGATGGAGCAGTTTTATCATGAGCCTGCCCGGGC